>CAVVZY010000008.1:0-61553 GCA_963752925.1 uncultured Acidobacteriota bacterium | reverse complement strand
GGTTGATGCCATAACGACGTCGGCCTCGCGACGGTCCGAGTAAACTGTTTCGGTGTTCGCCCTAACAGTGCTCGGAGCGAAGGAGGCCGAGATGCGAATTATAGGATGCGATTTGCACGCTCGCCAGCAAACGTTGGCGATGCTCGACACGGAAACGGGGGAGATAGTGAAAATGACTCTGACGCACGAAGGCAACAACGTGCGGGAGTTTTATTCCACACTTCCACGCCCGGTGCGCGTGGGGATCGAAGCAACGGGATCGATGGTGTGGTTTGTGAACCTGATGGAAGAGCTGGGAATCGAATGCCAGGTCGGTCATCCGGCAAAGATTCGAGCAGCCGAACCGCGGAAGCAGAAACATGATCGGCGAGATGCCGACTTGATTCTGACGCTGCTGGTAGAAAACCGCTTCCCAGCGATCTGGCTACCTTCGAAGGAGCTGCAAGATCTGCGGGCCTTGTTGCGGCACCGTCATCAGTGGGTACGGATGCGGACGCGAATACAGAATGCGCTGCAGGCGATTGCCTTGGCGAATGGGTTACGACGAGGCCCTTCTCTGTGGAGCCACGACGGACAACACACGATCGCGTCGTTGCCGCTGGCGCCGCATACCGCTCATCGGCGGAGCGAGTTGCAGGCGATGTACGTGAAGTTCGACATCGGAGATCGAGAAACTGAACCAGCGAGTGGAAGAGCAAGCAGGCGAGCGTCCCGGAGCAAGGCTGCTGATGACCCACCCTGGAGTGGGGCCGATCACGGCGTTGGCTACGGACGTGTTCCTGGGCGATCCAAAGCGGTTTGCTGACGGCAAAGCACTGGCCAGTTACGTGGGGATCATTCCGAGTGAATACTCCAGTGGAGGTCGACAGCGTTTCGGTGGGCTAAGCAAGCAGGGGAATCCGCTGTTGCGGTTTCTCTGGGGTGAGGCAGGAGCACACGCGGTACGCCGGGATCCGGAGTTGCAGCGTTTCTACCGCCGCAAATTGGTTCAGAAGGGTCTGGGGAAGGCGAGAATGGCCGTGGCTCGCAAGCTCGGGATCCGGCTGTGGATCATGTTGCGGAACCAGATTGAACTATAACGAGTTCTGTCGTCGTGGACAGAAGCAGCAGAACAGTGGTGTCGCCTGTGCAGGGATGCCTGAAACGCGGTATGGTGCGAACAGTCACCGGCCGGTTGATTAGGCTACCTGCCTCCCTTCGAATAGGGAGTTCGAATAACTCATCATGGTCGATGGTGATCGAAGAGATGTTTGGTGGGCAACACCGAGTTGATGAACGCAAGCAGGCTGAGCACGTTAGGGCGACACAGATGAACAGAAGCAGCAAACAGAGACGCTGTTCGTGCGCCGACGAAGAAGTGTGCTCGAATCCAGTGACATGCAACAGAAAATACCCTTGCAATGGCCGGCGTCGTTAGAGATACCGCGTTAATCAGGACTTATCTCTCCGCGTGAATCGCCCAGATAGGTGACTCAAGTCACATCACTCCAGAATGCTTCGGTGTATTTATTTCAGTGTGAAGAGAAGGCCCACATGCTCGAAAAGGGTTCTTGGGAGGTCCCTAGCCTCAGTTCTTGGCTGCGTTCTGTTGCTACCTCTTGCGGTTCGCTCACTCTCTGCGTTGCCGCAGTCAAAACCGCTGGACCGATCGCGGGTGATGGCACTGACAGTTCGCACGGGAGACGCGAATGGCGAAATAAGCAGGCTTATTGAGCGCCAAGGTATTACGTTTGCACCGACCGCTGAAGCTCTCCAGGCATTCCGAGACGCGGGCGCCAGGGAAGGCCTTCTGAATGCACTCGAGCGTGCCAAGGTCGTGCCTTCATCGGAAACGGAAATCGCCGAGAACCAACTCGTATTTCGCCATCTGGCTAACGGAGCAGCAAAGGCATCTCTTTGTTCACAAGTGTCGGGTTCTGAAAAGAAGGCTGGGGTATGCGAAGAGGCGGAACGCGAAATGAGAGCAGCGATAGCCGAAGACCCGCTGAGCGCCAGCGCGCACTACGCACTCGGAGCGTTGTTTGTTAGTTGGGCGTATGTCAGGAGCTTGCCCCCAGCCGCAGCGGTATCCGAGCTACGCGAAGTGGTGCGTCTCGAACCTGATTTCGCCGAGGCCCATTATGCGCTCGGTGAAGTACTCGCGATGGCCAACGATCTGGACGGCGCGATCGCTGAGCTCCGTGAGTCCATTCACTTACGTCCCGATCTCCCTTTAGCACACTTTAAGTTGCTGGAAATACTCGAGAAACAGAAAGGACTGGCAGGAGCAATACAAGCGATTAAGGAGGATGTCCAACGCGAACCTAGTAACGCTGAATTTCATTTCGATTTGGTCCAGCTTTATCGCAAGAGCAGAAATCTGGATGGCGTGATCGCGGAATGCAACGAAGCCATACGCCTAAATCCCAACGACGGTAGTTACCAGTTTGTGCTGGCACAGGCCTTGTTCCAAGGCAAAGGTGATGCAGCAGCGGCCATTCCACATTTTCGCGAGGCCGTGAGACTGGAACGGGAAGGTACTTCTTGGCCCGGCACGAATCGTTACAACTTGGGCATCGCACTGGTAGCGAATAAGTCCTATGACGACGCGCTTGTTGAACTACGTGAAGCGCGGCGGGAATTCGGCGAACCAATACCAGGTGTGACTCAATATATTGCTATCGCTCTATTGGGAAAGGGTGACGCAAATGGCGCCATCGAGGAGCTTCGCCCACTCATTGCGGAGGATTCGCATTCATCTCTTCCCCACGCCCTACTCGCCGCGGCCTATGCTCGCCTAAATCGATTCACAGAGGCCATCAAGGAATGCGCAGAGGCGAGAAAACTCCCCCCTGATGATGAAGGGCAAGTAAAGGCAATGTGCGCTGAAGTTGAACGTCGCGCGACGAAGCCGAAGTGAGTCTCGTATCGCCTCTAACCTGAAAAGCAACAATCGGGACCAAGTCCCGGTAAGTCGGATAACCGGACAAGTGGCTCCTAGTACTCCACATGTCCGGCTAGCCCATTAATCAGAAGTTAGCTTTTGGAGCTTGGGTTGCGAGCCGGTTGGCTGGTCAGTTTCGTCTGTAGGATTCGCGCATTAGGCGGCAATTGGTACACCAATACTGCCTACGACAAAGGCTATCAGGCATCGTTGGAGTTGAAGAAGTTCCTAACAGCAGCCTCCTGATCGTTTCTGTGCAGAGAGATTCCAGTCGGATAGCCGGACAACTACTTTCGGACCTCCCGAAGAGGCTAGAGGCTAATTCCAGCGGGGATCTCAACTTGTGTCACGGCTGGCACGAATTCGCCGAGAAAAGTTCTAAAATCGTCCCCTTGGGCGCGCCATTTTAGGTTGAATTGATAGTGAGAAGGACGCGCACGATGGCGCTCTAACCGCACGGAGAGTGAGAAAGGTGACGCTACCTCGCGCACCCTTCTGGGAAACGAAGGGCTGCGGCACCCGAACAGATCGTGCCTGGCCCGAATGAACGCGGGTGTGATTGGGCGGGACCGCCCCATGGATGATTTCAAGAAATAGAAAGGGTGCGCAACCCGCCAACACCGAACGGATGGAACGAAAACGGGCTGAGCAAGTTCGGGTGACACAGGTGAACGGAAGCAACAGAGAAAGACGCTGTTCGTGCGCCGGCGAAGAAGTGTGCTCGAACCCAGTGATCAGCGACAGAAAATACTCTTGCAAGGGCCGGCGTCGTTAGAGACACCGCGTTAATCAGGAGCTGCGCCGGCTCCACTCGGCATGTTGTAAACTCTATGTGTCATCCTCAATCGATACTAGGTCGGTGACCAATGACACAAAGGCGCTTCGCCACTCGATCCAAGACATTCTTGATATTCGTTCTCAGCGGATTGTGCTTCTTGGCTGTCGCGCAGATGAAGGCGCTTGCGTCAAACGCAAAACTCTCCAGCGGTGAGCACTTTGCTACCGTGAACGGAATAGAGTTCCAATACTTTGTTTCCGGGTCCGGCCCATTGCTGGTAGTTCAAGCCCCAGGGTGGGGTATCGGCTCTGAGTATCTTAGAAATGGCCTTG
Organism: uncultured Acidobacteriota bacterium; assembly: GCA_963752925.1. Taxonomy (GTDB): domain Bacteria; phylum Acidobacteriota; class Terriglobia; order Acidiferrales; family UBA7541; genus Palsa-295. The sequence goes on along the minus strand of CAVVZY010000008.1, from coordinate 57,520 downwards.
TGCCGTTGGAGACTGACTTCACTTTTGTGACTTACGATACTCGCGGCAGTGGACATTCGAGTCGCCCGCAGAACGAATCAAGAATGAGCACGTCGGACATGGTTGACGACCTTGAAGGACTTCGGGCCTATTGGGGTCTGCCAACTATGATGGTATTGGGTCACTCGCACGGCGGCGCGATCGCCCTAGGCTACGCGATTCGATACCCGAAACGTGTTACGAAACTGATTTTGGTGGACTCTAATATTCAGGATTTCGACGATAGGAAAATAATTCAGCAGCAACTTGAGGCTCGGAGGGGAGATAAGCGATTCGAGGCCGCCGTAAGCTGGGAGATGGCGGATACAAGGTCAAATACTGACGAGGAATTCGCAGCAAGCGTGCAGCGTGGACTACCGTTGTATTTCTATGATCCGGACGTGGGGATGCCGCTTTTGGCGAAGACGGCGCCATCGCTGCCCTCGATATGGGCTAGACATACGAATTCCGCGGCGGACGAAAAGTCTCCAATCAAGGAGGATAGTGTAATGAATCAAGTCCATGCCAAAACTCTGATTTTGGTTGGCGAGGACGACTGGATTTGCCCTCCGGTCATCGCCGAGAGGATACATTCCGCAATTCGGGGCTCGACGATCAGAATTTTTCCTCACTGCGGTCATTTCCCGTGGATTGAAGCCGCACCGAACTTTTTCGAGCAGGTCAAACTTTTTCTTCGGAAATAACAAGAAACTTTGGTGGGTTCCTTCTGTTGCTCTTCCTGGTTCCACGCTGGAGATCTCGCTTCCCACAACTCCTCCGTAATTTTTCCGTCCAGCTCGTGCAGGCAGGCGCGCTTGATGCGCCCGCGTACCTGCACAAAGCGCTGCTGCGACCGTTCGCGTTCCGCTTTACAAGGGGCGCAGGACCACGTGATTGTTGTCACGCAATTTTGTAAGGCATGCCACAATTCTCAAAACCCGTCTGCGCCGCGCTTGGAGCGGGACAGGCCGAGGAGTTCTGACGACAGGATACTGACGGATAGAATCAGCTTCGGGAGATCCAACCAATGGCACTTCGATTGACCACATCATCTTTTCGAGAAAGCGATATTCCGAAAAAGTTCGCCTGCGACGGACCTGACATTTCTCCGGCACTGGCTTGGAACGATCCACCGAAAGGAACGGAGACATTCGCCCTGGTGATGGACGACCCGGACGCCCCCGGCGGCACCTGGGTCCACTGGGTTATCTACGATCTTCCCGCCGCAATCCACGAATTGCGCGAGGGAGTGCCAAAGGACCGCGAGCTATCCAGCGGTGCGCGTCAAGGGCGCAATGATTTTGGAAAGATAGGTTACAACGGGCCATGTCCGCCCAAGGGCACTATCCACCGTTACTTCTTCAAGCTCTATGCCCTGAAGTCCAAAACGAATCTCAAACCTGGAGTTAGCAAAGGCGAACTCGAGCGGGCCATGAAAGGGCACATTCTAGCGCAAGCTGAACTTATCGGAAAGTTTGGGCACTAGCTGCCCATACTTTTCGAGTAGGCAACGATACGCCCGAAAGCTCATCTTCCGCTTCCTACACCCAGAGTCCGGTGACGGGCATTTGTCCAGTAATGCATGCGAGCTCAACAGGTCAATGCAACACCATCTAATCAGTTGATCCGACAAGACTTCCCCTGGAGAACCGATCTGTCCGGCTATGCTTAATCAGAACTAAACAGGGTAGTGTTCCGTTTGAATCAACGCTCGCGAACGACTTTAACCTTTGAGACTCCTGCATTTAGACTTCGAGCGAGTGTTGCGTCGACCCATTGAGACCGCCCAACTTACCGGGCACTAAGATGGGTTAGTCCGCCTCCCGATCACCCTTGGAGAAAACCTCGGCAGCGGATATTTCTACCTGGCTGAAAACCGGACATTTCTACTTTGTTTTGACATGCGCTTCAAATCTAGTGGATTGGAGCGCAAGATCGGAAGGCGTCGAGAGAAATCGTGCCGTTTCCAAGGTTAACGTTGAATTCTCCAATTCCCGTGTATATTCTCCGAACATGCACAGAAACGATCCTGCTTTGGCCGTTGATGCGGGTGTCACTATAAGCGATCCAGTGCGGCATCTAGTTGTCTGCCACGATCGGATCGAAGAACATTTGCAAATCCTAGAGAGGGTAATCCCCCATCTGCGTTCTGATTCTGAGCAGAAGCGCCAAGAAGTCCGTGAGGCTCTAGACAAGGCGCTACAGTTCCTCGATGCAATGGGACATCTTCATACTCAGGATGAAGAGGAGTCTGTGTTTCCTCGCCTCCTGGCCAATGGTCGCGACGAAGGGCCCGCTTTGACGGAGCTGATGACCATGCTTGAAAGTCAGCATCGGGAGAAAGAGGCAGTGTTCGCGAAGCTGGCAGCCCAGGTAGTGGCCTTCCCTCCCGCGCCCTTGCCCCCGTCGACAGAGCAGGCCACCCGTTTCGAGGGTTTGGTATCCCAACTAGTGGATCTCTATCGGCTCCACATCATGGTCGAGAATCAACGTCTAATTCCGCTTTCAGAGGACTATCTCAAGGAATCGGATTTGGGACAGATACTGCAGGAAATGCGGGCCCGGCGCAGCCCATAGGCCGCCACGAACAGCCACAGGAAGCAGCCGGGCGGCCAAAGTTCGAAGTGGTGAGGAGTCATCCCAGCCATGTAGTTTGGATTGCTCTCCCGAAGTCCGGCTCTCAGAAACTCATGTCATAACCAGGTCGGTCTCGCAGCGGCCCGAGTAGAACTGTTTCGGTGTTCACCCTACCAGCGCCCAACTCAAACAAACCTCAGACCGAAAGTATAAGACCACCCGGCCAAGTCCTGATAAACGCGGTAACCCGACATATGGAGTACTAGCCGGAATTTGTGTGCTTATCTGTGCCGGTTCAGACGTAGGTCAGCCATAAGTGAGGCGGGTCATTAGGGACGAGCGTGAGGCCGAAAGAAAGATAACGAAATTTGCTACGGGCCTGCGTGTGCGTGTCTCCAACAGGATCTATGACGCGCTTATCGGACGACTTGACGTAAAGAGAAGCCGTGGGTAGTATCTCATCGTATTTCGATATCTAACTTCGATAATCAATTATGGGATTAACGGAAATCAAGCGCATCAGGGATCAAGAGTTGCTCTCGGGCCTGATCCGTATCCACATTCTTTACCATGCGTGCAGGGAACCCATCTTTGGCCTGGGAATGATCGAGGAGCTGCAGAGACACGGATACAGGATGAGCGCGGGCACTCTTTATCCCATGCTCCATGGGCTCGAATCGAGAGGTTTGCTGCGTTCGGAGAAAATTCGTCTGGGCAGGAGAGGCCGCAGGGTTTACCGAGCCACCGCGTCCGGGCGAAAGGCGCTCGCGAAGGCTCGTGAGAAAGTGAAGTTGCTATTGGGCGAATTGCTGGAATAAATGACCGGAGATCCGAGAAGGCGCGTTCGGGGGTGAGGTTAAGAATGTGCGCACGTCAAAGAGAGGAACGAGAATCGTGACAACGAATCCTTGGAAAAGTCTCGGCAAAGGTGCGGCTATTCTGCTGGTTCTTATTCTCTGGCCGGCCGTCTGCATCGCCCAGACCAATGATCTTACGGCGAAGGTGCTGACTCTAGAAGATGCGATGAACTATGCTCTTCAGCACTATCCCGCCGTTCGCGCATCTTTGGAACAGGTGTCCGCGGCGCGGGCCGGGGTGACTCTTGCTCGGACACAATATCTCCCACAGTTGAGTGGTGTGTACCAGGCGAGTCGAGCCACTCAGAACCAGGTCAATGGTATTTGGTTACCGACGCCCATGACCGCTACCGTAATAGGGCCCATTGGTTCTTCAAGTGGACAAAGCTTCTGGAGTAGTCAGGCGGCAGCATTTTTTTCGTGGGAGCCTCTGGACTTTGGGTTACGTTCAGCTAGAGTCGGCCAAGCGCGGTCTGCAGAAGATAAGTCACAAGCCGACCTTGATTTGACACAGCTTCAAGTCGCGACGGCGGTCGGAAACTACTTTCTGGTTGCAGTGGCAAACGAGCAAGCTGTAGTAGCGGCACAGGCCAACGTTGACCGCTGGCAGGTTCTCAATAATTCCATTCATGTCCTCGTTGACAACCAGCTGCGTCCCGGAGTGGATGGTTCGCGCGCCGATGCTGAATTCGCACGAGCAAAAACTCAGCTATACCAAGCTCAGCAGGCAGAGCGTGTGGCCCTCGATACTCTCGCGTCTCTTATGGGAACGGCAGGGAGCGAAATCCAATTGGATGGAGGCCCCCTGCTTGACTTGCCACAGACCGCTTCGCTGCTCGAATCCTCGGTGTCAGACCATCCTTTATCGAGGGATCAGATGGCTTCCGTGCGGCAGGTTCAGGCGGAAGAGAAGATCGAGCAGCGGAGTGATTATCCTCGCTTGTTCGTGCAAGCGGAAGGACTTGCCCGCGGCAGTGGAGTTCCCAACAATGGGTCAATCATCGGCAATTGGAATGGCGCGGCACCCGCGCGCGGAAATTGGGTGACTGGGATCACGATCCTCTTCCCGGACGTTTTTGCATTCAAAGCGCGAAGCACGGAAGAGCAAATCTCGAAGGCCAACGAACGCTCGGAACAGGCGCATTACGACCAAACGATTCAAGACCTGACGGGGCAGACTCGATCGGCTCGCGATCAACTGAAGGGCGCTGAACTCATAGCCCGGGAAACTCCCATTGAGTTGGCGGCAGCTCGGCAATCGGAAACGCAATCACGAACCCGCTATCAGTCAGGTTTGACGACCATAGCGGAAGTAGCCGAAGCCGAGAATTTGCTCGCCCAAGCAGAAATGGACGACGCCATTGCACGATTGAATGTGTGGCGAGGACTTTTCGGCGTGGCCTACGCGCAAGGCAACCTGCAAACTTTCCTGCAAGTCTTGCATACGTCGGCGCCGGGAGACCATTAGTATGTGGCTGATTCGTGCAGCGCTGCGCAGGCCGATTACGGTCATCGTCATTATCGTTGCGCTGGGCCTATCGTCCGTCTTGGCCTTGATGCGAACGCGCATCGATATTTTCCCCGACCTTGATCTCCCGGTCATTTATGTTGCCCAGCCATACGGCGGAATGAGTCCGCAACAGATGGAAGGGTTTATCGCGTACTACTACGAGTATCACTTCCTCTACATCAACGGCATCGAGAATGTTGAAGCTAAATCCATTCAAGGCACGGCGCTGCTCAGACTTACATTCCATCCCGGAACAAACATGAGCGAAGCGCTGGCCCAGACGATTTCCTACGTGAATCGCGCTCGTGCCTTCATGCCTCCCGGCACCGTGTCGCCATTTGTGATCCGATATGACGCCGGCACACTGCCGGTCGGTTACCTGGTCTTTTCGAGCCCATCGCGCACCCTTGGCGAAATCCAGGACTTGGCCTTGAACCGCGTACGCCCGGTTTTTGCGACACTGGCTGGAGTTTCTTCGCCGCCGCCTTTCGGGGGCAATCAGCGCACGATTGTGATCAACGTGGATCCATCCAAGTTGCGCGCGTACGGGCTTTCGACACAGAGTGTCGTGCAGGCCCTCGTTACGGGAAACGCCATTGAGCCCGCCGGAAACGCGAACATTGGTAATTTTCAGACGCTTGGTCACCACGGATTCGACAGTCGAACAAATCACCGATCTGCTCGACATCCCATTGCGGTCCGGTTCAGGTCCATCCGTCTATGTGCGAGATGTCGGAACTGTTTCTGATTCTTCAGACATTCTTGCCGGCTACGCTTTGCTGAATGGCAAGAGAACGGTTTACATTCCCGTAACGAAACGGCCAGACGCATCGACGATCAGCGTGGTTAACGAGGTGCGCGCGAGCCTTCCACGGTTTCAGTCCCTGATCCCCGAAGATATCAAGATTACTTACGAGTTGGATCAATCCCAGTATGTCCGTGATGCGCTTGTCTCGGTGGTCCGTGAGGGACTGCTCGGTGCGATCCTTACAGGCCTCACTTTGCTTTTCTTTCTGCGTGATTGGCGTAGTTCATTGATCGTCGTCATCACGATTCCCTTTGCGCTGCTTATGGCCGTCGTAGCGTTATGGGCGCTCGATCAGACAATCAATATCATGACTCTTGGCGGCCTTGCGCTTGCGGTTGGTGTGCTCGTGGACGAGGGAACGGTGCTTCTTGAAAACATTCACGTACATCTGGCCCAGGGGGAGCCGAAGCCGCGAGCGATCTTAGAAGCAAGCCGGGAGGTCGCCATCCCGCGGCTGCTTGCGATGCTAAGCGTGCTCGCGGTTTTCCTGCCATCGTTCTTCATGGTCGGTCCGGCCCGCTCGCTGTTTGTTCCGTTGTCACTCGCCGTCGGATTCTCGATGGCGGCATCCTATCTTCTCTCCAGCTCTCTGGTACCGGTGCTTTGCAACTGGCTGCTCAAGGCCGAGGAGGTGCGCGCAGACGGTTCCGCGGAAAAACAATTCGACCGCTTCCGAAAGCAATTTTATGCGCGGCTGGATCGTCTAATGGCCCTGCCGGCGCTGCTACTAGGCGTTTATTCTGTGGTGGCGATTGCTGTGCTGCTTCTAGTGGGACCGAGGCTCTCGCGAGAGATATTCCCGTCAGCGGCGGCAAATCAGTTCCGCCTGCGTTTCGATGCTCCCGATGGCACGCGTGTTCCTGTAACCGAGGAGTTGGCGCGGCGAGTGCTCGACACGATCAACCATGAGGCAGGCCCCGGGAACGTAGCTATCACCCTAAGTTATGTAGGCACCCAAGGTTCCTCTTATCCGATTAATGCCATATTTCTGTGGACGAGCGGTCCTCAAGAGGCAATCATGAACGTCGCGCTTCGCCCTGGCGCATCCATTTCTATTCATAACTTGGAGCAAAAGCTGCGTACCTCATTGCCGCAGCAATTTCCGGGATCGCACTTCTCTTTCGATCCTGGCGATCTGATTAGTCAGACGCTGAATTTCGGTACGTCTTCGGTAATCGAAGTTGCGGTAACCGGCTCGCAATATAACGACGTGCTGAGTTACGCAGGCAAGGTTAGCCAGGAACTCGTAAGAATTAGCGAAATACGTGATCTCGGATACGAAGAGCCGCTCCATTCTCCCATCCGTGGGCGTCCATGTAGACCGCGTATTGGCCGGGCAGCTCGGCGTGACCGCGGATCAGGTGGGACAAGCGGTTGTATCGGCGACAGCTTCGAGCCGGTTCGTATCCCCAAACTACTGGCGCGATCCAAAGTCGGGAGTCAGCTACCAAGTGCAGGTCGAAGTACCGCAAGCGCAAATAACTTCCGTCAAGGATATCGAGACGATCCCGGTCGCGAGCGCCACTGGAGCAGCCCCCATACTTAGCGACGTGGCTTCCGTACGCGCCGGAAGCGTGCCTGGCGAACTCGACCGCCAGAATGGATTTTGGATGATTGGGCTTTCCGCCAATCTGGCGAGGAGTGACTTGGGGCGCGCCGGCTCTGATATTGATCGCGCGATTGCACGCGCTGGCAACCCTCCGCGCGGCATAACCGTCCAGGTGCGCGGGAAGTGAGCGCGATGCGCCAGATTTTTGGAAACTTGAGCGTCGGACTCGCTCTGGCCATTGTAGTGATACTTCTTCTACTTGCAGCGAATTTCGAGTCTATCCGGCTCTCACTGATCGTTTTGTCCACGATTCCCGCCGTGCTTGCCGGCGTTGTTCTCATGCTGTTATTCACGGGAACAAGCCTGAACCTGGAAAGCTTCATGGGCGCGATCATGGCTATCGGCGTTGCTGTGGCAAATGCGATCCTTTTGGTGACTTTCGCCGAAAAAAATCGCAAAGCCGGCGCGGATGCAAAGGTCGCCGCACGAAATGCCGCGGGAGAACGCCTCCGCCCCGTACTGATGACCAGTCTCGCGATGATCACGGGAATGATCCCAATGGCGCTCGCAATCGGACGTGGTAGCGAAGAGACCGCGCCGCTTGGCCGGGCCGTCATCGGCGGGCTGATCGCTGCGACCGCAGCGACACTACTCGTCCTGCCAACCGTTTTCGGCTTGGTGCAGAAGCGTGCTTCTCTCATCTCGCCTTCGCTCGATCCTGATGACCCGAATAGCGCGCATGCAACAGCATCGGAGGCTTCACAATGAGGTCGTGCTTCTTAGTCTTTGGCTTCAGCCTAATCCTCGGCGGTTGTAATGGTTCGGCGGTCCAGCAGTCGCAGACCAAACAGGCAGCCGATGCCGGGGTTCCTCAGCAGATACCTGTCGCGTCGGTTGAATCTCAGAAGCTGGACACAACGTTGACCCTCCCTGGGCAGATCTCGCCCTACGAGGTTGTCGATGTCTACCCGAAGGTTACGGGATTTATCGACACGATCCTCGTTGATCGCGGGTCCCACGTGCGCACCGGTGAGCTGATAATCCGCCTTTCAGCTCCAGAGCTGATCGCACAGAGCACGCAAGCTGAGGCTAGCGTGCGTAGCGCCGAGGCGCAGCTCGCTGGTGCGCAGGCGAAGCTCGCCTCCGACCACGGGACCTATTTGCACCTAGCGGCGGCTGCAAAGACGCCTGGAGTTGTCGCGGGCAATGATCTTCTGGTCGCTGAACAAACGGCGGCAGCCGACAACGCCCAGGTGGATGCTGCTTCGAATAATGTGCAGGCCGCACGCGATGGTTTGCGCGGTTTCACGCAACTCGAGTCCTACTTGGAAATTCGCGCCCCATTTGACGGCGTTGTGGTCCAGAGGAACCTGCATCCAGGCGCTCTTGTCGGTCCCACATCGGGCCAAGCTGGAGCACCTCCAATCGTGCGAATTGAAAGCCTGAGCCGCTTGCGTGTGGTCGTTCCTGTACCGGAAGCATACGCAGCCGGAGTTCAAGCAGGCCAGCAGGTCACTTTCAGCGTACCGGCATATCCGGGACGTACATACCACGCTCCTATCGCGCGCATCTCGCAGGATATCAGCCAAAACACGCGAACGATGCAGGTTGAACTCGATTTACACAATGGCGATGCCCAGATCACGCCCGGCACATTCGCGAATGTCGTGTGGCCGATTCATCGTTCTTACACGACGCTGTTCGTACCCTCATCGGCTGTGACCACCGACCTGCAACGGACGTTTGTCATCCGCGTAAGTGAAGGAAAAGCCGAATGGGTTGACGTGAAAACCGGTGCAACGGTGAACGGAAAAACCGAGGTCTTTGGTGACATGCAGCCCGGCGATGTTGTTGTGGCCAATGCAACGGATTCGATTCGAAGCGGGACAAGTGTATCGGTGCAGGCAAAATAGAACTGACCTGATTGGGGATCTTGGTACCGGGTGAAGTGACAGAGAATTCAACTGGGAGGGAGACAGGTCAAGTCAATACTTCGCCAGGTTTAAGGCGCCCGACGGTCAGATGTGGCTCGTAGTCACGACGATCGTCACAGATCCGCAGTATCTGTCGGAGCCGTTTATCACAAGCTCGCATTTCAAGAAGCTTCCTGATGCTTCCGGGTGGAATCCCTCACCCTGTGTAGCGAAATAACACGGTTTGCATACGCGGATGCGCGCTCACGGTTTGCAGGGAATCCCAATCAAATAGGTGATCGGCATTTTGAGGCGAGAATCGCGACACTTACCCGCTTGCCATTGATATCCCGCTGCGCTCAGTTTGCCCACTACTTCCCGGAGTTCGCCTGGCCGATATGTCCGCAGGCAGGAAACTACCCCGTCGAACAGCAAAACGAGGGGAATGATCGGAACGAAATACGTGCAGAGCAACCGCGACCAGCGGAACGGTCTAACAAAAGGAGCCAAAAAGAACGGCGCCAGCGCCCAAAGAAAGATGAGGAGAATCGCCGGGGCTGTACGACTCGTGATTTCAAATATGCCGATCCCCTCTCCGGCGTCCACGCTGTTCTGAATAATCGCACTCGCTTCGTGAGGTGGAAAATGGTGAAACGACGTAAAGAGCGTGCGAAATCCATTTAGTTCACAGGGAACATTCCGCGCGTCGACCGAGCTTTCGCAGAAGGTGATTGGGATTTCACAACGGGCCCGAGCGATTTCGAACGCGGCGTGGTTTGGGTATTTATCGGTCAGCGCAACTCGGAACGTATCTGCCTCGCCTTTGAGCTTTCCAGAAAGATCTTCCCAAGGTCCACCGCCACCGGAACACAGATCCACAATCGAGCGATTCCCGGTGGAGGTAAGCGCGTGTTGAAGCAGCGGGACTACAGAAGCGTAGGCTCGTGACAGATTTAGAGCGCACTGAAGCGTGTCGGTGATGTCATTTCGAAGGAAGGCAGGGAACCATGTTTGTTCGTGGAGCTCGATGAACTGGATGCGGCGCATGGTCGTGAGTCGATGAGCAGTATGAGGCGATTCTCTTTCGGCGTCCAGATGTGGCGACAAATGCCAGACGGAAACATGGGATTGACCTGGTCGTTGCCGGGCCATAGGCCGGTTACCAGAAGTTGGGTGAAATTCCGGACGAAGCGCGCACGACTATCTTGGGGGAGCGCCGGTGGACTTTACCTGTTCGGCGCCGGCACCGCGCAGCCGCTTTTCCAAATCGGCGCGCGCCGCACCCGAAGGGTCTACGACGCCGATCAGAATTTTGCCGTTCGATATCTCGGGATCGTAGGGCGCCGGCCGGTGTCTGGCGAGCCGCGCGGTGATCAGAAGCGTGATGACTGTGGTCATCACGGCGCCAAACATGGTGAGCTCGTACGTTATGATTGCGGTAGGCCAAGGAGAGACGCGCGGCATATTTCCCACAGTGATTGAATAGGCCACCTGCGTGTACCGGGCGAGCAAGAACCCACAGGTGCCGCCGACGAGGCCGCCGAGCACGGCAAGCCAGGGCATCACCGTCTTGTGCTCGGCTTGTGTGAATGAGTATTCCTCGAACGGCTCGGCGGACATGACGACAATGTTATCGGGAGCGATTCCTGCAGCGCGTAAGGCGTTCATTCCTCGCTCGGCTGAATCGGGGCCGGGAAAAAGACCGTAGATGGAATTCAGCGCCGTCACGTTAGTCGGCTCCTTCCGGTGCGGTTTGCGCCAACGCAGGTGCGTGCTCGGGGGCGGGATGCTGTCCCGCCTTGAGTTCCCAGATCGAAATGATGGGAACGGTTTTCGCAAACAGCATATAGAGCATGGCCATGGCCGCAAACGTTGCCGCCGTGATGGTGATCTCGACCCACGTGGGACGATAGGTGCCCCAGCTGTACGGCAGATATTTGTTCGACAGCGAAGGGACGATGATCAGAAAGCGCTCAAGCCACATACCGATGACCACGCCGATCGATGCGATCACGGTGCCCGTGATGGTCCGCAACTTCTTGATCGCGAGGATTGGGAACGGCACCAGGAAATTGCAGAAAACCATCAGCCAGAATAGCGGCGAATAGGAACCGGTCTGCGTAACCCAGAAAACCGTCATTTCCGAAGGATCGTTGCCATACCAGGCCGTCAGCCGCTCGGCGAACACGAAATAGAACCAGAGAAGGCTCATCACCAGCAGGAGCTTGCCGAGATTTTCAAAATGAATGCGGAGCAGGTATTCCTCGAGGTGCAGAAATTTCCGCAGAAGCGCCATGGCGATGATCAGCGCCGCGATGCCGCTGAAGATCGCACCCGCCACAAAATACGGCGCGAAGATCGTCGAATGCCACATCGGAACGGGCGCCATGGCGAAATCCCAGGAGACGATACTGTGCACGGAAACTGCCACGGGGATCACCGCTACGGCCATAATCTGCATCGCGGATTCCAGCCGGTGCCACTGTTTCGGAGTTCCGCGCCAGCCAACAGCTGCAACCGAGTAAATCTTCTTGCGCAGGCCCGTCGCGCGATCGCGAACCAGAGCCATATCCGGAATCATCGGGAGCAGCAGGAAGGTGACGCTGCCGAGCAGGTAGGTGTTGATCGCGAAGAAATCCCACAGCAGCGGCGAGCGAATGTTGGGCCAAAGCCCGCGCTCGTTGGGATAAGGAAACAGCCAGAAGGCAAGCCAAGGCTTGCCGAGATGGATTACGGGAAACGTCGCACCAATGGAAAGCGCGAAAACTGTGATCACCTCGGCACAGCGCGTCACGGGGCGGCGCCACGTGGCATTCGCAAGGCGCAGGATGGCGGAAATTAGCGTGCCGGCGTGACTCAAGCCGATCCAGAAAACAAAGTTCGTGATATAGAAGCCCCAGAAGACGGGACGCCGAAGCCCGGAGACGCCGAGGCCGCCGTAGACCTGCCACGCGAACGCACATAGTCCCGAAATGACGATTCCCGCAAAGAAAGCGAGCACCGTCAGATAGCGCGCCGAGGCTCCGGCGAGCGGGCGCAGCAAGTCTTCATTTATCTGTTCAGGAGTCTTCGCCGCCATGCCATGAATCCCGTTGAAGGTAAGTGACCTTCGGTAACGTCCCCAGTTCGCCGAGAAGCTTTGTGGCGCGGTTTGAATGCGCGAGGCGCGAGACCTCGCTTTGGGGATCGCTTAAATCTCCGAACACCATCGCTTTCGTGGGACAGGACTGCACGCAGGCCGGCTGGATTTCGCCGTCCCTTACTTCGCGCTTTTCGGCCGAGGCTTGAATCTCCGAGGCCTTGATGCGCTGCACGCAAAATGTGCATTTTTCCATCACGCCGACTTCGCGCACCGAAACATCGGGATTGAGCTGCAGGTTAAGCGGCTTGTCCCAGACCGGATTGTAGAAATTGAAGAATCGCACGTTGTAGGGACAGGCATTGGCGCAATAGCGCGTGCCGATGCAGCGGTTGTACACCTGGCCGTTCAAACCTTCGATGGTGTGATAGCTCGCAAAAGTGGGGCAGACCGGCTCGCACGGAGCAGCGTCGCACTGCTGGCAGAGCACGGGCATGAACTTCGTCTTCACGTCAGGAAATTCACCGTCGAAGTAACGCTCGACGCGAATCCAGTGCTTGGCCCGTCCGCGCGCGGCCTGGTCCTCGCCCACGGTCGAGATATTATTTTCCGCGTGGCACGCCACGACGCAGGCCTCGCAGCCCGTGCAGCGGTCGAGATCGATCACCATGCCCCATTGATGCGCCATTGCGTTTACACCTTCCTCAGCGATGCTTCACTTCCGGCGACTCTTCGGCCATGCTCGCGCCGAACATGACAATTTTGCCTTCGCCGACGCGCGCGAGTTTCACGCGCGTGGCCGCCCAAGCAAGCGAGCCTGGTCCTGCGACGGTAACGGGAGCAAGAATCGAAATTGGGTTCGCGCCGCGTCCGCTGGCGTAACGCGTGAAATTCTCGTGGCCCTGGCCGATGGGCATCGCGATCACGTCCGGTGCTATGGCCGGCGTGACGAGCGCGGGCGCTTGCAACTTGCCGTGCGCGGAGGCGACTTCGACCATGTCACCCATTTTGACGCCGAGTTTTTCCGCAGTGCGCGGGTTGATCTCAATCCACGTGCCCCACATGACGCTCGAAAGCGGGTCGGGCGCTTCCTGCATCCACGGCAAGTGAGCGAGCGAACCGTCGTAGAACATTTGTGAAGCGAAGGGAAGGAAGTGGAATGGAAACTCTCCGGGCGCGCCGTCAAACTGCGGCGCGGCATTTTTCGCCGGTGAACCGGAGGATTTTCCAGCGGCCGGAGAGGACAGCATTTCCCCACTGCTCCACCAACCACCTTGCTCCTGTGCTTTCTTCCAGAACTCGTCGGGATCTTTGGTGCCCTGACTTCCGTTTTCCTTATGGAGAGCGATAAACGCCGCCTTGAGCGCCTCATCGTAAGTTTTCCACGGCAGCGCTTTCGCCAAACCTCCGCCAAGCTGATGCGCGATGTCCAATAGAACGTCCGGCATGGAGCGCGTATCGTGGAGCGGATTCATGGCCGGAGGCGCAAGACTCACGACCATTCTTGCTGTGCCGGACGCGGGTTCGTCGTCGAGCCAGGATTCGAGGGGCGAATGATCGGGAAGAATGAGATCAGCGAGCACGCTCGTTTCATCGACGAAACTTCCAAAGCTCGCAATGAACGGAATTTTTTCCAAGGCTTGGCGCATTTGCCAGGCCGCCGGCGTTGCAAACACGGGATTGGCGTTGTAAAGCAGAAGAACCTTTGCCCCGTTTGATCCCGAATGAAGCTGCGCTGCCAGCTGTTGAACCGAATTCGCTGTGTCCTTATCCCCATCCGAGGTGGCAGATTTTGAATCCCAGACTCGACTGAACGAAATCCCGCCTGGCTTGCCGACGCTTCCGAGCAATGAGTTCAAAGCATTCACGGAAAGCGCACTGAACAAACCATTGGTCTGCGCCGTGGCTGCATCGCCAATCAACGCGACGGCGGGCGCGGTCGCTGCGGCTTCGCGGGCGATTCGAGCGATGGTCGTCGATGGGACGCCTATTTGCTTTTCGACTTTCTCGGGCGCGTAGTCGGGCAATCCCTGCGCCCAACCGTCGATCAACGATCCGGCATGGCCCGCGGAAGCAGCGGGGCGAAGTTTGTCCCGCAGGATCACATGCGCGAGACTCAGCGCGAACATGCCCTCCGCTCCTGGCGGGCAAGGAACGAATTCGTCGGCGCTCGCACCAGTCTGCGAGACGCGCGACTCGACTTGAACAAACTTAGCGCGCTGTCCCGGACGGCCTTTGCGCATGTGGCCGTAGCCGATGGACTGGGCCACCGGTGAATTCCAAGTCCCGAGAAAATCAGCACCAAAAGAGATCACGTAATTCGATTGACCAAGGTCAATCGTCGGGAGCGCTGCATACCCAAAACTCTGTGAATTCGCCGATCGGATCACCTGATTGTCGAAGAACTCAAACTCAATCGGAGGCGCACCCTTGAAAGCAGAGACGAAATTGTCAAGGACCGTCCGCCGCTGTCCGTGAAGCGGCGATGTGAGGAAGGACAGCCGCCCTTCTTCTTTGCTCGCCTGCAACGCGGTAAGTTGGGATACAAGCTGCTTCAGCGCTTCGTCCCAAGTGATTTCCTTGAACTGGCCGGAGCCGCGCGGACCGGAACGCGCGAGAGGAGTCTTGATGCGGTCGGGATGATAGGTGATCTGCAATCCGGCCTGGCCGCGAGGACAAAGCTTGCCCTGATTGATTGGGTGCGCGGGATTGCCTTCGATCTTTTTCGCCAGGCCCATTTTCAGGATTCCGAGCTGGCCGTTGCGCACGACTTCGGCTTCGCCCTGCATCACGCGCACAAGCGTGCCGCAGCCCGCCGGGCAAAGCGTGCAGATGCTCGGCTTCCAGGTCGCGAGACCGGGAATCAGATCTTCTTCCGGAATGAACCGGATGAGCTGGTGGTCCGGATTGCCGCAGCCTTCCAGTGCCGCCGCTGCGCCACCCGCCGCCGAGATTTTCAGAAAGTCTCTACGCTGCATGTTGTCCCCGCGAGCGGCGATCCGAGATCGAAAATGTGAAAAAACCGGCTGGGCGACCCCTCAATTCTTGTGACACTTCGTGAGGGTGCCGATCGTTTGTTTTCAATGGTTTAGGGGTCTCGGGACTCGACACCCGGTGACGGTTCATTCGTTGCAAAGTGGTGGTGTTCGGGCTCGCGGTTCGTTCCGCCAGCCGGCGACTCTCTGCTGCGCCGAGTTCGAGTCTTCTGTTCATCGCTTCCACGTTACGCGTCGCTGTCAAGAGATAAAAGAATCTGCGCCTGTGGACTTCTTCCGGCGCGACAGACGCGGCCTCCAACGCTCTTGTGAATTGGCACCGCGACTCAGATTCAATCGTCCCTCCGGGACTTGCGGTTCCTTCTTCGTGTTGCTCCGGCAATCCGCTGCGCTACTTGCCGGGCTAATTTCAATCGCCGCTCCGCGGCTGAGCGCAATCAATAGTGACAGGTGACGCAATCCACGGGCGCATTGTGCTCCCGATGGCACTGAACGCAAAAACCCATCGTATGGTCCACTTTTCGCTCGGCCACCGTCTGCGTGTGCATATCGCCGTGGCACGTGACGCAGTCCACTCCCGCGCGAATGTGCGGCGCGTGATTGAACTTGACGTGCGCGGAGGGCACGAATCCGTAAACGCGCTGCCAGGGAATGTCTTCGCCGCGCGCGCGGTACGCTGCCAATTTCTTGATTTCCGGCTTGTCGGTGGCGATTACCTGATGGCAAGTCATGCAGAAATTGACACTCGGGGATCCGAGCATCGGGCCCCTGATCGACTCCCACATGACAATCCGTACACTGCATTCCATTCGCGAGATGCACTTTGTGCGTATAGGCAATGGGCTGGACGGGTTTCGCACGCGAACCGAAGAATTCCCGGACCGCGTCACCGATCGTCCGATGCGCCGTGGTGAAGACGGGCGAACTCTGGGTGGCGAACTGCGACGACGTGTTGGAATCCTGGGCAGGCACGGTACGGCTTAGGATCGCCCCCGCGAGGGCGACCGCGCCGAGAATACATGACAACACGAAGCCAACCCTTCACACGGAATGCCGGCAGCGACAAATCACCCTCTTGGAAACGATCTTTGATTGCGAACTCGTCATACTACATGCGCCCTCGTAGTCTGTAAACCTGAATCCGAGATAATAAGATTTCCTCGATCCTTCCATCGCGCTTGTCCAGGTATTATCATCTTCGAGTGGACAATCAGACCACTAGGCGCCCAGCCATCCTGAATAGGAAGGGATGAATTCATGGGCTTTAATGTATCAGTTCGCCAAGTCGGCGCTGTGACGCTCGTCACCATTACGGGGTCGGTCATGTGGGCCGAAGCAGAGGCCTTGCACGAGATGTTTCGCGACCTGCTGGCAAAGGGCCAGAAGAGGATTCTTCTGAATCTAAGCAGCGTTAAGCACTTGGACAGTTCCGGAATCGGCGCGTTGGCGTGGGCCTACGTAACCGTAAGGAAGGCCGGCGGCGAGCTGAAAATGGTGCATCTCAGCAAGCAGGTTCAATACCTGATGGAGCTAACCAGCCTCTACAGAATATTCGAAGACTATTCCGACGAAGAGTCCGCACTGGACAGTTTTCAATAGTTACGCGTTGCTGGCCGACGGGATTTTCCATTTCTCCATTGACTAAGTCCGGATGGCCGCCCACCCTGTCACGGGTCAGCGTACGGCAGTCAACGACAAGAGCATGCCGCAAACCATCGAAGAGGAGAGTGCATGAAGAGAATTTCGGCCTTTGTTCTGTCCGCTGCGTTTGCTGCGGGTGTTTTTGCGACGGGAGCCTCATGGGCCGTTGCGCAGATGCAGAATTTCAAATCCGTTACGGACGAGATGCTGCGCAACCCCAGTCCGAATGACTGGCTCATGTACAGCCGTACCTACGATGCATTTCGCGATAGCCCGCTGGCGCAGATCAACACGAAGAACGTGAAGAACCTACGCATGGCCTGGGTGCGGGGGCTGGAAGCGGGCACGACCGAAACGATTCCGCTCGTGCATGACGGCGTGATGTACGTGATCGCGCCGGGAGGGTTCGTGGATGCGCTCGACGCGACCAACGGCGACCTGATCTGGGAGTACAAGCGGCCGTTCAAGAACCCGGGGCTCGCTTCGAACGAGCGGACCAAGGCGCTGGCGATTTACAAGGACATGGTCTATTTCACCGCGGCGGACGGGTACGTGATCGCGCTGGACGCGCGCACGGGCAAAGTCCGGTGGGAAACTTTCAAGACCGACACGCAGAATACATCCGGCGCGCTGGTCGTGGACGGCAAGGTGATTTCGGGCGGCACGTGCGGAAAGGGCAGCGACAGCTGTTTCATCGAAGCGGATAACGCCGATACGGGCGAGAAGATCTGGCGATTTTTCACCGTGGCGCATCCGGGCGATCCGGGATACGCGTCGTGGGGCGGGTCGGACAACTCTCAGTCAATGGCGTCCACGTGGGGACTGCCGGGCACATTCGATCCCGGTCGCAACGTGCTGTACTGGGGCGTCGCTAATCCGATGCCGGATCAACGCATGGCGCGGCACAACGGCGATCCAGACGGTACTTCGCGGTCGACGCCCGCCGACCTCTACAGCAATTCCACGCTGGCGCTCGATCCCGCCACGGGCAAGCTCATCTGGTATTACCAGCACCTGCCGGGCGACGATTGGGACACCGACCACACCCACGAGCGCACGCTCGCGCGCGTGGCTTTCAATCCGAATCCGAAATTCGTCAAGTGGATCAATCCGACCGTTCCGCGCGGATCGGTGCACGACATCGCGGCGATGGTGGCGGAGGGTGGGACTGTGTTCGTGCTCGACCGCAACAACGGGCAGTTCCTGTGGGCCATGCCGTTTCCGTACGACGACCCGAACTACATAATGTCCGACATCGACGTGAAGACCGGGAAAACGACGCTGAATTGGAATCTGGTGTTCAAACAGCCCGGGGAACATCACATCATGTGCTACTGGAACACGCGGAGCTACTGGCCGACCGCGTACCACGAAGCAACGCAATCGCTTTTCGTACCGTACATCGATAATTGTCGCGACATGACTCTCAACGGCCCCGGAGTGAAAGGCGGATGGAAAGTGATTCCCCGCCCCGGTTCGGATCCCAACGCGCTCACTGGGCTCGCACGGATCAATCTTTCCACCGGCGAGACACTGCATTTCGACGTCGGCCGCGCGCCAAGCAATGGCGCGATGCTGACCACGGCGGGAGGGCTCGTCTTCCACGGCGACATGAGCCGGCGGTTCCGGGCGTTCGACGTGAAGACGGGACAAAAACTTTGGGAAGGGATTGTCGGGGGGAACGTGTCGGTGAGCACGATCACGTACGCGGTGAACGGAAAGCAGTACGTCTGCGTGATGACCGGGTACAACCCGAAGGTGCCCGAGCTTTCGGCCGAGGTTCCCGACATGCACACACCGAATAACAGCAACGCAATCTACGTATTTGCGTTGCCGTAACGAAACGCAAGCCTGCTGCGTCTTACTTTATGAGATTGCTGAGTGTTATGATGCGCCAAGTATCCGGATGCGTTTTGGGGTGGAAGGGGGATCAGGAAACACCATGAAGATCAATCGACGAAAACTACTCTCGCTGATCGGGATTGCTCCCGCGGCATTGGCCGGCTCTCCGGCGCTTGCCTACGATAAAAAGAAGAAGGCCGCTCCGGCCGTTCACACCCACGAAAAGTTTGAAGCTCTCAATCCCAAGGGGATGCCGCCCGCGGTCCAACTGGTCCCGATGGCGCCGCGCCTGGACACGCTTGAAGGCAAAACCGTTTTCCTCGTGTCCGACGGATTCGCTGGAGCAGACCGCTTCCTCGCGCAGATCGCCATCTGGTTCCAGAAGAACATGCCCAGTGTGAAGACGGTGTACCGTCTGAAAGCCGGATCATATTTCGATGATGACCCCAAGCTCATGGCGGAAATCAAGGCCAGCGGCAACGCCATGATCATGGCCTACGGGCATTGAAGCACCTGCACCCCAGCGACCGTCGGTCACTGCATGCAAGTCGAAAAGATGGGTTTCCCGACCGCCCCACTGGTCACGATTGCTTTTAAGGATCTGGCGAAGTCGAACGCGGCGAGCCGCGGCATGCCTCTGGAACGCGTATGCTTCCTGCCGCACCCGATGACCAACAAGTCGGACGAGGAAATGTACAAGGTCCTCGAGGGCAACGATCCGGTCACCAACAAGCCGCTGATGCCGGAAATGATTGCCGCGTTGACGCAACCTCTGACCGCGGACGAGAAGAAGACCGGCACCATCAGTCCGGATATTGGCCCGCCCACCTACGTAGGCACTCAGGATGAGCTGCAGCGCCTGTACTGCGACAACAACCTGACCGATTTCATGCCCATCATCCTTCCCACCGAGGAAAAGGTGGAGGCGATGCTGAAGGGCACGAGCCACAAGCCCGACGAGGTCATCGGCAAATTGAGCGCCGCCCAGGGCGCGCAACCGTCGTGGTCGTTCACGGTCAAGCACGTGGCCATCAATGCGGTCATGGCCGGCGCAAGTCCGGAGTACTTCCCCGTGATTCTCGCGATCTCCGCCACGGGCCAGCCATCGCTGTTCAGCTCGACGTCGTCCTTCTCCCGCATGGTGCTGCTGAACGGTCCCATCTCCGACCAAATCAAGATGAACTACGGCATCGGCGCGATGGGCCCGTTCGCCGAACCCAATGCCACCATCGGCCGCGCGTGGACGATCCTTTCGAAGAACCTCGGCGGCTGTGGCGTGCCCGGACTCAGCTACCTGGGCACTCTGGGATCGAACTTTAATTACAACAACCTCTGCATCGCGGAAACGGAAAACAGGCTGCCAGACGGCTGGAAGCCGTTCCACGTGCAGAAGGGCTTTAAGCCCGACGAGAGCGTCGTGAGCATCTTCAGCGGCTGGAGCCTAAACAACGTCGCCTGGTTCCCCAACATGCCCTACCACGAACTGATCAAGAACTGGCTGACGCATTTCTTCTCGTTCGGCACCACCGCCGCCACGCTGTTGCTCGATCCAACCATCGCCCGCGAGGCGAAAGAAAAGGGATTCAACTCGAAGGAAGAGTTAAGCGACTACTGGTCGAAGAACTCGAAGACGCCGGGTTGGCTCTATTGGGACACGCACAAGAACGAGTTAAAGCAGGCCCAGGCAGGCGTCGAGCCCTACGCCTCTTATCTGAAGATGGGCGACGGCGAGATTCCATTCCAGCGCTTCTATCGCCGCGGCCGTCCCGGCGCGCCGCCCGATCCCAACCCCAAGTCCTCCATCGAAGTAATCGTGCTGGGCGGGGAAACAAACACGTACTGGGCCGGCGGCGACTTCAGCTACGTTGTAAGCGCATCAGTAGACAAATGGCGATAACTTGATTCGTGGCGCGCCCGGAGGGATTCGAACCCCCGACCCTCTGCTTAGAAGGCAGACGCTCTTTCCAACTGAGCTACGGGCGCTCGACATCTAATCTCTCACAATACAAACGCGCGCGCCACAGGGTCCTACACCGTGTGCTTTATCCTGCGGCGGGGAATGCATGCGGTCAGGTCGTCAGATTCACCGGATGCCAGTGTCAGCGCAAAAACAGCTTTGTTGGACTACTGAGGCGAGGTTTGAAAAGGAAATGCCTGTGCGCTCTCACGCTCAGGCGGCGCGGCCACCGAGTTCGTAGCTCCGGTCTCCACAAAGATAACGTGATGACCCAGCCGGGAGAGGAACGTCTCCAGCCGCAGGTCGCGTCTCGCCCACCAATTCCTTCGCCCTCCGATGACCACGAGTGAACGCGGCGGCAGGACTTGACGCAAAGTCTGTTTTCGATCGCGGCAGAGGCATATCTGGACTCTGACTTCTTCGCCTTCGATGTGTGCCTCGGACACAAGAGCATCCTGGCGCTGTTTCAAGAATTCGACGGACACACGAGGTTGATCCAGCGGCAACCGAAAGGGAACGACTTCGGTGATGACCAGTCCGACTCGGGCACCCAGATCCTTCGCGAGAGTTCCCGCCGCTTTCAATGCATCCAGCGTTCCCTCAGGCGTCGTGTAAACGACGGTCACTTGCAGCCCAGGATCGAGCGTCGGTCCATAGAAAAAAGCGCCTAGTCCGGCCTTAAGGTCGCCGAGTTCCGGCGTTTGTGTTCGCATCGCGGCCACCAGAGCGACACTAGACCTCAGGTCCTAAAGCACGCATAAACGATTCGTAAGCAATTCATAAACGGCAGAAAACCACGTGGAATCAATCCTCTGGCAGCTTCAACCGATACCCGATCCAGGGTTCTTTGAGCAAATATTGGGGATCCTGCGGGGAGGGCTCGATCTTCTTTCGCAGCCGATTGATGAACACGCGCAGATACTCGCGCTCTTCGCCATAGTCGGGTCCCCAAACCGCGTGCAGCAATTCTTCGTGGGGAATCACTCGATTGGCGTGCGACGCCATGTAACTGAGCAGATCGAACTCTTTGGAGCTGAGCCGTATCTGCTTGCCATGGGCCGTCAGCCGCCGAGCTCGAAAATCTATTTCCACATCTCCTATGCGCAGGTTACTAACCCCGGATGCCGTGGAAGACACAGTTCGTCGCAGCGCTGCGCGGATGCGCGCCAGGATCTCCGGCATGCTGAACGGCTTGGTGACGTAGTCATCCGCCCCCACGTCGAGCGCCGCGACCTTGTCGCTCTCCGTGTCGCGCACCGTCATCATGATGATGCTGACATCGGAGACCAATCGGATCTGCCGGCAGGTTTCAATGCCCGTGATGCCGGGCATGTTGATATCAAGGAGTATGAGATCGTATTTTTCGGAATGAAGCCGATCGAGCGCGTCGTCTCCGTTTCGAGCGTCCGCAACCTCATAGCCTTCGGTAACCAACGTCGCGCGCATCACGCGCCGGATCTGCGGCTCGTCGTCCACCACAAGAATGCGCCCTTCGCCCATACGGACACCTCAAACGAATCGAACGTGCGGTTGAATCCTCATGGGCCCTGCCGGCGATCCTCAATATCAACGATGTGGTCGCGCAAGCGGGCGAGAACGTCGTCGCTTTCGCCATTGCTGAGTTCGCGCTCGACTTCCGTCAGCGCGAAATGAACGATGTCGTGATGGTGAATCTCTTTGCCCGGAAGCTTTTCGCCCAGCTGGAGCCAAATCTTGTGCAGCAGGTCGATTTCCTTCGGCGTCATCCGCGGCGCATGCGGCCCGAGGTAGAAGATCTGTTCCTGACCCGACGGAGTAAACAACTCCAGTGCAACGCGAGGCCGCGGCTCAGGCATCCGCTCCCACGCCAATCCAATATCGTGTGCCTGCTCCGTGATCGAGGTTTTCGATGAGCTCCCTGCGACAATCGCGCTCGACTTCAGATTTTCCGCCGTGCGCAGGACGCCTTCCCACAGGTCATTTGCGGCGGCCACCGCGAGCCGCACCGGCTTGCCTTCCTTTTCCGCAATGGCCAGGACCTTCGTGAACAGGAGCTGCTCGATTGTGCTGAAGAGCTGGTCCGGGGCCAGATCGTATTCTCCTGAGGCCGCGCGTCGCAGCATGCGAACGTGCAGCACCACGATTTCCGCCTGTCTTCTCTTGGCGCGTCGCAGCGCAGCTTCCAGACCATAGAGCGCGTACTGGGTGCTCACCGGCACCAGAATGTTGCCCGGCTGCACACCCACGTTCTCCGGCGTCAAGTCCGCCTCTTGCGCCAAATTGAACTGATCCAGCTCCACTCTCCCCTGCCCGCGCATTCTCTGTGCTTTTTGAATCCGCTTCTCAGAAATCTCAAATACAGCGAAGAGCAGACCGGAAAAGATAATTCCCGATACGGTTGCAGCCGGCTTCGTGAAAAGGTTTACGACTGCAATTCCAAGCAGTGTCAGCGTGATCAACCCCAGGCCAAGCGGTATCTCCACTCCGGCAATGCGAAAATTGAGCGGCACCCGGAATTCGCGGTCCTGCGGGTGCGTATAGCGCAGCACCAGTACGGCGATTCCCTTCAAAGCAAAGCTCCAAATCACGCCAAACGCATAGAGGTTCGCCAGAAATGTCACGTCGCCGCGGCTGATAAGAATTGTGACGATTTGCAGCACGACGATCATGTTGATGATCCGGTGCGAGGTCCCAAACTTCGGATGCGGCTGCCGGAACCAGTCGGTGAGGACGCCGTCTTCGGAAACTCGGTTTAGCACTCCGTTGGAACCGACGATTGCTGTGTTCACCGCACCGGAGAGAATCAGCGTTCCGACCACGACCACAAAAATGTGAAACGCCAGCCGCGCTACGAAAGGTCCCGTCAGACTCATCGCCAGGCCGCCAATCAAGTTCTCGAAGAATTGCGGCCGCGTCTTATCGGGAATGATCATCACTGCGAAGAACGAAACCAGCGACGTGAACACCATGCTGTAAATGAAGATTACGAACGCCGCCTTCTTCAGATTCGGCAGCTTGGGATGTTCGATCTCACGGTACACCTGCGCGAGCGATTCTTCTCCGCTCATCGCCAGAACCGAATGGCCCAAGCCGACAAACACGGCAACGAGCGTCAGCGTGCGCGCCCATTGCTTGCCGGAAAGCCATCCAAGCGAATGTTTGTCCAGTACGATGTTGTGGGTGATAGGCGCCGGAGGTAGATGAAATCCGCGCACGAACAGCGTGTAGCCGCACCATGCGATCAGCGCGACCACCATCACGGTCGTGAGTTGCATAATCCACAGCGCCTTCTCGCTCGATTCCGTAATGCCCTTGACGTTTTGCCACCAGAAATAAACCGTCACTAGGATCGCGAAGGCTGCCGCCGTGGCGCCGCCGTTCAACACTAGGTTGATATGCGCGTAGGCGAGCAACTCATTCAGCAACCCCGCCAGATATTGTCCCGCGGACACTCCGCTGATCGGGCCCGTGAGAACGTAATCGAACATCAGCGCGGAGACGGAAAACTTCGCGAGCGTCCCGCCCATCGCTTCCTTCACCACGCGGTAGACGCCTCCGCGCACGAACATGCTGCAACTCTCCACGTACACTTGGGAGACCGCGTAGGAAAGCAGCATCGTTGCGAGAATGAACCACGGAGCCGTCTTGCCGATAAACTGCTCCGCCTCACCGCCCGCGTAATATGCGGAAGATGCGAGGTCGTTCAGAACGATTGCCGCGGCGCGCCAGTACGAGATGAACGCCAGCATCGCCGTGGTGGCGACCAAAACTTTGGCGACGGGTCGCGCGGACTGCATGAATGAAGAGCCGTTAGGAGTGGACGCCATTGCCCTCGTGGTGCACAGCGGATTTCAAGTGGATCAAGTTACGCGCAAGGGCATAAGCGAGTCATAAGTGAAACATAAGTATTTCATAAACGCCGTAGCTAACCCTAGCCTCACCAGTCATATCCAGCCGTCCCAATCCAGGTCTCAATCGCAATAAAAAGGGCGCCGCCAAGATGCGTGGCCACCAGCGAAACTCTTCATGACTTTTTGGAGATGCCGCGAGGAAACGCCAGCGTGGCGCCCGGAAGCTGGTTGCAATCTTCTTTACGAGGTCGGAGCTGAGTCCATTTCGAACGTGCGTATGGAAGTCTGCGGAAACTAAGTGCTCCGGCAGTTACAACTTCATCTACATTTGCCAAACGGTCGGGCTAACGTGGATCAAGCTTTTGGTCGATAACTTCCGTGTCCTCACCATAGGTTTTCGTGCTAGACCTTAATGTAATGGCGGAGAAGACGTACAATCCCATACTCGACGCAATCGTTCAACGCCCTCTAGTTGGCGACGGCGCCATGGGAACCCAGCTGCACGCCGCCGGTCTCGAGCTGGGTAACTGCGCCGAACAATGGAACATCACTCATCCCGACCGCGTCCTGGAGATTCACCGTAGCTACGTTCTAGCGGGCGCCGACTGCCTGATCACGCAAACGTTTGGTGCCTCGTCGATCAATCTCGCCCGCCACGGTTTGGCCGATGTCACGGAAGCAATCAACAAAGCCGGCGTCGAAATCGCGCGCCGCGCATTTGGCGACCGGCGAGGATATGTTTTGGGAGGCGTAGGCCCATTCGGCGGTCTGCTAAAACCCTTCGGTAAGGTGACGACGGAAGAGGCGCGAGCCGCTTTCGGGCAGCAAGCAGCAGTCCTCGTTGCGGCAGGTGTGGACGGCATCATAATCGAAACGCAGACGTCACTTGAAGAGCTCGACTTGGCGATCGGAGCAGCGCGGGAAGCAGGCGCCGCCTGCATCATCGGGTCGGTGGCCTTTGACATCACGCGCAATGGCCGCGATGCTCGCACGATGATGGGTGTCACACCGGAAAAAGCTGCCGAGTTCTTGCAAGCTTCAGGAGCACACATCGCCGCCACAAATTGCGGCAGGGGCGTGGACATCGATTGGATGTCGAAAATCCTCACGCGCTACCGAAAGGCATGCGACCTGCCACTGATGGCCCAGCCAAACGCGGGCAAGCCAGTGCTCGAAGAGGGCCGTTGGGTCTACAAGCAGTCACCCGAGGAACTGGCGGCAGGACTGGAAAGACTTCTCGACGCGGGGGCTAGAATCGTAGGGGCCTGCTGCGGAAGCACCCCGGCGCATATTGGCCTTTTTCGGGCCATCGTGGACCGCAGAATCGCTGCGCAAGATTCCCGCCGAAATAATTTGTGATTCTAGAACTGTCTCCAGTCTGCTATCGATATACGCCGTATTCCTTACAGGTGTCGATCATGGCATGCAGGTTCGCCGCAACGGCGCTATCCACGGTTGCGCCGGTCGAAAGGATGTACCCGCCGTCCTGACCCACATCATCGATGAGTCGCTGAACGTGCGCTTTAACCTCTTCCGGTTTTCCGGCGATCAGGAGCGATGACGGCACATTTCCACCGAAGCAGGCCCATCCGGTGAAACGTTTCTTCACTTCCCGCAGATCCGTCTGATCGAACATCCAGATGGTTCGGCCGGATGGGATGTCCGAGTCGACGATCGTGTCGAGCCGCTTGTTGTAGGCGCCTTCGACAAATAGGTAAGGGATCAGCCCCTCGTCAATGAGCCCTAGGATCACCGCCTTCAACGTGGGCCAGTAGAACGTCAGAAAATCCTTATTGGACATGAAAGCATCCGCCCCCTTGTGGAGCGGCATGAAAACTACGGGGCTGCGCGAGTTCTTCGCGGCACGCACGCCGGCCTCAATCGCAATCGGCACGAATCGCTCCACCACTGCAAGCACGGAATTGGGATGACGGAATTTGTCGAGCATGATGGCGCGGGTGCCGCGCAAAGTGTCGCCCAGGATATCGAACGGTGCTTTCGTGAAGCCACCCATAAAGCCCGTCAGGCCAAGAGTCGAGATCGTCTCCCGGTCTATGGTCGTGCAGGCTTGATTCCATTCGAACGCAGCCTGACCCGCCTCCAAAAGCTTCCGCAGGGCTTCTTGTACCTGCGGGAGCCCGAAAGGAATCATGGCCGGTCCCACGGACGGCAGTTCGAGTATGTCCGTGAGAGGGCCCAGCAGCGCCAGCGGAGCCATCGGGCCGAATATCCGCGGAAGGTAGTTCCGGAGGAAGAAGTCGGACGGATCGTTGATCAGCGAGTCATACTCGTCTGCTCGCATGTATTCGTCTTCGATGCATTGATAGGATTCTTTGGGAGGCACGCCGTGGCCCGGCCATCGGTAGAGCTTGTAATCGAGGAGTTCGAGGACCTTGCCTGAACCATAGAGCGCCGTGCCCGCCATCGTATCCGGCATGAAATCGGAGTGGTATTTTCGGATGGCTTCCGCGAGCTTTCCGTAGTCGTACATCGCCTCCTGCGGCGTCACACCGGCATAGACAAAAGGAAAGATACCCATCGCGGGACAGACCGGAACGCGCTCCGGTTTCTTGAGGGTGATAACGTCGATGAGCATTTGGACACGGCGCTGATACGATTCCTGCACGCCCGTGTTGGCGAATTCGATGCCTTCCGGGAACTTCCACCGCCTGGCACGTTCCTCGAATTTCGGCGTAGACGCCAGCTCTTTTGGTGGAGTTTCCGCCATTAGTGCTCCCTCAATCTGGGCAACGCGATGACGGAAGTGCCATCGGTGCGACTCGAGATCGACGAACTCGTCCTCGGTTCCCTGCCATGATGAACGTCGCGGTGGCCGCCGTGCGTGATTTGGGGCACGCCCTTTGGTGATGCGTGTCACAACCCATCGGGACCACTTACTGTATACTCAGCACAGCACTTACGATCTCGAGCCTCATACGAGCACCTTGGAAAGTGCCGGTTGTTGGCAAATTCAGTACGCGCGGTTTCGGAAACACAAGGAGGCCCACCGTGGATGACCGTGGCACACAATTGGCCAAGCAAATTGCGGATATGCAGGAAGAGGAAGCCGTAAAGCTGGCTCGTGAAATGCTCGATAGCGGATATGACCCAGTCGAACTCCTTCGGTATTGCCGGGAGGCTATGGAGTTGGTGGGCAAGCGATACGAGGAAGGTGAGTATTTTCTTCCTGAGTTGATGCTCGCCGGCGAAATGCTTAAGGCAATCGGGGACATGGCCAAGCCTCTGATCAAGCAGGACACATCGAGCAGCAAGACCGCCGGAACCGTGGTGCTTGGAACGGTAGAGGGCGACCTGCACGACATCGGCAAGAATATCGTTACGTTTATGCTCGAAATCAACGGCTTTAAGGTCATCGACTTGGGCATCGACGTTCCGATTGCGACTTTTGTCAAAAGCATCAAGGAACACCAGCCGCAGGTGGTGGGCCTCAGCGGGTTCTTGACTCTCGCGTTCGACGCGATGAAGAAGACGGTCGGAGCGATCGAAGAAGCAGGGTTGCGGAAGAACATCAAGATCATGATCGGCGGCGGGCAGATGGACGAGACGATAAGGAATTATACCGGCGCGGACGCCTTCGGCTCGAACGCAATGGAAGCTGTATCTCTGTGTAAGCGATGGGTGCCGGCTTGAGTGTGGGGAGTCAGGCAACAGCTGCGTCCGCGTTCTACGAACAACGGCAAAGGCGCCTGATGGATGCGATCGAGCTTCGGGAGCCCGATCGGCTGCCTACGATTCTCTTTTCGCATTTCTGGGTCGCGCACTACTCCGGCATGACGTGTCGCGAGGCGATGTACGATTACGAACGTCTCGCTGCAGCGATTCGGAAAGCTGTCATTGATCTTGAGCCGGACGCCTTCCAACCCGTACACGCCTCGGTCGCGTTCGGTCCTACGATGGATATCCTCGACTACAAGCAGCTTGAATGGCCAGGCCACAAAGGGCTCTCGGACAATGTTCCGTTCCAGTATTTGGACGCCCAGTACATGACCTCGGATGAATACGAGGAATACATCCTCGACCCAACCGGCTTCATGCTCCATAAATACATGCCGCGCGTAGCCGGTGCACTGGAGCCGCTTTCGCAACTGCCGATGTACCCCGGTGTGCTCCACACGCGAATTATACAGTCGATGGAAACGTACGCCCGGCCCGAGGTGCGTCGCGCGCTGGAAACGCTGATCCGCGCGGGCGAAGAGATGCAGAAGATGCGCTCCGTACAGAGCCGCATGTTCCAGGAATTGAAGGATCTCGGGTTCCCGCTCGCAGCATACGGCACGAGCCACGCACCTTTCGACGTAGCGGCGGATTATTTGCGAGGCTCCAAGGGAGCGATGCTGGACCTATTTCGCAACAAGGACAAGCTGCTAAAGCTGATGGAACGCCTCACAACATTGATTCCGCAAGCTGGAATCGCGAGCGTGAATGCGGCGGGCGGAAACATGATATTCATCCCGCTCCACTGGGGGCTGGATGGCTTTATGTCGCCAAAACAGTTCACGACATTTTTCTGGCCGCAATTCCAAAAGGTACTGCTGACGCTGATCGAGGCGGGGATCTACCCACACGTACTGTGGGAAGGAGACTGCACATCACGATTGGAAGTGATCAAAGACGTGCCGGCTGGAAAATGCGTTTACTTCTTCGAACGCACGGACATGTTCAAGGCCAAGGAAGCCTTGCGTGACACCGTGTGCATCCGAGGCAACGTCCCTGCGTCGATGCTGATTGCCGGCACGCCGAATGAGGTGCGCGAGTACTGCAAGAAGCTCTTCGACATAGTGGGCGCCGGAGGCGGCTTCATTCTGGACGCCGGCGTGGGCATCCCGGACGAGGCCAAACCGGAGAACGTCCTGGCAATGTATGAGTTCGCGAAGCAGTGCGTGTACTGAAAGTCTGCATGCCGGTAATCACATATCCGCGGCTGCGGTTGGCCGTTGAAGACGTAACTTCTTCGTGGGGTTCCCGGCGTGCCCGATTGGTCTCGGCGCGTATGATCGCACTGCTCTCGGAGGTGTTAGCGCGGATCGAATCGGAGCATTGGATTCAGCCGAAACTTAGTTTCGAGACTTGGCCCGTGGTCGGGCGGGGGCCAGATTCGCTTGAATTGGGTCGCGGGCTCCGAATTTCGTCACCCATGCTCGGCCATTACCTGCCGGGGGCCACCCATGTGGCGGCTGGAGTTTGCACCATTGGCGACGCCGTCGAGAAACATGTCAGCGAGGGGTTTGCGGCAAGTGATCGGCTGCGGGCGGTAATTCTCGACGAGATCGGGACGCTAGCGCTGTTTCGGTTGGCCGACAAGTTCGAAGAATTGATGCAGGCCGAGGCAGTGCGACTTGGACTTGACGCCGGCGGCGTGTTAAACCCCGGCGAAGACGGATTTGATATATCGCAGCAGGCGGCGATTGTGGAGCTTTCCGGCGGCGCCAGCATCGGAGTTTCACAGACAACCACCGGAATGCTTATTCCGCGCAAGAGTCTCTCGACGGTCGTTGGCTTTGGAGTCCGAATGCCGAAATGGACGCGCGGGGAGCGTTGCGCACGCTGCGGGGCGCGGGAACGATGTCCGCACCGGCGGGTGAAGATGGCCGAGGTTGCAACGTGAGCCGCGCACAGAAGTCGCCGCGCTCAGGCCACTTGGTCACGTTCGAGCCTGACGGACAACACATCTGGAGCCTTCCGGGTGAAACGCTGTTGGATAGTGCGCGGCGCGCCGGCGTGCGGATTGCCAGCGTATGCGGCGGTCGCGGGCTTTGCAAATCGTGCGTGGTTCAAATAACGGACGGGCCGGTTGAGCCGGCGTCGCCGCAGGATGTGGAGTTTTTTTCGCCCGAGGAGATCGCCAACAACTGGCGACGGGCCTGCCAGACCCTCGCAAGCGGCGACTGCCGTGTAGAAATTTCTGCACGCGCGCGTGCCGTTCCGCTGCGCACCGAAGTCGAAAGCGAAGACGTGTGGGTGCGTCCCGACCCAGCCGTGCGGCTATATCCGGTTACGGTTGCTGCCCCTACTCTGAAATTCCCCACGGCGGATGACCTTCGTCTGATGACGGCCTTGAACGAGAAGTGGCCGGGGACTTGCTCAAGGGTCGATCTCGAAGTGTTGAGGCAACTGCCCGGCGCCCTCCGAGCGCACGACGGACGGGTCGTCGCGGTCGTGCGATTCGGTGAACTGGTTGGCGTGGCCCCGCCAGAGAAAGGACCATTGCCCGGCCTTGCCGTTGACATCGGCACGAGCAACATAGGCGTCCTGTTAGTCGATTTGCGCAATGGCCGGACACTCGCGAGTCGCGCGACAGAGAACCCCCAGGCGAGTCACGGCGGCGATGTCATCACGCGTATTGGCAAGGCACGATCATCTCCTGAGATACAGAAACAATTGCACGATCTTGTCGTGGGCGGAATCAATGAGGCGGCATCCGAACTATGTGAATCGCAGTCGCTACGCCCGGAGCAGATCGCGGACATCGTTGTGGCGGGTAACACGGCCATGCACCACCTGCTTCTGCAACTGCCCGTTGAGTATCTCGGGGCAGTGCCATTCGTAGCGGCGTCTGCGAGCGCAGCAGACGTAAAAGCCCGCGAAATTGGGATCAAAGCCATGCCCGGCGCTTACATCCACGTAATGCCCAACATCGCCGGATTCGTGGGCGGCGACCACACCTCGATGCTGCTTGCGATCGGCAGCGATCATGAGGAAAAGACAGTCGTCGCGCTCGACATCGGGACGAACACGGAAATGTCGCTAATTCACAAGGGCCAGATTCTTACCATTTCGTGTCCCTCGGGCCCAGCCCTGGAAGGTCAGCATATTCGATGCGGTATGCGCTCTGCGCCAGGAGCGATAGATTCCGTAACAATTTCAGAAGATCAAGTGACCACGACAACGATTGGGAATGTGCCACCCATCGGAATTTGTGGCTCGGGCGTGCTGGATGCGACCGCTCAGCTTTATCTCGCCGGCATCGTAAGCCCGACGGGGCGCATGACAAAACAACACCCGCGCGTGCGCCTGCGCGACGGCCATCCTGAATTCGTGCTTGCGGACGAACGCGAGACCCAGGGGACGGCCATCGTGTTCAGCCAGCGCGACGTGCGCTCGGTACAACTTGCCAAGGGCGCCATTCAGGCCGGGATTCAAGTGTTGCTCGAAGACGCCGGGTTGCGCCAAGAACAGATCGAACAAGTGATCATTGCCGGCGCCTTCGGAAACTATATCGATCTTGCGAGTGCCGTGGCGATAGGCATGTTGCCCGATCTGCCGCTCGATTGTTTCGCGCAAGTTGGCAACGCGGCGGGAATCGGGGCGAAGCTGGCGCTGGTATCTTATCCGCACCGCGCCACCGCACAAAGTATCGCGGCGAAGAGCCGCTATTTCGAGCTTGCCGGATCGGCGCGCTTCAATACGGTTTTCATGCACTCCATGCGCTTTCCGACGACAAAAGACACTGGGAGGAGACAATCATGATGATTCCGGGCGTGAGCATTATTGGGGACCGCATCAATCCCGGTTTTAAGGCGACGAAAGCGCTAATCGAAGCCGAGGATATCCCTGGTTTGCAGGCGTTGGCGGTGCGCCAAGTTCAAGCCGGGGCTTGGTGTCTCGACGTTACCGTCGGATCGCGAGGATACAAGGATTTTCATTTCCTCACGGAGGTGATCAAGGCATTACAGGCGGCGGTCGACGTGCCTCTTTGTTTTGACTATCCGAGTGCGGAAGTGCAGGAAGTGTGCCTGAAGGCCTACGATCTCACGAAAGCCAAAGGTCGCAAGCCGGTCGTGAATTCGCTGGCCGAGACCCGGCTTGAAATGCTTGACCTGATCAAAATTTGCCCTTTCCAAGTCGTCCTGATGGCGTCGGAGCGTCTCGAAGACGGCTCGGCGAAATCCAATAAGCTTACGAGCGAAGTGCTCGGCGTGGCGCGGCGCATGACGATGAAGTTGACTCATGAACACGGATTCAGCCGTGGCGACATCTTCATAGATGTCACGATCCATAGCTTGATTTCGGACCTCGAAGGGCTCACAAAAATGGCGTTCGAAGCCATCCGCTCGATCAGCGAAGAGCCTGAACTCAAGGGCGTCCATATCATGGGAGGAATCACGAACATTGGAAACATGCTTCCTCCGATCAAGTTCGACAACGTTTCGTTGCGACAGCTCGCCGAGAACGCGTTTCTGACCCTTGCGGTGCCGCTCGGATTCGACACGATCATGGGAACGCCTTGGAATGATTTTCGAATGTTGCCGGATGACAATGTCGTACTGCAAACACTAAGAGACTTCATCGACCTGAAGGGGCTTAACGCAATACGCCGGCTTCGCCAGCTCTGGGCACGCAGCCAGGACACGACATCGCTGATCGAGAAATGAAGCTCCGTAGTTGTGGCGCGAAAGTTACTCGGGCCTTCAAAGACGCCGAGAGATATCCTTAACTGCCGAGGGAGTTGTTGTCGATTCTGGGGCTCTGCTTGCGGTCTCGGTATGACGGCTTGGCAACGGTGATGGTCCGAGACAAGAAATTCCTTGTCTCGATCGATCCCTCGAAGTCGAATCTAGCTGCCCGTGATATTTCCCCTTCTCGACTGAGTGCCGCTCGATCGGCGAGAGCACGGGAAGAAACTTTGCCGGCGATCTTGAAAAATAGACTCCGGCGCTCGCGGTTCAAACATTAATGACGGAGGCGGGATCCGCGAATCTCTTCTTCACTTCTTCGGGAATCGGCTCGCTCTGGAATGCGACCGGGTTTTCGCTTACGCGCCTGACCCAAACGCGTCTTTCAAAGATCTCCAGGGCGAGCACTCCGTCGAGTCGGAAGACTTTATGCTGGACCAAGAAGCTGCTGCGTCCCCACTCTGTGATAGAAGTTTCGTAGACCACTTCGTCGCCGAAATCGGAAGGCACGGCAAATCGCGCATGCAAGTCAACCAACGGTAACCCGATGATGTTGTAGGATTTGAGCATCACCGGCTTGAACAGCCCAGCCTTTGCAAATAGTGCGTTCGTGCATGCGTCGCCGTACTCAAGATAACGCGGGAAGAAGACGGTTCCGGCGGCGTCGCAATCGCCCCATTCGATTTGAATTTTCCTTCGATTGGTCAGCATGCGACATGTTTACCTTCAGCGCTCGCCACTTGGATCGGTTTACGCTCTGATCAAGACTTGCGCATCGCGATGGCAAGCGCGTAAAGACAGCGCGGAGCATCCTGTGTTTCTAACCAACATTAAGCTCCGGGTCCTGTTCGTTGCTCCTTATTCCGCCGAGCTTCTGCAAGCGCTGGTAGGCTAATAACGCGGCTCCAAGGGCAGCGACCATATCCGGTTCATCGCTGACATTCACTTGACGGCCGATAGTGGCTTTCAGCGCCTCCACCATTCCAGTCTGGCGTGCCACGCCTCCGACGAAGGTGACTTCATCTTCAAGCCCCACACGGGCAAGTAACGCCTTGGATCGCGAAGCAAGCGAATTATGGATGCCGCGGATGATATTTTCGACGCTCTGTCCCTCGCTGACGAGATTGATTATCTCCGATTCCGCCAGCACGGCGCACACGCTGCTGATCATGGTGGGTTTCTCCGCGGCCATGGAGAGCGAGCCAAGTTGATCGAGAGGCATCTCGAGATAATGCGCGGCGCGCTCGAGGAATCCGCCCGAACCGGCCGCGCACTTGTCGTTAGACTTGAATTCCTTTACCTTGCCCCCTTCGCGTAACCGGATGGCACGGGTGCTTTGTCCGCCCACGTCGAGGACACAAGCCGTGTTGGGGAAGAGGAACTCTGCTCCCCGCGCAGCGCAAGTAATGTCGGTAATTTGGAGATCACGGAATGGGATGTTGTATCGCCCAAGGCCGGTCGTAGTCACATACTTCACGTCTTCCATGCGGCCACCAGCCTTGGCAAGTGCCTTTTCCATTGCTTCCTTGGCCACGCCAGGAAAGTCCGGCCGGGTTTTCACAAGCGCAGTTCCGCAGACATGTCGCGATTCGTCTATGATCACTGCTTTGGTGCCCCTGGATCCAATATCAATTCCCGCTACGTAAGCCATGGAACACCTCCATCACCTTCAGTATCAGTCGAGCCTTTACTGCGCGCCGATAATTGGCAGCGATGACTTCGGCGCTCCGGCGGAAACCTGGTCCAGTTTGCCCGAGCCCGCAGAGACGCCGCCCAATGCCCGCTCCAGCGCGAAAATCGCAGCGCCAATCGCACCGATGTAGTGCGAATCGTCGCAAACATTGACGGACAGGCCCAGCTTCTGTTCAAGCGCCTTCACCATTCCGATGTTTCGCGATACCCCGCCCGTGAAGGTGACCTCCGGATCGATGCCCACTCGGCGGACCAGGGCCACCGTGCGAGCCGCGATAGCGCTATGAACGCCGCCGAGGATGTCAGGCACAGTCTTCCCTTCCGCCAGGTAGGACATGATGTCGGACTCCACGAAGACGGCGCAGACCGTGCTCAGCCGCACGGGCTTCTTCGCACCGAGCGAAATCGGGCCGATCTCGTCCAGGCCGAGACCAACGGTTTCCGCCGCGTTCGAAAGGAAACGCCCAGTGCCAGCAGCGCATTTGTCGTTCATCACGAAGTCCTTGACGTCTCCGTCTTCTCCTACGCGGATTCCCTTGGCATCCTGGCCGCCCATGTCGATCACGGTGCGGGTTTTGGGGAATAGGAGATTGGCACCACGGGCGTGGCAGGAGATCTCGGTGATTTGAGCGTTGCCAAAATTCACCTTGTAGCGCCCATAGCCCGTCCCCACGACGTAGGCGACGTCTTCCGGCGCGATGCCGGCAAAGGTCGCCGCCTCACGGAAGGCGCGTTCGGCCGCCATCGAGACATTGGCTCCGGTGTTGATCAGGGAGCGCGCTACAATCTTGCGATCTTCAGACAGAATGATTGCTTTCGTCTGTGTTGATCCTACGTCCACTCCGCCTCCGAAAGTCATGCGACCCTACCTTTCCTTACCCTTCGCATTGCGGCTCGTATTCGATGCCCGACTTTCTACTTCTTGACCAATGTTCTTTGATGCTCCAGCGATTCAAAGAATGCATCTACGCGGTTTCGCAACTGCGCCTCGGAAAAATACCGCGGGTCTTCGAGATCCGATTCAATCAACAAAGTGGGCACACCGAGCTGTTTGGTGAAGTATTCCCTCATGTCGCCCTGGCCTGCTGAAAATAATCTGCAACTCTTCACAGAATGGATGACGAGAGCATCGGCGCCCCAATCGTCCACATAGTCCTTCAGTTGTTTGTACCGCTGGAGGAAGTTGCGGTTCGTGCAGTTCCATTGCAGCATGTGCCGGGCCATGCTCTCGAGGGGCCGCTGCGGGTCGTGCCGGAAGCCAAACTCCCATATGCCCCCGACGGTCGAATACGTCGACGCGATGGCCACCGCGCCCCATTTGCTGAACATGTCACGGAACTGGCGCAGAAAGGGCCACGGCGGGGGACCCTCCATGACGACACGAAACTTTTCTTCCGGCAAGGGACCCTGATGATTGTCCGCCCGCTGCTTCATCTCTTTGTACGCTTCCTGAAAGAATCGCAGACCGTCCTCGGTCCCGCGCAGGCAGTAGAGTGGGGCCATCATCATGACGGAATCAAAATAGGCATCATAAGGAGCGGGGCGCTCCCGCGTGAGTCTCTTGATGTCCGACCATAGCTCCCCGGTCTCGCCAGAAAGCTCCATGATGCGCTGCAGTTTCTTGTAATCAAGCGTCTTGCCGCTCATTCGCTCCAGTACTTCGATGAGTTCCTCCAACTGCTTGACGACGTAGCTCACGTCATCCTCTAGGGGTTCGGGGCCCGCAGTGCGGAAAAATGGGACGTCCAGATTGTAAATCGGAGCTTTGGAGTACTCGGCCAGGTGCTCGAACCATTGCAGGTAGACGTTGCAACCGACGTAGTTGCACAAAAGCAAATCGGGCTGCGGAATCGTGGCGAAAGGCGTCTTACGATCCGCAAAGTACATTCCGACGTCGGCCTTGACGTAGGCGCAGTTATCCGTAGAGTAGCCCATTTCCTCGGCCGCCAGGATAAGCGGCAACGACTGCTTCTTCACGGCCAATTGCAGGGCGTTGACTTCGGGATAGACCGGGAGCATGTCAAAAGCCTCGATCAGCTCCACTGGATTGCCGCTGATCAGCATATAGATGGCCTTCTTACCCTTGCCTTCCGCGGCTGCGGTTAGGTTCGCGTAGTAACGGCCGATCATGTCTTTCTGAAGATTGTGGATGCGCCCTTGATAATCAGACTTCGCTGCAGCTTGCGCCATGATTAGGCTCCTTCGTCGACCTACCGTTCTAACGTCAGTCGAACAACAGTGACTCCACGAATGTTTCCGCTTCGGAACGGGCGCGATCAAAGATCCAGGTCTTTTCTTCGAATTCCAATAGCAGATGAGGGATCTTTGCTTCGTCCAAGGCCTTGCGATATAAGG
The DNA here is from genome assembly GCA_963752925.1 of uncultured Acidobacteriota bacterium. Classification (GTDB taxonomy): domain Bacteria; phylum Acidobacteriota; class Terriglobia; order Acidiferrales; family UBA7541; genus Palsa-295. The sequence continues at coordinate 20,482 of CAVVZY010000008.1, read as the reverse complement.
CGTAATCGAACAAGGCCGGTTCGCAGAACTTGGCAGCTTGCATCACGACTGCATCCGCCTTCTTCTCTTTAACCAAGCGGATCAAGTGCGCTGCCTTCGTCTCCCGAGAATCGTGTTTGGTGCCGGAGTAATAAGCGCGCTCCGAATAACTCTCCGCCAGCTCGTGCAAGGGATTGTCCTTGATGGGCACATCCTCGGTGAACCATCTCCAGCCGCGCAAGAAATCGTCATCGAGGATGTAACATCCGGCCTGTTCCAAAGTCTCGATCAGACCCACGGGCGGAAGTTCACAGAACGAGCCCTCCAGGATCACGCGAATCCGGTCTTTCGGCCGCGACGGGCGTCCGGGAAGTTCAGCGAGAACCTCTTCGACGATCTCCACAAACAGTTCTGGAGCCATCAGCGTTCCCGCGCGTGTCAGCACGAAGGACTCCGCCGCCGAAATCACGTGCGGCGTTTCAGTTCTGATCCGATAGATCTCGCGCAAGTTGGCTCGAATGCGGTTGTAGAGGGCGATGCTGCGATTCAAGTCGTCGACGGTGGGCGCATGTCCCGACCTTTGTTGCAGGCCGTCCAATATCCGCCGGTATTCCGTTGCCAGATATTTTCTTGCCAGCGGCGAAGCGAAATTCTGCGGGAAGTGAATGTATTCTACAAACATGTCGGGAAAGTTCCGTTGGAAGACGCTCGATAGGTTACGCGCTGGATCGCAGATCGAATGGAACAACATCCCTTCGAGAAATTTGAGCCGGTTCGTAAGTCCCAACTCGAGCGTGGTCTTTACGATCGAGCAGACGAAGGATTGGAAGCGGGAATCGGCGTAGGTGACCTCGATTTGAGTGCCGGCGCCGATGATGCCGAGCGGAAGCATCCCGGATGCATGGATCAGCTCCACGGGACAATGGATCGGAAAGCAGCCAATCGCTTTCTTCCCGGGATGCTCTTCGAGCCAGCGCTTCGCCACGGTAAATTCTGGGTCTTGTCCCATTTCGCGGCAGGAGTCAAAAATCGTGCTGAGCCTGGAAGTTTCTACAACCGGAGTAGTGGCCACAGTTTCCTCCTTCCTTACGACACCAGCCCGGGGCGCTCTTCGAACGATTCGACGAGGAGCCCTTGGCACGGCATTTGGTTCACGAAAACCGATGTTCGGGGTGCGTTTCTTGGATCGGCGCACCGCAGCCGCTTATGCCCGAGTTCCGCGTACTCTTGGCGATAACTTTCCATGACCTGCATTCTACGCACAAGCGGGAAAGCCTGTCAATACTATTATGGTACCGCAATACTATAATTCAGCGCTCCGACTTGCGCGGCTCCGGACCCCGCTGCTCCCCGACGAACATCGTTCCCGGATGGGCGCGTCGATCATCGGCGAGACGCCGCCTTGCGGGGCGCTTTTGCGAAATGCGATGAGCCGGCCCACGGCCGGCGCGCCATCAGCTTCAGCATGGTCGAAATCGTGATCGATCGAAAAGTTGCAAGCGCATGGTCATCCAGCTCATCGAGCACCATGCGCAGCGCGCATCCTGCATCGGTGGCAAGCTCCCGATCTTCCTCCGCGGCGTTCTGCGGCCCGATCGGCTCAAAGACTTGAATCACATCCAGCAGCGTGAGTCGCTTCGCATTGGCGGCAAGCCGATACCCCCCGCCAACTCCACGAGCCGCCTCAACGATGCCTGCGCGTCCAAGGTCGCGCAAGACTTTCGCCAGATGATGGGCGGAAATGCCGTGTTTGTCCGCGATTTCCGTGCCCGAAAGCTGGCTCGTCGGATTTCCAGCCAGATCGAGCACGGCGTACAGTGCGAATGCGGTTGCCTTTTGTAACTTCATGAAATGTCGCCTCTAAATAGGCTCAGTCGAGCGCTGCCTCGAGTTCGATAAAAGGCCCCGCCATCATTCCCTGACTGCGAAAGAAAGAGAGGACAAGCTGGTTGTCGCGCGCCATCATGGTACGCACTTTCTCGACGCCGGCATGTCGAAACGCATCGCATAGAGTCTCAAAGAGTTGCGTTCCTATTCCCTTCAGGCGCGTTTTCGGACGCACTTGCACCGTAAAAATCCAACCGCAGGGAGGCTCGCCGAATTCCCAGGCGCGCACTTCGCCGATGATAAATCCCTCGACGCGGCCTCGATGTTCGGCGACGAGAAAGAATCGCGGCAATCGGCGTCGCGCCCCGTAGCGTGCAAATGTTTCCTTCCAATATTTGCGCTTGGCGAGACCGGTGACTTCTTCATCCAGGGCAATCAATCCCAAGAGGTCCGAATTGACTGCCGGCCGGATATGCATCCCGCGTGATTTCTCGAACGTGATAGGTGTTGTCATGGCTGGCAGATAACGAGCAGTGAATCTCCATCCCAAGAAGAAGGCAATTTCGCACCGCTTTGTCCGACACGCAAGGTTCTCAAAGAACCCTTCGTTTCATTGTTTCGGGCTCCCCAGGAAGCCGAATGCCGCTAATCGGGAGGCTAGCAACAAAAACACCAAACGGAAGACCGCAAAGGTGTCGATGCCGCTTGCCTCTTCACCGTCCTGAAGCCGCAGGATGCTTTTTCACCAGGGATGATCCTGTATGTGACTGATTCCCGGTTGGGACAGAGAAACATGGTTGTGATACAGCTTCCACGTTCCGTTGTCCCGCAGAAAGACGTCCGTTCCGTACCCTTCCCGGAGGAGGCGGCTGTCGTTCAGTTTCGATCTCCCGTCGGTGCGCCACTCATAGACCACCGTGGCAACATCGCCGAAGACTCTTGCCTTCCGCGGGCCGAATTTCAAACTGACCTCGTCCAGGTTATCGAAATATCTCTCCAGCATTTCCTTCGCTGTAGTCCAGCCATAGAAGGCGCCGCGCGAGGTAAACAGGACGAAGCCATCATTGTGCCAGTAATGATTGAATAGCTCGGGCAGGTTCTTGTCGCTCCACGCCCTTTCCATCGCGTCCATGATTCGAAGGACCGCATCCACATCCGGTCCGGCAATTTCTGGTTTTGCCGTTTTCGCTTCGACGACTTCTGTCTTCTTCATTTCCTTCTCCTATAAACCGCGTATATTGCTCGGAATACTTGCCCCCATTCTTATGACAGGCCCATGATGGCGGCATGTCTGATAAGAACTAATGATTTAGCCGATGTTGCTCTCGAGTTCCACTGAACGAGGGAACAGTATGTTGTTCTCGAGATGAATGTGCTGATGCATATCCGCCTCCAAGGCAGGCAGCGCTTGATAGAGCGCATGATAACTGGCGCAACCGTCCGGCGGCACGGTGTAACCCTTCGTGATTTCACGCATCTTCTCGAAAGCCTGGCCCGCTGCTTCGTGCTCCATAATCATCGCTGCTTCCGGGTTCTGCACGGTTCCGAACATGCATTCCGATGGACGGCGCTTCACGCGGGCCGCTTCTTCCATTTCGACGATATAGGGGAAGAGTAATTGCTCTTCTCTCTCCATGTGGGATCTCAGCTCCTCAGATAATCCCGCGAAGATCATTTGGACTTGAGCCAGCTCCGGATGATTTTCGCCGTGTGCGGCGACTACTTTCGAGATCAAACCCGCAAGCCGCTTGAGCTCCGCCTGTGTGAAAGCGTGATGTTTATCCACGATATGCTGGGACAACTCCGTAAGCGGCGCATCACGCCAATCCCTTTCGGGGAGAGCGGGGTCAAGTTTCTCGAGCGCCGCACTCACTTCTTGCGCCGACCGGTTCGCCGCCTTGCACGCTTCCGCCAAAGTCTGGCCGCCGCCACAGCAGTAGTCAATTCCGAGTGTTTCAAAAACTCGCGCGGCTGCCGGCGTTTCGAGAACGAAGTCGCACACGGTGATCCCGAGATTGGGGAGCGCGCTATCCCCGCGTTCCGCGATACGTGGCGAGCTTTCCATCGGAACCTCTTTAATGCGCATTACAGTACTGTAATACTGTTATAGCCGTCAAGCGAAATCTGCCCGGGTCGGACGCCCTCGGGTCTCTCGAGCGATTCACGATGTGTCAGCATCGTTCGAGCACCGTCGCGATCCCCTGGCCGACTCCGATGCACATGGTGCACAGCGCGTAGCGCGCCTTCAAGGCGTGCAGTTGGTAGATGGCGGTGGTGACCAGCCGCGCCCCGCTGGCCCCGAGCGGATGGCCGATCGCGATCGCTCCGCCGTTTGGATTCACGTGTTGCGCGTCATCTGGCAGACCGAGATCCTGCAGCACGGCAATCGCCTGGGCGGCGAATGCCTCGTTCAGCTCGATCACATCCATCTTCGATAGCGGCAATCCCGACATTGCGAGGACCTTTCGCACAGCAGGAACCGGTCCCATGCCCATGATCCGGGGCGCGACTCCGGCGGCAGCGGTGGCCAAAACCCGAACGCGCGGCGTGAGGCCGTATTTCCGCACGGCCTCTTCCGAAGCGAGCAGCAGGGCGCAGGAGCCATCGTTAATTCCGGAGGCGTTGCCGGCCGTGACCGTGCCATTCGCTTTCACGATGGGTTTCAACTTGGCCAGATTGTCCAAGGTCGTGTCCGGCCGGGGATGCTCATCCGTGTCGAATACTTTCGGTTCACCCTTCTTTTGAGGAATCGGAATGGAAAGAATTTCATTCCGGAAAAACCCAGCGGCATTGGCTTTTGCCCACCGCTGCTGGGTCCGGAACGAAAAGGCGTCCTGATCTGGACGCGCGATATGAAACTCCTCCGCCACATTTTCGGCGGTTTCAGCCATGGAATCCGTGCCGTACTTGCTCTTCATCGCGGGATTGACGAAACGCCAGCCGATGGTCGTGTCGAAAATCTCTGCGGCGCGGCTGAAGGGTACCTCAGCCTTTCCCATCGCGAACGGAGCACGGGACATACTTTCCACGCCACCGGCTATTATTAGATCCGCTTCACCGCACTTGATCGCACGGGCCGCGATTCCCACCGCATCCATACTGGAGCCACAGAGTCGATTCACAGTCGTACCTGGGACACCCGGTGGAAGGCCGGCTAGCAGCGAAGCCATGCGCGCGACATTGCGATTGTCCTCGCCGGCTTGATTCGCGCATCCGAAGATCACGTCGTCAAGCACCTGCCAGTCGACTCCTGTGTTCCGTTCCATCAGGGCCCGAATGGGCATTGCGGCAAGATCGTCAGTCCGGACAACCGACAAACTTCCGCCGTAGCGCCCAAAGGGCGTGCGGATCGCGTCACAAATTACGGCGTCGCTCATGAATATCTCCAGTTTCGATCTGCTTCAGACAGCGGATTCGCCCCAAAACGAGCCTCCGCTCCATACCAGGTGACGGATTTTGGAGGAAACGCGGTAGCGATCCCCGCCATAATGCGCGGATAGATTCGTGAGAACGATCTGGACCGCCTCAACACCAAGATCGTCCGCCCAAGCCAACGGTCCCCGCGGATAGTTGACTCCCTTGCGCATGGCCGTGTCGACGTCTGAGACCGTGGCCACGCCCTGATTTACGACATCGGCTGCTTCATTAATCAGCATGGCGACTGTCCGCATCACGGCGATACCTGGCACATCTTTCAAGCCGGAGACTGCGTATCCTGCGGCTTGCAAGAGGCCGACGGCCGACAAGTAAGCGCGTTCATCGCACCCGCTCGCCTTCGTAATAGCCAGGCGCGCAGCCTTTAGGTAGTCGAAAGCTAAATCGACAACTATGAAATTCCGATGCCCGGTTTCATAAGCCCTCTGGGTCGCGCTGCGACCGTCGGTGACAGCCAGAATCACGTCTCCCATTTCAATCGCATCTCCATGGTCCGATCGCGAGGGCGCCCGGGCAATGGTAAGTCCCGACCCAGACAATCGTTGGGCCAGCGCTTCTGTCAGAGATCCCGCCGAATGAAGCGTGACCCGCTCCGGCTTCGGTGCGGGCGGTTCTGTGTCCGGCGTCGGAGCGAGCGCGTTATCGCCATATTCGTAGAATCCGCGCTTGGTCTTCCGGCCAAGAAACCCTGCGCGAACCATTTCCTGCTGGATCAGAGAGGGTCGGTAGCGCGGGTCGCCAAAGTAGGCGCCGAAGATGGATTGACTCACGGCAAAACCGATGTCGAGTCCAACGAGATCCATTAGTTCGAAGGGGCCCATTCGAAACCCACCAGCTTCCCTCATCACCGCATCAATTGTGGCGGGACTCGCCGCGTGCTCGGCTAGCAGGAGTAGTGCTTCTCCGTAATAAGGCCGGGCCACGCGATTTACGATGAAGCCAGGCGTCGATTTCGCGTAGACGGGAGTTTTGCCCCAAGCCGCAGCCGTTGCGTAAACCGTCTTCAAGAGTTCCGAATCCGTCGCCATGCCGCTGATCACTTCGACTAATTCCATCACCGGCACCGGATTGAAGAAATGCATCCCCACAAGGCGTTGGGGAGCCTTGAGCGCCGCGGCAATCGCCGTGATAGAAAGCGACGAAGTGTTGGTGGCGAGAACACATTTCGCGTCCACAATATCTTCAAGTTCCGCGAACAACTGTCGCTTCACTTCGAGGTCCTCTACGACGGCTTCGACGACGATTCCCGATCCGCGGAGCTCGGTCAGACTCGTTGCGGCACGCAGTCGGGCCGATGCGCTCTCGGCTGCCTCGGTCGACAATTTTCGTTTCGAAACCAGCTTCTCAAAGCTCTGACGGATGCCCTGAATCGCTTTCGGGACCGCATCGGTTCGGGAGTCATACAAAGCCACGGCATGCCCTGCAAGCGCCGCCACCTGCGCGATGCCCGCGCCCATAGTTCCACTTCCAATCACGGCCACAAGACTGTTCTTTGAAAGTGCGCTGGACGACATCGCAGCCTTTTCCTTATCAGCTCTGCGTAGCAAGAAAACTTCGTCAGTCCGCAGCTGAACGAGGATCGTGGAAGGCAGTTTGTTCGATCGCAACTCAAGTGTCAACGCGTGTGAGCTCAAACATCTGTGACTGGCGTCACAGCTTTCGACCGTTCATTCCCGTAGCAATTGTCGTTGCTTTCATAATGGAGCGAAGGAGAGTGCATGTCTGCGTTTTCGGGTGTGGATTATCTGGATTTTGATTCGGTGCTAAATGACGAAGAACTCCTTGCGCGAGGGACGGCGCGGCAGTTCGTTGACGAACAGATAATCCCCGTCATTGAAAAGCATTTTCGGGAGTCCACCTTCCCGGTGGAATTGCTTCCACAACTGGGCCATCTCGGGTTTTTCGGCTCGAATTTGAAGGGCTACGGCTGCGCGGAGATGTCCAATGTCGCCTACGGACTCGTGATGCAGGAACTCGAGCGTGGTGATTCAGGACTGCGCAGCTTCGTTTCGGTGCAAAGCGGACTGGTAATGTATCCGATTCACGCCTACGGTTCGCCCGCGCAAAAGGACAAATGGCTTCCGCGTTTGCAAGGCGGCAACGCCATCGGCTGTTTCGGCCTCACCGAGCCGCAGTTTGGCTCGAACCCGGGCGGGATGCTGACGCGTGCGGTGCGCCGCGGCGATCGGTACGTGCTCAACGGCGAAAAAATGTGGATCACCAACGGCTCGATTGCCGATGTGAGCGTGGTGTGGGCCAAATGCGAGGATGAACGCGTGCGCGGCTTCCTCGTGGAAAAGGGTGCGAAGGGCTTCACAACACACGACGTGCACGGCAAATTGTCGATGCGCGCGTCCGTTACATCGGGACTTTCTTTCAGCGATTGCGAGGTACCTGCCGACAATATACTCCCGGGTGTGGACGGATTGCGCGGGCCGCTCTCGTGTTTGACCCAGGCGCGCTACGGCATCGGGTGGGGTGCCATCGGGGCGGCAATGGCTTGTTATGACACCGCCCTGCAATATGCGAAGTCGCGCAAACAATTTGCCAACAAGCCGATCGCGTCACATCAGCTCGTGCAAGACAAGCTGGCATGGATGATCACGGAGATTTCGAAAGCACAGCTATTGGCGCTGCATGTGGGGAGGTTGAAAGACGAGGGCCGAGTGCATCCCTCGCACATTTCCATGCTGAAGATGAACAATGTCTGGATGGCAATGGAGGTTGCGCGCAGGGCGCGCGATATTCTGGGCGCCAACGGGATCGTGGAGGATTACTGCGTCATGCGCCATATGAACAATCTTGAGTCTGTCTACACCTATGAGGGCACTCACGACATTCAGCGCCTGATCATCGGCGAGCGCGTCACAGGCATCGCAGCCTACGTGTGAAGTTCGGGGACAGAGGCAAGTATGTTTGAAATCTGGAATTCCCTCTCAGGGGAATCGTAGTCGTGAACCTTCCGACGGAAGGGGAGGTCCGCGCCGCGCTCAAAGAAGTTAATGATCCTGAGATCGGGATTAACATCGTCGATCTGGGCCTCGTATATGGGATCGAAGTTATCAATGACAGAGTCTTCGTTAAAATGACAATGACCACTCCGGCTTGCCCATTGCACGCATACCTGAGCAAGACCGCGGAAGACTCGATTCGCCGCCATTTTCCGGATGTGAATGCCGTCCACATCGAACTCGTCTGGGAACCACCCTGGGAAGCCAGCAGGATGTCCGAGGCTGCCAGGAAGCAATTGGGGTGGTAGGGTTGAAGAATCTGGCGAGTGCCGCTGATGATGGGGCGCCGCGCCGGATCACTCCTTGATAGTTGGGGCTCTTCTCGTCTATGTTCGCATGAGCTGTTCTTCGACTCGTTGAGAGGGTCATGACGGACAATGGTCAGTCTTAGCCATCTCACGCGATATTCGCTCCTCCTCATTTCGCTGCTCCTTCTTCTTCTAGCCCTGTGGACTGGACTCGTGCGTTTGGGATGGGACACGCTGTGGCTGCAATCGAGACTCGCTCTCGACCACGGCCCCTTCATGGTCTGTGGTTTCCTCGGAACGCTCATTTGCCTGGAAAGGTCGATCGCGCTTGGCCGATGGTGGGGATACATCGCGCCATTTCTGGCAGGCATCGGCTCGCTGGAGTTGACGGTCGGCCTCCCTGTCCGGCCGGGAATGCTCCTGATCACGCTCGGCGGCCTCGGGCTGGTTTCTATCTTCGTCTTCATTATTGTGAAGCAGCCGACTCTTTTCACGTTGACGATGGGACTGGGAGCGGTCTCATGGTTTGTGGGTAACGTCCTCTGGCTCACCGGAAGAGCCGTCCCGCAAATGGTCCATTGGTGGATCGGTTTCCTTGTCCTGACGATTGTAGGCGAGCGCCTCGAATTGAATCGATTCCTTGCTCCCTCCAGGTACACCAAGCCAACTTTCTGCGTTGGGCTTGCTTTCTTTCTGGCTGGATTGATCGGGACCTCCGCCGTCCCAGTGCAAGGAGATTGGATTTTAGGCCTTGGCATGGTGGCGCTCGCGCTCTGGCTCGCTCGCTATGATGTGGCGCGCTTCACTGTTCAACGAAGGGGCCTTCCCCGCTTTATTGCCCTCTGCCTTTTCGGGGGGTACGTCTGGCTGGGAATTGGCGGATTGATCCGCTTGTTTGCGGTCCCACTGGAGATTGCAGGAAGCCCGGTCTATCTCGTGTACGATGCCGCTCTTCATAGCGTATTTCTCGGCTTTGTGTTTTCGATGATTTTTGCGCACGCACCCATTATCTTCCCCGCGGTCGCAGGACGACCGATGGCGTTTCGCCGCGTCTTCTATTGCCACGTTGTGGTGCTTCAGCTGTCTCTGATTCTGAGAATCGCAGGGGACCTGACAGGATCCTTTTCAGCGTATCGTTGCGGAGGTCTGTTGGGCTTGATCGCTCTATTGATGTTCCTTGCGAACAGCCTGTATGGCATGGCGGCCGGCCGGCGGGAAGCAAGGGCATCCTCCGCCTAACCCTGACCGAGGTTTGAAGGAAAACTGACGATCTGATCGAGTACCCAGACGCCCCATTACGTGCATATTGCCCTTGCGAAAGTGCTGGAGATGCCGCGGGCGCAGAACCGGGTCATCGCTAGTCCGAACGGCGGAGGTTTCCGGGGGGAAGAGCGATCCTTTTCATCGCCCTAGGAGCGAGAGTGCGGCTGCGATCGTCTTCCGGAGAGCGTGAAATCCCGCTTGCAGACTTGTATAACAACGACGGGATGAATTACATCACACGCCGGCCCAACGAGATTCTGACGGAAATACGGCTGGGTTCCCTTCAAGGATGGAAGAGCACCTACTGGAAACTCCGGCGTCGCGGGTCGTTCGATTTCCCGGTGCTGTCTGTAGCGGCAGCGGTGCGTCTTTCGACGGGCGGTGTCGTCGAGGAGGCCCGAATCGTTCTTGGCGCGGTCGCTTCAAGCCCACTCGTCGCCACCGAAGCGGCAAAATCTCTCCTGGGTCGCCCTCTCGATCGGGAGGCGATCGAGCAGGCCGCCACGCTCGCGGCACGACTGGCGAAGCCTCTCGACAACACGGACTTCAACATGAGCTGGCGCAAGAAAGTCGCCGCCGAGTTCGTGACCTATGCTCTGCGCGAACTTCGCGGGGACGATACGCGAGCCGATCGCTTGCAGTTGACGCGGCACCTTCCGGACGTCACGGGGAATTGACGAGCGCCGTTGAACTCATGGCGAGATTTCGCCGCCGGCGATAATGACACTTTGTCCCGTCACCGATTTTGCGTTATCGCCACACAGCCAAGCAACTGCATCCGCGACTTCGGCTGGCTGAATGAGACGCCCCTGCGGATTCTGCGCCACCAAGCTGGCTATGGCTTCCTCGCGGCTGCGGCCGGTCTTCTTCACGATGTTGGCAATACTCTGAGCGGTCATGTCTGTATCGGTGTAACCGGGACACACCGCATTGACGGTCACGCCCGTGCGCGCCGTTTCAATGGCCAACGCTCGCGTCAGCCCAATCATGCCGTGCTTGGCCGCGCAGTACGTGGTGATGTAGGCGGACCCCTTCACGCCAGCCGTCGACGCGATGTTGATAATCCGGCCCCATTTCGATTCCACCATGGCAGGCAAGACAGCCTGCGTGCAATAAACTGCACCCATCAAATCAACATCGAGCACTTTTCGCCAAAATGCCGCGTCCGTCTTCAGAAACGGCGCCGACATGGCAACGCCGGCGTTGTTCACGAGAATGGTTGGAGCACCGAGCACGCCCGTGACGGTGACCAGAGCCCTTCGGACTGCCGCTTCGTCGGCTACATCGGCGGATGCCGTCGCCACTTTGACGCCATGCTCCTTGATGATGCGGCTTGCCGTGACCTGCAGCACTTCGGCGTTGCGCCCGATGAGGGAAACCGACGCGCCCAAGTGCGCCAACGCGTCAGCGATTGCCGCGCCGATTCCTCGGCCTCCGCCAGTGACGACTGCGTGGTGGCGGGCAAACGGCGCTTTGGTGTTCATTTCCATGAGACTGTCCCGAGTTCATTTAGGCGCGGAAGCGCCCCCGCCCTCCTCGGCGGACATCGTCTCAAGTACCTTTGAAGCGATAATCAGCTTCAGTACCTCGCTTGCCCCTTCATAGATGCGCAGCGCCCGGATCTCGCGATAGAGGCGCTCAACGGCTATGCCACGAACGACACCCAGCCCGCCGAAGATCTGCACCGCCGCGTCGATCACTTGTTGCGCCGATTCGGTAGCAAATAGCTTGGCCATTGAGGCTTCGCGCGTAACACGCCCGCCCAAAACATCCTTGGTCCACGCCGATCGGTAGATCAGTAGCGCCGCAGCGTCGATCAAAACGGCCATGTCGCCAATCTTTGCCTGAGTCAACTGAAAATCGGCCTGCAATCGGCCGAACATGCGCCGCTTGAGCGCCCGCCCGGTTGCCTCGTCCAGCGCCCGGCGGGCCAAACCCAACGCGGCAGCACCCACGGTTGAGCGGAAGATGTCGAGCGTGGCCATGGCAATTTTGAAACCTTCTCCCCGCTCGCCCAGCATGGACTCGGCGGGAACACGGCAACCGGTGAAACGCAGCATGCCCAGTGGATGGGGCGCGATAACGTCTATGCGCTCGCTGGCGTCCAGGCCCGGGCTATCGGCATCGACGATGAACGCGGACAGGCCTTTGGTTCCAGGTTCCTGGCCCGTGCGCGCAAAGACAACATAGAAGGCAGCGAGGCCTGCGTTCGAAATCCACGTCTTGACTCCGTCGAGACGCCAGAACTTGCCATCACGCGTGGCGGTCGTGGAAATAGCGCTCACGTCCGAACCGGCATCCGGTTCCGAAAGTGCAAAGGCGGCGAGCGCCGTGCCGGCCGCCACGCGCGGCAGGATTGAACGCTTTTGATCCTCGCGGCCGTAAAGCGTAACTGGGGCACTCCCCAAGCCCTGCATGGCTAGTGCGAAGTCGGCTAAACCCGAAGCTCGGCCCATGATCTCGCGAGCGAGGCAAATGCCGCGTACATCGAGGTTTTCGCGCTCTCCTCCGTATGCGCGAGGGACGCAGACGCGCAGCAGACCCGACTTGCCGAGTTCGGCCACGAGCCGACCGACGCAAGAGTAGACAGCATCCGTGCTATCTTCAGAGCCCCTGAGGAGGGGTGGGAGTACATTCCCAGCCCATGCTTCCAATTCGCCAGCCAATTTTCGATGGCCATCGTCGAAGAAAGGCCACGCGAGGAAGGTCTTGTCCGCCATCAGTTGCCCTCGAATACCGGCGTCTGTTTTGCTGCGAAAGCTTTGTAGGCGCGTTCGAAATCCTTGGTCTTCATGCAGATGGTCTGGGCCTGAGCTTCCGCTTCGATACACTCGTCGAGCCCCTGGCTCCATTCCTGATACAGCATGGTCTTCGTCATGCCGTGGCCGAACGTGGGGCCATCGGCGAGAGACTTGGCCATGGCGGTGGCTTCCTCGAGCAGCTTTTCCGGTTCTGCCACGCGGTTGTAGAAGCCGAAGCGCTCGGCTTCCTCTCCGCTCATGGCTCGACCCGTATAAAGCAGATCCGCTGCGCGCGACATCCCAATCAACCGTGGCAGCAGCGTGCATGCGCCCATGTCGGCGGCTGCAAGCCCAACGCGCACGAACAGGAACGCAACTTTACTCCGCACCGTGCCGAATCGGAGATCTGAAGCACAAGCGATCATAGCTCCCGGCACCGGCGCAAATTCCGTCAATCGCTGACACGATGGGCTGCGGGCACGAACGCATCGCCTTAACCAGATCGCCGGTCATCCGCGTGAACGCCAGCAGATCAAGTACGTCCATCTTCACCAGCTTGCCGATGATATCGTGGACGTCACCGCCGGAACAGAAATTGCCTCCCGCTCCGGTGAATACCACCGCCTTGATGTCGGTGGCGTAGACTAATTCGCGGAACAGATCCCGCAACTCGCCATAGGACTCAAAAGTCACTGGATTCTTGCGCTCAGGACGATTGAGCGTAATGGTGGCAACCTTGCCGGAAACGCTCCAGCCAAAATGGGTGGCCTTATAGTTTGCCATTTGAACCTTCTTCATCTTCTCGCTCCTTAGTAGATGGATTAGCCAACCATTGTCAGGCCACCGTTGACGCTCAATACTTGACCTGTGATGTAGTCCGATCGCGAGCTTGCAAAAAACAGAATTGCATCGGCGACCTCTTGAGGCTTGCCGAACCGGCGGAACGGTATGGCCCGCTTAAAGGACTCCAAATGTTTCTCCGGCACAGCAAACAGAAGAGGCGTTTCAGTGGGACCAGGGCATACGCAGTTCACATTGATGTTGTAGCGCGCCACTTCGCGCGCGAGCGATTTTGTGAAGGCGATGAGACCACCCTTGGCGCCGGCATAGACCGTCTCGCCCGAGCTGCCGACCCGACCGGCGTCACTGCCGACGTTCACAATTTTTCCGCTGTTGCGCTCCATCATCTTGGGAAGGAGAGCCTTGACCAATTTCATCGGGCCGACGAGGTTGAGAACCACTATCTTGTCCCAAACATCAAAGGGCATCTCCCAGAATGGCTTTATCTGGCCCCACCCAGCACCGTTCACGATGATGTCGACCGCGCCGTTCTTAGCCTGGATCGCTTCGGTGAAGGCCGTAATGGAAGTGTCATTGGTGATATCCAGGTGAAAGTACTCGGCCTTTTGGCCCTTCTTCTGAATAGACGCAGCCGCGGCCTCGCCTTTATCCTTGGCGATATCAGCGATGATGACCCGGGCCCCAGCTTCGGCCAGGGTTTCGGCGGTTGCCAGACCAATGCCGGACGCAGCGCCAGTAACGACGGCGATTCTGATCTTTCACCTTCATCGTTCCTCCTGAAATTACGCGTACAGCTACTGGAGCTTAGAAACCACAGCCCGCCGTTGCGTTCGGTCAAGAAACTCAGAGACTCTGCGCCGCGTCTCAGGATGCTGGTAGAGTTTCCGCGTAGCGGCGAGTTCCTCGGCAAAGCCGTCGCGGTGCGGATCGCCGGAGGCTGCCAGGCACTGTTTGCTGGCAGCGAGTGCAGGCCTGGGAGCCTGAGCGAGGCGTGTCGCAAGTTCCCTTGTCCACTCGGCTAGTTGACTACGCGGCTGCGCCCACTGGACAACTCCCAGGCGCTCGGCCAAGGCGCCGTCAATAACTTCGCCACCGAGTATGAGGCGACTGGCAATGCCTCGGCCGCACAGCCGGGTTAGGCGTTGGGTGCCGCCGGCGCCGGGCAAAAGGCCCAGCCCCACCTCCGGCAGGCCGAGCTTCGCCTCGACCGCGGCCACGCGAATATCGCAGGCGAGTGTCAGTTCGAGACCGCCTCCCATGGCCGCGCCGCCGATTTCGGCGAGCGTAACCAGAGGTGCCGATTCGATTCGCGCGAACAGCCGCTGCATCCTACGTACCAGATCCAGCATGACATCCGGGCCTTCAAGAGTGCCAAAGCAAGACTGCATCAATGCAAGGTCGGCTCCCGCGCAGAACGCTTGCTGATCGCTGCGGATGTGCAGCACCGTGACCTCTTGGTCGTCGATCACCTGATCGAGTACGGCGTCCAAGTGTTCGATCAATTCGTCGTTGAGCGCGTTGACAGGGCGACGGGACAGGGTAGCTATGACGACCCGTCCGACCCGATCGATCAGAACCAAGCCTTCGTCCTTCTGCTTATGAGACAGTCGATCTTGGTGCGCAGAAGCAACCCGCAATTTGTACCGCTGGATTTTTCCAGTAGCCGTCTTCGGCAGTTTATCAACGATATGAATCTGCCCCGGCATTTTGTAACGGGGGAGAATGGCCTCACAGAAGTGCCGGAGGTCTTCTGCGACTTGTGCGCCGGAACTCGTGGGCTCCTTCAGCACGACCCAAGCATCGGCATGGATTAGACCATGCTCATCTTTCCGGCCTATGACCGCCGCTTCGAGCACCTCAGGATACTGGATGAGGACCGATTCAATCTCGTACGGCGAAACCCATCGGCCACTGACCTTGAACACATCGTCACTTCGCCCGCAGTAAGATATAGTAGCCGTGTGCGTCCCGGCGGAACGTATCCCCGGTGTCGTACCAGCCGTCGACGATTGTCTTAGCCGTCCTTTCGGGATCGTTCCAGTAGCGCCGTGTAACCGACTGCCCCTTTACCATCAGTCGACCAGGCACGTCATCAGCAACAGTATTTCCGGCGTCGTCTACCAGCCTGACCTGATAACTGCGAACCGGCTTGCCCGTAACACCCGGCCGAATGTCGTCGACGCGGTTCGAGATATAGATATGGCCCACTTCTGTCGAGCCAATCCCCTCGATGATCGGCACCCCGGTCATTGCAAGCCACTCGCGATGCAGTTCCGGCGGCAAGGCTTCGGCAGCGGAAATGCACCGGCGGAGTCGGCCAACAGTCCTTCCGGCTCAACACTCCCGAAGCCAGGAATTGGGCGTAAAAAGTGGGCACAGCGCCGAAGATGGTGGGCTGGCAGCGGCGAAATAGTTCGATCACGCTCTGCGGAGTAGGACGCCGATCGTCGAGGATCGCCGTTCCACCGATATACAACGGACCGATCATGCCGATGTTCATGCCGAAAGAGAAACAGAGCCGTGCCACGCTGAAAAAGGCGTCGTCTTCGGTTACGCCCAGAATTTCGACCATGTAGAATTGACTGATGACTGCGAGGTCGCCATGAGCGTGGACGACGCCTTTTGGCAGACCGGTGGTTCCCGAGGAGTAGAGACAGAAACAATCATCCTCGGCTTTCGCAAAAACCGCATCGAGATGCGGCGAAGCGTCATGTGCCAGATCGGTCAGCGATTCTTTAGTTCCGCCCATGGGCAGCACTACCTTGGGTCGCGGGGAGCACGCTGCGAGGGCAGTATCGAGAGTATCTGTGAACTCCTGCGAGTAGAACAGTGCGGAACATTTTGAATGTTGGATAATGAACTCGAAGTCGCTGGCAGGTGCCAAGCCGTTCAGCGGCACCGGAATCATGCCTGCTTTCACGGCGCCCCAGAAAAGGTAGAAGAATTCGGGGCAATCCTTAACCACCATCAAGACCCGCTCGCCGCGCCCAAGTCCCAGCTTTGTAAGTGTGTTGCCGACCTGATTGACCGTACGGAGCAGTTCGGCGTACGTTATTTCCCGGTCGAGGGTCCGGATCGCCACGTGATTGCCACGTCCTTCGGCGACGTGACGGTCTATAAAATACTCGGCAGCATTGAATGGCTCGGGGAAGCTGAGCCGCGGAATGCCCTGATCGTCGACTTCTACCCTCACACCCATGCTCGGCCTCCAACACCGCGCGACCCTGTTAGGCTATTGACTCGTCGGCTCGATATCTGTGACTCCGATCACTCCGGCCGGTGACTCGTGTCACGGCCGCGATGAAGCAGCCAAGAGTACATTTGAGCGGCAGATGGCAAATGGACCTCGGATGATTCACCGGCCTTGGCCGTTTCCACATCCCAGGAGCGGGGATAATTATGGTTTCTCTTCCTGGCGTCGAGGAAATAGAGCGGGATTGGGCGTCGGGACGCTGGCGGGGAATCGAGAAAGTGCGCTGATCCAGGTCGCAGTGTACCGGGTTCCTGCTCGATGGGGCGCGAAATTCTTAGCAGTCATTGATTACAAGAGATAAGCTTATGGTTACAAAGATGAGTTCTCTCGGTGTTGTTCAGTCCATGAATGTCGCTCCGGAAGGTTTCGATGCCGCGCGAGACCTCCCGAAGGGATTCCTCGAGTTCCTGATGCCCCTCAATCGGGCATTCACCAACCGTCAGCGCGAGCTCGTCCAAAAGCGGGCTGCGGCGCTCGCCTCGGCACATCAGGGCAAACTACCCGATTACTTACCGCCTTCTCCTGCGACGGAAGACACCTGGAAGGTCGAACTGCCCGCGTGGTGCGAGGACCAGCGCAATCAAATGACCGGCCCCGCCGATGACGCCGAGTTGGTCGTCAAGATGCTCAACTCCGGCGCGCCGGGCGTGATGCTCGACCTTGAAGACTCGACCGCCAACACCTGGCCGCATCTGATGCAGGGCGTCTCGAATATTCTTTCCGCGCTCCGCGGCGAACTCAGCTACTTCGACCGCAAACGCCACCGCACTGTCGCGATTCAGCCAAGCAAGTCAGTGATCTTCTCTCGCCCTCGAGGATTGCACCTCCATCAAGGTGGAGTAATCCCCGGCGAAATTCATTCGGCGTCGCTTTTCGACGTGGCGCTGGTGGCATTTCAAGTCGATCCGGCCAGGTTGAAGCATCCTCTCACATTTTACATTCCGAAATCGGAGTCGGCGGAAGAGGCGGTTTGGTGGCGCGATCTCTTCCAATCCGTCGCCCAAGCGAAAGGCTGGCCGAAAGACTCGATCAAATGCATGGCGCTCGTCGAATCGCATCCGCTCGCGTACCAAATGGAGGAGTTCTCTTACAACCTGCGTGACCACATCCTTGGACTGAATCTTGGCCGCTGGGACTATATGGCCAGCCTGATCCATTTCAATTTGCCCGACGCGCGGTGGGTTCTACCCGACCGCAATACGATTCCGCACAATGTCGCGTTCTTCCAGAATCTCCGCAATCGCATACCCGAGATTTGCCACAAGCACGGGATGCTCGCCATTGGCGGGATGACGGCGCTTTACCCGAGCCGCGAAGATGCCGAGTTGAATGCGCGGGCGCTCGCCGTACTTGAAGAGGACAAGAAGAACGAAGCGATGTGTTTGATGGATGGTGCTTGGACGGGTCATCCGGATCAGAACGAGATTGCCGTGAAACAGTTTCCTATCCCGAACCAGCTAAAAGCGCGCCCGACCGACCCCGATCCCCGTCCCAACCTTCGGCCCGTTCCCGCGGGCGTCGGCAGGCAGACGCTAGGCGGCACACGCTCGGCGGTTCGTACCGTAATCCGCTATCGCCAGGGAGTTCTCTGCGGCCGCGGAGCAAGCCTTCTCGATGGCTACATGGAAGATCTCGCGACGGACCGCATCTACCGACTGATGATCGCGCAGCGAGTGCGTCATCGAGATGCCGTGCGCATCGTGGACGAGAACGGGCGGCCGGTGCTGCATTCTCCCGAATTCATCACGACCCTCTTTGACGAGGAGCTCAATCGAATCTTGCGGGAGCTGCCAGCAGGCGCACCCGCGGAGACAACCGCACAGTTCAAGCAGGCACGAGCCATGAGCGAACATATGATAGTTACAGGCGAGTTCAATCCGGAGTGAATCCGCGACGGGGCCACGGGCCGGGAGGAGGCGGGCTCGACCGCTGGCTTAGGGCACGCGTTTCTAACCAGTTCGGAGCGGCAGTCAACTTACGGACACATGGCAAGCACGAAATTCCAGTCCTCGAGAACACAACCTTCGAATAGGGAACAAATATTCCTGCTTCGATCCGGATTTCACGCGGAGCCTGAATCACGTACACAGGGGGGAGATACTCTTGCTTGGCGCTGAGCAAGGATACTGACTACGTGCAGTTCTAGGAACCCTGCCGTGGATGCAGCCAAGTTATCTGCGGGAAGTGGCAGCAGTGCTGGTAACAGACAGTTGGTGGGTTTTACCGATTTACTTGGATTTTCTGGCAAATGGTAGCGATACCGGGAATCGAGGCTCCAGCCCGTTGAATTTTGCCGAAAAAACTGGGATTTCACTAACCTTTTCGCAAGTTCAACTTACAATCAGGAAAAGTGCCCAGAATTTTGACCACCTCTTTTTTGCATGTTTGAAGGGAGAATTCAACCCTCATTTTCGCGTGCGTTTTTTGGGACAAATTGGGACAAACTCGCTAGAGGTTACGATCCTCACTCGTTCGCTGGAAGCTTCAAAGCTTGGCGCGAGTAGCAAACCTTAAAACCTTGACAAGCAGATCGCCATGCTGTCTGACGCCCCGCAGGCGCTTCAGCGTAAAGTGAGGGCAAGATAGAACGTGTGCCTCGCCAAAACTCTCACCGACTTTGAAATGAATAACATAGCGGCCACCCCACCGCCAGCGTTCTGTTATAACTCCGACCATGTTCAACATGTTTTTGCTCTGGTTCGGAGCCTTCGCTCGCCTCTTTCGTAGCCGCCGGGATCTCGTCTTTGAGAACTTCGTGCTCCGGCAGCAACTCGCCGTGCTGAAGCGACAACAGCCGCGGCCAAACCTGAACGGGTTCGACAAGTTCTTCTGGATTGCCATGCATCAGTTCTGGTGCAAGTGGAAATCAGCACTCATCATCGTGACGCCGGAACCGGTCGTCTGTTGGCACCGAGCGGGCTTCCCGATGTACTGGAAGCTGATCTCGAAAGCGAGGAGACAGGTCGGGAGAAGGCCCACTCCAAAGGCAGTGCGCGAGTTGATCTTTCGAATGGTTCGTGAAAATCCGACGTGGGGAGCGCCACGCATCCACGGCGAACTGCTCACGCTCGGTTTGATGTCTCGGAGCGAACGATCTCCCGGTGGATGAAGCGAGCGCCGAGAACCCCGAGCCCGCCAAGCGATGGCTGGCCTTTCTCCGGAACCATCGCGAAGCGATTGCCGCGATGGACTTCTTCGCGGTGCCAACCGTCACGTTTGGTGTGCTCTACAGCTTCTTCGTCATGCTCATGATCGTCGGCGCATCCTGCACTTCAACGTCACGAAGCATCCGACGAGTCTCTGGGTCGTTCAGCAGCTCCGAGAAGCCTTTCCCTTCGGGACGGTTCCCCGGTTTCTGATCTTGGATCGCGATGGAAAGTATGGGATTGAGGTTCCCGCAGCCGTGCGATCCCTGAAGATCAAGCCTTTACGAACTTCGATTGAAAGTCCTTGGCAGAATGGCGTCGCGGAGCGCTGGGTGGAAAGCTGTCGGCGCGACCTGCTCGATCACATCATTGCGGTGAACGACCGGCATCTGAAGAGGCTGCTTTCCGAGTACGTGCGTTACTACCACGACGATCGCACGCATCTGGGACTGGGGAAAGGAACGCCGGGCGGAAGAACTCGTTTCGTGACTCGCGGTCGCGTCCTTTCTCACGAACGAGTTGGCGGACTGCATCATCGTTATGATCGAGCTGCCATATCCGCATCGAACTTTTCGCCGTCATTACAGTATGATGTACCCCGCGTGCGCGCGAGTCTCCGCCTAAGAGATCGTTCGCGCTCCTCGAAGCGATTCTTGACCGAGTTCAGGCTCGCTTTTCAATCCGAGGCACAAGGCGAATCGCGCCATTTTCGACGCGGATGACATTTTGGCGAGGGACACGGGAAGAAGAAGACAAAGAAAACGACCGCCCGGCTGGG
>CAVVZY010000007.1:0-70850 GCA_963752925.1 uncultured Acidobacteriota bacterium | reverse complement strand
AGGGCCCAGAACAGGTTGCGCCAAGCCAGCACTTCACCCACCTGTACTTGTACGCCTCGAAAATCCTTCGCGCCCGTAGCGTCAACTCCCTTGAGCAACAGCCCGGCTATAAAATCAAGCTTGACCGCCAACCGCGTGCAACCGTGAAACATGAAACGTGGGAGAAAGCCCGAGCGCGGAAAGAAGTTATTGACCTTCTCGATGTCGCCATAAGCGAAGACATTTTCCCACGGGATAAAGACCTTATCGAAAACCAGGATCGAGTCGTTCTCATCGAGCGGCTCGAAAGCGGGTAATCGAACGGACTGCCCATCACTCCCGCAGTCATCTCATAGGATGGTCGGCAGAAGAGTTTAAGGCCCGGCGAATTCGTCGGCGCGATACAGACGAAGGCAAAATCTTTCGTCTTGATGGGCAATGCTCCATTGTTTGCAATAAAGTTGTAATTCGTGAGAGTTGACGTCGTAGCAACAACCTTCTCGCGACTGACGATCAGGCCTGCATCCGTTTCCTTCTCGACGTGCATGTAAACATCGCGCACCTCGGCGAGTTCCTTGTTGCGATCTACGGGAGGGTTGACGATGGCGTGGTTGATGAAGGTGACTTCCTCCTGTACCTTCTTGTACCAGCGCCGGGCATTTTCCTGATACGGCGCATAAAACTCCGGGTTCGCCCCCAGCGTCGCAAGGAACGCGGCCTTGTAATCCGGGCTGCGCCCCATCCAGCCATAGGTCACGCGCGCCCACTCCGCGATCGCATCACGCGTGCCCACCATTTCTTCCGCATTGCGTGCCGCTTTGAAGAATTTGTGGGTGTAGCCGCCATTGCCCGTATCGGTCTCGGTGCAAAGTATGGTATTCCGTTGATCGTGCAACGCGTCGTACAAACGGGCCAACATCCGAACCGTATTGCGGAACGCCGGGTGCGTAGAAACGTCCTTCACTCGCTCGCCGTAAATCCAGATCTCGCGCCCATCGCGCAGGCTCGCTATGAACTCTTTCGAAGTGAACGGCCGCGTGCGCGTCGTGTCATTCGCCTTGGCATTTGGCGTGTTCTCGTTGCTCGACATCCTGGCTCTCCTCCGCGTTTCCGTTTGGCTTGACCTTTAAGCCTCCAGGCACTACTTAGCATCCTACGAAGATGCGCCCAATCGCGCTCGAACCGAAATACCTCTTTGGCCGGTGGGCAGCGGTGCCTGGCGTTCTATCCAGCGGACGGGCTCCGTGCCAGCATTCTCAAAACTGTGAATGCAGCCCACGCTGGTCCAGATCACGTCTCCGGGCCCTAAATCATATTTCTTTCCATCTGCCGTCGCACGAACGCGTCCGTCGGCGATAAAGTAGGACTCCTCGAAAGTATGATCGTGCGGATCGATTTTTGCCCCCGGCGCGTATTGAATCAGAAATAGCGATTGATGGATCGCGCCGAATGAACGGTCCACGAACATCTTGATCGCGACGCCTGTAGTCGGGTTGAAACCCTCCATCTGTGACGGGCCGCCCGGCCGCGGCAACTGCGACTCGTCGAAGTGGCCGACGACAGTCTGGGCTGCGTCTTGACTCTCAGGCGGTGCGGCTTGCATGGCAACATCGCCGCCGGTGAAAAACGTATCGCGGCCGTATTCCACGGGACGCGGTTGTGGCGCTTGCATCTCTAGCCAACAAACCGTTCGATCTCCTGCGCTGCGCCAGCCATGTCGGATGCCCGTACGAATCAATCCGAAGTGACCGGGACCTAGCGTGTAACCTTTCTCACCAATCTGTGCGATAACAGTTCCTTCTAGAATGTAGAAACTCTCTTCGAATGAGTGCGTGTGCGGCTGAACCACGCCTGCAGGCTCGAGAAAACAGATTCCCACGCCCATATGAACCGAGCCCATCGCGTGATCCACGTAAGTGGCGCGCCGAAAACCAGTGCAATGCTTTTCGTAAATTGTTGGCGTTCGTGCGGCAGCTAGGTCAATTCTAGATACGTGGTGCATACCGGCTCTCCATTGAATCAATCCTGCTCCTGCTACTCTAGGCTACTGTAGAATGCGTTGACCAGCTTGCAGAAAGCCCGCTCTCATGAGCAGAATCATGACGTGCGGTTCGGAGTCTCTTTGGTGGTCTTTCCTGTTTTTCGTCGACTTCCTAAGTTCGCCGTCTGCCGTTCGGCAGGTCACCAGGTCACGAATCTGTCCAATCAAGTGCTGTTTCTGCAAGCGGCACCGCATGGCAATCTGCTATTTCATCGTCCGCCGTTGTGGTGTGCCGCATCGCGTTGCGCCCGCAGGAGCGTGGCATGGCTGGCATAGATCGGTTCAAGACACTCGGGCTTACACTGCTGCTTGTGGGGCTGCTGAGTTGTCCCGTGTTCGCCCAAACCGATCCCAGCGGGGAATGGGAAAACCGCTTTCACGAGGACGAGCCCGAGCGCGTTCCAGGCCCTGAAATTGGCGATTACCTTGGGCTCCCGATCAACGATGCGGCGCGCCTCAGAGGCGATAGCTGGGACGCCACGTTGCTCGAGCTACCCGAGAATCAATGCAGGCCACATCCGTCCGACTATGCCTGGCGCGGCCCCGCGCTTCTCAGAATCTGGAAGGAAGTGGATCCACAGACCGAGAAGCTGATCGCCTACCACACGCACATTTCGTGGCAGTCACCCGAACAAACAATCTACATGGATGGACGCCCGCACCCTCCGGACTATGCGCCCCACACCTGGCAGGGCTTTTCCACTGGGAAATGGCAGGGGGATATTCTCACAGTTACGACCGACCATCTGAAAGAAGGTTGGATCCGACGAAACGGAATTCCTCGCAGTGCAAATGCCGTCGTAACGACATACTTCTTGCGCCACCAAGACTACCTTACCGTGGCGGTCCTTATTTCCGACCCGGCTTATCTCACCGAGCCATTCATTCGCACAACGGATTTCGTTAGCGCTCCGCAACAGCAGATTGCGCCGTATCCCTGCGAGGTTGTGGACGAAGTCGATCGGCCGTCGGGCGTGGTGCCCAATCACTTGCCGGGTACGAATCCGTTTCTCAACGAGTTCCCATCCGAATATGGGATTCCTCCGGAGGCGGCTAGGGGTGGGGCGGAAACGATGTACCCCGAGTACCAAATGAGGCTAAAGACCATGAAAACGCTCCCGCGACCGGCAAGGAAGCACTCGGACCGGTAAAGAAGAAAGTGCTTAACACTTCACAATCACTTGCGTCGATCCTCACGGTTACATTCAGCGTTTTTTTGTGGGTATTCCCTTTGCGTTCATCTGCCCATGCTCAGCAGAGCGGGAACCCAGCCAACGCAGAAATCCACATAATGCCGGTGCAGGGCAACGTCTATATGTTAGTCGGTGACGGTGCCAACATCACCGTGCAGGTTGGCGATCAAGGCGTGCTTCTCGTAGACACTGGGCTCGCCAAGATGAGCGATAACCTCCAGGCTGCCGTGCGAAGGCTTTCCGACAAGCCGATTCGATACATAATTGATACAAACGATGATCCGGACCACGTGGGCGGAAACGAAAGCCTCGCGATGGCCGGAAGGACGATAACGGGCGGGAACGTCGTGGGCGATATCGGCGCAAGTGCAGGTGACACTGCGGCGGTAATCGCATTTCAATTCATACTTGACCGAATGAGCATGCCCAAAGGAAATCAGTCATCGATGCCCCAGGGTGCGTGGCCCACCGACACGTACACGGTTCCTAAGAAAAGCTTTTGGTTCAATGGCGAAAGTATTCGAGTCTTTCACCAGCCGGGCCTCACCGATGGTGACAGCATGGTCTATTTTCGTCGTTCGGATGTCGTGAGCACTGGGGATATCTTTCGGACCGACAGCTACCCAGTTTTCGACCTCAAAAAGGGGCGGCAGCATTCAGGCCATTATCGCAGGTCTCAATCGCGTTCTCGATTTGACCGTGGCGGCGGACGACAAAAGTAAAGATGAAGGCGGCACGATGGTGATCCCCGGCCACGGGCGGCTTTGCGATCAGGCAGACGTTGTGGTGTATCAGGAAATGATCACGATTATCCGGGACCGCATTCAGGACATGGTGAGCAAGGGCATGACCCTGGAGCAGGTGAAAGCAGCCAAACCCACCATGGACTACGATCCGATTTACGGCACAAACAAGGGTCCCTGGACTACTGAAATATTCGTCGAGGCCGTGTATCGGAGTCTCAGCGAGAAACACTAAGTCGCGCGGAGGCTTTGCCAAGTGATTCAGCCGCGGCGTCTCGGAC
The DNA here is from genome assembly GCA_963752925.1 of uncultured Acidobacteriota bacterium. Classification (GTDB taxonomy): domain Bacteria; phylum Acidobacteriota; class Terriglobia; order Acidiferrales; family UBA7541; genus Palsa-295. Next base: position 66,613 of record CAVVZY010000007.1, on the reverse strand, counting down.
AGGAGGATTGGTGAAACGCACATCGATTGTGCTGGCCATGGCTGTGGCGGCGCTATCGCTCGCGTTACCTGCTCGGCTCGCGGCCCAGTTCGGCTATCCTCCTCCGGAACGCCCCGCCAATCCGCGATCAATTGCGCCGATCGACCTCACAGGCTATTGGGTTTCCGTCGTCACCGAGGACTGGCGCTTTCGCATGATTACGCCGGACAAAGGTGATTATGCGAGCGTACCTCTGAACTCTGAAGGCAAGCGGGTTGCCGACACATGGGATCCCGCCAGCGACGAGGCCAGCGGCAATCAGTGCAGATCGTACGGCGTTGCCACCATCATGCGCGTGCCCGCACACCTCCACATTACCTGGGAAAATGACACGACCTTGCGGATTGATGTAGATGCCGGAACGCAAACTCGCCTGCTTCATTTCGGGGAATTGCCCCCGCAGCCTGCAGTCCCACAATGGCAGGGCTACTCGGTCGCCACCTGGGAAGGCCTTAGGCAGCAGGGCGGTGCGAATCTACGAGGTTTCGGAGCGGCGCCCGGCGAAGGCCAGACACGAGAGGGTTATATGAAAGTAATTACCACGCAATTACGCCCTGGGTACCTACGAAGGAACGGAGTTCCCTACAGTGCGAACGCAGTCGTTGAGGAGTTTTTCGACAGTTTCAAAGCACCCGATGAACAGATGTGGGTCGTGGTCACGACGATTGTCACCGATCCTCAATATCTATCTGAGCCGTTCATTACAAGCTCGCATTTCAAAAAACTTCCCGATGCCTCGGGGTGGAATTCCTCTGCCTGCACTTCGAAATGACATCGACTGATACGTGATCCGAGCATGAGTGGAATTGCCGGATATCCGAATATTTCTTGTTCGATCAGCCCGTTAGCGTCATCACTCCTCTCATAAGTCCCTTTGGTGCCCAGAAACAGTACTTTTTGAGGGGGGACCCGACGCACTCTTGGGCAAGCGGATTCGCAAGTATTCTGGAAGGCTGTGAGAATGGAGATTCTGGGCCCGGAAGGGTTTTTTGGGTACTTGATTTCATAACAATGTCGGCTCCCTGGACCCGAGTACACTTTGGTTGGTTGACGACCAAAGGCTCGGGAGGAAGGAGCCGAACATGATGATTATAGGCGTGGATTATCACCCGAGCGATCAGTACATCGCGTTTGCGGATACAGAAACGGAGAAGATGGGCGAGCGGCGATTGTGGAAAATAACTTTCCTCGCGTCTAGGTACCGAGTCCGGAGAATCGGGATCTGCGGCAACTGCTCTGGCATCGGCATCGGCTGGTGCAGATGCGCACCCGGATCATGAACCAACTGCAGGCTCTGGCGATGAACGAAGGCACGCGAAGGAAGAAGAAGCTGTGGAGCGAACACGGACGGGCACAGATGGAGAAGCTCCCGTTGGCAACTTGGGCCAGCCGGCGCCGGCAAGATTTGTTGGAGCTGCTGGATCGTATGAATCCGACCATCGAGGGGTTAACCGCAGCCGTCGAGCAGGAAGCCAGGAAACAGCCCGAAGTGCTGCGGCTGATGACGCATCCTGGCGTGGGACCACTGACGGCGCTGGCCTTCGTGACGATCATCGGAACTCCGGAGCGGTTTCCTTGCGGCAAGCAGATCAGCAGCTATGTCGGACTGATCCCTTCGGAGGACTCCAGCGCCGGACGGCAGCGGCTCGGGCACATCAGCAAGCAAGGCAACTCCCTGCCGCGCTTTTTGTTGGTGGAGGCGGCACAGGCGGCGGTGCGTTACGACCCGGACTGGCGGCGCCGGTATGTGCATCTGGCAATGCGTCGAGAACGTCGCATCGCCAAAGTGGCCATGGCACGCAAGCTTGCCGTTCGGTTGTACTGGATGTGGCGGAACGGTTGGGAATATGCGCAGTCGGTAGAGTTCGGTTCGCACGCGGGACAGCTCGTAACCGGACATGGCGTGAACTAGAACGCCGTGCATTTGATTGGGCATCCCGCTTCCTCGTAAGAGGGAGTTTGAAATAGTAATCATGGTCGAAGTTTTGATCGGAGAGATGTTTGGGTCGGACTCACTCTTGTCCAAATTAGCTTTTGAGCGGCGGCGGTAGAACTCTGCTACGGTTTGCGTTGAGAAGACGTGAACCATAGGGAGGACCAACACCGCCGTGATACGAGTATCCAGCATTTTCAGCCAGATGTTGCAGTTGTTTTCCCGCGCCGAGTTTGAACGGGCCGTCCTAGAGCACCGGGCCGAGCGCCACGCCCGCGGGTTCAGTTGTTGGGGCCAGTTCGTAGCCATGTTGTTCTGTCATCTGGGACGGGCACAGTCCCTGCGCGAGATTTGCGGCGGCCTGGCCGCCAGCGAGGGCAAGCTGCGGCACCTGGGACTGCCCGACGCGCCCAAGCGCTCTACCCTGGCCTACGCCAATGAACACCGGCCCTGGGCGCTTTACCGCAGCGTGTTTTATCAACTGCTGAGCCGCTGCCGCGAAGTGGCCGGCTCCCATGGTTTCCGTTTCAAAAACAAACTGCTTACTCTGGACGCCACGCTCATCGAGCTCTGCGCTTCCGTTTTCGACTGGGCACAGTACCAGCGCACCAAAGGAGCGGTGAAATTGCATCTGCTGCTTGATCATCAGGGATTGCTCCCCAGTTTTGCGCTCATCACCGAAGGCCGCGTACACGAAAACCGCGTGGCGCGCAGCTTGCGTTTCGAGCCTGGAACCATCGTGGTTTTCGATCGTGGCTACGCCGATTACGATTGGTTCGCCTCCCTCGATGCCGAGGGCGTGTTTTTCGTCACGCGCCTGAAGGACAACGCCGATTACGGCGTCGTCGAGCGCCGTCCGGTTCCCCAACACGGTGCGGTTCGGCGCGACGAGATCATCTTCCTTTATAAAACGGCCCGCCGTGGGAACTACGATCTGTTTCTGCGCCGCATCGAAGTCTGGGACGCAACCCAGCAACGCACCCTGGTGTTTCTTACCAATCATCGCGGCTTTGCTGCCTCCACCATCGCCGCCGTCTATCACCAGCGCTGGAAGATCGAGCTGCTCTTCAAAGCGCTGAAGCAGAACCTGCGCATCAAAACCTTCGTGGGCACCAGCCCCAACGCCCTGCAGATTCAAATCTGGACCGCCCTAATCGCCCTGCTCGTGCTCAAGTATCTGCAACTGCGCACTCGCTATGGTTGAAGTCTGTCTAATCTCGCCGCTTTGTTGCGCCAGCAGTTGTTCGTCTATCGCGACCTGATCGCCTGGATCGATAACCCGTTCCAGCCTCCGCCGCTGCTCGATCCCGGCGCCGAGCAACTGGCGCTTTCCTGGTGAGCCTAACTTGGACAGCAGAAATGCCAACCACAACCTACAAATCGCCACGGAGGCCCTGGAATGCACGGTTTTCTTCGCTCTCACGCCTCAATTCTGGCTAATTTGGACAGCAGTGGGTCGGACTGAAGTTGCCCGGCAGATTACGAGCGAGCCGCGGTCGTCGATGCAAAGGCCCCACGAAAGCGAAACAGGACACTTTTCGGAGTGAACGCAGAAGTGTGCTCAAAAAGAGTTTGACAGAGCCGACATTGTTAGAGATGTCCGGTAATCCGGATGGTCTCAATAGGTCGATGCAACACCATCTGATATGATCTGCTCTCTAAAGGTGGTGTTTATATGAGCCAGGGAAACGGTTTGGGCTTTCTGCGATCGAGAAGAGCGACATCTGGAGGCGATGGAAGGCGGGAGCAGACACTGCATGAGATTGGGCGCGCCTTTGACAAGCCACATACCTCCATTCGCTGTTTGTTGTTGCCTCGCGGAGGGATTCCTCCCGCAGCTCGCCGTCGCTCCCGTCTAGCCCTCACGCGGTCTGAGCGAGAGGACATCTCGCGAGGGATCGCTTCCGGTTCATCGATTCGTGAGATAGCTAGACACCTGGATCGAGCAGCCTCGACGGTGAGCCGGGAGGTCACGCGCCATGGTGGCCGCCCCGTCTATCGAGCGCATGAGGCGGATGACCAAGCCTGGGAGTCGGCCTTGCGACCCAAGAAGTGCCTTCTTGCCCTGCACCGGAGGTTGCGAGAGATCGTTGCGAGTAAACTGATCCTGGAATGGTCGCCCGAGCAGATTTCCGGGTGGCTGAAGACCGAGTATCCCAACGACGAGAGGATGCGCGTGTCCCACGAGACCATTTACCGCAGCCTCTTCATCCAAGCGCGTGGAGTGCTGAAAAAAGAGCTGATGGACCACCTGCGAACCAAGCGGCGCATGCGCCGCTCGCAGCACTCTCGTATCTTCAAAGATTCGCGCGGTCAAATCGCAGATGCCATCTCGATTAGAGAAAGACCCGCTGAAGTTGAGGACCGCGCTGTCCCTGGCCATTGGGAGGGCGATCTGCTGAGCGGCTCAAAGAACAGTCATATGGTGACCTTGGTGGAACGGCATTCACGTTTTGTCATGCTGATCAAAGTGCCCAGCAAGGACACGGCAGTGGTGGTGACGGCATTGAGTCGGCATATTCGAAAACTCCCCGCTACCCTGCGGCGCTCGCTGACGTGGGATCGCGGACTGGAGATGGCCAAACACAAGGACTTTACGGTCGCTACGGATGTGCAGGTCTACTTCTGCGATCCGCAAAGTCCCTGGCAGCGTGGCACGAACGAAAACACCAACCTACTTTTACGGCAATACTTCCCGCGAGGAACCGACCTGTCTGGCTATTCGCAAAGCGCAGCTCGACCAGGTCGCGCTGCGCTTAAATCAACGTCCAAGAAAAACACTAGGCTTTCAGACTCCTGCGAGTAAACTTCAAGCAAGTGTTGCGTCGACCGTCTGAGCCGGCACGACTAATCAGGGCTTACGTGGTTCTTGTAATTCCGTCACGCAGCGACGCTGGGGGAGAGTCAGGACCGGCGCGTGAATCCGACATCACTTCGTGTAAAATCACCTTCCCAGCAAGTGCAGAGTACGACGCGGTCACTATGGCAGACTTGAAGAAGGACTGGACACTCAACGCTAGCGCATTTCGGCAATTTCTCAACTGGCTGGACGAAGGTATTGATTCCCGTGGCGAGAGGTATCTGGAGACGCGCCGCAGGTTGGTGCGTTACTTCGATCGGCGGAATTGCACCTCGCCCGACGATCTGGCCGACGAAACGCTGAATCGGGTTGCACGCAAACTCGAGGAAAAAGGCGAAATCGTAGGCGCCTCGCCCGCTCACTATTGCTATATTGTCGCCAAGTTCGTCTTCCTAGAATTCAGCCGCCGAGGGGAACACAATCAAGCGAGTCTGGATCAGGCGCACGACTCTGCCCGGGTGACTGCCAGTTTGGCAGTTCCTTCACAGCCCGATGTGGAGGGTGTGGCTAAAGAAAAACTTTTTGACTGCCTTGAACGATGCCTCGGCAAGCTTCAACCAGGGGATCGAGAGCTCATCCTCGACTACTATCGGGGCGAGCAACGCGCCAAGATCGAGCGTCGTCTGGAACTCGCTACACGCTTGGGTCTCACGATGAATGGCCTGAGCATCCGAGCTTACCGCCTCCGCAGCAAGCTCGAAATCTGTGTAAGTACTTGTGCCAAGCAAACATGAAGGATATTTGCGGATTCGGTCTTATATAAGAGAAGAGAGAAGATGACTTCGGCAAACCGACAGCGATTCGACGACCAGATACTGATTCGGTATCTCCTCGGCTCTCTGCCCGAAGCAGAGGCTGAGCGACTGGACGAGTTGAGCGTCGCGGATGATGCTTTTGTGCTGCAGTTGAATTCTGTGGAAAACGATCTCGTGGACGCTTTCGTGCGAGGGGAGCTCTCCGAAGATAATCTGGCTCAATTCAAGAAGTCCTATCTATCCTCGTTCAAACGGATGCAAAAAGTGGAATTCGCCGAGGCACTTCGTTCTTTTGACGCCCGGAAGGCGACCGCGCCCGTCCCAGTGCGCTCGGCGAGGGCGGTGCCAAGCTCTAAGCTTAACAAAGAATCCTCGGGCCGACCGTCCCCGTGGCGCTGGTTTTTCGCCCCTCGTTTAGCGCTTCAGTGGGGATTTGCTTGTGGCACGCTTGCGATGCTGCTCGCGGCCGGCTACCTGCTGCATCAGAATGCTAGACTGCGCAAGCAGACGCCCGAAGCGCAAGGATCGCAGGCCGCAGGCGACCAGGGTGAAGCAGATATTCAGCGGCAACTCAACGATCAGCGCGCCGCCAATGCCAATTTGGCGAAAGAATTGGATCGGATTCGCGAATCGGAGCCGAATCTCGATCAGCTCAAGACATTTTCAGTTCTTTTGCCACCGCCTACAAGGGGCATGGGACGAATTCCAACGCTTTCGGTACCTCCCGGGACCGGTCTTGTAATCTTCCTTTTGGCGATTGAGACTGACGATTTCCCCGCCTATCGCGTGGCGCTCAAAGATTCAGCGGCGGATCAGGCGGTTTGGCACAGCGCGAATCTGGAGTCCACGGCAGCCGGCACGAGCAGGACCGTGTCTGTTAGCTTCCCAGCTCATTTGCTCAAGCAGCGGAATTATGTCCTGGAACTTTCGGGAGTGTCGCGCGACGGCCCTGCTGAATTCATCGGTGGATATCCTATTCGCGTGGTGATGAAGTGACTCTTGCTCACGGCAGACGGGCTTCTAAGCCACATCGGCTCGATGGCGCGATGATGCGCGCCGTTCGTCCTCATTTGTCGCTGAATTGTGTTGCGCGCATCGTGTGCGTACTCCTTGCTGCCGTTTGTGCGATTTCAACGAATGCGAGACGCACAACCGCGCATCGTCCAGCTCAAGCCGCTGTGATGCCGGAACCTTCCGCGCAAAATCAGCAACAGGACGTTCGGCTCGAGCCGGGCAAACTGCTCGAACTCACAATTTCGCTAGGTGAGACCCAAAGCCTTCACTTCGAGATGGCTGAGGGGCAATACACCACCATCCTCGTCGACTGCAAGGGCGTGACTACGACCATCCTTCTTCTTGACCCAATGGGCGCTGCAATCGACCAAGAGCCAGTAGGCACCAGTTCTGGTAAGCAAACAATCGAGATTGTAAGCAAGGCAACAGGCCGCTATCAACTTGAGCTTCAGGGCAATCCGCCCCGAGGCACGTCAGGATCCTGCTCAGTTCTGCTTGGGGCGCCGCGGTCCGCGTCTGAAAAGGAAGTTTCGCTACGGGAGGCCCGGGACCTGAACTCCAAGGCGAACGCACTGATCGACCTCAGAAAGTTCGATGAGGCACTCGAGCCAGCGCAGAGAGCTCTGGAGCTGCGGGAAAAGTTGCTGGGGCCGGAAGACGCCTTGGTGGCCGCTTCGCTGCTGGTGCTCGGTATTATCTCCGATCAAGGGCAAGGCGATTATCCGAAAGCCGAAGCGCTTTACCTGCGTGCTTTGAGCATCGAGGAGAAAACCAGCGGCCCCGTAAGCGCTGGCGTGTTTAAGACTGTCAACGACCTGGGGGTGCTCTACGCGGAGACGGATCAGCCCGACAAAGCCGAATCAAATCTGCTGCGTGCGATAGACGTTGCCGAAAAGATTTATGGCCCGAAAAACGAGGCGGAGGCAAACTCGCTCGTAAATCTCGCCACGGTCTATGACAACAAAGCCGATTACAGCGGAGCTGAAAGGATGTACGAACGCGCGATGGCAATCGCGGAGAGGAAGTTTGGGCCGAATTATCCCGGACTTGCCACCATAATTTCCAATCTTTCCGGCGTGTATTCCGAGACAGGCGATTATCTGACGGCTGTGAGCTACGGCGAGCGCGCGGTCAGAATCCTCGAGAGCGCTGGTGACCAGGCAAATGGCAGGCTAGGAGTTCCTCTGGTAACTCTGGGCAATGCGTATTGTTTCGACGGACAACCCGATAAGGCGGAACCGCTCTACGAGCGCGCACTCAAGATTTTTGAGAAAACGCGGGGACCGGAACATCCTCTGGTCGCCGATACTCTTTCTTACTTGGCCGACATCTATCACGACCGGCGCGATTTCGCGAAGGCCGAGACTTTTTACCAGCGGGCCCTCTCGATCCGAGAAAAGAAGCTCGGAAACGACCATCCTGATGTCGGGCTATCGCTCGATAAACTCGCCACTCTGTATCGCGATCAGGGTGATTATGCCCGCGCAGAACCGCTCTATCAGCGGGCGCTGGCGAATCGTGAGAAGGCCCTCGGCCCAGAACATCCAGACGTTGTCAGCACTCTCACCAACCTGTCTACGCTCCAAATGGAGACAGGCAATTTCGCGGAAGCAGAGGCGTATCTCGCGAAGGCGATCGCGATCAGCGAGCGCAACGCGGATTTGAATCTCTTCGCCGGCTCCGAACGGCAAAAGCTTGCTTATCTGGATTCGTTGTCAGGAGAGCTCTACGCCGCGATTACATTGAACGTGAGTATGGCGCCGGAGCAGGCAGCAGCGCGCGACCTGGCCCTAACAACGGTTCTGCAACGCAAAGGACGAGTGCAGGACGCGCTGTCCGATAATCTGGCGACTCTAAGGCGACGATCCACCGCGCAAGACGCCGAATTGCTCGACAAGTTCAACAACGTCACCTCGCAGCTGGCTCGGCTCGTTCTGAATGGCCCTCAACATGGCACTCTGGAAGATCATCAGCAAAGAGTCGGCGCGCTCAAAGTGGAGCGGGAGAATCTCGAGGCGGAGATCGGTCTGCGTAACACCGAATTCCACGCCGAATCCCAGCCTGTAGCGACAGGAGCCGTGCGCGCGGCCCTACCTGCGAACGCCGCCCTGCTCGAATTCGTGGCCTACAGGAAGTTCCTTCCTAAAGGAATAACGGACCGAGAAAGTCATGGCGAATCGCGCTATGTCGTCTACGTTCTGAAGCCGAGCGGTAATGTGCAGTGGAAAGAATTGGGAGATGCGAAGGGCCTCGACGATGCAATTGACAAATTGCGCCAGGGGTTGCGCGATCCCAAACGAAGTGACGTCAAGCAACTTGCGACCACCGTGGATGAAAAGGTCCTGCGACCGATTCGAGGAATGATCGGCGATGCAACCCACCTGCTGATATCGCCCGACGGTGAACTCAATCTGGTTCCTTTTGAAGCGTTGGTGGACGAAAAGGGCCGTTATGCGCTTGAAAGCTACTCAATCAACTATTTGACTACCGGGCGCGATTTATTGCGAATGCAGGTCGCGCGTGAAAGCAAGAGTGCGCCGATCATCGTCGCCGATCCGACATTCGGCGAGCCGGAGAGTACGTTGATTGCCCAGACGGATCAAACGAAAGGGAGACTTGCAACGCCGACGACCGCGCGGCGGAGCATCACGACGGGGCAAGATCTGTCGGCCGTCTACTTTGCGCCGCTGAGAGGAACGGCCCAAGAAGCTCGAACGATCAAGTCGCTCTTTCCCGAAGCGCAGATACTCAGCGGCCAAGAAGCGACGAAAGCCGCGCTGGAGAACGTCGAGGCCCCGCGACTGCTTCACATCGCGACGCACGGATTCTTTTTGCAGGATCAGGCAAGCGGCGCTCCGCCGGAGCCCTCCAAACCTGAAGTCAACGGCACCCGTGCGGTCAGCGCGAGTGCCCAGATCGAAAATCCATTGCTCCGCTCGGGGTTGGCCTTGGCTGGTGCGAACTTGGACAAAGGCACTGGCGACGACGGCATACTCACTGCGTTGGAAGCGTCGAACCTGAACCTCTGGGGAACGAAACTCGTGACCCTCTCCGCTTGCGATACCGGCGTGGGCGAAGTGAAAGACGGTGAAGGAGTTTACGGACTGCGCCGAGCTTTCTTCCTGTCAGGGACCGAAAGCCTGGTGATGAGCCTATGGCCTGTCAGCGACTACGTGACGCGCGAGCTCATGACCGAATATTACGTGGGGCTAAAGAGGGGTCTGGGCCGGAGCGAAGCGCTGCGCCAGGCTCAACTGGCAATGTTAAGGCGCAACGGCCGCCAACATCCCTTCTATTGGGCCAGCTTCATCGAATCGGGCGAGTGGGCCAATCTCGACGGAAAGCGCTAGTCGGCGACCGGAAACCTGCCCCTGACAGGCACGCCGCGCAGCTCGATTTCTCTCCCACTACTCTTAGCGCCTCAGTTTCCACCTGAAAGGTTTCTGCGTTCCGATCTTATCTGAGTGGGGTCGCCCGAAGCGGCGCAAGACTCTGCTACGCGTCCCCCTGTGATGTAGGCCAGCCTGAGGACCGCATCTCCGCGAACGGATGGCAGCCATAGCCATGAAAGCGACCCAGAGGAGGTTGATATTCGCCCTATGAGACACCAACTGCGTCTCCAGACTGATGACTCAAAAGCACGCAAATCGAGTCCGCTATCTGGCAAGTACGGTGTTCTGCTGCGAAAAGTCTTCACGATCGGCGGAGCTGTTACACTTCTCCTTTCCACAAGCGTTGCCCTGGCCTTTACGAGTGCTTCCTTGCACACTGTGCCCGTTTTTCAGAGATTCGTGGATCCCGATGGGGTGTTCACGAACTTCGACTCGGCGGGTCCGACGGACACGACCAAGAATGCATTTTTCCAGGAACTCGGCACCAACGGCCGCGCCTGCGTGACTTGCCACCAGCCAAGCGACGCCTTTTCCGTGACTCCGCCACACATCCTTGAGCGCTTTGAAGCCACGCGAGGCACGGACCCCATCTTCCGCCCTGTGGATGGCGCGAACTGTCCCATCGCAAATGTTTCCACGCTGGAGGCACGGCGCGAGGCCTACAGCCTGCTGCTGACTAGGGGATTGATTCGCATCGGAATAGCAGTCCCCGCAAATGCAGACTACCAAGTCATCAGCGTCTACAATCGGTACGGATGTAACGCAACCGACGTCATTTCAATGTATCGTCGGCCGCTGCCGACCACGAATCTTCCTTTCTTAAGCGCCGTGATGTTCGACGGCCGCGAATCTTCGCCAGCTACCGGCACAACCAAAATCCTTTACAGCAATTACCCAGTTTCGCTTATGAGCGATCTGGCCCACCAGTCGGTAGACGCCACCATTGGCCATGCGCAAGGAGATGGGACGAGGCCAACAGCAGAAGAACAACAGGAAATCGTAAATTTTGAAACCAAGCTTTTCACCGCGCAGACGTTCGACCGCCGCGCCGGTGGCCTCGACAACGATGGTGCGAAGGGTGGGCCTGTCCCTCTCGCCACTCAGCCGTTTTTCATCACCGTCAACTCCAGCGTCCACTTTCTGGTCCCAGCCCTCGAGCAGCCCGGTGGGCTGGTGACTGTGGGTGACGGCCAGTTTACCTCCAACATCTTTGATATCTTCGACAGCTGGTCGCAGAACAGAGCCGGTGAATATGCTAAGCGTGCTGCCCGACAATCCATCGCTCGCGGCGAGCAACTCTTCAACACTTTACAAATTCCGATCGCCGGCGTCGCCGGGATCAACGACGATGCGACGGCCGGCGGCCTAGTCGCCGGAGGAATTCCGTCGCTTCAAGGTACCTGCGGGACTTGTCACGATACTCCGAACGTTGGCAATCACTCCTTTCCCACTCCACTCAACATCGGGACCGGCGATCCCAGCCCAAGCAACCCCAAGGTGAATTTGGGAGGCTTGGATATGAGCTACTTGCCGGAGATCACAGTGTGCAAGAAAGACGCTACGGGTCGCCCGACCAGCAACTGCAAAACTACGACCGATTTGGGACAGGCTTTGATCGACGGCAGCTTCGACCATGTTGGCAAAATCAAGGGGCCTATACTGCGCGGGCTCGCCGCACGGGCCCCATACTTCCACAACGGCTCCGCCGCGACTCTCACGGACGTGGTCAATTTCTATGACACACGCTTCGACCTGAACCTCTCGCAGCAACAAATAAACGACCTTGTGGCATTCTTGAAGACGCTATAGGAGCTCACAGAATCACCGCAGGGCGAGGAGGAACTTGAACGATGAAAAAATCCCTAAATTTCACACGGAGGATTGCAGGAGTTACGCTGCCGCACGATCGCCTCGGGCAGGAATTTCAGCGCGACGTGACGTTCAGGTTGTCCGTACGTTTGAAACCTGGCTGGCGAGGGGAAGACCCAAAGTGAGATTCCTGAGCGACAAAACCAGTCATCTTGAATCTCCTGAACGGAATACTTGACGACAGCTCGCATCCCCTCAGTCACGCCCGACGCGGAGGCTCCCAATGCAGCCTGCTAGCTGGATTTAGCCTGTTGCTTACGGACCTGAGGCAAGCGGAACCAAAGCAGATAGACGCCGATATATATAAACACAAGCCAGACGAGTCCAAAGAAGCCCAAGAAGGGCAACCCGATCCACGCGGTAGCATAGGGAGTGATGAGCACCCCCTGAGAAGGCAACGAGGGTTCGGGGCGGGGGCCGAAGTCTACGGAAGTCACGGCGTGAGCCGCAGCGAATTGGGCGCCGCCGTCATATGTGCCCTCGACCGGATATTGCCCGTACCGCCGGTCCTGCAATGAAAATTCAGCTTTGCCCTCGGCGTTCGTTGGGCGGCTTCCATAATCCAGCTTGCCGAAGGATGTTTTCAGTGAGAGACCGACGACCTGATAGGCGAGTGGCTGACCCTTGGAGTCGAGCAGCGTCGCAGTTATCACCGTCGAGGGAAACGCCTGGACGTGATCGGCGGATTCGACCGGAAGCCACCCGAACAAGCGGCCGTAAAGTCCGTCCATGCCAGATCCCTCGCCCGCGCTGGGTTGTGCCTGTTCAGCTCCATCGTTCGCTGGGGTGGGAGTCGCCACTTGTTTCCACTCCAGTGACAACGTAGTCGCCTCCGGCTGCTTCGCCTGGCGTTTCTGGTCCGCCCGGGCGTGACCGGCACCGAAAAACAAGCATGCGATCAAAATGATGGTCGTGGTTGCGATTGAGCCTAACCGTTGAGGAGCAGGCTGAGGAACCGGCGCTACCGCGGGTTCCACTTGAGCCTCATCTTGACGCGTCTCCCAGATGGAAACCATCGGAAACAATTTGGTGAACAGCATGTACATCAGCAAGAAAGCAGCCGTTCCTCCAAAAGTGATGGACCATTCCACCCAGGTGGGACGGTAGTGGACCCAATTGAACGGGAGGGGTGGATTGAACGGGATGTCGCCTCTGTTTGTTTTCGGCAAAAAGGGAGCGGTGAGCGTCGGAACGACGATGAGATAGCGCTTGGCCCCGGCAGCAACGACAACCAGGACGGACGCCAGCGCGACTACCGAGGGAGTGAACCTCCGGAGTCGTTTCAGAGCGAGGACGCCCGTGATCATCAGCAACGGGATAACGATGAACATAGCCTGGGTGACCCACATCATCACAGCGTAGTCACCGAAGAACAGCTGATGCAGCAAGACCCTGTCCGGCCCCTCGACTTTATATACCGAGGTCAGATACTCGTTGATGGTGAAGTAGAGATACAGCAAAGCGAATGTGATGAGCAATAGTCCCAGATTCCGGAAGTGGACGGGCTTGAGATAATCATCCAAGTGGAGCACGCGCAGAAGTATGTACATCGAAAGCACAACGGCCGCCGTCCCGGAATAGATTGCACCCATGACGAAGTAGGGGCCAAAAATGCTGCTGTTCCAGCCTGGTCGCAGCGTCATTGCGAAGATCCAAGAAACAACGGTATGCACCGAAACTGCCAACATGATCATCAGGATCGCCATCCGCGAAATGCATTTCTCAAGCAAATGTCGTTCCGCGGCACTATCGGTCCATCCAAATGCCAACCTGCGATATAGCTTCCGGCGCCAGGGAGCAAGCTCCTTCATCTCAGACAGCAGAGCCAGATCCGGAATCATGGGAAGATAGAGATAGAGGGCGCAGCCTGCCAGATACGTACTCACCGCAATCACGTCCCAGAGGATCGCGGATTGGATGCGTCCGTGGATGAATAAATACCCCATCCTATCCGGGCGGCCCAGATCGATGATCACCATGGGCCCGCCGACGCACAAAGCGAACACGGTGATGGCTTCGGACAATCGAGTGATCGGATGCCGCCACCCCGAATCGGTAACCCGAAGAATGGCGGAGATCAGAGTTCCCCCGTAACTGATCCCGGTGAAGAAGACAAAGTTCGCGATGTACAAGCCCCAGGAAATTTGGTCGCGCATTCCGGTGACGATCAGGCCATGGCGAAGCTGCAATATGTAGCCGTAAAGCCCCCAGAGCGCGACGAGGGAGAGTGTTCCGAAACACACATAAAATCGCCAAGATGTATGGGTAAGGACGCGCAGCAAATTGGCTTCTCGGTCAGAATTCATGCCTTTTACTCCTCCTCCTTAGGACTTGGGCTCACCTGGCGCAGCGTACTTGCGATTGACGGGAGGCAGGTAATAGACACGCGGCTCCGTGCCCAGCTCTTCGAGCAGCCGGAAACCTGCACCTTTCTTGGTGACCTGAGAGAGCTGGATGGTTTCGCCCTTGCTGTTTGTGACGGCGTCCTCATATTCGTCGCCACAATAAACGGCACCCATGGTGCACGCTTCGGCGCAGGCCGCCAGTTTTCCCTCGCGCAACATCTGGGGGCAGAAATCGCACTTCTCGACCACACCTTTGCGGTGAGGCCATCCTTCTTCCATCGAATACTTATGGGAAAGCTCTTCCGGAGTGTGGGGCGGCTCGCTCCAGTTGAAAGAACGAGCTCCGTAAGGGCACTGAGCGATGCAGTTACGGCAACCGATACAGCGATCTTGATCCATCATGACAAGCCCATCGGTGCGTTTGAAGGTGGCTCCCACAGGGCATCCACGCACGCAAGGGGGGTTGTCGCAATGCATGCACGGCCGAGCCACGTAATAGGGCCCGGCTTCCGGGTTATCCAGCACCTCGTAGACCCTGATCCACTGCTGCATCGGAGGCACGAAATGCATGGCATTGCAGGCCTGCGTGCATTTCCCGCACCCGTCGCATTTGGCCAGATCGAATACCATCACCCACTTCTGATTCGTGGGCGCGACCGAGCGGGCCGGCAATACATGATGAAAAACCTTCGCCGCAGTTCCTTGCGCAGTAGCAAGGGAAGCAGCCAAGGCGCCTCCGCCTAGTGACCAAAAGAAATCTCGACGGGATGTCGGCATATAAGCTCCTTACTCCGTGACGATCATTTTCATGTTCATGTCATCGTGGCCCGCGCCACATTTGGACATACATTCGATACTGTAGTCGCCCGGCTTGCTGGGCGCGACCAAGACAAATTCATTCATCCCTTCCTTCAGGCACACGTCCCAACCTTGACTCTTCAGATCCTTGATGGTGAAGCTGTGAACGCAGCCGGGGTATTTGGGGTCAGTCTCGGTTCCTTTATGCGCCGTGACCCTAAACTTAATCACTTCCTTCGCTTTCACCGTAATGACAGGCTGCTTCTGCCCGGAAACCTTAAACTTGTTGTCCTTATCGGCGGTTAACTGAATCACCCGAGGCTGCTGTGCGAGCGTATAGAGCGATGGAGCGATCATCGCGAACAACAAAATCAACGCGGCCAAGGAAGCGAGCCGATACATTCCAACCCGCGCGAGCGATGTGGTCTCCGCTGTGCATCTTTCGGTTTCAGTTCTCTTAGTTTTCACGACCTCATTCCTCCCTGTCTTATTTAGCAACTTCCATCCCACCTTCATGATCCTTCATTGGGTAATCTGGTGCCGTGCGTGACAGCACAATCCAATGTGACGCACGTCACAAGCCCGATTGCACTGGTGAAAAGGAGTCACGATTTCGGATTCCGGATCAATTTCAGAAAAGACCTTCTATCCACAGCGCTGTTCTTGTAGCGGCCGCAGGCCTTCTGGGGGGACGCCGTCTTCCCCGACCGAAGCCAAACTGACCCACATCGAACCTCCGTGAAGTTGTTTCTCAAGAAATCGACCTATACCATCGGACTGCAACTTGAAACGAAGACCGAAGGGCAAGAGGCACGTTCTTCAAACTAAAGCCTTGGCTGCCAAACGAAAATGCAACCTCATTTTGGAGCTACTCCGCACCGTTTCAGAAGGCATAGCGAATCGAGAAGGTCGCGGTGCTGCCGTTGAAATCCGGTGCTGGGATCGGCTCAAGCTCGTAGAGCCCATCGGGGGCATTGGCATTGGTGATGGGGACACTGGTATTGATCGGTGATTTGGAATTGTATCCGTAATAGTTCCACGCAGCCTTCCAGGTCAGCCCCCTGTAAATATCGACTTGGACCGACGCGAACGGCTTATGGTAATTGAAGGCAATCGTGCCACCAGGTTGCAGCGGATTCAGAAACAGCGTGCTGCCGCGTTCATTGCCGCCGGCAAATGTTCCGGAGTATCCGAGGGTCGTTGTAACTCGCTTCATCGGTTTCCACATCACGTCGCTGTAAGCGTAGTGCTGCTTGTTGACATAGAACTCCGTTGCTCCCAGAGTGACCGGACTCGGGCTGTTACTGAGGGTACATGCTGGATAGACTGGTATCCCCGGTCCCGTCAGCCCCCCGAACGACTCGTTGAAGCAAACGTAGGTCTGCAAATAGAGGTCGGTGTAGTTGTATCCGAGGGTGAAGGAAAGCTTGGAATTCGGCACCAGCACGGTAGAAAGACTGTACGTCCGGCCGTGCTCGAGATTGTTGACTTCGGAAACGTTGTCGCGGTTCTCGTGAATATCAATCGCACCGTCGATGGTCGCCCATGGCCGTGGTCTATAATTCGCGTGCACCTTGTAGCTCTGGATTTGCCGCGGCCAAATTCGCGTGTACGAGTAGCTGTTATATCCGAATTCGAAATCGGTATAGATTCGCAGAGTATTCATCGGCCGAAATGTCAGGCCGAAGAGACCGACCTGCTCGTCGATCGAGGAAAGGGTGCGAGCCAGAGCTGCCGGAACGGGAGCCGTATATACAACTGAGCCGTCCGCATTTTGTACACACGTCCCGCCAGCAGCGGGGTTGAACGTAGTCGTTCCCGCACTGTATGGACAGTTTCCACGGGCCGCGAAGAAGTCATTTGCCGCAGAGCCACCGCCGCCAGGGTAGTAGACCGAGTACACGGGAATTGCAGTGGCTGCGCTGCCATCGATTTCGCCGATGTGTCTTTTCTCGTACATGTAACCGATGCGACCGCTGATGCGCGGCGTGAGATCGGCTTCGAGTTGAATCGTGTTCGATACCCGACTCTGCCCCATGAAAGTTGAATAGATGGTGTCAGAAGCGTCAGCGGATGAAGTGGCGCTGTGCTTTGGGCAGGTAACCGCAGAAAAGGGACTCGGACAGATACTGGCGAAGGTCGGCCCGGCAGCTGCCAGTGGCGCAAACGATGCTACTGGCAGCAGGATACCGGTCTGCCCCACCACCTGGGCGCCGGTGGCGAATAGATTCGTGGTCACCAGGTTATTGAATCCAGGATTTTGCCAGCTGTCATAAAGAATGAAATCAACGATCCGAAGTTTTTGGGTCAGCGAGTAAATGGCAGACCAATTCGCGTGCACGAAGACTTGCCTGCTGTTTGCCGGGCCCGTAAGGATGACGTTGCGAATCTGACTCGTCGCGGAGTTCGTCCATTCGTTTGCGAAATCGTTGAGGTTCTGGACGACATTGTGGCTGGTGCTATAGCTGGCCGAAGCGGACATCTCAAGGTTTGGAATGTACGTGGACTGAAAGCTAAGCCGCTCCGTAGGCAGGAAATTCCGCGCGGGGGCAGTCCTTGAATACGACAGGTACTCTTTGCAAGTCGGGCTGGCGAAACCTGTGGAAAGGAACGGCGCCGCGCAAGGGGTGGTCGTCGCGGTTGGGGGGTAGTACCAGTTGAGTCCCATATCCACGGACACTGTGCCGGGGAACTGAGTTGTTTGGACTAGAAATGGCGTATTGGCAAGCGTGTCGCTCGTATCGTTCTTATTCCATTCGAGGAACTGATCGTAGGAGAATGTCGTCTTCGGCAGCACTTGGAAATCCACGCCGACACGATAGGCGTTCGTGGTCATCCGGAAATTTTGCGCCAGCAGGAAATCGGTGGTGCCGTGAAACGAGGTGGACGAGGGCCCCTCGTCCACGAGGCGCGAATACCCGAGCCGGACGCGCACACGGGATTGCGGGAACAACGCCAAATCGTAATCCCCCATGCGCCGCACGCGATCGAGTGAATGTGGCGATCGGGTAACGGGGAAGGCGGGATTGGTGATCGCGAACGTGGCGGGGGGAGGTGTCGCCGTGGAAAATGGCACTGGGTTCAACGGATTCGCCAGCAGGTTGTAATCCCAGAAATTCTTGTGGCGGCGGAACACCACTGAGAACTCGTACCACTTATTCTTGTCCATCCGCAGGCGCGAGACATCGTCGGGATCGCCGCCATAACCGAAGTTGCTGAAATTGAGCCTGTCGAAGAGGAACCCCTGGTGGTTGATGGACCTCATGCTGAGGGTGTAGTCAAGCAAACGTGGGCCCTCACCCAGATGCACGAACGTGTTATACGTATCCTGGTTTCCGTCGATCCAAGTTGCCCGATAGCCAAGCTCAGCCGACTGCTGGATGTTATAGTTGCCCGAATCGACGCCCTTGACTTCGTCGGAGCTATCTTGGGCGCGAGAAGCGGGCGCGAAGAGAAACACTGCCAGCATGAACAGCAAGCTAAGCGGTCTGATGCCCGTTCGTTCATTCGCCATTTTGCACCCCAACGCATAAGAGCTGCGATTCCGGCCAACCAGTTCCGGGGTTGACTTGCTGCGAGTCCCACATTGGCAATCCTTCGTCATATTCGGCCTATCGGAAGAAGAAAGTATTAAAGTTGGATCCGTGGATTTGCACGTGGCACAGCACGCACGCCTGTTGTTGGGTCGACTGTTGCGCATCCATTACCGGAAAACCGGTTTTGGGCGTGGGTCCGAAATGGGCTGCGGTGTGGCATTGCAAGCATTGCAGGTCGATGTTGCTGTATTTCAACATGTGAGGATTTGCCCCCCCGTGCGGGATATGACAGGCCGCGCATCCTTCAATCCTCACGGAAGCGTGTTCGAACACAAATGGTCCCTGCTTGTCCTTGTGGCACTTGAAACAGACAAAACTCCCGGAGTCTGAAGTTCGGACTTGCCGAGTCAAACCGTTTGATGACTCCCAGACTCCACCCGATCCGTGCTGGTCGTGGCAGTCGGTACAACGGATCAAACCCTCATTCACACGATGGTGAAACGGCATGTTGAATTGCGATTTCTGCTGGAGGTGGCAGGAGTAGCAAAGCTCGGGTTGCGACTTGACCAGCAATTTTTCCTTCGTTGTCGCGTGGTGCGGCGAGTGGCAATTGATGCAGCTTATTTCGTTCTGCCGGTGGAAGGAATTCGGGCTATTGAGGTGAGTTGGGCCGGAAGCATGGCAGGTGAGGCACCGCTCGTTTATCATCTCCGGGGTTGTGTCTTTCGAAAGAAAGTTAAAGATGAGCTTCTTCGCTTCGGGATTCTTCGTCTCGGTGCGTTCTGCTTCCAGTTCGGCATCGGCGTGCGCCTTGCCCGAACCGTGACATCCATCGCAACTGGCGCTGGCGCTCGTTTTGAGCGCGGCTTCAGGGACCTGATCGTACGTGGCCGTGTGGGAGGTTTTCGAAATCTGCTCACCCGCTTGCTGGTGGCAGTGAAGGCAAGCCTCAGTTCCCGTCAACTTGCTCGTATCGGGCTGGGCGGCAGCTTGCCCGGAGGCGGAGGTGGATACAGCCGGGGCTGGCTGCTCTTGGGCGAAAACAACTGCGGCAGTGGCGAAAAGCCACATCACAACAACTACAAGGAACCGGAACGTCTTGGACTCCAAGCATTCTCGCATCCTCGTCCCCTTTTCGTCCGAGCGGCTTACTGCCCAGCGGGTCACCGCCCACTCGTGCAACTATCCATTACCTCGGCAGGCAGGTATGTGACGCTTGTCACGTGATAAGCATCACATACCCAATACGATACGGGGGACAGAAGGGTGAACGCCCTTACTCGACTTGAACCTCAGTCGTTAGCGGGTTTCTACGATCGACGGACATTGCAAAGAGAAGGGATGCGCCCTAGAGGTTGGATCGCACCATGAGACGAGTGCCCCCCAAATCGGCTCAGGCTCGCCGGAACCTCTCAAGGCCCGCCTTGTCGGCAATCACTATTATCGAGCCTTGGAGTTCTATGAGGTGCTCCCGTTTGAAAGTGGCGAAGAGTCTCGTGACTGTTTCTCGAGCTACGCCGATTATCTCGGCAATTTCTTCGTGGGTGAGCGCAAGTCTGGCGCGGAGCTGATCGTTGCTGGCCCCGCGGGAAGCCGCAGAGTCCAACAAGAAACGTGCCAGCTTCTCAGCGGCGGAGCCGGAATGTGCCAGATACTGCAGCTCTCGGAAAGTCGCATGGTAGATCTCGTTCAGGATTTCGGCTACCCTCAAGGCTGCGTTGCCATGCTCTCGCAAAAACTCCATAAATGGCACCCGAGAGATGACGTTTACCTGGACAGGTTCGAGTGCCTCCGCAGTCAGTACGTATATTTTCCCCGAAATGACACCCGGCAAGCCAATCATCTCACCCGGTTCCGCAATGCGCAGAAGCAGCGACTTGCCCTCAGCAGAGGCTGTCGTTAGCTTGACTCGGCCGCTTGACAGGATAAAAACACGGTACGCCGCCTGACCTTCCACGAACAGAATCGCGCCTTTGGGATAGGCTTGCGACGATGAAATTGCGTCGAAGCCCTCCAGCACCGGGCGAGGAAGATTGCCCAGGAGCCGCTCCTTCAAAAAGGGTCCGGCCAGACTGCTCGCAATTGCCTGAAGCGGCTGCCGAGTTCTGGGGACGGCGGGCTCGTGTTTCCTGCGTCGCTTTACTTGAGGCACAATTCGCACTCGACTCGTCACTATTGTCGACTCCTGACCAGAGCGAGATCTTGTACCAAGCGGTTTCGGCAAGTTTACATCACAACCGCTTGGCTGCCACATGGGATTCGGTGGCTGCACCACCTGGCTTCGCCGCCGATGCCGAAAGCCTGTCGTCCTGTAGCATCCGCCCGGCCTCCTCAGCAGAATGTAACTTCATCGAGTTGGGACAACAGTGGTGAATGCCCTGTTTTCGGGCTTAAGCTCGCATCCCGTCGATAGCGGAGGAGCTTTCGCTGTCGCTCCGTTTCCTCCAATTCCAAGGGCCATGGTGACAGGGGGCGTGCGGTGGGTCAGCGCCAGCGCCAGAATGGCCACGACGAATACGACTATTACAAAGCCTAACGTCTTTCCTACGAGCCTTGTGCTTCTAAGAACGATTTGATTCGCGAGAAGTTGTTCCTGGCTTAGTCGACCGCGGCGGCGTTCGACTTGCTGCATCATGAGCAGAGCAAAAGCTGCGTGAGGACTAGGGCTCGGCTCGAACCAGATGCGGGTATTCCGGAGTCCACTGCGTGGCAGAAATGCGATCGCGCAACTCGTCAGGTGATGTGGGCTGTGCAAAGCCTGCGTGCTGCGCCTCGATGCCTACCTCCAGAGCGATCTTCCGCGCAATCGTCGGGAGATCCTTCAACGAAGGAAGCAAACTCGCTTCAGAATCAGACAGCACGGGCGAGTTCTCTCCCAATGCGCGCCCGGCCGCCATCATCATCCGGTCCGTCACTCTCCGCGCTCGGGAGGCGATCAAACCCAGACCAACTGCCGGAAATACGTAGACGTTATTGCACTGGGCAATTGGAATCTTTCGGCCCCCAAAGTCTACTGGCGCGAATGGAGAACCTGTGGCGACGATCGCGCGGCCGTCGGTCCACCGCATCAAGTCTTCTGGAACGGCTTCGCACCGGTCCGTCGGATTCGAGAGGGGGAATATGATCGGCCGGTCAACCTTGCGCGCCATTTCTCGCACGATAGTTTCGGTAAAGGCGCCGCAGAGCGTTGACAGGCCGATCAAAATCGTCGCGTCGATATTGCGGATCACCGTATCGAGATCGATGGTACCGGATGAAGGCCGCCGCCATTCCGCGAAGCGTTCCACTGGCTGGGCGTAGACGCGTTGCTCGGGAGCCAGGTCGGTTCGACCCGCGTGCAGGACACCGCCCCGGTTGACAATCCAGAATCGTCTCCTGGCCGCTTCCTCAGACAGGCCGCTGTCCACAAGCGCCATGCGCAAATAATCCGCTACGCCAATGCCTGCAGCGCCCGCTCCATAGAAAACAATCTGCTGGTCCTCCAATCTTCTGCCTGATGCTTTGATTGCCCCAGTAAGTGCGCCGAAAACGACCGTCGCTGTCCCCTGAATATCGTCATTGAAGGTAAGCAGCTGATCGCGGTACCGATCGAGGAGTGGTCGCGCGTGGGGATTGGCGAAATCCTCCCACTGTAGACAGGTCCCAGGCAATTCCTGCTTCACGGCCTGGACGAAAAGGTCGACGAATTCGTAGTAGGCATCGCCCGTGATACGCTCGTGTCGCCAACCGAGGTACTCGGGTGCTTTCAATCGGTCCTGGTTATTCGTTCCCACGTCAAGCACGACCGGCAAGGTTCGGGCCGGGTGAATGCCACCGATCAACGAATAGAGCGCGAGCTTTCCAATGGGTATCCCCATGCCTCCCACGCCTTGATCGCCGATTCCCAGGATTCGCTCGCCGTCCGTCACCACAATGACGTCGACATCCGGGTACGGCCGGTTCCGCAAGAGGCTGGGAATCGAGTCGCGAAGCGGGTAAGAGATGAAAAGGCCGCGAGGGCGGCGGTAAATGCTGCTGAATTGCTGGCAGCCCAGAGCAACCACCGGCGTGTAGACGATGGGCATCATTTCTTCGATATGGGCGCTCAGCAGTTTGTAAAACAGGACTTCATTCCTATCCTGGAGCGCCCGCAGAAAGATATGACGTTCGAGATCGTCCGTTTTGCGGCGATACGCCTCGTACGCGCGCGATGTCTGCTCCTCCAGCGATTCGATCTGTGGCGGCAACAGGCCATGAAGGCCGAACGCGGACCGCTCTTCGTCGGTGAAGGCGGTGCCTTTGTTGAAGATGGGTGTATCCAGTAGATGCGTACCACGAAGGCTCGTCCGAAGGGTCGGAACGCTCATAGCTCCTCAAGGAAAACAGTCCAGTCCGCCAAATGCTGAACGGAACGTCTCTAAGATACAAGAGCCCCGTCTCTTTGCCTCACGCTTTCTGCTGGTGAATAACCGCTACTGCCCAATTAGTCGGATTGCCGAACATCTACTAGGCTACTACTCCACTTCTCCGAATAGCGCGCTTATTCCGGTGGCAAATCCGTTGTTTCCAGGGCAGGCGAGCCTACGACTCGCGAGACGGAGGTACAAATCG
Organism: uncultured Acidobacteriota bacterium; assembly: GCA_963752925.1. GTDB lineage: Bacteria > Acidobacteriota > Terriglobia > Acidiferrales > UBA7541 > Palsa-295. The sequence goes on along the minus strand of CAVVZY010000007.1, from coordinate 43,482 downwards.
GAAATTCCGGAGTACTGCTCCATTTCGCGGTCTGTGGGAGTACCCAGGACTGAAAACCGGATAGTATCTTGCGTTTAGAGGTGGCCGGGTGTACGTTTCCGGTCGGGCGCATGATGAAAAAGGAAATCCCATTTCAAATGGGCTATCCTCCAGATGGAGAAGGGCTCGCTCGATTCGCGAAGCGCTCCGGTTGAAAATTTGCCGGACGCCAAATAGGGGAGGAATTTTATGGCTGTTGCTCGCGTCACCAAGATCACCGCTGCATCTTCTAAGGGCTTCAAAGAGGCGGTCGATGAAGGTGTGAATCGCGCCGCAAAAACCTTGCGAGGCATCACCGGTTTCAAGGTGATCTCCCTGAAGGGAAAAGTCGAGAAGGGCAAGATTGTCGAATACCGCGTGACCATGGAGGTCACCTTCATTCTCGATTAGCCGCACCCCCAATGGAGCACGGAAGCTTTCTCCCCCTTTTCTGTCGCGGCGCTTGCTTCGATCGTCGGTAGGGGTAACCGCGGTCAGGGAATTTCTGGCCGTGGGATTGTTTCCCCGAGTAGCATCCTCTTTTGGCGCCGCGAGATTGGCGGCAGCGAATCCTTCCCCCGTTTGCAGTAGTTCCGTTTCTTCGCCTCGCGCTTTCGGCCGAGATTTTTGATCGCGGACAACAGAGGGCTGGGCATATCTCGCAGCAATGACGTCAGGGACAGCAGGCACGTACAGCGGCCGGTTCAAAGAGCGGCGGTTTTCGGGTGAGTAAGACCGGAGCGATTGTCACTGCTGGATGAAACTGCTAGGCTGCTGCACTCAAGGAGACAGGATGAAAGTCGCGAAGGATATTACCGAGCTGATCGGCAGAACACCACTCGTCCGGTTGAACAAGGTCGCGGACGGCTGTAAGGCAACCGTGCTGGCGAAATTGGAGAGTTTCAATCCGAATGCCAGCGTGAAAGACCGCATCGGCGTGAGCTTGATCGCGGAGGCAGAAAAAGCGGGGAAGATTCATCCCGGCAAGACCGTGCTGATCGAGCCGACAAGCGGAAACACAGGAATTGCACTGGCGTTTGTGGCGGCGGTGAAGGGCTACAAACTAATTCTGACGATGCCGGACACCATGAGCCTGGAGCGCCGCGTGCTGCTGAAGGCGTTTGGGGCCGAGATCGTTCTGACGCCGGGCCCCAAGGGCATGAAGGGCGCGATCGCCAAAGCCGACGAATTGCTGGCCGCCACGCCGAACGGCTTCGTCCTCCAGCAATTCGATAATCCGGCGAATCCGAAGATCCACTTCGAAACGACTGGTCCGGAAATCTGGGACGACACGGACGGCAAGGTCGATATTCTGATCTCCGGTATCGGAACGGGTGGCACGCTAACTGGGGTGTGCCAATACATCAAACCGAAGAAACCCTCGTTCAAGGCCATTGCCGTTGAGCCGACGGAAAGCCCGGTGCTCTCGGGCGGCCAACCGTCGCCGCACAAGATTCAGGGCATCGGAGCGGGATTCGTGCCGAGCATTCTGCGTACGGATTACATCGATGAGATCGTCCAGGTATCAAGTCAGGACTCGATCGACATGGCGCGCCGGCTCGCGCTGGAAGAAGGGCTGCTGGTGGGGATTTCATCGGGCGCCGCGGTTGTTGCAGCACTGCAAGTGGCGCGGCGCGATGCGAACGCCGGGAAACTCATCGTCGTCATTCTTCCAGATTTCGGCGAACGATATCTAAGCAGCGTCCTGTTTCAGAGCTTGACGAACGAAGCGCAGCAACTCACCGCCGCGCCGGTGTAATCGGGAGGGAGCAGCCGTGGGATCGATACGAGAGGATATTGCGTCGGTTTTCGATCGCGACCCGGCCGCCAAATCCGTTCTCGAAATCCTGCTGTGCTACTCGGGGTTGCACGCGCTGTGGTTCTATCGCCTCAATCACTGGCTGTGGAACCATGGCATGCGCCTGCTTTCCCGCTGGCTTTCTCAGGTGGCGCGCCTGCTATCGGGGATCGAAATTCATCCGGCGGCGCAAATCGGAAGGCGACTGTTTATCGATCACGGCATGGGCGTCGTCATCGGGGAAACCAGCATGATCGGCGACGACGTGACGTTGTATCAAGGCGTGACGCTTGGCGGAACCGGTAAGGAAAAAGGCAAGCGGCATCCCACGATTGGGAATGGAGTTGTGATCGGCGCCGGCGCGCGCGTCCTGGGAAACATACGAGTCGGAGACAATTGCCGCGTGGGCGCCGGCTCGGTCGTGCTCCGGGACGTGCCCGACAATTCCACGATCGTTGGCGTGCCTGGCCACGTCATCTTGCGGGCTGGCCAGCGCGTCGTCATCACCGACCCGAAGCAGATTCAGGATCCCTTGTCCGAGGCTCTCGCGGCGGTGGCAACCCAGGTGAAGGACTTGAAGGAACGTCTTCAGGAGCTGGAGGGAAGCAAGCCCGCCGATTCACGCTCCGCCGACGAACTCCAAGCCATCATCGATTACCAGATCTAGTCATCCCTCCTCTGACCTGCCCCCGTTTTTGGTCCAGTCATGAGTTAGCACTGCGTGGTTCCTGCACATCCGAGCTTGCCCGCGCTGGGGCGATGGAGACGACCGGCGTGGGGGGAGACGCCGGCTTTCATTCTGCACCGGCCTGCTCCTTCCATCCTTGAACGTTCACGCCCATCACGAGGAGCCACAGGCACAACGATAGTTCCGCGAGGATGCCCAAGACCTGAATGTAGGGAGACAAATAGTCTGCGAGCGGCGGTGACAGAAAGGTGAGCCAACCCAAACCGGCAAACGCCATCAGCACGCCCAGAATTCGAGGCAGGAAGGCCGATCTGAAAATGAGGTATCCGATCAGTAGGCAATAGAATCCGAAGAATACGAAGCAGATGTTGACGGCCGTGGCATTCAGTTCGAGAAAGATCAGCGCCAAGGCATGCAACTGTTCCACCTTAAATGCGCTCAAGTACTGCCCGCCTCCCAATACGACCAAGGGGGCGAGTTGAAAGAGGCTACCGAAAGCCAGAATGCCGCATCCCACGAGGCTGAAGAATGCCGCGAGTAAAGAGACGCTCCTGTTCACAGGCTTGAACAAGTTATAGAAGAGAGCCGTCAAAGCGACATAGCACGCGGTCGCGATAAGGCCTATTGCTACACCCAACCGAAGTGAAGACTGGTGCGCCAGGATATTGTTCGCCGTAGCCACGGCGTCACCAGATACAACAAGCCCTCTAACGAAGAACTCGCCGGAAACCGCCATAAGAAAGTAAACCAAATAAACGGCACCGGTAATCCTGGCCCAGGGACGCGGCGATTCTCCTGCAATCCGTTCCACCATTTCATGACCTCCGGGAGGAGGGACCGCTTCATGTTGTACCACCGATACGTCGAAAACGCCGCTAACTCCTGATTACCGGACATCTTGATCCAAGTACCAACTTTTCCGGTAAGCGCTGCCAGCTCAGCCGGTCGATGCAACACCATCTAACCAGTCGATCCGACAATGCTTCCCCTCAGAGAACGGATATGTCCGGCGGTATTCAATCAGACCTAGCCAGGGTGGTGTTCCGTTTGAATCAATCTCGCGACAGACTCTTAGCTGTTGAGCCCTCTCCAAATGGATTTCGGGCTAGTGTTGCGTCGACCCATTGAGCCCGCACGACTTATCAGGAGTTAGCTGGAGCAACCGAGGAGCAGTTCATTGGTAATGGATTTCCCTGGCGGCAAATTAGGCCACGTCTTCACTACGACAAGTTCTTCGGGTGGTGAGAATACCGAGAGCGGTTCGCTTAGTGTTGGCCCAATCTTTCTGCACAGAGGCGCGGGGCTAGCTATAAAATGCATCGTTGGCGTCTTCAAGTACTCGGGGCTTCAAACTCGTACACCTCTGGCGATTCGCATAGGCGATTGAGAGTTCCTGATTGAAGAATCTCCATCTTTTCGATCGATTGTTGAAGTCGAAGGTGTTGTCCCGCTGGGTCAAGATCTGCGGACTATTGGCTGTAGTTGTGATCGGCGGCGCCGCCGTGTTGGTGGCAAGCCTCTGGCCGTTCACGCGGGATACGGTCGTCAGGGCGCTGCAGGAAGAGTTCTCCAGCACGGTCGAATTGAAAACGTTTCACGGGACGTATTTTACGCCGGGGTGCGTTGCCGAAGGGGTGACCTTCCGCCGCAACGGCGATCGAAGCGCTCCGCCGATCGCCACGGTCGAAAAGCTCACCATCCAGGGAAGTTACTGGGGGCTTTTCAGCATTCCGAAGCGCGTTCGACGTGTCAGGGTCGAAGGTTTGCACATATTCGCGTCACCGAGCAGTGAATCCACCGGCAACAAAGCGCGACCCGCCAGCCTGGAGCCGTTAGCACTTGTCATCAACGAGATCATCGCGGACGGTTCCGTGGTGGAGTTTGCTTCCGGCGAACCAGGAAAAGAACCCCTTAAGTTCGAAATTCACAAATTGACTTTGAACTCCGTGGCGGGCGACCGACCAATGTCGTTCCACGCCGCGCTCCTGAATCCGGAGCCTCCTGGAGAAATTCGCACGGACGGGCAATTTGGCCCCTTGCAGCAGCATAACGTCGGCCACACCATTGTTTCCGGCTCCTATATTTTTCAACACGCGGACCTGGGTGTATTTCCCGGCATAGGGGGAACGCTGTCCTCCACTGGCACATTCAATGGCGTGCTCGAACACATCGAGGTCGAAGGCAGTACCGACGCGCCCGATTTCCAAGTAAAGAGGACCAATCACACGGTACACCTGAAAACGCAATTCCATGCGATTGTGAACGGGATGGGCGGAGACGTCGCTCTGCAGTCGGTGCATGCACAATTTGAGCGGACGTCGTTCGTATCGCAAGGTGAAGTGGCGAACAAGGTGGGCTCGCAAGGTAAGACCGTTTCGCTGAGCGCAACGGAACAGCAGGGCCGGATCCAGGACTGGTTACGCCTCCTCTCGAGAGCGGACCGTCCTGCTTTGACCGGAGCGATGAACTTCAGGGCACAAGTCCTGGTTCCGCCTGGGAAGCGAGACTTCATTGAAAGGGTGAACCTGCAGGGAGACTTTGGAATCGACGCGGCGAGTTTCACCGGCTTGACGCAGGGAAAGGTTGAAACCCTCAGTCAGGTGGCCCAGGGCCAGCAGGAGAGCGACAATCCCGCGAGCGTCGTTGGAATCCTGAAGGGACATGTTGTGCTCAAAGATGCGATCGCGACGTTCTCGGATTTCTCCTTCAGCGTTCCGGGCGCGCTTGCCCATTTGCACGGCACATACGGCCTGTTGACGGAGCAGGTAAACCTTCATGGGACCCTGCAAGTCGACAACAAGCTTTCCAAGGGATCGACGGGGATAAAATCATTTCTGCTTAAATTTGTGGAGCCATTCTTGAAGAAAAAGAATGCCGGAGAGATCGTGCCCATCAAAATCGGAGGAACCCTCCACCATCCGTCTTATGGATTGGATTTGGGCCCGTAATTAACAGAGAAGAGGAGTGCCTCGCCGATTCGCTCGCTATTCCTTCGCATGCGGGCATCGTGGACAGCCTCGTCGGACTGTCGGAGTCCGACTTCGCTCCATGAAATTGTTGGGATTATGCTCCGAAGGGAACATCCATCGCGAGACAAGAGGGAAAATGTCGAGCTCCGGGAAGATTTCTTGACGCGGGGGCTGGCGGCGCCATCCAATCGGCTGGGAAGAATCAGGTGAGATCGATCATCGTGGATTGATGGGAGGAAGCGGGCGACGCGACAAGCGGCGTAAGATCAAAGGTGCGAAACTCCTGATTGACGCGGTGCCAGCTCAGATGGCAACTGCCAACAGTTGGGTCCCTCAAGCTGACCCATTACCTTATCCCGGGCACGCTGGAAAAATTATCCGCGCCGCGTTACCATACGGTTTCCGTTCCGGCCTACCGAACCCGATTGGACGTAGCATGGCTATCACAATTTCGCTGGCTTCCAACCATCCCGCCCGAAGTGTGGGTCTTGAGGTTTGGATGGACCGCGTCCTCGACCGCGCCGACATGGTCAGGCATGGCTGGAATGTGGATGCCGTCCACGACCTGCGCGTGGCGCTTCGGCGCTGCCGCACCATGGCGGACGCGCTAAGCGAAGTAAATCCGGGTCCGGGATGGCGCAAGCTCAAGCGGGCGAGCCGCGAGCTCTTTCACGCCCTCGGCAATCTCCGCGATACGCAGGTGAAGCGCGCGCGCATCAAGAAGCTCGGCTCGCCAGGCGACCCTTTGCGCAAACACATGTTGCGGCTCTTGTCCCGGCAGGAAAAGAAGGACCGGGAGACTGCTGAGCAGGCGCTCGACGGGTTCGATCGCAAGGAATGGCGGAAGTTGACGCGCAAGTTGATTTCCAAGTCGCGCTTCTTCCCGGCGGAAAGCGTCGTTTTTCAGCGTCTGGCGCTAGCGAGGCTGAATGAAGCGGCAGAACTCCATCAGCAGGCCCGGAAGCGCCGGAGCGCGGTGGCCTGGCATCGGCTGCGGATCGGGCTGAAGCTTTTTCGCTATACGGTTGAAAGTTTCCTGCCGCAGCGCTACGAGGTCTGGTCCGAAGATTTAAAGCGGATGCAGGATCTGCTGGGTGAAATGCACGATCTGGACGTGCTGCGGACCGAGATTCGAAGGAATGCAGCGAAGCTCGATCCCGCAATCGTCGCCGAGTGGATCGAGAAGATCGATCGCGAACGGAAAGTTATTTTTCAGGAGCTCGCGGCGAAGACCGCCGGCCCCGAGTCGCCCTGGCTGATCTGGCGCGCGGGATTCCAATGGGGACATGCGCTCTCGGCCCGCTCGCTCGCGGAACGGCGAACCGCTTAGGCGATTTCCCTAGTCGCCCAAATCCCGCAGGACCTTCGGAGTCAAAATCCAGCGCAACTCCCAACGCCCTTGCGCGGAGACCTGCTCGAAGCAAGCCGCACCCGCCTTTTTCAACTCGGTGAACGCCCCGCGGGCGCCCGCGAGCTGCGCGATCAAAAGGTCCAAATTCGGCGCGTGGCCGAAGCACGCCACTTCTTTCGCCCTCAGATGCGCGATTTCCTTCAGGATTTCGGCGGGATTCCCTGCGGGCTTCAGGTTGTCGTTCATGCGAATTTTTTCCGGCGGGAATCCCAGCGCCTCGGCGAAGATTTCCGCCGTTTGCGCCGCGCGGACATAGGGGCTGCTGATCAACACATCCAACTTCGCGCCCAGCGCGCGCAGGCCGAGCGCCGCGGACCGCGTCTTTTGCACGCCCCTCGCCGTCAGCGGCCTCTCCGCTTCGGGCGGAGATTTCGGATCGGTGCGATCAACAGCGATGCCGTGGCGAACCAGATAGAGAATCATGGGCTACGCTACCTTTTGCTTTCGCTGAACCCGCCGGAATTCGGCGCGGAGATGAAACTCCTTCTCGAACAAATCCGCTTTGCGCGCCAGGCCCGCCAGATCCAGCCGGACGCCGTCCGCCGCGCGAATCTGGAAGATGGCCCTTCGTCCGGCGATTTGTATGTCTACGGCGGAGATTTGCTGCGCGTGCTCCGACTCCAACTTTTCCGCGATGCGCAGCAGTGATGTGAGCAGCCGGATCTGCCGTCGGCGCGCGCCATCGAGCGCGGCGTAAGAGGCGTGCTCCAGCTGCGGTTCGGATTTGCAGTTGTGGTAGCGCACCAGAGCCGCCACCATGTCGCGCCGCCAGCCGCGCAATCCCGGCACTTGTCCGTTGCGGATCAGATATTCGCCGTGCCGGTGATGCGACTTGTTGTGCACGAAATGTCCGACGTCGTGCAGCACCGCGCCCAATTCCAGCGCCAGCCGGGCGTCCGGCCCCATTTCATGAATCGGGCGCAGCTGATCGAAGAGCGAAAGCGCAAGCCGCGAGACCTGCTCGGCATGTTGGGCGTTGTAGTCCAGGCGCCGCGCAAACCAGCGTGCGCCGGCCAGCAATTCCTCGGCGCGGCCCTTCTCCTCCGCGGAAGCAGCTCCACCGTAATATTGCTCGGCGACCAGATCGAGCAGCAGCCCTTCGCGCACGCCCACTCCGGGGACCAGCATCGAGCGCAGGCCGAGCCACTTTGCCACCGACGTAATGATGATCGCGGCGATGCCCATCACTTCCGCCCGGTCTTTTCGCACGCGAAACGCGCGCACGCGTCCGGGAACATCCAGACTCATCAATCGCCAGGTCTGATCCTGCAGCAGCCGCACATTGAGCGTCGGCGTTCGGCCCACCAGCGGGCCCGGCGCAAGCCGGACCAGCGCCTCGGCGTTTCCGCCGCACGCGACGCTGATCGCTCGCGAGAGGTTGGGAGGAGATGGCATCGCGCTTCGCAGCAAGGATAGAGACGTGATGCCTCAGCCGCCGCGCGGTGTCTTCGTCAATCGCGCCGTCTATGGAATATGTTTCCATCAGTCGGATGGTGCCCAGCGGGAGCGCGATGCGATGCCGCAACGCGCCGCGCTCGTAGAAATTAAGCTCCAGGCTGCCGCCGCCGAGATCGAAAATCAGCCGCGGCTGCACCCGGTCGCCCAGCGCCCAGTGCACGGCCGAGCAGACCAGCCGCGCTTCTTCCTCGCTGCTGATCACTTCCAGCTCAATCCCGGTTTTGCGCTGGATGCGCTCCATCAGCCGCCGGTAGTTGCGCACCTCCCGCGCTGCGGCCGTCGCGACCGCGCGGTATGACGTGACCTGATAGTGGTCCATCCGATCGCGGAAGTGGCGGAAGGCGCGGGCCGCTCGCGAAATCGTTTTCTCGTCGAGCAGGCGGCGCGTGAACGCGTTGTGGCCCAGCCGCACCGGTGCGCGTTCGCTTTCCAGGATCTGGATGTGCTGCGGAGACGTGGCGCGCGCAATCGCCAGCCGGATGGCGTTGGATCCGGCGTCGATCGCGGTCAGTTGGACGGGGGCGGCCACTCTTAGCGCCAGAGATGAGCGAGCGCGTGCGACGGCTTGTAGGTCGTGCTGCGGATCCCGAGCTGCGACGCGATCCGTTTGCGCAGCACGCCGTTCACCTTGGAGACATTTGCTTCGCCATCCAGTTCGATGAAGCCGTGCCGCTTCGAAAGGTATTCGAATTCCCGCTTGATCATGGACTGGTAGCGGATGAACGACTGGAACAGATCGTTGGAAAGTGACATGTCGCGGCCCGACTCCCAGTAGCTGATCGTCTGCGACTTATTGAATTCGCGGTCGAAGGCCACTTCCGGCCGCACGTTGAGCCAGAAAGTCAGGTCCGGCCGCAACGCGATGTCGTAAATCCCGTGCAAGTAGTCCCGGCCGATCCCGCGTACCGCCGCGCGTGCGATCAGCGTGAAGATATAGCGGTCGGCGAGAACAATCAATCCCGAACGCAACGCGGGCAGAATCCGCCGCTCGAGCTGGTCGAAGAAATCCGTGCTGTACATCAGCGCGAGCGTCGTGCGCGTCACCGCGTTTTCGGCCAGCAGCGCGTCAATGTCCTCGCCCACCAGGAAGGAACGCCGCAGTCCCATCGTCTCGACCGCAAATCCCTCGCCCTCCAGCCACTCCGTGAGCAGCGAAATCTGCGTCGAGCGCCCCGAGCCGTCCGTTCCCTCGACCACGACCAGGCTGCCGCTCAGGTCCTCCGTCCGCACTCCCGGCAGCGGCATTCCGTAAAAACGCGAGGAGCCGTTGGCCGATCCGTTCTTGCCTTTTTTCGAGCGTTTCGAGGGGCGGCCGTTCGACCCCGCGCCTGCGTCGGAATGGGAGCGTGGCGGCGTCATTTTTTCTTGGGCGCGAACTGCTTCAGGTCCACTCGCTCAACAAGGAGCTGGCGCATCAGCTTCTGCAGCTTGTTTACGCGGACCGTGCCGTCCATCAGCACGAAGTGGTCCGTATCCACCATCTGGTCGTAGTGGTTCAAGATTTTTTCCTGGAAGATGCGGAAGCTTTCCGCGCGATCGAGCGAAATTCCCAGGTCCATCCCGGCTTCGTAATACTTCAGCTTGGGGCGCCCCGCGACGATCCGGTTCACGGCCACGTCCAGCGGCGCGCGAAAATAAAACGTGATGTCCGGCACCGGCGCGAAGCTGTAGAGATTTCGCAGCCAGTGAGGAGAGCAGCCGCGAGCCGCGTCGCGCGCGAACGCCGTGTACACATAGCGATCCGCCAGCACCAGGTAGCCGCCGTGGAGCAGCGGCAGGATTTGCCGCTCGCAGCGGTCCGCAAAATCGGCTGCGTGCAGCATCGAGAACGTCGTCGGCGTCAGCAGCCGCCGCTGTTTCCCGCGCCGCGTCGCCGATTTCACCAGCGGCGATGAATTCCATTCCGTGAAATGAATTCGGTAGCCGCCGATTTCCAGCCAGCGTTTCAACAGATGCAGCTGCGTGCTTTTTCCCGAGCCGTCAATCCCCTCGACCACGACCAGGGCGCCGGGGTACGCGCGCTTTGCCGCAGCCGCGCGTCCCGGCAAGGGATCTTCCGCAATGGAAATTTCGGGAGTAACCGTCGCCATGTGGGCACACCTGGAACCGAGGAGTCATGATACTTCGGAATCTTGAACCCCGCGTGAAAAAAGTGTTACGCCCGCATGACTATGTGTTTCAGTGGGTTACGGTTCTCAATCGCGACCCAAATCGCGTCTTTCTGTTCACTTCACTCAGATAGACAAGCGCCAGCGTATTCACTGTATATTGGACGCCAACGCACGTCGAATGAGATTGGCTCGTCAGTGGAGAACAGAATGTCTCGCAAAAGTGGCCTCGATTCCTCCGGCATCCCTTCGCGGTATACACGCGGCAATCTCGGCGACCGGGAACGTTCAAGGCGTGAATTTCTGGCGGAACTTGCCGCCTTCGGGACGACCGCGGCCTTAGTGCCCTCTTCGTTGCTGGCACAGGATTCGGCCAAAATTGCCACGCCGCACGGTGACACGCCCGGGACGTTCCGAATTTGGGTGTTCGCCGATGCTCATGTCGGCAGGGACAAGGACAACGGCCGGGAGAGCCTGGCGGAAGCCATTCGGCAATCCGAATCCGACCCCGGGTTTCGATTGGAACATCGCGCTGGATTTGGGCGATATGTGCGGCGACGTTGGACTTCCGAAGGATGCCGAGGGTCAGGAGATCGTCCGGCAATTCGGCGCTCTGAAGAAGCATCGCCGCGAGGACATCTACGATCTGTCGGGTAACCATGATCGGAGTGGCCTCGATCAACCTCAGGCCTGGTGGTGGCGCAAATGGATTGACCCTACCGGAGAGCATACCGCAGTTCTCGCATGTGAACGCCACGAAGCGCCCGTTTCCAATTGATGGGACGTGGGAGCGGTATTCATTTCGAGTCGGGAATCGTTCTTTTCCTGATGATGAGCGATATTAACGAACCGTCGCGGAAAGTCGGTCGCGGAACACTCGGCGGAAATCCCGGCGGCGTCGTGAGCGGCGAAACCTTCCGATGGTGGAAGCGAATGGTCGAGGAAAACCGCTCGTCCATCATCATCAGCGCGCATCATTACGTTCTGAAAAACACCACGGTCGCCTCAGGTGATTGGGAGGGGATGCGGCGCAATGAAAAGGGCGACTGGGAGCAGCGGTATCACGGCTATTTCCCTCAAGGTACGCCGCAAGGCGCGTCCTATTTGTACTGGGTGGAAAGCAAGCAAGATTCTGGCGCGTTCGAAAGTTTCCTGGGGGCAGCGCCCGGACGCGTCGACATGTGGCTCGGAGCGCACACGCACACAAACCCCGACGATACATTCGGCGGGAAATCACATATCGAGCAGCGCTGGGGAACCACATTCATGAACGTAGCGGGCCTGACTGGATACATGGGCGAACGTGAGAATTGCATTCCGAGAAGCTGGCTGCTGATATTCACCAACGGGAGTAAGGAAATTTCAGCTCGCTGCTATCTCCACGGAAATGAATTCGCGCCGCAGGGCTGGTACCCCAAGTCGGACCGCATGATTTCGTTGTCGAAGCCGTTCGAGATGCCAATCGGCAAATAGCTGCCGTCCCTTTGCGAGCGGTGTTCCTCCGTGGGCCTCCACGACCACCCGCGCCATGAATGTGTGTCCGCGCTGAATGTGGTAGTTTTAACGCCGCCATGCAGCTCACCCTGCAAAGCCACAACGTGGGAGAAGTTGTCGTCGTGCGATGCCGCGGCCGCATCGTCAGCGGTGATGAGGTACGCTTTCTTCAGCTCGAATTGGACAAACTCACCGAGCTGACGAAGAACGTCGTTCTGCAGCTCGGCGAAGTGAGCTACTTGGACAGCGGCGGGCTGGGAGCGTTGGTTCGCATCTTTGGCGTGCTTCGCGCCGCCGGTGGAGATCTCAAGCTCTGCCACTTGTCTCCGTTTGTGATGCAGGTTCTTCAAGCTACGAATTTGCTCAGCGTATTTCACCCGTACGCATCGGAAAAAGAAGCAATCGAAGCATTCTCCGCGTGGCCGCAATCTGGGGAAGAAACGCCTCATACATCAAGCACCCGAATCGTTTGCCTCGACACGTCGCTCGACCTCTTGGCGTACCTGAAGGTCCTGTTGCAGCGCTCCGGTTACGAAGTTTTCACCACGCGCTATCCGTCCGATGCCATCGGCGCTCCTGATCGGGACCAAGCCTCGCCTCGTGGTTTGCGGCCCATCGATGACTGCGAACGAATCGGCCATCGAGAAATTCCGCCAGACCGCCCCGCACGTGCAGCTCCTGCATCTCCCGCCCGATTTCTCCACCTCGGAAGCCGACCGGGCGGGGCTGGATTTGGTCAACCGCATCCGCTCGCTCCTTGCGCCTTCGTAGCGCCGGCTCTCGCAGCGATGCGCACATTATCCGAATGCCCGAAGGGCCGCGTCTTCCCCTGCCTGGATATCGAAGAACGTGTTCAGCCGGGAGATCTTCAGTAGGTCCAGGATTTTTTCGTTTACCGCGGCCAATTTCATCTCTCCTCCCGCCTGCCGGACCACGGAGTAGGACCGCGCCAGCTCACCGATGCCGTAGCTGTCGATATATTCAACCCGCGCGAGATTGAGAATGAACTTCTTCGATCCGTAGCCGCTGAACACGTGAATCAGGTCGCGGAGTTGTGTGTGGCCGTCGGTCAAAGTGAGCCTGCCCGCCGCCTCGATCACCACGACGCGGCCGACCTCCCGCGTCTGGAGTTGAAATCCCATGGTTGTTTCACCCCCGAGACCAACTTTGCGAAAGCGCGCCTCGCCCGTTATATCGCACCGCGCCCGAAAATGCCGCTGCGTTCAGGGGCGCCCCATTTGCATTGCGCAGCTTCACGCGCAGCAACCGCGCAATCCGCTTTTGCTCGTCGGTTCGCGGCCCTGTGCTATAAACCTTGCGCATGATCAACATCCGCCAGGGCTCGATCCGCCTGTTCCGCTTCTCCGGAATTGACGTCTTCCTGCATTGGTCCTGGTTCCTCATCGCGCTGATCGAAATCCAAATCGGCGCGGCAAGATATTCTTCGATCGCGTGGAACGCGCTGGAGTACCTCGCGGTCTTCCTGATCGTGACGGTTCACGAATTCGGCCACGCGCTGGCCTGCCGGCAGGTGGGCGGAACGGCGAATCAGATCGTGCTGTGGCCGCTCGGCGGAGTGGCGTACGTGAATCCGCCGCCGCGCCCCGGCGCCACGCTTTGGAGCATCGCGGCGGGGCCGCTCGTAAATGTCGCGCTCATTCCGATCTTGTACGTGTTCGACGTGTGGAGCGGATCATCAGGCTTGACCGCCGCGGCACCCGACGCGCATACGCTGCTGGAGTGGCTCTTCTACATTAACCTCGGCTTGCTCGGCTTCAACATGCTGCCCATTTATCCTCTCGACGGCGGCCAGATTCTTCGGTCCCTGCTCTGGTTCGCCGTGGGACGCGCTCGCAGCCTGATGGCGGCCACGGTCGTCGGGTTCATCGGCGTGGCAGGTCTCATCGGCCTGGCTGTGCTGTGGCGATCCCCCTGGATCGGCATCGTTTCCGTATTCATCCTGATGAATTGCTGGACCGGATTGCGCCAGGGCATCGCTTTGTCGCGCATGGCTAAGTTGCCGCGTCGCGAGGGCTTTGCCTGCCCGTCGTGCAAAGCGGCGCCGCTTGCGGGACCAAACTGGATTTGCGGCAAGTGCCGGACGCCGTTCGACATTTTCGAAACCCAGGGCGTTTGCCCCAGCTGTGCCTCCCGCTTCTCCGCAACAAGATGCCTCGATTGCGGCGCCATGAATCCCATCAGCGAATGGCTCGCTCCCTCGCGCGTCCCTCCGCCGCTGTAATTCCGCGACCTGTTTTTCCTGTTTTTGTCTTCGTAGCGCCCATCTTTGCGCAGCTTCACCCGCAGCAAATTTTCACTCGGCCCCACCGCGGTCTCGCACAATGTGCCCGAACACGTGAAGATTCCAGCCGCGCAACAACCGATCGCAAACATCGCTGACGGGAACGTTGGTGGCGTAGTCGGTCGGGTTCGGGTCCGCCCACGCGAACGCGGGGAACAGCAGCAGGACGACGAGTGCGATCTTCATTTACGGCTTCTTCATTTCTATCAGCGGAGCTATATCGTGATGCAAAGCGGCCTTCGCCACCCCAGGTGTATGTTGGTTCCTAAGTCGACCACGCTGCTCTTTCCAGTCCGATGTCGCGCAACTTTATTGAATGGCGGGGTCGTAATAAGCGCATAAATGATGTGTCGTATGAGTGAACACATGAACGAGAAGTGTGCTATTTGGAACATGCGCTTATGACCCATCTGCAATACCTTTGATATGGGATAGCACGAAAACGTCCGGGGCAAATCAGCGAAAGGGGCTGGCTCGCGGAGTCTGTCTCGACTTCCAAATGCCCGCAATCTCGCCAGATCGCGTCAAGCAAACTGAGCTAGTCCCTCGAATCACGGGACCGGCAAGCAGAGGGCGGCCCCTGCACATCCTTTTTGTTCACGGTGACGTTGCGGACGTAAAATGCTGCGTGCGGGAGCTCAGCGTGGCACATTTCAACGTCAGCGCGGATGTGGTTTCCACTACCAGAACAGCTTGCTGCACGCCTGAAATCAAAGTTCTACGACATTATTGTGGCCGAGTACCCCGGCCCCAATTCGCAGGGAGCGCAGGCACTGGAACTCATGCGCCGGATGGAGACGCGCATTCCTCTCATCTTTGTGACCGACCAACTACCACTGGAAACCGTGGCGGAGCTCATTACGGACGGCGCTGCCGATTGTATAGAAATGGATCACATCGGCCATCTTCCGGTGGCCGTTCGTCGGGCATTGAGTGAGAATAATTTGCGCGTGGAGCGCGACCGTGCGGAGAAACATTTGCGCCATTCCGAGGCGCGTTACCGCGCCCTGGTAGGAAACCTAAACTACGGGATATGCCGCTGCGGTGCGCAAGGCAAGTTTTTGGATGTCAATCAGACGCTGGTGACCATGCTTGGCTATGCCTCTAGAGAGGAACTCCTGGCGGTCAACCTTGCAAGTGACATCATTTCTGATTCTCGCAAGCGCGCGCAATTGCTGGGGCGTCCCCGGCAAGATCTGCAAGTCGAACCCGTGGAAATTGAGTGGAAGCGGAAAGACGGGACGACCCTGAAGGTCCGGCTCAGCGGACGGGAAGTCGGAGGCGGCGCGGGCGAGACAGAGTGCTACGAAGTTATAGCCGAGGACATCACCAAGCAGCGCGAGCTGGAGGATCATCTCCGTCAGCAAGCGGCCAAGGATTCCTTGACCGGCCTGGCGAACTACCGCCATCTGGTAGACGTGCTCGACAGCGAGATCAGGCGATCCGAGCGCACCAGCCGCGAATTTGCGCTGTTGTTATTTGATCTGGACGGATTGAAACAGGTCAACGACCGCTACGGACATGTGACCGGCAGTGAGGCGCTTTGCCGGTTGGCTGACGTCTTGTCTATTGGTTGCCGGGACATCGATACGGCCGCCCGTTTCGGCGGGGACGAGTTTGCACTTGTCCTGCCGGAGACAAGCGCGGAGCCGGCCAAACTGGTGGCCCATCGCATCTGCGACAGCCTTGCGAATGATGGCAGGAAACCGAAGTTATCCGTCAGTGTGGGCGTGGCCCTCTATCCGGCAGATGGGGAAAGGCTCGACGCTCTCTTGAGCGCAGCAGACGTGGCGTTGTACTCGATGAAAGCCGGAATACATCGCCATGCCAAGAGTACCCATACGGCGCGACGGACGCCTCCGGCATAAGCCGAGGCTGGCGTCGCGAGGGCTTGGTCTGCCCGTCGTGCAAAGCCGCGCCGCTCGCGGGACCAAACTGGATTTGCGGCAAGTGCCGCAAGCCGTTCGACATTTTCGAAACCCAGGGCGTTTGCCCCAGCTGCGCTGCCCAGTTCGGCAAGACGGCGTGTTTGGACTGCGGCGCCATGAATCCCATCAGCGAATGGTCCGCGTCCAGTCGCGTACCGCCGCCGCTATGATTTCGCTTCTTCGATAGCACTTCTCTGACGATCATCGCAAATTGCTATTTGCCACTACTGACAAGCGAACTCAGGGACCGCAACTTGCACGTGAGACCGGTTTGCGTCATCCTTTGTGTAGTCAGATGGCATACGTCAAAAGGATCGTTTGCCTCGCGAATTCCTACAAGCCACCAAACGGTCGCTGCATCGCTGGTAAGGAAGTGCTTGCAGATGGGTATGGCGGATGGATTCGACCTGTGAGCGGGCGGCCTACGGCTGAGGTTTTGTTCTCGGAATACAAGTACGAGGACAATACTAGTCCCAAGCTTCTCGACGTTGTCGACGTTCCATTTCTAAACGCCGATCCCCGCCACCATCAAGTTGAGAATCACATTATCGGACCGGCCCGTTGGGTGAAGAGGGGAGAGCTTCCGTGGGACGAACTCGAGCGACTCCGAGATCGGCCAACGTCCCTTTGGATCAACAGCGGTCACACCAACGCGGGGAATTACGACTGCATCAGTCACGAAGAAGCCGCCACGGTCCACGATTCGTTGCTACTCATCAGACTGGACAACCTTGTCGTTGAGGTAGGCAGAAATCATTGGACCGGAAAAAAGAGTTATTGAGGCAGGTTTGAATACAACGGTGTCCACCACAATTTGAGCGTGACCGACCCCGTCGTTCGGGGCGCGTTTGCCGATAAAGAGGAAGCGGATTACCCATTGAAGGACGTCTATGTTTGCGTGAGCCTGACCGAACCATACGAACACGATGATCGATGTCACAAGCTTGTTGCAGCGATAATCGGCAAGCGGCCCTTGTGAGCACAACCATGCAAGAAGTTGTTTTCACGATCGGACACTCGACGCACCCGCAAGAACGCTTCATTGCCCTGCTGCGGCAGCATGGCATCACCGCGCTCTGCGACGTGAGATCCGCACCTTATAGCCGCGTCAATCCGCAATTCAATCGCGAGGAGCTGAAGCAGGCTTTGCGTGCCTCCGGAATCAAATATGTATTCTTGGGCAAGGAACTGGGCGCGCGGAGCGAAGACCCCGCATGTTACGAGGATGGAAAAGTTCAGTACGATCGGTTGGCACACACCGATCTGTTCCGGTTGGGCTTAAAGCGCGTGCTGAAGGGAATGAAAGGCTACCGGCTCGCCCTCATGTGTGCCGAAAAGGAGCCGCTTCAATGTCATCGTACGATTTTGGTTGCAAGGCGCCTAGTCGAGCATGGCCTAGACGTTCAGCACATTCATGCCGACGGCAGGCTTGAAAGCCACTCGGAAGCGTTGAGTCGACTGATCCGGATGCTTAGCTTGCCGGAGCAAGACATGTTCCAGTCACCCGAGGAGCTTTTGGCCAACGCCTACCGTCGTCAGGAGCGACGTATTGCGTACGACTCCCGCGAGGCTGTCCCTGCGGATGCCAGGTCCAGCGGTGCTGCTGGATGAAACTTTATACGATCGGTTTCACAAAAAAGTCGGCTGAGACTTTCTTCACGCGATTGACAAATTCCGGAGTAAGACGCTTACTTGATGTCCGGTTAAACAATGTCTCGCAGCTGGCAGGCTTCACCAAGAAAGACGACCTCCGCTACTTCACGAAAGCCATTTGTAAAATCGACTATGTGCACGTTCCCGAACTTGCCCCGACTAAAGACATTCTCGACGCCTACAAGAAAAAGAAGGGTGATTGGGGGCTGTATGAGCGGCAGTTTTTGGATCTGATGCGGTCGAGGCACATTGAAAAGGAACTCTCACGCGACCTGCTTGACGGTGCTTGTTTGCTGTGCAGCGAGGAAACGCCCGAGCACTGCCACCGCCGACTTGTCGCCGAGTACCTCAAAGAACATTGGCCGGATGTCGAGATCGAACACATTCCTTAGTTCCTTTTGCGGTTTCCACTCCCCAGCAACAATTGATATCAAAGTCCACAGGCGCAAACTCTTGCGCCGCGTTCCTCATTGTGGCAGCGTGGACGGACAGGTGACGACTCGTTCAGAGTCGTCATCCTGAGACCGAGGTAGTCATTCGGTCGAAGGACCTCTCTTGCGCACTTTGATTTTGGTAATGGCAATATCGGCGCCATCCCGAAGCATCGGGACGCGGCCCTCGCGAGCGCGCGAACTCGCGCTCGTCTCCGCGTGCCCATCGGCTGATGCGTCAAACCGCGCGCAGCGAGCGCTGGCGAATCGCTCCCAAAGCCGCACGCTACCTGCGGGTTTACTCGACACAAGGTGTCGAACAAATTTCGAGCTAACTTATTCAAAACAAAGGAAAGATGCCCTCGCAAGGTGTCACAGATTTCGAGGGTCGGTGTTGGAGGCGAAAAACTGAATGGCGACGAACTTCAGCAAGGAACTTCTGGTCACGCCGGGCAAGAAAGTGAAGCTCGCGAAGTGGGACGCCGAGGAAACTCTCGGCTGGCAAAAAGACCACAAGATGAAGGCGAGCCTCGATAAGGCCATCGAGCGGCTCGACAATCTCCAGTACCTTCTCTACGCGGAGCACAAGCGCACGCTGCTGATCGTCCTGCAAGGACTCGATGCGTCCGGCAAGGACGGCACCATTCGTCACGTGATGTCCGGCGTGAATCCGCAGGGCTGCACCGTCGTGTCGTTCAAGAAACCTTCCGCCGACGAAGCGTCGCACGATTATCTTTGGCGTATTCACAAGGCGGTCCCGGAATATGGCAACATCGGAATTTTCAACCGCTCGCTGTACGAAGACGTTCTCGTCGTCCGCGTCCACAACATGGTGCCGAAGGACGTCTGGTCGCGCCGCTACGATCAGATCAACAAGTTCGAAGAGCTGCTGCACGACAACAATGTGAAAATCGTGAAATTCTTCCTGCACATCAGCAAGGACGAACAGAAGAAGCGCTTTCAGCAGCGCATCGACGATCCCGACCGGCGCTGGAAAATCTCCGAATCCGATTTTGACGAGCGGAAATTCTGGGATGACTACACCGATGCGTACGAAGCCGTCCTCACCAAGTGCAGCACCGATCACGCTCCCTGGTACATCATCCCCGCGAACAAGAAATGGTTCCGGAATCTCGCCGTTTCTCACATCGTTGCCGAGACGCTCGAAGACATGAACATGAAATTCCCGCTGCCCACGGTGGACGTGAAAAAACTGAAATGGAAATGAGAGCGAAATCCCGGGAGGCGCGGAGCGAATGAGAAATTTCGTGTTCGGAATATTGTTTGCGCTGATCGCCCTGGCCGCGGGAGGCTGGTGGTGCCTCAAGCAAGGCTACGTGAACTTCGGTGCGGACCAGCGGCCGTCGTCCATCGAAGAGAAATTCGCGATGGCGGCGATGGACGCTTCGATAGATCGCCGCGCCTCCGAGGCGAAAAACCCGGTCGCGCCGACCGAAGACAACCTCGCGGCGGGCGCGAAGCTCTATCTCGACCATTGCGCCGGCTGCCACGGCGTGCCGTCGAACCCGGAGAGCGAGTTCGCGCGGTCGTTCTATCCGCCGGTTCCCGAATTTTTCAAGGAAGCGCCGGAGATGTCCGAGAGCCAGAATTTCTACGTCATCCAGCACGGCATTCGCTGGACCGGCATGCCGGCATGGAAGAAGACCCTGACCGACGCGCAGATCTGGCAGATCGCCACGTTCCTGGGCAACGTCGAGAAGCTTCCGCCCGCGGCACGGAAAGTATTTGGGCCGCAGGAAGAGGCCGCTCCCGCGCCCTCACCGGCGCCCATGGCGATGCCCATGACTCACTAGAAATTGCGTGCTGGGATTTGAGACTGCGTTTTCGGGCCGTGTCGGGTCCGGGGACTCAGGCAGTCAGAGTCCGCTCTCCGAAGCGTGCGTTGCGCGTCTTAGACGTGACGTGAAGCGCGGTGTTGAGCGCGATCGGCGCGAATTGGGAAGGCCTCAAGCGATCCGACCGCCGGTCGAGATTGATCGTCTCGGCTTCGGAGAAGCCCGGACGCAGCAACCCTGCCGCCCGCCGCGCCAATTCGTTGCGGTTTTCGACTCCGAATTTGCTCAGGAGAGACGAGACGTGAAATTTTACAGTTCGTACCGTGATGTTGAGCCGGGAAGCGATTTCCTTGTTGGCTCGGTTGCACACTACGGACTGTAGAATCTCTTTTTGCCGCGGGCTGAGGGTTTGCGGGCTCGCGTTCGCTCGCCCTTCCTCCAAGAGTTCCTTGGCGCGAGACACCAGGCGATTCGTCAGCATGTTCTCGGCCGGAACCAGGATGGCGAAATCGCCGGGGTCCGATCCGCGAACCAGGCACTGGACGGCGAGCAAACCAGCCATCCGTTCGATGACGTAATTCGGATCGGAATTGGATTCGGCGAGGAATCGCGACGCGCCGGTGGATTTTTCACAAAAGACAAATACCTTGGGTGGATTGGACTCAGATTTTCTGGCTTGCGGGACCAACTTTGGGAATGCGCGCACTTTCTTCACTATGGGCCTCTCCGTCCTTGTCCAGGGCTGTACTGGACAAAGAGCTTCAGTTTGGACTGCTCTGGCGAAACGAAACTGCCGGGCTGAACTGGATTCAAAACGAGATCTTCCCTATCCCCATGGAAGATCGATAACCATGCTTCAGAATAGCGCTGCGTGCGGAAAGCGAGCCTGACGTTTGCCCACATGGCAGATGGAGTGCCATCGCTTGTCTCATTTTAAGACGCGCCTATTGAACTAGATGCAGAGGCCGCAGAATACAGCGAAATCGGCAGCGTATGTAGAAAATTCCTCGGTTCGGGAATTTTTTCGCGAAGTCGAGTTTTCCACAGGCTCTCAGACGCAATTGTGCTGGACAGTTGTTGTGCCGCGATGACTCTAATGTGACGCTGCGGCTGCTTCTCGTTATAATCCGAGCGCGAGAAGGGTATGGAGCGACGATGATTGGCGAGATTTCCAGGCTTGACCGCGTGTCCCGTGCCAAATCGGCATACTTGGGGCGTCGACTGGCGCTAATTTCTGTCCCATTTGCTTTGTGGCTGGTGGTTTTGGCCTCGACTGCCTTCGGCCAGACGCCCCCAATCAACCCGCCGCCTGGATTTGGCCAGGTTCCGCAGGGCACGGGGGCATGCTCGGTGGAAAAGTCCTGCGCGGACCTTGCCCCGCAGATGATCCGGAGCGCGGAAGGCCCCTCGCCGCTCGAAGAAAACCTGCGGACGCTGACGGATTCGATCGGCGGACGCGTGACGGGATCGCCTGCGGCCGGTCGCGCCGCAGAGTGGGCGGTCGAAGCGCTGCGCCGCGCGGGCGTGGATGAAGTCCATACGGAGAAGTTCACCGTCGCCGCCGGATGGAGCGAAGGGCAAACGCGGCTGGAGGTTTTGTCCCCGGCTCCGTTTCCGGTGAGGCTGGTATCCGGAGGCTGGTCGCCGCCGACGCCCGTCGGGGGAATCACGGCGGACATCGTGGACGTGGAAGCGGGCGATGAATCCGGCTTGGCGAAGGCCGGCGCCGCCGTGAAAGGCGCGATCCTTCTGGTCCACTCGACGCCACTCGTCACGTGGGATGATCTCGACCGTGAGTACGACGTGCAACCCGGAATCATCGAGCGCGCCCGGAAAGCCGGAGCGGCCGCGATTTTCTGGATGTCCACGCGGCCGAACTTGCTTCTCTACCGGCATACGACGACGCCGGCGGGCCGGATCGAGGCGCTGCCCCAAGCTATCGTGGCTCGCGAGGATGCCGGGCGCATTGCGCGATTTTTGGAGGCAGGGCAAAAGGTGCGCGTGCACTTCGATATGCCCAACCATGTGACTGGTCCAGTCGAATCCGAAAACGTGGTCGGGGAAATCCGGGGGCGGGAGAAGGCGGCTGAATTCGTGCTGCTCGGCGCGCATCTGGACTCGTGGGATCTGGGAACGGGCGCTTTAGATAATGGATGCAACGCAGCGATGGTAATCGACGCGGCGCGGGTGATTCACGCGTCGGGGAATATTCCCCGGCGGTCGATCCGCTTTGTGCTTTTCACCGGCGAGGAAGAGGGGGAGCTAGGCTCACGTGCGTACGCGCACGCGCACCGGGCGGAACTCGACCACATGATCGCGGCGATTATTTATGACGCCGGCGTGGGGCGGGTGACGGGATATTCGCTCGGCGGGCGGGAAGATCTTCTGGCTGGCGTTCGCGAGGCTCTGGAGCCGCTGAAGTCCGTCGGACCGATGGAGTTCACCTTCGACGCCCCGGGCGACACGGACGATCTCGATTTCGTGCTCGAAGGCGTGCCCGCGCTCGTGGCCAATCAGGAGCCCGCGAATTACATGCTGAACTATCACGCCGCTTCGGACACGTTCGACAAGGTGGACGTCGGCGAGCTGAAACGGAGCGAGGCGATCGCGACCGTGACCGCGTATGCGCTAGCCGATGCATCCGCACGAATCGGGCGGCGGCAAACGCGCGCCGAGGTCGAGCAACTGCTGAAAGAATCGGGCCTCGAAGAGTCCTTGAAGAAGGAAGGTGCCTGGTCCGCGTGGGAAAAGGGCGAGCGCGGCCGGCAGCCGTAGACCAAGCCACAGTGGCAGATTGAATTCTACAGGGAGACCGTGCCGCGCTAAAGGCCGCGGCGCTACATTCAAATCTTACAATTCATCTTGCAGTTGCCAGCGCCTTCGATTTGACACGCCATCCGTACCAGATAGGCAACACCATCTCGGTTACATTCTCCGGGCGATGTCTCAATCACGGGCAAGCGTCACGTATAATGAGCGGACTATGGCGGCGACCCAGCGTGCGAGTGCCAGAGAGATTTCCGCGGCGGCGGAGAAGCCGCGGCGGATTCTGGCGGTGGATTATGGACGCAAGAGAATTGGCCTCGCGCTGTCGGATGAGCTGGGGCTGACTGCGCAGCCGCTCGGGACGCTGGTGCGCGTGAACCGGCAAAAAGATCTTCACCGCCTTCGCGAAGCTTGCCGAACGCACGGCGTCACGCATATTATCGTCGGCCACCCACTACACATGACCGGCGAGGCGGGCGAGATGGCGGACGAGGCGGCGCGGTTTGCGGCGCGCCTTGAGAAGGAAATCGGCATCGGCGTGGAACTCGTGGATGAGCGGCTAACAAGCTGGGAAGCGGCGCAGACCGTAGCGGAAACACGACCGTCCGCCCGCCGGAAGCGCGAGCCGCTCGATGATGTGGCCGCCGCAATTCTACTGCGCGACTACCTCGAACAGACGCGCGGCCGGGCGCACGGCGCCGCCGCGGAGAAGGATTAACTGGGATGCGGCGGCTCGGGATTCTGGTGCTTTTCCTGATTGCCGCACTCGGCGGCGGCGCCAGCTGGCTTGATTCGCAGCTCAGCCGTCCCTATCGTGGCCACCGGCCCGAGAAAGTCTTCGTGGACATTCCGCACGGCACTTCGCGCTGGGGCGTCGCCGCAATTCTGCGCCGCAACGACGTGATACGCAGCCAACTGGCGTTCGCGCTGTTCAGCGACTGGCATTTCCGCAAGCGGCTGCAGGCCGGCGAATATTTCTTCGACCATCCCCTGAACTCGCGCGAAGCATTCTGGAAAATAGTGCGCGGCCAGATTTATGTGCACACGGTGACGGTGCCAGAGGGCTGGACGACGTTCGACATCGCGGGGGAACTGGAGCGGCAGGGAGTCTGCAGCCGCGAAGATTTTCTCGCCGCAGCGCACGATTCATCGCTCATTTCCGATCTAGCACCGGGAGCGAGCAGCCTGGAGGGGTTTCTCTTTCCCTCGACTTATGAATTCACGCGCCGCGCGACCTGCGAGCAGGCGGTGAAGCGGATGGTGCAGAATTTTCGTGCGGTTTGGGAAACGCTCGATACCGCGGGCGGGACACAGCAGGCCGCGAGTCTGACTCCGGCGCAGGTGGTGACGCTCGCGTCGCTGGTGGAGCGAGAGACGCCGAAGGCGGAAGAGCGTCCGCTGGTTGCCGGAGTGTTTTACAATCGGCTGCGGCTCGGCGATCCCCTGCAGTGCGATCCGACGGTGCAATACGCGATGGAGCTGGCAGGCCATCCGGAGAAAAATGTGCACGCCGTGGATTTGCGCGTGGATTCACCCTACAACACCTACAAGCATCGGGGGCTGCCGCCGGGCCCAATCGCCAATCCCGGCGAAGCGTCGCTGCGGGCCGCGCTCGCTCCGGCGACCACCGACTATCTCTATTTCGTGGCCAACGACGACGGCGGACACTTCTTCAGCCGCACGCTGGCGGAACACAATCGCAACGTGGCGCGGCTCCGTAGGTTGCTGGCGCGCGACACCGCAGCCGTCGATACTGTGACCAAGAAAGCGCAGCACTGAGGCCGCTCTTGACTGCCAGCCGCTCAAATAAAAATGTTGCCGGCCCGACCTCCACGAAGAAGGATTTGATTCTGGAGGCCGCGCGGGTACTCGGGAAGCCGCGCTTCACCCCGGCGGAGATCGAACAGATTCGCAGGCAATTGATTTCGCAGCTCGGCGCGGCGGGCGGAAAGACGTCCGCGGATTACGTGGTCAGCGTGCTCGAAGAGGCGGGAATGCGCGTGGTGTGGTCCACGCAGTCGGATACGGAAGGGCGCTACGAGGAAGAGTTCACCGACCTGCTGCATTTCTCGACGTTCACGGAAGCGGAGATGTGCCTGGTGAGGCTGGACGAGCTGCTGAGAAAATTCTCAGTCGAAGCCGATCGGCATGCGGCCGAACGGGTGCGGGAAGTGGCGCGGCTCGGGCGGCGGCGCGCGGAGATGATCTCCCGGAATCATAAGGTGGAAACCCAAAATCGCGCGCAGAAGGAAGAGGTCGCCCACTGGTTTGCAATCTGGCTGGAGACGCCGGACGCATTTTTCGACTGGCTCGAAGTGCGGAAGCAATCCCCGGAATTTCAAAAGAATTTTCCTCACGCATTCGACGACGAGGGATAGATGTACCTGCTCGATATCGAAGCGCTCGATCTGGGCGCGGAGGTGCGTTCCGTAGGCCTGGAGCTGGTGGGGGCGGATGAAAACCGCGAACCGGCGCGCGGGGCCGATGCCGCGCGCATCTGGAGCCGCGTCCTGCAGGCGACGGCCGGACAGGAAGCCTGGGCGCTCGATTTTTTCAGCCACATTGACCGCGTGCGCGACTACTGCAAACTCCACGACATCGCCTACCGCGAAGCCAACCAGCGTTCGATCGTGATTCCAGCGCCGAAACCGGCGGCCCTGGAATCCCTTCTCGAGCGGTTTGAAGGCGAGACTTTCGGAGTGCGGGCCGGCGCGCTGGTTGCTCCGGGCGGGTCGGGCGATCCGGCCGTGGAAGCCGAGCTGGCACGGCACGGAGTGGACGCATACCGCGCCGTTTTTCCGAACTATTTCTTCTGCGCTGTCTGCGCGTTCGAGGATGGGTCGCTCGTCCTGCTGAGCGAGAAACTTTGGGCGAGCGAGGTGATTCGCCGCGTGCGTCCGGCGATCAAAGGGCTGGAAGTGGAGGTGCGCCTGCCCAATTGACCAGTCCCGCCCCGTTGTCTGGTCCGCAACCTTGGTACATCCGTACCATTCCCCCCACCACTAGTTCCAGTACACTTGATTGGACGGTAAGGAGATACGCCCACTGCAAGGTGAACTGACAGTGCCCACCGAGTCCACTGTTCCAAATGCCCGCGCATTCGTGCGGAGCCTCAACGTCCTTCTTAAGTACTCTAAGCTCTATGGTTTAGAGCACCTCCGATCCGCCGGTCAGTTTGAAGTCAGTTGGAACGAGCTGGAGCAGGCCGTGCAAGCGGCCGGGCAAGGGGGGTTGCTGCTGGGGGCCTCCGGATCGCAACTCCTGCTCGATGGCGTTCCGCTGGAATCCACGCAGGCCGAGCGCAGCTTTGCGGACCTCCTCAATGCCGCAGGCGTGGCGAGCATCTGTTTTCTACCGAGTGTCGAGCGGGATGAGTTTGCCAATCTTGTGAAAGCGTTCATGGAAACCAGCGGCCCGAAGTCCGGCCCGCTGACCGAGCGACTGGAGCATTACTTCGGCAATCGGGAGACGGCGGGAATCCGCGTGAACGAGATACGGTTTGTTCCCGAGGATGCGGGCTTCTCGGAAGCACGCGTGGCGGCGACATTAACGGCCAGAACGCTCGGCGCCGATGCCGACATGGTGCAGGATTGGTTTCGCAGTCCGGAGAAAATGATCCAGCTGATTACCGCGGCCCAAGGCGCGCACGGCGGTCCGGGCGGGCCTGGAACTGGCGGCGAGGGAAGCGGAACGGGTAGCGGAGACGGATCGGGCTTTGGGGGCAGCCCGTACTCCGGCGGTTTGGGTTTTGGTTCAGGCACGGGCACGGGCACGGGCACGGGCAGATCGGGCACGGGATCGGGCGCGGGCACAGGCGCAGGTACGGGCGCAGGTACGGGCGCCGCCACGGGCAGCGGATTTGCCACGGGCGTTTCCGGCGGCGACCCGAACGATCTCCCACAATTGGGCGAAGCGGACATGCAGAGCCTGCTGCGGCTGCTCGCGCAATTCGGCGAGGCGACCCACGGCGGCGCAAAGGGCGGGCCATGGCCCGACCAGATGGCTTGGCAGATGAAGCTCGCGGCGCTGCCCCAAAACGCGCAGGTAACGTTGCGGCAAGCGCTGGCGACGGTGGCGGCGAAGACTCCCTCGGCGAAAGTGGACGAGGCCGTGCTGCTGAAGCTGGCGGAAGATCTCGCGATTCGTTTCGCGCTCGATCGCTTTCAGCGCGGCGAGGTGCGGGTCAACGCGGTGCGCCAGATGTTGGACAAGATGGGCCACGAGCTCGGCACGCTGCGAAAGCTGCTGAAGGCTCGCGAAGACAAGATGGCCGGCGCCGGGATGTCGGTTGAATCGCACGCGGATGTGCTCGACCGCCAATTCTGGGCATCCGTGCCGGAATCGGGGAAGCGCGCGGTGCTGACTTCCACGGAAGCGTGGTGCATTCCTCCGCGAAACGTGCAGCAATACGTGGAAGAGCTGATGGGACGCGGCGAAGCGGATGCCGCCGGAGACGTGCTGCTGAAATATGCGTCCTGCGTGAGAAACAAGGATGCCGAGGCGCGCAAGAAAGCCGCCATCGGGCTGGGGCAGTTAGCCGAACTGTACAGCAAGGGCGCGAGCCAGCGACTGCAGGATGCGCTCGCGCAAATCGGCCAGCAATTGGCCGCCGAGAAAGACGCGGAGCTGCAGACGCTGCTGAGCGCGGCCTTCGTGCGGCTGAGCCAGGAAGCGGCCTCGCGCCGGTATTACCGCGCGATGCAGCAGGCTCTGGATTCTCTGGCCGATCTCGAGGAACAACGTCCGGCGTGGGCGCAGAGCCTGCGGCCGCGACTGGGAGTCGAAAACCGGATTTCGGAATTTGTCGAAGAAGCGCTGACGGCCGAGGCGATGCCTGAGGGATTGGTCGGTGTGCTGATGCGCTTGCCGCAAGGCGCGGGTGAACACCTCGCCGTGCGATTGGCGCGCACCGGGCGGCGCAGCGAGCGCGAGAACGTCGTCCAGTTGGCGAAGGCAGTGGGCAGCGCGTGCGCGAGATACCTGAAGGAAGTACTCAAGTCCGAACCGCCAGCGAAGGCCGCGACCGTGGTCGGGCTGCTGAGCCGGCTCGACGCGCCGGCGGTGGACGATCTGCTGCCGCAACGCCTGCGCCATGGCGGGCGCGCGTTCCACGACGCCGTGGTGCGCCAGCTTTCGACTGCAGGTGCCCCGGAGCGCGGACAGTTGCTTGCGAATTCGATCGAAGCGCTCGACGTCATGGTCCTGCCGCTGGCGCTCGACGAGATCGGGATGTGCGGAGATCCGGCGACCGCGCCGAAGCTGTTGAGGCTCGCCGAGGGAGATATTCTGCCGCAGGGATCGGAATACCTGCGCGTGAAAGCGATTGAGGCGCTGGGCCGGATGCGCGCGACTGCCGCGGCGGGGCATCTCCGGCAGTTCGTCGAATCGCGCAAAGCGTTCGGCTGGACCTATCCCGAGGAGATTCGGACCGCCGCCGCGCAGGCGCTGATGAAGCTCGATCCGGAGTGGATGCAGGCGTTCCTGCCGCATTCGGGCTTGGACGAAAAAGTGATGGCGCTCGCGCCGCTCGATCCAATCCCCGATCGCGACGTGGTGCGGCATCGCCGGTATCGCCGGATCAGGCTGCCGCGCAACGTGCCGGCCGTGATCACGTCGGCGCGGGGGAAGTATTCGTCGGCCATCAGTGTGCTCAGCCTCGAAGGCGGATTGCTGAGCGGCGACGTACAACTCGCCGTGGGCACGGAAGCCACGCTGAAGATTCCCGCCGGGCTGCGCTCGATCAACATGCAGGCCGTGGTGCGATTCGTGCGCTCGCATCAAGCGGGATTTGAAATGGTGGGCATGGGCCTGGAAGACCGCGCAAAACTTCGTCGGCTGCTCGTATCGCTCGGCAGCCCCGAGCCGGCCAAGGCCGCGATCCGGACTGACGAGTAGCTTCGCGCGAATCGCGGACGAATTTTCGCAAGAACACCCGCACGAATCCCCGCAAAGACTCCGGCAAGAAGATGGCCGCTCGTTCCCCACTCACAGGATTCAACCGCCCGACCAATTATTGAATGACGCGGAGGAAAGACAGTTTTTCCGTGAGATCCTTAACCGGAGAATTTCCGCGAAGCGGGCGAAAACATCGAGGGAACAATCCGGCGATAGGGCAGCATGCTAAAAAACTTCTGGCGGCAGGGGTCGCAGCGATAGGCGGGAAAGCCCAGGAAGCGCTTCAAGAAGACCAAAGTGCCCTGCTCCACTCGGTCGCTCGCGATGTGTTCCAGGTCGAAATTCCCGCAACGCGGGCAGTGAACGTAATGCACGAAGGGGAGCGCTACCGTCCAGGCATAAAACCGCAGATCGCACGCCTGGCACCGCCATGGCCGCAGCTGAATTAGCGTGGCGAAAAAGTCGGCGACGCCGCCGCGACGGGAACGCAGGCAATCCGCACACCGGCATCGCGGGCAGATCATTTCGCTGGATGGAATCCCATCATGGCGCGCCAGCATATCCAAAACGAATTGCCAGAGCAAGAGTCACGGAAGCGGGGGACGCCCCGGACGGTGTAAGATACCGGACGGAAGGAATGCGAATGCCTGACTACACCGACGCGCACGCGCGCGCGGGAATCCTCGCCAAATTGCCCGAACTCGAAACTTGGCCGAATCAGTTTCCCGGCTACGAAATCACGATTCGCGTCCCGGAGTACACCTCGGTGTGCCCCAAGACTGGCCTTCCCGATTATGGGGCCGTCACGATTCAATACGAGCCGAAGAAGCTCTGTTTGGAATTGAAGTCTCTGAAGATGTACCTGCTCGCGTATCGCAATCTCGGAATCTTCTACGAAAACGCGGTGAACCGCATGCTGCGGGATATCGTTGCCGCCACCAACCCTGCGTGGTGCCGCGTGACCGGTGAGTTTACGCCGCGCGGTGGCTTAACCACGACCGTCGAGGCCCGCTGGCCCCGCCGGGGTGGCAACAAGGCCGGTTCGCGGGGATAGACTTCGCTGCCCGGCTCGGCGATAATTCAGCGCAACGCGTGCGGCGCTGGCCGCCAAGGAGGCTCGATGAGTTTGGACACACCTAACGAAGCCCAAGTAGTCGAGGCGGGAACCCTGCCCCGATGGGTGACGGTGCTTTTTGTTGTGGCATTCGCTCTGGTCGCATACCTGCTGTACAGCAGCTACACCGAGCGGCAAGCCCTGCACAAGAGTCAGGATGACGCGACGCAGAAAGCGCAGGCAACGGCCGCGGAACTCGACAAGACGAATTCGCGGATTGCGGACCTGAAAGGGCAGCTCGACGTGATGTCCCAGAAGCTCGGGTTGACAGAAGACGAGCTGGCGCGAGCCCGGGGCCTGGCGCAGACGGTGCGCAACGAACAGCAGAAGAGCGATCTACAGTTTCGCCAACAGATTGGCGCGGTGCAGGCGGACACGTCGACGAAATTCGGACAGATTTCGACGCAGTTGAGTGGAACGCAGACAGACCTCAACGCCACGAAGGCTGATCTGGAAGCGACCAAGGGCGCGATGTCCAGCATGAAGGGCGACCTGGGCGTGCAGAGCGGCCTGATTGCGCGGAATCACGATGAGGTGGAAGAGCTGAAGCGGCTCGGAGAGCGCGATATCTTCGAATTCAACCTCAGCAAATCGGCGAAGGCCCCCGAGCACGTGGGCCCGATCCAGATGCTGCTGAAGAAAACCGATACGAAAAAATTCAAGTACACGGTCAACGTGGTGGCGGACGACAAGACGATCGAAAAGAAGGACAGAACAACGGGTGAGCCGATCCAGTTCTACGTCCGAGGCGCGCGGGCGCCGTACGAGATTGTCGTGTTCGACGTCACCAAGGATTCGGCGAAGGGCTATTTGAGCGCGCCAAAGTCCGCAACGGCAGCTCCGCCCGCCGCGACGCCGCCGGGTAATTGACCGCCACTCGCGCCACATTTGGAGCTTTGCTTTGCTCTTCTCGCGTTGCAGGGATCGAAAGGTCCCTGCAACGCGGAAGGAAGCAAGCAGCGTGCGATTCGATTTTTCCCCTTCGTAAGTCGCGACGAACTCTCCGAGGGATTACCTTCCTGTTTTTGTCGGCTGCTTCCATTTACATTTCCGTTGCGCCTGCGTGTCGCGCCCAGGAATCCGCCACTCCCCCTGCGAAGCCTTTGGAAGCCACCACGGCGTTTGTGAAGGTGGATGCGAGCGTCCTCGACAGTCGAGGAAATTTCGTCGGCGGCCTCGCGCGGAACAATTTTCGCATCCTCGATAGCGGCACGGAGCAACCGATTGAATTTTTCACGCCGGTGGAAGCACCCGCGCAGATTCTGGTGATGATCGAAACGAGTCCCGCCGTTTACCTGATTCACAATCAGCACCTCCTGGCCGCGTTTGCGCTGCTCGACGGTTTGGCCGCCGACGACGAGGTGGCGCTGGTCACCTACGATCAGGCGCCCAGGGCAATCCTGACGTTTACGCCGGACAAGTCCGCGCTGCTCGCGGCGCTGGGCGGGGTCCAGTACACGATCGGCATGGACGATCTGAATTTCTACGACTCTGTTTCGGGAGTACTCGATTGGCTGGGTCCCTCGACGGGCAAGCGGGCGCTCGTGTTGCTGACCACGGGACTTGATTCTTCTCCGCCGGCTCACTGGGACGCCCTGGTCCACAAACTGCGCGGCCAAGACGTGGTAATTTTTTCGGTGGCGCTGGGCGGAGCGCTGCGTGGGGAAAAAACCAGGAAGTCGAAATCGAGGAAGGACGCGCCTCCGCAATCCGCGAGTGCGATTGCTTTCGCGCATGCCGATAACGCGCTGCGCACGCTGGCGACGATGACGGGCGGCCGGGCCTATTTCCCGCAGTCGGAGCAGGATTTCGTGCCGATGTACCACGAGATCGCGTCCGTGCTGCGGCATGAGTACGTGCTGGGAATTGCACCGGCGCACGACGGGCAATTTCACGCGTTAACCGTCGAGGTGCTTGATGCCAACGGCCGGCCGATGAATGCGCCCGCAGGGAAGCCCGAGGTTCGCGTTCTCGCCCGCGAAGGGTATCTAGCCCCGGGGCCCTGACGCGTATACTCTCTGGGCGGAATCTGGAAGAGCGTGGGGAGGTTCGATGAAGCGGAAGAGGATGATCGGCGTGGGGATTGTGGCGGCGTTCTGCGCTGGTCTGGCGTTGCGGCCCGCGTCACGCGCGCAGACCAGCGCCGCCCCCGCGCAGCAGCCGGGAGCCTCCGTGCGATTCGCGTTCGGCGGAAATGCGGCTCAGGTGCCCGCGGAGTTCATCGGCAATCTGATCTTTTTGCCCGTGCACGTGAACCAGGGCCAGCCTTCACTGTTCGAACTCGATTCGACGGCCGCGATTTCGTCGGTCGATCCACGGCGCGCCACGGAACTCGGCATTGCGAACGTGCAAGCCTCGGTGCTGAACTTGAGCGGAGTAGATATTTCGCTGCCGGACTTCGCACAAATTGCAAACAACGATTTTGGCGCGCGGGTGGGCCGGACGTACGAAGGAACGATTGGCAACGACGTTTTCGCCGGCGTCATCCTGGAGTTGGACTACGCGCGGCAAACGGTCCGGATTTACGATCCTGCGGGATACCAATATTCGGGCCGCGGGAAGAGTTTCCCACTGACCTTCCATGATGGGATGCCCGTGATTCGGGCGAAATTTACCGTGGGTGGCCACAGAGGCGAAGGCGCATTTGTCTTGAACACGGCGCTCGATGCTTCGCTGGTGATCTCGGACAAATTCGCCCAGCAACATCATCTTTTTTCCTCGCACATGAAGACGATTCCTGTCGCTTCCGGCGAACTGGGCGTCGGCGGGAACGCCGTGATCGGGAGGCTGGAGAGTTTTCAGATCGGCGGGTACGAGATCCAGGCGCCGCTCGCGGCTTTTGCACAGGGTAAATTGCCTGGGGATGGCGACGCGCAATTCGCGGGCGAAATCGGCGGGGGGTTGCTTCGGCGCTTCACGGTGATCTTCGATTACGTTCGCCAGGTCGTGATCCTGGATTCGAACAGCGAGTTTCGTTCCGACGATCACGAGGACATGAGCGGGATATCCGTCGCCGCAGGCGGGCCGAATCTCAAGACGTTTGAGGTTACTCAGGTGCGGCCCGGCACGCCCGGCTCTAGCGCCGGAGTCGAAAAAGGCGATGTCATCGCCGGCGTGGACGAAGATGCCGCTGCGGATCTCTCGCTCGACGCTCTCCGCGGTCTATTCCGCCAGGTCGGCCACAAATACAAGCTTCTCATCGAACGAAACGGCAAGACGCTCACCATCAACGTTCAGATGCGCCGCCTGCTCTGATTTTGCAGTGGATTGACCGCGGGATCGCTATTCGAACTTGCTAAGCGTGGATGCCATCTGATGCAGCCGCGCGTCCACCTTCGCGAAGACGCTGCCCGGCTCGAATTTGCCGCTGGCGCTTCGTTTGCCGGCGCGGACGCCGGTGAGGATTTCGATTCCCTGCTCGATGGTTCCGACGGGGTAGATGTGGAATCGGCCCTGCGCGACCGCTTCGATCACTTCATCGCGCAGCATCAAGTCGTCGGTGTTTTCCGCGGGGATCAGCACGCCCTGCTTGCCGGTGAGGCCTTTCAGGCGGCAAACGTCGTAGAAGCCTTCAATTTTCTGGTTCACGCCGCCGATCGGCTGCACGTCGCCTTGCTGATTCACCGAGCCGGTGACGGCGAGTTCCTGGCGGATGGGCAGCTCCGCAAGCGCGGAAAGCAGCGAGTAGATTTCGGTGGAGCTGGCGCTGTCGCCGTCCACGCCGGAATATGATTGCTCGAAGCAGACGCTGGCGGAAAGCGAGAGCGGCTTATTCTGCGCGAAGGTGCGCCGCAAGTAGCCGGAGATGATCTGCACGCCTTTGTCGTGAAAGCGGCCGCTGAGATTCGATTCGCGCTCGATATTGATGATGCCCGTTTTACCGAGCGCGACCGACGCCGTGATGCGCACGGGCTTGCCGAACGCGTAGCCGCCGATTTCCATCACGCTGAGGCCGTTGATCTGGCCGACCCGGCCGCCGGTCGTGTCGATGAAGACGAGGTTCTGCTCGATCATTTCGCGAATTTTCGTTTCGAGCAGATTGTGCCGGTCAATTTTGGCGTCCAGCGCCAGGCGCACGTGCCCGGACGTAACCACGCTGCTGCCGTCGTGCCGCGCGACGTAACAGGATTCCCGCGCGAGATCGGCGAGATCGAAAAACCGCGTGGTGATCTTGCCGCGCCTTCCGGCCAGGCGGACGCCGTGCTCCAAAATCGACGCGACAGCCGAGCGGTCGAGGTGCAGGAGCTTTTCGTCGTCCACGAGTTTCCGCAAGCGTCCGCCATAGTGGCGGAAAACCTCGTCGCTCCATTTCATTTCCTCGTCGAACTCGACGCGGACCTTGAATATCTTCTTGAAGTCGTCCTCGTAGTCGTAGAGCAGCTCGTACATTTCGCGGTCGCCGATCAGAATAACTTTTGCGTGGACGTCGATTGGCTCGGGCTTCAGCGCCGCTGTGCTGAACGGAAAAAACATGTCGATAGGCTGAATTTCTAGCTTGCCGTGGTTCAGAGTGCGCTTCAGCGTGCGCCACACGCCGGTTTCCGTCATCGTATCGAGCGCGTACATCACCAGGAATCCGCCGTCGGCGCGCAGAAGCGAGCCGCCGCGCAGATCCATGAAATCGGAATTCCATGCGCCGCGCTGGTCGTAGCTGCGGTGCACCGTGCCGAAAAGATTCGCGTAGGTGGGAATAGTTTCGAAAATAACCGGGCACTTTTCGTGTTCGTTGTGCGCCAGAATCACGTTGACGCCGTAGATGCGGAACGGATCGCGCTCGGTGCGCTCCGGGCGCGGGCCGACGCCGCCTTCCGAAGGCGGCTGTTCGTCCTCGCCCTCGCGTTCCTTGAAGGGATCGAGATTGTCGAGGATGTGGTGGCGGACCTCTTCGAGATACTCGGAAATCAGCGGGCTGGCGTATTTTTCCTTGAGCTCCTCGATCACGCCATCCACCAGCACGGAAGCGGCTTCCTGCTCGAGGTAGTTCATTTCGCTCGCGAGTTCCCGCGAGAGCGAAAGCGTCCGGCGATAAACGATCGTGAATTCCTGGCGGAACTGGTCGTATTTGCGCTCAAGTTCTTCCGCAGCGGTGTTTTCGAGCTTCCCGTCCTGCACCATTTTCGGGATTTCCTCGATCGGGACCATCTGACCCTCGAGCACGGGGAAAATTTCGGGCAGGGCCACGGCGCCCACTTGCATCCGGCCGAGGGCAAACTGTTCGCGGGCGATTCGCCGCGTGAAGTCGTCCATCAATTCTTTTTCGCGCACGGTGAAGCGCTCGACGATGCGCGTCTTCTGGCGCTGAAAGGGTTCGCCTTCGAAGACCTGCGGGATGCGCCGGCGCAGGAAATCAATGCCCGATTCGACTTCCTTCTTGAAAGCGTTGGCCAGGCCGCGCGGCAGGGTAAGCAATCGCGGGCGATCGGCGTTCTTGAAATTGTTGACGTAGCAGCGGTCCGGCGCGGGCTCCGTTTGCGGATGCAGATCCTCGATCATCCGCACGATCATGCCGCCGCGGCTGGTTCCGGAAAGTCCGCAGACGAACAGGTTGTATCCCGAAGCAGTCAGTTCGACGCCCATCTGCAGGGCGCGCAGGGCGCGCTCCTGGCCCATATCGCTCGCGGTCGGCTCGATTTGGGCCGTCGTTTCGAAGGGAATGCTCGCGGGATCGCAGCGCCACCGGAGTTTATCCGGCGCCAGGCCCGCGTGTTCGGGATGGGAGTTCTTGGCCATACGGCGTCTCATCGGTTGTTCTAAAGGGCGTTACTCTAGCACGGCGTTCCTCTACTTCCCACCAGCCCGGGACGCCCTGTTTCCAGCGTGGGCACCGGGAGCATAGAGCTCGAGAAGGCTCGCCGTGGTGGCCACGATGATGGGTCCGAGAACGACGCCCAGCAATCCGAATGCGGCGATTCCCCCGAGCACGCTGATGAAGACGAGGAGGCCGCCCATCTGCGCGCGCCCGCTGATCAGCCAGGGACGGATGACGTTGTCCACGCTGCTGACGATGACCGCGCAAAAAAGCACCAGAACGATCCCACGAACCGGGTGCCCCCCGGCCATCAGGCTGATCGAGACCGGAACCCAGATCAGTGCGGAGCCCACCAGCGGCACGAAGGAGAAGAAGCCCATCATCACGCCCCAGAAGATAGGGGCCTTGATTCCGGTCAGTGCAAACGCGAGACCGCCGAGTGCTCCGTGCGCCGCCGCGGCAACCAGGCTCGACGTAACGCTCGCAAAGATCAAGTTCCGCGCGTCATCGAGCATGCGGTCGCGATGCGCCAGCTCGAAAGGCAGCAACTCGCGCAGGCGCTCGACCATCGACGCGCCATCGCGATAAAGATAAAACATGGCCAGAATCGTGACGCTCAGATGGAAGAAGAACACCGCCGCGTTCCTGATGATCGCGCCCAGCCGCGCGGCCACGAATTCGGCGGCCAGCCCCGCGTAGCGCCGAAGCGAAGTGGCGAGATCGTCCGAGCCTGCTTCCGGGAAATGCTGCTGAACGCGTGCCCAGAAATCGTTCACCCATGTGAAATGGCCGTTCGCCACCTGCAGCTGGATCGACTGCACGGCGTCCACGCCCTGCCGGACAAATGCAGCCATCACCAGCAGAGTGGGCACGATCAGAATCAATGTGACGCCCAGCGTGCCGGCGACGGCGGCCGTGACCGGACCCCAGCGCCGGGCCAGCCACTCGTACGCCGGGTAGGAAACCACCACGAGAACCGCGGCCCACGCGAGCGCCACCAGAAATGGCGCGAAAACGAGATAGGCCAGATACACCAGCAGCGCCACGATGCCGTAGAACAGCGCCGCGCCCAGCCGTTTCTGCGAACTCAATTCGTTCGTCAATCGATCTCGCTTTCGAAATCCCGGCAAGGAGACTGATAGTGGCATTCCCCGCGTTTGTCAACTCACGACCGGTCAGCGCCGTTGGCGCGGCAGACGATAGCCCAGCCCGGCAGGGCTGGGAATTCGCCCCGCCCCGATTCCGAGCGCCGTAGGCGCGACACAATCGCTAGTCTTTCTCTGCGTTCTCCGTGCCCCCTCCGTGCTCTCTATGTTGAGTCCGGAGTCGGCCCCACCTCGACGCCCACATCGCAGCGGAAAACGCCGGTGTTCAGCCGCGGAGCGGCGATTGTAATTAGCCCGGCACGAAGCGCAGCGTAGTGCCGGGAAGAGCGCGAAGAAAGTCTGTAGTCCCGGAGGGACGATTGAGGGTGTTTTGGAGTCGGCGTGGGAACCCGAGAATCTTCGACGGTTGTCATCGTCCTCGCCCGAATCCGCACGCAACCGCGTCGGTCTTCGGAAACCCCCGGTGCTATAATCTGCCTAGCTTCCATCTGGATCACCGCCATGCCACAACCCGCCTGCCCGCACAAACGCACCCAGCTAATCGCCAAGGACAAAGACGCCCAATACGTGGAATGCCTCGACTGCGGCGAAATCCTCGAAACCGGCGAAATGGAAAAGAAGGAAGGACCGGGCTTCGACGAATCGCTCTCCGACGCCTGACGCTGAAATCGGTTTTGGTGGCACAGACAATCCTGTCTGTGCTCTCGCGATCACCGCATAACAATGGTTGACCGCGTGCGCGGAAGATTCGCCCGTCGCGCCCGAGCTCGCCGACCTTGGCAGGCTGCCCGCTGACCGCCGGAGGCGCGGCACAACCCCTTAACGATTGTCCTTCGGGGGAAGCAGGTTGGGATCGAGGCGGTGAGCCTCGTTGAACTCCATCAGCGCGGCGTCGTAGTCTTTCAAGCGGATCAGCGCCATGCCGAGATTGTAGTGCGCCTGGGCGAAGTTCGAGTTCAGGTGAATTGACTCGCGAAACCGATCGGCGGCCGGCCCGTACTCCCCTTTGGCGAATAGCGCGTTGCCCAGGCTATAGCGCGCGCCGGCGTCTTCAGGGCGCGCCGCGATCCATTTCACGAATGCCCCTTCCGCACCGTCGAGATCATGCGTGGACATCAGCGCCGAGCCCAGACCGGCCAGCGCTTCCGGGAAGTCAGGTTGCAGTTCCAGCGCCTTGCGGAAACTTGCGAGGGCTTCGACCGCCTGTTTGTGCGCGTAATACGCGACCCCCAGGTTGCAATACGCGTACGCCGAATGCGGATCGAACGCCAGTCCCTTCTGATAGGCGTTGATGGCGTCCACTAGCTTGTTTTGTTCCTGATAGGCGTGTGCGACGTTGAACCAGACGTCCGCTTGGTCCGGCTTCAGCGCCAGGCTCTTCTGGAAGTTTGCAATCGCGTCGTCCGGGTGGCCTTGGGAGGACAGAATTTGACCCAGCACCAGCCACACGCCGGGATCGTTCGGATTGCTTGCGCTGACTTCCCTGTAGGCTGTGATCGCGTCGTCGGTGCGCCCGGCGTGTTGGAGCGCTCCGGCGTAATTTTCGCGGATATCCAGTGCGTTGGGTTTTAGCTTCAGAGCCTGTTGGTACGCTGCCAGTGAATCGTCCCACTGTTCCTTCGATGCCAGCGCCGCCCCGAGATTGTTCAGGGCATCGGCGTAGACTGGATTGAGCGCCAGCGCTTTGCGGTAATTCGCGATGGCGTCGTCGGTCTGCCCCGTGGCGAACAACACTGCGCCCATGCCGTTCAGAGCCTCCGGATTATCGGGCTTCCGTGACAAAGACTTGTGATAGGCGGCCGCGGCATCGTCATATTTCTTCTCGTGATAGAGCGCGAGCCCGATGTTGCTTTCCGTGATCGGATCGTTCGGCCTGTACTTCTCCGCCAGGATAAGGTCGGTCAAGGCCTCGTCGTCTTTGCCCTGCGCATCGAGCGCGAGCCCGAGATTGCTAAGCGCGTCAGGGTACGCAGGGTTGAGTGCGAGCGCCTGGCGGTAGAGCGCGATGGCCTCGTCCACTTTGCCCCGCTGATATAGTTCGCGCCCCTGGTTATAAAGCCGGATGGCTGCGTTCGCGTCGTCATTGGACACCCTCTGCGCCCGCGAGGCTCTTCCCCAGCAGGAAATGCAGATGAGAAACAGAACGAAACACGTTCGTCGGCCGGTGCGTCCGCTGCGGTTCATTTCGCGAATCCCTCGATGAATTCCGGCGAGGATACCATATGGGACGACAGAAGGCAGAGCCTCGGAGTATTACGAGCGTGAAGTAATCGATTGGCTGACGCTATGCGTCTCAAGGCAAGGCCTGCTGCCTGGGAAGCTCTTCAAAGTCTTTCTCGCGGCACTCAAAATCAAAACGCACAGGGGGCGCTTACACTGAACCAACGGCCAGTAGACGCACATTCCAAAATCTGCCAGCGTGTTAATGACGAGCCGTATCGTCCGCTCTCTCGACGAGAGCTGAAAGCTCTTTGACAACTGAATATGTAGCTGCGGTCCGGTTCTGTGGTGAAAGCGCGGGCCTTCAGGCCCGCGAAGAACCAACGCGCCAAATTGATGGCTTCAGCCATGGTTTGCGCCCCAGGCTGCCCCCCTGGGAGAGCCAATCTCCCGATTGGCGGTTTCGCCGTTCGCAGTTGCTTCTGTAGGGGCACGACATATCGTGCCCGGCAACATTTCTTGGCAACGTGCCGCCCATCGACGGAATTCGATCGCCGAAGACCGTATTTAAGCGTCACACCATGTCAGGTAATTCGGCGCGTATATCATTGAAAACAAAGAGAAGCAACACTCGCAAAGTGTCACGCAATTTCGAGGTCACCGCGCCACGATTCACTACTCACTCATCACCAATCACGGCGTTTCTAATCGACACTGCGGCGATTAGAAACGCCTCTAACCTGATGGAAATAAAGGATGCGGGCTCATTCTAATCGACACAAATCCGGCCCCTCGCGATGCTCGTTACGTCCCACTTCCCCTACCGAGTATCACTAGCGTGGACGTAGGTTTTGAGTTACGCTCTCCGCCTAAAGGTTTCACCTACTGTCTAAAATGCTCTTCAAGACTTTCAGTGCCGCGGTGTTTGGGATCGACGCCTACCTTGTCGAGGTGGAGGTGGATGTCGGACCCGGCCAGGCTGGGATCTTCAACGTAGTTGGTCTGCCGGACAACGCTGTCCGGGAAAGCCGCGAACGAATCAAAGCCGCGCTGCGCAACTGTGGCTTCGATTACCCCGCCTACCAGGTCGTAACCGTCAATCTCGCGCCGGCGGACATCCGCAAAGAAGGCTCCGCGTTCGATCTCCCGATGGCGCTGGGACTTCTCGGCTGCCAGGGAACATTTTTCGGGAAGCAGCTGGACTCCTACGTTTTCCTCGGCGAGCTGTCGCTCGATGGCGGAGTGCGTTCCGTGCGCGGGGCGCTATCGGCGGCGCTGGCGGCGCGCGAACGCGGCATAAAGAATCTGGTGGTGCCGGAGGCGAACGCGCGCGAAGCGGCCGTGGTCGAGGGAACCCGCGTTTTCGGAGTGAAGTCGCTGCCGCAAGCGGTGGATCTGATGAACGCGCCGGAATCGTTCCGGCCGGTCGAGGTGGACACATCGCAGATGCTGGCGGAAGCGAGCCAGTATGCGGTTGACCTGCGCGACGTGCGCGGGCAGATGTCGGCGAAGCGCGCACTGGAAGTTTCCTGCGCGGGCAGCCACAACATTCTGCTGATCGGTCCGCCGGGCGCGGGCAAGACCATGCTCGCGAAACGCATACCCACGATTCTGCCGCCGCTGTCGCTCGAAGAAGCTATTGAGACGACGCGCATCCACAGCGTCGCCGGCGTGCTGGAAGACTCGCGCGGGCTGGTGGGCACGCGGCCGTTCCGCTCGCCGCATCACACCATCAGCGACGCGGGCTTGATCGGCGGCGGCGCGATGCCGCGGCCGGGAGAAGTCTCGCTCGGGCACAACGGCGTGCTGTTCCTTGACGAGCTCCCTGAATTCCAGCGCAACGTGCTCGAAGTAATGCGCCAGCCGCTCGAGGATGGATGCGTGACCATCGCGCGCGCTGCCATCTCCGTCAGCTTCCCCTCGCGGTTCATGCTGGCCGCGGCGATGAACCCGTGCCCGTGCGGATTCTTTGGCGACGCCACGCGCGAATGCCATTGCTCGCCACCGCAGATCCAGCGCTACGTCTCGAAAATCTCCGGACCCCTGCTCGACCGCATCGACATTCACATCGAAGTGCCGGCGGTGAAGTACAAGGAATTGCGTGGCGACACGGAAATTGAGAGTTCGGCGAGCGTGCGCGAGCGCGTCCTGCGGGCGCGGCAGATTCACGCGGAACGCTACAAAGGCGAGAAGAGTCTTTACGCCAACGCCCAGATGCCTCCGAAGCTGATCCGCAAACACTGCGCGATTTCCGCCGAAGGCGAAAAGCTCCTTGAAACAGCCATCCAGCGACTCGGCCTTTCCGCGCGCGCTCACGACCGCATCCTCAAGGTTTCGCGCACGATTGCCGACCTCGAAGGCGCGCCGTCGATCGAGCCCAAGCATTTGAGCGAAGCCATTCAGTACCGCACGCTCGACCGCACGTATTGGGCCTGAAACGAAGCGGGTTCCAGTACGCTGTCCTCTAGCTGATTGACTGCCACGCCGCCGCTGTGATACGCATACAGGGCATTTTTATTGGGGTTTTCTCTCTGGGCTCAATGGCGGCACCTAACCAACGTCTTGAAGTCACGCTGGACACGCAGCTGGAAAGCGTGGACCTCGCTGAAAACATTGTTACGCGCGTCGCCGAAGC
The DNA here is from genome assembly GCA_963752925.1 of uncultured Acidobacteriota bacterium. GTDB lineage: Bacteria > Acidobacteriota > Terriglobia > Acidiferrales > UBA7541 > Palsa-295. The sequence continues at coordinate 2,003 of CAVVZY010000007.1, read as the reverse complement.
CGCTGGCTTTGGAGAGGACGACCTGCACAAACTCGGAATGGCCGTGCGCGAGGGTGTGATCAACGCCTACAATTACGGCAACTGCCAGGACCGGCGGAAAAAGATTGTGCTGGCGGTCGAGTTCGAGCCGGAGACGATGATTGTCCACGTCGTGGACGAAGGATGCGGTTTCGAGCTCTCCGAGGTGGCAGATCCGCTGGCCGAGGAAAACCTGCTGCGCACGTCAGGGCGTGGGATTTTTCTGATGCGCGCATTCATGGATGATCTGGCGGTGAGGAAGGGGCCTACCGGGGGCGCCGACCTTGTCATGTACAAGAAACTGCCGCATCATGTTTCCGGCAACGGACAGTCGCAGGCAGAGTAGAATCTTTTTGAGAGGTATCCGTGTCCTTACGAGGAACATGCCGTGAAGTGGAAGACATCGCCATCGTCGATTTCAGCGGCAAGATCACGCTTGGCGAAGGCAGCGCAACCCTGCGAACGATGGTGCGCGAACTCGTTGGGAAGGGCCACCGCAAGATCCTGCTGAATTTGGGCGATGTGGACTATATCGACAGCTCCGGCATCGGCGAGTTGGTCGGCGCCTACACAACCGTCCGGGGCGCGAGCGGCGAGTTGAAGCTGGTTCATCTCACCAAGCGCGTCCACGACCTGATTCAGATTACGCGGCTCTTTACCGTCTTCGACGTGCAAGCGGACGAGCCTGCCGCCATCCGAAGTTTCCGCTCACCCGTCTAGCAGTTTGTTGAATAATTTAGTTTTCGAGTTTTTCGTTCTACGGTGTTGAGTTATGGCTGAGTTATGAAGGAGTGGTTTGGGTTTTTTTGTCTACCCAGCGGGTCATCCAACCACCTGTCATGTTCTGGCCATCAGATTTCGCAATCGGCAAAATTGTAGGCGGCTCCGGTGAAGGTAAACAGCCATCCCACCTTGTCGATCCCTCGTAACTTCACTTTCTTTAGCATCCCGACCATCTTCATCCACCCGAACGATTGCTCCACTCGCTTTCTTCCGCTGACTCACCTCGTACCCCGCATGCCGTGTGGTCCGCTCGTCTACCGCACTCCTGCGATTGGTCTTGTTTTGCGCCACATGCGGGGTGATGTTCATCCATCGGAGTTCTCGTACGAATTCTCGGGTGTCGTAATTCTTGTCCCCTCCCAACGTCACCCGCTTTCCCGCCGGGATAGCTTCGGCCATGAGTATCGCAGCCTCCCGCTCCGCTCTTCCGTTCGCCTCTGTCAGAAACGTCTGCACCAATAGCCCGTTGCGGTTCTCCATCAGTACATGTCCCAGGTAGCTCAGCTTCGCCTCGCTTCCTTTGGACTTCTTAAACAGCCGGGGATCGGGATCCGTTGTCGATTCATGGGTTTCGTTCCTTCGCTTTTCACCGTGAAAGTCGACGTCTCCTCCCGGTCCCGGCGGTTTCCCCGCCCCATCTTTGGGGCGAAAACTCTTCTGGCTGGCCCAGGCTTCGATCAGCGTTCCGTCCACCGTGAAATGTTCATCCGACATAAATGGCCGGGCTCGTTCCAGCACCCGGCTGAAAAACGACTCTGCGATCTCTTCGTTCAGCAATCGCTCCCGATTCTTGCTGTACACCGCGTGATTCCACACCGCCTCGTCCATCTCCATCCCCACGAACCACCGGAACAGCAGGTTGTACTGCAATTGCTCGATCAGCATTCGCTCGCTCCGTACCGAATAGAAGATCTGCAAAAGCAAGGACCGAAACAACCGTTCGGGCGCAATCGATGGCCGCCCTACCTCGGAGTACAACTTCGCAAACTGCGGAGACATCTCCTTCAGGATTTCATCCACCATCTTGCGGATCGGCCGTAACGGATGATCTGCCGGGACTCGCTTCTCTGGCGAAATGTAACTGAACATTCCTTCTTGCTGGTTATCGTCTCCGCGCATTCACTCGTCTCCTTGGCTTTCCTTACTTCAGACGAGTTTGTTTATTTAAAGTTGCAACGGAAATGAGTTTTTCAACAAACTGC
>CAVVZY010000006.1:0-7154 GCA_963752925.1 uncultured Acidobacteriota bacterium | reverse complement strand
CATCCCCTGACCTGGCTGCTTTTCCATTTCCGGTTTTGTAGGGGCACGATATATCGTGCCCGGCGCTCGACCTTGGCAATCCACCGCCCATACGCCGCCGGTTTCGTAGCGGCCACCTTTTTATCCTGAGCGTAGCGAATGGGCAGGTGGGCCGGGTTCTTGCGACACGAGACTCAGCGCGGCAACACTCCCACCCTCATATCCGCCGCGAAATTCCAATACGCCGCCAGGTCCTCGGACGGTCCTGTCCCCAGCGCGGCCCGCTTCTTGTCCGCCGAATGCGCCGCCTGTTCAGGACTCCACGACCTTAAGAATACCCCTTCGCGCAGATACCGGATTTGCTGCAGCGTCAGGTCGGACGCGCCGGCATACCTGTCCACCTGTAGCAGGAAGAAATCGAATAGCGGCTTGGGGATGTCGAACGAGTCGGGAACGTCGCGGCGCGTGTACTCGTAGATCAGCTTCTGGCTCCACGGATTGAACTTCCGCGTGTCAGAAGTCATCGGTTTCCTCCAGAAATATCTGTGACGTAGGCACCACCACGCGGATCACCGGGCCGGCTCGCCGGGCGCAGCACCCACACCGCGACGGTGTGATTCGCGTACGGCCAAAAAAGTCCGACGCCTTTCACTCCTTCGCGCTCGACCAGAAACGCATAGAGCGCCGAAAGTTCGTCGCATTCCGCCGACGCGGTCGGCTCCAGGAGCGACACCTTGCGAATGCCTCCCCACTGCCGCCACACATTGTCGGAGTTTGGCGGCTGGTCCGTGATCGTCCAATGAACGTTCCAGAACCCTGCATCCCGCGTGGCCTCAAACAGCAGGCGCACCATCACGTAGTCGGAGTAACAGACGCTATGAGGCCAAAGGCTGTGCGCGGACGTGAACAACTAGAAACCGGCACGCATGCCCGAGCTGCTCGCCAGGGCCCCGGCCTTTACATGAATCATGCTTACCAGTTGCGCCAGGCTCGTGCCGGATTTTGCGGTGAATGAAGATGAATCGGGCCGAGGGGATTTTGGGTCCTGAGGCTGCGCGCCAGCAGCAGCCGCGATTAAGAACAAAAAGGAACGAGGCGCATGCCCCATCGCGTTAGGCGGGTGCACTTCATCGGAACGGTCTACTACATAGACACCAGCGCGAGGGTTCTTGTTTCAAACCCTCGTGTCGAACCTTTGTTTCAGGCCTTCGTTTCAAACCAAATACGCGCTAGCTCAGCGCCTTCTTTAGCCGCTTCGTGGTCTTCACCAACTGCTTCTTCAGGGCATCAACTTGCTTCGAATATTCTGAGTTCGCCCTTGGCCATCACTCCGGCCTTCGCCACTTTGTGCGCCGTGCGGTCCGCCCTGCCGATTGCCGCGCCAATCTTTTTTGCCGCGTTCGTGAGCCTGCTCTTTTTTGCCATTTTTCGTTTTCTCCCTTCACCTGCACCGGCAGTATCGCACGCACCGCCGCTCTTTGCCCCGCGTTTTTGGTTGGCTTGCCTCGCGAGCATCGCCGCGCGCAGCGCGGACCCGTGCGTTGTCCTCATTGCAGCAAGTCGTCGGTCTTAGAAAGGCAGCCACTCGAAGGGAAACAGCTTCCCCGCTTGTGCGGGATCGATCTTGCCGCCCGCGACCTCCACGGCGCGAGAGAGAACGGGGTCTTGCCCGGTCACCAGATCGCGGCCGGTGGGGATCACGATTTCGTCCGGCGTCACGCCAACGTGTTCTAGACTCTTGCCGTCCTTCATGATTAAATCGGCTTCGGTGACCGAGAACCCATAGCTGATGATCGTATCCATGCCCTGCGAGTAGCCATATCCTCGCGCTTCCATGACGCTGCCTGAGCTCCTATTTCCCAGGACGGTCCCGCGGTTTTCCAGTTGCATCAGGCGGGCAAATAGCTCCGCCGCCGACGCCGATTGGCTGTCCACCAGAACGACGATCTTCCCGGTGTAAGCGCGCCCGCCCACCGTCTTCGCAATATCAGGCTTCGTTTCCTTCCTTTCAACCCGATCTGCAATCTTCACGTCGTGGTCGAACACGTTCCCAAGCATGCGCTCGAGAGTCACGACGGCGCCCCCGGGACCGCCCCGAGATCGAGAATCAAGGCCTTGTGCTTCCGGACCGTGTCGAAAATGTGGTCCGCCTCGCTGTCCTGAAGGAAAAACTCCGGCATTTTCCAGATCGTTATGCGCCCACCTCCACATAACGCTGGCGAACCACATGGTCCTCATTCTCTCCCGCGCGGATGTAATTCCAAATGTCCTCTCCACCGCCCTCCATCGTAAAATCCAGCGTCTTCTTCCCCTGTTTCATCTTGGAATCGACCATGGCTTGTCGGGTGTTTCCGTCCGGATCGCGCAGGTCCAGTTGCGTCTTCACTTGCGGCATCAACGCGTTAAACGTGTAGGAAAGATCCTGAATGTCCACCCGATTCACGGAATATTTGTCGTAGGCCACCACCTGGTCGCCGGCGTGGACCTTGATTCCGCGTCCGTGCCGGGACGAACGCGCGTGATGAACGCCGTATCGCCGAATAGCTCCATCCCAAAGCCGGTATCCATCGATAAGGGCTATCGGCGGCTCGAAAAACGTGTGGCTGTCCTTCAATCCGGCAATAAACGCGGCGACCATGCGCATCCCGTTGTTGATGTCCGGCGCGTTCTTGATTCGTTCGTCGAACTGCTGGTAGCGCGCGTCCAGGTCAACTCCGTGAAATTTTGGATCGTAGTAATGTTTCTTCACCGCATCCCGGGCGTCGCGCAGCATCCCCCGCGCCCGGTCCATGTCCATACTGTCCATCTTCTGCTGAGCGCCACGCACGCCCGAGAAAAACGAAAGGAAAGCCGCGATCAGGAACCATGCCAATAGTCCGTGCGCTCGAATCCAGGACACAACTCACCTCCGGCGAGGCCACTACTCATCATTTACAACACCATATACATCAATTTCCAAAAGTGTGACAACTAATTACTAAGTTAACAGAGAACTGTTGGTTGAACCTGCCCGTTCGTCGTCGGCTGCAAGCGGCAGTTCCGTCGGTCCTTTGGATCTCCCGCAATTCTGCGTATCCGGAATTTTCTTTACGCGAACATCCGGATGAATTCGCCCACGGATCGTGCTACGGTAATTGGCGCTTATGATGATGGGACAAGATAGAGAATTCGATGGCGCGCTGCCGCGAGGTGCGAACCTCGCTGGTGAATTCGCGCTCGTTCGGCGCGATTTTACTGACACACCATGCCGAGTAAGGAATGCGTTAAGTCATTGAAAACAAAAGGTCGGCGCTGCATTACTCGACACACTTTTCAAGGGGGATGTTCCGCGACTTCCGGCCGGCAATTAAGCCCAAAATCGACATGGACAACATTCAAATCACGCTGCCGGATGGATCGACGTGCGAAGTTCCACGTGGAACCACCGCCGCGCAGGTCGCCGGGCAAATCGGACCGCGCCTCGCCAAGGACGCGCTCGTCGCCCGCGCCGATGGCGAGCTCGTCGATCTTTCGAAGCCCCTCGACCAAAGCGTCAAGCTTTCGATACTGACCGCGAAAGATCCCGACGCGGTGCAGGTGTTCCGCCATTCCGCGGCGCACTTGCTCGCCGCCGCTGTCCTTGAGCTGTATCCAGACGTGAAACTCGGCGTCGGCCCGCCGATTGACAACGGATTCTTCTACGAATTCGTCGCGAGCAGCCGTTCCGCCCGAGGACCTCGAAAAAATCGAGGCTAAAATGCGCGAGCTGGCCGCGAAGGATATTCCCAACGAGCGCAAGATGATTCCCAAGCCCGAAGCGCTCGAGCTCTATCGCAAGTCGAACCAGGAATTCAAATGCGAGCTGGTGGAAGAAAAAGCCGTCGAGCCGATGGTTTCCTTTTACACCACCGGAAAATTCATCGACTTCTGCCGCGGCCCGCACATTCCCTCGACCGGCCGCATCAAGGCGTTCAAGTTGATGAACGTCGCGGGCGCCTACTGGAAAGGCGACGAAAAAAATCCGCAGATGCAGCGAATCTACGGCGCCTGCTTCGTCGAGCAGAAGGAACTCGACGAGTATCTTCACAAGCTTGAAGAGGCCAAGCGCCGCGACCATCGCAAGCTCGGCGCCGAGCTCGATCTTTTCAGCATTCAGGACGAAGCCGGTCCCGGCCTATCTTCTGGCATCCCAAGGGCGGTATCATCCGCCGCATCATGGAAGACTGGCTGCGCACCGAACTGACCCGCCGCGGCTACGATCTGGTTTACACGCCGCACATCATGCGGCTCGACCTGTGGAAGACCAGCGGCCACGCGAATTTCTATCGCGAAAACATGTTCGGCCCGATCGAAGTGGAGAAGGCCGATTATCAACTCAAGCCGATGAATTGCCCGGGCCACATCCTGATTTTCAAGTCGCACCTGCGCAGCTATCGCGAGCTTCCCGTGCGCCTCGCCGAGCTGGGCACGGTCTATCGCTACGAGCGTTCGGGCGTGCTGCACGGCCTGCTGCGCGTGCGCGGCTTCACGCAGGACGACGCGCACATCTTCTGCATGCCCGAGCAGATCGAAAAAGAAGTGCAGGACTCGTCGAATTCGCCTGGGAAGTGCTGCGGGTCTTCGGTTTCAGCGATTACGTCGTCGAGCTTTCCGGCGGCGATCCCGCGCATCCCGAAATCTACGCCGGAACTCCAGAGGAATGGAAACGCGCAGAGGACGCGCTGACGAGCAGCTAAGGCGCATGAACGTCCCCTACAAATACATTTCCGGCGAGGCCGCATTCTACGGCCCGAAGATTGATGTAAAGCTGGTGGACGCGATTGGCCGCCCCTGGCAGCTTTCGACCATCCAGTTCGATTTCAATCTGCCGGGGCACTTCGAGCTCGAATATGTCGGCGAAGACGGCGCGCGCCACCGCCCGCTGATGGTTCATCGCGCGCTGTGGGGATCGGTCGAGCGCTTTTTCGGCGTGCTGATCGAGCACTACGCCGGCGCGTTTCCGGCGTGGCTTGCTCCCGTGCAGGTGTCCGTGCTGCCGCTGAGCGAAAAGACGGCGGAGTACGCGCAGAAGATCACCAAGCAGCTCGGCGACGCCGGGTTCCGCGTCCATCTCGACGACCGCAATGAAAAGTTGCAGGCGAAGATTCGCGACGCCCAGATGCAAAAAATCCCCTACATGCTCGTCCTCGGGGGAAGAGAATCCGAGGCGGGCACGGTTGGCGTGCGCCACCGGACCAAGGGCGATCTCGGCCCGCGCCCCGCGGATCAGTTCATCGCGGATCTCCGCGCCGAGGTTGATTCTCGCGCCGCGCTGTAGCGGGCGAGCTCAGCTGACAGAATGAAAATCTCGACTGCAAAATTCGCGACGTTGCTGGCGACATCGCTGGCCGGATTGGCGCTGGTTGGCTGGTCGGCAAGGCCGCAGTCAGCGGACGATCGCAGCTGGACGGACAAACAGTTTCACGGCGGCGTTCGACGAGTTTTTCCCGATCGAGCACGCCGAAGGCGACTTCATCGCCGTTCGCGCCCACCGCGACGGCGTGAACGACGTCCCTGAATTCTCGGTGGTGCTGGAAAATACGGAAAACCCTCGCGCGATCCGCGGGATTCTTCGCGAGGCGCAGGGCGCGCCGCTCTATCAGCAGCTCCTGGCGCTCCACGCCAAGGACCCGTCGCGTCCCTACGAGCAATTGAAGCCGGAATTGAAAATCCAGGAGTGGAAATTCTCAGCCGCGCAGTGCCCGGCCGTCGCCGCGCAGTACAAAGCATTCGAAAACATCACCTTCGTCCGCCCGCGCGATGACGACGCCGAAGACGAGCATCCGATCCTCTACCAGTTCCACGAATCGGTGGGCGGCGGCGATTCCGAGGTGATGGAATTCGTCGAATCGCGCGCGTTTCCCAAGTGGGCCAACGAAACCCGCAAGGCGCTCGCAGCCTGTGTGGCCCCCTCGCCCTCTACAAACGGAGGATGAGGATGCAGCCTATTGTGCGCCCGCCGACTTTAGCGCCAGATCCAGCTTGGCGAGATCGACATGCAACGTCGTCAGTCGCTGCTCGACCAAGCTCCATTGCTTCGGCTCCATCTGACTCTTCAGCGTTGCCAACTTGAGCGCGTCGTCTTTTTCTCCCAGACTTACGACAAGCGCCGCGTAGCGCACGCAGGCGCCCACCCGATCGGATTTCCCACCTTCACCGGCTGCGTCCATTTCGGCCAAGGCTCTAATCGCCGCTGGGTTTCTCTGCCGCGCGGAGCGCACGTAGAAGGCTCGCGCCAGTTTCGGGTCCGCGCGGAGGCCCAGCCCCCGCCGATAGATTTCACCTAAGCAGTAGAAGGCACGTTGGTCGTCTATCTTGGCGGCTTGTTCACACCAGTGCCGCCCCGCCAAAAGGTCTTGAGGAACGCCGCGTCCATTGAGGAGAATTTCTGCGGTAACAATCTCTGCGTCGGGATCGCCACCCTGCGCTGCCAGGAGCCACCAACGCGCTGCCTGGCGGGGGTTCTCGCCGAAGAGGCCGTCCTTCGCATACAAGCCGGCGATGTCCTTGTACCCATCCGGAATGGTCCAGAGCTTCCGGTCGCCCGCCGTCGTCTCGAGCGCTTTTGTCGCCTCCTGACTACCCGCTTCTTTCGCCAGCGTCAACCAAGCAAACGCGTAGGCGTCGTCGACCGGGACACCGTCACCGTTGTAGTAGGCGATGCCCAGATTGAACATTGCGCCCGCATATCCCTGGCGAGCGGCTTTGCGGTAACAAGTAACGGCCAGCGCTTTGTCGCGGACTACCCCATCACCGGCCATATAGATGAGTCCCATTTCATTTTGCGCTTCCGCATTGCCGCCGTCGGCGGCCCTGCGATACCACTCCGCCGCGGTCTCGGCGCTTTTCGTGACGCCTTCGCCGACGCTGTAGGCCCGCGCAAGCCTCAACTCAGCCAAAGGGTCGCCTTTAGCGGCACCAGCCTGGATTTCGGAGACTTCCTGGGCAGTGAGAGACGAATTCCTTGCGTCTGCGGCCGTTTGCTTCACGGTGCCGGCGGGCGCCTGAAACCCAGAGACTGCGATAACTAGAGAGACAATTGCGAAGAACATGCGTGGGAGAATATCGAATCTCTCTCATAAAGGGCAAGCAGTCCGCTTGCGGGCGGGCCGCAAAGCCATGCTATACTTTCCGGCCTGTCGCTCCTGCGGACGGTT
>CAVVZY010000005.1:0-4760 GCA_963752925.1 uncultured Acidobacteriota bacterium | reverse complement strand
TATTCCGTAGGTCGCATGACCAACGAGGGGGGGCGTTACGCTAGCGCCTTCTTTAGCCGCTTCGTGGTCTTCACCAACTGCTTCTTCAGCGCATCAACTTGCTTCGAAATATTCTCGAGTTCGCCCTTGGCCATCACTCCAGCCTTCGCCACTTTGTGCGCCGTGCGGTCCGCCCTGCCGATTGCCGCGCCAATCTTTTTTGCCGCGTTCGTGAGCCTGCTCTTTTTCGCCATTTTTCGTTTTCTCCCTTCACCTGCACCGGCAGTATCGCACGCACCGCCGCTCTTTGCCCCGCGCTTTTTTGGTTGGCTTGCCTTCGCGAGCATCGCCGCGCCCGCCAGCCTTGATACCCTGACAAGCGCATCCGGATAAGTTATTCTCTCAGCCAATAACGTGAACAGTTATAGTTCACGCCTCGGCCGGAACTTAGGCAGAAACTGGATGCGACGAACCACGGAGCCCTCGACGGAATCCCTGAATGATTCACTCTCTGTCGCTCGGCGTCCCGCGATCATAAAGGAGGCACCTATGCGAAAGTCCATCGCCACCCTGGGACTCGTCCTGCTGGCAAGTCTGTTACTCCTCGCACCGCTCGCCGCTGCCCAAAGCGATCTCGACGCGGCCTACAAGGCAGAGCGCGACAAAGCCATGAACCTGTTTGGTGAACAAAAATTCCTGGAAGCACTTCCGCTGTTCGAAGATCTAGCGGCCAAAAACCCGAAAGACGACAAGGTTCTGCTCGGCCTCGGAACTTGCCTAGTTGATCACTCCGCTATCGCCGCCAACGCGGAAACCGCCGGCAAGGAACGTGCCCGGGCCCTGGAAATCCTACTGAAGGCCCGCGATCTGGGGAACAACAGCACACTGCTTCAGAATCTTCTTCAAATTCTCCAGGCGCTGCCTCCGGGAAGTCAGATCAAGTATTCAAACATTCCCGCCGCGGACGACGCGATGCACGCCGCCGAAGCTTCCTTCGCGCGAAGAGATTACGACGACGCGATCAAGAACTATTCCAGCGCGCTGGAGCTCGATCCCAAGAACGCCTCCGCGGCGCTTTTCGTCGGTGATTCCTACTTTGCGAAAAAGGACTTCGCAAACGCGGGCGCATGGTACGCACGAGCCTCACAAATCGACCCCAACTCGGAAACTGCCTACCGATACTACGCGGACATGCTTACAAAGAACGGAGAGATGGAGGGCGCGCGCACCAAGGCGATTCAAGCCGTCGTTGCCGAGCCCTACAATCCGATTACTTGGCGGGCGCTCGGCGAATGGGCCAAGGCCAACCACGTCGAGCTAGCGCGCGTGCACGTCAACGTGCCGAACAGCGTCTCGCAGAAGGACTCTCAGAACATCACCATCACGCTTCCACAGGGCCAGCCAACGAATTCCACCTCAGCTTGGCTGGCATACAGCATGTCCCAGGCCCTCTGGCACGGCGATAAATTCAAGCAGCAATTTCCGCAGGAAAAACAATATCGCCATTCCCTTGCCGAAGAATCCGACTCCTTGACGACCACCGCCAAGGTCTGGTCTGAGTTAAGCGGAAGAAATCCGACGCCTCCTCCTGACCCGGATCTCGCCCTGTTGATAAAGATCTACCAGGCCGACATGATTGAGCCTTATGTGCTGCTGAATGCCGCCGATGAGGGAATCTCGCAAGATTACGGCGCCTACAGGGAAAAGAATCGCGCCAAGCTCGAACAGTATCTAGGCCAGTTCGTGGTCCCGCCCGTACCGCCAAAACCGTAGCGCGCTGCCGCTGACGAAATTTTCACTCCCCGCAATTCGGCGTATCCGGAATTTTCTTTACGCGAACATCCGGATGAATTCGCCCACGGATCGTGCTACGGTAATTGGCGCTAATGACGATGATCGAATATAGAGAACTTGATGGCGAGGTGGTGCGAGACTCCGCCTTCATGTTCCAATTGCGCTTCATTTCTAATCGACACCGCGGCAATTAGAAATGAAGCTAAGTTATTGAAAATAAAGAGGCGGAGCCGGTTCTAATCGACACGGATCCGGGCCTGAAACTGGCGCCAAAAAACAAAAATGGACAACATTCAAATCACGCTGCCGGATGGCTCGACGCGCGAGGTTCCACGTGGAACCACCGCCGCGCAGGTCGCCGGGCAAATCGGTCCGCGCCTCGCGAAGGACGCGCTCGTCGCGCGCGCCGATGGCGAGCTCGTCGATCTTTCGAAGCCCCTCGACCAAAGCGTCAAGCTTTCGATACTGACCGCGAAAGATCCCGACGCGGTGCAGGTGTTCCGCCATTCCGCGGCGCACTTGCTCGCCGCCGCTGTCCTTGAGCTGTATCCAGACGTGAAACTCGGCATCGGCCCGCCGATCGACAACGGATTCTTCTACGAGTTCGTGCGCGAGCAGCCGTTCACGCCCGAGGACCTCGAAAAGATCGAGGCTAAAATGCGCGAACTGGCCGCGAAGGATATTCCCAACGAGCGCAAGATGATCCCCAAGCCCGAAGCGCTCGAGCTTTATCGCAAGTCGAACCAGGAATTCAAATGCGAGCTGGTGGAAGAAAAAGCCGTCGAGCCGATGGTTTCCTTTTACACCACCGGAAAATTCATCGACTTCTGCCGCGGCCCGCACATTCCCTCGACCGGCCGCATCAAGGCGTTCAAGTTGATGAACGTCGCGGGCGCCTACTGGAAGGGCGACGAAAAAAATCCGCAGATGCAGCGAATCTACGGCGCCTGCTTCGTCGAACAGAAGGAACTCGACGAATATCTTCACAAGATCGAGGAGGCCAAGCGCCGCGACCATCGCAAGCTCGGCGCCGAGCTCGATCTTTTCAGCATTCAGGATGAAGCCGGCCCCGGCCTGATTTTCTGGCATCCCAAGGGCGGCATCATCCGCCGCATCATGGAAGACTGGCTGCGCACCGAGCTGACCCGCCGCGGCTACGATCTGGTTTACACGCCGCACATCATGCGGCTCGACCTGTGGAAGACCAGCGGCCACGCGAATTTTTATCGCGAGAACATGTTCGGCCCGATCGAAGTGGAGAAGGCCGATTACCAGCTCAAGCCCATGAATTGCCCGGGCCACATCCTTATTTTCAAATCGCACCTGCGCAGCTATCGAGAGCTTCCCGTGCGCCTCGCCGAGCTGGGCACCGTCTATCGCTACGAGCGTTCGGGCGTGCTGCACGGCCTGCTGCGCGTGCGCGGATTCACGCAGGACGACGCGCACATATTCTGCATGCCCGAGCAGATCGAAAAAGAAGTGCAGGACTGCGTCGAATTCGCCTGGGAAGTGCTGCGCGTCTTCGGCTTCAGCGATTACGTCGTCGAGCTTTCCGGCGGCGATCCCGCGCATCCCGAAATCTACGCCGGAACTCCCGAGGAATGGAAACGCGCCGAGGACGCGCTGACGAGCACGCTAAAGCGCATGAACGTCCCCTACAAATACATTCCCGGCGAGGCCGCATTCTACGGCCCAAAGATTGACGTGAAGCTGGTGGACGCAATCGGCCGCCCCTGGCAGCTTTCGACCATCCAGTTCGATTTCAATCTGCCGGGGCGCTTCGAGCTCGAGTATGTCGGCGAAGACGGCGCGCGCCACCGCCCGTTGATGGTTCATCGCGCGCTGTGGGGATCGGTCGAGCGCTTTTTCGGCGTGCTGATTGAGCATTACGCCGGCGCGTTTCCGGCGTGGCTTGCTCCCGTGCAGGTGTCCGTGCTGCCGCTGAGCGAAAAGACGGCGGAGTACGCGCAGAAGATCACAAAGCAGCTCGGCGACGCCGGATTCCGCGTCCATCTCGACGACCGCAATGAAAAATTGCAGGCGAAGATTCGCGACGCCCAGATGCAAAAAATCCCCTACATGCTCGTCCTCGGGGGAAGAGAATCCGAGGCGGGCACGGTTGGCGTGCGTCACCGGACGAAAGGCGATCTCGGCCCGCGCCCCGCCGATCAGTTCATCGCCGATCTCCGCGCCGAGGTTGATTCTCGCGCCGCGCTGTAGCGGGCGAGCTCAGCCGAGAGAATGAAAATCTCGACTGCAAAATTCGCGACGTTGCTGGCGACATCGCTGGCCGGATTGGCGCTGGTTGGCTGGTCGGCAAGGCCGCAGTCAACGGACGATCGCAGCTGGACGGACAAACATTTCACGGCGGCGTTCGACGAGTTTTTTCCGATCGAGCACGCCGAAGGCGACTTTATCGCCGTCCGCGTGCACCGAGACGGCGTGAACGACGTCCCGGAATTCTCGGTGGTGGTGGAAAATACGGAAAGCCCTCGAGCGATACGCGGGATTCTTCGCGAGGCGCAGGGCGCGCCGCTCTATCAGCAGCTCCTGGCGCTCCACGCCAAGGACCCGTCGCGTCCCTACGAGCAAATGAAGCCGGAATTGAAAATCCAGGAGTGGAAATTCTCAGCCGCGCAGTGCCCGGCCGTCGCCGCGCAGTACAAAGCATTCGAAAACATCACCTTCGTCCGCCCGCGCGATGACGACGCGGAAGACGAGCATCCCGTCATGTATCAGTTCCACGAATCGGTGGGCGGCGGCGATTCCGAAGTGATGGAATTCGTCGAATCGCGCGCCTTTCCCAAGTGGGCCAACGAAACGCACAAGGCCTTCGAGGACTGCGTCAGTGATTCGGTGACACCGACCCGGGCCGTGCCCGCGAACACCAAACCCTGATCGCGCCGGGCCGCGTGTCAAACGCCGCTCTTGCAGGCAAGCCGATAAGCCGTGCTATACTTTCTGGCCTGTCGCTCCTGCGGGCGGTT
>CAVVZY010000004.1:0-855510 GCA_963752925.1 uncultured Acidobacteriota bacterium | reverse complement strand
GCTAACCGGACCAGTGGGTACTGGGACCAAGATGTCCGATTATCCGACTTACCAGGACTTGACGCCTTTACCAGTATTCGATCTGCTGTAGAGCCCATCTGCCGTTCACCCGTCGGTATATGAACACGAAAAGTTCTTCGCTAGGTCTCCCACTATTCTTACTGCCACCGCGACTTCTTGTGGCGCGTCTTCGATCTTGGAAATACTCAGCATCACTGGCCGACTTCCTAATACATCACGAAGTGAGCTGCCTCCTTTGATCTGCAGGCAAGCCGCGTCAAAGATCGCGCAGTAGACGCCCCGTTTCTCGGCGAGCTGTCGCTTGAATCGAGCGACGCTCATCCGTGTACAGTCAAAACCGATACAAACTCCGGCTGGATCGGCCGAGGCAATGAGGAATGCAGCATCCTTGTTGCGGATGGCGTCGACCGTCTTTTGTGCAAGCGGAAGTACGTCCGGAGCCGTCGCAATCTGCGCTGCGATCAGAGGTTCGTATCGGGGCAGCAGTACCGCTATAGCGAACATCAGGGCGCCAATTAAAAGACTCGCACCGAACTCACTCGGGCACCTCTTGGGCTTGGGAAGATCGGGCAGATTATATGCCAAGTGGACTTAGGTCCTGATTAACGCGCTAACCGGAGAAGTGGGTACCGGGACCAAGATGTCCGGTTATCCGACTAATCAGGAGTTGGCCGTCGTGAATCCAATAGTCCGGTCAATCACGGAATGCAGAAGAGACGGCGGCTGTGCAATGAAGAAGGGCAGAAGGTCGCGCCTGAGATTCCGCTATTAGGACTTCAGTCTCGGGATCACCCGTCCGCCTTTTCAGCGACGATGGGGATAATACACGTTAGGGCTACTTTGCCTTGAAGTATGACAAACTGCACCCCGGGATACTCAAGCGCATAATCTCCGACCTTCTCACCTTTGAAACGTGGAGCCGACCTCTTACCTTTACCGTAAAGTCTTTGAACTTTCTCCTTGGAATCTCCAACCTTGATGCCTTTCGAAGTCCGACAGTCGCTTCCCGGAAAGACGAAGATGGTGTCAAGCACCCCCTTCTCGTCGAAAGTGAAGGTTAGGTGAGAATGGTGAGTTCCTATGCTGTTCCGCGTAGTCACTCCGACATGGGCGAAATCACTCCCTACTCCTTCGGTAAGAACACAAGAGCCAGTCATCTGCGACACAGCCAAGAACACTAGAGACAGAATCATCGACTCTCCAGTTTGATAACAGGCGCCGAGCGGTGGAATCCGTCATAGGGCTTTCCCTCTCCGCTTGGACTACCGATCATATCAACAGCGAGACGGACCTAACTCCTGATTAACGCGCTTACCGGACATGTTCGGTAATGAGCTTCGTCAGGCGCTAAGTCTAGATCGCCGATACGCCCTTGTGCAGTTGGTTAACCGAGTACCATTGCCCCTGATCGTGGGCCGAGCCTAACTTCAAACGAATGGCCAATTGCTGACTGTCCCTGAGGAGGCTCCCATGGTCGAACGCCGCCGTTGCACGCGCTTCCCGTTTGTCATTCCGGTCAAAGTCTACGGACGGACACCCCGGAACCATCCATTCCGCGATGTAACCGCCACGATGGCAGTGAGCTTGTACGGCGGGCTGCTTGATATGAAGCCGCGCGTAAAACTCGGCCAAAAGGTAATCGTCATCAACAGCTTCACCGAGGAAGAGCGCGAATGCCGCGTCGTTTACGTTGATTCGAAACAGCGCGGCCGAAGGAAGGTTGCAGTCGAATTCGCAAATGCCGACGGTGATTTCTGGCACGTCTACAGCCCGCCGGTGTCACTCAGGTCCCCGTTGCCGCCTGCAATTATTGCCTGATTAGCGCCCAACAGACATGTCCGGTAATCCGACTAATCAGGAGCTATGCGGCATCTACAAAGGCGTTTGCGCCGATAGTGCTCCACGTCCCTCGTTCCCGTTGTCAAAGTCACGTTTGAAGTACCAGCGCACGTCGCTAATCAGCGGAGAGTTCGATAGGATTCCGTGAATGGTTTCGGCTGCCGAAGGTTGAATACCGCGTTTGCGTCCGCCCAATACAGAACCGATGAAGCCACGTTTCCGCTCAAGCCATCCTATCCACGTCCCTGCTTCATCCAATGCTGAGACGGCCGTGATGCATCAAATGAGTCTGCGCGGCTGAGTTCGCGTTCATGGAGCCCTCCAAACCACCTCGCTCAACTTTCGCGGGGCCTCATTGAGAGCAAGGGTCTGCCAACAGAGGGTCCGGTGCAGTGATGCCTGTCACGGTACCCTGTCATGATTGTCCCTACGAGGGAGGTCGTGCTGGGTCACGCCCAAAAATATGTACGTTCGGCAATCAACCGCCGCGCAGTCGATAAAAGGGCGGCCCTGATCAAGCCAGTGCCTGATTAGTCGGATAACCGGTAACTTGGGTCCTAGGACCCACTTCTCCGGTAAGCGCGGTGGTCTCAATGGGTCGACGCAACACCAGCTCGAAGTCTATCTCGCGGAGTTTAAAGGCCAAATACGATTGCGGGCGTCGATTCAAAGAAAACCCTGTCCTGATTAGGTCTAATTGAGGGGAGCCTAATAGATCGGTCTTCTCTGAAACGTATTATCGGAACTACTGTTTAGAGGGTGTTGCATCGACCGTCTGAACCGGCAGCGTTAATCAGGCGCTAACCAGTAGTTTTCGATGGCAAGACGTTTGAAGCTCGATTTGCAAAACGATGGTTTTCATCGCGGCTTCACTTCGTAGCGTCCAACCATTCCCGCCAGCATGTGATCGCTGATGTGGCAGTGGTAGAGCCAGATGCCGGGCGCATCCGGGACCATGTCCGCGGTCACCATTTGCGCAGAAGTCACCACCAAAACGTCCGTGCGTTGGCCCGCCACGAGTACCGTATTGCCGTGCCAATGCGGCGTGTGCGCATTGTTGAAGTCTCCCAGCGTAGCCACATACCAGCGCACGCGGTCGCCTTGTTTCATCGTCATCAACGGCATATTCCCGAAAATGTAGCCATTGATGGACCACTTGACATTCGTATCCGCGAACCCCGTCCCGACGATCGTTCCGGCCATCCCGGCGGGAGTATAGGGAACAAACTTTTTCCGATCCACGCCGTTTGGATCGGTCGTGTGATCGCGAATGTTGTCCTCCAGATACCAACTTTCGTTCTCGTTGATGGCGATGAACATACTCACGAACTCGTGGTCCACATCCTTCGGACGGCCGTCGGGAAGGGCCATGCCGCGCCGCGTGACTATGATCACGCCAAATAGACCGGAAGCGACGTCCTGCAATTCATCGGCGTGCGAGTGGTAAAGCCAGAACACCGAACTGGGATCATTCGGCCCGGGGCCTGACCGCTCCGGTATCTGCCACAGGTAGGTGTGTGTCGCGCCAGGTGGTACGCCGCCATCGGCTTTATCCGCACCGGAGGTGCCATCGTTGTAGTCCGCACCTTCGGAATCTTTCTGATACAGAACTCCATGCGGATGCATGCTGTATGGATGTGAAGCGTTGTTCTTGAATACGACCTTGATCGTGTCGCCCACCTCTCCGCGCAGAATTGGCCCGAGCAGGCCGAGATATTGTTCTTCGGGAGCGCGCACTTTCAACGTCGAGAACGAAGCGTCGGTATATTCGCGATAGATTGCTTTCTTGTACACGCGGCCGATATGGTGAGGACCAGACTCGGTGTAGCCTTTTTGGAGTTCATCAAAAGGCATTCCCATCGCCTCATCACGGCCGGACGGCGCGTAGTCCCAGTTCACTTCGTCGGCAGCAACGTAATACGTGCGCGTCTTGCCTGCGGACTCGGCCGGAATCACTTGTCCGCGGACAGTGGACCCAAGGAAGATCATTCCAATCAATACGGGGACGACCAGAAAAACGGACATGCGAATTCGCCGAATCATTTTCCCTCCTGAGCGGCGCAAGCATTCTAGCCGGAATATCCGATTTTCACGACTTTCTCGGGAACCGCGCGCTTCCCGGTCGTCGGCAAAACGAATCTGCAAACCGGTGGTGAAGTCATCGTCTGTTCAGTGACCTTAGGCTTGTTTCGCGGAAGCGATCCGCTAACTCCTGATTAGTCGGATAACCGGTAACTTGGGTACTAAAACCCACTTGTCCGGTTTGCGCGTTAATCAGGACTTATGGGGATTCTTTCTAAGGTCTGACTCGTGCCTCACGCCTTTTTCATCAATCTTTAGAACCCAACGTGAACCTGTGCAGCGCAGCCACTCGGGCGCGGGTCCGACTGTACCCGATGCAATCAAGTCGTCCCTAAGGCCCTCCTCGTTTTGGTCCTCATCGAACGCCGTTAACTTCATCCCTGCGCGAATGGTCACTGGTCTGCCCTCGTCGTCAGAACTGGATTCGCCGTGAGAAATGCAAAGCAATTCCCCGAATAGGCCATTGAAATCTGCGTGTATTCGAATTGCCTTGGTATCGTCACTTGTGTTCACAGAGGAGGCCGAAATTCCTTCATCTGTGAGAATTTGATTGCAGACGGTCAAACAGTCGCTGCAAATCTGCGGGTGAGTTCCAGCTTCTGAAGAAGGCACATATAAGCTCGTTGACCCTGGTTTATTACGGCAGAAGGAACAGCGGAATTCATTCGTTGGTGGAGTGTTCCGGCCCGGCCGAAAGAATGCGATTAGTCGGGAAGACAGGGAGGGCGCGATAATTTGGCGACTTTCGGATTTCTCGGAAATCAGCTGAAGTCTACGCGGTTCAAATGTGCACTCATCGCAAATGTACGCGCGGTGGTCTGGGGACGCGATGAGCCTCTTAGAATCCTGCTGCGATTTCCCACAGAATGTGCAATTGACTTGCTGGGCGAGTTGAATGGGCTCCATGGGAATATCCGCGCGGCTCCATCCTAAGTTAAGTGAACGCCTGTCTGACCCTTCGGTCAAGTCCTGATTAGTCGGATAACCGGACAAATGACTTGCTGCTTCCGGCTTGCATTCCAGTGCGCCTTCGGGGTTATTCTCGGGAATGGCCAAGAGCATTCTGCTGGGTCTTGCCGCCGTCTTTGCTACGGCCGTGGTGTCAACTTTTGCAGAGGCAATTGTATTTCTCCATCACTTACCACCCGACCCTCTCGGCAGGGAGGTCGGCGTCGACCTTGTGACTCTGGGAAAAGACAAGCTGTGCACTCCTACTGGAATCGTGGCCGCAGTCGTCATCTTCGCGTTTGCAATGCTTCTTAGTAGGAAGACAGTAGCCGGGGCTGGGTCAACTCCTGATTAGTCGGATTATCGGACATGTGGGTTCTAGTACCCACTTTTCCGGTAAGCGCGTTAATCGGGAGTTAGGTGCTGAACTGGCTCTATTTGATGACTGTCCCCTAGAAGCGAAACACGGGCCCAACACCCCCTGTTCGCTCACCGCGAAGTCATTTCCCGAGGAGAATCTAAGTTTGTGTCCGGGAGTCTTTTGTGAAGCAAGATTACGGCCTAGAATAGTTGCTATGCAGCTCTGGTTTGCCCGCGGAACGGAGGTTACCCTCCGCGACCAGCTCGTCACGCAGATCATTCTAGGCATCTTGTGTAACGATCTGGCGCCCGGAGAACGCCTACCCAGCACGCGCTCGCTCGCGAGGAGATTTGGCGTACATCCCAACACCATCAGCGCGGCGTATTGTCGATTGGAGAAGGATCAATGGGTTGAGTCAAGGCGCGGCAGCGGAATTTACGTTCGCGAGGCGCCGCCCGAGCGGCCACCCTCAGATGCCGTGGAACTGGACCAGCTGATCCGCCACTTCCTCCGATCCGCCAGGACGTTGGGAGTACCGCTGGAGTCGGTGCGTGCACGTGTGCAGCATTGGTTTCAACTGCAGCCTCCGGATCATTTCGTGTTGATCGAACCGGATCGCGAGCTGAGGGGCATTCTAGTTGCAGAGATGCAAGAGACAGTCCGATTGCCCGTGAGAGGTTGCGGCATCGAAGAGCTGACGGCGGAAATGTTGGACGGCGCCGCTCCGGTGGCACTGACTCGGACGGCGGAGCAGCTGCGCAAATCGTCACTCCAGGATGCAGAAATTCTGACATTGCAGGTCCGCTCGGTCACGGGGTCACTGGCTGGCTGGTTGCCCGCGCCGCCCACGGCAATGGTTGGCATCGCGTCTCATTGGCCAAAATTCTTGAAGCTGGCTCGAACGGTATTACTTGCCGCCGGATTTGCCCCGGAGTGCATTTTGCTCCGCGACATGCGAAAGGCGAACAGGCTGCGAGGCTTGCAAGAGGCGGCAGTGGTAATCTGCGATTCTGTGACCGCGAAGATTTTGCCAAAACGCTTCTGTTCCATTGTTTTTTTCCTTATCGCCGAAGTCTCCCTAGCGGAACTGCGCAAATACGAAGCCTTTCTCAGAGGCGAACTCACGGACTAGTTGGGACAGTTTAGAAAGTGTCTTAGCCGCACGCCCGCGTGGTTTCGTCTTCCCGCAAGCTGCCCCCGGTTGAAATTTAGACGGCGAGGTAGATGGAAGAGGGAGGCGAACATGCGCGTCATGGGGAAGTCGCAACGAAGAATCCTGCAGCGGGCGGGTAGATGCGCTCTGGTCTTTGTTTTTGTGGCCGGCACGATCACACAGCAAGCCCCAGGCGCGATGGCTCAAGGAACGCCGGGCTGGATGGAGTTGAAACAGGGGCGTGTGCTCCAACTTGTTCTGAACACGAGCATTGACTCGCAAACGTCTGCCGTGGGAGACCGATTGGAATTGGAGCTGGCTGAGCCGGTGATGAGCGGAAACCAAACGGCGATGCCGGCCGGTTCGCGTGTGTCCGCGCACATCACGAAGGTGCGCCGCGCACGAACGGACAACTGCAAGGCCGGACTCGTCGCCTGGAAATTGGATGCGATGAAATTTCCCGATGGGACGGAGGTGAAGTTGGTATTACTCGGCGATGTGCTATCTCGACCAAAAAAACCAAGCAAGCTCGGGAAAGCCATCCATGGCGTGGCGATGGTGCCGGCATACGCTTTCGTTTTCGTCTTCTTCCTTCCCTTAGTGATTGGGATGTCTGGCGAAGGGGAACCGTGCCGGGGCCAGCCGGGCCTCGCGGATCGGATCTCGACCGGGACCACGCAATACGCGGCGGTGGCGCACGATGTCCGAATCAGAGTCTACCTAGGGACAAATTAGGCTAACTCCTGATTAGTCGGATAACCGGACATCTACCCGGCTAGTACCCACTTTACCGGCAACGGCGTTACTCAGGAGTTTCGCCCCGCGTTTGCATGGCTAACCTCCGCGGGCCGTGCCAACCACAAGAAGTAGGTTACGCGAGAGCCTTCTCGTACAGTACGAGCAGACGGCTCCATGCCTTCTCGGCCTGCGGCTCACTATAGACGCCCGAATCTGGCGGACACCAGCCGTGCATGGCCGCGTACACTTCGATTTCCGCGGGCAGTCCCGCCTTGGCGAAGGTTTCCTTCATCACGGTCTTTTCGGTGGGGGCTTGCATATCGTCATTTTCCGCAATTGCGACCAGGAACTGCGCCTTGGTCGTCGCGGCCTGAAGATGTGGACTGTCCGGCATAGTGGTCACCAACCCGTTGCCGCCGTGGAAGGAGGCCACGGCGCCGACGCGGTCCGGCACTGCATAAGCGGTACGAAAGGCCATCGCCCCTCCCATGCAATAACCCTGCGTTCCCATCTTGCGATTTTTGGCAACCGAGGATTGCTGGTCCAGCCATCCGACAAATGCCTTCGCATCCGTCACCTGCGTGGTCGCGTCCAGGGTTCTCGCGAGCGGCAGCAACTGCTGAATCGGAGTCGCCGCGCCCTGAGCCGCGGTCGGAGCTTTCTGGGTCCGGTAGAACGGATTCACCACCAGCACCGAATAGCCCGCCTCGGCGAGCCGTTTACCCATCTGGCGCATTGCCGGCCGCAGCCCGAAGATATCCGGCCATACCAATATGCCAGGCGCGGTGCCGGTAGCTGGATGGACGAAGTAGCAGTCCGCGGTGCCGTCCGGCGTCTTTACAGTCACGTCTGATTCGATGACCGTTGCCGCGTTGGCTACTTTAGGCAGCAGCATGGCGACGCCTGCCGCCAGCATCACCCCGAACTGCTTTCGCGTGATTAAGCCGAGGGCTTCGTACCGTTCCCGATCCTCGGCAGAATGATCTCGATCGCACATATTTTCGCTCCTTATCTTTCGTTTCTCACCGGCGCTGGATCGCTGGGCCTGGTTGCGGGGCAGACCGCGAGCGCACCGTCATGTTTACCTTCGCGCGCGAAAGTCGTCCGATCGCGAGGATTATAACTAAACCCAGAAAAATCGCCGACAGGATATTGGGGGCCATTGGCTTGAGGATCTCGCTGCGTGTTCCCACGCGCGCCTCCTAGCGAGTGGGTTCCCGGTCCCTTCTCAAGTCCCGGGTAGTCGGATTACCGGACATGTCCTCTCATAAAACATTTATCGAGATTCGGGTCGCCGAAGGCTCAGCGATTCAGATGGATCGCGGTCGGGCGCGTTTCTTGGTGTGTCCTAAACGGGACATACAGCGACGACTAATTCGGGCAATATCCTCTAGAAGGTGGTCGTTTGCCGAGTCACATTTCGCTGCGGCTACGATCGCACAGAAGTTGCCGTCCCAAATAGAAGCAGTGAAATCCTATGACCATGAAGCGAATGCTGATCCCTCTCGTTACAGGTGCCATCATTACATTGATTGGAGCCGCGGAAGCCAACATATACGTTCTTCGTGAGGTGCTCGCCGCCTTTCTCATCTTCTGGACTTTGGTCGGTGCACTTGGAATTGCCATTTCGTTGATTTGTCTCTTGGGCGATGGAATCGTTAGTTGCTTCGACCTACTCGTGACCCGCGCGACTTCATTCCGCCTAAGCCAAGCAGCACCCTCGGTCTTGGGTCCACTGAATCATGAAATTGGCAAGAGCTAATCAGGAGAATCCCGATCAAGGATCGGCTTCCGATGACAAGTTTCTCGGTGCTGACGCGGAAGCCAACTTCTGACATCACCTAGGTTCCTTCTGCAATCGCCGCGCAACTTCGTGCGTAGGACGTACTTACGCGAGGCGGCTATATCTTTCCGGCTTGTCGATCCTTTGGTCGCCGTCTTTGAGCTGCCGCTTCGCCCAGCGATTCTCGCGGATCTAGCCATGCGCGGCTTCGTCATTTCTCTTCTCGTGCTGGCGAGTGTCGCTTCGGCAGATTCTTTATGCGTTTTCTTATGAGGCATAGCCTTACCAGCTCCGCTGCATCAGGGTTCCAGTACAGCATCGAGTCGCAGAACGGTTGCGTCCGGAGAGAGCGCTCGGTCGAAAGCGGTGGGAGAGCAACTGCGCGCATCTTGGCCGGAACTTCCATTTTGACTTCCCGGCTAACCAACAATGTACTTCTGTCCGCTTCAGTAGGCAAGGCTCTGGTCAGGTTTTTGAGTGCAGAACCCTTTCGACGGTCGCGGGAAAGTCTCAAAGCCCCGAGGTAACGCTTTTCCGACCGACTCCTCGAAAACCTGTCCTTCCCCGGCTCTCTCGTCATCAAGGGATGCCGGGTAGCCGACGTATTGCCCATCCACCCAAACCCCCGATGTCTTGTCCACTTTCGTTTTCCTCTGAATTTCTACTTCGCCCAACACCTGATTCTGCGCCACGACAACTAAGGGCGTGGCCCGTTCCTGATGCGGCTCCGCAAGTGTCGATCGAGGGAGTTACCCGCCTCCCTATGGGGAGTTCGAATAACTCATCATGGTCGATCGTGACCGAAGAGATGGTTGGTGGGCAACACCGAGTCGATGAACCGAAAAAGGGCGAGCAAGTTCGGGTGACACAGGTGAACAGAAGCAACAGAGAAAGACGCTGTTCGTGCGCCGGCTAAGAAGTGTGCTCGAACCCAGCGATCAGCCAAAGAAAATACTCTTGCAAGGACTGGCGCCGTTAGAGATAGCACATTAATCTTCCATCAATCCAGACCCACCTCAGTTCAGACACACCTTCGCTGAACGAACCGGGAGTCAATTCAACAGTGCCTCAATCTAAGCTACCGTTGCATGGACCCCGTGCACTAACCGCGTTACCTTGGAGATTTCAGCTAGGGTCTTCGCCACCTCGCTCGCCGGCGCATGAAGCGCGACGTCCGCTTGGGCGATCATACCGATGCACTGTCCTTGCGAGTTCACGACTGGCAGCCTGCGAACTTGAATAACCTGCTCTACGACTTCTCGCAGACCACCATCCCCACCGATGAGGTGGATGCCGACTGGCTGACCAAACCGCGCAAGTGGGAGATTGGTGGGATCCTGCGTTTTATTCTGATTATCGGGCCGATCAGCTCGATCTTCGATTACCTGACATTCTTCATAATGTTGTATCTGTTCAATTGCTGGCACAACCCGGCGCTATTCCATACTGGCTGGTTCGTTGAGTCGCTCTTCACCCAGACGCTGATTATTCACGTCATCCGCACCAACAAGATCCCGTTTCTCCAGAGCTGGGCCAGTTGGCCGCTCATCCTTACTTCGGTAATTATCGTTGCGGTCGGCGCCGGGCTGACGGTTTCGCCTCTGGCCGGTGCGCTCGGGTTTGTCCCGCTTGCTCCCCTGTACTGGTTGCTACTTGCGATCATATTGGTGTGTTATGTGGTCCTCACCCAGTTGGCGAAGACCTGGTTTTACAGCCGGTTTGGCGAATGATGGCGATAGCGACGAACAGGCATTCGAGACCAAATATTTTGGCACATCCCAAGGATAGAGTTCCCGAAAGCCTTCGAATTCTGGGCCGCTCCGAAAGAACGGTATCGGTGGAGTGATCTGTCAAACTTCGTCGAAGATTTCCGGTAGAGGCGTTCTCAGCCGGGCGACAGGCAACATCGTGCTTAGCTGAAGATTAATTCGACACCGAGCGAATACAAGGCGAATATCATTGCTGTCTACCCTATGGGCCTAGACTCATCTAGACACATCTTGACGCCACCAGATTGTTCCGTATAATTAACTCAGGTTGAGAGGAGACCGGCTATGTCAAAGGAAGCAAGAAAGCAGATTGGGCTCAACATGCGCGCCGCCCTCTATGATGATCTGACCAAACTGGCGAAGGATAACGGTCAGACCACGACTTATGTTCTGGAACAAGCAGCAGAACACTACATTCGGTTTGTTGCTCCAACACAGAACGTTGTGCGTCCCGAGATTATGGCCCATGTGCGTCGATCCGTGGATAAAAACCGAAAGCTGCTTCAGCTTTTGGCGCAGTAGATGCCGCCACGGATTTACCCGACTGTAGCTGAAACGATCGAAGCTCACCGCTTGCTGATCGAAGAGTTCGGCGGACTTCACGGCATTCGCGATAAGGGGCTGCTGGAGTCCGCCGTTGTCCGCCCTCAAAACGGCTACTACAGCAATCTACTTGAAGAAGCATCCGCTCTAATGGAATCCCTCGCAAACAACCACGCCTTCATTGACGGAAATAAGCGAGTCAGTTTTGTTATGACTGACGTCATGCTCCGACTGAACGGCTATTTCTTGGACGTAGAGCCACTCGAAGCCCACAAGCTAATTACTGAAGCGATGGAGAAAAATGCATTTCGCTTTCCAATGATCCGGGACTGGATAGCTGCAGTCGCTAAACCGCTTACTGGCGAAGAGTAGTTCTGACGGCGAGCAGGCGCAACGAATAAACGTGGAGCAAGTCCACTCGGATACAAAAAAGCCCGGTCAGGTCACTGCCTTAACCGCCTTATCAGGGGCGCGCTCTAGCCACCTGAGCTACAGGCCCATCGCTCGTGCAGATTTGATGCGGACAACGGCCACAATTCTATCATGTGCTCTCGCGGCATGAATAGCGTGATGGACAAAGTTGCTCTGGTACCACTGTTTTGCATACAATCTCCACGGCTTCTTCATGCGCCAATCGAAAAACGACTCTAACCCAAGCAAGCCCGCCCGCCGGCATTTCCTCGATTCGGCTCTCAAGCTTGGTGCCGCGTCGTTCGCGTTGCCTGGGTTCGCGCGCACTCTCCGCGCGGATGCGCCGTCTCCAGAAGTAAGACCATCCGAACTTGATGAAGTGACGCTGGTTGAGCTCCAGGACGGCATGAAATCCGGGAAGTTCACGGCGCGCTCGCTCGCCGAAAGATACCTGGATCGAATCGCCGCGATAGACACCGACGGCCCCGCGCTCAACTCCGTCATTGAACTCAACCACGATGCTCTCACCATCGCCGACGCTCTCGACGCCGAGCGCAAATCCAAGGGACCGCGCGGGCCGCTCCACGGAATCCCGGTCCTGATCAAGGACAACATCGGCACCGCGGATCGCATGATGACCACCGCCGGTTCTCTCGCGCTGCTGGGATTCACGCCGGAAAAGGATTCCGGCGTGGCGCGGCGTCTTCGCGAAGCGGGCGCGCTGATACTGGGGAAAACGAATCTGAGCGAATGGGCGAACTTCCGGTCCTCCCATTCCTCGAGCGGATGGAGCGGGCGCGGCGGCCAGGTGCACAATCCCTACGCGTACGACCGGAGTCCCTGCGGCTCGAGCTCCGGCTCCGGCGCGGCCGTTTCCGCGAATCTTTGCGCCCTCGCCGTGGGCTCGGAGACGGACGGCTCGATCGTCTGCCCGTCGTCGGCCAACGGAATCGTGGGCATCAAGCCGACGGTCGGCCTCGTCAGCCGCGCGGGAATTGTTCCCATCTCACACAGTCAGGACACCGCGGGCCCCATGGGGCGCACCGTTGCCGATGCGGCGGCGCTGCTCGGCGCGCTGGCTGGCGTTGACCCGGACGATTCCGCAACCAAGGTTCCGGGTCGCAAAGCCGCGGCCGACTATACGCAGTTTCTCGACCGCGCCGGGTTGCGCGGAGCGCGGATCGGCGTCATCCGCAAGACGTATGATTTCAGCGAGAGCGTCGCGGGCGTCCTCACCGCCGCGTTCGACGCCATGAAACACGAAGGGGCCGTGTTGATTGATCCGGTCGAAATCGCATCGCTCGGAAAGTTCGACGAATCCGAAATGGACGTCCTGCTCTACGAGTTCAAACACGATCTGAACGCCTATCTCGGCGCGGCCGGACCTCACGTTTCCGTGCATTCGCTCAAGGAAACTATCGCGTTCAACGAGCAATACGCCGGCAAAGAGATGGCCTATTTCGGCCAGGACCTCTTCGTAAAGGCCGAGAAAAAAGGCCCGCTCACGGACAAGGCCTATTTGGACGCGCTCGCGAAGAATCATCGCCTGACGCGCACGGAGGGAATCGACGCTGTCATGGACAAGCACCGGCTCGACGCGCTGGTCGCTCCGACCGCTGGCCCGTCGTGGCTCATCGATCTGGTGGACGGCGATCACGATACGGGCGGAACTTCGT
Organism: uncultured Acidobacteriota bacterium; assembly: GCA_963752925.1. Taxonomy (GTDB): domain Bacteria; phylum Acidobacteriota; class Terriglobia; order Acidiferrales; family UBA7541; genus Palsa-295. The sequence goes on along the minus strand of CAVVZY010000004.1, from coordinate 842,186 downwards.
CGCTCGCGGCTGTGGCCGGCTATCCGAATATCAACGTGCCTGCGGGATTCGTCTTCGGCATGCCGGTGGGAATTTCATTCTTCGGGCGCGCCTGGAGCGAGCCAAAGCTGATCAAGATTGCCTACGCGTTCGAGCAGGCCACGCGCCAGCGCACCCCACCGCGCTTCCTTCCCACGGCGGATCTCACGCACAGCTCGTAATTTGATACTAGCGACGCCGCGTCATCGTGCCGGAGGCGGTTGGGGTGGCTGCGGCGTCTGCCCTGGGTTCGTGATCCGGGGCGAACTCGTGAACTCGTGTACGTGCATTACGGCGATGAGCCACGCTCCGTCTCCCTGCTTCATCATCACCAGGCTATGAATCCCCTTGCGCGTCGGCCGCGCGGTGCCATCCTGGTTTTTCGCACCAGTCATTTCCCAGTCCACGTCTACCGCGGCCACATCGGGTTTCAGGAATCGGATCGACCTCACCTTTCCCGCCTGATGCGTCTCGCTGTAAACGCCGGTCATGAACGGCCCGAACGTCGCCTCCATCCCCGCTCGGCCATGCGTCACGTCGCCAAAATTGTTCACGAAATCGCAGTCCTCTGCGTACGTCATCGCCACCGCGTGCACGTCGTGCGAGTTCCACGAGTCCATGTAGTTCTGCACGGACTTTTCGATGGCTGCGCGGTCCGCGTCTTGCGGCGCTGCGGCCGCAATCTTTGCCGACGAAATTACCAGCAGAAACGCAAACCACAAAACTCGCCATGACGCTTTCATATCGCTCTCTCCCGCCTAGCGGTGCTCGCTTCGATAGGCAAATCGAATCTTTGCAAGGAACAACGCGGAAGCTTACCTCCCGCTCATCGGTTATGCAAACTCTCCGACTTCTGCCAATCCGATCAGGATTGGCAGAATCACCCGCCGGCGGCGGCGAATGGATTGCGCTTAATCGCCGCGCGCCACAAGTGTGCGGTGAGTCTTAGTCCTTCTCCGTGATTTCCGTGTATAGCCGGGCTTGAATTCTTCTCCCTGATTCGATTCCTCTCGCAATTGGAGCTACCATCCATCGCGTATCCTTTTGGTCCTGAAGTGGCATCAAAGTACCGGAGGGCAACATGCTCAATCACCTGAAACTGCTCGCAAGCTCGCTTCTCCTTTCGTTAACCGTGTTCGCTGTCTTCTCGTCCGCTAACGCCGAGCCGCAAGCTGGCACCGCGAAAGTGCCGGTCACGACCGTCGTAACCGTATTGGGCCCCAATTTCACCGCTCCGCCTGCCCTCGGGAAGTCGGATGTAGTCGTGCACACGGGCGACCGTCGCGAGGACGTCGTCGCCTGGGATTCAGCGCAAGGCGAGAAGTCTACGCTCGAGCTCGCGATCGTCATTGACGACCTCGCGAACATCGGAAACCAGCTCGAAGATTTGCGCAAGTTCATCCAGGCGCAGTCGAAGGCCACCAGCGTGGGCGTGTTCTACGCGAACAACGGCATCACTCAAGCCGTGTCACCGTTCAGCACGGATCACGACGCGGTGGCCAAAAATGTTCGCATTACGATTGGCCACGGCGGTGCCTCGACGAGCATTTATCTCTCGCTGATGGACGTCATGTCGAAGTGGCATTCCACCGGCGCGCGTCGCGAAATTCTGGTCATCGCCGATGGCATTGACCGTTTCCGCGGCGATCCCAGTAGCCCGGACGTTTCGCTGACCATCGAGAAGGCGCAGAAGGCCGGAATCATGATCCACACGCTGTATGCGCGGGGTGCCGGCCGCGAAGGCCGCAATCTGTTTCGCGTGAACTACGGCCAGAGCAATCTCGCTCAGATGGCCGACGAAACCGGCGGCGAGTCGTTCTTCCAGGGCCTCGATACTCCCATCGCTTTCACGCCGTTTCTGGAAAAGCTGGATATGATTCTGCACAACCAGTATTTCCTAACGTTCACCACTGCCCGCAGCACGAAAAATAAGGGCGAACTTCGCCGCTTCAAAGTGACCACCGAGCAGCACAACGTGGAAGTCTCAGCCGCCAGTGACGTTCTCGTCCCCGGCCGGTAGAGGCGCAAGCGCGCGAAGCGTCGTCGCGTATTTGGTTGCAAGGCTTCCCGGGCGCCCCACTCTCGATTCTTCGTGAGTGTGGGGCGCTTTCTTGTTCAGGGATTCTCTGCGCCTCTGCGGTGAGCGTTGAGCTTTCTCTGTGGTCTCTGTGCCCCCTCAGTGTTCTCTGTGCTACGTCTTATGCTTTTCTCCGCGTGTCGGACGCGCCCAAACGTCTGGACACCAATTCGCAAGCGTGTTACACATACGTCGCAAAATGGGTGGATTTCAGGGGGGATGCATGAGCAAGCGGGCTTCGCGGTTCTTCGATCCCAAGATTGCGGCGGTCGCCTGCGCGCTGTTTCTGGCGATTGCGATCGCGGGAATTCGTCAGTCGTCCAGCGCCGCCCCGCAATTCGGGTCCAAGGGCGCCGTTGTCGGCATCGAGTTCGACGGCCGCATGGTTTCCGATCTCGACAAGTCCGTCGCCTTCTACAAGGCCATCGGCTTTACCGAAGTTCCCAACGTGGACAAGTCCTGGCGCAAAGATGAGGTGATGAACCGCATCCATGGCACCAAGGGCGTCGAGTCCCGCATGGCCAAGTTCACGCTCAATAGCAATATCTCCGGCAAGCCATTCACCCTGTACTTGCGCGAATTCCGAGGAGTCAAGCGCCGCAACGTGATGGGCGGCAAGACCGCCTGGGAGCCCGGCGCAACTCACATCGATCTCACGATTCCCGACGCCGAAAAAATGTGGGCTGATTTGAAAGCCGCGAAGATGCTCTGGCCGCGCACGTGGGACGGCAAATTGATCGCCCTTCCCGGCGCGTCGAAGGGCACGCTCGCCTACATCACCGATCCCGACGGCATGGACGTCGAAATCATCGAGCAGCGTCCCGCCGTACCCGCCACCGATACGCGCCCGGCCGTTCCGGCCGATCTTCCCGGCTTCAATCACATCGGCCTCGTGACGCTCGATCCGGACAAGGCCCGCGCCTTCTACGGCGTGATGCTTGGCGCGCAGTGGCCCACCACGCCCGAGAACTGGCTCGGCGGCGATTTCTTCGATTCCGCCGTCGGCGGACATGGCAACGTGATTCGTCTCGCCAACGCCACTTTCGCCGAAGCAGCCGACCCGAAATCGCGCATGCGTTTCGAGCTTGTGGAATATGAAAACCGCAAGAAGCCCCTCGCGCCATACAACATCACCGACATCGGCGTGAACTACATCGGCCTCGAATGTACGGACATCGATTCGCTTCTCGCGCGCCTCAAGGGTTTCGGCGTCACGGTCGTTTCTGACGGAATCGTCGAGATGAAGACCGGCTACCGCGTAGCGCTCGTCCGCGATCCCGACGTCGGCATGTTCGTCGAACTCTACGAGCCCCCGAAGAAATAACCCCTGGGCGGCCCATGTCTTGAGACTCTCACATTTGTTCGCCTGATAAAGTCCGCGAGTGGATCCGCTCCAATAGTTCCACTTGCTGTTCATCCACGCCGTTGGGTGCCCCAACGTTCGCTGCTTGAAGGGAGGGGCCTTTCAGTGTTGCTTCCAAGGCTGTAGCCTCGCGGAAATGAGCGTCTGGTAGGTTGTAATATCAGCTGACTCTCTACCCGGCGTGCTCAGAATCATTAACGCGCGTTAAGGTTTGTTCGCCGTTTTTTGCCGGGATGTCATCCAGCATTCACCAATCCAAACCTGCCCTCCGCTAAGTTTTCTCCGGCACCAGCATCTCTCAGGAGGAAACTTCATGCAATTTGTTCGCAAGTTCTTTTCGTCATTAGTCATCACCGCGCTCGTCGTGCTCCCAGTCCGCGCCAATGATCATGGCCAAGACCACGAAGGCCACGACGGCGGCCAGTCCATCCGCCATGTTCTTCTGATCAGCGTGGATGGCCTGCACGCGCTCGACCTCAGCAACTACATCGCCGCACATCCCGGTTCCACGCTCGCCGCATTGAGCGAGCATGGGATCACCTACACGAACGCAGCCACCTCCCAGCCCTCGGATTCTTTTCCGGGCCTGGCGTCTCTGGTGACAGGCGGATCGCCGATCACCACCGGCTTGTGGTATGACGACACCTATAACCGCAAGCTCTCTCCACCAAAGCAAACGGACGGCCTCGGCAACCCGGGCGGAAATTGCCCCGGCACGATCGGCACCAACGTCGCGTGGGATGAAGCCGTTGATATCGATCTAACCAAACTCGATGGTGGCGGCGGCCTGAACCCCAATTTTCTGGTTCGCGATCCCGCCAACCATTGCGTCGCGATCCTGCCCCACCAATACTTGCGCGTGAACACGATTTTCGAGGTCGTCAAAGCAAACGGCGGCTACACGGCGTGGACGGACAAGCACCCGTCGTACGAATGGACCAACGGACCCAGCGGAAAGGGTGTCGATGACTTCTACGGTCCCGAGATCAACTCGATTCCCGTGCCTCTGTCATTTCCGGGATGCACTCCCGTGCCTTTTCCCGCTCCGACGCCGGATGATGGCTGGACCACCGACCTCAAGAACATTCAGTGCTACGACTCGCTGCACGTCCAGGCTGTAATCAACGAGATCGACGGCTTTACGCACGACCGCTCACACAAAGCTCCCGTTCCGACGGTTTTCGGCACGAACTTTCAGGCCGTCAGTGTGGGCGAAAAGCTGAAGGTCGCCGGCTACACGGACATTTTGGGGACCCCGTCGGCGGGTTTGGCGAGCGAGCTTGATTTCATCGACCAGTCGCTCGGGAAGTTTGTCAGCGAACTCAGCAAACAGAATCTTCTCAATTCGACGCTCATCATCATCGGCGCGAAGCACGGCCAGTCGCCGATCGACGTCCAGAAGCGCGTCGGAATCGGCGGGGGCCAGCCGGCGGCCACGATCGGGTCTGCGGACGCCTTCGATATTTCCGACGACGGCTCGCTGATCTGGCTCACCGATCCGTCACTCACTTCGTCCGTCGTCACTACTCTGAGCACGCCGACGAATCAGGAAGCGCTCGGCATTCAGGAGATTTTCGCTCTTCAGTCCCTCGCCAACAAATTCAACGTTCCCGGCAGCGGCCCCGGCGACGATCCGCGTACTCCGGACATCGTCCTCAAAGTCAATACCGGCGTGATCTTCACCGGCGGTTCAAAGATTGCCGAGCACGGCGGCTTGAACGAAGATGACGTGCACACCGCCCTGCTCGTCTCCTCCCCTGGCATCGCACCGCAAACCGTGAAGGCTGCGGTGTCCAACCAGCAGGTGGCTCCGACGATCCTCAAAGCGCTCGGCATCGATCCCAGCGAGTTGCAGGCCGTGCAACAGGAGCAAATCCAGGTCCTGCCATTCTTGTTCGGAAGTGGCGGGGGACACGACTAGGAGTCGTTGCCAGTCGTCGCAGTGAAATCAGCGGCAAGAGAAACAAGAAGCCCCGGTCCGAGTTCATCGGGCCGGGGCTCTTCTCTTGAGAGTATTCCTCGCGTCCGTCGGAAGCCGCGATTTAGAGGACCGTGAGAATGCGGCTGGTATTGGCAGGGTCGTGATACATCTTCGGCCACGGACCTTTCGCCAGCGGCGAGCCTTCATCCTGAAGCGCGCACACCCACTGATATCCGCACGGATAATAAATCGTCCCGTCCGCAGCGATCGTCGGCGCGCCTGTCGCGGACATCGTCCGCAGCGTCCACTTCAAGCTTCCATCGGAGCGAATCGCGAAAAACCCCGTCGCGCCTCCGACGTAAACAGTGCCGTCATCGGCGAGCGCCGGCGCTGTCGTGGCCTGTTGCGGCGCCTTTGTCTGCCATTTGAGCGAACCTTCAGGCGTGAGCGCATAGACCGAGTTCGACGTCGCGAAATAGATCGTGTTGTCGACTCCGACCACCGCGGATCCCATCACCGTGCCGTCCGTCGTGAACTGCCACAGTGTGTCTCCCGAGCGTCGAACAGCGAAAAATGTGCGGCGGTCGTCAGCCACGTAAATCGTTCCGTCATCCGCCAGCGCCGCGGGTCCCAGCTGCCCCGGCGTCAATTCGCTGAACCACGGTGACGACCCATCGGGATAGAAAAGATGAATCCAGTGCTGGCGCGGCAGCGCCATCGTTTCGTCCCGCCAGATTGCCGGCGTGTTGCGGCTCTGCGCTCCGCCCACCCTCGCTTCGCCGGGCAGAGACGAATTCGCATTGACGATCCCTTCGCGAAATGTGCCCTGCGACCAGTCAGGCGATGTCGAACTGTCAGGGCGAAACGCGAATAGATCGGAAACCGTGTTGGCGAAGAACACGTATCCGTTTTTTCCAATGGCCGGCGGCCCGCCGAATCCGATCAATCCTTGGCCCGGTTTCCAGCTCAGCGTTCCGTTGGGCAAAACGCTGAAAATCAGCCCGTACGAGCTGGCTACGTAAAGTGTGCCGTCATCGCTTCCGGCGAGATAGAGCAGCCCCGCAATCTGCGTTTTCCATTGCCGCGTTCCGTCTGGAGCGATGGCGTAGATCCCGTTGTTGGCTCCCGCAAAAATCGTCCCGTCCTTGCCGATCACAATGCTCGCGACAGCGCTGTTATTGTCGGGTTTGAAGGTCCACTTCAGTCTTGGCGCCGATGCAGTTGTACTGGCGCCTGGCGCGCCGCCGGGATGCTCCGTGTTCAGGCGATGGAATAGAACCAATGCGATCACGGCGGCTGCCGTGATCAGGCCCACGAACGTAAAGAACTTCTTTGGCGTCATGGAGTTGCTATCTCTCGCGGTCGCTAGGGATCGCACGAATTGTTCACGCGCTGCGCCAGCACCCGCATGATGGCCGCGCGCGCCGGGTCCGAGCTGTCGTCGGCTTGCTGCGCCATCCGATCGACCTGCGCGTTCGCGTTGTTGACGGTTTGGCCGAGCACGCGACCCATGTCCTCGGCGTACTTTTCACGCCTAGCGCGCTCCACTCTCGCGCCGTAATCGTTGCCGCTCGGGGCCGCGGTCGCTTCCAGTTGGTCTTGAAACGTGCAGTAGGTTTTCACCGCGCGGGCCAGAGTTGCGTAGGCGCCCGGCCATGCCGTGTCTGCTGCCAGATTTCGCCGCGCCGCCGTGAGCGCGAACCGCCACTCGCCATCCCGGTCCGGCCCGAATTCGGTCATCTGTCGCGCCTGTTCCGCGCAGTCGTCATCGCAAACGCCCGTTCCAGGAATCGCGTGCGTATCGACTCGGCCGCCGGCAAATCCGTCGTTGTGGCGCGCGCGGTCGGCGTTGATGTCGTCGTTCGTGATCACCTTCGGTTTCTTCGGTTGAGCCGGTGTCGCCGCCTGTCCGGAGCTGCCGCGATCTTCAGCTGCCTTGTCCGGTTTCTTGTCGGCGGAATCTTGTGTGGACGGGGGATTGCTGGCGTTGGCGGGCGACTGCGCCGACGCAAGATGAAATGATCCCGCCCAAACGAAGCTGCACAGAGACAACACCGCGATGCCTGCCGACCGCGGGCTACGGATCATCGGGATCGTCCGGGTCATTCTGCGGCGGTTGATACGGGCGGTATCTTGCCGGCTGCGGCTGAATGCAGGGCGCGCTGGCGACGCGGCCCTTCTGAAGGTTCATGAACGGTATGATGATGCCGCTGTAGTTCCGAATCACCGCGTCGGCATCGGCGTATGCGGCGTTCAGGTCCTGCTGAGCCGCCTTGAATTTGCGGTCAAACTCTTCGTCGATCGAAAGCTCCTGCTCTGTCACATTTCTTGGATTGGCGTTGTTCGCGAGCGCCTCATTTTTTTCCCGGCCGAGCTCGCAAAACTTCCCCTTGGCCCGCGCCATCTCGCCCAGCGCCGCCTGCCATTTTGCATCGGCGGTCACTTTGTCGATGCCACGGAGGAGATCCCGCTTCCACTGCCCCGCAGCATCGGCCAGGCCGGGAGCGCCCGTTCGGACGCGCTCGAAGCAGCCACGGTCGCAGTCGTTGATGTTGCTGATATCGATGTCCGCGCTTGCAGCTCCAAAAACATCACCCTTGCCCGCGAGGTCATCGTTCGTGATCACGTGACGAGGCTTATGCGCAGGTTTCGCGGGTTCTTGCGGCTGGTTCGCATCCGGCGCTGGAGTTTGCGTCGAAGAATCTACCGGTGGCTGCTGCGGCTTGTCTGCAGTCGCAGCGGGCATAGCCGGCTGGTCCTGCGCGCGCGCGGAAGTGGCGCTGCCGACAAGACTTACAGCGAGTGCGAGGAGAATGAAAGGGCGCTGGCGCATGAAAAGCGTCTCGTACCAACGAATCTAGCGCCACAGCCCAGTGCCCGCCATAGGACTTAGGTCCTCCTTCGTGTCGAGTTCACTAATAGGAGACGCGCGGGCTGATTGCGAAGGTGATGATGCGGCGGCGCTTCATGTGCCGAGCCTTTTCCAAAAACAAAAAGCCCGATCCGATTCACATCGGACCGGGCCTGCGTTTGTCTACAACAAACTCTTTGACGCCTTTGTCCGCGGTTAGCGGACTCAGGACTTTATCGAGTGAACCAGGCCAGAACCCGTCGGCTGAGAAAATCGAACGTCCCGGGTCGTGAGATCCGGGATGGAGAGCCGTACTCGCCAAAGGCGAGTCGTGCTCCCTTTTCTTTTAGAAAGGAGGTGATCCAGCCGCAGGTTCTCCTACGGCTACCTTGTTACGACTTCACCCCAATCATGAGTCATACCTTGAGCACCTGCCTCCTTGCGGTTGGCACGGCGATTTCTAGTACAACCCACTTTCGTGATGTGACGGGCGGTGTGTACAAGGCCCGGGAACGTATTCACGGCGCCGTTCTGATGCGCCATTACTAGCGATTCCGGCTTCATGCAGTCGAGTTGCAGACTGCAATCCGAACTGAGCGCGCTTTTTTGCGATTAGCTCCCCCTCGCGGGTTTGCAACGCTTTGTGGCGCGCATTGTAACACGTGTGTAGCCCTGGACATAAAGGCCATGCTGACTTGACCTCATCCCCACCTTCCTCTCCGTTATCCGGAGCAGTCCTCATAGAGTTCCCCCTTGCGGGTGGCAACTATGAGTAAGGGTTGCGCTCGTTGCGGGACTTAACCCAACACCTCACGGCACGAGCTGACGACAGCCATGCAGCACCTCTACACAGGTCCCTTGCGGGAAGTCTCTGTTTCCAAAGATGGTCCTGTGCGGTTCAAGCCCAGGTAAGGTTCTTCGCGTTGCGTCGAATTGAACCACATGTTCCACCGCTTGTGCGGGCCCCCGTCAATTCCTTTGAGTTTCAGTCTTGCGACCGTACTCCCCAGGCGCAGGACTTAACGCGTTAGCTACGGGACTTGCCCCGTACAGGGCAAACCCCAAGTCCTGATGGTTTAGGGCTAGGACTACCAGGGTATCTAATCCTGTTTGCTCCCCTAGCTTTCGTCCCTCAGCGTCAGTTGTGATCCAGCGAGCCGCTTTCGCCTCGGATGTTCCTGCGGATATCTACGCATTTCACCGCTACACCCGCAATTCCACTCGCCTCTCTCACACTCTAGCACGGCAGTTTCGGAAGCAGCCTCTGGGTTAAGCCCAGAGATTTCACTCCCGACTTGCCACACCGCCTACGGACCCTTTACGCCCAGTAATTCCGAGCAACGCTGGCCCCCTACGTATTACCGCGGCTGCTGGCACGTAGTTAGCCGGGGCTTCTTATACCCGTACCGTCAAACCCTTGCGGGCATTCTTCCGGGTCGAAAGGGGTTTACACTCCGAGAAGCTTCATCCCCCACGCGGCGTTGCTGCATCAGACTTTCGTCCATTGTGCAAGATTCCCCACTGCTGCCTCCCGTAGGAGTCTGGACCGTGTCTCAGTTCCAGTGTGGCCGGCCAACCTCTCAGTCCGGCTACCGATCAATGCCTTGGTGAGCCATTACCTCGCCAACTAGCTAATCGGCCGCGGATCCCTCTTCTGGCGACTTGCGCCTTTGAAGACAACAGCATGTGCCATCGTCTTGTTATGCGGTATTAGCCCAATTTTCACTGGGTTATTCCCCACCTGAAGGAAGGTTATCCACGTGTTACGCACCCGTTCGCCACGCGCCCACAACCTGTATTGCTACAGATTGCTGCGCGTTCGACTTGCATGTGTTAAGCACGCCGCCAGCGTTCGCTCTGAGCCAGGATCAAACTCTCATTTGAAACCTGTCTCCCGACCGTGAAGATTTTCATCCCCACGATCAAGACGAACTGTTAATCGCTCGATTTCTTCTACCCTCTTCACCGATTGCTCGGGGAAAAGAGCATTCTCAAACGGCCTTTATCCCGGTACACCCGGAATAAAAGCCGAAACCAAACGGGTTCTGGCTTGTTTCACTCGATTGTCAAAGAGCAGGTACTCCCAGGCCAGCTGGAAGGTAGGCAGACAATCGCCAACTCTACAGACTTGTCTCGAAACTGTCAACTGAATTTCGAATCGCGCCAATAATTATTTTGGTTTAGGCCTACAGGAATCGCGCCGGTTTTGCTTTCGTAGGGGCGTAGTCCGCCGCGGCGGACTACGCCCGGCAATCATCCTTGGCTGGATGTCGCCTGTCGCTTCCGCCCTACGCCCGAATCGTGTAGCTCAGGTCTTCAGACCTGAGAATTTTCGGCAGTATGGTTTCAGCTTCTCTTCCATATTGTCGGAGCCTAAAATCCCGCCGCGCGCCATCGCCTTCGTCGCGGCCGCTCGCGCCGCCAGCGCCGGAGGCACGATTGTAATTAGCCCGGCACGAAGCGCAGTGCCGGGTGCGCCCAAGGAAGAAATCACGAGTTCCGGAGGGGCGATTGACGCGCCACCGTGATTGCACAAACCCCAAGCAAAAAACGAGAGTCGGGATTAGTATGTCTTCACACGCGCGTGGCCGGATGGGGAATCCGGAGCGTGACGATTGGCGCGGGGGGGATTGCGACACATGAGCACGCGAAATGTAAGCAAGTGGAGTTCACTGGCGTTGTTGTTCGTCCTTGCAGCTTGCACCGCCTCGGCGCAGCAGGCACATCCGGTGGACGACAAGCTCTTGCTAAACGCCGGCAAGACCGGCGACGAATGGCTGATGGCTGCCGGCAATTACTCGCAAACGCGCTACAGCCCGCTCAAACAGATCGACGCCTCGAACGCCAGCCGCCTTGGGCTCGCTTGGTATTACGATACCGGCGCTCTCCCCGGCACGCTCGAAGCATCTCCCGTAATTTCAAATGGCACTCTCTACGGTACGGTCACTTGGGGCGTCGTCTTCGCAGTTGACGCACGCACGGGAAAGGAGAAGTGGCGCTGGGATCCGCAACTCGGCCACCAGAATTTCCCGCCCGGCTCGATGGGCAAGCCCGACTCCGAAAAAATCCGCACCGGCCCCAGTCTCTGCTGCGGCCCCGGAAATCGCGGCGTCGCCGTGTATGGCGGCAAAGTGTACGTCGGCACGCTCGATTCGAGGCTCGTCGCGCTCGATGCGGAAACAGGCAAAGTAGATTGGGAAGTCGCGACCGCCGACAAGAACGCGGACTACAGCATCACCGGCGCTCCGCTCATCGTCAAAGGGAAAGTGATTATCGGAAACGGCGGCGGCGAATTTGCCGTGCGCGGCTACATCTCCGCGTACGACCCGGAGACCGGCAAACTCATCTGGCGCTTCTATACCGTGCCGGGCGATCCATCGAAGCCCTTCGAGAACAAAGCCATGGAAGCCGCCGCGAAGACGTGGTCGGGCGATGTCGAATGGTGGAAACTGGGCGGGGGAGGCAATCCCTGGAATGCGATCTCCTACGATCCGCAACTCGACCTGCTCTACTTCGGCACGGGCCAGGGCGGCCCATGGGTCCAGAAGTATCGCAGCAAGCTCGGCAACGACGATTTGTATATCTGCTCGATCATCGCCGTAAAGCCGGACACCGGAAAATTCGTCTGGTATTTTCAGACCACTCCCGGCGATGAGTGGGACTACGACTCGATTTCAGACCTGGTCCTTGCCGATCTGAAAATCGACGGGAAAATTCGCCACGTGATCATGCAAGCGCCGAAGAACGGTTACTTCTACGTCCTCGATCGCAAGACCGGAAAATTCATCTCCGGCGCGCCGCTTCAGAAAATCACCTGGGCCAAGGGCCTCGATCCTAAGACCGGCCGCCCCATCATCAATCCCGACGCGCATTACGGCACCACGCCAGTGATCATCTGGCCGGGCCCGGGCGGCGGACACGTCTGGCAGGGAATGTCGTTCAACCCGCAGACCAACCTCGTCTACATCACGCCCGGCGCAGCCACCAGCTTTTCCTACATTCAGGCGCCGGAATTCAAGCCCGAGCTGGGTGCGTACAACTGGGGAATCATTTTCAGGGATGCCTCAGGCAGAGGCACGGGCCCGGTCGCAGCCGGTGCCAATGGCGCGCCACGTCCACCGCCTCCGCCGCCGACTCCGCCTGCGGGTAATTTCCTCTTCGCGTGGGATCCTGTCACAGAGACAGAACGTTGGCGCGCTCCCGCAACCGGTGGCGGCGGCACGATGACGACCGCCGGCAATCTGGTTTTCGCGGCATCCAACGACGGAGCATTCGAAGCGTTCAGCGCGGACAAAGGCGAAAAGCTCTGGAGCGTGAAACTACAGCCGGGATTCGCGAATCCCGTTTCCTACATGCTCGATGGGAAGCAGTACGTTTCCGTTCTCGCGGGACGCGCGGGCAAAGGCCGCCTCTACACGTTCGCACTGGACGGAAACGTCCCGGTCCCGCCGCCACCCGCCCCGGCTTCAGCTCCGCCTCCGCCCGCCGGCGAAGCCCGCTAGGAAGCAGCAAAGCGCCGTAGGCGCGATTGTAATTAGCCCGGCACGCAGCGCAGCGTAGTGCCGGGGAGCGTTATTACGCCGTCGCCTTCGCCGCGCCCTTGAAAAACGCCAGCAAATCCGCGTTGATCACATCCGCGTTCGTCGCCGGCATTCCATGCGGAAAGCCCGCATAAATTTTCAGCGTGGAATTCTTCAGCAGCTTCGCGGACTGCGGACCCGCCGCGGCGATCGGCACGATCTGATCGTCGTCGCCGTGCATGACGATCACGGGAATTTCGATCTTCTTCAGGTCCTCGGTGAAATCCGTCTCCGAGAACACCGCGATGCAGTCGTAGTGGGCCTTGATGCTTCCCATCATTCCCTGCAGCCACCAGTGCTCGCGTATGCCTTCCGAAATCTTCGCGCCCGGGCGGTTGTAACCGTAGAAGGGCAGCGTGATGTCCTTGTAGAACTGCGGCCGGTTGGCCGCCAGCGCCGTACGGAGTCCGTCGAAGACCGAAAGGGGCGCGCCCAGAGGATTCTTTTCCGTCTTCAACATCAGCGGCGGGATAGCGCTGATCAGCGCGGCCTTGGCGACGCGTTTGGTGCCGTGACGCCCCAAATACCGTGCGACCTCGCCGCCGCCGGTGGAATGCCCCACCATGATCGCGTTCTTCAGATCGAGCGCTTCGAATAGCGCCGCCAGATCGTCCGCGTACGTGTCCATATCGTTGCCGTCCCACGTCTGGCTTGAGCGCCCATGTCCTCGCCGGTCGTGCGCGATCACGCGATAGCCCAGCTGCCCGAAGAACAGCATCTGCCCGTCCCAGTCGTCCGCGGTCAGCGGCCAACCGTGCGAGAAAACGATCGGCTGCCCCGTTCCCCAGTCCTTGTAATAAATTTCCGCGCCATCTTTGACCTGGATCGTCGCCATGTTGGTTCCTCCTCCCAGCTTCGATTCCGCGAACGCCCGCCTGGATTCCTCTTTTGCGGCAAATTCTCGAAATTGTAAAGTCTTCACCAGTGCCCCATCAGCCTGCGCTAAGAGCCTCCCGTTGAACCTCGCAGCGGACCCTACATTAGTGAGCCCACCGGCTTTCCTGAACGCTTCGCGTGTACACTTGTTGCAGGAGAACTGGCGGATTGGCGAACTCGATTCCGATTATCAGCGCGCATGGCCTCTCGAAGAAATTCGGGGTCGCTCCGCTTTTCAAAAATATCTCGTTCACGGTTTCCGAAGGCGACCGCATCGGCCTGATCGGGCCAAACGGCTCGGGCAAATCCACGCTTCTGGAAATTCTTTACGGCCGCGTGAAACCGGACAGCGGCGACCTGGCGATTCGCAAAGGCACGCGCCTCAGTTGCGTCACGCAAGTCTCCGAGTTTGGGGAGAACGACACCGTCCGCTCCGTGATCGAAGCCGCCATGGAGCAGGCAGCGGTCCCGCACGAGGATCGCCTGTCGCGAATCGCGGAGACGCTGGGCCGCGCGGGCTTCACGGATTTCGAAGCGCGCACCGCGTCGCTCTCTGGCGGCTGGAAAAAACGCCTGGCGATTGCCGCGGCTCTCGCGCAGCAGCCGGACATCCTTCTGCTCGACGAGCCGACCAATCATCTCGACCTCGCGGGCATTAAGTGGATCGAAACATTTCTTCAGAACGCACCGTTCGCATGCGTCGTAGTGAGTCACGACCGGTATTTTCTCGAAAATCTAGCCAACGACATGGTGGAACTCAGCCGCGCCTACGCCGACGGTTTTCTCCGCGTGCGCGGAAACTACAGCACGTTTCTGGAGGCGAAGGAGCAATATCTCCACGCGCAAAAAAAGCGCCAGGACGCGCTCGCGAACCTGGTGCACACGGAAATCGAATGGCTGCGCCGCGGCCCGAAAGCGCGAACCACCAAATCCAAAGCGCGCATCGACAAAGCGCACGAAATGATCGGCGAGCTGGCGGAGATGAATTCGCGCAGCCGCATCGCCACCGCGAATATCGACTTCTCGGCGTCGGACCGCCAGACCAAGCAACTCATTAAGCTCGAAGGTGTCAGCTACGCAATTGGCGGCCGCCACCTTTTCAAAAATATCAATTTCACGCTGGCGCAGGGAATGCGAGTCGGGTTGGTCGGCCCGAACGGCAGCGGCAAAACAACTCTGCTGCGCCTGCTGCGCGGTGAAATCGCGCCCGCCAGCGGCCAGATTCACAAGGCCGACTCGCTGCGGATTGTTTACTTCGATCAGAATCGCGAACTCGATCCGGACGTGACTCTGCGCCGCGCGCTCGCGCCGGACAGCGATTCGGTGATTTATCAGGATCGCGTGATTCACGTGGCCGCGTGGGGCGCGAAATTCCTTTTCGATGCCGAGGACTTGAACCAGCGCGTGGGAAAACTATCCGGCGGCGAGCGCGCGCGTGTCTTAATCGCCCAGCTGATGCTGCAGCCGGCGGATGTCCTGCTACTCGACGAGCCGACCAACGATCTGGATATTCCCACGCTGGAAATTCTGGAGGAGAGCCTGCTGGAATATCGCGGCGCTTTGGTCCTGGTCACCCACGACCGCTACATGCTCGACCGCGTCTCGACCGTGGTGCTCGGTCTCGACGGCCTCGGCGAGGCCGAGCGCTTCGCCGACTATTCGCAGTGGGAAGCGTGGCAGCGGTCGCAGCAATCGAAGGGCGCGCGCGATGAATCGGGCGCGCCGCGATCCCGCGCGACACTTACTGGCGGCGCGCCGGCCGCCGGAAAAAAAAAGAAGCTGTCGTTTGCGGAGGCTCGCGAGTTTGAAACCATCGAAAAGCGAGTCGCGGACGCGGAGCAGGAGCTTCGCGCGCACCACGTTGCGCTGGAAGATCCGGCGGTGATGGCCGATTCCGCGCTGCTGCAGCGAACGTGCAAGCTGGTGGAAGAAGCGCAGAAAACCGTGGACGGCCTTTACGCGCGCTGGGCCGAGCTGGAAAAGAAAAGAAGCTGAACGAGGATTTGCGGTCGGCGTGAAAAGCTCGCGTGACGCCGCGACGCTGATGCGCAGCACGACGTCACGCTTCTTGCCGCGACAAATCGAAGCGCGACCAATCTCCCAGGCTCGTCCGCCAAGACCAAGGGCGGACGACCTGGGAGCCCTTTTACGGCCGCGTGTTCAGGAAATGGCAGACGTCTTTGACGGCGTTGCTGAGCATCACGGTCTTCGTTGCGTACAGCGTGTCTCCGCCCTTGGCGATCACCATGAAGCGGTACTCGCCCGACCATCCGCCGGCATAGAGCATGTAGTTCGAGTTTTTCGGATTCGTCGTGAGCGTCACGTTCGGACACTTGTCGCTGAAGTCCTTCATCACGTCCACCATTGCGACGGTCGATTGACGCGCGAGGACCAGCTTCAGAGGTTTCCCCGCCGGAACAACGTCTTGTCCAGCGCCCGCGACGCCCGCAAACATTAGTATGGCCAGAACCACTATAAGTTTTCTCACCGCCTGATCTCCTTCCGGCGAATCCGCCGGGAATGATTCAATATGAAATCCACGCCGGAGCAAACCTTCCCCCGGTCGCGGCGATACGGTCTATATCTTAGAACACTTCAGCTCGCCAAATGTTGCATGTGCCCAAACTTGAATTTCATCTCGCGGCCAATTTGAACCGGGCGGGATGGCGCGCTTGACAAGACGGAGAGCCGCGGTCAGACTCCCGAAAACACTGACCTTTGAAACTTGGGAGAATGCCTTGTCTCGTTCATCTGCACAGAGTGCGTCAGCCACGAGCCGGTTCGCGGAGATCATGCAGATCGGAAGCGGGCACCGGCCGGCGGCTTGTATCTACGTCACGGCCAAGTTGAAAATCGCCGATTTGCTGGCCCACGGGCCGAAGGCAGTGTCCGAGCTCGCCGCCACGGCCCGCGTGAACGAAGACGCGCTGTACCGCGTTTTGCGGGCGATCGCGTCGCTGGGAGTATTCCACGAAGTGTCGCCCCGCACATTTGCGAACACGCCTCTCTCGGAAACTCTGCGCAGCGACGGTCCGGGTTCGTTTCGCGACGCGATGCTGTTTCTGTCCGCTCCGGTGCACATGCGTATTTTCGCGGAGCTTCAGCATTCGGTCGAAACGGGCGGCACAGCACTCAAGAAAGCCACGGGCATGGAACCGTTCGAATTCTTTCGACAGAACGATGAGGTGGGCCAGGTATTCAATGCGGCTATGACTTCGAT
Organism: uncultured Acidobacteriota bacterium; assembly: GCA_963752925.1. Taxonomy (GTDB): domain Bacteria; phylum Acidobacteriota; class Terriglobia; order Acidiferrales; family UBA7541; genus Palsa-295. The sequence goes on along the minus strand of CAVVZY010000004.1, from coordinate 825,280 downwards.
CAGCGAGAAAATGACGCCGCCGGTGATCGAGGCTTATGATTTCGGCGCCTCGGGCACGCTGGCCGATATCGGTGGCGGACACGGAGTTTTGCTCGCGATGATTTTGCAGAAACACCGCGGGCTTCGAGGGATTGTGTGCGATCTGCCGCACGTGGTCCAGGGCGCTAAGGCACGGATCGAATCGCTGGGGCTTGCGTCGCGATGCGAGGTTGCCGGAGTGGATTTCTTCGAGTCTGTTCCGCCCGCGGATAGCTACGTGATGAAATCGGTCATCCACGATTGGGACGACGCTCGCTCGATCGCGATTCTCAGGAATTGCGCGAAGGCCATGCGCGACCCAAACGGCAAGGTAATCTTGATCGAGCTGCTGATCTCTCCGGGCAATGAACCGGACATGAGTAAATGGATCGACATTGAAATGCTGGCGATGGCGGGCGGGCGAGAGCGCACCGAAGCCGAATTCGCGGAGCTTTTCGACAAGGCCGGATTGCGGCTGGCGCGCGTGGTGCGCACGCCCTCGCCGTTTTGCGTGATCGAAGCGGTGAAACGATAGGAGGCGTCATGAAGACGAACTATCTCGCGGTGCTGGTTTGCGCGATTGTGTACTGGCTGATCGGCGGGTTGTGGTACGGGCTGCTGTTCACCAAGCCATGGATGGCGCTCGAAGGCCCGGCGGCGCAATCGGCCAACATGAACCCGATCCTGCCGTACGTCATCACGTTGGCGCTGAATCTGCTGATTGCGTTTGTGCTGGCGCAAATTTGCGCGTGGCGCAATGCGAACACAGCCGCGCGCGGGTCGGCGATCGGAATCCTGCTGTGGCTCGGCATCGTCGGACCCATCACCTTCACGACCTACATGTACGAGGGACGGTCGAAAGAGCTGTTCGCGATCAACGAATTCTATCCGCTCGTGGGACTGTGCGTGATGGGCGCGATCCTGGGCGCATGGACGAAAAAGGCCGCGTAGTTTACCGGCGGCTTTCCCTCGAGTGCCGCTCGATCATGTGCTTGGTCAGCAGCACCAGGCCGAAAATCTGCGTCCATTCCGAAACGATGTTTCCGACGACCTGCCCCCACTTGCTCTCGGAATCCATCACGATATAGAGAATCACCCACCCTACTCCGGTGATCAGCAGAAAGATGCTGAGCCCGTGGTCGCGCAGAAATTCGAGGATGGGTTTCAACAGATTCTTCGGCAGGGGCCGGCTCTCCGCTGAATCCTTCTCGTACAAATACTTCGTCGCGAGAATCGTGACGACGACGCCTGACCAGTCGGCGATGGCGTTTCCAAAGAACGAGCCGATGTGCGTGCTCGGGCTTGAGACGGCGTAAAGGCAAATCCACAGAAGCAGGACGGCCGTCGCAGAGATACTCAACGAGTGCTGGTGCAGGAAGCTCCGCTTGTGAACTTGCGCCTCGGACATTCTCGATCTCCTTGTCGCGCCAATGAGTCAGCTGTCGCGAATCCAATTATAGACGAGGGAATCCCGTGTTCCGAGGAGGGCGCAAACAAGAAACCCGCCGGCAGTGACGCGGGGTCCGACTGCGAGGAAGCTACCAGCCGTGGCGCTGACGAAGAGCGGTGATGTGCGCGACGTGGTGCTTGCTATGCCAGGCGTACTGCGCGAGCAGGAAATCCATGGTGGCCGGACCCCATTGGGGATGTCGGAACTTGCGCAGCCACTCGGCGGGCGCAATCGAGCGCAGAAGCAGGACCCAGCGATTGTGGAGATTGTCGATCAACACGAGAGAAGTCTCGATGGGCGGAGTCTTCGCGTCAGCGAGTTCAGCCCAGAGCGATTCTTCGTACGTCTTGACCATGGGTTCGTCTTCGGTGAGCGTGAGTTTGAAGCGAATGACGGCGTTCATGTGGCTGTCGGCGATGTGATGGACCAACTGACGGACGGTCCAGCCTTCGGGGCGATAGGGCGTATCGAGCTGCGCGGGAGTGAGACCGGCGACGGCTGCGGCCAGACGCGCAGGGGCGTCGGCAATCACGTCAATGTACTGGCGGCGCTGGTCTGGCGTGAGGCTTGTAACGGCCTCGAACTTGCCGATCGGGTAACGTAGGTCTGATTCCATGTTGCAGCTCCTTGGTGAGTCCGACGAGTGTCGTGGCTCTTGCGGCGGTCCGCAAGAACCAATTTGGCGGTGGCTAGCGGGTGGTGCGGGGCCTGGCTGCTTCGTAGAGCGGCGAGAGTTCGCGGAGGCGCTTGACGGTTTCGACGACGCGGTCGGCGACGTAGTCGACTTCTTCCTCGGTGTTGAAGCGGCCCAGGCCGAAGCGAATCGAGCTGTGCGCGAGATCCTCGGAGACGCCGAGCGCGCGCAGGACGTAGCTCGGCTCGATCATCGCCGAGGTGCAGGCCGAGCCGCTGGAAACGGCCACGTCGTTGATTCCCATCAACAGCGCGTCGCCTTCGACGCCGGAAAAGCTGAGATTCAAATTGTTCGGCAGCCGGTGATCCATGGAGCCGTTGATCGCCGTGCCGTAGAGGCGGCTCATGATCGAGTGCTTGAGCTTGTCGCGGAGGAGCCGCAGCCGCTCGCTTTCCTCCTGCATTTCTTTCAGGCAAATTTCACAGGCTTTGCCCAGGCCGACAATTCCCGGAACGTTGAGCGTGCCGGAGCGCATGCCGCGTTCGTGTCCTCCGCCGTCAATCATGGCCGAGAGTTCCACACGCGGGTCTTTTCGCCGTACGTAGAGCGCGCCGACGCCTTTGGGGCCGTAGATTTTGTGCGCCGAAATGGAGAGCAGGTCGATGCCGTCTTTTTGCACGTCCACGGCGATTTTGCCGACGGCCTGAACGGCGTCCACATGAAAGAGGATTTTCTTTTCCTTGGCGATTGTGCCGATTTCCGCGATGGGCTGGATGACGCCGATTTCGTTATTCGCGTACATGATGGAGATGAGGATCGTTTTGGGAGTGATCGCACGGCGGAGATCGTCGAGGTCAATCAGGCCTTCGGCCGAGACGAGCAAATAGGTGACGTCGCAGCCGGATTTTTCCAGGCGCTTGCAGACGTCGAGGACGGCTTTGTGCTCGGTCGCCTGGGTGATGATGTGATTGCCGTTCTCGCGGCCCTTTTCACGAAGAGGGTCTGCGATGCCCTTGATCGCGAGGTTGTCCGATTCGGTCGCGCCGCTGGTGAAGACGATCTCCCTGGGATTGGCGCGGATCAACCGGGCGATTTGTCCGCGGGCATTTTCGACCGCTTCCTCGGCCTTCCAGCCGAATTCATGATTGCGGCTTGCCGCATTGCCGAATTTCTCGGTGAAATAGGGCAGCATGGCCTCGAGCACGCGCGGATCAACCGCCGTCGTGGCCTGATTGTCCATGTAGATCGGGAGGTTGACCGCCATCGCGATTCCATATTAGTCCGCTTAGGGAGGGGCGTCCAGCAACTCGGGAAACCGCCGCTGGATGAAGTGTCGCGATTGCGCGCGAGCCTCGTCTTCAGCTTTTGTGCTCGCCTGTCAGCTCTGCTTTAGTCTCACGTCATCGCCGTCCGGACCAGTAGATCCAGTCTTCTTTCTTTTTGATGTTGATCGTTCCCCGGCAATTTCGTGAACCGCAGGCGCAAGGCACCCTCTGCGCATCCTTGTCGAATTTGTAGTCGTACGCAAGCTCTTCCCCACGTTTGATCCTGCGCCCGCTCATCAACACGATGTGTCCCTTGAAAACTCTCTGCCGCAGGTTCGGATTGCAGCTGTGGTTAATGAGTTCGGCGCCGCAGCCTCCCGCCGCGCCATCGATAACCCAATGGCGGTTCAACTCAAACAGGTAAGTCAGGTAATTGGATTTCGCGGACCCCATCTTGGAGTACCGCTTCAATACCTCTCTCGAACTGATTCGCTCTCCCGTGTATTCGATCACTTTTCGATGGGCCGGGATCGGCTCATCGGCGAAAACTCCGCGGCGATGGATGCGCGACCGGCCAATCCTGAGTTTGAAACAGGCATACCGTGAGTCGATCCGAGGCGCGATCCCCGAAAGCGATTGCATTCCTGGCCGGGTGGAGGGGCGATTCTTCGGAAGTTTCTTGCTCATGGCGCGGCGGCCCATTCGCGGATGCTATCACTGTTTTTTCGGTCGGGGTGCGGGCATGGCTAACTCCCGATTAAGCCGCTCACCGGACACGCGAGATTTTCGTCGGTGCGACTTTCCGACGATTTGACAAGGTTTTCCGAATGATTGCCGAGACGAAAATCCCGGGCCGCCATCGGGAGTGGCCCGGGATTCCTTGCTTCAACAATTACGTACAGCTCGTTCTAGTGGTCAAATCCGCCGTCTTCGTGTTCATCGTGGTCCTGGGGCGCGAAAGAGATGCCGCGAAACACTTCGCCGGCCTGCGCGGAGCGAAGCGTCACGAAATGGCCGAGGAAGCCGCGCCAATCGTGGTGTCCGTCTCCCGTGGGCAGCGTGGTGGCGTTCAAAACGTCGGTCACCTTTACCAGTTTGTTCGGGTCGGCGCCCTGGTCGCCATTCGTGCTAATCGTGGAGGTCACGGCGTAGATGTCGACCGTGCCGTCGCGATTAACTCGACCGGTGATGTTGCGGCACCCGCCCGTCGCGGGATTGAGCGCGGCCGCGTAATTCGGGACGCTGTAGGGCACGCCAATGTTCAGGCCGTTCTGCAGCACGTAAACCATGTGCCACTTGGCGTCCGTCCCCAGAATCCATTTCTGCACGCCCGCTGTGGCCAGAGTGGAGGCGTCCGCGACGTTGCCGTTGACCGCGGGGGTTACCAGCGTGCCATCGCCCTCGTCACAAACGTACAGCGTGCTCGCATTGGCAAACCAGATCCCGAACGGAAAGGCTACCGGGGCCGGGTTGCCGTTCTGGTCCACGCCGCTCGCGATTGAGGTTGGAAAGCCCGGCAGGATGGTGATCGGCAAGGCCGCGAGTTCGGCAACGGTTCCGGTTGGCAGCACGCCGGAAGTGCCCATCTGGTAGACCGTGTTCACACCATTCCCGCCGCTGCCCTTGGTGGCGTACATGGTGTTGTTGAAGATCGTCAGGCCGCGGAAATTATTGTCCTTGCCGGGCTTGTCAGGCGTGGTGTAACCGATTTGAGTGACCTCGAAATCGCCGATCTTGGTGATGTTCGGCGGCAAGGGCGGCGCTTGGCCCGGAACGAGAAGTTCGGCGCCGGTGGAATTGACCAGGTTGACTCCGACCAGCGTCTTGGTGAGCTGGCTTTTCGAGAGGCCGCCGTTATTGTCGTTTCCGGTCAGGTAATAGAGCGAATTTCCCTTGATCGCTGCGCGCCCGTTGTTGCCGCTGTACGCGTTTCCTTCCGTGATGGCGAGGTTGCCGCGGGCATCCACTTCCGCGACGGAGCGGTAATACTGCGACGACACCGGATTGGTCGGGTCCACGACGCCCGGAGTGTTCGAGTTCGAGACGTCCAGCTGATTCGGGGCCGTAACGAATCCCGGACCGCCGCGGTAGCCTACGAACGTGATCGATTTTCCGTCCAGCGACAGATTCAGCGCGAGCTCGGATTTCGAACTGAAGCTCGTCACAATCTGATCGCTCGGAACCGTCAGAGTGCCGATGCGGAAGCCGTCCGTGGTGATGTTATCGAGGAAGATCGGCGAGGTGATGCCGAAACTGCCGTCGGGCCCGTTGTTGTTGAAGACGGTCGGATACGTACCGTCGGCGATGGCGGTGGCGCAGGTGACCGCGACGCTCGCGTTGCCTCCCGCAATTAGCGGTACCGCGACGTTGCCTGCCACGCAGCCCGGCGGTAACGTCTGCCCCACCGTGACGGTAGAAGCGGTGCCGACATAGACGCTGCGGCTAAGCACCAAAGTACCGGGTACGAATCCGAATCGGCCGAACTGGTCGTCGTCGGCTGCCACTTTGCCCACGAATGTTGCTGCCGCCAGCGCGGACGCTGCGGCAACGATGAGTGCGCCTTGCATGAATCTCTTGTTCACGGAGTTGTGCCCTCCCAGGCGGTCGGAACAGTCACACACCGGAGAGGCCGTTGTTTTACGCGACGGTTAAAATTCAGTGAAGGATCGCTCGCGACGGGCGCGAAGCGGACGTCGGTGCGGCTAGGCGTGCGGTGGCGCCCACTTCTTGAGGAAGGCGGCGACGTCGGCGGGTCCGATGCGGACGCTGTTGTCGAATTCGCCGTTCTTCTGGCTGTAAACGACTTTGCCGTCGGGTTCGAGGACGGCAAGGCTGGGGATGCGCACGGCCTTCTTCAGCGGCACGCCATATTTTTCTGCCAGGTCGAGATTTTTGTCGCCGTCGTCGCCGACGTTGACGTGTACGACGTGATAGCTTGCGTTCACGACGGCGGCGAAATTCTTGGAATGAAACGTGGCGTCGAGGACGTGGCAGTCGTAGCACCAGTTGGCGCCGAAGACCAGGATCACGCGCTTGTGGTCCTTCGCGGCGCTGGCGAGCGCGGCGCTGATTTCGGCCTGCGCTTTCTCGGGCGGAGGATAGAGCGACGTATTTGGCTTTGCGGGCACCGGCAAGCGAAAGTTCGGGCTGGGCGTCGGATCGCTTCGCTGCGTGGCGGCAACGCGCCAGTCGGCGCCCTGCTGAATCCACACCTGAGCGCCTTCGACGGTGAACGGCTGCGCGCCGGAACTTGTCTTCAGCTTGAATTCGATCCGTAGGACCAGAGCGACTTCGCCGGGCTGCGGGCGCGAGATCGACAGCACCTTGGGTTGAAAGTCACTCAGCCCCTGGCCTGCCAGCGCGGACCAGAACATCGGCTCTTCGGCAGGATTTTGCGATTTGCCCGCCGGCGTTTGATTCTGCGAGGGTGGATTGCTGGTGTAGAGCGCGGCGAGCGATGCCTGGTTTCCCGCGAGGACGGCGGCGCTCCAGCGGTCGAATGGCGCGAATGAGGATGCTTGTGGCTGGGCGAAGGCCGCGATTCGAATGACAGCCAACAGCGCCACGACCGAAATCATGCGGATTATTCTCATGCGTTCCCTCGAGTGCGGATCGCGCTTCGCTGATTCTACCGCACGCCATTGCGCGATCCTAGCTGCGGCGCAAGGCGTTGGTGGCCTCATCTGACTGCCTGGAAGATTTCAAACTGCGAGCCAAACACAGAGTGCACTGAGACGGCAAAAAGCCCCCCGACGACCACTGATCATTAGCTTAGAAGTCAAGCGGCTGCTACAATGCCTCGACATGGCTGATTGGCGGCAAATCCAGGCGCGCATCCGCAAGGCGAAAAACAGCCCCGACGCGCAGGCGAAACTCAACGAACTTTACCAGCGCACGCGCGACGCAATGGTTGCGTGGGAGCTCGGCGCTATTGAAGAAAAATCCGAACATAAAGAAGAAGCGGGAAACTGGTACACGATTGCGGCGCAGCGATTTCGTCGCGCCGACTGGCGGAAGAAGGCCGAAGAAGCGTTGACGCGACTCGGCATCGAGATTCCGCCGCCGTTGACACCAAGCGAACAAGCCGCGCGCCCTGGGCGCGAAATGCGCGCTGATTCCGAGCCCCACGGCGAAGCGAGCGAGGAATCGTCCGGCGCGGACGCCCACGAATCCGAGGAGTCATCTGTGGAGGGTATACCCCTCGCACTCGGCGAGATTCCCGAGTCACACGAAGAAGGCGCATCGTCGGAATCCTCGGCGGCGTTGGCCGACCCGGCCGCAAGTTCTGATCCGGGCAAGCGAAAGCGGCGGCGGGGGCGGCGCGGGGGCAGGGGCCGCCGGCGCAAGGGCGCGCCCGCTTCGCCTGGACTGCCGGCGCAGGCGTTTGCGGGATCCGCCGAACCTCACATCGCACCGCCAGCGCGCGTCCGCCTGCATTCGAGCGCGCCGCGCGCTGCGGTCTTATACCGAACGGCCGGCGCCAGATCGACTGCGCCTGACAGGCGCGCGCAAGACAGAATGGCATCTGAGCCGCCAATTCCTCGCCCGAGCGGCCGTCGCGCATGGAACCGACGTCGCCACAATTGCCCTCCGAGCGTGCCGCGCACGGTCGCGGCGATCCGGCGCTGGCCTCGCGGATGGCGCATCTCGAATCGCTACTGCGACGGCTGGTGACCAGCCCATTGCATCGACTGGACGAAGCGGAAGACGCTCCGGCTGGTCCCGGCGTGTTTTTGCTCTCGGATTCCGATCAGATCACTTCGTATTACGTGGAAGCGTGCCAGACGCTGCGGATCGGCGCGGGAAATTTGGTGCGCGGCGGACGCGCCGTAAAAAACACTCGCGGCGGGCGCGGCTACTCGTCGGATACAGGCCTGAAGGCCAAGCTGGCCGAGTACCTCGGCATCAGCGAAGCGAAAGTCTCGCAGTATATGAAAGACCATTGCGTGCTCCGCTGGATTCAGCTCGATGACGAGGCGCCGCTGCTGGCGCACTTTGCCATTGGTGTCCTGCGAACGCCGCTGAACCTCGACTGAGTTGGGACTGAACGGAGACTGATCCCGGTTGCTCCGCAGTACCCTCACTTCCGTTGGTGCCGAAACTGAACAGGTGCCCCGAACGGTCAGGGTTACCCATGGGCTGGTACTAAGGGGTCCCCCTCGGCCGCCCGTTTTTACCGTTCAACCCCCCATTTGTACATTTGGACGCATGAACCTAGACGGTCCCTTGGAAACCGGGCAAACTCTGGTACCGTAACCGCTTACGGGCTCGGGCCAGCTCGTAACGGGCCAGTTTTCCGTCGGATTCGCGGGGCATTAAGTTCAAGCCATTTTCAGGTCATTAGGTCATCTTAAGGAAGAGGTGCAGGTATATGCCGAAAACAGTGGGCAATCAAATTTGGAAATCGTTTGACTGGGCGCTCTGCAAGACGGCGGGGCTGACCTTCGACACGATTCAATACTTCAACAAGCGCAATCCGAATCCGTCTTTTACACCGAAGTGGTCCGACAAACCGCTGCTGAAGTCGTGGGAGAAGTCGAAGCCCACGCTCGGCTGGCCGCGGACGACGGACTCGCTGTGCCCCGCCTGCGTGAAAGAAGCGCGCGAAGCGATCATTGACGGCAGGAAAGACTGGACCGACCTCGTTCATGAGAAGGTCGGAGAGATCAAGGCCCAGATTATCGAGCGCGATGGCCAGGTCTGGATGGTGAAAGAGTGCGCCATCCACGGCAAGTACGAAGACCTGATGGCCATTGACGCGAAGTTCCTCGAATGGATCGAGGGGAATTTCCCGGGGCGCGACATTCCGGCGCACAACGACGAAAAACTGCACAACCACGGTTCGAGCACGGTGCGTCACGGGCGCGGGTCGGTGCTGACCGTTGACCTGACCAACCGCTGCAACATGATGTGCGATCCCTGCTTCATGGACGCGAACCAGGTGGGCTACGTCCACGAACTCAGCTGGGAAGAGATCCAGGAAATCCTGGACAACGCCACGAAGATCAAGCCGCGCCGGCAGATGTCCGTGCAGTTCTCCGGCGGCGAGCCCACGATGTCGCCCTACTTTTTCGACGCGGTCCGCTACGCGCGCAAGGTGGGATACAACAGCGTGCAGGCGGCGACCAACGGAATCGAGTTCGCGAAGAGCAAGGATTTCGCGAAGAAGGCGTTTGAAGCGGGCCTGCGCTACGCCTACTTGCAGTTCGACGGCATCGGCAACGATGCGAACAGCCACCGGCAAGTCGGCAACCTGTTTGACGTGAAGTTGCGCGCCATCGAGAACCTGCACGAAGCAGGCGTCGAAATCGTGCTGGTGACGACGATCGTCAACAACGTGAACAACGATCAGGTTGGCCCGATCGTGAAGTTTGCGATGGAAAACCCGAAGAAAATTTCGTTCGTGTCGTTCCAGCCGGTTTCGTTCACCGGGCGGGACGAGGACATCACGCCGGAGCGCAGAATCCGGCAGCGCTACACGCTCTCGCATCTGGCGCAGGACGTCAGCAATCAGGTCGGCAAAGTCGAACCGACGCGCGACTGGTTCCCGATTTCCTACATCGCGACGTTCGCGGGATTTTCGGACCTCTCGCACGGACCGGATTCGCAGTGGGGATCGCTTTCCTGCGGATGCCACCCGAACTGCGGAGTGGGCACGGCGCTGATGATCAACAAGGAAACGAAGGAATGGGCGCCGGTGCCGCGATTCCTCGACGCTCCCACGCTGACCAGGGACGTGACGGCAATCACGGACGCGGCCCGCGGCAAGAACTTCTCGAACTTCATGATGGCGCTCGCGCTGCTGAAGAACTACAAGCCGTTCCAGGCGCCGCCCAGCTTGAAGCTCAAAGACCTGTGGATGAAGTTCGACAAGACCTGGGCGCTTACAAAGGACGCGGATAAGAAGTACGGAAAGATAAACTCGGGCCGCACCTACGAAGACGCCATGAAGCGCCGCAAGGAGGATCCATGGAACTTCCTGTTCATCGCGGGAATGTGGTTCCAGGATCTCTTCAACTACGATTTCCGCCGCACCGAAATGTGCATCATCCCGTACGCCACGCAGAAGGGCGAAATTTCGTTCTGCGCATACAACACGGGCGTGGGCTGGCGGCAAATCATCGAGAACATGCACAAGAATGCGACCGTCGCGGAATGGTACAAGAAGAATGGCAAGCATGAGATTTATGCGAAGAACAAGAGCGTCGCGCTCACCGATTACGAGCACTCGCTGAAGATCAACGAGGACGATGCGGCGCGCGTTCGTCACCTGGAGCACGACATTCCCCAGACCGCGGCCGAAGAAGACCGCATCCGCCGCAAGCAGGCCTACGAAGAGGCGGCCAAGGTGAGGAAGATCTACGAAGAACTCGTTCTGAAGAAGAAGTCGGAGCCTCTCATGCAGATCGGCTCGATGGATGAGATTCTGTCCGCTGTTCCCGGCACGACCGTGAAGCGGATCGAGCCCGCGAACGACAACGGCAAGAGCGCGGCTACGCAGTCGGAAGCAGCAACCGTCGCCGGCGACTAAAGCCTTATTCAGCTCTGACGGATTTCACCAACAGCCCCGGCTTCGGCCGGGGCTGTTTTTTTTGCGCCTAGCGTTTGCCTTCGTAGCGGCCGCCTTTCCCGCTTAGCGGGTCCCGACGCGTTGCATCGGGAAGGCGGGCGCCTTTGCTCCATGTAGCTTGGGTCTTCAGACCCGCGGCCTTTCGGCTCGCTATGGCCAAATCTGCGCCGTCTCGATCCTGCATTCTCTTGAGCCGCGGAGCGGCGATTGTAATTAGCCCGGCACGAAGCGCAGCGCAGTGCCGGGAACGAAAGCACAAAAAGCGCCACGAGTCCTCCCGTAGGGACGATTGACGACTCTAGCCTTGGAGTCTGCTGACCGACCTCTTCAAATCGAAGCGCACCACGAGCCGCCGCTGAGTTGTAGAATCGGTGCATGACCGACAAACGCGCGCGGGTACGGGAGCTCGCCGCCGAATTCATCCGCAAGGGCGACCCGCTGGGATGGTTCGAAGCGCTCTATCAGGAAGCGGAGCGCGGCGACGGCACCGTTCCCTGGGCCGATCAAGAGCCCAATCCCCGGCTGATCGAATTCTGGAAAGCTCATCCGCTTGAGACGGCGGGCAAGCGGGCGCTGGTGGTCGGCAGCGGTTTCGGCGACGACGCCGAGCAGCTCGCCGCCCGGGGATTCAAGACCACCGGCTTCGACATCTCGAAGACCGCCATCGAGGCAACCAAGAAACGCTATCCCGAGACGCGGGTCGAGTACGTTGTGGCCGATCTATTCCAGCCGCCCGCGAGCTGGCTGCGCGCGTTCGATTTCGTGCTTGAGATTTACACCGTGCAGGCGCTCCCCGCGAATCTGCGCCCGGGCGCCATCGAAAAGATTGCGCAATTCGTGTCTCCGGGCGGACGGCTGCTCGTGATCGCGCGGGGCCGCGCGGAAGATGAACCTGAAGGGCAGGGTCCGCCGTGGCCGGTGACGTGCGAAGAACTCGACGGGTTCCGGCGCGCGGGGCTCGAAGAAGAATCGTTCGAGGATTATGCGGAGCCCGAGCCGCCTTGGGTGCGGCGATTTCGCGCGCTCTATCGCCGGCCCTGACAGCGCGTGCCAATTCGCCCGCGCACCGGCAATTCTGGTAAAATCAGGACTCCAATGCCAATCTACGAATACCTTTGCGATGATTGCGGCGAGCGCTACGAGCGCATCGTGCTGAGCAAGAGCACGGCGATTGAATGCCCGAAGTGCGCGAGCGTGAAGCACACGATTCAGCTCTCGGTGTTTGCCGCGCACGGGAATGGCACGAAGTCCTCGGGCGGTCCCTCGGGATCGTCTTCCGGATCGCCGTCGGGCGGCGGATGTTGCGGCGGCGCCTGCGGCTGCCACTAGTTTCCTGGGATCGCCAATCTCCCGATTGGCGAATCGCACTTCTGCGTTCCGACCAAAGGAATGAATCTCTACCCCCTACTCTCCCACCTCTGCTAGGATTCGCCCATTAATTGGCCGAAGCGCTCACGAATTCGGGCGGCGTTGTTCAGCCGCGGAGCGGCGGCCGTAATTAGCCCGGCACGAAGCGCAGCGCAGTGCCGGGAAGAGAAGAAGAAGAGCCGGCAGTCCCGGAGGGACGGTTGAGGGGTTTCAGCCCCTGAAATTCCCCGTGACGCGGCGAACAAGTGCGCGGAGAAAAAGTCCACAGGCGCACATGGTTTTTCCCCGTGACGAGGCTAAGTAACATACACGCCGTGAGCAAGAGTCTCGAGTTCGGAATGAACGGCAAGCCGCACGGGGCGGATCCAATCCGTCTCCCGGACGGCATCGGTCTGCGCCAAATGAAGTGTCACACCATGCCGAGTAATTGTCCGCCTAACTCTCTGAAAACAAAGGAAAGGGCACCCTGCGAAGTGTCACACTTTTTTGACCCCCTCGGACGAATCGCCCTTTGGACCATTTCCGCTGCCGCCGTCCTGCTGGCCGTTTCATTTGCGCCGCAGGGCAAAGCACACGCCGCAAATTCTGCGCAAATGGGCGCGATGCCCGTTGCCTGCGACCGCGCCTGCCTCTACAGTTTCGTCGATCAGTACATGGCGGCGCTGCTCGCCAAGGACGCGGCACGGCTGCCGTGGGCCGCGCACGTGAAATTCACCGAAAATAATGTGGAGTTGCCAGTCGGCTGGGGGCTCTGGCGCACCATCAGCGGGCGCGGCGCGGAGAATTTGCGCGCGGCCGATCCGCAAACGGGCCAGGTGGCGTACTTCGGCGTCATCGACGAGCGCGGTACGAAATCATTTTTCGCGCTGCGGCTGAAGATCGACGACGGCAAGATTTCGGAAGCCGAGACGATCATCGATCGCAAAGGCTACGGCCCCGGTCCGTTCGGCAATCCCGAGACGCTGCAGCCGGTTCCGGTGATGTCCGAAGACGTGCCCGCGGATCGCCGCCGCCCGCGCGAACGCTTGATCTCGCTCGCCGACGGCTACTTCAACACGCTGGAGCTCAACGACGGCCAGCTATTCACACAGTTCACGCCCGATTGCAGCCGCCGGGAAAACGGCGTCTGGACCGCGAACGACCCGCATCCCGGCTCGAATCCGGACCCGACTCTGAATCTTTCGGCCTACGGGAAGATCTCCTGCGAGGCCGGTTTCAAGCTCGGAAACTATCGCTGGGACGACGAGCTGCGCGCGCGACGTTTTCCGCTGGTCGACGAAGAAAAGGGCCTGGTGCTCGCGGGCGGGTTCATCGATCATTCCGGGCGGCTCGACAAATTCACCACGACCGACGGCGTAGTACACGATCCGCCGCTGAAGTCGCCGCATTCGTTTTGCTATCTCGAAATGTTCAAGATTCAGGACGGCGGGATTCGCCACGCTGAGTCTTTGTTTATCACCGTGCCGTACCGCATGCCGTCCCCGTGGTATCAGCGCGGCTATTAGCAATCGTAAGGGAGACAATTCATGGTCGACTTTTCAAATCAGCCCACGATGAAGGGATTCTTCGCGCCCACACGCTTCGAGGCGGATGTGTACGATTGCGAGGTCGTCGGCAAGATCCCCGCGGACCTGAACGGCGCGTTCGTGCGCCTGGGCGGCGACTGGCTCTACCCGCCGAAATTTGAAGACGATTCGCCGTTCAGCATGGACGGCTACATCAACATGTTCCGCTTCAAGAACGGCGTCGTGGATTACAAAGGACGCTGGGTGAAGACGCCGCGATTCAAGGCCGATCGCGCCGCCCAGAAGCAGCTCTTTGGCAAGTACCGGAATCCGTTCACCGACGATCCTAGCGTCGCGGGCCTCGATCGCAGCGTGCAAAACACCACGCCGCTGGCGTTCGCCGGCAAACTGTTTACCCTGAAAGAAGACAGCCTGCCCTACGAAATCGACTGCAACACGCTCGAAACCATAGGCCCGTACAATTTTCACGGAAAATACAAGAGCCTCACGTTCACCGCGCATCCGAAGGTCGATCCGGTGACCGGCGAAATGATTTGCTACGGCTACGAAGCCGAGGGGCTGGAGACGAATGACGTGTTCCTGTACACGATCAACAAGAAGGGCGAGGTCACGCGGGAGCTGCGTTTCAAAGTGCCCTACGTCGCCATGGTTCACGACATCAGCATCACGCAGAAACACGTGATCATTCCGATTTTCGGCTTCGTCTCGAACATGGAAATGCTGAAAGCGGGCAAAGTTCACTGGGGCTGGGACGATACGAAACCCGCCATGGTCGCGATCGTCCCGCGCGACGGCGAAGCGAAGGACATTCGCTGGTTCAAGGGACCGTCGCGAGCCACGGTCCACACGCTCAACGCGCGCGACGAAGGCAACAAAGTGATTTTCGAAGCGCCGATCTACGATTCGAACCCGTTTCCGTTTTTTCCGCCGATCGATGGCTCGCCGTGGGATCCCACCAAAGCGCGTGCCTACATTCGCCGCCAGACCTTTAACATGAACTCGAAAGACGACGGATTCACCGAGGAAAAACTCTTCGAGATGAACGTCAGCGATCTGGGCCGCGTGGACGATCGCTACATGACGCAGCCTTACCGCTACGCGTTCACGGCGTATGCCGATAAACAGCGGCCGTTCGAGGAATGGAAGGCGGGCAATCTCGGCGGACGCGTGAACAACTGCTATGGGCGATTCGATCTCGCGACCGGCAAAATGAATTCCTACTTCGCCGGTTCGACGCACAGTGTGGCGGAGGTTTGCTTCGTACCGCGCAAGAACGGCGCCGAAGGTGAAGGCTACATCATGGGTGTCGCCAACAATTACGCCGAGATGCGCTCGGAGCTGATCATTGCGGATGCGCAGCGGCTGGAGGAAGGCGACGTGGCGCGCGTGATTCTGCCGTTTCGCGCGACCGCGCAGGTGCATGGGCGATGGGTGGACGAGAACGAGCTGCCGTTCGCATGAGAGGCGGAAAATGCTGACGCGGCGCGATTTCATCTCGGAATTAGCGTTCGCCGGCGCGGCCATGGCCCCTATGGCCATGCTGCCGGCGGGAATTTTCGCCGCGGTTCCAGCGGTACGCGGTCCCGTCGTCTCGATTCACATGGACCAACCGTATCTGGACACAACCGGCCGCGCGTTACCCTATGTGCCGCCGAACGGCGTACGCGCCGGTGCGCCTGTGGCGCATCTGAGTGAAGCCGAATTTCGCCGATATTTCGCATATTTGTAACCCACCTCGATGCGAATCCTGAAAATTCTGGCGTGGACCGCGGTTGCACTGGCTGGCGCCGGCGCGCTCGCGGCGATTGCATTCGAGCGGCGCGAACCGCTGAACGCCGTGTGGTTTGTCGTCGCCGCGCTGTGCACGTTCCTGGTCGCCTATCGCTTCTATTCCGCGTTCCTGGCCGCGAAGGTTTTCGCGCTGGACAACACTCGCGCCACTCCCGCGGAACGCCTCGAGGATGGCCGCGATTTCGTGCCCACGAACAAATGGGTGCTGCTCGGCCATCATTTCGCGGCAATTGCGGGGCCGGGACCGCTCGTCGGACCCACGCTTGCGGCGCAATTCGGTTACCTGCCGGGCACGCTGTGGTTAATCGTGGGCGCTGCGCTGGGTGGCTGCGTGCAGGATTTCACGATTCTTTTCTGCTCGATTCGCCGCGACGGAAAATCGCTGGGGCAAATCGCGCGCGAGGAAGTATCGAAGCGCGGCGGGACGATCGCGATGCTGGCCGTGCTCGCGATCATGGTGATCCTGCTGGCGGTGATCGCGCTGGTGGTGGTGAAAGCGCTGAAGGAATCGCCGTGGGGTACGTTCACGCTGGCGATGACGATTCCGATCGCGCTGCTGATGGGCATCTATCTGCGTTATGTGCGGCCGGGGCGCGTGCTCGAGGCTACGTTCGGAGGAGTTGCGCTGGTTGGCCTGGCGGTCGTCGCGGGGCAGTGGGTGAACGCGTCGCCGGCGTGGTCGCAGACCTTCACGCTTTCGGCTCCGGCGCTGGCCGCCGCGATCATCGTCTATGGATTTGCAGCCTCCACGCTGCCGGTGTGGCTGCTGCTCGCGCCGCGCGACTACCTGAGCGCGTTCATCAAGGTGGCGGCAATTTTCGCGCTCGCGGCGGGCGTTCTGATCGTGCGGCCCACTCTCGCGATGCCCGCGCTGACGCGCTTCACCGACGGCAACGGTCCCGTGTTCGCGGGAAAAATCTTCCCGTTCTGCTTCA
The DNA here is from genome assembly GCA_963752925.1 of uncultured Acidobacteriota bacterium. Lineage (GTDB taxonomy): Bacteria > Acidobacteriota > Terriglobia > Acidiferrales > UBA7541 > Palsa-295. The sequence continues at coordinate 808,723 of CAVVZY010000004.1, read as the reverse complement.
TCACCATCGCGTGCGGCGCGGTGAGCGGCTTTCACGCGCTGATCGCCTCCGGCACCACGCCGAAAATGATTCTGCGCGAGGGGCACGCGCGCATCGTGGGTTACGGCTCCATGCTGATGGAATCATTCGTCGGCGTGATGGCCATGATCGCCGCCTGCGCGCTGCAGCCCGGAGTCTATTTTGCGATCAATAGCCCCGCCGGAATCGTCGGCAAAACCGCTGACGCCGCGGCGAAGACCATCAGCTCGTGGGGCTTCACGCTCGATCCGCAGACCATCACGTCGCTCGCGCAGCGCGTGGGCGAGCGCACGCTGCTCGATCGCACGGGCGGCGCGCCTTCGCTCGCCGTCGGTATGGCGCAGATTTTCAGTGGGACGATCGGCGGCGAGCACCTGCTCAGCATCTGGTACCACTTCGCCATCATGTTCGAGGCGCTTTTCATTCTCACCACTCTCGATGCGGGCACGCGCGTCGGCCGCTTCATGGTCCAGGACCTTGCCGGGCACGTCTGGAAGCCGCTCGGGCGATCGAGCTCGATCTCCGGAACAGTCGTCGGGAGCGCGGCGATGGTCGCCGCGTGGGGATATTTTCTGTGGCAGGGAGTGCAGGACCCGTTGGGAGGGATTAACTCGCTCTGGCCGCTCTTCGGCATCGCGAACCAATTGCTCGCGGCGGTGGCGCTGGTCGTGGCGACGACGATCCTGCTAAAAATGGGCCGCGGTCGGCTGGTCTGGGTGACGCTCGTTCCGATGGCGTGGCTTGTCGTCGTGACTATGACGGCGAGCTACGAGAAAATCTTCGACGCGAATCCGCGCATCGGCTTTCTCGCCCAGGCGCGCGTGCTTGCCTCGCAGATTTCCTCGGGCGCCATTCCCGCCGCGCAAATCGCGGAGACGCAACGGCTGATTTTCAATAATCGCCTGGACGCCGCCGTCACGGCCGTGCTCGCCGCGATGGTTCTGGTGCTCGTTATAGAAGCGATCGCGGAGTGGATCGGCCTGCTGCGCGGGAGCAGGCCGGCTGTGCTGCATGAGGCACCCTACGTTAAGACACGCTGGGCCGAAGGGGACTAGGATGGAGGCGCGGCATCGATTGAGCGGAGACCGTGCAACTGCTGCCCGCGACGTCGCATCCGCACTAGGTATGGCCAAGCACCACGCATTCGGCGTTCAGGTGTATCGGCAGGGAGAAGTGACATGGCAATAAGACGCGCGATCGGCATTGTTTTCTTAGCTTGTACGTGCGCGGGTTGGACGCAGGCTCAGGATGTCGCGTCGAATCCATCGCCGGAACTGGCGCGAAGACCGGCTGATAAGCCGGCGGTGAGCGAAACACTACCGCTGACGGTGCCGAAGGGCACGCCCGTACAGGTGGCGCTCGATAAAGAAGTGCGGATCGCAAAGGTGGGCCAACCGATCCACGGGCGAGTCGTCGAACCGGTGTACGCGTTTGACAAGCTCGTGATTCCGGCCGGAACTGCGGCCACGGGCCAGATCACGAAGATCGAACGCATTTCGGGCGGAAAGCGCACGGTGGCGGCTCTGGACGCGGATCTGACTCCGGCTCACGCCATTCAGGTCGAGTTCAATGAGTTCGTTTTGCCCGATGGGAAGCACATTCCCGTGCACACGATCGTGACTCCTGGATCGGGGCAGCCGATTCAATTCGTTTCCGCCGCCGGCGACGCGAGCGAAAAGAACGGCGTCAAGGACGTCGCATCTGAAAAAGCGGCGGAAGCCAAGCAAGCGGCCAAGCAGGAGTGGGACAACGCGATGAAGCAGGTGAAGGAACCCGGCAAGATGCATCGCATCGAGCGGTACGCGGTGGCGGAACTCCCCGTGCATCCGCAATACATCGACGCCGGCTCCGTTTATTTCGCCGAAATTCAGGATCCGCTCGATTTCGGAACCGAGCCGCTGACTCCGGAGCTGGCAAGTTCGATCGGCGCGACGCCGGCCGATGGCGCCATGGTGGAGGCGCGCCTCGTGACGCCTCTTAGTTCCGCGACCGCGCATCAGGGGGACGCGGTCGAGGCGGTGATTTCACGGCCGCTCTTTGACGGGAACCGCCTGATCATTCCGCAGGGAAGCGTGCTGCAGGGATCCGTGATTCAAGTGCATCCGGCGCGCCATCCCGGCCGCAATGGGGAACTCCGGCTGGTGTTTCATCAACTGAAGCTCGCGGACGGCGTCCAGCAAAAGGTGGAAGCGAGTCTCGCGGGCGTCGAGGCGGCCAAGGTGGACCATGTGAAGCTCGATTCCGAAGGCGGCGCACACGCCGCTGCCTCCAACGCGAGATTTTTGACCACGACGGTTGCGGTTGGACTCGGCGCGTTTTCCATGATCGGAGATAGCGGCGGCGGAGATATGGGCCACACTTCGGCCGGCGGCGCGGGAGGCTATAAACTGATCGGGCTGGCGATGGGACTGGCAATTCGCTCGCAGCCGTTCGGGATGGCGATGGGCGCTTTCGGCGCGAGCCGGTCCATTTACGCGAATTTCGTGGCGCGAGGGCACGACGTCGTCTTTCCAAAGAACACGACGATGGAAATCGGCATCGCGAGCAGGCCGGCCGGCAGCGCGCCGCCCATGACCCAGCAGTCTGCGACGCAACAATGAGAACGCACCCAATCCCGATGAGGACGCTTCGCGCCGCATGGTCCTGGCTGCGTCAGGTGACCGGCGACGCCGCCTACGAAAATTATCTGCGCCACGCCGGCCAGGGCGCGCAGAATGGGCCATTCTCGGCAGCGGTCGGAGTCTCCGCGCCGCTCTCGCGGGCTGAGTTCTACCTCGACTCCCTCCGCCGCCGCTATTCGACCGTTTCGCGCTGCTGCTAAGCCTTTACACACTTCGTTGACGAAATCGACGATCCACCGATATAATAGGGGTTTGCCGATAGGTCTGGGAGGCAGCATGTACGCCGTAATCCGCAGTGGGGGAAAGCAGTACCGCGTCGCGCCGGGCGAGACGATCCAGGTCGAGCGGCTCGAGGGTAAAGTCGGCGGCAAGGTGACGTTTGACGACGTCGTCGCCGTCCGCACGGACGACAAAAAGATTCTGGGCGCCGCAGCCGCGAAAGCCAAAGTCACCGGAAAAATCGTGAGGCACCTGCGCGGCCCCAAGCTCAAAGTGCTCAAGTACAAGACCGGCGGGCAGTACAAGATTCAGACCGGCCACCGGCAGGGTTTGACGTCCGTCGAAGTGGACATTCAACTTTCGTAAGGTATTTGGCGCAGCGCAAATTTTGATGGGGCGGCCCGCAGCGGGCTAGCTTCCTCGAGGATCTCATGGCACACAAAAAGGGCGGCGGGTCATCTACAAACGGACGCGACTCGCAGGGCCAGCGGCTCGGAGTCAAACGGTTCGGCGGGCAGGTAGTCACCAGCGGCAGCATTCTGGTGCGCCAGCGCGGCACCCACTACAAGGCGGGGAAGAATGTCCTGCGTGCCAAGGACGATTCTCTATTCGCGCGCATCGACGGCGTGGTGCTTTTCGAGGACAAGGGTGGCAAGGGCCGCTTCATCAGCGTCCTGCTGCCCGAGGATCACGCCTCGCGCTACGAGAAGAAGTCTGCTGCGCCGGCTGCTGCGAACTGACGCATTCATCTGCATGACGCATCTGCGTGACGCAACAGCGGGGCGTCACCCACTTTTGTTTTTCTCCTCCGTCGTGGCGTATGCTCTGTTGGTGTAACGTCTTGGAACGGGTGTCCCATGTTTGTTGACGAAGCCAAAATCCTGGTGAAGGCCGGCGACGGCGGAAACGGCTGCATGGCGTTCCGCAGGGAGAAGTATGTCCCGCGCGGCGGCCCGTCGGGCGGCGACGGCGGCAATGGCGGCGACATCTACATCGAAGCGAATCCGAACGACAACACGCTGCTGCGCTACCGTTACAATCGCGAATTCCGTGCCCAGCGCGGCGGCCACGGCGAAGGCTCCGATTGCCACGGCCGCTCGGGCGTGGACACCATTTTGAAAGTTCCCGTGGGCACGGTGGTTTTTGATGCCGACTCCGGCGAGCAGATCTTCGATCTTGCCGTGCCGGGACAGCGATTCCTCGCCGCACGCGGGGGGCATGGCGGACGCGGCAACGGCCATCCGGCGTTTGTACGCCCCTGGCACCAGGCGCCTCGAGAGCACGAAGACGGGCGCCCCGGCCAGGAGCGCCATCTGCGGCTCGAACTCAAATTGTTGGCGGACGTCGGCCTCGTCGGTTTTCCCAACGCCGGAAAATCCACGCTCATTTCGCGCATCTCCGCCGCGCGCCCGAAGATTGCCGCGTATCCCTTCACGACGCTTGAGCCGCATCTGGGCGTTGTTTCCGCCGATCCCGACGCCGCTCCGGGCCAGGGCCGGACGTTCGTCGTCGCCGATTTGCCGGGGCTGATCGAAGGGGCGCATGAGGGTGTCGGCCTGGGGATTCGTTTCCTGAAGCACGTGGAACGGACGCGTCTGATCGCGCATCTAGTGGATACCAGCGATGCGAGCGACCGCGACCCGGTGAACGACTTCGAAATCATCGAGCGCGAGCTCGCCGCGTTCAACCCGACGCTTGCAGAGGAGCCGATGATCGTCGTCGCGACAAAACTCGACGCGACAACGGACCGAAGCCGTCTCGAGCAGTCTGCGCGCGTTTTCCGAAAAACGCGGCCTTGAATTTCACGCCATCTCGTCCGCCACCGGCGAGGGCGTGGTCGAGCTCGTGCGCGCCATCGCGAATGCGCTCGACCGCATCCCGAAACCGGCGCCCGTATCGGAAGTCTCCGAAGTGCCGTATGCGGGCGTGCATGCCACGGACGAATCGCGCGCACCGTTTTCCACCGAAGGTCGCGCCGTTGAAGATCACGAAGCCGCGCCCCATCGGGAGGAGCGTTGACGTCGCACGCCGCGCATAAGCCGTCCGGCGGGGCACATCGCCGTTCGGTCGCGCTCTTTGGAGGCACGTTCGATCCCGTCCACGCCGGCCACATCACCGTGGCGCAGGCCGCGCAGCGGCGATTCCATCTCGACGCGATCTATTTCATTCCGTCGGCGCGCCCTCCGCACAAATCCCAGCGCGAGCTGATCCCGTTTGTCCATCGCTATACCATGGTGGCGCTGGCCTGCGCGGATCATCCCGGATTTGTGCCGTCGCTCGCGGAAGCGCCCACGCCGGGCTATGCGTCGCACGTGTTCTATACCATCGACACCGTCCGGCGATTCCACCGCGAGCATCCCGACGATCATCTGTTCTTCATTTTCGGCGCGGACCAGTTTCTCGAAATCCCCACATGGAAGAATTACGAATCGCTGCTCGACGCCTGCGATTTCATCATCGCGAGCCGGCCGGGGTTTCGCCTGGACGCATTGCGGCTGGTGATCCCGCCGGAAAAGTTCGGCCGCTCGTCGGCGCCGGACCCGCACAAGATTGTGCTGCGAAAGTCCGAGATCCATTTGCTGACGACGGTCGCGAGCCATGTGTCTTCCACCGAGGTTCGCGAGCGGCTCGAGCGGAAGCAAAGCATCCACGGGCTTGTGCCCGCGCGCGTGGAGGAATACATTCTCGGGCAGGCCCTGTACCGGTGACACTGGAAACCCTTCGCCCCGAAATCCGCTGGGCCGTCGAAGCGGCTCAGGAAAAGCAGGCCGTGGATATCACCGTGCTGAAGCTCTCCGGCGCGTTCGCCGAATATTTTCTGCTCTGCTCCGGACAGAGCACGCCGCAGTTGCAGGCCATCAGCGACGCGGTCGAAGAGCGGCTGGGCCGCCAGGGCGTGCGCCTGGCGCATCGCGAAGGGAAGATCGGCGCGGAATGGGTGCTGCTCGATTACGGCGGCTTTGTGGTGCACATTTTCAGCGACCGGGCGCGGCAATACTACGACCTGGAACGGCTCTGGCGCACCGCCGAGCGCGTGGATTTCCCCGCGTCCGAGCGGCCCGCGAAACCGCAAGGCGAATCCGACGGCGGCACGACCGAGGCATGAGCGCGCCGGACATCGTCTGGGTGGCGGCCGACGCGGCTTCGTTGCGCGTTCTCGAACTCGCCGAAAAACTCTCTGAGACTGCGACCACGCTTCTGATCACCGGCGAGAGCGGCACCGGCAAGGATCAGCTCGCGCGCTGGATTCACCAGCGCGGACCGCGCCACGACGCGCCTTTCTTGAAAATTGACTGTGCCAGCCTCCCCTCGGAGCTTGTCGAATCCGAGCTTTTCGGCCACGAGCGCGGGGCGTTTACGGGCGCGGTGGCGCGCAAGCCGGGCCGGCTCGAGATGGCGCAGGGCGGAACGATCGTCCTCGATGAAGTCGCGGCGCTTGCGCCCGGAATGCAGGCGAAGCTATTGCGCGTGCTCGAAGAGCGCACCTTCGAACGCCTGGGCGGCACCGAAACTCTGCGCATGGACGCGCGCCTGATGGCGCTCACGAACACCGATCTCACGCGGGCCGTCGCCTCTGGCCGGTTTCGCGAGGACCTTTTCTTCCGCCTGAATGTGCTCGCGATTCCCGTGCCGCCTCTGCGCGAGCGCCCGGCGGACATCGCTCCGCTCGCCGCTCATTTCCTCGAGCGTCTCGGGCCGATCCACGGCAAATCCGGCGCGGCTCTCGACCCCGCGGCGCTGCGGCTGCTCGAATCCTATGTGTGGCCGGGAAACGTGCGCGAGCTGAAAAACGCGATCGAGCACGCGCTGGTTTTCGGGAAGGAACTCCTGCTGACGCCGGCTGATTTTCCCGGAGGTTGTGCGCGCGACGGGCGAGGCGCATAGCTCGGCGAGTGCGCTCAAGTCGCTCGAGGATCTCGAGCGCGAAGCGATCCGCGCCACGCTGGAAGCGACTCATTATAAGATCGGCCGCGCGGCCGAAATCCTGGGAATCAGCCGCAAGACTCTGCTCGAGAAGCGCAAGAAGTACGGCTTAATTTGACGGCGACCGCCGCCATCCCGCGATGAAAATCCGCCTCGTCATGCTCGGGAAAACGCGCCGTCCGGAAATCCGCGCGCTCCTCGACGATTACATCGCCCGCATCCGCCGCTACGCCGAAATCGAAGTCATGGAGCTTCGTGAGGCCACGCCCGCTGCGCTTCGCAAACTGAAGATGGAGCCGGGCGCGACGATGGTCCTGCTCGACGCGGCCGGAAATCAGTTCACGTCGCAGCAACTCGCTCGCTGGCTCGGTGATCTGCGCGACCGCGCCGCACGCGAGGTGGTTTTCCTCTGCGGCGATGCCGAAGGCTTTCCCGCCGAACTCCGCTCCCGCGCGACGCAGCGCATTTCGCTCTCGAGTCTTACGATGCCGCACGAATTTGCGCGCGTCGTACTGGCGGAGCAAATCTATCGCGCTTTCGCAATCCTCGCGGGCCATCCTTATCCGAAATAGACGACGCTCGCCGAATCGCAGGGACCGTTTTATTTCGGTTCTTCCTCGTCCTGGGGCATGAGGGAAATCAGCTGATTGCTGAATTCCTGTTCGCGTTCCAACTGCGCCTTTAGACGGGCGATCTCTGCTTCGAGGCGGGCGGCCCTGCGGTGGTTCAAGGCGTAACACACCGCGGCCGTCAGTATCACGGCGATCCCGATCGCAGCCCACGCGACGAACATGCAAACCTCACTCTACCTTTTATGTTACGCCCCGTTTCCGCGTCATGGCACGGGCAAAAACGGGCCGCGGATCGTCTTCCGGGTAGCCGGCGTCTTAGGAAACTGGCTTACGCCGATGAACGACACTCACTTGACGTTTCTGCGGCGTGCGGCCACTATTGGAAACTGTCGCGGCGGGGCGCGATTCCATGCCGGAAGGCAAGGGACTTCTGATTGTTTACACCGGGCCCGGCAAGGGTAAGACCACCTGCGCGCTCGGCACCGCTTTTCGCGCCGTGGGGCAGGGACTGCGGGTGCTGATGGTGCAGTTTATCAAGGGTTCATGGCACTATGGCGAACTCGATGCGGCCAAGATGCTCGGCGACGACAAGTTCGAAATCCGCCCCATGGGCCGCGGGTTCGTCAAAGTCGGCGGCGCGGAAACCGACCCCGAAGACATACGGCTGTGCGAACAGGCCTGGGAGTATGGCCGCGAGCAGATTTACAGCGAGAAATACGATCTCGTGGTCCTCGACGAGATCAATTACGTGATCAGCTACAAGATGCTCGACCCGGACCGCGTGGTTGACGCCCTTGTCAAGCGTCCGGAGCGCGTGCACGTGATCTGCACCGGGCGGAATGCGCATCCCCGGCTCGTCGAGGCCGCCGATCTGGTCACTGAGATGAAAGAAGTGAAGCATCCGTACGTGAAGGGCATTCTCGCGCAGCGCGGGATCGATTATTAGCGGTGGTTGGTTTCGCTGTGAACTCTAGACTCTAAACGTGGTTTTCCATGACCTGGTTCAAACGAGAAAAAAGCGCGATTGAGAATCCGACGCCGGTGGACGAGCGCCGAGTCCGCACCGAAGGCCTGTGGACGAAGTGCAACTCCTGCCGCGCGATCATCTGGAAGAAAGACCTCGAAACGAATTGGGAGGTCTGCCCCAAGTGCGAGCACCACTTTCGCCTGGGCGCGCGCCGCCGCCTCGACCTGCTGCTCGACGAGGAGCCGTGGATCGAGCACGACGCCGATCTCCTCTCGACCGATCCGCTCCATTTCACCGATACGAGACCCTACGCGCAGCGCCTCCAGGAAGCGGAGCAAAAGCTCGGCATGAAGGACGCCATAATCACGGCAGAAGGAAAGCTCGGAGGCCGGCAGGTGAACTGCTGCTCGATGGAGTTCGGCTTCATCGGCGGCTCCATGGGCGCGGTCGTGGGTGAAAAAGTGGCGCGTGCGATTGAACGGTCGCTTGCGCGGCGGCAGCCGTTGATTATCATTTCGTGTTCCGCCGGGGCGCGCATGATGGAAGGCGCGGTCAGCCTGATGCAGCTCGCGAAAGTTTCATCGGCGCTGGCGCGGTTGGATGAAGCGCGCGTGCCGTTCATTTCCGTCCTTACCGACCCGACCACCGGCGGCGTCACCGCGAGCTATGCGATGCTGGGCGATCTGAATATCGCCGAGCCGGGCGCCATGATCGGCTTTGCCGGACCCCGCGTGATCGAGCAGACCATCCGCCAGAAGCTGCCCGAGGGTTTTCAGCGCGCAGAATTCCTGCTCGAGCACGGCTTCCTCGACGCGATTGTCCCCCGCAAGGAATTGAAGCCCTACATCGCGCAGGCGCTCGGTTTCTTTCTCGATTCATGAACTACGCTGAATCCGTCCGGGCGCTGATGGCGCTGGGGCGCGAGCTGGCCTCGCCCCAGCAAGCTCGCGTTCAGAAGTTCGGCCTCGCCAACATCACCCTGCTCGCCGAAGCCCTCGACAACCCCCAACGGAAAACGCCGTGCGTGCACATTGCCGGAACCAACGGCAAGGGCTCGACGGCGGCGATGCTGGAATCCATCCTTCGCGCCGCCGGTCTCCGCACCGGACTCTATACTTCGCCGCATCTCGAGCGAATCAACGAACGCATCCGCATCAATGGGGCAGACATCTCGGACGAAGATTTCGCCGCGGCCTGGACGCGCGTGCACGCGTCGATCGAATCGCTGCTTGCGAGCGGCAAGCTCGCCGCGCATCCCACGTACTTCGAATGCATCACGGCGATGGCGTTCGCTGCCTTCGCCGAAAGCGGCGTGGCCTTCGCGGTGTACGAAGTGGGCCTGGGCGGCCGGCTCGACTCGACCAACATCGTCGTGCCGGAAGTCGCGGTCATCACGTCCATTGATTTCGATCACGAGAGTTTTCTCGGCCATTCCATTGCGGAAATCGCGGGAGAAAAGGCTGGAATCATCAAGCCGGGCGTGCCGGTCGTAAGTTCCGCGGAGCGGCCGGAAGCGCGGGCGGTGATCGCGCAGCGATGCAGCGAACTCGGTGCCCGCCTTGTGGAAGTGGACGCGGCGTGGAACGTCGAAGAGACGGGAGAATCGGACGGCTGCTACCGGGCCGTTGCGACCGACCCGGATACGCGGACGAAGATCGCGCTCGATCCTCCGCTTCCCGGCCGCTTTCAGATCCGCAACGCGCTCACTGCCGCCACCGCTGCACGGCTTCTGGCCGAACGCGGGTTTTCTATCACGGACGACGCCATCGAACGCGGTATTCGCGCGGTTCGCTGGCCCGGGCGGCTCGAACGGCTCGGCCGGCGCCCGGCCGTATATCTTGACGGCACGCACAATCCTGCGGGCGCGAAAGAACTGCTCAAATTCTGGAAGGAAAATTTCGCGGGCCGCCGTATCTTTCTGGTGTATGGCGCGATGCGCGACAAGTCCGTGGACGAAATAGCGGGACTCCTTTTCCCCTCAGCCCATTTCGTGATTCTCACCGAGCCGCTGCAGCCCCGGGCGATTTCCGCGCCTCTGCTCGCGGAAATGACGGCTCATCTGGCCAAAGACTCGATCGTCGTTCGCGATCCCGCCGAGGCCTTCGAACGCGCCATCCAAATGGCGTCCCCGGAAGACGCAGTGTTCGCGACAGGTTCGCTCTATCTCGTCGGCGATCTGCTGGGTTATTGGCATAGGCGTATTTCGTCGCCGTCTCCCTCGCGCGCCTAGCGTGCTGCAGACCGTTCGGTCCAAGAGTCTTGAAGCGCTTCTGCAAATCGGATCGCATTTCTCCGAAAATTCGGATAGTTGTGATTGAAACACCTTATTTCGCTTGTGCGACCAAATTGGTCGTTGGTTCAGAGGTTGCACATGCCTACACTTCTCAATGAGCGACGAATTTTCGAGATGAATCAAGGGAACTCGCAGAGATTGTTTCTGCTGAGGAACATTCGGTCGGCTTTCCGCGTTTATTTCAGTATGGCAAGCAGCGAAATGGCGGCACCCACGTCTAAGGTAAACATTGGGGTGTTAGACCGCATGACGCGCGACGAACGCCGGAAAATGCTGGAGTCATTCGGGCGCGCCCCCGCGCTTCTTTCCGCCATTCTGCGCCAGCTTCCCAAGAAGATGTGGTTGTACAAGCCTTCGCCGGAGCGCTGGAGCATTCACGAGATCATCCTTCACCTCGCGGACAGCGAAGCCAGTTCTTACGTGCGCTGTCGCCACTTGATTGCTGAACCGGGAGTGGCGGTCGCGGAATTCGATCCCGCGCGATGGGCCGGCAATTTGGGGTACTTTCATCAGAGCACGCGTGAGGCGCTCGAAATTATTCGCCGGCTGCGCAAGATGACCTATCAGCTTCTCGTGGCCCTTCCCGAACCGGTGTGGACCCATACCATGGAGTATCCGGGAGACGCTAAGATCAGCCTCGAATCCTGGATCGAGCGCCAGGAGCGCCATATCCCGCATCACATGGACCAGATGAGGCAGAACTACGTCGCTTGGATTGGCACCCACCCGCCCAGAAAGCCCGCCACCCGTTCGAGCGGTTCGGGCACCCCTCCGCGCACGATCTCGCTATCAGCTGAATACTGCTAGGTTAATCCTTCGTGCGCGCCGAGCCGAGCGGACAGCCTCGCCGGTTGCCGGGGTCGTCCAGCAATGGTACGATGTGCGCTTCATGATCCGCGAAAACAGCCCCAAGCCGCGGGTAGGCATCCCGTATCGGACACGAAATGAAGAAGTTACTGGCCGGAGCGCCAAGCTCGACCGATACGTGGAAGCGGTGCGCCAGGCCGGCGCCGAGCCCGTGCCGGTATCGCTCTTGCTTTCGACGGGCGAACTACTGCAGCTCTCGCAAACCCTCGATGGAGTGGTGCTGAGCGGAAGCCCCACAGACGTGGATCCTGCGCGTTTTGGCGCTGCCAGAGAGCCTGCGTGCGCCGATCCTGACCTAGACCGGGAGCGGATCGATTTCGCCCTCCTGGAGCACTCCTTCGCGGAGCACAAGCCCGTTCTGGCGATCTGCTTCGGTATTCAGAGCCTCAATGTGTTTCTGGGCGGCACGCTCGTCCAAGATATTCCCAGTCAACTTCACACGACGATCGAGCACGAATGGCACCGCGAGCAGGGTGCGCCGGAGCCGTTTCACATCGCACGCCTTGAGCCGGCCTCGCAGCTCGCGCACTGGGCGGATGCGAATGAAGTTGTCGTGAATAGTTCGCACCACCAGTCGGTCAAGGAATTGGGACGCGGCCTGCGCATCGCCGCTTGCGCGCCCGATGGCGTGATTGAGGCCGTTGAATGGACCGGCGATGCCAACTGGGTGGTAGGCGTGCAATGGCATCCCGAGCGCATGGCGGGCACGGATGCCCTGGCGCAATCGCTATTCCGCGGTCTCGTCGGTGCGGCATCGGCTCGAAAGACGCTCGCGCGAATTTAATTGGAGCCCTGTGCATTCGATCGGCCAGCGGAAAATTTCTCGGGTCTCGACGCTGAACTCGCAACTCTCTTCGTGTTGCTTCTTGGGGGATACATGATCTCGCTGGCGGGCAAGGCGGCACTGGTGACGGGCGGATCGCGGGGCATCGGCGCCGCGACCGTGAAACTCTTCGCGCAGGCAGGCGCGGACGTTGTGTTCAGCTACCACCGCAATCGCGAAGCGGCCGCCCAGGTCGAACAGGAATCGCGCAAGCACGGGACTCGCATCGAATCGTGCAAGGCCGATCTTGGTAAAATGAAAGATGCGAAGAAACTCGTCGAATTCACGCACGAGTGCCTCGGGCGGCTGGACATCCTGGTTGCCAACGCGGGCATCTGGAACGAGAAGGACGCTCCCATCGAGCAGCTGACCGAACGCGAGTGGGACGACATGCTGCGCGTCAACCTGAAGAGCGTCTATGCCGTGATCCACTACGCCGCGCCGCGCATGATCGCGCAGCGCAGCGGGCGCATTATTGCCGTAAGCTCGACATCCGGCCAGCGCGGCGAGGCTTTTCATACGCATTACAGCGCGTCGAAAGGCGCCGTCATCAGCCTTACGAAGGGACTTTCCTCCGAACTCGCCCGTCACAACATTCTGGTGAATTGCGTGGCGCCGGGCTGGGTGGATACCGATATGTCGAAACCGACGCTAGAGACCAAGGCCGGGCGAAAGTCCGTCCTCGCCACGATACCGCTGGCGCGCGTGGCTAAACCCGATGAAATCGCCGGGCCAATCCTCTTTGCCGCCTCGGACCTGGCAACCTTCGTGACTGGTGAAGTGATCAATGTAAATGGAGGTGCTGTCCTGTGCGGGTGACCTGGCGCGGAATTTTGGCGGTGATGGTGCTGGCGGGCGTTTCGCTCGCCGGAGCGAAGAGCGTGGCGGCGCAGGACGATCAGTTCCTCATGCCGGAGCAGAGCGCGGCAAAGGCCAGGGAAATACTCAACCAGGCCGTCGAGGCGCTTGGCGGGAACGCCTATTTGAGCGTACACGATGTGACCTGCACGGGACGCCTCGGCAGCTTCGATCATGCCGGCGATGTTACGGGGTTCGGGAAGTTCATTGATTACACGCAGCCTCCGTTCAAGGATCGTCAGGAGAATCTTCCCAAGCGCAATATCATTCAGGTCTTCAACGGCGACAAAGGTTGGGAGCTCGATCGCGGTGGCGTCACCGATGCGCCCCAGGCCGACCTGCTTCAATTCAAGGAAGACGTTTTGAAGGACATCGACAATGTTCTGCGCCGCCGAATTCATGAACCGGGGATGATCCTGCGGTACGGTGGGCCGGATGTTGTGGACCTGAAGCAGGTGGACTGGGTCGAACTCGTGGACAGCGATAACCGCACCATTCGCATCGCCTTCGCCGACAACACGCACCTGCCCATTCGCAAAACGGTCGAGACCCGCGATCCGAGGACGCAGCGGAAGAGCGCGGAAATCGAATACTACTCGAACTACCATCCGATTGACGGTGTCCAAACGCCGTTTCAGATCACGCGCGAGCGAAACGGGATCAAGATTTTCCAGGTTTTCTTCGACAAGTGTGACTACAACACAAGCGTCTCCGATGCCCTTTTCACCAAGGAATCCCTCGACCAGCGCTGGGCCCAGATTCCCAACAGAGACAAGGTCAGAGACAAGAAGGATCTAGACCGGCAGAAGGAAAAGGAAAAAGACGACAAGGACTCCGATAAAGACAGTAAGAATTAGCTTCGGAATCCCGCGAAAGTGTTTTGGTAACTAAAGCGCTCCCTTCTTCGCAGACTTCCGTTCAACCGCTACGCATTTCTGCCCGGCACTGTGTCTCAGTAGCTCGTCATGCTCCGAGCGGGGTATAATCGCCAGATGCGAACGCAGCAGAAAAGCCAACAGATGCATGGCACGACGGTCTTGTGCGTCCGCAAGGACAATAAAGTCGTGCTCGCCGCCGACGGACAGGTCACCCTCGGCGAAAGCGTGATCAAGCACAGCGCGAAAAAGACGCGCCGTCTTTACAACGACAAGATCATCGCCGGATTTGCGGGCAGCACCGCGGACGCGCTCTCGCTCTTCGGCCGCTTTGAGAATAAACTGCAGGAGTATCACGGCAATCTGGCGCGGAGCGCAGTGGAATTGGCCAAGGAGTGGCGCACGGACCGCTCTCTGCGCCACCTCGACGCGCTCTTGATCGTCGCCGACGCCAAGGGCACGTTCCTGCTTTCAGGCAACGGCGACGTGATCGAGCCGGACGACGGCATTTGCGCGATCGGCTCAGGCGGGCCGTATGCCCTTGCGGCCGCGCGTGCGCTCGCCAAGCACACGAAAATGAGCGCCAAGGATATCGCGCAGGAAGCCATGCGCATCGCCAGCGAAATTTGCATCTTCACCAACGCAAATTTCAGCATCGAAGAACTATGACGGGTAAGCCGGAGAAAGATATGGTGATCTATTTGGCCGGAGACCAGCAGGCCGCGGAGCCCGAGCCTCTTCCGTCGTTCGACGAGCTGACTCCGCGCGAAATCGTCGTCGAGCTCGACAAGTACATTGTGGGGCAAAACGCGGCGAAGAAGGCCGTGGCCATCGCGCTGCGCAACCGCGTCCGCCGGCAGAAACTGCAGCCCGAGCTGGCCGAGGAAATCCTGCCGAAAAATATCCTGATGATCGGCCCCACTGGCGTCGGCAAGACGGAAATCGCGCGGCGCCTGGCGCGCCTGGCGGGCTGCCCGTTCGTGAAGGTCGAAGCCTCCAAATACACCGAAGTGGGTTACGTGGGCCGCGACGTCGAATCCATGGTGCGCGACCTGGTCGAAACCGCCATTGACATGGTGCGCGAGGAAAAGCTCGACGAAGTGGCCGAGCGCGCGGAGCAATCCGCCGAGGAGCGGCTGCTCGATCTGCTGCTGCCCGCGTCGCCCCTGCCCGCCGACGCCGGCCCCACTACCGAAGCGCAACGCCGCGAAACGGTGCAGCGCACCCGCGACAAGTTGCGCGTCCAACTCCGCGAAGGAAAACTCGACCAGCGCCTGGTGGAGGTCGAGGTCCGCGAGCGCTCGATGCCCTCGTTTGAAATCATCACCAATCAGGGCGTCGAGGAAATGGACATCAACGTAAAGGACATGCTTTCCGGCATGTTCGGCCAGCAAAAAAAGAAGCGCAAGATGACCGTGTCCGAGGCCTTTGACTACCTCATTCAAGAGGAAGAGAACCGGCTGATTGACATGGACCAGGTGACGCGAGTCGCCGTGGATCGCGTCGAGCAGATGGGAATTCTATTCATAGACGAAATCGACAAGATCGCCGGGCGCGAGAGTGGGCACGGGCCGGATGTTTCCCGCGAGGGTGTGCAACGCGATATTTTGCCGATCGTCGAGGGCACCACCGTCAACACTCGCTACGGCATGGTCCGCACGGACCACATCCTGTTCATTGCCGCGGGCGCATTTCATACCGCGAAGCCCTCGGACCTGATTCCGGAGCTGCAGGGACGCTTTCCCATCCGCGTCGAGCTCAGCTCGCTTTCCGAAGCTGATTTCATCCGCATCCTCACCGAGCCGAAGAACGCGCTCATCAAGCAGTACATCGCGCTGCTCGATACCGAAGGGCTCAAGCTTTCGTTCAGCGAAGACGCCATCGCTTCTATCGCCCACTATGCCGCACGTGTCAACGAACACACCGAGAACATCGGCGCGCGCAGGCTGCATACGATTCTGGAGAAAGTCCTCGAGGAAATCTCTTTCGAGGCGCCCGAAATGAAGAAAAAGACCGTCAAATTGGACGCGGCGTACGTCCAGAAGCAGCTTGCCGACATCGTGAAGGATCAAGACCTGAGCCGCTACATTCTGTAGAAAATTGAAAATGGAAAAGGGAAAAGGGGCGCCATCGCCGGAGCTCACGCCGAACGAGCATGTTCGGCCCGCCAATTTCCTTTTTCTCCTTTCCATTTTCCTTGTTTCTCTTATTTTCATGGGCTGCGCTGCGCCGGGCGAGCCTTACGAGCGCAAGCCGCCCACTCCGGCGGCCGTGGCGGACCTGACCGCCGCGCAAGCGGGAAACGACGTGATCCTCACGTTCACGTTGCCGCAGCAAACAGTGGACCGTCGGCCGCTGCAACAATTGCCCGCGATCGAAATCTATCGCGATTTTGGTAAGCTCCCCGCGGCGGGTCAAGCGCGCGTTGCCGCTCCCGAAAACGCCACGCTTCTCGTCACCATCCCGGCTGCGATCGAGGACCGCTACCTCGAGCAGGGCCGCATCCACTTCTCCGATACGCTTCGAGCTGAAGATTTCGCGCAGCATCCTGACAGTGTCGCGATCTACACGGTTCGAACGCGAATTTTCGAGAAAAAACCTTCCGCGAATTCGAATGTGGCCTTGGTGCGCCTCTATCCCGCGCTCGATGCGATTGGCGACTTGAAAGCAGAGAACACGCGTTCGGGCGTGGCGCTCACGTGGACAGCGCCTGAAAAGACGCTCGCCGGTCCCGCGCCGGCGGTCGTTGGTTACCATATCTATCGCGGAGAGCCTGAGCCGGCCGTGGCCGCCGCGGAAGGAATGAAACTGAAATCGCCTCTCGTGAAAATCGGCGAAGCTCAGTCCACGTCCTATCAAGACGCGCAATTCGAGCTTGGCACGTCGTACGTGTACTCCGTCCGCAGCGTGGCGCAGTATCCCGGCGAAGCGCTCGAGTCCGGCGACTCGAATCTCGCCGTAGTCACGCCGCGCGACACGTTTCCTCCCGTGGCACCGCAGGGCCTGCTGGTCGTTCTGGTTCCGGCGCAGGGGGGAGCGGCCGCTCATCTCGAGCTGTCGTGGGCGATCAGTCCTGAAACCGATATCGCCGGGTACAACGTCTATAGGGGTGACCAGGAAAGCACGCCGGGGACTCGATTGAACACGGAATTGTTGCTTACGCCGGTGTTTCGCGATATGAATATCCAGCCCGGCCACCGCTATTTCTACAGTGTCACTGCCGTAGACCGCACGGGGAACGAAAGTCCCTTGGGCGCGGTCGTCTCTGGTGGCGTGCCGGCAGAAAGCCAGGCGACGCCATGATCGACATACCGCCCATCGCGACGCAGCAGCCGGGACAAGCCCCGCCATCCGGCTCGGCGCTCCGGACGGGGCTTTATGGCGGCGCCCTGCTGATTGTCGCCATGCTGGGCGCGCTCGTGGCCGCGAACCGGATGCCGACGCTTGAGCGATATGCGTTTGAGAGGAACGCGAGCTGCTACACGCTGTTCGTGCTGCTCATGCTGGTTCCCGTCGTGCGATTCTTGACTCGTCCGATGCAAATGTTCTGGGCGGCGATGATCGGTTGGGTGATGTTTGTTGCCGCGTACGACCTGACGGGGCTGTTTTTCCGGGATCTGTTCCAGGTTCTGCGCACGCCCTTCCAGGTTCTGGTCGAGGGAGCAGTGGTGTACGGGATCTTCGCCGTCGGATCGTGGGTATGCGGAATGCTCCTACACGCGCGGCGCCATCCGATGTTGCCAGGCCGCAAAGCTGCGAGCGAGGCAGCTCGTCAAAGCCGATGAAACTCTGCCGAATCCAGCCACTCGACGTCGCAGCCAGGCATCCGGGCCAGACCCCTGCCGAGGCCTACGCCAGTTCCTACGCCGGAATCATTGATGGCGCTGTCATTCGCGAAATTTCCGGCGAAATTTGGGGCGATCGCCAAACCACGGGACGCGAATGGCCCATCACCGCTGTGCGATTCGTTCCGCCTTCGTGGCCCAGCAAGATCATCTGCATGGCCAAGAATTACATGGACCACGCCGCGGAGATGAACGCCGAGACGCCGAAATCTCCGATCATCTTCTCGAAGCCTCCCTCTTCGATTATTTCGCCCGAGGACAACATCGTGCTTCCGCGCATTTCCAAGCGCGTTGATTTTGAAGGTGAGCTGGCTTTTATCATCGGCCGCCGCTGCTACCGCCCGCGCTCCACGGACGACATTCGGCCTTTTATCGCCGGGTACACCTGCCTGAACGACGTCACCGCGCGCGATCTGCAACGGTTCGATGGCCAATATACCCGCGGCAAGGGCTTCGACACTTTTTGCCCGTTCGGTCCTGTGGTGGAGACCGCTCACCCCCCTGCGGACACGACCATCGAGACCTTCGTCAACGGTGCGAGGAAGCAGTCCGCCCGCGTCTCCGACATGGTCTTTTCCATTGAAGTAGTGTTCCGATGGATTGCCGAGGCGATGACGCTTGAGCCGGGCGATTTGATCACCACGGGCACACCTGCGGGGGTTGGGCCGCTGGTAGTTGGTGACGTCGTCGAAGTACGCGTCGGCGGAATTGGAACTCTTCGCAACACTTGCGTAGCCCAGAAAGACTGAAGTTCGCATGTCGTCCGGTGCGCGTCCTTCCGTCCTACAGTCGCTTCGGCACCCCGTTTACTCGCTTACGTCAGGGCCTGCGAGATAACTTGTAGAAACGCCGGGCTGCGTTAAGATACCTGCGTTGAAAAACTTTCTCTCCGATTGGCAAAATCTGCTTCCGGTGGCGGGGTTCTTGGTGCTCGCTGCCGTGGGTATATTTTTCTGGCTGCGCCGCAAACCGGTGGACCCGAACCAGTTCGAGCGCGAACGCCGGGCTTATCTGAATCGCGTCGGCCGCATCGTGGAGGGGCAGGTGCTGGAAGTCGTGGAGCACGGCCTCACCGCTCCTTCGGGCGACGGGAATGCCGGGCGCGCGACCCCTGTGACCAAGAGCGGCGCAGGCGCGGACACGCAGGCTTTGCAGAGACTTCTTTACTACACGTACGCGATTTCCGGAGTGACGTACGAAACCGCGCAGGACATCACCGGCCTCGAGGAACGGCTGCATCTGACGCGTGTTGCAGCCGGCCAGACTGCCAGCGTGAAGTACGACCCGTCGAATCCCAGCAACTCCATTCTCCTCGCCGACGATTGGTCGGGCTTGCACTGAACGATTGCGGTGAACTGTTTGCACGGAGTCGCGCCCGGGCGGCCGGCGGGCTTGTCCAGAAAGTAAAGTGGGGACCCGCGTCACCCTGGTTTTTGAAAAATGGTTCGAGTAACATTCCGCCGATTCGATTTCATCCGATCAACAAAAGGCAGAAAATAGAAATGGCGAAGAACCGTGCACCGGCAAGAACGATGCTTGAATCGCTGGATGCTCTCATTGCAGAGCACCACCTTTTGAAACACCCCTTCTACCAGGCTTGGACCGAAGGCAAGCTTTCCCGCGAATCTCTCCAGCTCTACGCGGAGCAGTATTATCAACACGTCCGCGCATTTCCCGAAAATCTCAAGCTGCTCGCCGGCCGCGCGAACGGCCCGCTGGCCGGCCTCGTGGAGGAAAATCTCGCCGAGGAACTGGACCCCGCCGGCCCGCACCCGGTGCTTTGGCGGCAGTTTGCCCAATCACTCGGCGTGAGCGACGTGGCGCTCGACGACGCCCGCCCGCTGCCGGGAATCGCGGCTCTGCTCGATGCGTATGACGAAGTGGCATCGCAAGGAACGATGACGCAGGCGATTGCTTCCTTTTATGCATACGAATCTCAGGTGCCGGAGATCTCGACGCAGAAGATTTCCGGGCTCCGCCGTTTCTACAACATCACGGAGCCCCAAGCGCTGGCCTATTTCGGCGTACACGAGGAAGCCGACGTGCGCCACCGCGCTGCCTGGCGCGAATGGCTCGCGAGCCAGAAGGACGTGGACACGTTTGGCGTGCTATGCGCCGCCGAACGCAGCCTGAAGGCGCTGTGGGGCGCGCTTGATGCCGTGTATCCGCAGGCGAAAGCTACCAAGAATTAGGGGCGGGGAAGAGAACTTCGGGAGCGGGATGCGGGCTGTGGCCTTGGACCGCGTTCCGCTATCTTCTTTTTGGCTCTAGGTTTTCAGCGGTTGGTTTTTCCGCAGGATCGTTACCCCGTCGCGCCCTCCGACGATTACCTCGCTGGCAAATTTTAGAAACATCCCGTGCTCGACCGATCCCACAACGTGGTCCAGGTGGTGCGCAATCTCTTTCGGATTCTCCATCGGTCCAAACGCGCAGTCGATGATGTAGTTTCCGCCGTCGGTGACGCAGGGCTTGCCGTCCTTGCCAGGACGCAGCGTGGGATTTCCGCCAAGCTCGCTCAGGCGTTTCTGCGTGGCCTGCCATCCGAATTGCGATACCTCCACGGGCACAGGCGACAGCGTGCCGAGCCGCGCGCTCACCTTCGTCTCGTCCGCGATCACGACCATGCGCTTGCTCGCCGCCGCCACTATTTTCTCGCGCAGTAGCGCGCCGCCGAGGCCTTTGATCAGATAGAGCGATCCGGTTTCGATTTCATCCGCGCCGTCCACGGTCAGATCGATTTGCAGGTGCTCCGCGAAACTGGTCAGGGGAATCTTCAAGCCGCGCGCTTGCTCCGCCGTTCGTTCCGAAGTGGGGATCCCGCTGATCCGCAAATGCTCGTCCGTCACGCGCCGGCCGAGCGCACTGACGAACAGCGCAGCCGTCGAGCCGGTGCCAAGCCCGACCACCATGCCGCCTTCGACGAGTTTGGCGGCCGCTTCCGCCGCGGCCTTTTTCCACTGCTGCTGCTCCGAGGGATCCATTCGACCGCTCGCTTTCTGTGATGTCATTTTGCCGATTGGGGCGCGGTCATGATATCCACCTGACGGAGGCTTGCCAAGCGCGCGGAGCCCGCGAATTCGTTCAAGTTTGAACGATCAATTCGTTCGATGTGGTGGCAATTTTGGGCCATTTCTTGCGCCCTCAAGGTCGTTATTTGGCGCTGGGGAGTTTTCCGGCGAATTCGAGGATCTGCCGCGCCAGATAATTCGTGACATGCGCTTCGTCGCGCGCCTCCACCAGATATGCAGAGCGGAGAAGCTGCTCCTTCCGCGTGCGCAGGGCGTCACGGATAGCTTGCTGCACCTGCACGTCGGACAATTCGCGCTGGCCGGAGGCTTCTTTTGCGACGAGCTTCAGGATGATATACCCGCCATCCTTGACATGGATGGGCTGGGTCACGCCGCCTGGCTTCAGCGAAAGCACGGCGTTCTTGAGAACCGGATCGGACTTGTTGAACGATGATTGCGGCTGAAATCCGAGATCCCCGCCCGTGGACGCGCTGGCGTCCTCGGAATAATCCGCGGCCAGCTCCGCAAAGTCGGCTCCCGCATTGAGCTTCTGAATCAGCATCGCCGCTTTGCGTCCCGCTTCGGCTTCGTTGGCGGCCTTGTCGTTCTTGCGATTGTGAACGGTGGGATCGGCGCGCGGCGTGATCACGATTTGCGCGACGTGGTATTGCGGTTCGGTCACGTTAAATTGCGCGCGGTTCTTGTTGTAGAAATCCGAAATGTCCTGGTCGGTGATGGAAATTTTCGCGACGACCTCGCGGTTCAGCAGTTTCTGAATCGAGAGCTGCCGGCGAATGTCGCTTCGCAGGTCGTCCACCGAGAGCCCGGTATCCTTCAGCTTCTTTTGGAACTCCTCTTCGGTGTACGGGCTTTTCGATTCGGTGAACTTGTCTTCCACTTCGGCGTCGCTCGCCACCAGGTTCATCTTGTTGGCGCGCTGAAGCAGGATTTCGCTGTTGACCAATTCGTCGAGGATGCTGAGCTGCAGGGAGAGCGCTTCTTCTTGCGATGGCGTAGGCGCGTCGGCGGTCACCCGCGAGCGGAAGATCTTCTCGACGTCCTCGCGGAGGATTTCCTTGCCGTTGACTACGGCCCAAACATCCGGTCCCGGCGCAATTTCCCTCCGGCACCCCGCGCCGAACGCGCACGCGACGAGCGCCGCGACAACCAGCATCGTCCACTTCATCTGGACTTTGTTCCGCATGGGGCGCTGCTTCAGGCTGCCTTCTTGACGCGGCCGGCGCGGATGCACGCGGTGCACACGCGCACCTGCTTGCGCACGCCCTTGATCACCGCGCGCACGCGGCGCAGATTCGGATTCCAGCGGCGCCGGGTGACGTTGTGCGCGTGGCTGATCGTATTGCCGAACAGCGGCTTCTTGCCGCAAATTTCACAAGCGAGTGCCATGTTTCAGTTGCTCCAGACTGGGAGGATTATCGAAAACTCGAAGCCCTATGCTATCAGAGAATGCTTCGAACTCGAACTAATTTAGCCCGCGCCCTGATCGCCAATCAAATGACATGCAGTGGCAAAAAAAGCCCCATCCTTGCCGTTTCTGGCAAGGATGGGGCGGTGAATCGTTTCAGCGCCTAGAAGAGGAACTTCAAGGCGAACTGCATGATGCGCGGAGGCACCGAGCTGTTTTGAACCAGGCCGAACGTCGAATCGGCGAAGTTGTTGACCGGCGGATTGAACTGCGGATGGTTCCAAATGTTGTAGAACTCCGTTCGGAACTCCGTGCTCAACCCTTCCGTGATCTTTGTGCGCTTGATGATCGAGAGGTCCCAGTTATGCTGTCCGGGTCCCATGATCGCGCCGACAGCGGAATTCCCGAAGCCCGTGCCGCCGCCAGACCCTGCGCAGTTGCCCTGAATGGTGCCTCCGATGCACGGCGTCGAAGTGTAAGCGGCGGTATTGATCCATCCACCGAGACGGGATAAGTTGCTGCCTGTTGTCGCGATTCCAATCCCTTTGCAGACGCCGTATTTGTTGCACGTCCCGGTATTGGCTGGAGCTAGCTCCGCACGCACGCCCCCCCCGCCGAATCCACCGGCCCCGAAAATCGTGCCTCCATTGCCGTCAATCACGGTAAAGGGTTCGCCGTCCTGAATGGTGGTGACGCCGGAAAAGGTCCATCCACCCAGAATCTTCCCGCTAATACCTTCCGTGTGGTGATAGGGAAGGTCATAGCTGTAAGCCATGACGAGGCGCTGCGGGCGGTTGAATGCCGCAAGCCCGTATTGCTGCGCGAAGTCGAGGGGGGAGTTACTGGAAGCGCCGCCCGAAAGAACGTTGCCCGGGGCCGAGATGCCGCCGCCAGCTTCGGGGGAATTGATGTTCGTAATCAGCTTGCTCCAGGTGTACGAGGCCTGGAGCAAAAAGCCGTGGGAGAACTGGTGCCGAAGCTGGAGCTGGAGGCTGTTATACAGCGAATCGCCCTGCGTGGTCGTATTCGAAAGGCCCGTCGAGTTAAACCCGAGATACGGAACGCGACCGAGTACATTCCCCGGGGCAGAAGCACCGAAGAACGTGTTGTACTTAATTTGAGTGGCAGGGTTCGTGTTGGCCACATCGTTAAACGGGAAGGAATTGGGCGTGCCCTGCGCGCCGGAGCCAAGAATCATCCGGGCGTCTTGCACATCGCCGGCTGCGGGCCCATTGGGAGCGCCCGGCGCAAGGTTGGCGTAATTAACCGTGTGCGCCCAGTCGTAGAGCTTCGTGCCGTGCGACCCGACGTACCCGATATCCACGACCCAGCTGTGGGCGAGCTCGTACTGAAAGTCAAGGTTGTACTGTTGGATGAGGGGGGTGCCGATGCCCTCATTGATTGACGTCGGGCCGATCCCGGTGCCTCCGCTATTGTCCAGAATGAGTGTCGCCCCGGTTCCGGCGGTCCCGGTGACCACCTGAAGCGTGCGCGGTTGCCACCCCAGGATTCCGCCCGTTGCACCTGCGGCAATGGGAATATCCAAGGCGTTGGCCGGAAAGCTTCCGTTCACGAAAGCATTGTAGGGAGGGTTACCCCCGTTGTTATTCGCCAGCAAGTTCGCATACACGGCGTCATAGTAGATACCGTAGCCGGCGCGGACCACGAATTTCTCGCCAAACGGCTGCCACGCCACACCAACACGCGGTCCAAAGTTATTGATGGGTGCTCCGTGGATCAGAGTCTTGTTCGTGTTGAAGTAAACACCAGTCGCTCCGCCTGGATAGCCGGGGAAGATGCCAAACGGCGCCGTCAAACCACACGCGCTGGGTGCCAGCGGCAGGCCGCACTGGGCAATGTTGGGGTTGTAGTTCGATTGGACGACCAAGCCCGCAAGGGTGCCGATCTGGTTGCTCGGGTTTGCGATACTACCCCCTGGGCCGGTTTGGTTACCCAGGAAGAAGGAACCCGTGTTCACCAGAGCGGCTTGGCTGGCCCATCCGTTGGTGAACAGGCCCGTTGTATCGGACGGATACCCGTCATATTCCCAACGAAGTCCCAGATTTACCGTGAGTTTGCTCGTTACCTTGATGTCGTCTTCGAGGTAGGCAGCAAACTCGTTCGTTCGCTGGTCGTGCTTGTTGCCATTCGTGGTAGTGATCCCGTAGAAGTTGACGAAAATGCCGTTCGGTGCTGCAGCTGTCAGGGTGTTTGGCGCCCCGCTCGAACTGGTGAGGAAGTCGGCGACGGTCGGGAAAAATACTCCGCCTCTTCCCGGCAGCGTCCAATTGTACTGCAGGCGATCCACCTCGACTCCGGCGCGAATCGTGTGTTTGCCGTGGTTCCAAGAAATATTGTCCTTCTCCTCGAAGGTGTTGAAGAAATTGGTGGCCGACGCGAAAAAGTTCCCGCCGGTGTTGAGCCCACCAGTCCCATAAAGGACCGGATTAAAGGTTGTAAAGTTAACAAGCGGAAGGCCCGAGATTGTAATCGTGGGAATTTGCAATTGGACCGGATTTATGCCGTTTTGGCTCGGGATGTTGTTGCAATTCCCGTTGGCAAGCGGAGGGACAATTCCAACACCGCAAGCCGTTAAATAGTTGCCCGCCGCCGCGACCGTAGTCGTGCGAATAAACGAAAACAGGGCTTCGTTGACGAGGTTGTTAGTCACGACGGTGGTCAGTTTTAGGGTTTCGTTTAGAGACGTATATTTAACGTTTTCAGGCGCGCCCGGGGCGCAGCTATTCACCAAATTTCCGATGCCGTCAAGACAGGTAAACGATTGGAGCTGTGGATCCTTGGAATAGAAAAATTTCTGATACAGAGTGTTCTTGGAGGACATCACGTATTGGATGTTGCCGAGGTACTGGTCCTCGTTCGCGCGTGTCGGCACAGCGGCGACCGCGCTGTTACTGATGACGGGCACCGAACCGTTAAAGACGGCGCCGGGGAAATAAAAGCCCTGGCTCACCGTGCCCTTGGGACCGGGCAACTGAAGGAGGTTTATTGCAATTTGGTTGATATTCGACCCGTCCGTCGCTACCGGAACATGCGTGCCAAGGGGTATAAATGGAAGGATCTCGGTCCCGCCGAAAGCGCAGCCCAAGTACTGCCGATAGCTCGCGTAGTTACAGTTCCCGTTGAGGGGGTTGTAGTCCAGGGGGATCGTCCCGCTAACGCTATTCCCGCGGCCTCCGTTTGGTCCCGGAGCGGTGAATGGGTATAAAGTAATGCCGGTGCTGAGTCCGGTGGCGAAACCATTGGTGCCAACGGCGTTGAGCTGACGGAAGCCCTGGTATGAGCCGAAGAAGAACAGCTTATCTTTCTTGATGGGGCCGCCCAGCGCGCCACCGAACATGTTCTCATTCAAGATTTCCGGCTTGTTACGCTGGCCGAGCGACGCTTGGCTGATCTTGTTAAAGATATCGTTTCCATCCAAGGCGCTATTCCTGAAGAACTCCCAAGCAGCTCCATGAAGAGAGTTGCTGCCGTCTTTGGTGGTGACGTTGACGCTGGCCCCTGGGTTCCGACCGTATTCGGCGTCGTACTGCGAGGTCTGAATCTTGAACTCTTGAATCGCGTCTGGATTGGGAATCGCGATGCCGGGGAAGTTGCCGGACTGCGCCGCGCCTCCGCTGCCGTAGTTAGTCAGGGTCGCGCCGTCCATCATGTAATTGTTCTGGTCGGAGCCATTTCCGTTTACGTTGATATCCTGCGTGCCATTGCCCACCGCGGCGGCGCTGGCGACGTTCGCCACAACGCCCGGCGAAAGATCGATGATGTTCGTATAGTTGCGCGAGCTCAGGGGCAGGGTAGTTACGGTCTGCGATCCCACCAGAGTTCCCACCGTGGCGTTCTGCGTCTGGACGGTTTCGACCGTGGACTCGACGGTTACTTGCTCGGTTTGCGCGCCGACCTCGAGCTTCTGATTCAGCACCGGCGTCTCCGTGACGTTCACGGTGACAGACTGGATTTGGGCAGTCTTAAAGCCGGCGGCAGCAATCTTCACTGAGTAATTGCCCGGCTGTAGCAGCGAGACCTTGTACACGCCGGACGCGTCCGTCGTGTCGGAGCGTGCCTGGCCGGTGCCAATGTTGGTCACGGTGATGCTCGCGCCGACGATAACGCCTCCGGAAGGATCGGTAACCGTTCCCGTCAGCCCTCCAGTTGTGCCCGATTGTGCCCAGATTGGAGAGCCGCAGAGGAACAATACCGCGAGGCAAACGAACAACGAGAAAACAAACTTGTACGCAGAAATTCGATTCATAACCCACCCCCATAAATTTGCTTCAACTTCCACCCAAAATCAGTGCCAAAGCCAGCCAGAACGATCAAGCACGAAACGCCGAATCACGCAAAACTAAGCCCCCATCTAGGCCAAAGTTCAGAACGTGAATCGGATTAGGTAATCCGCAAATATCACATCCTCAAATAGCTGTCAAGAAAGAATTGGCTTTGCTTTGAAAAGAAGGAGTTCCAGTACTTTGGGCAGGCGGGAGTGCGTACCTGGTCTTAGCGCTTCTGTCCGACCAAACCCGCGATGGTATCCATCAAGTCGAACTTCGTGAGGACTTCCAGGTTGCCCGTCTCCATTTCGACGAAAACGGCCGGGCTCTCGTGGCTCAACAAGTGTGTGACGCGCTCGACCGGCGCGTTCGACGGCACCTGTGGCAGCGGCGGGCCCATCACTTCGCGGACGATCAGCTTGCGGAGATCTTTTCCCTGCAGCGCGAGGTTCAGAATCTTGTCCTCGAACATGGTGCCGATGGATCGCTCGTCCTCGAAGACGGGAATCTGCGAAATGTCCTCCTGCTGCATCGTTTGCAGCGCCTGATAAACGGTGCGGTTTGGTCCGACGAACATCAGATCGCGGGTCTTGCCGTTTTGCCGTTTCACCCGGATCACATCGGCGGCCGTGAGCGTTACCTCCGTGTCCGCATATCCCAGCTCGCGCATCCAGCCATCGTTATATATTTTGCTCAGGTAGCGCGCTCCGGAGTCCGGCAGAAACGCGACCACGAGATCGCCTTTGCGGCAATCCTTCGCGACGCGCAGCGCCGCGGAAACGCAGCCGCCGCCGGAGCCCCCCGTGAAAATCCCTTCGCGTTTCGTGAGCCGCCGCGCCCAGAGGAAGCATTCCTCGTCGTTGACCTGTATCACGTCGTCCAGCACCGAAAAATCCATGGTCCCCGGCAAAATGTCCTCGCCGATTCCTTCCACCACGTAGGTCCGTGCCTTTCCAATGTTGCCGGTCTTCCAGTACTCGTAATAGAGCGACCCGTGCGGATCCACGCCGATGACTTTCACTTTCGGATTCTGTTCTTTCAGGAAGCGTCCCGCGCCGGTGGCCGTGCCGCCCGTTCCGAGACCGCACACAAAGTGCGTGATTTTGCCTTCCGTGTCCTTCCAGATTTCGGGGCCGCTGGTGCGGTAGTGTGCTTCCGGATTCGCCGGATTCTCGTACTGATTCGGGTAGTAGGCGTTGGGAATTTCGCGTGCCAGTTTTTTCGCCACCGAATAGTAGCTGCGCGGATCTTCCGGCTCGACGGCGGTCGGGCAGACGATCACCTCGGCGCCGAAAGCCTTCAATTGGTCGATTTTTTCGCGCGACTGCTTGTCCGTGATCGTGAAGACAACCTTGTATCCGCGCACCGCCGCGACCAGCGCGAGCCCCATTCCCGTGTTGCCGGAGGTTCCCTCGACAATCGTTCCGCCGGGCCTCAACAGGCCCTTGCGCTCGGCTTCGTCAATCATCCAGACGGCGATGCGGTCCTTCATCGAGCCGCCGGGATTCAGATAATCCGCCTTCACGTAGACCTCGGCGGCGAGATCCTTGGTCACACGGTTCAGCCGGATGAGGGGCGTATGGCCGATGGCCTCGAGAACGTTATTGCACTTCACGGAGGAGCATTTCTCCTGGAACGGTTACGACTCGAAGTAGCTTAGAGGCTTCCCGAAACTCTGTCCAGCAGCAGTTTGCGCGACGCGAATGCCTGCGGGGGCCGCATCGCGCCGCCATGCTATGCTTTTGCGAGCGTGTCGCCGGCCGCCTCCCAAGCCGAGATCGTTTTTTACGATGGGCACTGCGCCCTTTGCCATGGCGCGGTAAAGTTTGTTCTGAAGCACGACCACTCGGGCAACGCGTTCAGATTTGCTCCGCTGCAGGGCGCCACATTTGAGTCACGGGTGCCTCCCGGCCGGCGCGCGGGCTTGCCCGATAGCGTGGTCGTGCTCACCGAAGACGGGGCGCTGCTGTTGCGCTCGAACGCATTCCTTCACATTCTGCGGCGGCTGGGCGGCGGCTGGAAAGCATTCGGGAGCGTCCTTAATGTAATTCCCCGGCCGCTCCGCGATGTGGTTTACGATTTCGTCGCGCGGGTCCGCTATCGCGTGTTCGGCACGCGCGAGGACGTCTGTCCGATCGTTCCGCCCGATTGGCGCGCTCGTTTTGATCCATAAATGGCCATAGGAGGAAACATGGAACGGAAGAACATTTCATCCGGTGCGCCGTGGGAGCCGATCATCGGCTACTCGCGCGCGGTGCGCGTCGGTCCCCATATTTTCGTTTCGGGCACGACGGCTACCGGCGACGAAGGTCAGATCGTCGGCGTGGGCGATCCCTACGCGCAGACGATCCAGGCCCTGCGGAACATCGAATCGGCGCTGGAGAAAGCCGGCGCGAAGCTGTCGGATGTTGTGCGCACGCGCCTGTTTGTCACGCATATTGCCGACTGGGAAAATATCGGCCGCGCCCACGGCGAGGTCTTCGGCACGATTCGCCCGGCGACGGCGATGGTGGAGGTGAGCCGCTTGATCGCCCCGAACATGCTCGTCGAAATCGAAGCCGACGCCATCGTCGCTGAAGCCTAGCGACGCGCGCGTGGCTCGCGAATTCTCCGCGCGACCGTGCAAAATTTACGCAATTGCCGCGCGGGCGCCCGGATAACGCCATTGCAATCAGGCCGTTACAGCCACCGAGTTTGGAATCCAGCTTGCCTTAGTGAAAGCGTGGCTTAATTCCTCGATACGTGCGAGACCCGACCACCCCCTAATACACGCACGGGTCTCGCACGCCCACCTCTCCTGAGTCGGCAAGCCGCGACCTACAAAACGAGGAACCCAGCCCAATTCGCGTCGGAGAAACTGAGAATTAAGTGCGACACCGTCGCACTTAATTCTCGGCGTAACGCGCACAAAACAAACGATGGGCACGCTAAAAAAAGTGAAACACTTTTTCGAGCCGGGGCGCGTGTGCACTGGTAGCGCCAGCGTCTCGCTGGCGGTTTTGACTCAAGCTCAGGAAAACAGAGCCGGCGAGACGCCGGCGCTACGGGAAATTCAAAAATGGAAAACCGAAATCGGAGAAGCCAAAACGCCCGCCTGAAAGGCGGCCGCTACAAGTGCAACGTCAGGAAGACGCGTCAACGCTGGCGCGGATTTCCTGCCAGCGTTTGGGGCGCTTCTTGGCGTCGAGTACTTTCTTGCGCAGGCGGATCGATTTGGGCGTGACCTCGACGTATTCGTCGTCGGCGATGAACTCGATGGCTTTTTCGAGCGTCATATCGCGCGGCGGGATCAGGCGGATGGCTTCGTCGGCGGAAGACGAGCGCATGTTCGTCTGCTTCTTTTCCTTGGTGATGTTGACGTTCATGTCATCTTCGCGCGCATTTTCGCCGACGACCATTCCTTCGTAGACTTCGATGCCCGGCCCGACGAACATTTCGCCGCGCTCCTGGATTCCCCAGATCGCGTAGGCCACCGAAACGCCCGACCGGTCGCACACCAGCGCTCCGGTGGGACGCATGGCCATGTCGCCCGCGTAGTCGGTCCAGCCCTCGAGCAGGGAATGAATCAGCGCGGTGCCGCGCGTGTCCGTGAGCAACTGGCTGCGCAGGCCGATCAATCCGCGCGACGGAATGCTGAACTCCATGCGCACGCGGCCCGAATGATGGTTCACCATTTTCTTCATTTCGCCGCGGCGGCTGCCGAGCAATTCCATCACGATGCCGATGAAATTTTCCGGGCAGTCCACGATCAGCAATTCGAGAGGCTCGATCCGGCGGCCGTTTTCGGTGCGCACCACGATCTCCGGCTTGCCCACCATCAACTCGTAGCCTTCGCGCCGCATCGTCTCGATCAGAATGGCGAGTTGGAGTTCGCCGCGGCCGAGAACGCGAAACGCGTCCGTGGCTCCAAAGTCCTCCACGCGCAGGGACACGTTGGTCAGCAATTCCTTTTCGAGGCGCGCGCGCAGATCCCTTGAGGTCACGTACTGTCCTTCGCGGCCGGCGAACGGAGAGGTATTGATCGTGAATACCATCGTGAGCGTTGGCTCATCGATCGTCAGCGGTTCGAGCGGCGCGGGATTCGCGAGGTCGGTGATGCTCTCGCCGATCTGAATTCCCTCCACGCCGGCGATCGCCACGATGTCTCCGGCGGCAACTTGCTCCGCTTCGTCGCGGTCCAGGCCGCGAAACGTGAAAAGCTTCGTAATCTTGGTGGGCTGAATCGTTTTGTCGAGCTTCGAGATGGCCACTTCGGTTCCGCGCTTCAGGGTTCCGTTAAACACGCGCGCGATCGCCAGGCGCCCCAGGAAATCGCTGTAGTCGAGATTGGTGACCTGAATTTGCAGCACGCCCTCGGGATCGCCCGCCGGAGGCGGAATCGAAGCGACGATTTGTTCGAAGAGCGGCTGGAGGTTGGTCGAGTCGTCTCCGATCTTCAGGTGAGCGACTCCGGTTTTTGCATTCGTGTAAATGACCGGAAAATCGAGCTGATCTTCGGTGGCGTCGAGATCGATGAAGAGGTCGTAGATTTCATCGAGCACCGCGGCGGGGCGAGCGTCGGGCCGGTCGATTTTATTCAACACCATGATCGGCTGCAGCTTCGCGGCCAGCGCTTTCTGCAGGACGTAGCGCGTCTGCGGCAGCGGGCCTTCGCTTGCGTCCACGAGGACGAGCACGCCATCCACCATGCGCAGCGCGCGCTCGACTTCACCGCCGAAATCGCTGTGACCGGGCGTGTCCACGATATTGATCTTGGTGTCGTGGTAGGTGATCGCCGTATTTTTCGCGAGAATGGTGATGCCGCGCTCGCGTTCGAGATCGTTCGAGTCCATCACGCGCGTGACGAGTTCCTCGTTCGCGCGAAAAATTCCGCTCTGGCGCAGCATCGCGTCCACGAGCGTCGTCTTCCCATGGTCCACATGGGCGATGATGGCGATATTGCGAATCGGCGTCGTCATGAGTTTTTGCGGCGTCCCTGCGGCCAACCGGAATGGGCGGCAAGCGCGGTCTTGCGGCCCCAGTGAACTCCAAAGAAGAACTTGCGGGAGCAACAAACGCAGATTCATTTTAGCATGCGCGGGCCCAAGCCGCCATCCTGCCTCTCGCGAGTGGGACGCAATGCGCGATGCGGTGCCGCAAAGGCAGAACTTCGCTCACCGGGTCGCGCATGCGGCACACGCGGCCAAAAAAAACGCCCTCCCCGTTGCCGGGAAGGGCGTTCTTGGCTGTCTCTTCCGGGCCGGGCCAGCGCCTAGAAGAGTACTTCAGAGCGAACTGCATTACGCGCGGCGTCACTGATGTTGCGGTGATCATGCCGAATGTGGCCGGCCGTGTTCGACGTCGTTGCCGCAGGCGGGTTGAATTGCGAGTGGTTCCAGATGTTGAAGCATTCTGCGCGGAACTGCAGCGTGCCGTGCTCCCATGATCTTCGTGTCCTTGATGAAGGACATGTCTGAAGTTGAATTGGCCCGGGCCGAGATAATCGCTCCGATTCCCGATTTCCCGTAGCCGGCTCCAGCGTCTGAGCATAGGTCAGCTGCGGCAGAACCCGCAAGCACCGCAGGAGCTCGCTGCCGAGTGGTTGAAAGTACCGCCGATGCAGTAGGCGAAGATGCGGGAAGGAAGTTACGCCACACGTGGTCAGGGTAGCCAGTGTTAGCAGAAGGCACCGCCGTGACATCGAGATGAACGCGTCCGTATTCAAGTAATTGTCGCGAACGCGCTGCTTGGTGCTTCCGGATGTGGCGAGCGGGATGCCCGACTTGCAGCCCGTCTTGCGGGCTGCACTGGACTGGGTCTACGAGCAGCGGCTCTGGAACTGCCTGCTGCCATAGATCGTCCTGCCGCCGCCATCCGTGACAGTGAACGGCTGGCCATTCTGAATCGTGGTCACGCCCGAGATCGATCCACCCACCCAAGAGCTTTTCCGGAAATCCCTCCGTGTGTGGAGGGGAGGTTGTACACGTAGCGAGATGACGACTCGCTGCGATCGGTTGAAAGCTGCAAGCCCGTATTGCTGCTTCAGGTCGAGAGGATTGTTGCTGTTGGAGCTCCGTAGAGGACGGCGCCAGGGGGCTGGATGCCGCTGCCGGCCTGCGAGCCGTCCACGTTCGTGAACTCCTTGCTCCACGTATAGGCACACCTGGAAGCAACAGGCCGTGGGAGAACTGGTGCCTGAGTTGCGCCTGCAGGCTGTTGTAGAGCGAGTCGCCATCGTGCATCGGTTTCCGCCACGCCTCCCGGCGAAAATCCGAGATAGCGTCACACGCTCGTTCCCGTTTGACCGGCTGCACCGCTGTGTTGATCGTGATCGGATGTCGTGTTGGCTGGGTCATTGAAGGGCAACGACGAAGCGATCATGCTGGTGTTCTGAACCCCGGATAGCCGCCGTCGGACTATTCGGAGCACCCGCCACGAGAATGGGCGACGTTGATGTTCTTGACCAAGTTGTAGAGGTGGATACCGTGGGTGCCTACGTAGCCAATGTCGCCTACCCACCCCTGCAGGAATTCGTACTGAAGGTCCAGATTGTACTCCTGCGCCAGCGGCAGGCGGTTGGACATTGGGCGAGTCCGACGTGTAGCCGAGGCCCGAAGAGACGATGTTCCGTCCTCGAAGCCGCGCCATGCGATCGCACGTCACGTAATGCGGTCAGGAGCGCGGCGTCCATGCCAGCGGCGCCGGACGCCGGCATAGCCATGGATCGTGCAGCGTGTTGGCCTGGCTTTGCGGTGAAGGCCCAGACCCGCTCCGGAATAGGGCGGCAAGTTCAGCTGGTTGTCGATCAGAGGTTGCCGTAGATGCGATCGTAGAACGAAGCCATAGCCGGCGCGGACGACGAATCGATTGCCGAACGGCTGCCAGGCCACGCCCAGGCGCGGAGCAAAGTTATGCGCAGGGCGTTCCGGGAAGCAGTGTCTTGTTGCTGTTTACCAGGACGCCGGACGCTCCACACGGTGACGGTGAGGCCATAGGTCTGGTCATAATTGGATGGCACTACAAATCCGACGAGGGTCCCAAGGCTGTCCCCACGCCGGGCTGGCGGCCTGACTGCAGGAAAAGCAGAACCGGTGTTGAACTTGGCCAGCTGGGTGGCCCAGACGTTGGAGAATTGCCCGGCGCTTGTCATCCGGGAATCCATCGAACTCCCAGCGCACACCCGACATTCACCGTCAGCTTTCGAGCTTACCTTGATGTCGTCCTGGACGTACGAGGTAAACGCATTGACGCGATTATAGTGAGTCAGCGAGCCCTTCAGACCAAACCCGAGACACGATTCCGCCAGCCTGGCGTACGCGGCGTGCCGTCATTATACGCCGGATCCTGATTGACGGCCCGGAACTGCTGGTCAGGAAATCGGCCGTGTTGTCCACATCAGCAATTCGCCGCGTCCGGAGGCGGGTATGGTGTTGTTGTGCTGGATCCGTTCCGCCTCAAAGCCGGCGCGAAGCGTGTGTTTGCCGTGGTTCCACGAGATCTGGTCCGCATCCACTGGAATGTGTTGTATGAAGTTGCGTGGAGATCATGGCGAAGTTTCCGCCCTGGCTCCACGGACCGGAAGCGCCGACCTCCAGGATGTCCAGCATCGGCGAGAACGCCCATTTCCGGGAATTGCTTGGCCAGCGCGCCATTGGCTGTCTGGTCGAAACCGCATGGGCAGGGCCGATGGTTGTTCACCAGCGGATGATAACGTTCGCGGTGGCGGAGCGAGCTGCAATGACAGCAGCAGGAGTGGGATCGGTGTTGTTCTCGACGTCGCGGTGGAACGAGAAGCGCGCCTCGTTGACGAAGTTGTGGTCAGCACGGAGGTCAGCTTCAAGCTGACCCACGTAGTTGCTCGTATAAGGCGTTGATGGGCGCACCCGGGCTTGCAATTGCCAGCGTTGATGAAGCAATTGAAGGTCTGGAGTTGAGGATCCTTCTGGTATATGAATCTCTCGTAAAGCGTGTGCTTGCTCGATAGGATGTACTGGCTATTGATCAAGTACTGATTTTCGGTGGCCCGCACGGCTCGCGAGACGGGTGCGACGCAGCCGATATGCGTTGTCGGAACCCCGCTGAGCACGTCGGCGGTGCACTGGGGAAATAAAATCCCTGGTTATAAGCCGCCCTTATCCACGCCTTTGGCTTGCAGGTATCCGATGGCTGTATTGCTGATGTTGGAGCCGTCTGCAGCGACTATGATCAGGCACAGGCAGGATGTGCCCGAACCGTGCTGCCGAGCAATGTCGCGCAAAGAACGACATCCTGACTTGCCAAGTAAACGCGCTGTCGAGATACCCGTGCAGGCTGGGCCGTTGATCGTGACGCAGGTCGCGAGGCGTCGTAGCGGATTCGGATCGTTCCAGGGCAACAGTTGCGTGTTGGGTGAATATCCGGAGGCAAAGCCGCTGGTACCAATGCCGTTCATCTGCCGGATGACCCTGGTAGGAGACCAGAAGAAGAAGAGCTTGTCCTTCTTGATGGGGCCGCCGATCGTGCCACCGAACGTATTTTGTTTAATGTTTGCGGCCTGTTGGGAGGCCCTGCTCGGCCTCGCTCCGCTTGTAGAAATAGTCGTTCGCCGTTGAAAAAGTTGTTGCGGTTGAACTCCCAGACGTCGCCGTGAGAACCGGTTGCTCCCGCTCTTGGTGATGACTTCCACGTTCGCGCCCGGATTTCGGCCCGAGCTGGCGTCGTATTGCGAAGTCTGGACCTTGAACTCCTGAATCGTGTCCGGGTTGGGGATGGCGATGCCCGGGAAACTGCCGTTCTGAGCGGCCGTGCCGCTCACGTAGTTGACCACCGAAGAGCCGTCCATCGAGTAGTTATTCTGGTTGCCGTCGCGAACCGTTCGCGCTGACGTCCTGGGTGCCGTTTCCGATGGAGGACGCATGGCGTCGCGTTGGCGACCATGCCGGGCGACAAGGCTATAATCTGCGTGTAGTTGCGCGAAACGAGCGGAAGGTCATTGACTTCTTGCGAACCGACCACAGGCCGCCATTCGCGGCGTTCTGGGTTTGGATAGCCTCCGCCGTGGCTTCAACGGTTACCTGGATGGTCTGCCCACCGACCTCGAGCTTCTGATCGAGTACAGGGGTTTCCGTGATGCTGATCTTTACGGACGGCAACGTGGAGGTCTTGAATCCCGGGGCAGAAAATTTGACGGAGTAGTTGCCGGGACGGAGTAGCGAAAACTTGTACGAGCCCGAGCTATCCGTCGTCGCCGTGCGCTCCTGGCCGGTGCCGTTGTTGGTGACAGTTACGGTGGCGCCGGCGACGACGCCGCCGGACTGATCGATGACGGTCCCGGTCAGCGCTCCAGTCGAGGCCGTCTGGGCCCAAACCGCCGAGGTGCCTGCAAGCAAGACCATCAAGCAAAGGAACAGCGCAGACGCAAATCTCGTTGCTGAAAATCGTGAGTTCATTTTTTGTTTCCCCCGAGTCAATTTCACTTCCCACCCCTGCGCGAAAAATCGCGCCCCGCACTTGAAGACTGACAAACGATTTACGAAAGGGGATGCCGCGCGAGGGATCGTTTCGAGGCCTGCTCGGACCCACCCAGAACGAGCACATGCCGCAAAACGGTTCGCAAGGAACTCAAAATACGCAAGCACCACCCGCCTGCTTGTACTATCCACCTCTCGCCTTGTCAAGATAAATGGACATACATCACCTCTAATATCGGCATAGGTCCCCTGAATTCACAATTCGATTTACGTGACATTTTTATCAACAACAAAAGTTTTCTTGTGCCGCGTTTTCGGTGTACCCTGCGCGCAGATCGCGGGTCCCCGTGCCCGGCTGTCGGATGTGGTTCGCTGGTTTCCCGTGACCCAAGCAGGTAAAGACCGTTCGCTTCGGGGATGAAGCGCCGCACCGCATGCATTCTAGTAATGCACACATCCGGCCATGGGCAGGGCCGACGAACTGCAAGGAGAGGAAAGAAATGACGATTGCGCGAAGCCCGGGGCTTGGGACGAATGCGAGACCAGGACTGAACACGTACACGTGGAATGCGAGGAAGCGTTCTGCTGGAGCGGAAACGGCCGGAAAGAAGGTCAGGCTCAACAGCCCACTGAATGAACGACCCGGTTACCTGCTGTGGCGCGCGCGCCACATTGCGGATTCGATCTTCACCTATGAATGCCGCGAGTTCGGTGTCACGTCTTCCCAGTACGTGGTCCTGGCCGTGGTGAAGGAGACCCCAGGCACCGACCAGGTGAGCGTTTCACGAATCGCCGGTCTAGACCGGTTTACCACCGCGCTGGTTTTGACCAATTTGATCAAGCGCAAGCTGATCATGCGCGAGCGCAGCTTGAGCGACCGCCGGCGCTACAGTCTCCGGCTCAGCGCGCAGGGATTCGAAATACTGAAACGCATTCTACCCGGCGCAGCTCGTGCGCGGGCGCGTCTGCTGTCGCCATTTGCGCGCTCCGAACAAAGGGCTTTCATCCGCATGCTTCAACAGCTTGTCACCACACTGAACGACGACGCGCGCGCGCCCGTCGACGAAGACGCGCTGCCCCACAAGCGGCGCCGGTCGGATCGAACCACCAAGAAGAACTGACGGAGCGATCGAGCGCCTGGCGTCCGCGACGGTCGGCTCACCAGGCGGCGCTGCTATTTTTCCGACGGGCTGAAGGAGACGCGATGCGCCTCCGGCCCCAGGGCAATCACGATCGCGCCGAACGCAAATGCGATAGCGGCAAACGCGCCCATCGCCTGTCCATAACCCATGCGGCGGCTCATCACCGCTTCGATGTACGGAGCGCTCGCGGCGATGAGGACGCCGAGCTGGTAAGCAAAGCCGGGGAAGAATCCACGCAGGGGGCCCGGAGAGAGCTCATTGACGTGCGCGGGAATCACGCCCCACGCGCCCTGCACCATGAACTGCATCAGGAAGGCGCCCGCGGCGATCAATGCAACGACACGCGGCCCAAAAACCCACAGCGGGACCAAGAGAATCGCCACTAAGGAAGACGTGATCATCGCGCGACGCCTGCCGCGGCGATCGGAGTAAAGCCCGACCACAATTCCGCCCGCAATTGCACCCAGCATCGAGACCACGCTGACGATCGCCGTTGTGCGCGGATCGAAATGGAGTTGGCGCTGGAGGAACGTCGGGTAAAGATCCTGCGTGCCGTGCGACATGAAACTGAGCGCAGCCATCAGCAGCACCAGGTAAAGGAAGCGCTTCCCGTTGGCGACGACGGCGCGGAAATAGTCGCCCCAATTTGTGCGCGCAGCGGCGGTCGCCTTCCACGCGTCGCTCTCTTTTACTTTCGCGCGGATGAAAAGTGTCAGCAGGGCAGGCAATCCACCGATGAAGAACATGGGCCGCCAGCCCCAGTGCGGGAAGATCGTCCAGAACGCGACGGCGGCAAGCAGATTGCCGAGGGCGTAGCCCTCCTGCAACACGCCGGAGAGAATTCCGCGCCATTTTGCGGGCACCGATTCCATCGCCAGCGACGCGCCCACGCCCCATTCGCCGCCCATGCCGATCCCATAGAGCAGCCGCAAGATGAAGAAGACCCTATAGTTGGGCGCGAATCCGGAAAGCACTTCGACAATGGAATAGAAGACTACGTCGATCATCAACGGGAGGCGGCGGCCATAGCGGTCCGCCATCAAGCCGAAAAGAAACGCGCCGACCGGGCGCATCATGAGGCTGGCCGTGATGGTCAGCGTCATTTCAGCGACGGATTTGTGGAACTCCGCCGCCACCTGCGTGAGCACATAAGTAAGGATGAAGAAATCGAAGGCGTCGAGCGTCCAGCCAAGGAAGCCGGCGATCAGGGCATTGCGCGAGTTGGCACGCTCGGCCGGCGACATCGCGGGCAAGGCCGGCGCACTCATTTTGTTTCCGACCGATCGGCGATCGAGGCGGGATGTAAGACGGCATCGGTGACGCGCGCGACTTGCACCATTTCGGCGACGTCGTGAACGCGAACGATGTGCGCGCCACC
Organism: uncultured Acidobacteriota bacterium; assembly: GCA_963752925.1. GTDB lineage: Bacteria > Acidobacteriota > Terriglobia > Acidiferrales > UBA7541 > Palsa-295. Next base: position 770,173 of record CAVVZY010000004.1, on the reverse strand, counting down.
GAGAATGCTTGCGGCCACCGCGGCTGCGGTGCCCCAGGCGCGCTCGCCTTCGGGCACGCCGCCAAGCGCTCTGCCGATAAACCCTTTTCGCGACACGCCGACCAGCAACGGAAAGCCGAGGCGCGCGAGTTCAGGCAGTCTTTGCAACAGCACGAAATTCTGCGCGGCGCTCTTGCCGAATCCGATGCCGGGGTCGAGCACGATCTGCGATTTCGCAATGCCGGCACGCCGGGCGATGGCCACGGCATGGCGCAGGCCCGCGGAGACGTCGCGCAGTACATTGCGCGCGAACGGCTTTTTCTGCATGGTCTGCGGATCGCCCCGTATGTGCATCAAGATGAGCGGGAGTTTCCGGCGGCGCGCGATGTCCGCGAGACGCGGGTCCGCGCGGAGGGCCGTCACGTCGTTGAGGATCTCCGCGCCCTGATACGCGGCAGCTTCGGCGACTTCCGATTTGCTCGTGTCCACGGAGATGGGAATCCTGAGACGTCCGCGAAGTTTTTCGAGCACAGGGATGATCCGGCGCATTTCTTCGGCCGCGGAAATGCCTTGTGAGCCCGGCCGCGTGGATTCGCCGCCGATGTCGAGAATGTCCGCGCCGGCACGCTCGATTTCGAGCGCGCGAGCGACAGCTGCACCGGCGTCAAGATAAACGCCGCCGTCGGAAAAGCTGTCCGGCGTGATGTTGAGCACGCCCATTACGAGCGTGCGCTCACCGAGCAGGAGCGTCCTGGAGGGAAGCCGCAGCCGGAATTTCTTGCGCTCGAACATGGAGCGCTATTGAATCACGGTTTCGGCCAAACGATAAGGAGATCAACGCGCGGGGCCGGGTAGTCGTTTGACTTCAGAATAACAAGTTTTCAATGCACGAGCATCACGAGGGCCAGAGCGATTCCCGTCAAGATAGCGAAGATGCACCAGTTCCGAAGCCCAGGACGCGATTTCGGCAGCCCCAGCATGTGAATGGAAGGGTCAGCTGGGTCGAACTGATTCCTGTGATGTCCGTGTCTGCTTCCATGCGGCACGGCGAAATGCTAACGATGAAAGCCGCATGCCTTCCAGAGAGTCATGCCCTGCTGCAATGCGAAGCAGTACCAATTTGGCACTCATCTGGTTTTGATACAAAACGCGACGAATTCATCGGTCAACCGCGTAGATGGAGTTGCGGAATGCGTGTTGTTCCGTACAGCGGGTGCGGTGTTTACTGAGGGTCGACTCCGATCGATACGTATAATCCGCGGCACGGCGGGGGAAGCCTGGAAGCGATCTCCCTGTGGGGCCAGACTGGCGGCGGGTAAGACGACGAGGGCCGCTGAAGGAGTCACATGAACGCCAAATCTTCAAACCCTAAGAATGCCAAGGCGCGAAGCGCTCTAGTGAGCGGCAGGAACGTAATACGCGGCGCGATAGGAAACCCGCACGCCGGGATCGCTTGGGACTTCGACGCGCAGCGAATGCCAGCCGGGCCGCGCGCCCATGCCGCTCGTGCCCGGGGCGGGATAGAAACCCAGAGTGTATTCCGCGCGGATCTTTTCGGCAATTTTCCGGAATGTGTCCGCCATGGTTTCGGCCTCGCGAAGGAAATAGAGCTGGCCGCCGGAGCGGCGCACCAGCTCCGCCAGGTATAGCGTGTACGGAGGAATGTCCAGCGTGCGCGCGGCGGGCGATATCAGCGTCGCGACGCTGTGCTCGTCGAGCCATTCCGGCGTCATGACCCTGGGCCGATTTTCCGTCGAGACCGCGAAAACCTGAATGTCCTCGGCCGCGAGCTTTCGAGCGAGGTCGTCGAACGTCAGCCGGTCAGAGGGCTGGCCGAGCCGCGGCGCCATGCTGGCGGGATCGTAGCGTGAGTCCCAGGCCGCTGTCCTGCCCATCGGTGAGGAGCAGGATAGCCTTGCGTCCCGTGCGGCCGGGGAAAAGTTCGCCGGCAGCCAGATAGACCGATTGATAGATGTTCGAGCCGCCGGTGTCGCCCAGGAGGGCACGCACATCGACGCGCCCCACCGCGCGGCGAATCTGTTCGCGCACGTCGGAAAACGGGAGCTGCAGGTAGGTGTGCGCGGAGAAATCCACCACGGCGGCCTGGTCGAGCGGCGCGAGCGCGGCGATCAACGCATCCGCCGCCTGCTTCATCGCTTCCGAATCGCGCAGCACGCTGGGGCTGGCGTCAATGACTAGCGCGACGCTCGCGGGCGATGTGGAAGCGTCGAAGTAGGCAATCGGCCGCAAGACGCCGTCTTCGAAAATGCGGAAATCTTCGCGCGCAAGCCCCGGCAGAGCGGAGCCGTCCGCGGCCGAGACAATGCAGGTTACGGGAACCATTTGCGTGACGACCTGCATCGGAGGCGCAGCCGGGTGCCGCATCGCCGCCCTTGGTGCCGTTCGGTGAAACGGCTGCCGCAACGGTGGTCAGTTCGCCGGTGGCCGGGTCGCGCTGCCACCGGATTCCGCGATCGAGCTGGCGTGGCTGTTTGGTTGATTTGGGCTGCTGCGCGTGGAGGGCGCTCGCAGCGGCTGACGTCCATAACGCCGCGAGCAGAAGCATAAGCGGGAAGCTGTGCGCCCGTGCCGTCCTGCGTTCATTCAGCCGGCAGCGAGGCTTCGAGCGCATCGGGAAATTCAATCGAGGTCGAAATCGCGGATGGGCTTCTCGACGGGCGCGTCTTTCGCCTTCTTCAAGCCCTCGGCAAACTTGCGGGCCAGCACGTCTTCCTTGGTACGCTCGGCTTCGACTGAAGCGCGGAATTTCGCTTCGACGGAATTTTCGTGCTCGCGGAGATGGCGGGCGGTGTCGTCCAGATCAATGGAGGGCGGCCGCACCGGTGCGACATGCGCTAACACCACTCCGAGATGCCGGTCCACGGTCAGCTTCGCGCTGCAGCAGGGGCAGTCGATTTCGAATGTGTCATGGGTCTGCTTCGCCATGGCGGTATTCTACGCCGATTTTTATTCTGTCAAGTGATTTGCGCCGGTAAGAAGCCTGTCCCGGTGATCCGGGCTTTAAGCGGGCGCGGGTTTTTCGCCTTTGGCGAGTCCCGGAATAGGCCGAGGCTCGGGACGCAGCGTCATCTGCGGCTCGCGGGTCGCGACAGGCGGCGCGGTCGGAGGCGGAATCTTGTCCGGCAGCGGCTTGCCGTCCATGAGGAGCTTGAGTTCGGTGGCATCCAGGACTTCGCGGTCGAGCAGGCCGCGCGCAACGCGTTCGAGGGCATCGCTGTGGCTCTCGAGAATCCGGCGCGCTTGCGAGTACCCCAGGTTGACGATGCCGCGAACCTCCACGTCAATCTTGATCGCGGTGTCTTCGGAATAATCGCGGTGCTGCGCGATTTCGCGGCCCAGGAAAATCGCTTCTTCCTTCCGGCCGAAAGTGAGCGGACCGAGCGAGCTCATGCCCCACTCGCAAACCATCTGTCGCGCAATTTCCGTGGCGCGTTCGATGTCGTTGCCGGCGCCGGTGGTGATGTGGTTCAGGAAAATTTCCTCCGCGGCGCGCCCACCCATCAGCACGGCGAGTTGCGATTCAAGGAATTCCTTGGTGTAGGTGTGCTTGTCGTCGATGGGCAGCTGCATGGTGACGCCCAGCGCCATGCCGCGCGGGATGATCGTCACCTTGTGCAACGGATCGGCTCCCGGCGTCATTGCGGCAACCAGAGCGTGGCCCGCCTCGTGGTACGCCGTATTTTTCTTTTCCTCGTCCGACAGAATCATGGACCTGCGCTCGGCGCCCATCAGGACTTTGTCCTTGGACATCTCGAAGTCCACCATGGCGACGAATTTTCGGTTCATGCGGGCCGCCCACAGCGCGGCCTCGTTGACCAGGTTCGCCACATCGGCGCCCGAGAATCCCGGCGTGCCGCGCGCGATCACGGAGAGATCCACGTCTTCCGAAAGAGGGACTTTGCGCGTGTGGACGCGCAGGATTTCCTCGCGGCCTCGCACGTCCGGCCGCGGCACCACGACGCGGCGGTCAAAACGGCCCGGGCGCAACAGCGCCGGGTCGAGAACGTCCGGCCGGTTTGTGGCCGCAATCAGGATGACGCCTTCGTTCGATTCAAAGCCGTCCATTTCGACGAGCAGGGCGTTCAGCGTCTGCTCGCGCTCATCGTGGCCGCCGCCCAAGCCGGCGCCTCGATGGCGGCCGACGGCGTCAATTTCATCAATGAAGATGATGCAGGGCGCGTTCTTCTTGCCCTGCTCGAAGAGATCGCGGACGCGGCTCGCGCCGACGCCGACGAACATCTCGACGAAATCCGAACCCGAGATCGAGAAGAAGGGAACGTTTGCCTCGCCGGCAATGGCGCGCGCCAGCAAAGTCTTACCCGTGCCCGGAGGCCCGACGAGCAATACGCCCTTCGGAATGCGCCCGCCGAGTTTCTGAAATTTTTGGGGATCTTTCAGGAAGTCGATGATTTCGTAGAGTTCTTCCTTGGCTTCATCGATTCCGGCGACATCCTTGAAGGTGGCTTTCTTCTGCTGCGCGGTCAACAAACGCGCGCGGGATTTGCCGAAGCTGAGAGCCTTGTTACCGCCGGCCTGCATCTGGCGCATCATGAAGATCCAGATGCCCACGATCAGCAGAATGGGAGAGAAATTGATGAGCAGGCTGACCCAGTTCGCTTCCTTTACTTCCTTGTAGTTAAAGGGAACGCCCTTGTCCTGGAGCGTTTTGGTGACGTCGGGAATCGCGGTGTTGGCGATGGTTACGCCCTTGAATTTGCCGTTGTCGCGGTATTCGCCCTGGAGTTCGGCGCTATTCGGCGAGAGCAGGATGGAAACGTCCTTGATGTTGCCGCTCTCGACCTTGGTGAGGAAGTTCGAATAGCTGAGATCCTCCTCTTTCGTCGCGGGGCCCGTCTTGGAAGCCATCTGCCACAACACGACCGCCAGCGCGATCATCATGACCCAGAATAAAATTGTGCGTACTGTTGAGTTCACCGGATTACCTCACCCTCAGGATGCTTTCTTGCGAGCGCTCGAACGCCGTGCCCTGCCGCTCGCGCGGACGCCCCTCGATGCGACGTACGGCAGATTCCGAAACAACCCGCCCTCGCCGCTCAGTCCATATCCTACCCATTCTTTAGATGCAGCCGCGAAGCCAGTGTATTCAGCTTTTAGATTCACCTTGCGCGAGGCCGGCTTATCAAATAGCACCGCCATGCGGAGCGTGCGAGGCCGGCCTTCCTCAAGCCGCTTCAGCAGGAAATCCTGCGTGACGCCGGTATTGAGTACGGCATCCACCACCAGCACGTCGCGGCCGCGAAGCGCCGGCGCCGCGCTGAAAAAAATCTCCCGGTACTCCTGCCCGCCGAAGCGGACGTCGCGCATTTCCGAGCGCACAAAGTGGCAGGAAACCGGCCTCGAAATCTCGCGCACCAAGTCGGCAGCGAATAGAAACGAATTCTCGAGCACTACGACCACGTCCACGGTCCGCCCGGCGTAATCTTTCGAGATGGCGCGACCCAATTGGCCGACCCGAGTCGCCAGACGCTGTCGAGTAAACGCGACCTTCATCGTCCCCTTCAAAGCTGAACTTCCTCGATTACCACGCCGGACTGCGTGTCGTCGCTGACGCAGAACTCTTCCGCCGGAGGCATCCCGCGCGCCCAAGCCACGCGTCCTCCGCTCTCGAGCACCGGCCAGCAGGCGCGGTCGCGGCTTGGAACACGTCCCGCCAGGAACATCTCCTTCAGTTTCTTCGTCTGCCGCCGCCCCCGGGGCCGAAAGGCATCTCCCGGCCGCCAGCTTCGCAAAATCAACGGTTCGCGAAGCAAATCTGCGTCCAAAGCCGCACTATCTCCTTTAGTGTCGCGCTCTGAGATGGACCAGTCAATCACTTTCAGGCAGAAGCAGCTATTCAATTCTGGAACGGAAATGGTCGCGACGCCTTGGGTCGGAAGTGTGACTACATATAGATATGCATTGGCTTCCGACAGAGTTTTCCGAGAGCGCGAACGCCGCCCGATGCGCTGCGTGCGCGAGAAGATCAGGTCGCCGAAATTCCGCTGGACCGAAATGCCGCCGGGCAGCTCGGCGCGCCTGCCGCTCGCGGATTCCGACGCCAGGCGAATCACTTGTTCGACGTGTACCGCAGTGAGGCCGCCCAGGCCGCCGCGCAGCTCCCGATAGATACGGCGAATCAAGCGTTCGGTCACCGTGCGCAGCGCAGCCGCCTCTCCGCCGGCCGACAGGTCCATCGGCGCGAGTAGGTCATGAATGCGAATTCCGAATGTTCCTTGGTCCGCCCGGATCAGAGCGCGGAAGCGATCTTCCACCAGCGCGCTCCAGAAGATTTCTTCCTCGCGTGCGAGCGTGGCCAGCCCGGCCAGATGATTTACAGCGCGCGGAGAAAAATCGCGTTCGAGCACAGGTACGAGTTGCTCGCGAATCCGCGCGCGCTGTTTGCTCAGATCGCGGTTGGTCGCATCTTCGCGCCAGGTTTGTCCCAGACCTCGCAAATACTCGCGCAATTCTTCCCGGCGCTCGCGAAGAAGGGGCCGCACAATCGAACCCACCGCGGGATAGATTCCCGCGAGGCCCGCCGGGCCCGTCCCGCGAAGAATGTGGGCGAGAACCGTCTCGGCCTGATCGTCCGCCGTATGCGCCACGACGATGCGCGTGGCCCGGCCTTCCGCGACCACGCGCTCGAAGAACGCATACCGGAGACGCCGGGCGGCGTCCTCGAGATTCCATTTGTGGGCCGCCGCGACGGCGGAAACGTCTTCGCACCCGACGATGCATTCCAATCCGCGCGCGCGGGCGAGGTCTTCGACAAACCGAGCGTCCGCATCCGATTCCGCTCCTCGCAGTCTGTGATCGAAGTGCACGATGAGCAGAGCGATTCCCAACCGGTCACGCAAGCTTTCGAGGATTCGCAGAAGCGCCACGGAATCCGCGCCTCCTGAAACGGCCACACCCGCGCGATCGCCGGGCGCCAGCATCCGCGCCTGGCGGATGGTTTCGAACACGCGATTTGCGAGTGATCGCACGGACCGCCGCCTTAGGGCCGGCACCACCGGCCTTGATCCATGGTAGCAGCCGGTTGGGGCAGGGTCGAGCGACCCGAGCTTACAGGCGGTCGCCGGCCTGTTGGGTAAACAGGCTGCGGCTGTACGAAATGCATCGGTCAAGCACGACGGCGGCAAAATGCGAGCAGTTCTGGCGCTCGTGTTCCGTCCAGACAGCCAGGCCCGAAATGAGCCCGCCGAACAGGCGGCCGAGGATATTCAGGAAGCGATAATAGATGAGAATTGCGCGGACCCCCGCCCGATCGGAATTGTGCTCCGGGCAGAGGTGGACGAGTTGCATAAATCGGTCGAAATCATCCGCGGATAGGCTCCTGCCGCCAACGTCGGCCACCTGCAGTAGGCGCTCCGACAGCTCCACGTTCCCGGCGGTGGCCAGGACCGAGCGGCAGTAAGAGACGAAAACCTGCACGAAGGCCGCGAGCGACACGACGCAAATGAGTGCTGCAATCATCCAGATTTCACCAAGCTCCCGCCGCGAGCGGAAATGGCATCACCAATTTGAGCCGGTGATGGCCCGAATCAGGCCAAGGACGACGTCCCTGCGTTATAACTGCTCGCGACACACGCACGCGCCGATGCATTTTCCGGCTTCATACCGAGCCGGAGCTTCGCCGAATGGTTGATAGCAAGGTAGCCTTTCGATTCGTGTCGGGTCAATGTTACCTAGGTACCACTGGCTGGTAGCGGCGCGTCGGGGCGCTTCGGGTTCGATGGCCTCAATCGAGGTATTTCACAAAGACAACTTCGTTCTGCGCCTCGTTATAGAGCAGTTCGTCAACCTTGGCCTGCACCAGCACGAGTCCGAATCCGCCGGGGCGCAATCCCTTCTTCTCGCGAATCAAGCCGTGCTCGATGGGCGATTCGCCATGCGTGATCGCGGCATGATCCAGCTCGGCGAACTTGAAGCCTGGGCCGGGATCGGCGATGCGGTAGAGCAACATTCGCTTGGCGCGCAGGTAGGAGATGCGGACTCTGCGTTTGGGATCGAGCTTGCCGCCCCATTCGATCGCGTTCATCAGGAGCTCGTGGAACGCCTGCGCCAGGTCGTTGCGCACCTCGTCGGGCAGCCCTGTTTCGAGATGCATCATGAAGGCTTCCAGGCGCGCTGCCGTCTGCAGCGAGCAGGGCACCAGCAGTTCCACCCATTCCGGCCGCGCGGAAACAACCTCGATCGGGGGCGTCCGCGAATTCTGGCCCAGTGATTCGTGCACCAGGGCGATCAGCGTCTCCCGTTCGATCGGTTTTGGGATGTAGTGATAGGCGCGTTCGCGTATCGCTGCCAGAAGCGTTCCGGGCGTGTCGTCGGACGTGATTACGATCACTTTCGGCCGCGCTCTTTTTCCGCGCAGGGCCGCCAGCACGTCGAGGCCGTTCATCTTGGGCATCCAGACGTCGAGCACGACCAGATCGAATTTCGTCTTCTGGAGTTTTTTCCAGGCGGCGCGGCCATCGGCCGCTATGGTGACCGCGAATTTCTCGGCGCGGAGGATTTGGGAAATCCATTGCCGGGTCGTGCGATCGTCGTCCGCCACCAAAATGCGCTTCATCGTTCCTCCCAAAAATCACACGCCGGGGGCGCTCCGGAATTGACGCGCGCTTCCACCTGATCGACACGCCAGATCGGAAAGTTAGAATAAATCATCCGGCCGTCGCAATAAGTGTACCTTCCGGCGAGGCCGTTTTTGCGCCCAAGAATCGCCCGTGACGCGCAGTTGTAAGGGGCGGTGTTGCCATCATTGCGGCGCCGCGGGACAATGTCCTGCGCCGCCGGGATGGCGATTGCCGGATGAATCGCGGGCGCGTTTGGCGGAGGATCCATGGATCGGCGAATGCGATTGCTTGCGGGAACACTCTTGTGTTCGATTCTTGGCGCGTCTCCGATTGCAGCGCAATCGCACACCTGGAAGTTCGCAGTATCCGGAGATTCCCGAAACTGTGGCGACGTCGTCATGCCGGCCATTGCCGCGGGCGTGAAGCGAAGCGGCGCCGCCTTCTACTGGCACCTCGGTGATCTCCGCGCGATATTCCAGGCGGATGAAGACATTCTCCACCAGCCCGAGCACCTCGGGAAGCCGCTGTCCAAGACCGAATATCAGGACATGGCCTGGAACGATTTCATCCAGAATCAGATCGCGCCCTTCGGAAGCGTTCCTTTTTATCTCGGAATCGGCAACCACGAAATCATCACCCCAAAAGATCACGCCGCCTTCCTCGCGCAATTCTCGAGCCAGCTCGATCTCCCCAACCTGCGCACGCAGCGGCTGCGCGACGACCCCGCCGCCCTCCAGCCGAAGACGTATTACCGCTGGATCAAGCGCGGCGTGGACTTCATCAACCTCGACAACGCGACCAACAGCCAGTTTGACGGGGATCAGATTGCCTGGTTTGAAAAAATACTGCGCTCCGATTCCGCGAACGCGCGCATTCGCACAATCGTAGTCGGAATGCACGAAGCGCTGCCGGGAAGTCTTTCCAAGAGTCACAGCATGGACCAATCGGAGGGCGGAACGAAAACCGGCCTGCGCGTTTATGCCGACCTTCTGAAGGTGCAGAACGAAAAACACAAGCGAGTCTACGTTCTCGCCAGCCATTCGCACTACTTCATGGACGGAATCTTCCAAACGGAGTACTGGCGAGCGCACGGCGGCGTCCTGCCGGGATGGATTGTGGGCACGGCCGGAGCGGTGCGCTACGCGCTGCCGCCGGAAGCTGTCTTCGCGCATGCGGCGCTAACCGACGTCTATGGATTCCTGGCCGGAACCGTCCATCCGGATGGCCGGATCCAATTTGATTTCCAGCGACTGAACGAGACCGATGTGCCGGCCACGATCACCGCACGCTACACGCCCGAATTTGTGCACTGGTGCTTTGCCGAGAATTCGCAAGCGCACTGACGCGAAATCGTAGCATTGAAGAGGAGTCGTCGAACGAACTGCGGCCCGTAATGGTCAGCGGCCACAACCTGATATTTTCGCGAGTCTGAGGGAAAATCGCGGCGCGAGCGCCGGCTACTTTCCGAACGCGAGAGCGAGGAGCGTCTTCTGCTCCATTTCGTGAGCCTTGTGCGAACCCGTAGCGGGGCTCGCGCTCGCCGAGCGATTCACCGAAAGGACCGCACGGCCGCGGGCCAGCCGCTCGAGTTCCGGAATCACGAATTCGTGCGCGCCCATATTGCCCGGCTCTTCCTGTACCCACACAAATTCCCGCGCATTCGCGTGGCGATCCATCTCGGCCGCGAGCTCCGCTTCCGGGAAGGGATACAGCTGCTCGACAAAAATGATCGCGGGAGGATTCTCCTGATGCCGCTTTCGTTCGGCGGCGAGCTCGTGGCCGATCTTGCCGGTACAGAGCAATACGCGCCCGGCGGAGCCGTCGCCCAAATCGGGGATCACGGTTTGAAAGCGACCGCTCGTGAGATCGGCGAGAGGCGAAGAAGCCGCCGGATTCCGCAGCATGCTCTTCGGCGTGAAGACGACCAGAGGTTTTCGCCAGTTGCGTAGCGCCTGGCGCCGCAGAAGATGAAAATACTGCGCGGCGGTCGAGGGCTGGCAAATCTGAATGTTGTCGCGCGCCGCGAGTTGCAGGAATCGCTCGATGCGTGCGCTGGAGTGTTCCGGTCCCTGGCCCTCATAGCCGTGCGGGAGCAGCAGCACGATGCCCGAGAGCAAGTTCCACTTGTCCTCGCTCGCCGCGATGAATTGGTCGATGATGATCTGCGCGCCGTTCGCGAAATCGCCGAATTGCGCTTCCCACAGGACCAGCGCCTCTGGAAAGTCGCGGCTGAAGCCGTACTCAAAGCCCAGCACGGCGGCCTCGGAAAGCGGCGAGTTGTAGATCTCGCACCAGGCTGGGTCCTGCGCCAGGTGTTCGAGCGGGACGTATTCTTCCTCGGTTTCGATATCAATCAGCGCCGAGTGCCGCTGATTGAAAGTACCGCGCCGGCTGTCCTGCCCCGTCAGCCTCACCGGGACGCCCTGTTTCAATAGCGAGCCGAATGCCAGTGCCTCGGCCATTCCGAAGTCGATCGCGCGTTTGCCGCGCGCCATTTCCAGCCGCTGCTCGAGCAGTTTCTTCACTTTCGCGTGGATGTGGAATCCGTCGGGGTAGCGGACCAGACCTTCGCCCACGTTCGTCAGCGATTCGGCGGCAACGGCCGTTTCCACTTCGAAAGAGGCATCGTATCGCCCGCCCTGAAACCCGCCCCAATAGCGCGGCAGACGGCGCATCGGCGGGCTCTTCTCGATTTCCTGCGCCTCCTTCTGCGCGGCGTCCAATTCTTCGCGCACGCGCTGCACGATCGGCTCGGGGGCCGCGCCGGTTTTCTCCGCGTAAATCTGCCACATCGGCGGGTGCGCCTCTATCTTGCGATAGCGCACCGGCTGGGTGATCGTGGGATCGTCCACTTCGCTGTGGCCGTGGCGGCGATAACCGATCAAGTCGACGAACACCGGCGTCCCGAATTCGTAGCGATAATCGAGCGCCATCCGGCCCACCCGCACCACCGCATCCGGATCTTCCGCGTTCACGTGGAAAATCGGAATGGGCAGGCGCTTGGCTAGGTCGGAAGAGTAGCGCGAAGATCCGCCGTCCTTCGGTGCGGTCGTGAATCCGATCAGATTGTTGACGATGATGTGAACCGAGCCGCCCACCGCAAAGCCCTCGACACCCGCCATGTTCAGCGTCTCGGCGCAAATGCCCTGGCCGGAGAATGCGGCGTCGCCGTGCATTATGATGGGAACCACTAGACGTCGGCCGTTTTCGCCCCGGCGCATCTGCTTCGCGCGCGTGCGGCCGATCACCACCGGATCCACGGCTTCCAGATGGCTGGGGTTGGACACCAGATGGATTCCCACTTCCTGGCCGTTCGCGGCGTGAAATGTCCCGGTCGCGCCCAAGTGGTATTTCACGTCGCCGCTGCCCAGAGTGCTTCGCGGGTCCACATCTTCAAATCGCGCGAACACGTCGGCAGCCGCCCGCCCGACGGTGTGCACCATCACGTTGAGCCGTCCGCGATGGCTCATCGCCAGCATGGCTTTTTCGGCGCCTTGCTCGGCGGCGGCGCTCAGGATCGAATCGAGCAGCGGGATCAGCGCCGACTCGCCCTCGAGCGAATAGCGCTTCGTGCCCAGATACCGCGTTTGCAGCACCTGCTCGAAAATGTCCGCGCGAATCAGCAGATCGAGAATTCGCGCGCGATCGGGCTCTGCGACCTCCGATTCCATTCGCTCCTGGACCCACATTCGGCGTTCGCGATCCGGAATGTGCATGAATTCAGCGCCAATGCTGCCGCAATAGACGCGGCGCGCCGCTTCGGCCTCCGGACCGGAGACGTCCAGTTCGGGCATCGGCGCCGGCTCGATGTCTCCCAGCGGATCGAGATTTGCCTGCAGGTATCCCCAGCGGCGAAACGATTCCCAGATGCGCTCCAGCGCGTCCTTCGACGATGCCGATTCCGCGATGGCTTGTTCCCGGCTCATTCTATGCGTGCCCCTTGGATTGCGTTATGTCGCGCCATTATTGTATCAATTTTAGGAGGCCAGACTGGGTGCGCGACGTGCGAAGTGCGTCTCAGTTTTCCGGCCAGCAACCCAGCAGGCGGCGGACCAGGACGAGCTGTCCGAGGTGATAGGAATTGTGGTCGGCGATTAGCAGGACCTCGCGCAGGATGGTCTGGCCTGAGCCGTGGGGGATCGGCGCGAGCAGGTCCGTCTTCGGATTGGTCACAAGTTTCCCCATCGCTTCCAGGTCTTGTTCGAGCGAGTGGACGCTCTTGTCCCATGCGGCGGCATTCGGTGGCGCGGGTTTCTTGGGCCAGTATCCCGAGGGCCAGTCGGGCGACGCGTGCTTCCCATCGCGGCAAAATTCTAAAATGTCCCACGTGGCGATGCGCATGTGCTCGAGCAATTCCCACGCCGAATGTCCCGCGCCCTTCGGCCGCACGCCGCGCTTCTTTTCCGGAATTCCGGAAACCGCCTTGATCCAATCCACGTGAGACTCGTGCCAACTCAAAGAGCGCCGCAAATAGTCGCGCAGCAGTTTCTCGTCCATCGAAGCCAGGCCTCCAATCCCAATTGATTTTAGGATGCCGTTCGCGAGCGGTCAAATCACTGGTCCGCGGCACGGTCACTCCTGGCCAATCGTGCCACCTGCGAGCAGAAATTCCTGTCCTCTAAGAGACAGTAATGACTCGCCTCTCGGCCCATAGTAAAGTTGAGTTCGGGTATCCGTCGGAACGCAAAGAGGCCGCAGCGATGAATGGTGTGCGAGGGAGTGGTCCTAAAATGTGGTTAGCCAGAGCTTGCGCGCTGCTGCTGGCGCTTTTGTTGTCGATCGGCTGGCCGGCCCAGAGCGCAGCCTACGCCGTTCTTGCGCATGAGGCCATCATCGACAGCGCGTGGGATCCGAGTATCCGCCCGTTGCTTTTGGAACGTTTTCCCGGCGCAACGCCTGAAGAACTCAAGGAAGCGCACGGGTATGCGTATGGCGGCGCCATTATCCAGGACATGGGTTATTACCCGCACGGAAGTCATTTCTTCAGCGACTTGACGCACTATGTGCGGAGCGGGGACTTTGTCCTGGCCCTCCTGCGCGATTCCAAGGACCTTGACGGCTACGCCTTTGCACTCGGGGCGCTCTCTCACTATGCCGCGGACAACGACGGCCACCTGATTGGTGTGAATCCCGCAGTCCCTCTCCTGTATCCCGAGCTGAAGAAGAAGTACGGGGCCTCGATCACGTATGAAGAAAACCCCCTGGCGCACGTAAAGACGGAATTCGGATTCGATGTTCTGGAGATAGCCCAGGGACGTTACGCTCCAGATAGTTACCATGACTTTATCGGTTTTGGAGTTTCCGTTCCTCTCCTGGAGCAGGCCTTTCAGGAAACATACGGCTTGGATCTCAAGAGCGTTCTCTCTGACGAAGACAAAGTGCTCGGTTCCTACCGTCATGACGTCAGCCAGCTTCTTCCCAAAGCGACGCGCGTTGCCTGGAGCCTGAAGAAAGACGACATCATGAAGGACCAGCCCGGCATGACGAAAAGAAAGTTTCTCTACAATCTTTCGCGCGCGAGTTATCAAAAGAACTGGGGAAGGAATTATCAGCCGCCCACATTTTGGGAAAGATTTCTCGCGTTTCTTCTGAAGATTCTCCCGAAGATCGGTCCGTTAAAAGTGCTGCAGTTCCGTACGCCCACGCCGAAGACGGAACAATTATTCGAAGCCAGCTTCAACGCCACTATGGATCGCTACCGGAAACTGCTAGGCCAGGCAGGCACCGGTCAGCCGGACTTGCCAAACGACAATTTTGACACCGGCAATGCAACGGGTCCCGGGAAATATCGGCTCAACGATGAGACGTACGCAAGGCTGCTAGACGCGCTCGCAAAGCAGAACTTCAGTGGTGTTTCGCCTGACCTTCGAGCCGAACTCCTTGAATTCTTCAGTCATCCCGAGATGCCCTACGCGACGAAACGCAAGCCGAAAGCGTGGGCGAAAGTTCAGTCCGAGCTTGTGCAATTGAAGGCGGCAGCGCCGCCGTTGGTTGCCGGCGACTCGGTTGATGCTTCTCGACCCGGTACTGGCGAAATTCAGGGATTGTCGCAGCCCTCTGAGTAATCGACTCGTTGAACTCCGGAGAACTCGCCTAATCGGAGATGTTCCTCCGAGGGTGCTATTTCTGCGGGCTCGATGCGCTGTAATGGAGAGCGAACGAAGACACGAGCAAGTTTACGTGCTGCTCGTAGTCCGTCGAGAGGTACACCACCGACTTTTCGGCCGCGCGCGTGCGTTCCACCGTCACCTGTTCGGGCGCGAGCTGAATCCCAAGATCTTTGGCTTTGCCGACGACGGCGTTGACGAGATCCTCATCCGAGCTCGGCGAAGTCAATCCGATTTGCGCGCCGCCTTGGGCCGCAAGATCCTTCATGTCGCCCCGCAGCTCGATGTTCGCGAGGTAGAAGGAACCAATCTGCCAGCCGGCGATGGCGGCCAGCGCAAGAGCCGCGAGTCCCAGAATCAATGCGATCTTCCTCATGCGTCTTTGTCACTGAAAGGTTTTGCGGCGGCGCCGTATCGAAGGACAGACCGATCGTCTGGATGCATCTTCGGACCATCACCTCGCGGCCCAGAAACTCCGGTGCCGCAATAAACAAAAGGCCCCTTCCAGCGCAACCAAGCTTGCGTCGAAAAGGGCCAGCAGTTCGAACTCATGTTGCGCCGGGATGATTCGCAGCTCGCGCGAACGGCTCTTGTCCTCCACCCTTCCATCCGGCGGACGGCCCAGCTTCTTTCAGATCCGCCACGCGCCTATCTTCAGGCTACGCCGTCGCGCTCGGAGCTCCGGCTGTCCGCCGGTGCTGAAAGCACTCGCGGCAATACACCGGACGCCCTTGCGTCGGCTTGAAAGGAACGGTCGTCTCTTTCCCGCACTGCGAGCAGACCGTTTTCGTCTCTACACGCTGAACGCTTCCCGAACCCGTTTCATTCCCCTGTGCGCGATTCGCTTTGCAGGCTTTGCAACGCTTGGGTTCGTTCTTGAATCCCTTGTCCGCGAAAAACATCTGTTCGCCGGCGGTGAAAACGAATTCCGCCCCACAATCGGCGCACTTCAGGACCTTGTCTTGGTATTCCATGCTCTGCTCCGGGGGCCGGGTTCGCATGGGGCAGGCAGCGGCGCAGTCCGTAGCCAGCGGACGAATAAGATTCCGCATTTGATTGCGGCCTTGTTTCGCCCGCTGGCCCGAAGCTGATTGGAAAGACTGAAATGTTGCGGTTGCCTAGTCTTGTTCACGCCGTTGCTTTTTACGGAGACGCTTACGCGAGAGAGCCTGCTTGGCTCGACGCTTTTCCCCCGGCTTCATGTAGTAGCTGTGCTTCTTGATTTCCTTGATGATGTCTTCCGACTGCACCTTCCTCTTGAAGCGCCGGAGAGCGTTTTCCAAAGACTCGCCCTCTTGAATTACAACTTCTGCCACGCGTATTCACCCCCGTCCCTTTGTCTTGTCTTGGATCATCGAATTCCAGCAAGTGTAACCGGCATCAACGCGAACCGGCTATTGCCCACTTCTTCTATCGGAGGCTATCCTCCAAGTCAAGGCTTAAATTGCTTATTAAGGCCGAACCGCTATTTTATTTAACTCTTTGGTAAATATTCATTCTCCTGGTTCCGGTGGCCTCCCGGCCGCTGACCTTTCTTGGCGTCTTTGTCCGCCGGACCTGCGGCGCAAGCGACATGCTGCTAGAATAGCTCACTACCCGAGGCGGACTCCGGGCGGCAAAGGCGTCCATGGCACTGATGCGCAACGCGATTGGGGTTCTCCTGGCCGGCGGCCAGGGCGAGCGGCTTTGGCCGCTCACACGCGACCGCGCCAAGCCTGCCGTTCCCTTCGGCGGCGTCTACCGAATCATTGACCTGACCCTCTCGAACTGCCTGAACAGCGACTTGCGGCGCGTCTTCGTCCTCACGCAATACAAAGCGCTCAGCCTCAACCGCCACGTGCGCCGCGGCTGGTCCTCGCTGATGGGCCACGGCGATTTCATGGAAGTCCTGCCGCCCCAGATGCGCGTCTCGCAGCACTGGTATCAAGGCACCGCCGACGCGGTTTACCAGAACATCTATTCGATCGGCAGCGAGCAATCCAACTACGTCTTCATCCTCTCGGGCGACCACATCTACAAGATGAACTATCTGAAGATGCTCGAGCAGCACGTCGCGGCCGGCGCGGACGTAACCGTCGCCACTCTCGAAATGGACCCCGCCGAAGCAGCCGGAAAATTCGGCGTGCTCGAAACGGACAAGAACTGGCGCATCACCGGATTTGAGGAGAAGCCCGCCGCTCCCAGGACTTCGGGCGTTCACGCCGGCAAGTGCAATGCCTCGATGGGCGTCTATCTTTTCAATACACAGCTTCTTGTTCCGATTCTGATTGAGGATGCCGAAAACCCGGCGTCCTCGCACGATTTCGGCAAGGACATTCTCCCGCGCATCATCGACAAGTATCGCGTCTTCGCCTACAACTTCCGCGATGAAAACAAGAAGGAAACATCCTACTGGCGCGACGTCGGAACCATTGACGCCTATCACGAGGCGAACATGGACTTGGTCTCGGTGACGCCCGTTTTCAATCTCTACGACGCGAGTTGGCCGCTGCACAGCTGGCAGCGCCAGTACCCTCCGGTGAAAACCGTTTTTGCCGATCCCGATCGCATGGGCGTTGCGCTCGATTCCATTGTGGCTGGCGGTTCGATCATTTCGGGCGGGCGCGTGAAGAAATCGGTTCTCGGCTACGACGTCCGCGTCAACAGCTATAGCGAAGTGGAAGAATCGATCATCTTCAATCACGTCACCATCGGGCGCCACTGCCGCATCCGGCGCGCGATCATCGACCGCCACGTAGAGCTGCCCGAAGGCACCGTGATCGGTCACGATCTCGAGGCCGACCGCGCCCGCTATTCCGTTTCCGAAAATGGCGTTGTCGTCGTGGTCCGCCCCGAGTCCCTGATCGAGGAACCGGAATGATCTTGCAGTTGCTGTTGTAGCGCCGGCTTGTCCTGAGCGACGCTGAAGAGGGTCTCGCCGATGGTTTTGATTTCTAGGGGGTCGGAGCTTTAGCTCCGACATTAGACCGACCGCGCGAAGCGCGTGCCTTTGCGCCGCCTCTTTCGCGGCATGTTGTCGGATTTGGACTCAAGCTTGACCTCAAATCATTCGCTGTTCATTTTCAAGGAGGAATAATGTCCGCCGAAATCGTCTCCGTTCACGGCCGGGAAATTCTGGATTCGAGGGGCAATCCCACAGTCGAAGCGGACGTTCGCCTCGCGGACGGAGCGCTTGGCCGCGCCGCGGTCCCGTCCGGCGCTTCCACCGGCGAACACGAAGCCATCGAGCTCCGCGACGGCGACAAATCTCACTATCTCGGCAAAGGCGTGTTGAAGGCCGTCGCCCACGTGAACACCGCGATCGCCGATGCCGTCACCGGCATGGACGCCACCGACCAGCGCGCCCTCGATCGCCGCATGATTGAAGCCGACGGCACGCCCAACAAATCGAAATTCGGCGCCAATGCCATTCTCGCCGTCTCGATGGCCGCTGCGCGCGCCGCAGCCACCGTCTCCGGTCAGCCGCTCTACAAATATCTCGCGCGCTATTCGAGCGACTCCTCCGCCAGCACTCTGCCCGTCCCGATGATGAATATCCTGAATGGCGGCGCGCACGCCGACAATTCCGTGGACGTGCAGGAGTTCATGGTCATGCCCATCGGCGCGCCTAGTTTTCACGAAGCCCTTCGCTGGGGCGTCGAGGTGTTCCATCACCTGAAAGCGGTGCTGAAAAAGAACGGTTACTCGACGGCGGTCGGCGACGAAGGTGGCTTCGCGCCCAACCTGAAATCCAACGAAGAGGCGCTCGAACGCGTGCTCGAAGCCATCACCGCCGCTGGCTATAAGCCCGGCGAGCAGATTTCAATCGCGCTCGATCCCGCGGCGAGCGAATTCTACGATCGCGCCAGCAAGAAATACGTCTTCAAGAAATCCGATAAATCCGCGCGCACCTCCGAGCAGATGGTCGCGTTCTGGGCCGATTGGGTCCGCCAGTATCCCATCGTCTCCATCGAAGACGGCCTCGCCGAAGACGACTGGGACGGATGGAAGCTCGTCACCCGCGAGCTGGGAGGTGGCAGCGCGGCAAGCGCTGCTCGAAAAAGTATCCAGCTCGTCGGCGACGATGTCTTCGTCACCAATCCGAAGATTTTCGCCCGCGGCATCTCGGAAGGCATCGCCAACGCGATTCTCATCAAGCTAAATCAGATCGGCAGCGTCAGCGAAACCATTGAAGCCGTCGAGATGGCCCGCAAAGCGAAATATGCCGCGGTAATCTCGCATCGCTCCGGCGAAACCGAGGACGCCTTCATCGCCGATCTCGCCGTCGCCATGGGCGCGGGGCAGATCAAGACCGGCTCCGCCTCCCGCACCGACCGCATCGCCAAGTACAATCAACTCCTCCGCATCGAAGAAGAGCTCGGCAGCGCCGCCCGCTACCCCGGCCGCTCCGCCCTCGCCGTGCACTAGCTCGGTTCTCTGGGATCGCCAATCTCCCGATTGGCCTCTTTGCTTTTCGTAACGTCGGCTTCCCGTGGGTCCGTCGCCGCGGGCGGCACCTCGCTTCTGCTCCTCTGAATTGGCTTTGGTAGGGGCGCTGTCCGCCGCGGCGGACTGCGCCCCGGTTGCGCGGATCTCCGCGTCGCTCATCTCCCTCCCAGTTACCGATTCGCCAAAGTCCCATTGCCGCCGGCGGATGCCCCCGGCATCGTGGTCTGCGGAGGCAGCCCAGTCCCATGGTCACCACCACTCAGGTCCTCAACGCGCGCTTCAACCCCGACCCGCAGGGCCATCCGGTGCTCCTCAACCATCCCACCCAGAGCGCGACAACCGTAAACGGCTGGGCCGCGGTTGTGTTTGGCGTACCCTTCATGGGGATGGGAGCTTTTATCGCCTGGATGGTGCCGCACGCCAAAGTATCAAACAATCACGCGCCCGACTGGCTGATTCAAGTCATTGCCGGAATGTTCGTCCTGGCTGGCCTGTTCGTTTTTGTCCACGGCCTTCGCGATCTGGCGCACAAGGCCGCCTATCGGCGCGAAGCCGCGAGCCGTCCCAGCGAGCCTTGGCTCTACGATTTTCACTGGCGCCGCGAAGGCAGGTCTTTCTCTGCATTCAACGCCATGGTCCAGCGCCTCATCGCCGCGATGATCTGGACTGCGTTCCTGGTTCCATTCGGCTGGGTCGGCCTGAACGTCCGGGGCGCCTGGCCGTTTCTCGTGGCCGTCGGAATCTTCGGTCTCTGCGGGCTGATCTTCTGGGTTCGCTGGGCCTCGATGCTGCTCGACCTGCTGCGCTACGGCAACAGCTTCCTGACCTACGAGTCCTTCCCGTTTTCGCTCGGTGGCACGCTGCGCGCGCGCCTGCGCTCCCCGCACCACGTTTCGGCGATCGACGAACTCACTCTCACGATGCGCTGCGTTCAGGAAAAGTACGTCACCACCGGAACCGGCGAAAATCGCTCTTCCAGCGTCGTGTGCTACGAGCTGTACAAGGACGTGGCGACATTCGACCGCGACCGTCTCACCGGTCTCGCCGGCAACGACATTCCCGTGGAATTCCACCTTCCATCCGACCAGCCCACGACCACGCTCGCCGGCACTCCCCCGATTTATTGGGAGATCCAGGCGAATGGCAAAGCCCGCGGCGCCGATTACGAAGCCTACTTCCTTGTCCCGGTTTACAAGGTTTCCTGATTGTGAAATTCCTCTCGCGCAAGACGAAGTTCACTCTCGGTGTTCTGCTGGCTCTCCTGCCGGTCGTTCTTTGGATCGTTCTGCCCGCGAGCCTGTTTGTATCTATCGCCGTTTCTCTCGGCACGGACGATCGTCTCGTGGACGCCTACGCATTCATGCTCGGCGCCATTTCCGAATTGGTGGCCATCTATTTCCTCAAGCATTCCCGTAAGCTCCCGTGGGACTGGCTCTCCGCCTTTTCGCTGATTGGCGCCATCCTCTCGGGCCTCGCCATCTTCGTGTTTTTCGGCGCAGCCTCCGCAGTCGCCATGCAGGGCTGGTGACCGCTCCTCGTCGCTCCTGGCGGTTGTAGTTCTGTAGGGGCGTAGCCCGCGCCGCCGATGCTTGAGGTCACACCGGCCAGAGGTCACACCAGCCATTCGTCCCGCGCGCGCTGCTGATCCTCGTGTGTCGCGGCTTCAGCCGCGACACAAAGACGGCCCGCGAAGCGCGTCCCTGTGCGCTGATTCCCTCGCAGCATGTAGTCTCTTCCCTTTGTTTCTTCACGGAAGCGATTCAGGTCTATAATCCGTTGAGTTTGAATTTGCCGGGTTGCACTGGGGGGGAATTTCAATGAAACGTTACGCCGCTATCGTGGTCGTGCTCGCTGGATTTCTAATCTCGCCGCTGTTTACCCAGGGACAGGCTCCTGCGCCCGCGCCCGCAGCCGCGACAGCGCAATCAACCGCCGCGCCCAGTACCGCCGACGCGATTCGCCAGAACTACAACTTCGTCAAGAACAACATCCTCAAAGCTGCCGATAAAATGCCCGACGATGCCTACGATTTCAAGCCCACTCCGGAAGAGCGCAGCTTCGGCGGCTGGATCGCCCACGTCGCCGACGCGCAGACTGGCGGCTGCTCGCGTGTTCTCGGCACGCCCAAGACTCCCGGCGCCGCCTCGAAAACCACGAAAGCCGATCTTGTCGCCGCGCTGAAAGACTCCTTTGAAACCTGCGACGCCGCCTACGCCGGCCTCACCGACGCGAACGCCAACGACGCCGTGCAAAGCTTCCGCGGCCCGACCACGCGTCTCGCCTCGCTCGCCGGAAACGCCGGCCACGACAACGAGTGCTACGGCGCCATGGCCGTCTACATGCGCCTCAAAGGCATCGTCCCGCCCTCGAGCGAACCGCGCCGCTAGCCCGCCGCACGCCGACCTGACCTGTCATCCCGAACCCATCCGCACCTTCCGCGGATGGCGTGAGGCCTGCCCGCCGCAAGCGGGGATCTGCTTTTGCCTTTTGGCGAATTCGCCGCCCGGCCATCGCCCGCTCAATTCCCCGGCTGTCTCGCGAACCTCGTCCGTGAACACCGTGAATCGCATGAGGTTTGCGGTTCCAGAGGAAGTTGTAATCGCGACGTCCGAAGCGTCGAGTCCTACGGCCATAAGCACGCGCCCGATCCTCGGTTGCGTTCCGTCACACCGGCGTCGACTGCGAGGCTGTGCTCGAACCGGACCTGAGGGGCGTCAGAGGTATTTCACTTTTCCGGCAAGCGCGTTAATCAGGAGTTTGCTGGGCCGATCAGTTTCAGCACCTGAGATAATTGTGCTAATAACTATTTGAGATTGACAACGAAAGCACCGGACGGCTAGGCTTCCGGCAGAAGATTGGGAGTCTCACCGAAAGTATCTACGAATACCGACGCCAAGCAACGTCACGAAGATTTCCGGTTCCGCGCCTTGCAATTTGTATTAGGGGGAAAACTCTATGAAATCACGACTCGCCGCCTTGTTCATCGCACTGCTCTGCGTGAGCCTTTGGCCCTGCAATCAGGTAGCCGCCAAAGACAAGAAGAAATCAGATCCCGCAACCACTAGGGAGCCAAAGTTTGCGGTACTCAGTCCCCTGGGCATTCCGCCAGCGATCAAATCGTTGGCCATGGCGCCGAGGCCGAATGCTCTGGACGGCAAGACCATCTACATCGTGGACGATGGTTTTGTCGGGGGTGACGTTCTCCTTAAGGAGATGGCCGCTTGGTTCACCCGCAACATGCCTAGCGTGAATGTCGTGTACAGGCTGAAAGCCGGCGCTTTCGAAGCGGAAGACCCGGCCCTGTGGGCGGAAATCAAAGCCAAAGGGGACGCGGTGATCATGGGAGTTGGACATTGAAGCTACTGCGCGCCAGCGGTCGTTGGCCATTGCGTTGAGTTGGAATCTAACCTGGGCAAACCCACGGTTTCGATCATCACTGAATACTTTAAGAAGCTGGTGGGGGAAAATGCCGCCAAAAAAGGAATGCCTGACCTGCGTTTCACCTTTGTGAAGTCACCCGTCTGGGGCAAGACGGCGGAACAGCTTCGAAAGGACGTGGTCGAAGGGACGGATCCTATAACTGGGAAGCCGGTCATGCAGGAGATCGTTGACGAACTAACCAGGCCAGTCAGCGACGAAGACAAGACCACCCGGACGATCCAGCAGTCCGCCGGCCCCGACCACTTCGGTCCTGATACAGCGGAAAATCTGCAGAAACTATTCCGCGAAAAGGGAATGACCGATTATCTCCCCATCGTGCTTCCGACAGAAGACAAAGTGGAAGCAATGCTCAAGGCGACGAGCCACAAGCCGGACGAGATCGTCGGGAAGATCTCGCCCACGCCCGGTGTTTACGAATATTGGTCCTACACGGTGCGGCAAGTCGCCGTGAACGCAGTTATGGCCGGCGCGGATCCGAAATATTTTCCCGTGATCCTCGCCATCGCGGCTGTTGGTAAAGAATCCCTCTCAAGTTCGGACAACTCGTTTGCCGAAGCGGTCGTAATCAATGGGCCGATCAGGGATGAGATCGGCCTTAATTATGGAATCGGCGCTCTGGGGCCGTTCAGCCACGCCAACGCCACAATTGGCCGCTCCTACACCCTGCTTTCGATCAACGCTGGGAACTGCGGCAAGGTCGGCGAGACTTACATGGGCGTCATCGGAAACCCCGCGAATTACGCCAATATTGTGATTGCCGAGAATGAAAAAGGTTCGCCATGGAAACCCTTTAGTGTCCGAAAGGGATTCAAGCCGGAAGAAAGCGTCGTGAGCATTTTCGAAGGATGGGGCGTCATCTCCGCGAAAAACTCGGTCCACGCGGTTTGGCAGAAAGACATGAATTTCGCCGCGGAAATCAAGAATATCTTCAACGATCAGGATCAGCTTTTCGGAGCTGTCGCCGTCCTCAGCCCGGCCGTGGCCAACTACGTCAAGGACGAGGGCTATGATTCGGTCGATAAACTGACGGACTGGCTCTACCAGAGCCCGGGCGAAGCAAAGCCTCACTTCAGGAGTCCACTACAAATCAACGTCCTCGTCACCGGATCGTCCAACAACCTCTACTGGGACTACGGCGGGATGAGATACGTCAAAAGCGTCTCGATTGACAAATGGCGCTGACCGCGTCGATGCCATGGCCGTAAGGTCTCGGATTACCGGACATGTTGGTTCTAGTACCCACATGTCCGGTAAGCGCGTTAATAAGGAGTTATCAGATACTTCGCGCCGGAACCAAAGGATCCCACGTTCGGCCGGGTCTGCGTTGGCCATGCGACGCATAAGGAAGTCCGACCAGTTTCTAGTTTGAGTGCCCCATCAACGGAATGTGACGCAGCGCACAGACAAGTTGCTCGAGAATGCATAAACGAGAATCATAGCCTTTGAAGAAATGCGGCATTTTTGCGGGAAAGCTTAGATTCCACAATCGGACCTCATAACAAACGGTTGTCAGAATGTAAGCAAAGGAGAAGAACTATGCACAAGGCAAGAATTGCGGCGGCCATACTGGCTTTGGCTTTTCCGATGTTGGCTGCGGCGCAGGATAAACCGACCGTGAAACGCGTCCCTGTCCAAACGAACTCGGCCGTGTCGGGGAAAGAAATGTTTCAGACGTATTGCAGTCCCTGCCACGGTGAATCGGGCAAGGGCGACGGACCCGCAGGACCGGCCATGAGGGTTCCGCCCCCTGACCTGACCAAACTCACTGCCAAGAACAATGGCGTATTCCCTGAGGCGGAGGTTGCCGAAGCATTGCGGGAGGGCCCAACCGCGACCCCGACAACACCAGCGCACGGCTCACAAACCATGCCAGTTTGGGGGCCGGTTTTCAGATCTATGAACCCCCAGAACAAAGGAATGGATGTCCTGCGGATCCACAATCTAGTCGAATACGTCAGGAGCATTCAGGCGAAGTGATTTCCGCGAACATGTAGCCGCTGCTGGAGGCTGACCTTTTCGTTCAGCGCAGGCGCCAATTGTGAGATGGCTTCTGCGCTGAAGCCCATATTTACGATCGGTCGCTCGGTTGCGGTAAATTCGAAATCCGAAGCGTCTCTTACTTGGCCTCAAATATGAAATCAACCGTTGCAGTTTCTCCCGCGCGAACGCTTACTTGGCGCTCCTGGGTACCGAAGGTTGCCGTCCATAGAGCCAACGTGTAGTCACCCGACGGGACTCCTCGTATCGCGAAAACGCCGTCGTCTCCAGTCGCGGCGAAATATGGATTAGTCACGACTCCGATGTACGCCTGCATCCATGGATGAAGGTTGCAGTTCACTGAAATCATTACTTGTGGATTCGAAAACTTCGTCGTGACCGGATTCGAGCCCGGCTGTTGGCTTACGTTGAAGTGGCGGCCATTTCTCGGCGAGATGTGAATGTTGTGTGCCGTCGGGTCCTCCGTTACTACCTGGAGCGGCTGCCCAACCTCGATTCCCAATACATGCGGCTCGTAGCGGCATCCTTTTTGCGTAATGGTCACCATCTTCGTGGGTGCAGGCATGTTGAGATTGCCGCTGCCTTTTGAGATGTAAACGAACACATTTGGTAGCGTGTTGTTCGCGTTCACGCGGCCGTCTTCGGGCAACGCCTTCCCCGATTGCTCCGAAGCGCAGACCGGATCAGCGCCCATCAGAAGTGGGTGGAGTTGCGGTGGCTTCCCGCGAAAATTCACTTTGCCCGTGATATCGCCCGCACCTGATTCCGTTGCGCCTGCTTGCCTAGACGGAGTCGCAACTGGCCGCGCTCGCACATTCCTTCCGAAACCTACCCCAACCAGCAGCAGCGTTGCTCCCAGGGTTGCGTGTGCCATCCTGAACTTCATCACCATCCCTGCTCCTTTTTCCTAAATCCCCACCCACACCCGAACGTTTCGACTGGCTGGGGAAGCACCGTTCCAAGTGCTTTTGTATCACCAAGGGAAAATCATTTGGGCGAATCATGGAGCCGATCCTCCCGATTCATGTCGTAGGGCGGACAAAATACTACACCGAATCCAGGATAGTGCCCGCAGCGTTACTGAGACACTATGTTTGCGTGGTGCTGTCTTCGTTGAAACTGGATCGGGTCAAGACTAAGAAAACGAGGCACCTTTCCGCTGCGAGCCAGTAGCACGACACTAGCTTTGGAAAACGCCAGAGCTATTTTTTGCGCAACCGCCAGCATGCGGCAGAGTTATGATTGGATCGCGAATTTCGCAGGAGGCCGACGATGGCGCAGGCAATCCCCGAAAAGTTTCTCGATTTGTTGCAGAAGAAGGCGTTCGCGAATCTCGGAACGATCATGAGCGACGGCAGCCCGCAGGTCACACCCGTTTGGGTGGACTACGACGGGAAATACGTGCGGTTCAATTCGGCGCTGGGCCGTGTGAAAGATAGGAACGTGCGCCGCGATCCGCGCGTATCGCTTTCGATCCTCGATCCAGACAATCCCTACCGCTATCTGGCGATTCGCGGGCGCGTCGTGGACATCACAGAACAAGGCGCCGATGAGCACATCAATCGCTTGTCGCAGAAATATCTGGGGAAGGCCGAGTATCCCTACCGCCAGCCGGGAGAGGTTCGCGTGCTGTATAAAATCGAGCCAGAGAAAGTGAGTTCGATCGGGTGACCTGAGAAGCAGGTCGCCCGAACCTTTCCTCCAGCGCGGGCATAGTGCCCTGGGACGCGCCGCTCAAGTTCCTCTCCCCGCGCCGCAACCTTTCCCGGGTCCAAGGTCACGAGGAAGCCGGCCCAGCCTTCAATACCCTTGAAGGGATCTTCGGCTTTACCGGCATGCTCGATCCCACGGTTTGCCGCTGGATGTCGAAAACAACAGCTGTGGCCCTCAGCTCGCTGGCGTTCCCATTGCTCCCAAAGCATCGCTCCAAGTTCCGGTGAGAGAGCGACTGCCCTGACACGGTTGTCGGATTACCGGACATCTTGGCCCCAGTACCAACTTTTTCGGTAACCGCGGTGATCTCAATAGGTCGACGCAACACTCAGGTCGAACCCAACTTGTATTGAAAACAAAGGCCAAGTCGCTCGCTAGGGTTAGATCAGCCGGAACACTACCCTGGCGAGGTTCTGACCGAGTACGGCCGACAGATCGCTTCTTCCGGGGAAGTATTGTCGCATCAACTGATTAGATGGTGTTGCGTCGACCGTCTGAGCCGGCACCGTTAATCAGGCAGTTGGCTGTTCGCTGCTCCTCGGCGACCTCCGAGCGGCAGAAGACCGTCGGGGGCAGAGAGAGGGACACGGCGGGCCCTCGCGTTGCCCGCCGCTGACGCTCATCGATGATCGTCGTCGAAATCGCCCGATCTCGACTCGCGAACGACGCCGTGGATCGCCTGCGCGCCGAAATGGCCGCTCGCGGGAGCCCCGATCACCAGAGTCACGTTGGAAAACGGGACGTCCGATCCTCCGTTGACGCAGACTTGCAGCGTCGAAAGCACGGTGTCCCCCTTTGAAAAGGGAGCGGGGGCTCCGTTGCCGGTAATATAGGCAGGGCCGCTAACCATGAAACCAGGGTTGGTGGTAGCTGGGGCGTTGACAGGGCACATGCCGGTGGCGTAGCTGACCGGCGCATCCTTCATGGTGATGTGGTGAGTATGAGCAATCCGTGCTGCGGGATCATCAAACATGGTAACGACGCCGTTGACAACCGTGTATTCCGCGAGCTCCATGGTCATGGCTGCGTAAAAATCTGCCAGACCGGATCTGCCTTTCAAATCCAACGTCCATGTTCCGTGCATTACGTACGGGCCAACCAACTTCCCCGCCACGGTCGCAGGCGTATAGTCGTTGACCAACCCGCTAAAGTGCGTGGGCGTCGGAGCTTGGGCCAGCGCACCCATACCTACCGCGAGCACCACAACCGCGACCGCGCTTACAATCCACCACAAAGCTTTGTTCTTCATGAGAAACCTCCAAATTTTTAACTAACGGCTGGTGTCGCCAAAACCTCCCCCCGCGAAGAATGCATTCGGCTCTGCGGGTGGCACGGCGCAGTTCGATTTGCCGCTGAAACGCGTGCGCAGAATGGGACACCCCGATCTGCAGGTCAAACGGCAATGCGCGGAACCGGCCGATTGCCGTGATATGCTGCCTTTTGCAGTTACCAACCGAGAGATTTACAATCGGGTCGCTTATCTCGCCATAACCGAGCATTCGTCAGGAGAACGCATGGGCGAACCCTCCCGCGGCACGTCGCCGCTCGACAGCCCCGCCGAAGACCGGCTGGATTCGTGGAAGGAAATCGCGGAATACCTCAACCGTGACGTCACCACGGCCCAGCGTTGGGAAAAGCGGGAAGGGATGCCTGTCCACCGCCACGTTCACGACAAGCGGGGCTCCGTTTACGCCGTAGGTTCCGAGCTCGATGCCTGGCTGCAAAGCCGCAAGCAGCGTCTGGGCGAGGAAGACGAAGGCCAAACGTCCGAGGCGCCCGTGGACGCGGAGGCTGCGCTCCGGCAAAGAGCGATACTGCCGGTGCGCGGCTGGCTTGCTGTGGCTGGGGTTGTTGTACTCGGCCTGCTTGCCGTCGCTTACTTCACCTTCCGAGGTCGCACGGGCAATGCGGTGCAACCGAAGATCAGGTCGTTGGCGGTTCTGCCTTTGAAGAACCTTTCTGGCGATCCGGCGCAGGAGTATCTTGCTGACGGGATGACCGAGGCTCTCATCGGACGCCTCTCCAGCATCCACGATCTACGCGTCATTTCCCGCACGTCGGTGATGCGTTTCAAGAATCCGCAGCTCTCGGTGCCATATATCGCCAGAGTGCTGGGAGTCGATGCCATTGTCGAAGGGTCGGTAATGCGAGAGGGGAACCGGATTCGCGTCACGGCCCAACTGATTCGCGGCGCGACCGACGAGCACTTCTGGTCAGAAACCTACGATCGCGAGCTGCGGGACGTATTTACTTTGCAGAGCGACCTGGCGCAATCCATTGCTGAAAAGGTCGAAGTCACGGTAACCGGGGAGGAACATGAAAGGCTTACCGCAGCGCGTTCCGTCGCGCCCGAAGTCTACGAGAGCTATCTGAAAGGTCAATTCGCATTCAACAGAAGCAACAGCAAAACTGAAATCGAGAGGAGCGTAGGTTATTTCGAAGAGGCGATACAGAGAGACCCGACATTTGCTCCCAGTTACGTGGGTCTGGCAACCGCATATAGTGCCCTTGGTACGGTGTATGTCGGGGCTCCTCCCGCAGAGACGCGGCCGAAAGTAATCGCCGCGGCCCGAAAAGCGTTGGGACTCGATCCGGGCATTGCTGAAGCGCATGTTCTGCTGGCAAACACACTTCAGGAAGAATGGAACTGGGCTGAAGCCGAGGCCGAATACAATCGCGCGCTCGAACTGAACCCCAACAGCGCTGACGCTCACATGATGTTTGCTTTATGGCTGCTGTGCCAAGGGCGTACGGACGAGGCTGTGGCTTGGGCAAGGCGTGCCCGCGAACTCGACCCGCTTGCGGCTTCCAGCGAGATCATCGGATGGATTCTGTTTCAGTCTCATCGCTACGATGAGGCCATACACGAGTTGCGCAGCCTACTGGCGGTGCGACCGGACGACGCGAGCGCCCTTACGGACCTTGGATTCGTGCTGGTTGCCAACAATCAACCTGACGATGCGATCCCCGTTTTGGAGAAAGCCATCTCTGTTTCGCACCATAGCCCTGCGGCCACCGGTGTCCTCATCAGGGCGTATGCCCATGCCGGGCGACGCCGCGATGCTCTTCGGCTGCTGGCGGATTTGCACAGACGCAGAAAGGAAGGTTACGTTCCCTCCGGCGCTTTTGTGAACGCTTATTTGGGTCTTGGCGAAAACGACCAGGCCTTCGCCTGGCTCGAGCAGGCCTACAAAGAACAGTCCAATATTTTGCAGTTCCTGAAAGTGCATCCGTTCTTCGATCCGATCCGCGGCGATCCTCGATTTGCGGAATTGGTCCGCCGCGTCGGGCTCGGCTAGTGTTGCTACCCGGCATTCTCAAGCGGCTGGTGCCACATTTGGCGAATGCGGAGTTTGAAGTCTTGCGTCGGATCGCTGGGATCGTGCTACTTGGTCGCTCGCCTAACTCCTGATTAGTCGTGACGGCTCAGACGGTCGACGCAACACCCTCTAAACAGTAGTTCCGATAATACGTTTCAGAGAAGACCGATCTATTGGGCTGCCCTCACTTAGACCTAGTCAGGACAGGGTTTTCATTGAATCGACGCCCGCAATCGTATTTGGCCTTTAGACTCCGCGAGATAGACTTCGAGCTGGGTGTTGCATCGACCTATTGAGACCACCGCGTTAATCAGGACTTTGAATCGGCGACTGACAGGTGACCCGTGATGTCTTCGATATTTGGTCGATTCCGACTCCCCACATGTGCTGCCTTTCGCAGTCATCTATCGGTGTGACTTGCATCACTGTGTCATTCATGTCGTTTGCGATAGTCATAATCTGGACCGTTGGTCTCCAGATTCGCTGCCAAGTGCTCCCGATAGGGCCGAGGTGGAAGGGGGAGTGATGAAGGAAGCAGCTGAAAAGGGTGGGGTTATTCTGAGGCAGATGACCCCACAAGACGTGTCTGCGGTGGAGGAGCTGCAGCGCCGCGTCTATCCGGAAGAACTTGCATGGACGGCCAAGGAACTCGCCCAGCACGTCGCCATCTTCCCCGAGGGCCAGCTAGTAGCGGTGGATGAGATGGGCAGATTGTTGGGCTCCGCCAGCTCGCTCATCATTGATTGGGATGACTACGCGGAGTCGGCGAATTGGTCAGCAATCACCGGGCACGGAACATTCGACACGCATAACCCGCTTGGCAAGACTCTATACGGCGCCGACATGTGTGTGGACCCAACCGCAAGGCGGAAGGGCGTCGGCTCGCTCTTATATGAGGCGCGCAAGAAGATCGTAAGACAGCGCGGTCTGAAGCGCCTGCTGACCGGTGGACGGATTCCCGGGTACGCCCACGTGCCTGCGAAAATGACTCCGGAGGATTACGTCGCCGAGGTGGTTAAAGGCACGAGAAAAGATCCAACGCTGAGCTTCCAGCTCGCAAACGGATTCGTGGTCTTGGACGTTGTCCCTAAATATTTGGAAGATGGCAAATCGCGCGGCTATGCCACATTGCTTGAATGGCTGAATCCGGAGTACGTGACGTCCGTTAGCCTAGACTCGGGCGGTATGCAAACGGGCTCGGAAGAACTTCGCGAAGCGATTTCTAACGAACTTCCGCGCCCGCGTCGTGTACGGATCGCCGCGATGCAGTATTTGTTGCGTCCGATTAATCGGTTCGAGGAGTTCGCGACTCAGGTTGAGTTCTTCGTCCGCAGCGCCCAGGAGTACCGCAGCCAGTTTGTGCTATTTCCCGAGTACTTCACAATGCAGCTCTTGAGCTATATGCACGAACCCGCGCCGGCTCGAGCGGTACGGCGTCTCGCCCAGCTCGCCCCGGATTACGAGGCGCTCTTCACGCGCCTTGCAACCGAAACCGGGCTTTACATCATTGCGGGAACACATCCTGTCATCCAGGAGGGCCAGCTATTCAATGCAGCCCACCTTTTCACGCCAAACGGGCGTGTATTTCGCCAGAAGAAAGTCCATCTGACCGGAACCGAAAAAGGGCCTTACCAAATAAGCCGGGGCCATGGCTTCTACCTCTACCACACGCCCTACGGCAAGATTGCAATCCTTGTCTGCTATGACGTGGAGTTCCCGGAAGCCGCGCGGGCGCTCGCGGAGGCCGGTGCCCAAATAATTTTTGTTCCCTCATGCACGGATGACCGGCAGGGGTTCTGTCGGGTTCGCTACTGCGCGCAAGCGCGGACGAGCGAGAATCAAATCTACGTCGCGATGGCCGGCACGGTGGGCAATCTACCCGAAGTACCTTATATGGCTGCCCATTATGGCCAAGCGGCAATACTTACGCCGTCCGATTATTTCTTTGCTCGCGACGGGATCGCGGCAGAAGGTACCGTCAACCAGGAGCAGATGGTCGTCTCAGACGTTGACCTGGATCTCCTTGATGAGCAGCGCGTCGGCGGTACTGTCATACCGCTCAAAGATTTGATTCGGGACGCATATGATCGCGTGATCCACTATGTGGACCGGCCCACCGGAGGGGACAAACTGCTTCAACAGAAATGCACCTCGGTACCTATCCGCTGATCGGCGGCTCGGTTTGCGACGAATTGGGCGGCCGAATGCCGGTCCATGACGGTTTGAAGGAGTGTAATGACGACTCGCCCAATCTGGATCGTTGCCAGTTTCCTGTTTCTGGTTCCAATCCATGTTGCTGCTCAGGTTGCGATTGACCCTTTGCACGTGCCGGAGCTCGACGCCGGCTTTCACCTTCTCTACGAACTGAAGCCTGAGCAATCCCACACGCAGTTTGAGGCCTGGCAGAAGTCCCACCCGGAAGACCCCCTTGGGAGCGCCTCGGAGGCGGCCGCTTATCTGTTTGAGGAATGCTATCGGCAGGGCGTCCTGACGTCCGAATTTTTTCTGGACGACAAGCGTTTTCTGGGCAAGATCCCTCTCAAACCCGATCCTGAACTGCGCGCGGAATTCTTCGCCGCGGACAAACAGGCGCACGACTTGGCGCAGCGCGAATTGAAGACAAACCCAGACGATCCGAACGCCCTGTTTGCCATGTCTCTGAGCCTGGGTATGCAGGCCGACTATGCCAGCCTCATCGACAAGCGTCAGCTCGATAGCCTAAAGAAGATCCGCCAAGCGGATACCTACTCGAAGAAACTGCTGAAAATCGCCCCCGACGCTGCTGATGCCTACCTTGGCCTGGGCACGGCGAATTACTTCATCGGGAGTCAGCCAATACTCAAGCGGTTTTTCCTCGTCTTCGCCGGAATCCACGGCGACAAGAAAGCAGGCATTCAGCAAATCGAGATCGCCGCCGATCATGGCCACTACCTGAGGCCGTTTGCGAAGATTATGTTGGCGCTAGCGGCCCTGCGCGAGAAAAAGCCAGAAGTAGCCCGTACTCAGCTTCACGAACTAGTCGTGGAGTTCCCCGAAAACCCGCTTTTTGCGAACGAGCTGGCCAAGCTGAAGGATTCTCCTCCCACAGTTATTTCTCCTAAATAGTGAACTCGCCTTGAGCAGAATGTGCCTAAGCAGTCTGAGATCGCTGGGAAGGTCCAAAGGATAATCGGCCAAGTGGAGAAGGTCCTCGGCGATAGCGGGTACAGCTCCGTTTGGCGTGGGTCGGAGCCGTTTCACTTGCGTCATTCGTGGACGGTGTGGGAGCCACGGCGACCTTCCTGGAACCGTTCAGCGCTTTCTGCATTCCAGGCCGCACCAAGAAACACGATCATCGCAGAGAGTTCCATCCACACCATCAAGCCAATCGCCGCGGCCAGTCCACCGAATACAAGTCCATACTTCATCTTCCGAACGTAAATTCCAAAGAGCAAATTGGCACCCCACCACAGAATCGTGGCGGCAGCCGCTCCGGGCAGAGCGCTCCAGATCGTTGTGCCCGGTCGCGCAACGCGGTAAATGAAGGCTAGGACGAGCGTCGCCAGAATCATCGCCAAGACGGGAAGAATTACGTGCCAGAGACCACTAAGCAGCGGGGACTTGGCAAATCCCGGAGTTATCCATTGGCGCACTGGCCGGCCAAACACACTCAACGCGACGGCCACGAGCCACGCCACACTCGTCACGGAGAACAAAAGCAAGCCACGAACTTGCCGGCCAAGAAAGGAATGACTGTCGCGATCGCCGTAAATCAGCTGGATGCCTGCCATGACTAGCTTCATCACCTGCGAGCCGACGAGCAGCGTCCCGACCCAGCCGAGAAGTACCCAGTGCCACGGGTTCACTTCCTGGCGCAACACGTATGCGGAGATGAGTTGCCAGCTGCCCGGGGGAAGAATCGCCGAAATCCGCATGCCGACCTCCTGCCCGCCTTCCGCTCCCAAGGAACTCTTCATGAGGCTCAGCGCAGCCAGCAGGACTGCAAAGAACGCCAGGAACATGTTGAACGCCACCGCCTGCGAAACCATACCGCATTGCGGAATGATTCTAGCCAGCGTTCGAAACAGTTTCTTGGCAAGAGCAGTTAGCGCCATTCCAGAATTATACTGTTCGCTTCTGAGCCATGCAGCGCGAAACTCACCGGTTCCTACAGCGGCACAACCACCGAGGGCCGCCCAGATCGTGATATACCCGCTACACGTAGAACTACCGTTCCCGCCCGGCGCATTTTGGAAGTATCGTCACCCACTCGGAAGTTATCGTCGGGCCCCATTTACCCGAGGCCGTGCATCAGACGCTGTCGGCAAATCCTAATTACCCGTGAACGACCACTCGGCGACGCGGCTAAATCCTGACAAGTCGGATTACCGGACATATACCGGGCTAATACTTCACTATATCTGGCTACTGTGTTAATCAGGAGATAGCCTTCGGAATCCCGCAGGGGCCTGCTCTGGTGGCAGGTTCGTCGAAACCGCTGGAGATTGACACCGGCCGAGCGCCCAGCGTATGGTTCCTTCGCAAGGCAGTTAAGTTCGGACCCGGCCAAGCATTCAACCAGTTCAAGAGGAGACTTCAAATGCGTAAGCTGCTGGTACTGCTCATTGCGCTCGGATTGGCTGGCACTTTGTACGCAGCCGATTCGTTCACAGGAACCTGGAAGCTCGACACCGCCAAATCGAAATACGAATCCGGTCCAGCTCCCAAAGAAGTAACTCTGATGGTACAAGAAGGCAAAGACACAAACGACGTGACCGTGAAAGGAACCGACGGAAGCGGGAAACCTCTGGCGACACACCTAACCCATCCGACCCATGGAGGCCCGATCACGTTTTTGGAAGGCGGACCCACCGACGGAAGCACCGAGAGCGTAAAGATAGTCGATGCAAATACCCGCCACGTGACGACTATGCAGAGCGGCAAGGAAGTCGCGACGGAGCACATCACACTGAGCGCCGACGGCAAGACGATACGGGAGGTGACCAAGGGCACGCTCCCGAGCGGCAAGCCGTTTACCGATGTAGCGATTTACGAAAAGCAGTAGCAGCCACGATGGATAGCGTGCGACGTGTTCTAAAGGGAACAGTTTCTTAGCTGGTTTTTGCGCAATGTATCCAAATGAGGCTGAACGGCCTAACGGCGAAACGGTTGTTCTCTGTTCCCAGTTTCAAGTTTGGTGTCGCTGCCGGGAAGCGCGGAGTCCGTCGTTCCTGCCTGGTGTGCTTATTCACCTGTGTGGGGATTGCCTTTGCGTGTCCCGCGCTTCGTGCGCAGGAAGCACCGCAGATCGCCGCCGCGGACGCAAGGCCACAAAACTCAACCCCAGCAGTGGCAGAGCGCGACGTTTCCTGGCGCACCCTCCCGCGGAACTTTCTCCAGGATCAGAAAGACATCTGGTTGTTTCCGCTGCAGCTTGCCAAGGGGCGGCAATGGCTCCCCACGCTCGCAGTAACGGGCGTCACCGCGGCCTTAATCGTCGCTGACCCACACGACACGCCCTACTTCCGGCGCACTGCTGACTTCGCGGGCTTCAACAAAGCTTTCTCCGGACCTATCACCGCAACTGAAATTGCGATTGTTCCCGCCGCCTTTCTGGTGGTCGGACATTTCCGGCACGATTCCTACGCGGAAGAGACGGCCCTCCTGGCCGGTGAAGCCTATGCCGACAGCGCCATCGTTGACATAGCTATGAACGTAGCTACCCGACGCCTGCGTCCATCGGACATCCCACCCTCCGGTCCTTTTTCCGACACCTTTTTCCGCAGTCATGTGTCCCCCGGCGGCATCAATACAAGCTTTCCTTCCAGTCACGCCGCGGCGGCGTTTGCAGTTGCGACCGTATTCTCCCATCGCTATCGCCAGCATCGCTGGGTGCCCTGGGTGGCGTACGGTATGGCCTCGGTCATCAGCTTTTCCCGCGTAACGAATCAAGCCCACTTTCCCTCGGACGTTTTCCTGGGAGCCGCCCTGGGCTTTACCATTTCAGAGTTCGCCGTGCTGAGGTCGCGATAGCTACAGCCGCACTGGCCGGAATCAGAGGGTCAATTCTGCGCCCTCCGAAAACGAACAAACTGCCCGCCCTGCTGCAGGTTTGCATTCTCGTGCACGATCAGTCGGATAACCGCGCAAATGGTCGCAATCCGAACACGACGGCCTGGAAATCATGCAGGAGCGATTCGCGCCACGCCCGCATGATCTCTCGTTAGAAATTAGCCACTTCGGGATCGCTTCCGCTTTCCCAACTCTTTACACCAACAACACCCTTGCAACCGTTTCCCCTCGTGCTAACGTAATTCGCGATGATGGGACAGTCTGAATTCGGCAGGAGTCGAAAGTGGGCGAGGGCCGGCCGCAGTTTGCCGATAGATTGGCGGGAAGGGTTCGCCGAATTTGCCCCCTCGCGCGCCGATATCCCATTTCCTAATCGAGAAATATGAGAATTAGAATCGCAAGAAAGCCCCGAAAACAAAGGCGAACGATGGTTTCTAATCGAGAAAATTCGCGAGTAGCCGAATTCGGCTTCGTGAGGCCTTTCCGAGTACTATGACCAAGCGACCGCGCCCAATCGTTCTCACCGTCCTCGACGGCTGGGGCTATCGCGCCGAGACCAAGGGCAACGCCATCGCCCTCGCGCGCAAGCCCAACTACGACCGCCTGCTGAAAGAATTTCCGAACACGCTGATCCACACTTCGGGTCCCTTCGTCGGATTGCCCGAAGGACAGATGGGCAATAGCGAAGTGGGCCATCTGAATATCGGCGCGGGCCGCATCGTGCAGATGGACATCACGCGCGTCGATCAGCTCATCGCCAGCGGCGATTTTTTCCGCCAGCCGCTGCTTCTGGAAGCCATGGAGCGCGGGCGCGCCCGCCAGTTGCACCTGATCGGCCTTGTCAGCGACGGCGGCGTCCATTCCCAGCTCGAGCATCTTTTCGCCCTGCTGCGCATGGCGCGCGAAAACAAAGTCTCGAAAGTTTTCGTCCACTGCTTCATGGACGGCCGCGACACTCCGCCCGAAAGCGGCATCGACTTCATCCGAGCACTCGAGCAGAAGTCGCGCGAATACGGCGCCGGTCAGCCGATGGCCCAGATCGCCAGCGTCAGCGGCCGCTACTACGCGATGGATCGCGACAACCGCTGGGAGCGCGTCGAAAAGGCCTATCGCGCCATGGTCCACGGCGACGCGGAAGCGAAATTTACCGATCCCATCGCCGCCATGCGCGCGAGCTACGAGAAGGGCGTCACAGACGAATTCGTCGTCCCTGCCGTGATCACCACCGCGGCCGCAGCCGGAAAGCCCGCCGTTCCGCGCGGCCTGATTCGCGACGACGATGCCGTGATCTTCTTCAATTTCCGCGCCGATCGCGCCCGGCAAATGACGCGTGCACTGATCGATCCGGGCTTCAAGGAATTCGCCGATCCCTCGCGCCCGAAAAATCTCGCCTTCGTCGGCATGACCCAATACGAAAAGACCTGGCCGTGGCTGCGCTATCTCCTCGCGCCCGAGAAATTGGAACACATCCTGGCCAACGTCTTCGCCGAGCTGCAGTACAAAAACCTGCGCGTGGCCGAAACCGAGAAATACGCGCACGTCACATACTTTTTCAATGGCGGCGTCGAGAAGCCGTTTGCGGGCGAAGAGCGCATCGTCGTCCCTTCGCAGAAAGTCCCCACCTACGACCTGAAGCCGGAAATGTCCGCCGCGGGCGTTGCCGACGCGGTGATTCACGCAATCGAAAAGGGCGATTTCGACGCCATTATCATGAATTTCGCCAACGCGGACATGGTCGGGCATTCGGGTAAGCTTGAAGCAACCGTGAAGGCGGTCGAAACGGTGGACGAGAACCTGGGCAGGATTTTTCAGGCGCTGCGCCCCCGCGGAGGCGCATGGATCATCACCGCCGATCACGGCAACGCGGAAACGATGATTGACCCTGTAACCGGAGGGCCGCACACGTATCACACCACGAATCCGGTGCCGTTCATCCTCGTCAGCGACGATGGCCGCGCACAGTTGCAATCGGGCGGGTCGCTGCGGGATATTGCTCCCACGATGCTCGGTGTTCTCGGCGTTCCCGAGCCGCGCGAGATGACCGGGCATGATTTGCGCAAAACCCAAAAATAAGTTACAGAGTGCTGATGTCGGAGCACGGAGGCTTACATGGCTTCGCAAGTCACGGGCGAAATGAATGTCTTCGAGTCGGCGGATGCGCGTTTCGAGACCGCTGCCAAGAAACTGGGGCTCGAGCAGGGCGTTTACCGGTTTCTGAAATGTCCCGAGCGCGAAATCACAGTTTATATCCCGGTCGCGCTCGATAGCGGCCGCCTGGAAGTCTTCATCGGCTACCGCGTTCTGCACTCCACCGTGCGCGGCCCTGGCAAGGGCGGCATCCGCTTCGCGCCCGATGTGACCCTTGACGAAGTGCGCGCGCTCGCTGCGTGGATGACCTGGAAGTGCGCGGTCGTCAATATTCCGTTCGGCGGCGCGAAGGGAGGCGTGATCTGCGACCCCTCGAAACTCTCGAAGGCCGAACTCGAGCGCGTCACTCGCCGCTACACCGCCGCCTTATCCGACTGGCTCGGGCCGGAGCGCGACATTCCCGCCCCCGACATCGGCACCAACGCCCAGACCATGGCGTGGGTGATGGACACTTACTCGATGCACGTCCGCCAGGCTACGACCGCTGTTGTCACCGGCAAGCCGCTCGAATTGGGCGGCTCCCAAGGACGCAATGAAGCCACCGGGCGCGGCGTGTTGATCTGCTGCGACAGGGCTCTCGCGAAACTGAAGATGAAGCGCGAGGGTTGCCGCGTCATCATCCAGGGTTTCGGCAACGTCGGCTCGCAGGCCGCGCTCCTGATGCACGCCGCCGGATACAAGATCATTGGCGCCGCCGACGTGAACGGCGGCCTCTACAACGAAAAGGGAATCGATATCCCCAAACTCCACGATTGGGTTTACACGCAGAAAAAGTTTTTGCCGGAATTTCCCGGCGGCGGAGAAAAGATGACGGCGCAGGAAGTCCTCTTCCGTCCCTGTGACATTCTGATTCCCGCGGCAACCGAGAACCAGATCACTTCCCACAATGCCGACAGGGTGGATTGCCGTATCCTCTGCGAAGGCGCCAACGGGCCCACCACTTCGCACGCCGATGCGATTATTGAGAAAAAAGGAATCTTCATCATCCCGGATATTCTCGGGAACGCCGGCGGCGTCACCGTCAGCTACTTCGAATGGGTGCAGGACCGCCAGGGTTTTTTTTGGCGCGAAAGCGAAGTGAACGAACGCCTGCAGGACGTGATGGAGCAGAGTTTCGATCAAGTGGTTCGCTACGCGGAAATGCATGCTGTGAACAACCGCATCGCCGCCTATATCGTCGCCATCGATCGCGTCGCTCGAGCCTTGAAATTAAGAGGGTTTTATGCTTAAACTACGCCCCGCTCTAGACGGTGCGGAGGCGCGCATGCAACCTGACTCGATTTCCCACGGGGCTGTGAAGACGGAAGCGGAACATCGCAGCGACATTTGCTCCGTGGGCCGCTGGATCCACGATCGCGGCTATGTCGCGTCCACCGACGGAAACATCTCCGTGCGGCTCGGCCCGGACCGCATCCTCATGACGCCCACCGCGATGTGCAAGGGCATGATGACTCCGGAAGATCTGGTCGTCATCGATCTCGAAGGCCAGCGCATCAGCGGGTTGCGAAAGCCATCCTCCGAGCTGGGCATGCATCTTCTAATTTACCGCCTCCGGCCCGACGTCAACGCCGTCTGCCACGCGCATCCGCCGACTGCCACGGGCTACGCCGCAGCGGGACTCCCTCTCGACAAACCCATCCTCTGCGAGCTGGTGATCGGACTGGGATGCATTCCCGTGGCGCGCTATGGCACCCCGGGGACGTCCGAAGTGAGCGCGGCGATCGAGCCGTACGTTCAGGGGCATGACGCGATCCTGATGGCGAATCACGGCGTGGTGACCTACGGGCCCGACCTGCTTACTTCTTTCCTGCGCATGGAAACTACGGAACATTTCGCGCAGGTGTCGCTGGTGACCGAGCGTCTAGGGAAGACAGTGTTGCTCTCCGGCACGGACGTGGAAAAACTGGCTGCCGTCCGCGCTCGCTACGGCGCCGGTGCACAACTCGATCTACCGGCGGCGCCGGTGCAAGCCGCAATTTCCGACAACACCGAAACCGGCCGCGTCATCCTGACCCGAAATGAGCTTGAACTTTTAATTGACGAAGCCGTTCGCAGAGACCGTTCGCACCGCTGAAACGCGGCGGGCGCCCGACACGACGGGTCGCCCGCGCGTCCCCATCCGGAAATTCCTACCCCGTGATTGTGACGTAACGCATTTTGCCGCCGAAATGAATTTCCTTCACTTGATCGTCGGTGGTCACAATTTGTGAATACTTCGGTTTGCTGGTTTCGTCCTTCCACTGCACCGGCGCCTCGGCGACGACTTTGCCGTCGAGAGTCAGCGTCACTTTTGAATCGTCCGCCGTGACGCGATAGGTTCCCGGCTTAAGCATCTTGCCGGCCATCGAGACCGAGCTGAGCACTTCCACCTCGGCGGTAGTTGCTTTGCTGTTTTTTGCGTTGTCGCGCGCCGCGAGCGGCATCGCGATCAACAGTGCGACAAGAATTGGCAACAACAGATTCCATCCACGACGAGCCATTGTTTTTCTCCTCCAGAATCAGAATCACCCCGTGCACGTGCTTAGACGTGCAGCATCTCGCGAGGAAAGCAGTCCGTCGCGCGATTCGCGAATTTATTTGGCAGGCCAATTTGGATTTCATTCATGGAGTAGAAATGCAACTGCATCCGAATTTTGGTATGTAGGCGCAAAATTCCGCAGCAGCGTGTTGAGGCGGCGGGCACTCCCTTTGGCTCGTTCGCATCGGCGAACTCGCTCGGGACGGCGCTGCTGATCGCATCGCCGCTGCGTTGACACTCTGGTGGCGCTAACCGATAATCGCTCGACATGATTGGCTCGCTCCGCGGCAAGCTCGCAGACAAACGTCCGAACCAGGTTCTGCTTGACGTGGGCGGGGTGGGTTATCAGGTGCAGATTCCACTTTCCACGTTTGCCGCTCTCGGCGCGCTTCACGACGAAACGACGCTGCTTATACATACGCATGTGCGCGAGGATCAGTTCAATCTTTTCGGATTTGTTACGGCGCGCGAAAAGCAGTGTTTCGAGCTGCTGATTTCCGCTTCCGGCGTGGGACCGTCTCTCGCGCTGAAAATTCTTTCCGGAATGGGCATCGAGGAACTCGTGCCGGCGATCCGCAAGGGCGATCTGGCGCAATTGGTGCGCATTCCGGGCGTGGGCAGAAAGACCGCCGAACGCATGGTCGTCGAACTGCGCGACAAGCTCGCGGCAGTGGATGTCCGCGAGATGGGCAAACCGGCGACGCGCTCACAACTGGAATCCGACGTCGCCTCGGCGCTCGTGAATCTGGGCTACGATGAGCGCTCCGTCGAACACGCCATCGAAAAGGCGCGCACCTCCGGCGATTCCGATTTTGAAACGTTATTGCGCACGTCGCTTCAAATTCTCGGGAGTTCCGCGATGCACAAAAGTGCGCGCGCCGGCCATGGTGAATGAACCAAGGGGAAGGGAGACCGGGGACATGGTTCGTATCGTTTGGGAATTCATAGCGCGCGCGGACAAAATCAAGGAATTCCAGGATTACTACGCAAATTCCGGTCCCTGGGCGACGATGTTTCGCAAGAACGAGGGCTATCACGGAACGCTGCTCTTGCGCGACTTGCAGAACCCGCGCCGCTTTCTCACCATTGACCGCTGGGAAAACGCGTCGCTGCACCGCGCGATGCGCGAGCGTTTTGCACAGGAGTACCAGGAATTGGACCGCGCCGGTGAAATACTGACCGAAAGAGAACAGCACAACGGCGTTTTCGAAGAGGCATAGGAGTCGCACAGAATGCCAGAGCCCAGAAGAGCCGAGGACCCGCGAAATCGAATCGTATCCGGGAAGGCGTCTGACGAGGACGCGCGCATCGAGGCCAGCGTCCGCCCGGCGAGCTTCGGCGACTACATCGGGCAGGAGCGCGTGAAGGAAAACCTGCAGATCGCCGTCGAAGCGGCGCGCGCGCGCGGTGAAGCGCTCGACCATGTGCTGCTCTACGGGCCGCCGGGCCTCGGGAAGACCACGCTCGCGCAAATCCTGGCCAACGAAATGGGCTCGTCCATCAAGATCAGCTCTGGGCCACTGCTCGAGAAGAAAGGCGACCTCACCGCGGTGCTCACGTCGCTCGACCCGGGCGATTTTCTTTTTCTCGACGAGATTCATCGTTTGCAGCCCGCGCTCGAGGAGATTCTCTATCCCGCGATGGAGGATTTTCGCGTGGACCTGATCATCGGCCAGGGTCCCGGCGCGCGCGTGCATCCCTATCAGCTGAACAAGTTCACCCTGATCGGCGCGACCACGCGCGCGGGATTGATCATGGCGCCGCTGCGCTCGCGATTTGGAATCGTGCACCGGCTGGAGTTCTACACGCCGGAGGATTTGCAGCGAATCGTGGTGCGTTCGGCGAAAATCCTGGGAATCACGATGGACGAAGCCGGAGGAGCGGAAATCGCCCGGCGCAGCCGCGGCACTCCGCGCGTGGCCAATCGCCTGCTGCGGCGCGTGCGCGACTTCGCCGAGGTCCGGGCGAAGGGCCACATCACGCTGGATGTGGCGCGGGACGCGCTCGCCATGCTCCGCGTGGATGAGCACGGCCTGGATGAAATCGATCGAAACCTGATGCTCACGATCATCGAGAAATATTCCGGCGGCCCGGTGGGATTAAATACGATCGCCGCCTCGCTCAGCGAAGAAGAAGACGCCATCGAGGAAATGTACGAGCCCTATCTGATGCAGCTTGGCCTGCTCGACCGCACGCAGCGCGGGCGAGTGGCCACGGCGCTCGCCTACAAGCATTTCGGTATCGAACAGCCGCGCCCGCAATCGGGACTCTTCTGACGGATAGTCAACAGTTGAGAGTTAAGAGTTGAAAGCGCCCCAGCCGAAAAGCGCCGGCAGTCCCAAGCGACAGCTCGATTCATTCCTCGCCCGATTCACGCCGGAGATTGCGATGCTTGCGCGGCGCGCGCTCGCCAAGATGCGCAAGCGTATGCCGAACGCTATCGAGCTCGTCTACGACAATTACAACGCGCTGGTCATCGGCTTCGGGCCGAACGAGCGGCCCTCCGACGCGATTTTTTCGATCGCGATATTTCCGCGCAAAATCGGTTTGTGCTTTCTGCAGGGCGCGAAGCTTCCCGATCCGGATAAACGTCTCAAGGGCAGCGGCAACGTGGTGCGAAGCGTCACGCTGAACGATCTCAGCATCCTGGACGATCCGCAGATAGGTGTTCTGATCGACGTTGCCTTGCTTCGCGCAAAGGTTCGGATGGACCCGAAGCAAAAGCGGAAACTGATCATCCGGTCCATCTCGGCGAAACAGCGCCCGCGCCGCCCCGCCTGACGCACAGCACTGCCAATCTTAGTGGGAGTCATGCCCTGTGGATCGTTACGTGTGTGCTGTACGGGACATCTATCCACCGCAGCTAGTTGCATAGTGATGTCCGTCGCGATTCCGAAGGCGGAATCTCCGACTTGGAGGACTACACCATGCATCGTTCCTATCGTTTCATCGCTTCGCTATTCCTGGTAGCCGCTATCGCGGCACCGGTGTCAATCATGGCCGCCCCAGCACCTCAGGAGGCCAGCGTTCAGGTTCGAGTCTATGACAAGGACCACAAGGACTATCACAACTGGGATGACCGCGAAGACCGCGCCTACCGAGGATATCTGACGGAACGGCACGAGACCTATCGTGAATACCACAAACAGAAGCACAAAATGCAGAATCAATACTGGAACTGGCGCCACGAACATCCCGATCACGACTAACTAAAACGCTTCATCGAACAACGAAGAGCGCGTCCCGTCCGTAACGCTACGGATGGGACGCCGGTATGATGCCGCCCGCACGTTCCCCGCAAACCGGGGACGAACGAAACCCTGCGGTTCTTGGGAGACGAAATGACCGAAAAACTGAGCGCGCGCTTGTTTTACGCCCTGGTGCTTTCCATTATCTTGCTGATGACCGGAATCATAGCAGTCGGGATCCGCGCGTTCGCGTCGGCGCTGATTTCAGATTCGATATACCTCGGCGTGTTCGGTATCCTTCTCATGATCTTTCCCATATATCTTATTCTTCGCAGGCCGCCCGCGGTCACGACGATGGACCAAAAGATCCGCCAGCTTCTCACAGCGCGGGCCGAACAGGTTCTCCGGCACACGGGGGCGGGGCGTTATGATCG
This sequence comes from uncultured Acidobacteriota bacterium, assembly GCA_963752925.1. Lineage (GTDB taxonomy): Bacteria > Acidobacteriota > Terriglobia > Acidiferrales > UBA7541 > Palsa-295. The sequence goes on along the minus strand of CAVVZY010000004.1, from coordinate 726,251 downwards.
CCGAAGGCCGCTGGTACAAGGTCTAGCACGCGTCGCGGTTGTGCATGAACGGCGGAGTAGGCAGCTTGCCGGATTTCGCGTGGTTAGCCTCGAGCCCGTTGCGGCCGAGACCTTTTGCGCCGCTAACGCAGCGCACACGGAGCGAAGGCCGGTAATAGCTGTATAGTTGGCATCTGGACCATGATTACCGGCCAGATTCTCGCGGCGCTGGCACCGACGGTGGCGCACAGCGTGCGGCGCTGGGTTGTACACCTCGGCGGCTTAGGCCTGATTCCCCTCGGGCTGCTGGACAACTCCATCATTCCGCTTCCGGGCAGCATGGATGTGGTGCTGATAATTTTGTGCGCCCGCCAGGAGGAGTGGTGGTTTTACTACGCGGTGATGGCGACGGCAGGCGCGGTGATCGGAGGTTACGTCACGTACCGGCTGGCCCGCAAAGGCGGGAAACAAGCGCTGGAGCGCAGGTTCCCGCGCCGGCAAGCGGATAGAATTACCAAGATCTTCGAGCGATGGGGGTTCAGCGCCATCGCCGTGCCGGCTGTTTTGCCGCCGCCATTTCCGATTACTCCATTCTTGATCGCCGCCGGCGCCATGCAATATCCGTTGAGAAAATTCCTGGCCGCGCTCGCGGTTGGCCGAATCGTCCGATACACGATTCTGGGCTATCTGGCCGCGCGATATGGACGGAAAATAATCGGGTTCATCGCAAAGCACGGGGCCCCGGTTGCATTGACGGTTGCCGGCGTCGCGATTGCCGCCGCTCTGGTGGCTTTCTTCTGGTGGCGCGGAAGCAGGAACAGCGAGCGCGCAGCGAGCTAGGCGGACAAATCACTCTCGGCGGACATTTCGCAGAGCTTTGTGACCGTGTTCCAATTGCGCGTTGTCGTTCTTTGCTTAACGACCTTTTCCAGCGAGTAGAGCTTGGAGTCGGCGAATCCGTTGGGACAGTGGAGATAGATTTCCTTGCCAGCGCAATGATATCGCTCCGAGCCGATCTTCAACGCGGCGAGGGCATCGAGCGCGAGTTTTGCCGGGGCTTTCTGCAGGAAGGTAACAGCGAGCCTGGCAGTATCGATCCCTTTTTCCTTCAGGAATGGATTGCCCGCCAGGACTGTCGACATTTCCGCGGCGGTTCTTACCATCACAGAGACGGGCAGGCGCGATTCGCCGGCGAGCTTTCGCTCCAGAGTCTCAGCCCAATGGGACGCAGACCCTTTCCCTTCGAAGACGATGTTGCCGCTCTGCACATAGGTACGTACATTCCTGGCGCCGAGCGCCGCGCACAATTCGCGCAGGCGGTCCATCTTGAGGATGTTTCCGCCGACGTTCACGCCGCGTAGCAGGGCAATGTAGGTGGGCATCAGTTGCCCTTACTAGCGACGAGGAGCATGGAGCTTGATCGCAAGGACTCTCGCATAATTCATGAAATCGGGGTCCGTCGTGAAAATGGACCATCCGCGGCTCATCGCGATGGAGCAAATGAGAACATCCACCACGGAGACGACGATTCCTTTTGCTCTGCAATCGTTACTCGCCTTCGCTGCTGCTTCGTAGTCGGAGGCGTCGATGGGTTCATCGGGAAATGACGCGAGCGTGGCGCGGAGCTTTTCATATTGCGCGGATGCCTTGATGCCGGAGAGCAATTCCTGACGGATCAAGCCGATGATTCGCGCACGCCCTTCCCTGACTAATTCGGCCAACTCGTCAACCGTGGATTTTCCCGCCGCACTGAGGTTCTGGGCTTTCCGGCGGAGGGCCAGCGACCACACCGAGGTATCAATCAGGACGTTCACGCGCGTTTCGATCGCCGTTCGCGTTTGTAGTCGTGGCGCGCTTCGTACTCGATGGTCCCAAAGAGCGAGAGGATGTTCTGTTGTTTCCGGCGCTCGATGTACTCGTCGAGAGCGGCGGTCACGGTCTCTTTCTTGGTGCGATGACGCCCGAGCTTTCGAGCTTCTTCAATCAGGCGGTCATCGAGGGCTAGATTGGTGGGCATCGGGACTCTCCTTGACCAATGGTTACACAGTATGATGTGTGAAATCAAGATTGTCGCCATGTGTGAGAAAGTGCCGGGCGGGGTTTTCAACGCTCATTTCCCGTTGGTCCGCGCGCAGCCACGTCAATGTTGTGGAGTTCGGCATAGGCGCCTCCCGATCCCGCATTCTAGCGCGAAGGCACGAAGTTGCACCGCGCCCGTCAGGCACTTTACCCAGGGTGGGAAGACGCGAAGTTCGCAAGGAAAGGCGATCGTCGTTGGGGCTGCGCGAGCTAGAATGCTCGTTCACCGATGAGCACCGTTTACTTATCGCTGGGATCGAACCTGGGAGACCGCGCGCAAAATATCGCGCGAGCGATCCAGGCGCTGGGAGCGCGCGGCGTGCGCGTCACCAAGCAGTCGTCGCTGTACGAAACGGAGCCGGTGGACGTTCGCGGCGGCGGGTGGTTCTTGAATGGCGTGGTCGAGGCGGAAACTGAGATGAGGCCGGGCCAGCTCATGCAAACTCTGCTGATCATCGAGCGGTCGCTCGGCCGGCAGCGCCGACGCGCCGAAGCAGATGGGCCGAAAGAATCGCGGACGATCGATATGGACATTCTGCTTTTTGGCTCCCAGGTGATTGACGATCCCGAGTTGAAAATTCCTCATCCGCGAATGGCGGAGCGGAAATTCGTGCTCGTGCCATTCGCGGAGGTCGCGGGCGGCGCGCAACATCCCGTGCTCAAGAAAACCATCGCCGAACTTCTGGCTGCAACGCCGGACCAGGCTGAGGTCCGGCGTTGGGTCGCGCCATAACTATTGCGAGCGGTCTCGGCCGCCAGTTCGCATTCGCCATCAGTCGACGATTCCCACGGGCATGGACATGTTGCCGTGCAGGACGCGGAGCCAGTGGAGCGTGAACGGTTTGGGAGCGAGGGCGTCCAGCTCGATTTCGGCCAGACGTCCTTCGGACTGTTTGCGCCAGCGGTAGATTCCCGGCTCGGATTCTTCTTCGATGTGGCCGTTTGCGGGACGAAGGAAATCGCGGGCATCGTCGAGCGAAGCCGTTTGACGCACGCCGGGCCGCGTCATCGCCTCGACCACGTAGCTGCGCAACAGCTTCGGCCAGTAGGAATTGAAAAGCTCGGACGACGCGAAAATATCGCTCCAGGCGACTTCCCGGCCGAAGGCGACCACCACGCCGACGACTCGCTCGCCTTTGAGGCCACGGTTCTCCCGTTCGAAGCGGCGCTGGATTTCGTCCGCAAAGGTTTCCACCGACGCGCCGACCGGCGACGACTTGTAGATCTTCTGGTACGACTGCGTGGGCGCGTCCTCGGTGATCACTTGGGAAAGTCTGTTCGACGGAAGAGCCGCGGGGGAGGATTCGACGGTGACCGTCTCGGAGGCGCTTCCGACACCGTTACCGACGCCGGAGGCTTCACCGCGCACCGCGGCCCACACCTGCACTTGGTCCTGATCCACGGCGGCTTTGTCGCGCACGCTGGGATGGACCATCATCTTTGCGGCGCTGAATTGCTCGGAGGCGCCGGTCCAGCGCCCGTGCTCAACGCAAAAGACATCCAGCGGCAGCGGCGGCGCTCCGGCGGGCACGATGCGGTCCTTGCCGATGATGCGGTCCTGATGGCCACCGGAGACGACCTCGCCGGCCAGAAGAATTAGAGGGCGCTTGCCTCGATTGATGAAGACCAGTTGATTCACCTGCGCGCCGGTGGAGAAGCGAGGAGGCACGACGCCCTGGCGCGTGCGACGGAAGTCGGAGCCTTCCTCCGTGACGACCGCTTCGCCCGAGGCGAGCGCCTGGTCGAGAGTCGCGAATTCGCTGGTGTCCGCGTCCTGCGAGGTGATGACGGGGAAGATCGTGAGATTTTCGTACGTGATCGGCTGCGCAAGGCGCCAGCCGAGTTGCGCGAGCGCCGGTTCTCGATTCGAAGCGCGGGCCCGCGGACAAAGATTGGCGACCGCGATGGCCGCTCCCAACGAAATCACGACTGCCACAACCAGAATTCCAAGGATACTTCGACGGTTGGCGTGCATGGTGCCTCCTCGATCGCCCGCGTTAATTTGCGATGCGCGGTGCAGCGGGCTTCATTCCTGAGAACGAACGAGGGGCGATTCCTTGCAGGGTTTCGGGAGCGAGATCTTTAGAGGTGCCCGGGCGGGCAGCTGAACGCTAAGAGTGCCCGCCGCGATCTTTCATGTCGTGCAGCTCTTTTTCACGCTTCTTGCGGCCTTCTTCTTCCTCGCGCTCGTATTCGGACATCTCTTCGTCGGTCATCTGGTAATCCTCGCGGGTGGCGAACATCGTTCCGCGGCGAGTGTCGCGCGAGAAGTTGGTATTGCGGCGGCGTCTTTTGGCTGCGCCGAATCCACCGATGCTGCGGATCGGTTCGGCGATGGCGCCGGCCTCGACCAGCAGCTCGCTCACCTTCTCGAGGAAATCGTGGAGGTGATACGGCTTGAGCGAGTAGGGAAGGCCTTCGCGTTCGAGGATTGGCTGTGCTTCCCTCGCTCGGGCGACCGGCACCAGAAAAAGCGCGCGAATTCGCTTGGGCGGTGGTTCCCCCTCGGCTTGCGGGTCTACCGGCTCGGCTTCGGTGAGTTCCTTGAGAATGGCGAAAAGAGGCCCACGCACGTCGGCCAGCGCGATATTGACGATGGTGAGATTCCAAGTGCCCGTGGCCAATTCCATCAGAGCCTGGGAAACCTCCGGAACAATGCGGACGCGCCAACCCTCGGAATCCAGGACGTTTTTCAGCGCACGCTGGCTGGCAACGTCATCGTCAACGATCAGTATTCCGACTTCGGGCACGGCTGGGTCTCCCTGAGGGTGCCTATCAAGTATATCGGTGACGGGGAAGGCTGAAACGGGGCCTTCCGGCCGGATTTCCAGGGGCGACCTTGTACGCAGGAACAGGCGAAACAAAAGCGAATAATAATTCTTGACATAGCGAACAAAAGGCGAATATAGTCTGCCCCTGTGCGGCGAGGCTGCCAATGGCCACTTCTCCCATTCTTCGACCGAGTCCGGGGACGCTTCGGCGTCGCCCAACAGGTGCGAAGCAAACCAGTCTCACCTTATTCCCTCCAGCCGCTCGCCACGGCAACTGTGAGCCACCTAGCGGTGCTTCCGCGCCCCCTCCGGTCCCTGACCGGAGAACGAAGCCCGCGACGGAACTGGTCGGCATTGCGCGCCTCGCCGCATCCTCCCCTCGCGCCGAAGCTAAGCGCGGGACGGAGTATTTTCTCCTGCCCGTAAAGTCAATCCTGAACGAGTGCCATTCCGAGCGGGTACCCTTCCGCTGGACGGTGAACCCCTATCGCGGCTGCGAATTCGGCTGCAAGTATTGCTACGCGCGCTACACCCACGGATACATGGAGCTCGAGGCGTCGGATTTCGAATCGAAGATCTACGTGAAGAAGGACGCGGGCCCGCTCGCGGAGCGCGATCTGGGCCACGAAAAAATCTGGGGCGAGCACATCGCCATCGGCAGCGCGACCGACCCCTATCAGCCGGCCGAGCGCGAGTTCGGCGCGACGCGGGCGATCCTGGAGAAAATGGCGGAGCGGGAAGGGTTGAGCGTCTCGATCACCACGAAATCGGATCAAGTGGTGCGCGATATCGATCTGCTGCAGAGGATTTCGGCGCGCTCGTCGCTTACCGTCAATTTGAGCATCACGACGCTGCGAACGCACCTGGCGCGATTGCTGGAACCGCGAGCGCCGCGGCCAGATCTGCGCCTGGCAGCCGTTCGCCGGCTGCGCGAGGCGGGAATTTCCGCAGGTGTGTTCGCCATGCCGATCGTGCCCTGGTTAACCGACCGCGAGGAAGATCTCGATGCGCTCGCACGCGGCGCGAAGGGCGCGAACGCGGAGTGGTTGGGCGCGAGAGTGCTCTACCTGATGCCGGACTCCCGGAATACGTTCATGGCTTTTCTCCAAGCGAAATTTCCGAGGCTGGTGGCGCGATATCGGGAGTGGTACGGCAGGAACGCGGACGCGCCGGAAAATTACCGCAAGGAGATGGCGGCGCGCATCGAAAATTTGCGGCGGAAGTATGCCCTGGGCTCGCGGCCAGAGACTCCCGCAGCGCGGTCCTGGCAATCACCGCAAATGCAGCTTGCCCTCAATAAAGGAGAACAGGAATGCCGAACGTAAGATCACGAAGGAAACGGCCGCGACGTGGTGCGCAGGCGATCACTCCGAAAGTCATGTGCGCCCCGGCGCCGGCCGAGGAAAAACCGGTGCGAGGAGTGAAACTCAAAACCGTGTCCACTTTGACGCTGGTCTTCGCGCTACTGTGTGTGGCAGCATTTGCGGCTGGCCGCCCGCCCGCTTCCGCGGCGGGAACAACCGGCATTCATCGCGCGAAGGGAGCCATTCATGTTTCTCGGACTGCGAACCGCCGCATACCAAGTAAAAGAGCTCGACAAGGCCAAGGCCTGGTACAGCAACGTACTGGGTATGCAGCCATACTTTGATCAGCCGTTCTATGTGGGGTTTAATGTAGGCGGATATGAATTGGGCCTCGTTCCGGATGCGCATTGCTCGGCGAAGCGAGCGGCGTCGGGAATCGCCTACTGGGGCGTGGAAGACGCGCAGGGCGCCTACAAGCGGCTGATCGAGCTCGGCGCTACAGGGCAGGACCCGATACAGGATGTCGGCGATGGGATTCTGATTGGCGCGGTCCACGATCCGTTCGGGAACACGCTCGGTATCATCGAGAACCCGAAATTCAAGATCAAAGAAAAGTGAGCGCGCGCGGTCCTCAGGGAATGATGATTCGAGGAGCGTCTTTCGCGGCTTCCGCTGGAAGAGGGAAGCGCGCATGGAGAAAGCCGAGAAACGCGCGGGAGCGGGAGCGGCCGTTGGTTTCCTGCCTGGCAACGCGCAGCAGAAATACGAGCAGGTGGAAAGCGTCGGAGTCTCTTAGAGGGGGAATCCCGGCGCGTCCTGCGTCGCCCTTCCGGAATTCCTGCAGGAACTCCGCGACCTGCCCGTAGAGGGCGCGCGCGAGAGGCGCATCGGGTGGCTTCTCGTAGTAGATGCCGGTTCCCAAGGTGCGCAAGGTTTCGGCCAGCGCTTCGATGGCGGCGCAAACCGCGCCGTCGTTGAGATCCTTGTGCTGGATTTGAAAATTCAGAATGGTCCCCGCAAGGCCGGTAATCACCGGCCAGCGCTCGTACACGAACTCCTCACGGACTTGAATATCGCGGTAGGGATAGTCGTCCGCGGAGAGCGGCTTGCGGTGTTCGGCCTCGTAGCGGTGCGCCGCAACAAGATGCGGGCAGTCGGACGGGCAATCAATCGTGATCTCGCGTTCGCGGCCGCAACAGATGGCGCAGATTTTCTCGCCCTTGGCGGGGCAGTAGCGCTTCGGCTGCCGCTTTTCGCAAATGGCACAACTCATCCGGTCTCCTGGCGATTCATGAATTGGGTTGGGATTCGGATAACCAGACTACGGGAACATGCGACTGGCGGCAAGCACGCGCGAATAGGCACCGAATAGGGATTCTTCGACTGCGTGACCGGACGTCCCGCAGGAGCGGGACGGAGGGAAAGGTCTGGTCACTCCGCTCAGAATGACTAGATAGCAGAGCGGTGCAGAGGGAGAGGAAATGCCACGATTTCGCGTCCGCAACAAGGATTAGGACGCGACGGATCGCTGAGCGGAAGGGGCGGATGGGATTTTCTGCTTCTCGAATAATGCGATGCTGCTGAGTATCGTTTCCACTGCCGGTTCCTCGCCGATCGTGGAATTCAGCACTAAGTGGAAGCGGTGCCGATCAAACCATTCGACGCCGAAATATTGCCTTATGAAAGCCGCGCGATCGCGGTCCACGGTATCGGCGAGTTGGATAGCTTCTCTCTCGTGCTTGCCGCCGGCCCGCAGGCGCTGGACTTTTTCGTTGAACGGAGCGCAAATGAACACGTGAAAGGTATCGCTGCGTTTTTGGAGGTAGTAGGAGGAACCGCGGCCGACAATTACGCATTGGCCGCGTTCCGCAGCGTCCTTGACGACATGCTCCGCGACTTCACGGATGCACTCGGCATCGGCGATCTTCAACCGTGGAGCGTTCAAGCTGCCTTCGTGGCTGCCTCGCATGAAAGCCATGAGCAGCCGATGGAATAAAGGGTCCCGCTTCTCTTCGCGTTCCTCGACAATGCGGCAATCGCACTCCATCACCCGGGCGATCTCGTTGGTCAGAGCCTGATCCCACAACTTCCAGCCGAGGCGCTGCGCCACTGCACTCGCGATTTCCCCGCCGCCGCTGCCGTATTCGCGCTCGATGGTAAGCACTCGGATCATGGATTCTTTCTCAGTAACCCGTCCGGTCCGCGTCGAAGCAGCACAACGGCTGCGAGCCTACCATATTGGGTATATAGCTGCTACTCCAGCACCACGCGGCGTCTGCCAGGGTCATTTTTCTTCAATGCGAAGGCTAGCACAAACATGATTGCCGCTCCCGCAGCCAGAACCATAAAGGTGTCAACGTAGGCCAAGGTCGTGGCCTGAGCGATCACCGTCCGAAAGACGATCGCGTAGGCCTGTGCCGCCGCCCTTTCGGCATTCATGCCGGACGCGACCAGGCGCGCCGTCAGTCCCGAAAGTTCCCGCGCAAGGCCGGGCCGTCCGGCCGTGACATCTGCCGCCAAGTACACTTGATGGATTTGCGTGCGGCGCGCGATGAGTGTCGTGACCATCGACGTGCCCACGCTACTGCCGATGTTTCGCATGAAATTCACCAGACCAGCGACGCTGCTGCTTTTCTCCGCCGGCATTCCGATGTAGGAGGCCAGATTGATGGGCACAAACAGGAACGCGAGTCCGAACACCTGAGCAAGACGCAGCATGCTGGCGCTTCGAAAGCTCACTTCAAGATCGAGTTGCCGGGCGGAAATGTACATCCCGATGGAGAGCGCCAGCCATCCAAACGCGACCAGATAACGCGCCTGCACTTTCGATGACAGAACTCCGACGACGGGCATCAGAAACAGCAGCAGGAGGCCTCCACCGGAAAGCACCAAACCAGCGGATTCCGCCGTGTAGCCCATCTGAGACTGCAGGAACAACGGCATCATCACGAGGCTGGCAAACAGCATAATCCCCAACACAAACATCATGCCGTTGGCAGCAAGGAAGTTCAGGTTCCGGAAAAGCCGCACTTCGACGATCGGACTCTTGTAAAACCATTCCCAAATCACGAAAGAAAGAAGCCCAACGGCCGTAAGGACTGCAAGGGTGAGAATGAAACGCGAGCCGAACCAGTCGTCCTCCTGCCCTTTGTCGAGCATCACTTGCAGGGCGCCGACGCCAAGCGTGAGCAGGGCGACTCCGATGTAATCGATTTTCAATCCCGCGCCCGAGAGGCGCTTTACCCAAGGAGGATCTTCGACGAGGCGAAAGATCAGGAACAGCGCCAGAATGCCGACCGGTAGATTGATGAAGAAAATCCAGCGCCAGGTGTAGTTATCGGTGATCCATCCGCCCAAGGTAGGTCCGATCGTCGGCGCGATGATTGCGGTGACGCCGTAGAGCGCGAAGGCCAGACCGCGCTTTTCGGGCGGGAAAGTGTCCGCCAGGATTGCCTGGGCCATGGGTTGAAGCCCGCCACCGCCGATCCCTTGCAGAATCCGAAAGAAGATGATGGCTCCGAGGCTCGGCGCGATCCCGCATAAGAGGGAGCTCAGAGTGAAAATTACCAGACAGATCATGAAAAACCGTTTGCGGCCGAATGCAGCGGCAAGCCATCCGCTGATGGGCAGCACGATGGCATTCGACACGAGATAAGAAGTGAGCACCCAGGTGCTTTGATCGTTGCTCGCGCCGAGACTGCCGGCCATGTAGGGGAGCGCGACATTGGCGATGCTCGTGTCGAGCACCTCCATGAAAGCCGCCATCGCGACGACAATCGCAATCAACCATGGGTTGAACTTCGGCTGCCACATGGCCGCGGACGTTTCCGCAATTAGAGCTGCGGTGTGACCGGTCGGCGCTGGGCCGCTGATTGCGGGGCTGTCTGCCATCGGTTTGAAACCGGCGGTAGCTTGCGATTGTTGTGCTGGGGAAATTGTTAGGCAAGCGCTAAATGGCGGTTACTTCAAGAAGACTTTGGGCTCGACCGACATCCCGATCCGAAGAGAGTGGTCGGCATTCTGTCCCGGGTCGAGGACGATTTTCACGGGGACACGCTGCACGACTTTCACATAGTTTCCAGTGGCATTTTCCGGCGGGAGCAAACTCAATCGCGCGCCGCTCGATCCAGAGATACTGTCCACGCGTCCCTTATAGACGCGCCCGTTACTGTCCGCTTTAATTTCAGCGCGCTGTCCGGAATGCATGTTCTTCAGCTGAGTTTCTTTGAAGTTCGCGGTGACCCACACATCATCCAGCGGAACGACCGTGGCCAACTGCTGGCCGGGTTGAACGTTCATGCCCACTTCGACATTTTTGATGACCACGCCGGTGGCGGGTGCGATGATTTTTGTATATTGGAGATTCAGCTCGGCTTGTTCCAGCGCAGCTTGCTTCGCTCTCGCAGCGGCGTCCGCGGAATTCGCGCGAGCCCGCATGGACGCAACCTGGCTGGGTCCAGTTTGGGAGGACCGCCAGTTTGCCTGGGCCTGCGTCAGGCGGCTGCGCGCCTGCGTCACCTGGTGCGCAGCGGCTGCGGCCGAGGCTTTCGCGGCTGCGACGCCCGCGGCACTTGCCGCCGCGGCTGCCACGGCCTGGTCGTACTGCTGCTGCGAGATTTCCTGCTTGTCCACGAGCTGCTTGTAGCGCACCAGATCATTTTGCGCTTTCACATCGTTCGCCTGAGCTTGCAGGAGCTGGGCTTGCGCTGCGTCGAACTGCTGCTGGGCCGCCGCAATTCCGGCCTGGGTATTCGAGACGTCCGCCTCGGACGATGAAACCTGGCTCGACGTATTTACCGATGTGACCGGAACGTCTATGTTGAGGGACTGAGCGGTGGCCTGGGCGTCACCGACGTTTGCGCGCGCCTGGTCCACGGCAACCTGATAATCGCGCGGATCCACTTCGACGAGGGTCGCGCCCGACTGCACGTACTGATTGTCTCCGACGTTCACCTTGGAGACGTAGCCGGAAATCCGGGCGCTGACGGGCATCACGTGTCCGTCCACCTGCGCGTCATCCGTGGATTCATAGCTCGAGAAGTAGCGCCATGCAAAGAAGCCACCCACTAGCAAAACAAGAACCGCGCCGATCAAGAAGAACCGCGTGTTCGGCCGCTCGCGAAGGTAGCCGGAAGCACGATTCGGCGAAGGCGGCTCCGCCGAGTGGATTTCCGGTGCGGCGGAATTCTCCACAGCAGCGGCAGGCGAGGCGTCGAGTTCGGTTTTCTGTGCCATGTCTTAGTTTCCTTTGAAATATTCTTTGACGCCTTCTTCGGCCAGGCCCATGGCGCGGGCCAAAGAAATCTTGGCGTAGTTGTCGCGATACAGACTGGAAATATAGCTATCATGCGCGCTCGCGACGGCTTCCTGCGCCTGCACGACCTCTACCGTGTCGGTGACGCCCGCGCGGAAGCGGTCGCGAGCCTGCGCCAGCGTCTGCTCCGCGAGGCCGATATTGCTCCGCGCCACGGCGACCTGTTCCTCACTGGACTCGATGTTCAGCAGCGCGGTGCGAACATCCGCGTCAATTTGAGCGCGCAAGTTTTCCAGCCGCTGGCGGCTCTGTTCCAAGCGCGCATCCGCTTGGAGAACATCGCCATGGACTCGGCCGCCCTGAAAGATCGGAATGGTAAGCGTGCCGCGCGCATCGAAGACGCCGTGAGTATTTACGTTCGGATAGGTACCCGCGAGACCGTAATCCGCGCTGACGGAGAACGAGGGCAGGTAGCCTGCTTCGGCGGCCTTGCGTGAGTATTGCGCGGAGCGGACGTCCGCCTGCGCGGCTTGGAAATCAGAGCGCGCGTCGTACGCTCGCTTGAGCGCTTCGTCCACCGTCATGCCCGCAAACGGCTCGTAGGGCGATTTGTCTGCGAGCTCGAATTCCTGCCCCGGAGCGAGTCCGATTACGCGCGCAAGTGTCAATTTCTCGATGGCGAAATCGTTCTTGGCCTGGATCAACTGCTGCTGTCGTGTTTTCAGCTCGACCTGCGCTCGCAGGCCGTCGATGGCGGGCGAGGTGCCCGCCGTGACCTGATCCGAGGCCTGGTCGTACAGCGTCTGGGCGGTCCTCACCTGCGCATCCGCCGTTTCGATGCGGGCTTCGTCGGCGATCGCCTGCAGATACGTGTAGCCCACGGAAAGGATGACCAGGTCGCGCGCGTCTTTGTATGTGGCCTGGGAAGATTTCACGTTTTCCGAGGCCGCATGCGTGTTGTTGATCGCCTTCCAATCAAAGATGGACTGCGTCACGTAGGCGCGCGAATCGAAATAGGAAAAAGGCCCCACGACGGTAGGAATTGTGAACCCCGCGCTCGGCGGAAGTTTGAAGCTGAAGCCAAACTCCGCCAGATCCACCTGAGATCCGTTCATGTAGGAAGATGTGGTCACGTTGGGCAGAAGGGAACTCAGCTGTTGCCAGCGGCCGCCGCGAGCCGCGCGGACATCTTCGCTCGAGAGAAGAACGCCCAAATTCTGCTTCAGCCCGCGCGCCAGGGCGTCTTTCAACGAAAGCTGCAGAACGCCCGGCTCGAGTTTTGTCGGCACGCTGCCTGAGTACCCATTCTGCGAAGGCATCGCGCCGGCGGGAGGGGCGGGAGCGCCGGAAGGCGTCCCCTGCGCCCGGGCGGAACGGGTTGCTAATGGCAACAGCGCGGCGAAGACGACGAACGCAACCGCCAATCGGCGCATTGCTGAATCTCCTTCTGAAAGCCGTCTCATTTTGGATGACGCCGGAACCGCGGAAGACGCACGGATTCCACGGCAAGTCATTTCGGAGCGGCGCCCGGCGTTCACGACCGCGAGCTCCGGGAGGTCTTCGCGTTCCTGCGTTTCGTATCGGCAACGAGACCGGGCAAGAACAGGTCCCATGTTTGCTGCGCCGTGCCGCGCAGCGAGGAATCCGGATGCAGGGCCCAGGCGAGGGTGATACCCAATAGCGTAACCTGAACCATACGGGCCAACTCGGCGGCGGAAATGTCGCGCCGCACCTCGCCGCGTTCTTGTGCAATCGCGAAAATCTCGGCCAGCAGCTTGCGACCGTTCTGCAGCCGCTTGTGGAGTTCCGCGCGGACGGGCGCGCACGATGCGTGTGCGGCGTAGATCGCGCGAAGCAGTGCGGGATTTTCCGTGCAATGACCCGCTAGGTCCGTCGCCAATTCCCTGAGTACCGGCAAGACGGGCCCTTTTGTGGCGCGCTCGCGGGCTCGCTCGATGGCGGCGATTCGTTCGGCGCCGAACGTGGCCAGAACATGCTCTTTCGTCTGAAAATAATTGAAGAAGGTGCCTTTGCCCACGTCGGCTGCTTCAGTGATGTCCTCGACGGTGGTTTCGAGGTAGCCGCGTTCGGCGAAAAGCCGCAGCGCGGAGCGAAACAGCCGCTCGCGAATTTCGGTGCGATGACGTTCGCGGCGGCCCGTGTGGGGCAGGGCGGCTCGCCGTGCGGCTGCTGTGGATGAGGCCACCAATGATCTCCCGACTTGACCGATAGCCATATCCGACTATAAGTCATCTTTGAGTGCAGGTCAAGATCCGACGGAGAACGGCGGGCGGGATTGCATTTAGCGGAATGGCCCGCGCCGAAAGGCTGGCCATTCGGCGCGGGCGGCGACCAGGGCCGCTAATTTGAAAGGTTCTTCGGGCTGTGTTGATTGAGCGTGGCGGTAAGGAGCCGCGCCGCGGGCGGAACGGGAACGGCGCCGTGCAGGGCGATGTCCTTCGAGGGCAATTTCTTGCCGTAGATGCGCTCGTTCGCGTCGTCATCCGGACGCAGCGTGGATCCTTCGAGCGAAATGCCGGCAAATAGGCCGCGGGCACGCGAGTATGTAAGAACTTCAGCGCGCATAGCTACGTCCGTGGAGGCCCCTGCGTCACGGCCCTTCGGCCCGGCTGCGGCGGAAGCGTCAGCGCCCAGCTTCACTTTGCTGCTGAGAATGGAACCGGCGCCATCCTTGTTCATGATCAGCAGGACAAAATCGGTCGCTTGAGCGCCGATTTGGAATCCGAAGCTGCCACCTTCGAGAGCCATCATTGTTGGGGCGCCCCACGGACCTTCCATGCTGTCGCCGCTGCGGCAAGTCATGGCGCCGCGGCCGTAACTGCCGCCGACGATAAACGCCGCTTTGAGAACCGAGGGGATTACAACCACGCAGTCGGCCTTGTCAATTAGCCCTTGCGGAATGTCGTCCGGAATATTCAGGATCTCTTTAATGACCTGCCCGGCATTGCGAAGGCGATCCTCGTCCTTCTCCTGATTATCGCCCCGCGCGGGATTCAACAGTGCCACGAAGCCCATCAATGTCACGGCGAGCATCAACGAAATCGTTTTCTTTGTCATGATTGAATCCTCCGTTGGGTGGGACTTCATCATAATTGTATCGGGTAGCGCAGTGCAACCCTGCCGCTAAAGCCGGCGGCATCGCACGCGGGCTTGCCATATAATTGAGCGCTTCGATAAGGATCGCACATCGTATGAACGCATTTGCCATTCTTCAGCGCGGCGATGGCCGAAGTCGCGGGCTCCGAGCGGCGCTGGCGCTTTGCGCGACGGCCGCATTGTTCGCCTCGCAGGCGGGGGCGCAGACGGTTTCGCGCACGAAGCCATCACATGGGGCAGTGCACGCGAAGGCGCGTTCCGATGTGACGCGGTTTCGCGCGCGTGTGGCAGCCCTACTCGCGCAAAGCAATGCGGACAAGCTCGACTGGGGAATTCAAGTTGCCGACCGGGATACCGGCGAAACGCTCTACGAGCTGAACGCCGATCATTTCTTCACACCGGCGTCGAATGCAAAAGTCGTCACCACCGCGCTCGCGCTCGGCTCACTCGGCGGCAACTACAGATTTCGCACGACTCTCGAATCGAAAGCCGCGCTCGGGAACGACGGCCGCCTCGCCGGAGATTTGATACTCGTGGGACGCGGAGACCCCGATCTTTCCAATCGCCGGTTCCCCTATGTAGGCAAGGGCGAGCGCATGGGAACCACCGAAAGAGTTTTGGCCGAGATGGCCGATGAAGCCGTCGCGAAAGGTCTGCGCGAGGTGGATGGCGACATCATCGCGGACGACAGCTACTACCCCTACGATCCCTATCCAGCGGGGTGGAGCAACGGCGACTTGTTCTTCCAGTTCGGCGCGCCGGTCAGCGCCATCGCGTTCAGCGACAACACCGTTTCGGTGCTGATCGAACCAGGCGGGCGCGTCGGGGATCCGGCGACAATTCGCACCGAGCCGGCCGCCGCCCTGGGCACATTCTCGCAGGAAATCATGACCGGGCCGCCCAACGTGAAATCCGATTTCGCGGTCGTCCGCCAGCCGGGAGTGAATTTCATACTACTGCGCGGAACGATCGCGCTCGGTCACGAATCCACGAGACTCGACATCGCCATGACCGCGCCCGCCGAAACGGCCGCGCTTGCGCTCAAGCAACTGCTCGAGGCGCGCGGCGTGCGGGTGTCTGGCACGGCACGCGCGCAGCACGCACCGCCGCCCTACTCCAACGTCGCGGGTGAGCCAATCGTCCCGGAACCTTTGGCCGTATCGCCGGAGCCGAATGCCGCGACTCTTGCGGAGCATATGTCGTTGCCGCTCCTGGAAAGCATCCGCCTTACCAACAAGCTAAGCCACAATTTGCACGCGGAGCTTTTGCTGCGAGCCGTGGGGCGCGAAAAGATCGGTGTGGGCTCGACCGCCGCGGGGCTGAAAGTCGAGCGCGAATTTCTGAGGACCGCCGGTGTCGCGGACGGCGACGTATTGCTGTCGGATGGTTCGGGGCTGGCGCGCGACGATCTTGTGACGCCTCGGGCCATGGTGACGCTGCTTCGGTACGTGTCCCGGCAACCGTGGGGCGGAGATTTTCGATCGACGCTGCCGGTGGCTGGCGTGGACGGCACGCTCGAAGGCCGAATGACGGGCAGCGCAGCGTCGGGCATGATCGAGGCGAAGACCGGCGAAATCGAGCACGTTCGCGCGCTTTCCGGCTACGCCACCACGCTGCGCGGGGAATCGCTGGTGTTCTCAATTTTCTACAATAATGATCCGCAGCATGGCGCCGGCACCGCCGCTCCGGTTGACGCCATTGCGACCGCCATGGTCGAGACCCTGGGCAACCCGCCCCGTGCCAGGAAAAAATGAAGCGGCCTGCGAAGATTATCACCGTATTCGGCAGCTCGCGGCCGCGCGAAGGCGATGCGCACTACGACCAGGCGCAGGCGCTGGGAATCGCGCTGGCCGAAAAGGGGCTGGTCGTTTGCAGCGGAGGATACACCGGCGTGATGGAAGCCGTTTCGCGCGGTGCGAAACAAGGGGGCGGGCGCACGCTCGCCGTGACGACGAAATTTTTCAAGAGTCGTGCGAACCGCTGGGTTGACGAAGAAGTGCGTGTGAAGACCTGGAAGGACCGGCTTTTCGAACTGGTCAAACGCGGGCATGGCTATGTCACTTGCCCCGGCGGCACGGGAACGCTCGTCGAACTCGCCGTTGTCTGGGAGATGCTCAACAAAGGCACGATGAGCAGGAAGCCGCTGGTCGTTCTCGGGGATTTCTGGCAGCCGGTGATCGAGCGCGTGCGCGAAGTCGAGCTCGGGCATTCTTCGCGCTGGGGCGAGCGCGGCGAGCCGCTCGTGTACGTGGCGTCCTCTCCCGCCGATGCGGCCACCTACCTCGCAGAGCATTTCGAATTGCGCTGATCGACGCTCGCTGATTTCCAATAGCTAACCGGGCTACAATCGATCTCGAGGTCTCCGTGTCTCGCCCCGCAGAAGAACTTCTCGAATTCGACCGGCTGAAGGATATCGTCAGCCGCTCGACGACGTGCATGCCCGGTCGTCGCACGATCGAGGCGCTCGTCCCTCAGCAGGACGTCGCGTCGCTCGATGCGGAGTTCGAACTGGTGCGCGAAGCCATCGCCTACTTGCGCGCAGGCTCGGAGCTTGGGTTTGGCTCGCTGGCCGATCCGGATGCGTGGCTCGCGCGGTTGGGTATGCCCGCCTCGGTGCTGGTGCCCGCAGAACTTCTCGACGTCGCCTCGCTCGGGGAAAACGCGGATGCAGTCCGCCAGACATTCAAGACCGAGGCCGCGAAGTGCCCGCGTTTGGCGGAATGCGCCGCAGCGCTTGCCGATTTCCGGCCGCTCTTGACTGCGATTCGCCGCGCGGTACTGCCCAGCGGCGAAATCAGCGACGACGCTTCGCCGCAACTAAAACGCATTCGCGCCAGCATGATCCAGGCGCGCGTCACAATTCGGCATTCGCTCGAAAAGATACTGCGCGCGCGCGGGGAACCGGCGGGCGAGGATTACGTCACGCTGCGGAACGACCGCTTCGTGATTCCGGTGCGCGCTTCCGACCGTCGCGGTGTTCCCGGAGTGGTCCACGCGGCGAGCGCCACGGGACAGACGGTGTTCGTCGAGCCGCTCGAGGCCATTGATTTGAACAATCGCCTGGTGCAGCTGGGCGAGGACGAAACCAGCGAGATTGCGCGAATCCTCGATGAGCTTACGAACCGCGTGCGGGCGGAGCGGGGTCCGCTCGAAGCGGCGGCCGCATCCATCGCGCATCTCGATTCTATTTTCGCGCGCGCCCGGTTCGCGCGGGAGTTTGATTGCGTCGTGCCCGAATTCACGTCGGGGAATTCGCTGCGGCTGGAAGCCGCGCGCAATCCGGTGCTCGAAGCGACGCTGCGGCCGCAGGGCCGCAAGGCCGTGCCCATGAGTCTCGCGCTGGGCGGCGACGAGACGGTGATGGTCGTCAGCGGGCCGAACACCGGAGGCAAGACGGTATCGCTGAAGACCGTCGGACTCGCGGCGCTTTCCGCGCAATCGGGAATTCCCGTGGCGGCGGAGCGCGCCGAGATGCCTATCTTCGACCGCGTCCTCGCGGATATTGGCGACGAGCAGTCCATCGCCGCGGACCTTTCGACATTCTCGGCGCACATGTTGAATCTGAAGTCGATGCTGGAAATCGCGACGGACCGTTCGCTGATTCTCGTGGATGAAATGGGAACGGGCACGGCGCCCGAAGAAGGCGCCGCGCTCTCCGTGGCTCTCCTCGAGGAGTTTCGCGCGCGCCGCGCCCTCACGCTTGCGACGACGCATCACGACCGCCTCAAGGCTTACGCCTCCACAACGCCGGGTATCGTGAACGCCGCGATGGAATTCGACCAGGTGAATCTGCGGCCGACCTACCGGCTGCTCTTCGGCGTGCCGGGAACGTCGAGCGGGATTGAAATCGCGCGGCGGCTCGGCTTGCCCGCGCGTGTGGTGGATCACGCCAACGCGAGCCTGTCGCCGGAATCGCGCGAGGCGCGCGACCTGATCGCCTATCTCCACCGCAGCCGCGACGAGATGGAAGAGGTCACGCGCCAGGGCCGCGAGCAGCTCGCGCAACTCGAGGCCGCGCGCCGGGAGCTGCAAACGGAATGGGTCGAGCGGCAGAAAAAACGCATCGCCGAACTGGAAAAGAGTTTCCTCGCCACGCAGAAGCGGCTGGAAAGCGAGGTCCAGCGGCTGGCCGCCGATATCAAGGACCGCGCGTTGCGCGCGCAGTTGGAAAAGCAGGCCGGGCGCCGCATGGGGAAGCTCGGCGGGGACGCACGCGCGGAAGCCGATGCCGCGGTTATTGACACGCTCGCCGCGTCGCAGCAGGACCTCGGCGTGGGCGTCGAAGCACCCCCAAAGCCTGTAGCGCCCGAGCAGCTTTCAGCCGGAACACGCGTGCATGTGAAAGGATTCAAGCAGGTGGTCGTATTTCGCCGCCATGATGGCCGGATCGCCGAAGTCGAAGCCGGGCCGCTGCGCATGAAGATTCCGCTGGCGGATATTGTCGCCATAGAGACCGATGCGAGTTCGGCCAAACCGAAAGCCGCTGCGCCGGAACGCCCGCGCGGGATTACCATTCACACGCAGCCGAGCGATGAAGCCGCCAGCGAGGAAATCAACGTGATCGGCTGCACTGTTGAGGAAGCGACAGACCGGGTCGATAAGTTTATCGACGAAGCGGCTTTGCGCGATCTTCTTCGAGTGCGAATTATTCACGGGCACGGCAAGGGCGCGCTGCGGAGAGGTCTCGCAGAATATTTGTCGTCGCACCCGCTCGTGGCCAGCATTCACGCGGAGGCGGAAGATCGCGGCGGAACAGCGATTACCGTCGCCGAGTTGAAATCCTGATGGCATGATGCTAAAGGTGCTCTCCTGGATAGGGCGATGGCGAAAATCGAAACCCGAAATTCGCCAAACCATCTACCATCGGCGCAATTCCGGTGCGGGATTTGAGGAGGAGCGAGTTTCGAATTTCGTTTTTCGAGTTTCCTCACTATGGCTGAAGCAGGATCATTCGCGGAGAAGGTGAAGCAGCAGGCGGACATCGTCCGCGTGATCGGGGAATACGTCCGCCTGAAGAAGACGGGCCAGAATTTCACCGGGCTGTGCCCATTTCACCAGGAAAAGTCTCCATCGTTCGCCGTGCATCCGGTGCGGCAGATTTATCACTGCTTTGGCTGCGGCGTGGGCGGGGACGTCTTCAAATTCGTGATGGAGATGGACAAGTGCGCGTTTCCCGAAGCCATACGAATCGTCGCCGAAAAGTGCGGCATTCCGATTCCGAGGCCGCGCGAGCGTTCGCCGGAAGAGCACCGCGAGAATCAGCAGCGCAGCGTGCTGGTGGAAATGCACCGCGAGGCGGCGTCATTCTTCGCGCGGCAGCTTCAGGAAGGGCACGAAGGCAAAGTCGCGGCGGGGTATCTCGAAGACCGCGGGCTTGGACGTCGAAGCGATGAAACGCTTTGGCCTGGGATGGGCGCCCGTCCGCCGGCGACGCGCTGCTGCGCCAGTTGAAATCGAAATATCCCGAGAAGCTGCTGGAAGCCTCGGGCCTGTTTTCGCGCGACCAAAGCGGCCGACTTTACGACCGCTTTCGCCGCCGCATCATGTTCCCGATCGCGAACGAGGCCGGAAAGGTGATCGCATTCGGCGGGCGCTCGATGGGCGACGACATGCCGAAATACATGAACTCGCCCGAAACGCCGATCTATTCGAAAAGCAACGTGCTTTATCATCTGGACCGCGCGAAAGAGGAGCTGCGGCAAAAGCGATTTCGGAATTCTGGTCGAAGGCTATATGGACGCGATCGCCGTGGCGCGCGCAGGAATCACGAATGTGGTCGCCAGCTGCGGAACGAGCCTGGCCGAACCGCAGATCAAGCTGCTGGGCCGGTTCACGCGCCGCGTGGTGGTGAATTACGACCCGGACACGGCTGGTCAGATCGCGACCGAACGCTCGTTGACGCTGCTGCTCGAAAAAGAATTCGACGTACGCGTGCTGGCGCTGCCGGGCGGCGCCGATCCCGACAAATTCCTGAAGGAGCAGGGTGCGGACGCCTATCGCAAATTGCTCGCGCAGGCGCCTCCCTATCTCGATTATCTGATCGGACGCGCGCGACAGATGGACCGCACGACCGCCGCGGGAAAGGTTGCCGCGCTGAATTTTCTGATGCCTTACGTGCAGCGGCTTCCGGACCGGCTGCTGCGTTCGGAATGGGCCACGCGAATCGCTTCAGAATTGCGCGTGGACGAGCCCGTGCTGCGCGAGGCGCTGCGCCGCGCCGCCACCGAGCGCCGCAGCGAAGTGAAGCCGAAGGCGGAGCTGCTGACGCCGGTCGTCAAGCCCGCCGAGCGGCAATTGATCCGCATGCTCATCGAAGCCGAGGGATTTCGGGAAAAACTCGCGCACGAAATCATTTCGAGCGCCCTGCACCGCGGTCTGGAGAGCGAAAAAATCCTGGAACTGTTAATCTCCAAGGTGGGCGAAGCGCCCGACCCAACGACGCTGGCCGCCGCGCTGGAAGAGAAAGACGGCCGCTTATTGTTCGAGATCCTTTTCGAATCGTCCGGCGAAGCGACCTGGGAATCGGCGGAGAGCTGTCTGAGCGTGCTTCGAAGCCGCCGGGACGAAGTGGAACTCGCCGAATTGCAGCAGAAGATCGAGTCCAAGGCCTCCCCAGGCGAATTGAATCGCCTGCTTACCCAACGACTGGAACTGCAGAAAAAATTAGCGCAACGCTGAAATGACCTCGAAGCTCCCGTCCATCGTGATCGTCGGACGCCCCAATGTGGGGAAGTCCACGCTATTCAACCGCCTGACCGGCACGCGGCGGTCCATCGTCACAAACGAACCCGGCATCACGCGCGACCGCATCTACGGCATGGCCAATTGGGAAGGCCGCGCGTTTGATGTAGTGGATACGGGCGGAATCGTGCCGGAGGACAAGGCCGGAATTCCCGGCGAAATTCTCCGGCAGGCGCGCGTGGCGATCGAAAACGCGGCGTGCGTGGTACAGGTGGTGGACGGCCGCGAGGGTCCGGTGCCGCTGGATGCCGAGCTTTTTCAATTGCTGCGCCGCGCCGGCAAACCGCCCGTGCTCGCCGTGAATAAAGTGGACTCGCCGAAACAGATGGAGCTGGCCGCGCAGTTTTACGAGCTGGGCGACCAAATATTTCCGATTTCGGCCGAGCACGGTTTTGGCGTTGATACGCTGCTCGATGCGGTGACAAAGGATTTCCCGACAGGCGAACCGGTCGAACAGAGGCCGGACGTCAACATCGCCATCATCGGGCGGCCGAACGTGGGGAAGTCCACGCTGCTGAATCAACTGGTGGGCGCGGAGAGGTCCATTGTCTCGCCGGAACCGGGCACGACGCGGGATGCCGTGGATACGGTGGTCGAGCGCCACGGGAAAACGTACCGTTTTCTCGACACCGCGGGAATCCGCCGCAAGGGCAAGACGAAGCTCATCGCTGAAAAATTGAGTGTGATCATGGCGCGGCGTCACCTGGAGCGCGCGGACATCGCGGTGATCGTGGTGGACGGGTCGGTGGGCGTCACGTCGCACGACGCGACCATCGCGAGTTACGCCGAGCAGTCGGGGCGGTCGGTGATCATCGCGATGAACAAATGGGACCTGGCGCTCGAAGCCGCGCAGGAGAAGGCCGCGAAGGAAAAAAAGCACGGCGGCAAGGGCGCGGGCGGAAATCCGAGTAAGCTGCTCGCGGATTATGAGCCGCTCGTGCGGGAAAAATTCAAATTTCTCGCGTTTGCACCCATCGTGTTTCTGTCCGCGCTGACCGGCGAGCGAGTCGAGAAGCTCTACACGCTGATCGATCGCGTCTCCGAAGCGCGCCAGCGGCGGATTTCAACCGGCGAGCTGAACCGGTGGCTGGCGGGCGTGGATCTTGAGCGCGGGACTTCGCCGGCGAGCCGCAAGGTAAAAATCTACTATCTGACGCAGGCCACGGCTGGACCGCCCACGTTTGTGCTCTTCACGAATCAGACCAAGCCGCTGCATTTCAGCTATCAGCGATTTCTCGAGAATCGCCTGCGCGAAGCCTTCGACTTCATCGGCACGCCCATTCGCTTTACGCAGCGGCTGAAAAAGAGCGCGCCTCGCCTGGATCCGGGCCGGGAGCCTCGCCGCATCACGAAGCACGAGCCTCGCCACAGCGATAAGCGAAAGTGGCACCCCGAGAAGAAGAAGCGCGACCGGAGCTGATAACGGTCAATCTCCCCCCCGATTCGTGTCGATTAGAGAAGGTCTCCATCGTTTATTTTCAGTGAGTTACCGGCATTTCTAATCGCCTCAGTGTCGATTAGAAATGCACCGGGTAGGGGTTAGGGTCGTGGGACGAGGTTTTCGGAAGAGCCAGAAGTTCCTGAGTGAATTCCGCGGATGATCGTCCTCGAAAAGTGTGACACTTCGTAATGGCGTTGGCCATTTGTTTTCAGTGAGTTAGTCCGAAATTTGTTCGGCATGGTGTGACGGGTAAATCCGCGCGCGGAAGCAGCGGAGCATCTGGAGTTTCCAGTGTGCCGACAAACAAGCCTAACGCAAAGCGCAGCGACGGGAGTGTCTGCCACAACTGCTATTCAATTTTCAAAGAGCGATCAGCTCTCGTCTAGAGAGCGGACGGCGTTTCGTCGTCAGTACCACGCTGGCAGATTGCTTGTCGCGCGTCTACTGGCCGTTGGTTCAACATTCGGGCTACCTGTACTTTTCGATTTGGCGGGCGGGGTAGATGGCGAGCGGTGAGCCAAGCATCCGCGCGAAGGCGCCCGCCTGAAAGGCGGCCGCTACACAACCAACGAGCGGGGCGAGCGAGGCCGATGGCGCGATCATGCCGAGCTTCTGCACCGGGCACGAAATATCGTGCCCCTACGAGGGCAAAACCAACGGTTCGATGGCCGAGGGGTTGACAGGCCGCGAAATCGGCTTAGGATACAGACAACCCATGGCAAGTGCGGCCCAAGCTGCGCAAGAACTACCGGAAAAGAGCCTTTTCCGCATCGGAGAAGTGAGCCGTCTGACGGCGACGAAGACGTTCGTTTTGCGCTACTGGGAATCGGAGTTTCCGGCGTTGCAGCCTGTGAAAAGTCCCAGCGGACATCGTTTGTATCGCCGCGAGGATATCGAAACCGTCTTCGAAATCAAGCGGCTGCTCTACGAAGAGGGTTTTACGATCGCGGGCGCGCGGAAGCATCTCGCGGATCAGAATGGCGGCAACGGGGCGGCCAGCGCGCGCAGCGAGACGCCGCGCGAAATGGCGCGTGCCGCGGAAGCGCCCGCGAAGCACGGTCCGGCGTCACGCGCACATCGAAAATTCCTGCTCGATCTCCATGAAGAACTGCTCGCCGTCTTGACCCTTCTCGAACGCGAGTGATACGCTGCATAGCGGCCCACAGGAGTGCGAAGTGGCGCCGAACCGGTCGGGACGTAGCGCAGCCTGGTAGCGCGCACGCTTGGGGTGCGTGAGGTCGCTGGTTCAAATCCAGTCGTCCCGACCATTATTTATCCTCCTGCTTGAGCCGAGCCGCTGGATCCACCGAATGGCTGACTACAGACTCGCCTGGCGAAGATGCAAGATCTGGCGGAACCTGGGCATTCTGGCGTTGGTCGGTTTCGCCCCTGTGCTAGCACTCTCGGGTCTTGTTGCGGAACATTTTGACATCTCAGTGCTAGCTCTAATATTCGTCGGTATATGGATGATTTTCATGGTTTCAACAGCCGCGGAATTTATTTGGTTTCGGTGTCCGAGATGCGGCAATACGTTCGGCGCGAAGTGGTTGAGCATGATGCCACCGATTCTTGTGCAGCGCTGCCTCCACTGTGGCTTGGCGAAATATTCTGACGAGTGACACGAACCAGGTTTCGAAGCGACAACCTCATGCCGAACATTCTGATCACAAATGACGACGGGATTCACGCGGCGGGCCTGCGCGCGCTGGTCGAGGGGCTGAAGGGCCTGGGAACGATCACCGTGGTCGCGCCCTCGCGCGAGCGCAGCGCGGCGGCGCAGTCGCTGACGCTGCGCCAGCCGATCTATTGCGACCAGATCGCGGAGCGCGAGTATTCGATCGAAGGCACTCCGGCCGACGCGATGATTGTGGCGTTCCACACGCTGCTCACGGAAAAGCCCGACCTGGTCATCTCCGGGATCAACCGCGGCGGGAATATGGGCGAGAACATCTATTACTCCGGGACGGTGGGCGCGGCGATGGAGGCGGCGATCAATCGCGCGCCGGCGATCGCGGTTTCGGTCGCGTACCGGGGCAAGGAATTCGATTTCGAGCCCGCGGCGTATTTCACGCGCTGCCTTGCGCCGCTGGTGCTGCGCGAGGGATTGCCCGCCGGCGTGATGCTGAACGTGAACGTTCCCCAGGACTGGAGCGGCGCGGTGCGAATCACGCGCCAGTCGTCGAAGATCACTCGCAATGTGCTGCAGCCGGGAGCGGATCCGCGCGGCCGGCGCTATTTCTGGTTGAGCGAGCAGCAGTTCACCGAAGGGATTGAACCCGACACCGATCACGCCGCCATTCGCGACGGGGCCATTTCCATCACGCCGCTCGAAGTGGATCACACGCACTCGCCGTCGCTCGAGCATCTTTCGCACTGGGCGAAGAGCCTCGAGGATGCGGCGCGGAAATAGAAGGATGTGCCACAGAGGCACTGAGACACAGAGAAACAGGGAAGCAAGGAAGTAGGGAAGCAGGGAGCGGAGCAAAGGTCGTTTGCGTCTATGGCGAAAAAAGCTGCCACTGCCAAAGCCGAGGAAATCACCGTCGAAGGAATCTTCGGGCCCGGAGGTCTGCTCGAGAAGCGCCATCCGGGGTATGAATTCCGGCCGTCGCAGCTGGCGATGGCGAAAATCGCCGACGACGCTTTCGCGAAACATCAACACGTCGTGATCGAGGCAGGCACGGGGACCGGCAAGACGCTCGCGTATCTGATTCCCGCGATTCGCAGCGGCCGGCGCGTGGTCATTTCGACGGCGACCAAATCGCTGCAGGAACAACTTTTCCAGAAGGACGTGCCCTTCCTGCAAAAACACTTCGCGCCGAATCTGAAGGCCGCCCTGATGAAGGGCCGCGCGAATTTCCTCTGCCGCCAAAAAGTGCATCAGATGGAGGGCCAGCCGGTCCTGAAGGGAATTGACGAGATTGACTGGTTCTCGCAGATCCGCGACTGGGAAAAACTGACCGAAACGGGCGACCGCAACGAGCTGACGTTCCTCCCCGACGACGCCGAGCTGTGGAATCGGATCGACGCGCGCAGCGATCTTTGCACCGGCAAGAAGTGCCCCGAATACCAGAGCTGCTTTATCACCGCGATGCATCAGCGCGCGCAGGAAGCGGACCTGATCATCGTCAATCACCATCTTTTTTTCGCCGACCTCGCCCTTCGCGAGGACGATTTCGGCTCGATCATTCCGGAGTATTCCGCCGTGGTGTTCGACGAGGCTCACGAAATCGAGGACGTCGCGAGCGACTATTTCGGCCGCCAGCTTTCGAGCTACCGCTTCGAGGAGCTCGGGCGGGACGCTGAGAACATGATGCGGGTGCTGCAAATCGAAGCGGCTCCGCTGCGTCGTCAACTGGCGCGGATGCGCGAACGCGCCCGCGGTTTCTTCGAGCGCTTTCCGGAGCGTGAGGGGCGCTACTCGTTCGGCCCCGCGGAACGGAGCGCTTTCCTCGATCAGAATCGCGAGGAATATGACGAGCTATCTTCTGCTATCAAGCGCATTGAGGCCGAGCTTTCGGCGCTGACGCCGAAGCCGGAAGAGGTGGTGGCCATGGCTCGCCGCGCCGCCGAAATGCGCCGCGAGCTGTCGTTCCTGCTCGAAAGCGACGAAAAGGGTTACGTCTATTGGTACGAACGCCGCGGCCGCGGAGTTTTTCTCGCGGCGACACCGATCGACGTCAGCGAAATCCTGCGCGAAAAGCTCTTCGACCAGTTCGACACGGTCATCCTCACCTCGGCGACACTCGCGGTCGGCGGGAAATTCGACTATCTAAAGCAGCGTCTCGGCGTGTTGCCGGCGAACGAGAACGTGCTGCCGCAGGAGTTCGATTACCCCACGCAGGCGCTGCTCTATATGCCGCCGTCACTGCCGGACCTGCGACATCCGTCGTTTGCCGCCAGCGCCGCGGACGAAATCACGCGCCTGCTGGAAATTTCGCAGGGACGCGCGTTTTGCCTTTTCACGAGCTACGCGCAGATGAAGGATTTGTACGAGCGAGTTTCGGGACGGCTGAAGTTTCCTTTCCTGCTGCAGGGGACTGCACCGCGTTCCATTCTGCTCGACCGGTTTCGCACGACGCCCCACGCGGTGCTCTTCGCCACGTCGAGTTTCTGGCAGGGCGTGGACGTGCCGGGTGCGCAGCTTTCTTGCGTCATCATTGATAAGTTGCCATTCGCGGTGCCGAGCGACCCGATTGTCGCGGCGCGTGTGCGCGCGCTCCAAGAAGACGGTCGCAACGCTTTCGCCGAATATCAGGTCCCCGAAGCTGTGCTGGCGCTCAAGCAGGGATTCGGCCGTCTGATTCGGTCGAAGACGGACCGCGGCATCCTCTCCATTCTCGATAACCGCATCCGGCGCATGCACTATGGTAAGATTTTTCTCGAGTCCCTGCCCGAGTACACAACCACGCAGGATCTCGCGGAAGTCGCGCGTTTCATGGAAGACCGCCAGTAATAAGGCGATTTCGCTTCAGAGGACAGCCCATGTACGAAATCAGCGTTGATGAAACATTTGCCGCGGCCCACAACCTGCGCAATTACCACGGAAAATGCGAGGATTTGCACGGCCACAATTACAAAGTGCGCGTGGTCCTCGCCGGCAAGGAGCTCGACTCGACCGGGCTGCTCTACGATTTCGTCCACCTGAAGCGCGTGATCCAGGAAGTGATCCGGTCGCTCGATCACAAGTACCTGAATGAGCTTGAGCCCTTCGACACGCTGAACCCGTCGGCGGAAAACATCGCGCGGCATATTTACGACCGGACCGCGAAGGAGCTTCCGAAGGCTCCCAACGCGGCGGGAATCGCGAGCGTCACGGTCTGGGAGACGGACACGAGCGCGGCGACGTATCGAGCGTAGGACGGCAGGACTCGCCGGGCTGAGGAATTCGCGTGAGAGCCGTGCAAGCGACGCCTCAAGTCTCAATCGTCCCTCCGGGACTCCCGGATCGCTTTGGTTTCGTTCCCGGCACTGCGCTGCGCTCCGTGCCGGGCTAATTACACCCGCCGCTCCGCGGCTGAAGAGTATGCAGATCACGGAAATTTTCAAATCCATTCAGGGGGAAGGCACCCGCGCGGGATTGCCGTGCATATTCGTGCGTCTGACGGGCTGCAATCTGCGCTGCACGTGGTGCGACACGGCGTACGCGTTTCACGGAGGCACAAAGTACAGCGTGGACGAGGTGCTCGCGCAGGTAAGCGCGCTGGCCGGAAATGGCGCCGGGCGCGTTTCGCTTGTCGAGATCACGGGCGGCGAACCGCTGCTGCAGCCGGAAACGCCGGAGCTGGCCGAAAAGCTCCTCGCCGCAGGCTATACCGTAATGATCGAGACCAGCGGCGAACGGTTCGTCGGCGTGCTGCCCCGCGAGGTCATCAAGATCGTGGACGTGAAGTGCCCGGACTCGGGCGAGCCTGAAACCTTTGACGCGGCAAATCTCGAAGCGGTCGGCGCCAATGACGAAATCAAGTTTGTGATTGCCAGCCGGCGGGATTATGATTTCGCGCGCGATTTCACAGCGCGCCACCGGCTCGCCGAGCGGGTCCATCAAGTTCTGTTTTCTCCCGCGTTTGCGGACCCGGCGGGAAGCTGGCCCGGATTGAACGCGCGGGAACTCACGGAATGGATTCTGGCGGATGGATTGCCGGTGCGGCTGGGATTGCAGCTGCATAAGTTCATTTGGGACCCGGCGACGAAAGGCGTTTAGGCTGATAGCGGCCAGCGTCAATGACACACGAAGAGAGATCCCTCACCCGCTAAAGCAGGTTCGGGATGACAGGACGAGAAACAAAAGGGTATGGCGGAAAAACCCAAAGCGGTGGTGCTGCTGAGCGGGGGCATGGACTCCTGCGTCAGCACGGCGATCGCGAACCAGACGCACCGTCTGGCGCTGCTGCACGCGAGCTACGGCCAACGGACGGAACGGCGCGAGCGGCGGGCATTCGAGGAAATTGCAGATTTCTACGGCGTGCGCGAAAGGCTAGTGGTCCGCTTCGACGCGTTCGCGCAGATCGGCGGCTCCGCGTTAACCGACGAGCGCATCGCCGTGCCCGAATCGGGCGCAGCGCTGGCGCCGCACGCGGGGATTCCGGTCACCTACGTTCCGTTCCGCAACGCGCATTTTCTTTCCGCGGCGGTCAGCTGGGCGGAGGTGATCGGCGGGACGGCCATTTTCGTTGGGGCGGTGGCCGAAGATAGCTCGGGCTATCCCGATTGCCGCCCGGAGTATTATCGGGCGTTCGAGGCGCTGATTCGGGAAGGCACGCGCCCCGAAACGCATATTGAGATTGCGACGCCGGTGATCGCCATGAAGAAGAGTGAAATTGTCCGGCGCGGGGCGGAACTGGGTGCGCCGCTGGACCGCACGTGGTCCTGCTATCAATTTGATGACGAAGCGTGCGGCACGTGCGATAGTTGTCGCCTGCGGCTGCGGGCGTTCGAGGAGGCCGGGATGCGCGACGCTATCGCCTATCGGGCTCGAATTGCGCGATAATAGGTGCGAAGGGATTCCGCAGCTACCTTGGGGGGATTCAAACATGAAGCGACTCACTCGTGCCTTGATAACGCTTGCCGCGATTCTTGCGTGCGCGACGATTGCCGCCTCGCAGAGCTCGCGCGTCGTTGGCCAGGTGATGGATCGGGAAGGGAAGCCGTGGCCGGGTATCACGGTGGTTATTAAGAGCGACAGCGGACGCACGTTCACGCTCAAGACCGACAAAGACGGAAAATTCACGCAGATCGGATTGGCCTCCGGCGTGTACACGTTCACCCTCACCAGCCAGGCGGACAGTCTGAATTTTACGGAACAGCATCAGGTCTCCGGCGATGAGACGGACATCACCATCAATTTCAAGGAGATTGCCGCGAAGCAAGGCGCGCCCAGCCCGGAACAGCAGAAGGCGCAGCAGGACCAGGCGAGTAAGTTTAAGGACATGCAAACGCATTTCCTTGCCGGGCGTGCGGCGCTCGATGATTGGGAGACCGTTCACAAGACGCTGAATGCCACGCCGGCCGATCAGAGGGGGCCAATCCAGGACAAGCTCGCGGCGGATAGCAAGACTGCAATCGCGGAATTGCAGCTGGCGGAGCAGGGGGTCCAGGCGAAGGATGTGAAAAATCATGCGATCGTGTGGTCGAACCTCGGGCAGGCCTACGATCGCGCGAATCAGCCGGAACAAGCCGCCGATGCGTATCAGAAAGCAATCGATCTGCAGCCCAGCGCCAGTTTCTACCAGAACCGGAGTACGGCCCTGGCGAATGTTGCGGTCGCGCAGACCGATCCGAAAATCGCTCAAGAGAAGCTGACCGAAGCCAATGCGGATTGCGACAAGGCGGCTGCGCTCGATCCTAACCCTGGGTTGGCAACGGTTTGCTGGAAGAATCTGGGGATCGTCCTCAGCAACAAGGGTGACTTCAAGGACGCGGCTCCGGTCTTGCTGAAGGCCACCCAACTAAACGCGAAAGACGCGCAGTCGTGGTTCTTGCTCGGGAGCGCCTACACCGGATTAATCACCCCGAACCAGCAAGGCGAAAAGATGACGTACGACATCCCTCCCGGCACGACTGATGCCTACCAGAAGTGCATTGATCTCGATCCGAATGGGCCGTATGCCGCGCAGGCGAAACAGAGCCTTGATGCGTTGACCGCGATGGCCGGTGGCGACGCCTTGACCGTGGGCGCGAGGCCAAAGAAGAAGAAGCAGTAAGCCGCGTTGCGGGCGGAGCGATCGTCCGCCGTTTTATTCCTAACGCCGGTAGTATTTTGTATTTTGAGTTTTCGTGTTTTGCCCGGGTCGTCTCACTTCTCGACCCGAACGCACGAGAGTGATATTCTCTGGCAGATAGCTCCGAGGATTGTGGTGCACGACGTGGAATCCAACCAAGCAAGTACCCAGCGCCGGCGCAGCGAACGAGTCTCGAAGTCCGTGCCATTGATTGTTCGCGGAATAGACCTCCTGGGCCAGCCGTTCGAGGAGCGCACATCCACGCTGGCCCTGAATCTCAATGGATGCAGGTACTCCTCGAAGCATCACCTGCCGAAAAATACCTGGGTTACGCTCGAGCTGCCTCAGGGAGCCCAGCGCCGCAATCTGCGCGCGCGAGTCGCGTGGATTCAGAGGCCCCATTCGGTGCGGGAGTTCTTCCAAATCGCCGTGGAGCTCGAAAGCCCCGCGAACATCTGGGGCATCGAAACTCCGCCCGCCGATTGGAACGTAAGTGAAATCGCGAGCCTTCCGCCCGTGGAACTGTCCGCGCAGCAGGTCATGCGGGCTGCGGAAGAGTCCGATGCAAGCGCGGTACCGGAAACGATGGAAAGTCCGATGGAGAGAGCGGCGGCCGACATGATGAACCCATTCTTTGAATCTGCATCTGCTCCTCCATTTTCGCCGGCTTCCGCAAGCGATCAGGAGTCGACCGCCGTGCCGGAAAGCCCGCTTCTGCGCGAATGGAACGCGGAAATCGAGCGGCAGGCAAGCCGTGCAGCGGAGTCCGCGTCGGCTCGCGCCGGGGAGCAGATTCGCCGGGCCATGGAAGAGTTCGAGGAGACTCACAAGTCGGTGCGTGGGAACTTCTCTTCCGAAATGGCGGCGAAGCAGGAAGAATTCCTCGGCGGGTTGAAGTCGCAGTTTGAAAGTGGCCTTCAGGCGGCCCGCGAGCTCCTCGACGATCTGGACGGCAAGGCTCAGGCGCTCCGGGCGGAGAGCGAGGCGGCGCTCGAATCCGCCAGCCGGATGGCGCAGGCACGTCTCCAGTTGGACGCCGTGGAAGCGTCGCGAACACAGCAACAGTCCGCGGAGTATTCGAGGGAGGCGATGGCCTCGACCGAAGGCGCTGCGTCGGAATGGCGGCAGCGGTTGGAGTCGGAAATGGCGCTGGCGCAGGCGCAATGGAACGAGCTTTTGCAGTTGTCGCTCGATGGCAGCATCGAGCGCCTCGTCGAGCAACTGTCCGGGCGGTCGCAGGAGATCCTTCGCGCCGCCGAACAAAGAATGTCCGACCGTTTTGCGGAGCTGCGGCAGCCTCTTGGCCAGATGTACTCCGAAGCGCGCGAAACGCTCTCGGGCGTGAAGTCGGCGCTGGAACACGAGGTGGGGCGCGCGCGGTCGTCTCTTTCGGAAATCGAGCATGCGGCGGGCCGCATGAAGGAATACTCCGCGCAACTCGAGGCCGCGAGCCACGACACGCTCAACGAATTGCATCGCCGCCTGGAGAACATCCTGGAAGCCCAAACCGATGAGATGAAACGGCGCGCCGAACTCGCCGCGTCCGGCGTGCCGGAGCGCCTCGGGCCCACGCTCGATTATCTGGGCAATCAATTTGTCGAGCGAACGCTGGCGGAAGTGGAATCGAAACTCGGTCCCCGCATCGAGCGCGTCCCCGAATTGCTTCGCGAACTAGCCGCCCGCCAGATCGAGACGGAAGACAGCCTGCGCCTGCATCGTGAGCGGTTGCGCCAGGTGTCGGAAAACAGCCAGCGCGACGTGGTCGGGCAGATGACGACTACCATCGCCAGCCTTCGCAACGATTTTGAAGCGGCGCGGAAGGAAGCGCTGACGAAGTGGAACGAAGAGCTGGATGCCAGCGGTGTGCGCGCTTCTCACGCCGCCGCGGAATCCATCGGCAAGTCCTCGGAATGGTTTCAGCAGGAGGCGCGGGCGCGCTTGCAGGTGCTGGTCGAGCAGGCGCTGGTCACCGCAGGTAGCGGCTACCAGGAAAAGACCGCCGAAGCCGAGCGCCAGTTCGAAGCCCGGCTCGAAGAGAAGTCAACAAGCCGCCTGACTCAGATTCACCAGCAGCTCGATGGTGCTGCCGGCGAAATTTTCGGACGCACACGCACGCAGATCGACGAAGCCGCGGAAGCGGCCGCAGCGTCTTTTGGTCAAGTCCTCCGCAGCATTTCCGACGAGGAAGTCGGACAATTTACGAGCCGGAGTCACAGCGCGGTCGAAGAGCGGAAGCAGGAGCTGCAGGGCTTTACCGAGCAGCTCGTTCGCAATCTCGATTCGAGCGCCACGGCGCTGGTCGAAAATTTCCAGGCACAAATGGTTTCGCAGCGCAACGCGAATGTGGCGGAGGGACGCAGGGAGCTGGCCGCCGAATTTGCTTCGGCGCTCGATGGATATCGCCTCGAACGCGACGCGCACGACAAGGCGTGGGCAGAGAGCCTAGACCGCGTGAGCGGTGAAGCCGTGGAAAAATACCAGGGCCGTCTGGAGGCTGCCTGCGATTCCTGGATGGTTTCGTCGGTGCGCCGCCTCAACGAGCATGGACAGAACGTGATCGAATCCCTGATGCGTTCGGCCGATCAGGCTCTGCGCGATTCGTGTTCGAAGGTTTTCGACGGGCTTTCCGAAATGATGAGGGATCGCGCGACAAACGCCGCCGGAGTTGCGGGATTTGCGCCTCCGCCGGGCCGCGACGCGGGGGATACTTCGGCGCCGCACAATCAAGCGACTTCCAAGGGCGCGAACGCCTAGCCGCCGGCGAGCGGGCCATTTCGAAATTGAATCAGCCGGCCGAAGCCTGCTTTTCTCCCGCCGCTTCCCGCACCGAACTCGATACAAAGGCAACTTGCTCGGCCGTTAACCGCGGGTGCACCGGAAGGCTCAACACGCGGTCGCAGGCGCGCTCCGCGCGGGGAAAGGTTCCGGGCGGAACCCCGAGGGATGAATACGCAGGCTGCAGATGCACGGGCTTCGGATAGTGCACCACGGTTTCGATCTCTCGTGCGGCAAGCTGCGAGACCACCGAATTGCGATTGCCCACATAGATGACGAACTGATGGTAAACGCACTCGTCGCGCGGATCGTCCACGGGGAAATCGAGGCGAACGCCGGCGAGCGAGCGGCGGTACTCACGCGCGATTTCCTGCCTCCGTTTGGTCCAGGCGTAGAGGTGGCGCAGCTTGATCCTCAGCACGGCCCCTTGAAATCCGTGCATGCGGTAGTTGTAACCGACGAACTCGTGCTCGTAGCGGGCGGTTTGGCCGTGGTTGCGGGCGGCGCGCACGAATTTGGCGATCTGGTCGTCATCGGTTGTTAACGCACCTCCCTCGCCGTAGGCCCCAAGATTCTTGGTGGGATAAAAACTGAATGCGGCCGCGTGGCCAAGTCCCCCGGCGCGCCGGCCGCGGTAGCGTGCTCCGTGCGCTTGGGCCGCATCCTCAAGAATCCGGATGTTATGCCGCGCGGCGATTTCGCGAATCGGGTCCATATCGGCGGGACGACCGTATAGATGAACCGGCAGGATGGCACGGGTGCGGGGCGTGATCGCTCGCTCGATGAGATTCGGATCGAGGTTGGCTGTCGCCGGGTCGATATCCACGAAGACGGGCACGGCGCCGCAATAGGTAATCGCTTCGGCGGTGGCGAGGAAGGTGTTGGGGCTGGTGATGACTTCGTCGTCGGTCTGAACGCCGAGTGCGAGCAAGCCGAGGTGAAGCGCCGCCGTTCCGGTGCTGAGCGCGACGCAGTGCTTGGTCCCGCAGAAATCAGCGAACTCCCGTTCGAATGCTTCGACTTCTTCTCCGAGAACGAACGAGGAATTCAAACAAACGCGATCGATCGCAGGCAGGATTTCATCCCGCAACTCCGCGTACTCGGCCTTCAGATCGAGAACCGGAACCTTCATCGTTGATTGCTCCACTCGCGCGGCAATTCTCTAGTGTACACGATACGCGCCCGCAGATTTACAACCGGCTGGTTGCCGGGCGAGGGAGGGCGCAACAGACGGCCCGGTTTTGAAAGCGCGAGCGAAATGACCCGCTTGCAGGCCGACGCGATTGGTATGATGTGGTGGAGCGGCGTTGTCGAGAAGTGAGGCGGGATGGATTTGCCATCCGCCGGCATTATACGTTGTTACTCTCTGGGAGTCTCTCGT
Source organism: uncultured Acidobacteriota bacterium (assembly GCA_963752925.1). Classification (GTDB taxonomy): domain Bacteria; phylum Acidobacteriota; class Terriglobia; order Acidiferrales; family UBA7541; genus Palsa-295. The sequence goes on along the minus strand of CAVVZY010000004.1, from coordinate 691,688 downwards.
CCGATGGCAAAGGGAAGTTCGAAGGCCGACCGGCGCTACCAGCGAATTGCGACGCCGAAGGGTGTATGGGTTGCTTGGCAAGATGGTAAACAGCAGAACGTCTCGCGGGTCCGCGACCTGAATGTGGGAGGGCTGTTCGTAGCCACGCCTACGCCACTGGCTCTGGGCAGCGAGGTCACTCTTTTGATGTCCGTACCTGAGGGTGAAATTCGCAGCCGCGCCGTGGTACGAAACTTAGTTTCAGGCGAGGGAATGGGCGTTCAATTCGTCGAAATCAGCGCGCAAGACGCATCCCGCGTGGAGAAACTCGTCGCGCGCCTGTTGCGCACAGAATCCAGCACACCGGGCCAGGCCCCTCCCTCCCAATCGAAATAGTGTTGCCCGGGACCCTCCCTCCGGATAGAATCCGCCAATCAGACGGTCAAAAGGAGTTCCTCAATGAGCGACGATTTCGTCCCCGGGCAGCGAATTGGTGACTACGAAATCCTCGGAGTACTCGGCGCCGGAGGAATGGGGAAGGTTTATAAGGTTCGGAACGTGATTTCGGACCGCGTCGAGGCGATGAAGGTTCTTCTCGCGAACCTTGCCGTCCAAAAGGAACTCGCCGACCGATTTCTTCGCGAAATCAAGCTCCTGGCGAGCTTGAATCATCCCAACATCGCCGCGCTGAACACTGCGCTGACGATGGACAACCAACTCGTCATGATGATGGAGTATGTGGACGGTGTCACGCTGGCCTCCCGCCTGCAGCAGGGTCCGATTGCTCCCGGCGGATGCAGTGAACTACTCCGGCCAACTGCTTGGCGCGCTGAGCTACGCGCACAAATTGAACGTGATCCACCGGGACGTCAAGCCCGGCAACATGATGCTGACGCCCCAGGGCGTGGTAAAGCTGATGGATTTCGGCATCGCGCGCCCGAACAACGAGGCCGGCATGACGGTCACGGGCACGACGCTCGGATCGCTGAATTATATGTCGCCCGAGCAGGTGAGGGGCGAGCCCGTGGACCAGCGCTCCGATTTGTATTCCATGGGTGTGTCGCTCTACGAGATGGTCACCGGGCAACTTCCGTTCCGGGGCCACAGCAATTACTCGGTGATGTCGGCGCACCTTCAGGAGACGCCGCAAGCTCCCATCGTGGTGCGTCCGGATCTGCCCCAGGGGCTGAGCGACATCGTCCTGATGGCGATGGCTAAGGACCCGAAAGATCGATTCCAGTCCGCGGAAGCCTTTTCGAATGCGCTGAAGACTGTGATGCCGGCCGGTGCGGCGGGATTCGTGAGTCCTATTCCCGGCACCGTACGCGTGCCGCAAGGCGCGCCCGCGGTTTCCTCGACGCGAGTTCCGGTTCAGGCGACCGTTCCGATGGCGGTGGCGGCCGAATCAAACGCTGCACACGGAAGCAGCAGCCGGGGCGTTTACATGGTCCTCGGCGGATTGATCGTCGTAGCCATTCTCTTCGCTGCGGGTTTTTATGTTCCGCGTATCATCAAGACCCACGCGAGCGCGGGTTCCACTGTTGCGCAGCCTGTAGCGCAGCCTGTCACGCAACCTGCGGATGCTCCCGTGGACATCTCGGCTCCGCCGCCAGACGCCGTACCGGCGGATGCCGCGCCCGTCGTTGCTGCGCGGCCTCAAGAGGATCCCGCCGTTGCCGCCGCACGACGGGAGGCGGAGAAGAAGGCGCGGGAAGAGGCCGCACGGAAAGCCGCGTTGCTCAAGGAAGCCGAGCAGCAATCGGATCAGCTGGAGGCGCGTTCGGCTGCAATTTCGCAAAGCCTGGATAATTTGAAGCGCGCACAACAGGCCCAGGGATATGGACTGCGCGGAGACATCGTTCAGGCCGAGCAAATGATGCAAATCAATCTTTCGAGGGCCCAGACGGCGCTGCGAGACGGAGACGGCGCGCAGGCCAAGGAATATCTGGATAAGGCGGAGACGCAGGCCCAGATACTGGAGAGGTTCCAGGGCCGGTAACGAGCTTCGTCAGATATGGGTGAGCGTGCCAGTGATCTTCGTGCGGCGCAGAGCCCAGCCAAACACCGCGAACGAAAGCGGAATCAGAACCGCCGCGAACGCCAGCAGCGCCACGAGCGACGGCCAGAGTTGACCCCAGCCCGCCCCGGCGAGGAGCGCGGCGCGCATCCCCTCAAGCGAGTACGTCACCGGAATCATCCGCGCGAGCATTTGCAACGGTCCGGGCAGCACCGAGACCGGATACATCATCCCGCTCACCAGGCTCGAGACACCCAGGACAATCCATTTCGCGGGATTTCCGCGCTTGAAGAGAATCTGATAGCTCGCTGAGAGTATTCCGAGCCCAGCAAACGCCAGAATCGAAGCCAAGAGAATCGCCAGCGCCCCGAACCAGTTCGCTCCGCGCGGCGCAAAACCAAAGAAGATTGCTCCCAGCCCGAGATAGACGCAGGTTCGCAGTGCGAGCGCCACAAATGGATAGACGGCCGAGCCCGCGATGATCACCGGGAGAGGCGTTTGGGTGACGAGAAGCGCTTCGAGGGTGCGGTTCTGGCGCGCTTCTTCCAGGCTGGAATCGAATGCGGTCATGGAGACGCTGAGATAGTCGAAGAACGCAAACCCTACGAGCGCGAAGGTGAAGTAACTTCCTCCGGCGGGCAGGGCGCGCTGCAGCTGCGGGCTATCCACAAAACGCGAAAGGTAAAAGAAGGTCGCCACGCCGAAAAGCTCTTCGACGGTTTGCGCCACGAGAGCCAAGCGATAGCCGCGCGCGATCAGGAAGTCGCGCCAGAAGAATGCGGCAATTTTGCGGAGCGTGCGCATCGTGTTCATCGCGCGCCCCCGGCGGTTGCTCCCGGTCGCAGGATGTGGCCAATCGCCGCCTCGAGGGTGGGCGTGCCGGTCGAGACGCGCAGCCCGAGCGGGGAATCGCACGCAATCATTCTTCCGTGGTCGAGGAGGACGACACGGTCGGCAATCTCCTCGACCTCGGCGAGCGTGTGCGAGGCAAAGAGCAGCGTGGTTCCGCGCCGGCGCACGATGTCGTCCTTCAGTAGGCGGCGAAAATCCGCTGCGGCGAGTGGGTCGAGGCTGCGCGTTGGCTCATCCAGCAGCAAGACCGACGGGCCATGCAGCAGCGCGCGGGCTAGGCCCAGGCTGTGACGCATGCCGGTGGAATACGTGCGCATCTGGCGGTCGAGATCGTCCGCGAGTCCCATCCATTCCGCGGCGGAGGCGATTCTTGCCCTCGCGTCGGCACCGGTTAGATTATTCATGGCCGCGAAGAAGGCGAGGTTTTCGCGCCCGCTGAGGCGTCCGTAGAATCCTTCATCTCCGCCGGTGTGGTAGCCGAGGCGCTCGCGAGTGTTTTCGGGTTCGTTCGCGACATCGAAGCCGTCAAGGATCGCGCGCCCCCGCGTCGGAAGGACCAGCGTCGCGAGAATGCGCATCAGAGTCGTTTTCCCCGCGCCGTTGTGACCGACAAGGGCCACCGCCTCTCCCCGATTGACGACGAACGAGACGCCCGCGAGCGCGCACTGGGTTGCCGGGGCAAAAGGGTGCAGTAGGGAGCGCCAGCCGGAGAGCGCGGGAGGGAAAAACTTTTCGAGGTTTTCAACGACGATTGCGGGGACGGGCATCCTAGGGAGTTATAACCGAATTCGGCGAAGGGAATCCAGTTCCAACGCCCGGTTCCCAGGCGGCGATCAAAACGGCGGCTGCGAAAACGGCGTAGCGGAAGGCGGCTCGAGAATGAAGATGGCGTAACGATAGACGGCAAGCCGTGTCGCTTCGCTGATGTGATGTGGCCCGATGACTTCGCCGAAGGCGCGGTGGAGATCGTGCATCTTGTCGTCCGGGAGCAACTCGAGAAGTTTTCCGAAACGATTCTTGGCCATGGTAACGGGATCGGCGTCGCTGCGCGCGCGTTCTTGCGCGGTCGCTGGAGCCGGCGGAGCGGACGTGGCCGCGCCGAGCGGGGGCGTGGGCGTGGCGGCTGCGGGGGGAATAAGCTTCGTCGCAGGTAGAGCGGGCTTGACGGTTTTCACCGTTTTCGCTTCGTAATCTTGATAAAACTGGTAGCGGAACTGTTTTTCGTAGAAGTTGGCGTAGGCGGTCTTTTGGCTGTCTGCGGGAGGCTGCGCGTTGGCGAGTGCCTTGGCGGCGAAGTCTTTCAGGGATGCCTCAAATGCGGCGAAGTCCGCCCGCGCGGCTTTCGTGGGCCCCTTGCCGCTTTTCGCGAGCGCGGAAGCAAGGCTATCGGTCCGAGCGTCAAAACATTTCGCGTATACCGCAATCGCTCGCGCGAGTCCGGCGGCAGGGTCGGGCGCGGGCGCCTGCGACTTGTCGTGAAAGTACGCGATCCATTCGGCCGAGGTCATTTTCAGGATCTGCGTACACGTCATGCCGAAGCTGTCGGAGTCGGGCTTTTGCGGCGGACGAGAAGGGGATTGGGGGCGCGCGAAAACAGGTCCAGCCACAGTGGTGAGAAACAGCAGAGAGAGAATTACGCGTCGCATCGGTGAAATCCTACTTGAGCAGGACGACGCGCCGCAACAAGCGTCTCTATCGGCCCGAAACTCCGCCGGGCGCGCCGGGCATAAAAGCCGATGCCCGCGGCACGATGTTGGTGGCCTGCGAGGCGACGATGAGCCATTGGCCGCCGCGCTTCAGCTCGACGCGAGTCAGAATGGCGTGGCGCGCGGGCCGCAGCGAGCCGTCAGGATTGTGCTCGCCGTGCGAGTTGGCGAGAACGTGGACGACGGCGATTTCCGGGGTGAGGAATTTGACGCTGGTCTGTTCGGTCTGCCACACGCTGCCCTTGGCTTTGTCCGAATGCAATTCGGAGAGGCTCTGCGCGAACGGCGCGCGCCCCTTGAACCATTCGCCCGCGAGGTTGATGGCGTCAACGTCGGGCGCGAAATCGCGGGACATGGCCGGCACGTCATTGTCGTTCCAAGCTTTCTCCCAGCGCGATTCGACATCACGGATCGCTTTTTCGTCGGCGGCGGCGCCGCCCTGCGCGCCAATGGGGCGCGACAGAACCGTGGGGAGAAGCAGAAACGCAAGTGCGAGGATCGCAAGTTTTGTTCGCATGAGACGCCTCCAGTGCAGGATGGGCGCGATTGTGTTCGCGGCGGGGCAGGGAAGTCAAGGAAGCAGACTAGGGCGATTTGCGGAGAAGCGCGCGCTCAAGAAGATGGTCAACGGCGCGATCGAGTCGCCGCTCGCGCACCGCGGCGGACTTGGTGGAATCAAACCACTGGATGATATGACGACGATGCCCCGGCCCGAGTGCCTCGAATGCCTTCCACGCCTTGGGATGGCGCTTCAGTCCGGCACGCAGGTCGGCCGGGACGGCGAGTTCGCGCGATTCGCGATCGAGGCGAAGCTCGACGCTGACCACGTCGCCCACGTCCGCGCGCGCCGCTCTGCGCAGCGCTGTATTGATTTGCATCCGGTAGCGTCCCGCACCAGCCGGGACGAGAGTGGTGCGAGCGCTCTTGCCGTTCACGATGGCGACGACGGGAATGTATTTCGGTTTGGCCTGCTTTGGTGGCTTGCCGGCGCGGTCGCCGGTGCGCATCTGCTTCGTCAGCGCGCGCGCAATTTCATCCAGCACGTTTATGTGACGCATCATCCAGATTTTGTAGATGGTGGCCATGAAGCGGACCGGTTTGGAAGTTGAGGCCATCGTGTCAGCGCGACCCAATCATGCGTGTTCCGAAGGCGAGTACTTTGCCTCGTTCAAATCGAGCTCCCGTTCGAGTTTTCGCATGACTTTGTCGTTGATCTTATTTTCGTTGCGGAGGTGAAGAATCGCGGCGCGCTGAATCGCGCCGACCTGCCGGGAAATATCCCGCCAACGCTCGTAGTCCTCGGGTCGAGATCCACTTTCGGCTGAGCTGTTGCTGTCCAGCACGTTGAGGCGACGGCGATGAACGAGTAACAGCTCGTCGTAAATCGGTGCGAATTCATTGGGCGCGTCGTCGCGGCCCTGCTCCAGGTAGGCGAGCGCGGCTTCAACCATGGCGCGCCGCGCTTCGTCTTCCTCGGCATTCTGCCCGGAGAAACCAGATAGGCCGAGGCGGCGAATCAACGGGGGAAGCGTAAGGCCCTGCAGGACGAGGGTGACGAAAATCACGCAGAACGTCAGGAAGATCATGACGTTGCGCTCGGGGAACGGATCGCCGCTGTCGAGCATCTCCGGCAGCGAGATGGCGGCGGCGAGCGCAACGACGCCGCGCATGCCGGTCCAGCCGACGATGAAGATTGCTTTCTTGTTCGGAAGTATTTCGTGCTGATGAAAAACGCGACGACGAATGAAATACGATATGGCCGCGCCCGGATAAATCCAGATCAGGCGCAGAAGGATGACCGCGCCGCTGAACAAAAGACCCAGGAGCAAGAGCTCTTTCAGGCGATGATTGCGAATACCGTAGAGAATGTAGGGCAATTGAAAGCCGATGAGCAGGAAGACGAATCCATTGAGGACAAAGGTGAGAGTGTCCCACACGGCTGTGCCCGTGATACGGGCGTTTCTGGAGAGATACAGTGAACTCTTGTGGCCGAGATATAGACCGCACGCGACCGTAGCCATTACGCCGGACGCGCGAATGCTTTCGGCGGCGAGATAGGCGACGTAGGGTGCGATCAGGCTGATGGTGATTTCGATGGGCGCGTCGACAATCTTGAGTTCGACGAGATGGATCAGCCTGCCGATCAGCAGGCCAATTACGATGCTGCCGAAGACGAGATACAGCATCCTGCCGACGCCTTCGGCGAGCGTGGGTGTATGCCCGGTGACGAGCAGGGTGATCGAGAACTCCAGCGCCAGCAGGCCGGTGGCATCGTTTACCAGGCTCTCGCCTTCGAGCACGTCGGTGATGCGCTTGGGCATGCAAAGCCGCTTCGCGATGGAGGTCGCGGCGATCGCATCGGTAGTCGAGACGACCGCGCCGAGCACGAGGCCCATCCGCCAGTCAAAACCCGGGAGGATCCATCGGGACACCGCGGCGACAGCCACAACGGTGAAGCCCACGAGGCCGAAGGCCAGCATGACGATGCTGACCAGGTTGTAGCGAAAATCGCGCCAGGACGTGACGTAGGCGGCGCCAAACAGCAGCGGCGGGAGAATAACCAGGAATACGAGCTCGGGATTTAGCTCGACGCGCGGGCCGCGGGGGAAGAGGCTGAGAACCAGCCCTCCGATGACGAGGATGATCGGGTAGGGAGTGTGCAAACGCTTGGCCAACGCCGCGAACGCCACGACGAGAATCATCAGCACCAGAACGATCAGCTCGACGCTGTGAATTCCCATCGCTCGGTTCTCCGCTTCGCGCATTCAAAGATAACGCAGCCGGGCGCAAATAATTGTGCGCAAAAACAAAAAAGGCTCCGATTGCTCGGAGCCTTTTTGTTTGAACTTTAATCCTGGCGGTGACCTACGTTCCCGCGCCGTTACCAGCGCAGTATCATCGGCCCAGCGAGGCTTAACTTCCGTGTTCGGGATGGGAACGGGTGTGACCCTCGCGGTAAGACCACCAGGAAACTGGAAATCGAAACTCGGATTGAAGCGCGAGTTTCGATGAGCAACTGAAGGAAGTAGGATAAACCGCAAATTCCGCTAGAGAGTAGCATTTCGCGGAAAAGCTTCATTCCCTCCGCCGCGAGGCCCGTCGTCGCTCCGATAAATCGGGGCTATTCAGGGTAACGCTTCGCGTTGGGAAAGTTTTATGGTCAAGCCGAACGGCCGATTAGTACGGGTCAGCTACACGCATTGCTGCGCTTCCACCTCCCGCCTATCAAAGTCGTAGTCTACGACTGGCCTTCATAGGGGACCGCAGCCCCCTTGGGAAACCTTATCTCGAGGCGAGCTTCTCGCTTAGATGCATTCAGCGATTATCTCTTCCGGACTTCGCTACCGAGCTATGCCACTGGCGTGACAACTCGATCACAAGAGGTCCGTCCATCCCGGTCCTCTCGTACTAGGGACAGCTCCTCTCAAGTTTCCTGCGCCCACACCAGATAGGGACCGAACTGTCTCGCGACGTTCTGAACCCAGCTCACGTACCGCTTTAATAGGCGAACAGCCTAACCCTTGGGACCTTCTACAGCCCCAGGATGCGATGAGCCGACATCGAGGTGCCAAACCTAAGCGTCGATGTGAACTCTTGGCTTAGATCAGCCTGTTATCCCCGGCGTACCTTTTATCCGTTGAGCGATGGCCCTTCCACGCAGAACCACCGGATCACTAGATCCTACTTTCGTACCTGCTCGACCTGTGTGTCTCGCAGTCAACCTGGCTTATGCTCTTGCACTCCACGGCGGGTTTCCAATCCGCCTGAGCCAAGCTTTGAGCGCCTCCGTTACAATTTGGGAGGCGACCGCCCCAGTCAAACTACCCGTCTGGCCGTGTCCTCCGCCCCGTCTAGGGGCGTAAGTTAGAACGACAGAACTATCAGGGTGGTATTTCACCGTTGTCTCCCCCTCAGCCGAGACCGAGGGTTCCCAGACTCCCACCTATCCTACGCAGGCAGTACCGTTAATCATGACCAGAGTGCAGTAAAGGTGCACGGGGTCTTTCCGTCTAGATGCGGGCATCCGGCGTCTTCACCGGAACCACAAATTCGCCGAGCCGTTCGCCAAGACAGTCGTTCGATCGGTACGCCATTCGTGCAGGTCGGAACTTACCCGACAAGGAATTTCGCTACCTTAGGACCGTTATAGTTACGGCCGCCGTTCACCGGGGCTTCAGATCAAGCCTTCGCTGCCTTGCGGCAGCTAAGCCCTCCCTTTAACCTTCCGGCACTGGGCAGGCGTCACCCCCTATACGTCGTATTCGACTTAGCAGAGAGCTGTGTTTTTGTTAAACAGTCGCCGAACGCATTTCACTGCGGCCCCCTCGGGCTATAAACCCTAGCGGGGCACCCCTTCTCCCGAAGTTACGGGGCTAATGTGCCTAGTTCCTGAGCGAGCGTTCTCTCGAGCGCCTGTGGATATTCACCTTGTCTACCTGTGTCGGTTTGAGGTACGGGCACCATACGAACTCCTTAGGGGGTTTTCCCGGCAGCGTGAAATCAGGGACTTTGCGGCCGTGTGGCCTCGTACCAGTCTCACCGTTGAATGACCCCGTGGATTTTCCTGCGGGATCCGGCTTACACCGGCCAATCGGGACATCCATCACCCGACTCCCATATCCTTCTGCGTCACCCCATCGTCAAACGTTCGCATGGCGGGGCAGGAATGTTGACCTGCTGTCCATCAGCTACGCCTCTCGGCCTCACCTTAGGACCCGCCTAACCCTGAGCGGATTAACCTTCCTCAGGAAACCTTAGACTTTCGGCGACACGAGTTCTCATCGTGTTTATCGCTACTTATGCCGGCAGAGTCTCTTCCGTGGCGTTCAGTAGTCCTCTCGCTCTACCTTTGCCACCACAGAATGCTCCCCTACCAAATGACGATTTCCGTAGAAACCGTCAATTTCGCAGCTTCGGTCATAGACTTGAGCCCCGTTGGATTGTCGGTGCGTGAACACTTGACCAGTGAGCTGTTACGCTTTCTTTAAAGGATGGCTGCTTCTAAGCCAACCTCCTGGCTGTCTGTGCGCTCACACGTCCTTTCCCACTTAGTCTATAGTTTGGGACCTTAGCTGGCGATCTGGGTTCTTTCCCTCTCGACCACGGAGCTTATCCCCCGTAGTCTCACTCCTGTACTGTTGTCCACGGCATTCGGAGTTTGATTGGATTCGGTATCCTGGATGGGACCCTAGTCCATTCAGTGCTCTACCACCGTGGCAAATCGTACAAGGCTGCCCCTAAAGGCATTTCGGGGAGAACGAGCTATCACGGAATTTGATTAGCCTTTCACCCCTACCCTCAGCTCATCCGAGCGATTTTCAACTCACAACGGTTCGGTCCTCCAGTCGCGGTTAAGCGACCTTCAACCTGGCCAAGGGTAGATCATCCCGCTTCGCGTCTATTCCCACAGACTGAACGCCCTATTCGGACTCGCTTTCGCTACGGCTCGCTTACGCTTAACCTTGCCTGTGAGAATAACTAGCCGGCTCATTAAGCAAGAGGCACGCCATCAGGCATTCCGTATCCGAAGACACGGCATAGCCCTCTGACTGCTTGTAGGCATACGGTTTCAGGTTCTATTTCACTCCCCTAGCAGGGGTGCTTTTCGCCTTTCCCTCACGGTACTAGTTCACTATCGGTCGCCAACGAGTATTTAGCCTTGGAGAGTGGTCTCCCCAGATTCCCACTGGGTTTCTCGTGCCCCGTGGTACTCAGGATACCGCTTCGAGTCCGATAAGCTTTCGGCTACATGGCTATCACATTCTATGGCCCCGCTTTCCAGCGGGTTCGCCTAGCTTTCGGATTGGTAACTCTACTTATGCGGTCCTACAACCCCGGAGTGTAAACACCCCGGTTTGGGCTGTTCCGATTTCGCTCGCCGCTACTATCGGAATCTCGTTTGATTTATTTTCCTCCAGGTACTGAGATGGTTCACTTCCCTGGGTTAGCTCGTACCCGCCTATGTATTCAGCGGGCCGTTACCTGGTTTTACCAGATAGGGTTTCCCCATTCGGAAATCCCCGGATCAAAGCCTGTTTGCGGCTCCCCGGGGCTTATCGCAGCTTACCGCGTCCTTCATCGCCTGTTGGCGCCAAGGCATCCACCGTACGCCCTTAGTAGCTTAACCATAAAACTTACCCAACACGTCTCAGTCCGGTTAAGGACGGAGAACCCCGGAACTTCGTGAAGACGGGTCTTGCATCCCGACTTCGTCCATTCTGGGGCTGTTATGCACTCGATTTAGGCCAGAATCAGGCTAAATCGCTCGCATAAGCGGCGTGAAGAGGCAAGTTCGCCTTTCCACAAAACGCTACTCTCGAGCAAAACTTGCGGTTTATCACGCTATACGGACCTTGAAATCCGCATAACGTGATGCCTACTTCCTTCAGTTGTCAAAGATCGATCGTTCCGCTCATCAACTTCCGATCGGAACGTCTCCGCTCCCGGCGGAGCGCAGAATCGGTTTGGAGCCGAATCTGCGAAAAAGCGAACTGAAAATAAAAAACCCGGCGACGAGCGCCGGGCGAATCCGTCCATCTCTTGAGGCGCTAGGTGCGCGCGCCTCTTGGGCGGATGTGCTCGAAGCTCGATTTCCTTCTATCCGGTATTCGTAACCAACCTCACCTCTGGATGAGTCGGCAGGCCCGGTCCGTCAGCAGACAATCCCCCGAATCAGGGCTCCACCAACTTCAAGTCAGTATATCAAAATCCAAAATTCCGTCAAGTTGCATTCACAATTCTTTTGGGTCTTTCTTGGGGGACATCTGTGGAATTCACGGCAGTTTGTGGAAATCGTCGCGGACGCAGTGTCTTTGTAATGCTGACGGGCGGCCAGGGGGCAACGACTCACGCGACCTTGCACACGCAATGGAACGCGAGAGTGACCGGAGTCGAGAAGAAAGAGACGATGCGGTGAGTCTCTCGTGCTAGCCTCCTCCGCCAATACGAGGGCGCTTTGACAAAATACCGCAATCGAGTGCTGGGCCTTTTGGCGCTGCTGCTGGTCATCACGTATCTCGACCGCGTGTGCATCTCCGTGGCGGGGCCACGAATTCAGGAAGCGCTGCACATTGGTCCTGTGGGCTGGGGCTGGGTGGCAGGCGTATTCACGATCGCCTACGCTGCATTCGAAATTCCCAGCGGCGTGTTGGGCGACCGCATTGGATCACGCAGAGTTCTCACGCGGATCGTGTTGTGGTGGTCGGCGTTCACTTCCCTGACAGGTTTGGTAACCGGATTCTATCCGCTGCTGATGACGCGATTTCTTTTTGGAATGGGCGAAGCAGGCGCCTATCCAAATGCATCCGTCGCTATTTCGCGGTGGTTTCCCATCCATGAACGCGGACGCGCGTTCGGAATCACATTGATGGCGGCCCAAATAGGCGGCGCCATCGCGCCGTTGTTGGTGGTGCCAATCCAAGTGCATTACGGATGGCGAGCATCCTTCTATGTGTTCGGAATTTTGGGAGTGGGCTGGAGCGCCATTTGGTACAGGTGGTTCCGCGATTCCCCGGGCGAGAAAGCCGGCGTCACCCAGACGGAGTTGGATGAGATCGGCGGCCCGACAGTCAAGGCGCATCACCGTCTCCCATGGGGAGTCGCGCTGCGCTCGAGAAATTTCTGGGCGCTGATGTTCATATGCTTTTGCTATGTATACACATTCTATTTTTTCCAATCGTGGTTTCATACCTACTTGGTGAAGGCGCGCGGATACAGTGAAAACAGCCTGCTGCTATCGTCTCTGCCTTATTTCGTTGCTGCCGCTGCGAATTGTGGCGGAGGACTCGCGAGCCACGCGCTGGTCAAGAGGGTGGGCCTCACGTGGGGCCGCCGCTCCATCGGTTTGGTGGGATTGGGAATTGCGGCGCCATGCGCCATCGCGGTCATGTTTACGCACCAGTGGATGGCTGTGCTGATCCTGCTTTCCGTTTGCTACGGGGGAATTACTTTTCAGCAGCCCATCATGTTCGCCGCGTGTCTGGATGTCGGGGGTGAGTTCGCGGGCGCGATGGTCGGGGCGATGAACACCGCGTCGCAGATCGGCTCGTTTCTGTCGTCGGTGATCTTTGGATACCTCGTCGGTCGATTTGGCAGTTACGATCTGCCTTTCATCCCGATGGCGGCGCTCCTGGTGATCGGTTGTTTTCTTTGGCTGGAAGTTGACCCGAACAAGCGGTTACTCCAGGAAGGGCAGACGGTGGCAATCACGGCCATTGCAACGGTGGACGTCGAGTAGGGCCCCGCAATCCGGCGATCCGACCGAATTGGGTCTTGTCCCAGCCCATTCGATCCCGCACAATCGAAGTTCTGTATGGCCTCCACTATTGCAGGACTCTTTACTCCCTTCACGCTGAACGGCCTCAAGCTACCGAATCGCATCGTGATGGCGCCGATGACGCGGAATTTTTCGCCGCACGGCGTGCCCGGGCCCGACGTCGCGGCGTATTACCGGCGGCGAGCGGAAGGCGGGACCGGATTGATCCTGACCGAAGGCACATCGCCGAATCATCCGCAGGCCGCGAACATGCCGCAGATTCCGCACATCTATGGCGAAGAAGCGCTCGCGGGCTGGAGGCGAGTTGTCGAGGGCGTGCACGCAGCCGGGGGGCGAATCTTCTCGCAGCTGTGGCATGTGGGGGCGGTGCAAAGTCAGGGCGACCCCAAGCTTCCGGTCGCTCCCGTTAGCCCGTCGGGATTTTTGAAGCCGGGCGTAAATATCGGCGAGCCGATGACGCAGGCGGATATCGATGCAGTCATCGAGGGCTTCGCGCAGGGGGCCGAGAACGCAAAGCGCGTTGGATTCGATGGCGTCGAGATTCACGGCGCGCACGGATACATCATCGACGAGTTCTTCTGGGATGGCACCAATCATCGCACGGACAAGTACGGCGGAGACATCGTGGCGCGCACGCGGTTTGCGGTCGAAATCATTCAGGAGTGCCGCCGGCGAGTCGGGCCGAATTTTCCGATGCAATTACGCTTCTCGCAGTGGAAGGGCCAGGAGTACACAGCGCGCCTCGTCGAAACGCCGCAGGAGTTGGGCCGCTTCCTCGAACCATTGGCTGCGGCCGGGATCGACGCGTTCCACTGCTCCACACGCAGGTTCTGGGAGCCTGAATTCGACGGCAGCGATCTCAATCTGGCCGGCTGGACCAAGAAGCTTACTGGCAAACCGACGATCACGGTCGGTTCCGTCTCGCTCGACGTTGATTTCATGGTTTCGCTTGGTAGAATGCCCGCTCCGAAGGCGGAATCCTCGGGTGCGAATGGCGCCGGCCGGGATGCCCACTTCGACCGGCTCCTCGAAATGCTAGCCCGCGGAGATTTCGATCTTGTCGCGGTTGGCCGCGCGATGCTGGCCGATTCCAGTTGGGCCGCGAAGATTCGCAGCAGCCGTTTTGCGGAACTCAATTCATTCACACCAGAAGTGCTGAAAACGCTCGCGTAACTGGGGGAACATGCCGTGGCCTACTTCGCACTCATCTACGAACTGGTGGACGATTACGTCTCGCGCCGCGGGACATTTCGCGAAGAGCATCTGAATCTGGCCAGAGAATCGAACGAGCGTGGCGAGCTAGTGTTGGGCGGCGCCTTCGCCGACCCTGCGGATAAGGCGCTGCTGGTGTTTCGCGCAGAAGACCGCAGTCTGCCCGAGTCTTTTGCGCGCCACGATCCCTATGTGATCAACGGACTGGTAAAGCGCTGGGAAGTTCGTCCTTGGACCGTGGTCATCGGGAACGCCTGACCGTTGGGTGTCCTGCTGCGGGACATCGAGGGATGTGCGTATGCGTGCGTCACGGACGCAAAAACGTGGCACCCCAGCACTCGGTTGTGGCATCTTACTTTCATGACTCTTGCGACCCCGAGTCCGAGTATTACCCCCCGAGAGGTACTTGCCGCATGGGGCCGAATTCTGCGCGGCAACGTACCGATGCTGTCCATCGAGGTCACGCGCGAGTGCCCGCTGAGCTGTCCCGGGTGTTACGCCTACGGCGACACGCACCTGGGCGGCGGCGTCACGTTGAGCGAGCTCAACGACTTTCGCGGCGACGCGTTGGTCGATGGCGTGATCGACCTGGTCCGCAAGCACAAGCCTCTTCATGTATCTCTCGTCGGTGGCGAGCCGATGGTTCGGCATCGTGAGCTGAGCCGGATTGTTCCTGTGCTCAGCAAGATGGGGGTGTTCACGCTCGTAGTCACCAGCGGCGTGATTCCCATTCCGCCCGAGTGGATGAGCATCCCGCGGCTGCGCGTCGCGGTTTCGGTCGATGGCTTACCGGAACACCACGACATTCGGCGGAAACCGGCCACGTACGAACGCATCCTAAAGAACATCGAGGGGCGCGAGGTCAATATCCACTGGGTGATCACTCGCCAGATGTTTGAACGACCGGGTTATCTCGAAGAATACGTCGCGTTCTGGAATGCACGTCCGGAAGTGAACCGCATCTGGGTGAGCGTCTACACGCCGCAGGTGGGAGAGAACAGTCCCGAAATGCTCTCATCCGACGACCGCGCAGCGCTGGGCAGGCAACTGCCGGCTCTGACCGCGCGCTATCCCAAGCTCTTGTTCAACGAAGGTTTGGTTAAGGCGTTTCTTCAGCCGCCGGAAAATCCGGGCGATTGCGTTTTTGCAAAGATGTCGGCGAACTATTCAGCGGATCTCGAGAGCCGCGTGGAACCGTGTGTTTTCGGAGGGACGCCGGACTGCTCGCAGTGCGGATGCGCGGCGAGCATGGGAATGCATTGGGTCAGGACGGTCAAAGTTGCCGGCGGATTGAAGGTGGGTCATTTCATTGGCGCCTCGGTGAAGATCGGGCTTCTGATGAATCGCTTGAAATCGCGCTCGACCAGGCCGCCCCGCTGGACTCCTGGTGCCCCGCCGCGCCCAAGCGGCGAAGACGCCCTGGTCCAGATCCAGTCCTAAAGGGGCCTGCTATCCCTTCTGGCGCTTGAAGAATTCGACCTGACGGAGACGCTTGAGCGCCTCTTCTCTCGTTTTGTACGGACCGCCCATGTTTCGTCCCTTCGAGGACAAAACTTTGTAGCCGCCTTTCACTTTCTTGATCATGGCTGCATCCTCCCCCGAAATGTTCGCTCGCTCAGCACTTCGCAAGCAGTGTCACACGTCACATGCATGTGGGAAAAGTCCGTGCCAACAACCATTTGCCGCCGGTTAGCTCTTCTGGTAGCTTGCTCCCCGGGGATACGTTGGGCCCTGACTGCAATGAACGATCGGTAGTCTCAGTTCCGACAAGGGTGGACGAAAAATGGAATCGTCGAACGCGGCGAAGCGACGTATCAAAAGCTGCTGACGAATCCGCCGCCGGTCGGAGGCCCCGGTCCGGGCGGGCCACCTCCGGGCGGCGCCGCACCGCCAGCTGGTGGTCCCAGGTAACTCGCACGCCCGATTGAGCACTACGAGTCGAAGCGCGATTCGAGAAACGGCGGATGAATGGCTTCGAATAACGGCTCGTGCGTGGTTGTGCAGCGGCTGGTTCTCACCCTGATTGCCATGCTGGTCATTCCCGCCGCGACATTCGCGCAGGCGAACGATCTTGGGCGCGGCATGAATCAGCCGGTGCCGCCGTTCCACATCATCGGCAACATCTATTACGTCGGAGCGTCCGATATCGCGTCGTACCTCATCGTCACGCCGGCCGGAGACATTCTGCTCGACGGCGGATTCGTCGAAACCGCGCCGCAAATCGAAGCCAACATTCAGAAGCTCGGTTTCAAGCTGGCGGACGTGAAGTTCATCGTGAACAGCCACGCGCATCTGGATCACGCCGGGGGCATTTCGGAGATGAAGCATGCGACCGGCGCGAAGTTCGTGGCGATGGATGGCGATGTGGCGGCGCTGACCGCCGGTACTGCGTTTCCCGCGGCGACTCCCGATCGCGTGATCCACGATGGCGAAACCGTGACGATCGGCGGCATGACCATGACAGCGCATCTGACGCCGGGCCACACGCGCGGCTGCACGACGTGGACGACGACGATCCAGGACAGCGGGAAATCATACAACGTAGTATTCGTGGGCAGCGCGACGGTGCTGCCAATGTACAAGTTAATCGACCGGCCGGATGCTCCGGCGACCTATCCCGGCATCGAACAGGACTACGAGAAAACGTTTCGCGTCCTGCGCTCGCTTCCGTGCGATGTTTTCCTGGCGTCCCACGGATCGTTTTATTCGCTGGTGGACAAACGGGGCGTGATGTCGAAGAGTCCGGCGCAAAATCCGTTCATCGATCCGTGGGGATATCAGGCTTACGTCTTGGGCGCCGAAGCGGTCTTTCTGAAAGAACTGCAAACCGAGCGGGCGGCCGCGAAGTGATGTTGCGGGTTGGCTGACCGGGCGGCCGCGTACAATCGCCGCAGCGCGATTACCCGATCCCTTTGCGAGCCGAGGGGCTCAACTCGCTGTCGAGGAGGGTTTGATGCACTGTTCAGCCTGCGGAGCACAGACGGCAGACGGGGCTGCGTTTTGCCGCTCGTGCGGCAAACCCATCATAGGTTATAGCGTGGCAGCGCCCGCAGCGACGCCTTATGCCGGCGGTGCGGTTGGCGCCACGCCCGCCATGGCCGCAACGGGCGGTCGAGAATATGCCGGCTTCTGGCTGCGGTTTGTGGCGTATCTGATTGATAGCCTGGTCATGGGTGCTGTCGTGGGAATTGTGATTGGGATTGCGGTTGGCTTCTTGGGGATCGAATACTTCCGCGCGCTAGCACAGGGGATGGCCCCTAGAGTGAACGAACCGAATCCCGTTTTTCCAGCGATGCTTGTGGTCAGCATCATGACTCTGGTCGTTTTCTCAGTGATCGCATCCTGGCTCTACTTCGCCGGGATGGAAAGTTCCGGGAATCAGGGGACACTTGGTAAAATGGCGCTGGGGCTGGTGGTGACCGATATGAATGGCCAGCCGATCAGTTTCGCTCGCGCCAGCGGACGTTTTTTTTCGAAGATGATCACCGGCATGGTTCCCCTGGCGATCGGCTACATCATGGCCGGATTCACGGAGAAGAAGCAGGCGCTGCACGATATGATCGCCAGTTGTCTGGTATTGCGGAAGGCGTGAGAACACTGCGTAATTTCCCACAAGAGAGACCGAATTGATTTGCCCTAAGTGCGGAGCAGAAGTGACGGGTGGAATTCCGTCGTGCGCTTCTTGCGGCGAGCCGATTCCCGATCCATCGTCCAACACCGCTGCTTCATCCACAGCCCGGTTCGCAGTCGCGCGCGTGGTCTATGGAGGATTCTGGCGGCGAGTGGGGGCGTACTTCATCGATTCGTTTTTGCTCGGGATCATTGTCGGAATTGCAATTCTGAGGCCCTTGATGGAGCGCGCCGGGATTCCGGTCGACAATCCGTGGGCGCTTTTGACCGGGAACAGCCGGCAGATCTTCGCGATAAACCTGTTGCTTACGATGGCCAGCTGGCTTTATTGGGCCCTGATGGAAAGCTCGGCGTGGCAGGCAACGCTCGGCAAGAAACTCTTTGGGCTCAAAGTGACGGACCTTCAGGGACGGCGCATCAGTTTTGCCCGCGCATCAGGCCGCTATTTCGGGAAAATCGTTTTCGTTGGGTTCGTCATGGTCGCGTTTACAGAAAAGAAACAGGCGCTGCATGACATGATCGCCGGGTGCCTGGTCGTGAAGAAGCCGTAGCTGTTTTTCAGGAGCTTGTAGAGCGCTGCAGGTATGCGTGCGCGCGCTAGGCGCCTGAACCGCGCTGCGCGTGCTGAGCTGGCGCGGCCTGCAATTCGCTGCGGATTTGTTCGGTGAATTCGGAGCCGCCGACGACGCGGCTGCCGGGTTCCGCAATGTCCGTGGTACGATATCCCTTTTCGAGAGCGCGGTCCACCGCGGACTCAATCCACTCCGACTCGGCATTCAGTCCGAACGATTCCCGCAACATTAGAGTGGCGGAAAAAATCGCGCCGAGCGGACAGGCGACATCTTTGCCCGCAAGCGTGGGAGCCGATCCGTGAATCGGTTCATAGAGCGCGGGCTGGTCAGGGCGGCCGCGGCTGAGCGAGGGGATCAAACCGATCGAACCCGCGAGTGCCGCTGCTTCGTCGCTCAAGATATCTCCGAACAAGTTCCCGGTGAGAATCACGTCAAACTGTGCGGGCCGCAGCAGGATTTGCATGGCGGCGTTGTCCACGTAGAGATGATCGAGCGTGACACCGGGATATTCGCGCGCGAGAGCCGTGACCGTGTCGCGCCAGAGCGTCGAGCTGGCGAGAACGTTGGCCTTATCCACGCTGGTCAAGTGGTGGTTGCGGGCCGCTGCGCGCTCGAAGGAGTAGCGAGCCACGCGCTCGATTTCGAAAACGGAATACTCCGCGAGGTCGCTGGCCTTTTCCTTGGTTATTTTGTGTTCGCCGAAGTAGATGTCTCCGGCCAACTCGCGCACGATTTCAAAATCGCAATCGCCGAGCCGTTCCGGACGAAGCGGTGAAATGCCGCGAAGGGCCGGGCGCAAGCGAATGGGCCGCAGATTGATGTAAAGGCCGAGCTCCTTGCGGATTCCAAGCAGGCCTGCTTCCGGGCGAGTGCCGAACGGCAGAGACTCCCACTTCGGCCCGCCGATGGCGCCGAGCAAGACCGCGTCAGACGCACGGCATCCCGCCAGAGTCTCCGGGGGCAGCGGTGCGCCGCAAGCGTCTATCGCATTGCCTCCAAAGGGAAACTCGCGGAACTCGAAATGATGGCCGAAAGCGGAAGCACAATCTTTGAGGAGATGGATGGCGGCACGCGTTACCTCGGGGCCGATGCCATCGCCCGGCAACACCGCGATCGTCTTCCGCAATGCGGTCATGGAAGGGGTTCCCGTGAGTCTCAGCGTGCGTTCGCCGTCGCGGGTTGACGCCGCACCTTGTGGATGATGCTGACCAAGTCGCGGTCGGTGATTTCTTTTCCGGCGTCGGCCAAGGCAATCGCCAGGCGATAGCACTCGGCAAGTTCTACGTCCGTGGTTTCATAACCGAGCTCGGCGAGACGCGAACGATAGGCGTTGCGCCCGGAATGCTTTCCCAACACCAGCCGCCGCGCAGGTACGCCGACCTTTTCTGGGACAATAATCTCGTAGGTGAGCGGATTCTTCAGGATACCGTCCTGATGGATGCCGGCTTCGTGGGCAAAGGCGTTGGCGCCGACGACGGCCTTGTTCGGCGGAACGGAAACATTCGTGATCTTCGAAAGCATGCGGCTGGTCGGATACAACATTTCCAGATTGATATTCGTGGTTACCTGGTAGCGGTCCTGGCGCACGTGAAGCACGACGGCCAATTCCTCAAGGGACGCATTCCCGGCGCGCTCGCCAATGCCGTTGATGGTGCATTCAATCTGGCGTACACCTGCGTCAATTGCCGCGAGCGAGTTTGGCAGAGCCAGGCCGAGATCGTCGTGGCAGTGAGCGCTCAGGACAACGTTGGGATGCGCACCGAGGCGCGCGCGAACTTTGCGGAACATTTCTCCGTAATCGTCCGGCGTCGAATAGCCGACCGTGTCGGGCAGGTTGATGATGGTCGCACCGGATTCCACGGCTGCCAGAACAACCTGGCAAAGATAATCGATGTCGGTCCGGCTCGCATCCTCGGCCGAAAATTCTACTTCGTCGCAATTTTGCCGGCCGTATCGCACCATTTTGGCGATTTGCTCGAGCGCCTGCTCGCGCGTAGTCCGAAGTTTGTATTTCAGGTGCAGGTCCGATGTGGCGAGGAAAACATGCAGGCGGGGTTTGTCGGCGGGCTCGAGTCCACGCAGGGCGGCTTCTACGTCATCCTGTTTCGCGCGGGCGAGCGCCGCTACGCGGCAATGCTTGATCTCGGCGGCTACGGCACGGGTCGCGTCGAGATCGCCGGGCGAGGCTATCGGGAAGCCCGCTTCGATGATGTCCACGCCGAGCTGCTCGATTTGGCGGGCGAGCTGCAGTTTCTCCTCGCGGTTCATCGAAAACCCGGGAGATTGCTCGCCGTCGCGCAGCGTGGTGTCGAAAATCTGCACGTTGTCCATTGCAGCTCCTTTCATAATGCCAGTGAATCGCGAAAGGCGCAAGGAGTCCAATTTATAATGGTTGCAAGAGGGATAAATTTCTCTTATATAGGGGAAGCGGGTTTTCGAAGGAGGATCTGTGGATTTGGCGTCCCTGCAAGTATTCCAAGCGGTGGTTCGGGAGCAGAGCTTCTCGCGAGCCGCGGAAAAGCTCTACCGAACGCAGCCTGCGGTCAGCATCTCGATCCGGAAGCTTGAGGAATGGGTGGGGCAGCCCCTATTTGTCCGCGGCTCGGGAGCGCAAACGCTGACGGATGCGGGCGTGCTGCTGGTGGAATATGCCGACCGGATGCTGAATCTGCGCGAAGAAATCCGGAAGGGGATGAAGGAACTGCGCGGGCTGGAGCGAGGGCAGGTGTCGGTGGGCGTGAACGAAAGCGCGATTCACGCATTGCTGCCGGCGCTGAAGCGGTACCGGGAGCTTCATTCCGGGATTCACATCAAGGTGCACCGGGTGTTTTCGCGCGACGTGCCGCGCGAGGTCATGAACCATCATCTCGACATTGGCGTAATTTCCTATCTGCCGGAGGAGCGTGAACTCGAGGCGGTGGAGTTCCATCGCGACTCGCTGGTGCTGATCGTTTGGCCCGGGCATCGCCTGGCGAAGCGGCGGGAGGTGGATATCAGCGACCTTGGGCAAGAGACGTTCGTGGCGCACATCGTTGAATCGCCTTACCGGCAGCGCGTGGTGCAGATGTTCGCGCGCCACAAAGTGCAGCTGCGGATGGATGTGGAGCTGCCAACGATCGAGAGCATCAAGCTTTTCGTGGAGATGAAGAAGGGAGTGGCCATCGTGCCGCGAATGTGCGCGGAGCGGGAAGTGGCCAGCGGCGATCTGCGCGAATTGCGTATCCGGCAGATGCGCGTGACGCGGAAACTTTACCTGGTCTACCGGCGGGACCGTCCTTTACCCGCAGCGGCGCAAGAGCTCGTCGAATTGATTCGGCAAAAACCTCCCAGGGGCGCCCGTGCCGGTCGCGAGCGCAAGAAATCCTAGAAGGTCATCGCTAGTCGAAGCGCAAAGCTGCGAGCTGGACCGATGGCGTTGCCGGAGAAGAGCCCACCGAAATCAAGCACATTGAGGACGTTGCCGAGGTTCTCTCCATCAACTTGCAAGCGCGCATTCAGGCGGTCGGATTTGTAAATGTCCGCGCCTGCAGAGGCGTCGAGAAGAAATGAGGGCTTGATGCGGCCGCGGTTGAAATTGATGCGATCGAAGACCTTTTGTCCGTATTGCTGGAGAGCTATGGCCGGGTCGCCGTCGAATTGAAACGGCAGGCCGGTGTCGTATTCGATTCCCCCCGCGATCCAAAAACGAGGCGCTATTTGGTAGCGCAGGCGTCCGCGAACGGTGTTGCGCTGGTCCTGCGAATCCGGGAAGTGGCCGGTGAGCTGCGACGTCACATTCGCCGCGTCGTCACCGAGGAAAAGCCCGCCCGTAACGGGAAACCAGACGTTGCCGACGGTATAGGAGTAACTCGAAAAGCCGGAGAGACCGTGCCAAGTCGGGAGCTCGAGCTTTCCTTCTGCGCCGTAAATGATGGATTTGCGGAACGCGATTGGAAAACTGACGGCCGTGTTGAGCAATTGATCGTCATCGGCAAAGTTGCTGGCGAGCCTCCGAAAATAGTTCGCATCGAGTTTGAATTGTCCGAAGAAGGATTTACTTAGCCCAGCTTCGTAGTAATTGCCCACGGACGGCTTCACGGGCAACCGCAGAAACGTGCCGCTGAGGGCTGCGACCGATGTCGAACTCGAGAGCAGAATGTTGTCGGACGACGGAGTCTGAAAAACGCGATCATAGGAGAAATGCAGAACCAAATTGGAGGACGGGAAATAGCGCGAAACGGCAAGGCGGGGGCTGAGAGCGTTCTGGTTGACCAACAGCTGATAGTGGTCCCAGCGCAGGCCGGCGCTAATCGTCCAGTTGTCGAGGTGGATCAGATCCTGCGCGAAGGCGGATTGCTCGAGATCGGGACGCCGCCCTGCGTTGGGGGCATCCGGAGTAGGGAACGCGAACGTCGTCGGCGTATCTGGAGGGAATCGCGAGGGATCCGTGATCGTGTCGCGGAAATGTTCGTTCAGGAAGTAGTTGTCCGAGTCGGCGCCAAACTTCCATTCATGGTGGCCGCGATGAATCGAGACGCTGGCCTTGAAGTATCCCTCGCGAAACCAGTTGTGAACAAAGGCGCGCACCGGAGTGGATGCGGCATTAGAAAATAAGTCATTTGCCGTATCCCTGACCATTCCGCGGACATCCGCCACCGCGTCCGACGAAAAAGTGTGCTGGTACGAAACGATGCCCATGGTCTCAAAATTGTCGGCCGTCTGAAGCTGGCCGGCCGTTTCCTGCAGATGCTCGTTCGGAATCTCATAACGAGAGAGCTCGTGGCGAACGATCAGGCTCAGGCGGTCCTTGGGCGTAAAGTCACGCTCGTAGCGAACGGAAAAATCCCCAGTTGTGCCGCGATTCGTGAAGTTTTCTGGAACCACCGGATTCAGGTAGTGGCCGGTCATGTCGCCGCTCGCGCTGGCCCCGAAAATATTCTTGCCCGAGACGTACTGCCCCTGGGCGAAAGCACCGGCCGTGTCAAAGCTGCCGCCGGAAAGCACCGCCTGCCCGTGGAAACCCACCTGCGTGTCCTGCAACGAATTGAGTTCGATCACGCCGCCCAGCTTCCGGCCGTATTCAGCAGGGATGCCGGCGGTATAGACGCTCATGGATTGGACGTCGTCCGCTTCAATCTCCGGTCCGAAGCTCGGCGAGCGATTGTCCGTGAGGGGAATGCCATCAATGACGAACTGCGTCTGGTATTCGGAGCCGCGAGGGTGAAGTACTGCGTTGCCTTCGTAGAGCCAGCCCGGCTGGGAATTGACGAGGTCCTGCAAGGAGCGCCCGGGCAA
Organism: uncultured Acidobacteriota bacterium; assembly: GCA_963752925.1. Taxonomy (GTDB): domain Bacteria; phylum Acidobacteriota; class Terriglobia; order Acidiferrales; family UBA7541; genus Palsa-295. The sequence continues at coordinate 668,171 of CAVVZY010000004.1, read as the reverse complement.
AGAACTCAACCGATTCTGAATCGCGCTGGCGCCGATCTGGCTCACGGCGCCCGGTTGATCGGGATCAACGAGCGTGTTTTGGGCGGAGACGGAAACGGAGGAGCTGACCGCCGCGAGCTTGAGCTCAATCGTGCGTTCGAGAGGAAGCGCAGAGCGAATTTCGATGGTTTCGGACACGTCGGCAAAGCCCGGCGCCTGAATTCTGACTCGATAGACGCCGTAGGGAAGGAGTTTCGCGACGACGCTGCCGTCGCTATCGGTCACGAAACTGTGCCGATACTCGTTCGCATCACTCGAAACATCAACCGTGGCCTTGGCGCCGAGCCCGGCCGGATCGGTCACCTTTAGCCGCAACTCGCCGGTATTGCTCTGAGCGCAGAGCGCGGACACACCGACGACAAACAGAATGAGAAATCTCTTCATGTACGATTGGTTCCTGTCCTTTGGGCGGAGCGCTGCGTCACAATTGCCCGGCGATCCCGGTACCCATCAATGGAAACGGGCGGAACTACGGCGCTGCTCGGCGAGTGCTTCCAAAAATTTCTCCGCGTCCGGGCACGCATCCGCGGGAACATTCAGACGCTCAGCCAAACGCTGGGCAATCTGGCGCGCCATGGACCGTCGCACCTCCGGATCCAAACTCATGCGGCGTTCGAAAAATGTCTCGACGAGCTGCAATTCATCCGCAGTGAGCTGCGCCGACGGACTGACGGGCAATGCTTGCACCGGCGCCGCCACCGTCGCAATGCTCCAGATCGAACTCACTCCTTGCAGCGGTTTCTCATGGACCACGACGGTGCCTGCGGCATAGTCGCCCACCCGCTTGTTTTCCCGGCTGATCAGCATGGTGACGATTCCGGTCGCATAAAGACTCGGCAAGGCGTCCACGATGCGCAGCAAGTTCCGCAGGATCGCATCGTAGGCAGTAATCGGGCGGCCCGAGTCCTGGATGACGCGCAGGTGAGTCCAGCGCTTGCCGGGTGTTTGCCCGTTCCAGAACGTTTCGAACAACGCGAAGTAGCCAAATTGCACTGTGAACGCCGCGAAGATAAGGATCGCGATCCCCCACTGCTTCCCCATCACTCCAATGATGCCAACCGAGGAGACCAGGGCCGCGATCAGGCCCAGGACAACGTAGGCCGCAATTTGAAGCAGCAGGTCCAGCGCGATCGCCAGAAAGCGGCTGCCGATCCCCGCCAGGGGGAACTCCAGCGAAGTCTGCTCCGGCGTTTCGATGGTAAGCTTGTCGGCCGAGGACATCGGTGATCTCCACCAGCTGGCTTCAGAAGCGGCGTCCCTATTGGGCGCGCATCGACGAGCTCCTCGCGCGCTCGGGAGGAAGCGGCGTCCGCGCCCTGACTCACACCGAGCTGCAGGAATTCGCTCTATTATATCGCCAGACCGCTTCCGACCTCGCCACGATCCGCGAAGACTCCTCCAGCCGGAATCTGGCGCACTACCTGAATCAACTCCTTGGACGTGCGCATAACCTGATCTATATGGGACGGCGCTCGCGGCCAATCGGCGTCATCAAATTTTATCGCGAGACATTCCCGCAAATATTTCATGAGACCCTGCCGTACACGATTACGGCGACTGCCATCTTTTTCGCCACCGCGGCCGCAGGACTGATGGTGGCTCTCGTGGACCCAGGATTCCAGCGATACATCCTGGGCCCCGCCATGATGGACACGATCGAGAAGCAGCAAATGTGGACGCATTCGATCGTAAGTGTGAAGCCGCTGGAGTCGAGCCACATCATGACCAACAATCTGGCGGTCTCGCTCACCACGTTTGCGCTCGGAATCACCGGCGGACTTGGAACGGTATTGATGCTGGCGTTCAACGGTCTGCTCTTGGGAGTCATCTCCGGAGCGTGCTGGCGCGCCGGGATGCTGGGGCAGCTCACGAGTTTCGTCGCGCCGCACGGAGTGATCGAGTTGCCGGCTATTTTCATTGCCGGCGGCGCGGGGCTTTTGTTGGCGAAAGGCTTGCTGTTTCCCGGAACGTTGCCGCGCCGCGCATCGCTGGCTCTCGAAGGTGGCCGGGCAGTGCGTTTGGTGCTGGGGATTATTCCGATGCTCATCGTCGCGGGCACAATTGAGGGGTTCGTCTCGCCGTCCGACCTTGCGGTGAAATGGAAATACACTCTCGCCGCCGGATTGTTCGGCTTGCTTCTGCTCTACGTGATGCGCAAAGGTCCGAAATCTCCACGCCCGCCGGCCGCCGAAGTTCCTGGGATCGCCAATCTCCCGATTGGCGCAGTTTCCGATTCTAAGGTTTCAATGTAGCGCCGCGGCCTTCAGCGCGGCAGGTTTTTTCCGGACGGAGGCCGTCACAACAAATTGCGTTCCTTCACTTCGAGATACCGGTTGACGAGCGCCGTGGACATTCGCGATGCATCCACTTCCAAGGTCAGCGCACCTTGTTGACGCAATCGGCGAAGCAGGAGATCGCGCCGCTGCACAACTTCGAGTGCGGCGGTGTAGCGATACATCGCGCTCGCATTTTCGGGGCCGGCGGCGACCATGCGGCGCAGCTCCGGCTGGCCGATAATTCCCAATAGCACCAAGTGCCGGGTGGCCATTTTTGCGGCGCACTCGATCACCTCCGGCGTGGCCGCGGTTTCCGCCAGGTCCGTGAGCCACACAATCAAGCTGCGCCGGCTCTGCTGCGATAGCAGGCTCTCCGCGGCGAGCAGATGATCGGCCTCAAAGGATTCGGTACGCACCTGCGCCATGCTCTCCATCAAAACGCGCAGATGAGGCACGCCCCGGCCAGGGCCCACGCGCTGTTGCGGCTTGCGGCCGTAGGCGAGGAGCGCGACGCGGTCACCTGAATAGAACGCCACTTGAGCGAGGCTCAGTGCCGCGCTGATCGTGTAGTCGAGTTTGGTCAGGCGATCCACGCGCGCTCGCAATAGCCGGCCGGCGTCGAGCACCAGCCAGATCGTCTGGCTGCGTTCGATCTGATGAACCTTGGTGATTAGCTCTCCGCGCCGCGCCGTCACGCTCCAGCAGATGTCGCGGAATTCGTCGCCATCGCGATAATCGCGCAGACTTTCGAATTCACGCCCGTTCCCGCGCTGCCGCTTCAGCCGCTTTTCAAGCTCGATCTGGCGACTGCGGATCAGGTAGATGCGCATTTTTTGCGCTTCTTCGATATTGGGATAGACGCGCACGGTCTGCGGGAGTCGCGCTCGAGCCCATCGTTCCGCGAGGCCCAGGGGGCTCTGGTAACGCAACCAGACGTTGCCAAATCGAGCGTCGCCGCGCGAGCGAGGCTCGATCGGGTACGAAGCGCTTTGCGCGGCCCGTGCGGGCGCCACGATCTCGACATTCGGCAGGTCGGGGCGAAAAGTTTCAGGAGACTCGTCGCTGACTTTGGCGGAAATGGAGCCGCTCGACGAATTGCGCAGCTCCAGTGTGACCGACATACGTTTCGCAAGGCCCAGAGGCTCGCTCCAGATGCGGCGGGTTTCAATTTGCTCCGGCTTCGCCATGCGGCTCAAGTCCCACGCCCAGAGTACGAGAACTGCGGCGTCCCACAGGGCCAGAGCGTAGAGGAAGCGCGGTTCTCGCCATGCGGGAGCGATCCAGACCAGTCCGACAAACAAGAGCAGAAAGAATCGTCGCCCGAACGCGACCGGAAACCGGCCAGCGCTTTCCGCCTGCGCGGCGACATTCGAAGGGGAGAGTCGGTTCACGGCGTCATTTCGGGACGGCGATGCCTGCCAGGACTTCGGCGATCACCTGGTCGGGAGTGATGCCCTCGAGATCCGCTTCCGGCTTGAGCAGCATGCGATGGCGCAGGATGGGCGGAGCCGCGGCCTTCACGTCGTCGGGGATCAGGAAATTGCGGCCCTCGGTCGCAGCGAACGCCTTGGCTGCCAGCATCATCGCCACGGCGGCGCGCGGGCTGGCTCCCAGGCTGACCGCCGCGGAATCCCGCGTAGCGCGGACAAGCGAAACGATGTAATCGAAAAGCTTCGGCTCGACCTGCACGCGCGCGACTTCCTCCCTCGCGGTTTGGAGGGTTTCCTTCGAGACGCGTTCGAGTCCGGCGCGCTCGAAATCCCGGGCTTCGAATCCGCTTTGATAGCGCGAGAGAATCTCCGATTCTTGCGTGGCTTCGGGATAGCCGATGCGTATTTTCATCAGAAAGCGGTCGAGCTGCGCCTCCGGCAGAGGATAGGTGCCCTCGAACTCGACCGGATTCTGCGTGGCGAAGACAGCGAACGAGCGTGAGAGCGGGTAGCTGGTACCGTCAATCGTCACCTGAAATTCTTCCATGGCTTCGAGCAACGCCGATTGCGTGCGCGGCGGCATGCGGTTGATTTCATCTACCAGAAGCAAATCGGTGAAGACCGGGCCGCGGTTCATGCGAAACGTTCCGTCGGCAGGTTGGAAGATATTGCCGCCGAGAATATCGGCGGGGATCAGATCTGGAGTGCACTGCACGCGCTGAAACTGCAGGCTGAAAATATGCGCGAGGCACTTCACGGCGAGTGTTTTCGCCAGTCCCGGGACTCCTTCGATCAGCGCGTGGCCTCCGGAGAGGATCACGAGCAGCAACTGGTCCACGGCATCGGTCTGGCCCACGATGATCTTGGAAAATTCTTTTCGGACGTGCGTGGCCAGTGCGGCTGTGCTCAAATCCATGCAGGTATCTCCCGTTCGGCATGGCGCCTGGGCTCCAGGCGCGCCGAATAATCGTGAAGCTGGCGCACCAGATAGAGCGCCTCTTTTTCATCCAAGCTGATGTTGCGCATCGCTCGCTCGGAGCGGGCGAGTGTATCCAGAAGCGGCTCTTCCGGCCAGCCGAATCGGCTGGATGCGGCGCGGCAGAGCTCCGGCAATTTTGCCTTCGCTGGCGCGGCGAGCTTGCGCGAAAGCGCCAGGCGAAAGCGCCGATACGCGACCGACACCGCCGCCGGAGACGCGTGCGCGGATTGATATAAGTCGCCGAGCGTTTCGACGAACTCGAGCGGCGAAAGCCGCGATTCGGTCGCAGGCAGGCGCACGGCCCCTGCCCGCCGCGAGAAGGTGAACAGGATCGCGACGAAGGCGATCCCGATTTGCAGTCCGGCCCAGGGCAGCGGGCCGTTCGCGAAATAGGAAGCCAGGGACGCGCGGTCGCCGTGAAAGTATTCATCCCAGTACACGCGCGCATCCGATGGCGAACCAACGCAATTCAAGAAAAATGCTAGATTGTTCTTGTCGCGTATCGAGCCGTTCGTCAAAGGCGACGCCGAAGCCCACCAGATGACCTCACCTTTCCCGACGGGATACGACAACGCCGCGACCTCGTCCCCTTTCCCGTAAAGCGCGAGCCATGGATGCGTGCTCGACGTGAACGTGTCGGGCGCCACCATGGAAATCTCCGGAGCATCGCGCGTAATCTGCGAAGGGAGGAGCGCCGGATAGGATTTCGGTTGCGGGTCCCATTCCTCCGCGGACGCGGCATCCATGTCGGGAGCCAGATTCGCCGCGTCGGCGCCCATCGCCAGCACGCGTCCGCCGCCGGAAACAAATCTGCGAATCGCCATGCGCTCGCTCTCTGATCCCCTTTCCGTTGGCTCGGCCAAAATCAGCAACGCGCCCTCGGAGTTGCCGGGGAGATCCTCTGGCGATTTTTCCCAGCGCTCCACCCGATATCCCTGCTCTTGCAGCAGCAGAAACGCGGCTTTGGCGCCCGCCCATTGGGACGAGTAGCTCGACGGGAACCCGAGCGACTGCTGAGGCGGCGCTGGGCCGACCGCAAACGTGAGCCCGAGCAACACGATCATGAGCACTCCCGATCCGATCAGGAGCCGGAGATCGCGGGAGTCGAGGAACGCAGGCATCCAAGTGTCTCCAATTGCCGCACGGCATCGCCCCAGTCCGCGGCCGTGGCGGAGCGGTAGCCGTACCACACAAGTTCAAAACGGCGCGTCAGTTGCAAAAGCGGCGCATACTCCGCGCTCTCCTTTTGGATTAACCGCAAGGATTCCCGCGGAGTGCGCGAGCGATCCTCCGGGAGCGAATTCGTCTCTTCCATCCGCACGATGGCCGCCCAATACGCGGCGTGGATCGCGGCGCGGTACTCTCCCCGTTCGGCGGCGGCTCGCGCATCGCGCAGCCAGCGATGCCAGTCCCGGTTCAGGGGAGTTGCGCCGCTAAGATCCATTTCCGATCGAGGTCCGGCGCGCATCAGGAAGCGTACCGTCCAAAATAGAAGCAGCAGGCATGCGAGGACGATCACGGTCCATGCGACCATATTTCCGATGGATTTCGCCCGGCCAACCCCACCAAAGAGCCGCTCGAGCTGCCGGATAATCCATGACCAGATGCGCGCCTTGAGTGCATCGATCCAGGATGGCCCTTGTTGGCCGCGGAACTCGCGGGCGCTCAGGATGGCGTTCAACCGGGTTCGCGATTGCGCAAGACTCTGCGGCGCCGCCGGAATCTCCAGCGCACGCGCCGCTTTGCGATAGGCGTCGAGCTTCTGCCGAATATGCGCCAGCGCGTCACCGCTCGCGCTCGGATTCTTCTCGATCCCAGCGAGCGGGCCGGCGAGCCAATCCGTGGCGACGCTGTAGCTGGCATTGCCCACGGTCACTTTCCAATCGGCGGGAAGCGACACGCGCAGGTCGTGCAGCGCTGCCGGATTGCCGGCCGAGCTGTTCAGGATCGCCGAGCATCGGTCGAGTTCAGCGATGTACTCATGCAAGCTGAGCGATTGTTGCGATACCGGTGAACTCGTGGATTGGCAGAAAACTTCCATCGGAAACACGGCGAGTATGGAGAGCACCAAAACGACGCATGGCGCCCGCTTCAAGATGCTGGGCCCCGAAGCATGCATGTCTCGGAGATGGCTCACGCCAGAGGCACCGTGCCTGCCGCGGGCGAAGGGCGGTCGAGCGAGGCCATCATGAATTGCAGGTCGAAGGCTTCCTTGCGAATGCGCGTATCGTAGTAGCAAAGAACCAGTACGATCATGGAGATGGGGCCGGAAACCGCGCCTCCCACGGCTCCAGAAACGGAGGTCATAAGAGCCAACCAAGTCGGTAGTTGGTGGTTTCGCAGTAAAGTAATCATCGTCGCGATGGAAAAAGGCGCCTGGAAGACGATATATCCAACCCACCCTATAATTACCGCTAGCAACAGAGCGATGAAAATATGCCCCCGGCGCCCGCGCGTGAGTTGCACGCTGCGGCGAACGGCGGCAAGAACCCTGAGGTTTTCGAGCATCAGTGCCGGAATCGAGACCGCGTAGCGCAACGCAAGATAAACGCCCGCCGCAACACCAAACATGTAAACCAATATCACCAATAGTCCGGCAGTAATGGCCGCGGCTGCCTGGCCTCCGGGAATGGCGCTGAGGGCGATCAGGGTTCCGCCGACGGCTGCGATGGCGACAACCACAACCAGCATGATTCCGATGAGGCGAAGGATGATGTTCAGCACGACGCCGATCAGCCTCCAGAATTTCCCCCGGATGCTTCGATACGAATCGCGAACCGTTGAACGGCGGCCAAGATAGGCTTCGGAGACGGCATGAGTCACGGCCGCCACTGCGATCGAATGCACCAGCAGGAAAACCCCTAGATAGGCAAAGACGCCGAAGAGGATTCCCAGAACCATTCCTGGAGAAGGTGTTATGGAAGGTTGCCTTGCAAAAAGCGTGCTCCCCTGAAACGCGAGAACCAGGTAATTCACGGGAATCCCGAAGGATGCAGGAATCGCCATGATGCCCACGAACACCCAGAAATGACCGCGATAGAGAGTGAACGTGCGGTCCAGGAGTTCTCCCAGACTCAGAGGACGGAGCTCGGCGGTCTCCACGGTTTCTCCGTTCGAATGCGCGATCAGAGAGGAGTCCCGTATCTAACCACACAGTAACCGCGGACGCAACAACGCGCGTTCAGCAGGATTTTACTCCCAGCCGGTCGGCGCTTTATAGGGCTGTGTGACGATGACGGCGGAGATTTCCTTGATCTTGCGGTCCTTTACCTTAAATAGCTCGGCGATTTGCGTGCTGTTCGGCCATTGCGAATAGCGGCCCATGGTCATTTTGCCGCGACCGGGTACTTCGACCGTTTGCGAGGTGGCGGGATGATTGAACCGAACGATGGCCAGCACCAGCCCGCGCTCCGCGTCGACGATGGGAAACCGGCGAGGACTGACGGACTGGATGTACGTGAAAATCTTCGTGCTCAGCTGCGCGCCGCAGCTCAGCGCGCCCAGCGGTGAGGTCGGCGAGCCGGGGCAGGTCTGAATCCCGTTCTCGATGCGAATGCAGTCCTTGTCGAACGGCACGATATCGCCGTTCCCCTGCTCGATCCCGTCGAAATATTTCCCGACCATTGCCACCATTTCCGCGCGCGACGGCCGATCGGCCGGGGGAACGGTCTCGAGAAAAACCGGCCGAACCGCTGTCAGGTTGTCGGTGTTCAGGAATGCCGTAGTCTCCTTGCGTGCCACCAGTGTCTCAATCTCGGTGATTTTCATACCGACGACTTTCAATCGCGCTTGCAGAATCGCCGGCGTGCCATTTTCCTGAATCAGCGCAAACACGCCCGCTGCGCCCGCCGCCGGTTCGTCGAAATAGAGTTTGTAATTCCCGACGCCGGAAGCCGTGGCCCAAAGCCCGTCGCCCGGCTCGAGTCGCACGCCATCCTCGGTGAATTTCACGCTCTTCGCCAGGGGTAGTTTCGACGGATCGTGCGCCACCACCGCGTCGAGATATTGATCGACGAAGTGGTTCAGGCATTCGCGGTCGCAATCGGCGGCCGCGGCGGCTGCCGGTTTCGCTGGCCGCGCGAACCCGGCCATTAGCAGCACGGCCGCCGCAGCCGCGGCGACGATTCCTTTGCGCATCATTGTCACCATTGGGGCTGATCGGACCGGCAACGTTCGTAGCCGCTCCAGCCCGAACACATCCCGTACGGGCCTTGCGTGAGTACCGCTTCAATTTCATGCAGCTGCCCGTGGCGGACCTTGAAGATCTCCGCGATTTCCCAGGTGAACGGAGTCGTCGGCCCTGCGGTCACGGGCCGACCGTCGGGAGTCTCGAAGTTGCGCGTGTCTCCCGCCTGGTGATCGAAGAACCCGAAGCCCCACACGATCCCACGCTCCTGATCGACGATCATGTAACGCCGGTCGCGGATCCAGGAAACGAAATGCAGCAGCCCCGAGCGGAATTGATCGCGGCACGACCAGCCCGCTGAATACGTGGTCGGATTAGTGGCCGGATCGTACTTGGCGCTTGGCGCGGGACGCGGCGTGCCGTTGGACGTCATGCCGCCAAAGGGCGTCATGTTGTTCGTGGTCTGCATGCCGTTTTCGAGGCGATTGCAGTCGTCGCCGAAGAATGAGTAATCGCCCTTGCCGTCGTCCTGCTGCATGCCGGAAAAGTATTTGTTCGCAGTTTTGATCAGCTCGAACCGCGACACGCGCTCGGCCGGTGGAATGTCTTCGAGGAATGCGGCGCGCGGCTTGCCCAGCTTTTCCAGGTTTGCGGCGCCGTTTTCAGCCATCTGTCCGCGCGCGACGATCGTTTCAATCTCCGATATTTTCTGGTTCTCGATTTTCAGCCGCAGGGCGATGAGCACGGGGTGGCCGGCCTCCTGCAACGTCCCCTCGAAACCGACTTGGCCCGCTTCCGTATCGTCCACGTAGAATTTGTAGGTGCCCTTGCCAGACGCCGTCCGCCAGAATCCGTCGCCCAGCTCGAGTTTCTGGCCGTTTTCGGTGTACTTGATGAACTTCGTCAGCGGCAGGCGCGATGGATCGTGCGCCACCAGCGCGTCGACGTATTGATCGACGAAGCTATTGAGACAGCTCCGGTCGCAAAAGCTCGGTGCCGCTCCGCCCTGCGGTCCGGCCGGCGCCGCGGAAAGCGGTGCCGTGCCCATAAAAACCACAGCGCTCAAAAAGACTGCAACGACAGAGACATTCAGAATTGTTTTTCGCACGAAGCATTCCCCCCGGGATTGTTGACCGCGCGGACTGTATAGCAGAAGTTGCGCGAGATACGCAACGAATAGTGGGATTGGCACCCTCGAAAAAGTGTGTCACTTTGCCGGTGTCGCCTTCTTTTTTTCAATGAGTTACGGCGAAAATTGCTTTGCATGGTGTGACACTTAATTCGAATGATTCGTGGCGTTCGGAACTCGCCGCCCAAGGACCGAAGCCCAGCGTTCCGCTTTCTTGGAATTTGCCGGCAGCATCGAGCGAATTCCAATTCTTCGCTTACAAAAGCCCCTCCCTGCCCCCAAAACTTTTCCTGCCCAGAAACCCCATTTCCCCGATGTCTAAGAATCATTGAAGATTCGCTTGCCCACAAGTGCGCTGGGACCTGCCTCAAAAAGAACTGTTTCTGGGCTCCGTCGCCAAGATCTCAACCAGAAAAAAGCGGCGCGTCATCCACTCCCATGCGATGTGATCAGAGTCCCCGCAAAGCAGCCTGTAATGTTTGACCATCTGATTCCCATGTGTTAAGAGAACCGTCACGGGTAGACAGTTTCACGCGAACGGAAGCGCGTAGATCCACTGATTTCATATTTTCAGATTTGGCGGGGCCCCGCTCGGGGTTAGCGGGAAAAGGAGTCCGTAATGAAGAAAGTTCTGAAGTGGCTGGCTTCGGCGCTGTATGGACTCGTGATGATCGAAGTAGTGATAATGATCAGCCCGTTCGCGTTCTATTGGTATTCCCTGTACGCACCCACGCTTCAAGGATTGCATCGCTGGCGCGCTACCGCATGGATGGAATCTTTCTTCTTACCGCATTCGGTCATTACGACGAGTTCTTTCCTCGAGTTCTTGCGGTGGCAGTTCGGCTCCTGGGCGTTCGGTCTGGGACTGCTGGCCGCACTGATATGCGGCGTGCAGGTCTACGCGACCAAGCTGTTTAAGCGCAAGGCGGCGACGGGATGGATGTATTCGCACATTCGCCATCCGTTTTATCTGAGCCTGGCAGTGGCGGGGTTCGGACTGCTGACGATCTGGCCGCGGATCATCATCCTCGTCCTATATCTGGGCATGCTCTTCCTCTACTACTTTTTGGCACGCTTTGAGGAGAGACAGGTGGAAGCTGTCCATCCCGAGTACGCTGAATATCGCAAGCGCACTGGAATGTTTTTGCCAGGAAATCCAGGCGGCAAGCTCTTTGGTTTGTTCTTCAGGTGGATTCCAAGTCGCGGCCTGGCTCTGACCGCGTCGAGCGCAGTAATCATCGTGCTGGTCATCGGCGGAGCGCTGGGCCTTCGGCGATATACGATCGGCCATGCTGCTACTGAACTCATGCCCGCGGACAATACAATGGCGATCGCTATCTGGCCGACGCCACCCGATACGATTCACCAAGTTGTCTCAGCCGCTCTCCAAGACGAAAGAGTTCGCGCTGCGCTCGATAAAGAACCCGGCGCGGCGTTCACGGCCCACCTGCTTCCAAAGGACTACGGCATGGTCAACATGTTCGCCGATGTGGGAACGGACCATCGCATGTTCAGCAGGGTGTCCGTTCGCCGCCTGGCATCGTGGGTGGGGTTCGCAGTTCCGTCCGTCGATCCTCATCACAAGAACCGGATCATGGGAACTCCGCAAGACGATTACAAAGTAATCTTTTCCCGAGTCGATGAGCCCGGCGATACGCAACTGCCAGCTGCGAAAGTGACCGATCTCTCCGCCAAGATGACGCCGATTGTGATCGCAAACGTCGGAGGTGCGACGCCCACAGTTGAAAGCGTGATGATTCCTCCTCGGCGCAGTTTCTGGGGCGACATCACCATGCCGATGTTTTGATTTAGCCCTTCACCATAGGAAGTGTCGGGTCGGCGGTCCATTCCGACACTGGGCCGTCATTGACCTCCTCGTTCCTCTTGCCCGGGAGCCTCAGAGCCGAGGCATCGCTGCCGGCGCCGATTCCGGGCCTCCCGTAGGTGATGACCCGACCGACGCTCATCGCGCCCGGGGCCTCGAACCAACCGCGGAGCTGTTCCGTCGAAAATACGCGTGGCTATTCGCGGTACCTTAGCCGGGACCGAAACGAGAGGCGACCATGAAGAATCGTGCAAGCAAAAGACGCTCCGTCGTCAAAGCAATCACATACCGCGTCATTATTGTCTGCCTCGATTTCCTGGTGATTTACGTGCTAACGGGCAAGGTGATGACGGCGGCGGCCTTCATGATTGCTAGCAACATCTACACCACGATCGGCTACTTCTTGCACGAACGCGTGTGGGCCGGCATCACGTGGGGCATAGAGCCCCAGAAAGACAATTGATGTTTACGTCTGCACAAGAGGCTAGCTTCCGTCACGAATGATACGGCAGGACTCGATGTCGAAGGTAACGTCCCCGATCGTCAGCCGCGTCTGATCGCGGAAACCGGCGACGAATCGCAAAAAGCGCCAGACATCGGGAAAGTTCGTGGCCAGGCCGATGGACGCACGAATCGAACCGGCGCTCTTGTGGCTTCGATCCTGCATCAATCGCACGAAACTCAGCAGATTGACGTCGGGTCCCATTGCTAATCCGGCTTGCATGTCCTCTTCGGTTAGTCCTTCGGCCATCTCTCCCGCTCCGGGGTTGCAGAAGCACCCCGTGCGCAGCGAGATGCCTTGTTCGCCGGCCAGTTCCTCGACGCGCCGGTAATCCAGCAGATGACCCTGCGGGTCATAGAGATTGAAGGTCACGGTCCCGCCGCGATTTTCCGTCGTCGTGGGGCCATAGATGCGGACCATGGCGCGGCCGTTGCTGTGCCGCAGAGCGAGCAGTTCATCCAGGAGCCATCCCGTCAGGCAGCGGACGCGTTCAGCGATCACTTCCAAGCCGATCGACTGGATGTGGCGCAAGCCAATTTCTACGGCGGGGATAGAGAGGTAATTCAGCGTGCCGTCCTCGAAAGCAGCTTCGTTTGGGGATAGCACGTGAGCCTGCCCCTGAACCGACGCGAAGTTTATGGTCCCGCCAGCGAACCACGGACGCTTCAGCTTTGCGAAGGCCGAGCGGCGAATGAGCAGGGCGCCGACTCCGGTCGGATAGCCGAACATTTTGTAGAAGGAGACGCTCACAAAATCCGGCGTTATGGCCGTCAGGTCGAGACGATTTGTGGGAACGAAAGCCGCCGCGTCGAGCAGCACGTCCCAGCCTTTAGCCTTCGCTCTGGCCACGAGGTCGAGCGAGTGTTTTACGCCGGAAAAATTGGATTGCGCGGGATATGCGAACAAATTGTCGTGGGCCGGGTCTGCCTGGTCCAGCAGGGCGTCTAGCCGAGCCAGGTCGAAGTGCAGCCCCGGTGTCACCAGCGGCGCATAGGCAATCGTGGCGCCCTTGGTCCGCGCGAATTCCCGGATTCCGTTTACGGAGTTGTGGTTGTCGAAGGTAAGCAAGTAGCGGCTACCCGGCGCGAACGGAAATGACTCGCCAATCAGCTTCAGGGCCCCGGAAGCGTTTTGCGTGAAAATGAGAATGTAATCATCCGCGCGAGCGCTGAAATAGCTCAGCACGTAGCGGCGGGTGCGTTCGACATGCTCGGTCATCGCTGCGGAGGTTGGGTTGGCGGAATGAGGATTGCCAAAAACTCCCCTCTGCAGCATTTCGAAATGCTTCTGCAGCTGTGATTCTGCGTAGAGGGAACCGCCGGTATAGTCGAGGTACACCTGACTTTGTTCGTCCAGCCGGCGATATTCGGTCGCGCGCAGCCTGTCCAGTGAAGCTGTCTTAACGTAGCCGGGATATCGCGCGATGAAATCCGTGTACGCTTCATCCGACTTCGCGATCGCCTGAGCGTTGCCCTTCTGCCATAGCGTACCTAAAATCCTATGCTTTCACGCCCGCTTTGCGAAGGATTGTCATCATCGGACACCAGTTTGTGAAGGCCGACTGGAACAGATTCAGCCCCACAAAAGCGGTGAACAAAAACCAGTAAGGGCTCACCCAGTATCCCAATGCGAGCGAAAGCAGGACAAAGACACCGGCGATCATTCTGACAGAGCGTTCTACGTTCATGGCACTGCCTCCTTTTCAATCTGTTGCTTGCAAGAACTTATCGCTGGGAGAAGGCGCGTTTTTGCTCCCACCGCGCTGGCTCAAGTAATAGAGAACCGGAACGGTCATGCGGGAAAGCACCGTCGACGCAACTTCGCCTGCCATCAGCGAAATAGCCAGTCCCTGAAAAATCGGGTCGAACAGAATCACGCTCGCTCCAACGACCACTGCCGCCGCCGTCAACAACATGGGACGGAAACGAACCGCACCCGCATCCACGACCGCTTCTTCGAGCGGCATGCCGTGCGAGCGGCGCAGCTCGATGAAGTCAACCAGGATGATCGAGTTTCGAACGATAATTCCCGCACCGGCGATGAAGCCGATCATCGAAGTCGCGGTAAAGAATGCGCCCATCAGCGCATGCGCCGGAAGAATGCCGACGAGCGTCAGCGGGATCGGAGCCATGATCACAAGGGGCGTCTTGAACGACTTGAACCATCCGACAACCAATACGTAAATCAAAACCAACACAGCGGCGAACGCCAGACCGAGGTCGCGGAAGACCTCGACGGTGATGTGCCATTCGCCGTCCCATTTCATGGAGTATCGATCGGTGTTTTCCGGCAATGCCGTGCCGGTGTACTGCTTCACATGGTAGCCGTCGGGCAATTGGATTTTGCCGATTGTATCGCTCATCTTGAGGATGGCGTAGACCGGACTTTCTATCTCCCCTGCCACGTCGCCCGTGACGTAGACCACGGGTCTCAGGTTCTTGCGATAAACGCTGGTATCAATCGTCGTTTGCTGGATGTTGGTGACTTCGCGCAGGGAAACCTGCCCGCCGGAAGATCCCGGCAGTTTCAGATCTTCCAGATCCTCGATGCGCGAGCGGTCTGGTTGTGAGAGACGCACGTCGATGGGAACATCCTCCCGCGACGCAGGGTCGTGGAGCAGTCCCGCCGAGGCCCCGCTCAGGCCTATTTGCACGGTGCGCGAAACATCCGCCGCTGAAATACCCAGCAAGGCGGCTTTGTCGAGGTCGACTTTCAGGTCGTACTTAGTCTGCGGATCTTCCACATCCCAATCGACGTCCACGACGCCCGGGGTTTCCTGGAAGATTTTCTTGATCTTTCCTGCGAGCTCGATCCGGCCTTTGTGGTCCGGACCATACACTTCGGCCACCAGGGTTTCCTGGACCGGCGGGCCCGGCGGAACTTCCGCAACCTTGATGCGCGCTCCGAAAGGGGCGCCAATCTTATCCAATTCGGGGCGCAGCCTGCGCGCGATGTCGTGACTCTGTGATTTCCGCTCACTTCCGGAGAGCAGGTTCACTTGAATGTCGGCCTGGTTTGGCTGCTGCCGCAGGAAATAATGCCGCACGAGCCCATTGAAGTTGTAGGGGCCCGAGGTGCCCGCATAGATTTGGTAGTTGATCACTTCGGGTTGCCGGCCCAGGTAGCTCCCCAATGCCTGCGCAACGTGAGCCGTCTGCTCGAGCGGCGTTCCGTCGGGCATATCGATGATGACCTGGAATTCGCTCTTGTTATCGAAGGGGAGCATTTTGACTTGCACCCACTTGAGCGGGATGAAGGCGACGGCCGCGAGCAACAGCACAACCACCGCGCCGAAGAACATCCACCGGCGCGACGATTTCTGAATCAGAGGAGTCATCAGGCGGCGATAGAAGCGGGTCGTCCAACTTTCCGCTTCGTGGCTGGATTCGGAACGGCCGGCGTAATGATGCAGCAACCGCAGCGCGGCCCAGGGCGATACCACAAAAGCCACGATCAGCGAAAACATCATGGCTGAAGAAGCGCCGACCGGAATCGGCCGCATATAGGGCCCCATCAGGCCTCGAACAAAAGCCATCGGGAGAATCGCCGCGATCACTGCAAACGTGGCCAGGATCGTGGGATTGCCGACTTCGTCCACGGCCTCCACGGCGACGTCAGCAAGGGAGCGTCCGTGATTTTCGGGCAGTCGGAAGTGGCGAACGATATTCTCCACCACGACGATGGCGTCGTCCACCAAAATGCCGATCGAGAAGATGAGAGCGAAGAGTGTTACCCGGTTAATTGTGTATCCGTAGAAATAGAAGATCGCCAAGGTCAGCGCGAGAGTGACCGGAATCGCCAGCAGCACAACACCCGATTCTCGCCAGCCCAATGCCAGCGCAATGAGCAGCGTGACGGAAAGCGTGGCGATGAAGAGATGCTTGAGGAGCTCGTTCGATTTGTCCTTCGCCGTTTCACCATAGTTGCGCGTGACGGTGACGTTGAGATCGTTTGGGAGCGTGTTGCCGCGAAGGGAATCTATCTTGTGCAGAACGCTCTGGGAAATGAGCGTGGCGTTTGCGCCTTTGCGCTTGGCCACGGTGATCGTCACGGCTGGGAATTCCGGGTTGGCCGCGCGTCCCGTTGTCCCCTGCGCGCTTGCGAACACGACGTAGCTGTCGGGTTCCGCCGGGCCATCCTCGATCTTTTCAACCACGTCGCGTAGGTACACCGCACGGCCTGCGTGAACTCCCACCACGACTTGTTGAAGTTCTTCCGGTCGGGTGAAGAAGTTGCCAGCCTCCACCTGAAACTCCTGGTTATCGCGCGCAAAGTTGCCGGCCTGGGTGCGAGTGTTTGCGGCGCCAAGCTGCGTGACCACGGTACCCGGAGTCAAACCGTAAGCCGCGAGGCGCTGGGTGTCCAAAATCACGCGCACCTTTCGCGGCTGCCCGCCGATGATCGAGGTCTCGGAGACATCGTCCGACTGTTTCAGAGAGTTCTCTAACTCTCCCGCAATCCGTCGCAACTGATAGGCGTCGTAATTCTTGCCCCAGAGCGTGAGCGCGAGTATGGGAACATCATCAATCGAACGCACCTTGATAATCGGCTGCGACACGCCAGGGGGAATACGGTCAAAGTTGGAATAGAGCTTGTTGTAGGTCTTGACGATCGCGTCGTCTTCTTTCGTGCCTACATAGAAGCGAACGATCACCATGCTCAGGCCGGGGTGGCTGATGGAGTAGATGTACTCGACCCCCGGTATTTCACGCAGTAGTTTTTCCATGGGCACGGTGGCGCGCTGCGTGACCTCTTCGGCTGACGCTCCGGGCATCTGGACGAAGACGTCCAGCATGGGGACCACGATCTGCGGTTCTTCCTCGCGCGGCGTCTGGATAATGCTAAAAGCTCCGAGGAGCAAAGCCCCGACGATTACAAGCGGCGTGAGTTTCGACTGAATGAAAATGTGCGCGATGCGGCCTGCAGGTCCCAAGGAGTGAGTGGCGTCGTTCGGTTTGGCTGGGGTATCGCTCATTGCCGTACTGCGATTCGTTTGCCGCCCAATTCAAGGTCTCCGGGTGCGGCAGCCAGCCTTTCTCCATCTTGCAAGCCGGAGAGGACTTCGACCTGTGGCCCGGCCGTCTTGCCCAGCGTGACGTAGCGCAGTCCGGCGATTTGGTTCGCGTCGATCACATAGACCCCTTGCAATTGCCCGCGCTCAACAATTGATGCGGCAGGTATGAAAAGTGCGGAGCGCTTGCCGCTAGGGAAACGCGCCCTTCCAAATAGGCCCGAGCGGAGGCGTGTATCGGAAGGCAGCTCGATTTTCACGAGAAAGCTGCGGCTGGCAGGATCGGCCGCCGGAACGATTTGGACGACCTTGCCCGAAAGATCGGCATTCGCCAGGGCGTCAACCGTCACAGGAACGACCTGCCCGACGCCGGCAATTCGGATATCGCTTTCATTCACCGACGCTTCGAGCCGATAGCTGCGCGTGTCCTCAACCGTGAAAATGGCCATGCCGGGCGAGGCGAGAGTGCCGACATCCGCCATTTTTCCCGTCACCACGCCGGCGAACGGAGCTCGAATCCGCGCGTAGCCGAACGAGGTTTGCGCCTGGGTTAGCGCTGCATTCGCTTGCGCTTGTCCCGCTTGCGCCATATCGCGGCGTGCTTCCGCTGACTGGTAGCGGGCCTTGATTTCGTCGAACTCCTGCGGGCTGAGCGATTTCTTTTCGTACAGTTGCTGGTATCGCTTTAGCGTGGCTGCGGCGAGCGCGAGGTCGGATTCCGCGGCAGAAACGTTCTTTTTCGCCGCCGCCAGTGAAGCCGTGGCCTGTTCGACTCCGGAGCGCGGTTGGGCGTCGTCGATAATCGCCAGCACCTGGCCGCTCTGCACACGGTCGCCTTCGCGAGCGCGGATCTCGACAATATTGCCCATGATCTGACTGGCGACCTGGCTCGTTTGCGCAGCACGCACGGTCCCGACGGCGTCCAGCCACTCAGGAACCATCGCCTTTTGCGCGACAACAATCGATATGCCGCTGACCACCTCGGGCGCAGCATGTTCGCTGCGCCGCTCGCTCGTGCAACCGGCTAACATCCCGTTCAAAGACATGATCAGCACGTACAGCACGGTGACGGCATGATTCCTGTGACTCATGGTGTCACCACGGGAGACTGGGGATTCAACGTCCCGCTGACCAATTCGAGGTTGGCGTAGCCGGTGTGATAGCGATAGATGGCCTCCCAATAATCCGTTTGGCTGCGTCGCGCGGCTTCTTCGGCGGCGAGTAGATCCGTAATTGTCGAAAGGCCCGTGTCGTAGCGGTCTTGATTAATGCGCAGGCTCTCTCGCGACTGAGCGATTGCGGTGCGCGCCACTTCGACCTGCTGGCGAGCTGCATCAAGTTCGTAGTAGGCTCGACGGACCTCGAGCCGAATTGCATCGGTGGCCATTTCCTTCACAGCTGACACCTTCTCCTCTATTGCTCGTTCATGATGAAGCTGAGCTCTCTTGGCTCCGCCTTCGAAGAGATCGAACTGAACTTCGACCCCGGCTAGCCAGCTATTTCCGCCGCCGCCCGCGACAAGAGTTGGGTTGTCGGCTTCCCAGCCTCCAAAGGCGTTTACGCGTGGCCCGAATGACGATTTTGCAATCGCAACACTCTCCCGTTGCGCTGCCTCTTCCGACTGAATCCGCTTCAAGTCCGGACGCATTTCCACAGCTTGCTTCTCCACGACCTCTAAGGAAGTTGCCGGAAGATTTTTTTCCGCAAGAGCTTCCAGTGGATCCAATTCATTCCCGGTGGAGACGCCCATGGCGGTGCTCAACTGGGCTCGCGCTAATGCGAGATTGTTTTGGGCGCGAATCAGTTCCTGCGTACGGGTGGCCATTCGTACTTGGGCGCTCAGCAAATCGGATTCCACGACCACGCCGCTTTCAACGCGGTCCTTGCTGCGGTCAAGGATGGCCTGCGCTGTCTTGATCGCTTGCTCGGAAACTTCCAGTTGTCTTCTGGCGAGCAGCACGTCGTAGTAAGAATCCACCACACGGAAGACAATCTCCTGGTCCGTGCGGTCGAGTTGATGACCGGTGGCTTCCTTCATGCGCTCCGCGCGATTGATGGATCGCCAGCTGGCGAACGAATCAAACAGATTCCAGGTTCCGCCGACGCGGGTGCTGAAATTGGCGAATGGCGCGGGAGTGTTCAGCACGCTCAATCCGAAATCAGCTGTCGTGAACCGCTGCTGCCGCAGCTTGCTGCCGAAGACATACACGGCGTCGTTGCCCTCCGTGGCCGTCTCGGAAAAAGTGACGTGTGGCAGCAAGGAGGATCGGGCTTGCTGCACGTCGGCCGAGGCCGCTTTTGTGTTCGCGAGCGCTACTTTGCGCTCCGGGTTCTTCTCGAGCGCTATGGCGACCGCCTGCTCCAGAGTTAGGGGAGAAGGCGCCTGTGTTTCCTGGGAGAAAATCTGGCGTGGCAGGAACAGCACCAGAAGCAGCGACCAGAGTGCGGGTCGTGTCAATCGAGAGATGACATCAAAGTCCATCGCATCAACGCCTTTCACGGGAAACGCCGTCCTTAACTTCTCTATGGTCTCGCTCGTCATAACCAATAGCCTGTGATCTAGCTCACACATGGCTGTCCCCAAAGTCACACTCGGAAGAGCCTTCCTATTTCCGAACTAGGGTCGTCGCTGGCATCGCCCAAGCCGTTTTCCCTTCCACGATTTCGTACGTCGTTTCCAAGCTGGCCGTTTGCTTCACCATCGCGCCCACCGAGCAATACTTCTCTTCCGAGAGGCGGATGGCCTCCTCAATCGCTGCTGAATCGATTTCATCGCCGGTGACGACGTGGTGGATGCGGACTGCGGTGAAGACTTGCGGCGGACGCTCCGCCTGATCGGCTTCGACTCGCACCTCGTAGCCAGTGACTTTCTGGTGGTATTTCTGGCGAAGGATGGTGATGACGTCAAATGCCGTGCAGCCGGCGAGGCCTACGGCCACTAACTCTACGGGCTTGGGACCGGTACCCCCGGCCGCGTCGTCGAGTAACATATGGTGCTCGGTGCCTGTCGTTGCGACAAACTGCCGCTCTGCCTTAAGTGGTTGAGTAAGCAGAACCTTAGCGGTGATCATGTGTGTCTCCTGGAGGCCCGGTGTCTCGGGGCCACACGAATAAATGCAAAGACGCGGCTTTTGTTACAGGAAAATGCGGAGCAATTTTGAAGGGTCGTGCGGGGCGGGCAAAATTCAATTTACTTCGTTTGGTTCACGCTTCGTTATTTTTCTCATTAATTCCTGATAGTCCGAAAGGAGTTCTCGTCTTAGTTTGGCGGCGACGCGCGGGTCGGGCGACGCATCTGCAGCCATTCGGCATCGCTGGATCGATTCCTCCAGGCTCGACAGAAATGCTTTACATGGCTCGCAGCCATCCATGTGCTTCTCGAGCTCTTCACACAGTGAGTCATCAAGGGCGTCATCGAGATAGTTTGAAAGTTCAGTGAACATCTCTTTGCACCGGAGTTGGCGCGGCTGTTCGGGAATTTGTGCGGCGGGTCTCACAATTCGGCGGCGAACGCGATGATGGTCCTGTTTGGCTAGTTCCTTACGGACGTATAGTCGCGCGCGGTGCAACCGGACGCGAATCGTGCCGAGGCGCAGACCGGTGATTTCGGCGATGTCCGTGTCGGAAAGATCCTCCATATCGTGCAGCACGAGAATCAGTCGATAATCGGGAGGTAGTTTTTGGACCGCTTCTCGAAGGCGTTTCGCATTCTCGCGACGCAGCAACGATGTCTCGGGCGTCGCGTCCGCATTGCCTGACAGGTTTTCCAGTTCCCGGCGGTCGGGCATTAATTCTTCGAGAGAAAGGGCTTCTTTGGGAGCAAACTTGCTTCTACGCCGGCTCATCAGGCACCGATTCTTGGCCACCTTGTACAGCCAAACCATCAGCGCCTTGGGGCTATCGAACTTCGGCAGGTTGGGAATCGACTTGAGCAAGACCTCCTGCATTGTGTCTTCAGCGTCTTGTCGCTGTCCGCAAACCTTCATGCTGAACGAAAAGACTGTGTTCTGGAGTAGGGCCAGCGCTTCTTCCAAGGACTTCGGGTCCTTGCGTTGGATCAGTTCAACGACTTCTTCGATCTCGGGTCGCACGAGGCCAACTGTAGCACAGCGGGTTGCGCCTGAATTTGGTGGCCCGAGTCAACTCCGCGACTTTTCGGGCTATCAGCAGAAAAGTGCATTCCGAGGTTGCGTGCAATCGAACGCCAGTCCCAATCAAAGCTGAGGCTTTGCTTCTTCCACGTTGACCACAAGCGCGGCACGCGCCCATTGAAATTTGGCTTTGACGGCGTCGAAGTACGGACCCGCGGTCTGAAACTCCGCCCTGCCGACGATGCCGCACCCTTTGCCCGGGCCGTGAGTTCCCTGCACCTGACGCGTGCCACAGAGCAGCTCAACACGATTGCCATGTTTCAGATTCGCCTCGGTCTTGTGCATGAGGCCGACGGGGATGAGGAGCGTGCTGTCCCCGATGCCGAGCGCGCGCACGTGATCGCCCCACGTTGCGACGAGGTGCGGGCCGTCAGGACCAGTCGTAGCAATGGCGATCCACTCGGCCTTTTCCAGCACTTCCTTGCAAATGCCGTCGATCTTCGCCATAGCGAACCTCCTAATTCGGTGTTCCCGGATTCTGTTAGTGCGGCGGCAAATCCTATGAATTTGCTGTGTCTATGCCCACAACTAGGGGCTGCTTCTGTACGTGGCTCGGCTCGAGAATGAAGGTGCCAAAAATATTCATGGCAAAGGCCGTGATTCCGGCCAGTTCGAGCACCGCCGAGACTGGCAGCACATCCCATGCCCAGTTCGCGTACCCTTGGTACGCCAGAATTTCACAGGAAACGCGAAGCGTACATCCAATCGCGAGAAGAGCGAGGCCGGCGAACATCAGCCCCGTGCTCCACAACAGGCGCATTCCCGCGAACGCTGGCAGAATGCGTTGGCCCACGGACAGCACCATCACGGCGATGAATCCGACCGTCAACGCATGTCGCGACGCGCCCCAAATGCCGCCGGAAGAATCCCAGCGCGCTGCGCCGATTCCGAGCAGGCCGGCCACCAGCAGCCAGCCGTATGCCATGCGAACGAAGAATGGAAAACTCCGGTGCACACCACGGGTTTTCGGCTCCTGTCGCGACGATTCGAACATCCGTAATGCCGCGATTGCCAGCACCGCGCCCGCGACAAAGAGCGCCGTCGCTTGAGATCCCCATCCCGCGAGCGTCAAGACGACACCCAAGAAGTTCACCGCGAGAGCGGCCACGAGCAGCTTGGGACGAAGAGGCTTCAGTCCCAGAAAAACCGGCATCCACTTGGTGCTGAATCCCCAGACAAACGGCACCAGAAATCCCCAGGCAACCAGCGCGAGATAGCGCTGGTCGAGAGCGTGCGGCAGGGCAGGGCTTGCGCCCCGTACCGCCAGGTAAATGGTTCCGGCGAAATTCGCGACCAGCGTCAGCATCAAGCCGATACTCGCGCTGATAACGACTGACACCCATGACTCTGGCCACTTCGTCCCAGAGTCTTCAGGCCGGTGCTGCGAAACCGCGCGAAAGAAAATCACGAACGCGGCCAGTTCGAGGAGGGCCGAAATCGGAAGGAGCAAGCGCCACTGCCAGCCGTACACATTCGCGGTCCAGCGCATCGCCACTCCGATCGTCCACATCATCCAACACGCCCACGCAGCGCCAACGGCTGGTTTGGTCGCGCCGCGCAGCTTCGGAATCGAGTAGAAACCGATGCCGAATATGAAGCTCCCGATCCAGCCGAACACCTGCGCATGGCCGTGCGCCTGCAACCATGCAGGCGAGACAGACCCTGCGCTTTCGCGCCCGCTGATTTGGAGAAGATTCCATACGCCGAGGAACGTTCCCGGGAGGACCATGAATACGAGTCCCGAGCTGATGTAGGCGATCAGCAGGCGGGACAGTGAACTCTCGCGCGCACGGGCAATTTCCATGATTTCGGCTGGTGAGCGCAAAGAACGGCGCTCGCTTCCCGACGCTGCGGCAGTCTTTTCGAGTTCAGTCGGCATAGCGAGTGCCTCGGGCGTCACACGCTCTTGGCTTCCATTTCGATCGCGCGCGGAAAGAGAATGTTGTTTTCGAGATGCACGTGCTCGTGAAGATCCGCCTCGAATTCCTGTAAATCCCGATACAGTGCCTGATAGCTCGCGCACGCATTGGCTGGGGGCGTGTACGCCGAGCTGGCTGCGTGAATTTGGTTCACCAAGGCCGCGGCAGCATCGTGCTCCTCCATCATAGCTTGAACCGGATTTCTCACCGTCTGAAAGAACGGAGGCTCAAGCACTGCCTCACCATTGGCCGCGCGCCCTAGCGCCTCGATGTAAGGGAACAGAATTTGCTCTTCCGTCTGCATATGCATCGTCATGTCCCGGCCTATCTTGAGGAAGAGGTCCTCGATTTCTGCGATTTCGGGGTGATTGTTCCCATGTCTTGTCTTCACCCTCGTGAGCAGGGCTGGGACACGCTGGACGGCCTCGCGGACATACCGGTGATGTTTCTCTCGTATGTGCTGCGTCAGATCGCCAAGCGGAGCCGATGCCCAATTCTTATCGGCCGGTTCTACATCGGCATTGTTCTCGCGTAGCCGCTCCATAATCTCTTCTTCGGACACACCCACATGTGCGCACGCGTCGTGCAAGGACTTATTACCCCCGCAACAGTAATCCACTCCGGCCTGCTCCAGAATCCGCGTGGCCCTCGGGTTCGCTGCGGCAATTTCTTTCACTTTGGTTTCACCGGTGATGTTCATGATCGCCTCCTCTATTATGCACGATTAGCTTGGAGGAAGCTCCGCATGGGAGCAGTGACCAAAGTCACTACCCCGCAGTAGACGCCAAATTCTCCCGGGGAGGCTACTCGAAGGCGTTTTGCTCGTTCTTCAGGCCGACCAGGTCTTTCACCACGATC
This sequence comes from uncultured Acidobacteriota bacterium, assembly GCA_963752925.1. Taxonomy (GTDB): domain Bacteria; phylum Acidobacteriota; class Terriglobia; order Acidiferrales; family UBA7541; genus Palsa-295. The sequence continues at coordinate 643,926 of CAVVZY010000004.1, read as the reverse complement.
TTGCGGCCGTCCACTTCCAGAAATCCTTCCGCTTGGAGGCGGCTCAAATTCCGGGAAACCAGTTCCCGCACCGTGCCCAACTCTGCCGCTAAATCCTGATGGCTCATCGTCAATTCCAAGTGCACCCCCTCTTTTGAGGGTCTACCGCCCGCTTCCGCGAGGCGCAGGACTGCGGCGATCAGCCGCTGGCGGACCGTCGTGAACGACAGTTCTTCAATGATTCCGACGAGACGGCGCAACCGCGACCCCACAACAGCAATCACTTTGAGCGCCACGTCCGGATGCTCGCGGCAAAAATTCTGGAAATCTTTGCGCGAGATGAAGAGGACCTTCGCATCCTCCAAAGCCGATGCCGCGGCGGGATAGTTGCCTCCATCGAACACAGGAAGCTCCGCAAACGAGCTACCAGGCCCTTCCACGGCTAACACCTGCTCGCGGCCCGCAGCCGACAGTTTGAAAATGCGAATCTTGCCCGACGCTACGAGAAAGAGTCCGGTGCAAGGGTCCCCTTCTCCAAACAGCAATTCGCCCCGTTGAAAGTGCCTCTTGCTTACTCGGGCAGCCAACGCGCGCATTTCTGTCTCCGTGAGGCTCGCGAAGAGCGGTGTTTGCCGCAGAACTATTTCCACGTCTTCATTCATAGTAGCGATCCGCCTCTGCTGTTCCTTCCAGAACCGAAAATCCCCAATTGCATGACATGAACTTCAGACGCGCACGCTACAACAAGCTTACACCACGGCCACGTGCCGTGAGACTGGTTTAGCGCATCCGACAGGCTGCAAGGCGTGCTCCGGCGATAGGAAGGGTTGGAGGAACGAAAGTCAATAAAATCAGCATTTCGTATAGGCGCGCAAATGATGTAGCTTGCTCGCGAGCTGTATTGCGATCTGGAAAGGAGATTTCTGGTGAAAGCCGAGTTTCCCAAGTGGACGAAGCAGTTTCAAAAGACCTATCCAAAGGTCTGGCGGGCCTTTCAAAAGTTGGGTGAAGAATGCCATGGCGCAGGCCCGCTGGACGCTCGGTCCCGACGACTGGTCAAGATCGGGATCGCCGCAGGTTCCGGTTCCGAAGGCGCCGTTCATTCCGCGGTGCGAAACGCGTTGGCCGAAGGCGTCTCGCGGGACGAGATTCGTCACGCCATATTGCTATCCATCACCACAATTGGATTTCCGAATGGTCAAGCGGCGCTTAGCTGGGCGGAAGATATCATGCGCAAAAAGTGACTTGCGAGGTCCTTGCGAATGTGGTGGACGTGACCGGGATCGAACCGGTGACCCCCTGCTTGCAAAGCACCAGACTCGTCTCCACCCACTCTTTCTATCCCTTCAACTACTAACGTTTCCAACAAATCGGGGACTCTGCTTTCGCTCAAAAGCTAACCCCGATAGGCTGAAAACAACCCGTTCGTGCACAGTTCGTGTACAGTCTGCCGTACCCAACGACGAACGTCAGGCAACCGATAAGTACGCACCAATCAGGAAGACCCATAACAAACTCCTTGGGCGGCAACGCTCGTTTCCTTCATCGCAAACCGCCCGCAATGGGGCAAGGGTTCCGACAAAAAAATGCAACGGATGAGGCAACATCACCTGCGAGGGGTTCCGAACAGAGTTCTCCGTCATCGTTTCTCGGCTAGGAACAGAAAGCGGTTGAGACAGAAAAAGTAGGCACCCGCTTCGGCGAGATCCTGGAGTTCTTCGGCCCAGTCGTCGGTTTCCTTTAGTGTGATTCCTTGCCTTCCTCGAACGAATCCGCGAATCATCTTCGTCATGTTATGGCTGTAACCCTCCGGTTTGTACTCCACATCGAGATATGGGATCACCTTGCACTGCAGCACCGAAAATCCTGCTTCGCGCAGTAGCGGACCCAGCGTTCGGGGCAACACCGGGTGCGCCAAATGCTCATCCCAAACCTTCAAAACCCGAGCCATACGGGCAGGATTGTTGGAGTGCCAAAGGAGTGTATGCCAGTCTGTGTCGATGATCGCTGTTCGTCCGCTTGGACGAAGTACGCGGTGAAGCTCCGATAATGCTAGCTGGAGCGAGGCAACGTACTCGTATACTTGAGTCGACACCGCCAGGTCGAAATGCTCGTCAGCATATGGCAGTTGCGTGGCCTCCGCAAACTGAACCTGTACATTCGCAAATCCAGCGCAACGCCTCCGCGTCATCGTGATGGCGCTCTCACTATTGTCCACCGCATGGACGGCGCCCGCTGACCCCACTGCGCGCGCCAGTTCCTCCGTAACAAAACCGGGGCCGCAGCCGATATCAAGCGCGCGCTCTCCCAAACGTGGTGCAACGGTGTCAAGCAGCACGCGCCGCTGGGCTACGACTTCCGGCGCGCGGTAGGTCATCTCAAGATGGGTCAGGATTTTTTCGTCAAATTGGAGAAGGTCGGCCATTGACGGTATCGCGGGAAATCACCGAAATGAAAGTGCTTCTGCGGAGTGTCTATCTCAATTTCCGGGCTGAACGCTAATGTATACCTGATCCCCTCCGCGCGCAACGTGACCGAGTCGGCCTTTTGACCGCTTCAGCCGACTTTGAGGTTCAGGTGGCCGAGAAGACTTGAGAGTGTCGTATGATCCGTGCGCGGATTTCGGGGCCAGATCAGCATGTCATCTACCTCAACAGAGCATCCATTACTCTCGGTAACAAAACTGAAGGTCGCCTTCGGCAGTCTTGTCGTCATTCAGGACCTGAGCTTCGAGGCGCGTGCGGGAGATTGCCTGGCAGTCATAGGGCCGAATGGCTCTGGGAAGACCGTCTTACTCAAGGCGCTGATGAATCTTATCCCTTATGAAGGTGAAATTCGATGGAGCCACCGGGCTCGGCTCGGATACGTCCCGCAGAAAATTGCTGCGGATCGACAGCTACCTCTCCAGTTGAGAGACCTCTTGGAGGCAAAGGCCACTTTTCTTAAGCTACCGGGGGCAGAGCTGGAGCAGGTGTCCTCCGAGGTTGGCCTCACACGAGAACTTCTAAACACCAGCATCGGACACCTGTCGGGCGGACAGTTTCAGAAGGCACTGATTGCCTTCGCATTGTTAGGACAACCGAATGTGCTCCTCTTCGACGAACCGACCGCAAGCCTGGATGAGCTGACCGAAGAACGCGTCTACGAGTTGCTCCACTCGCTGCAAAGGGATAAAGGCATGACGGTCATTCTGGTGTCCCACGACCTCAGTGTTGTCTATCGCTACGCCAACATGGTCTTGTGTCTCAGCAAAGGGAAGCCCTGCATGGGTCCTCCAAAAGAGATTCTGACGCCGGCGATGCTCGAAAGTCTCTACGCGGCTCCGCCTAAGTATTACCGTCACATCGAAGACCACTTGAAAGGCTGAGTCAAGAGTCACGGGGAGCTATGAATATGTCTGAAGGCCAAGGCCTTCTCTTGCTGCTGGCGCTTTTCTTCGCGCTGGGTGCCGGTCTCGTCGGATGTTTTGCTCTAATGAAACGGATGGTTCTGGCCAGCGATGTAATTTCTCACTTGGCGCTCCCAGGGCTCGGTGTTGCGTTTCTTCTGAAGATGAACCCGTTGGTCGGCGGCGCCACGACCTTATTTCTCGGAACGATTTTGGTGTGGCGACTCCAGAAGAAGACGGGCTTGGCTACTGACGCCGCGATCGGCGTGGTCTTCGCGGCAGGCCTAGCCATCGGCGCGGCAGTGACCCCGCGGGAGGATCTCATTGAGGCTCTCTTTGGCCAATTGCAGCAGGTCTCACTTCTCGGGTTTCTTCTGGGCTTCGCGACTACGCTGTTTGTGGTCCTTTCCGTCTTTCTTCTCAAGGACCGGCTAGCGCTCAGTATCTTCTCTCCGGATTTGGCTGCCGCTACCGGCGTGAAGGTCGGTCGACTTGATCTACATTTTCTTCTGCTCTTCAGCTTGACCATCCTCGTTGGCCTGCGTTTTATGGGGACGCTGCTCGCCAGCGCGTTGATCATCTTGCCTGCAGCGACGGCTCGGCATTTAACCGAAAAGCTTTCGCACTTCCTGCTCGTTTCCTCGGCCGTCAGCATAATCTCGGTCATCGCAGGATTCCTGCTGAACATATTTGTTCTTAGGCTTTCGACGGCTGGGCCGACGATTGTCATCTTCTCCGCGCTATTGTTTGGTTTGAGTCTGGTCAGGAAGAGAACCTGAGATACCGGGCACTAACTCGGTCCGCTTGGTCCAATGGTGGTTCGAGAATGTGGCTGACAACTGCTGCGTGGCCGTTCCGCATGCCTGCAAGAGGGCTCACGTGTGTTTGTGACGATGCTCACAGTTTGTATGAGCGCCAAGCTCTATACTTAGCTCGCGTTGCAAGGCGTCCTGGGACGGAATACGGCCGCGCTCGGCTCCGAGGGCGGACAACTCGGTAAGCTAACCGTGCATGGAAATACGTGATGTACGGGAGGTGTCGGATGAAGGTTCTACTGGCTACAGATGGATCGCCGTCTAGCGAGGCTGCGATCCAGGAAGTAGCTTTACGGCATTGGCCTGATGAAACCGAATTAGAAGTTCTCGCAGTCGTGCATACGCGGCTCCCACTTGTGCCAGACCCAGTCTTGGTTTTGGCCGCCAGCCACGAGACGCTCCTTAAAGAGGCGCGTCAGAAGGCGCCGGAGATCGTCGAGAAAGCCGCAAAAAAGATCCGGACGCAGGCGCCTCATCTGCACGTCGTCACGAAGATCCTAGAGGGAACGCCGAAAGCGATGATTGTTGAGGAGGCGGAGAAATGGGGAGCCGATTTGATCGTGCTCGGCTCTCACGGGTACGGCCCGGTGAGTCGATTTCTCCTCGGCTCGGTGGCGCACGCCGTCGCCTTGCATGCCCCCTGCTCCGTTCAGATTGTACGGTCTCGGCAGGGCGCGCCTCAGACCTGAGTTTTGGGCACGCTGATTTGGCTGGATTGTGGGCGGCAATCGATGGAATTCTTGAGAATGGCAGCGATTTTTTCGGAACCTCCTCTGGAGGCCAATTCGTGTCAACGCAAAGTAGAAATGTCCGGTTTTTCGCAATTTAGAAATGTCCGCTTCCAGGGTTTGCGCCAAGGGTGATGGGGAGGCGGGCTGTGGTGGGTTTTGATTTGGGTTGGAGGTTTGGGTTTGCGATCCGCAAGGCCTGGAGGCCGTAGGCCGGAAGGACTTGCGGATGGCGCGGCCGCCGGGCAAGCGTGCAGCGACAGATAGCGATTGCGGAAACGCAGCCAGTGCGTGCCGTCGAGCCGCTTTTCGATTTCGGCGCGCGCGCCCCTCAGTCCGGCGCAGACATCTTCGCGCCGCACGCCCCAGCGTTGCCCCCGCCAGACCACCGTGTGATCGGAGCCCACCGTCCGCTCGACGCGCACGCTGAGAATTTGCTCTAACCGCTGCCTGCTCTCCAGCCGCCGATGAGCGTCGCGGCCTTGCGCTGCCCGGACCGTGAAGCGCTTTTTCCAGAAGGGCCAGAAGGTGATTTCCAGGAAGCGATTGGCTCCTTCCAGCGTATCGATTCCCGCCAGACGCATTTCTTTCACCAGCCGGTCTTGCAGCGTACCGAACAGCCGCTCGACGCGTCCCTTGGCCTGCGGCGAATGGGCCGCGATCCACTCGATGTCCAGTTCGGCCAGAGCGCGGCCGAACTGCGTGCGCGCCGGGGCATCGCGCAACTGCTCGTGCCGCTGCACGGGACGCGAAGTCACGAACAGGCTGTTTTTATCGGTGTAAAGCGCCAGAGGCCGCCCGTGACGTTCCAGCCAGCCTTGCAGCGTGCGCAGATTTTCCTGTGTCGAATCGTGTTCCACCAAACGGCCCCACACGCGGCTGGTGGCGTCGTCGATCATCGCGATCAGATGGCACGCCGGGCCGCGCTGCTCCAGCCAGCGGAACGGCGAGCTGTCCATCATCACCAGCTCCCCAAAGCAGGAACGCCGCGGCCGCCATACGTGCACACGCTTCATCCTCCGGCGGCGCGTCTGCCACAGTTCGGCGGCGCTCATCCAACTACGGATCGTTTCGCGGCTCACCACGATCCCTTGGCGCGCCAGATGCTCGGCCGCCAACGTAGGACCGAAACCGGCGTAGCGTGCCTGGCGCAGCTCGCCCACCGCGCGCTGCCGCAGAGCGTCGGAAATCTTTCGATTCGAACGGCCGCCTCGCAACCGATGCACGATCCCCCGATCTCCTTCGCTGCGCAGCCGCGCCTGCAAGCGACGCACCTGCCGGTCGGTCAGCCGCAGCCGCCGCGCCGCTTCGACCTGCTTCAGATGGCCTTCCTCCACTTGGTGCAGCACCTTCAACCGCTCCCGTTCTCTCGCGCTCAACTCGATCCGCTCCGTTTCCATCCCGCCTCCCACCCAGGATGAAACCGGACATTTCTACTTTGCACAAACCGGACATTCTCATTTTGCGGCGACACTGGAGGCCAATTCGTTGTGTCCGGAACAGGACAGGCGTAGGATGCACAAGCCAAAGGTCCAAATCGGAAATCCCGGGTAAAGGGGATCGACCATGAAGAATCTGCGCGTTTCGCTTTCGACACTCGCTCTACTGTTGGCCGCCGGAGTCAGTCCGGCCTTCGCGCAGACCGCTCAGTCGTCCGCCGCGCCCGAATCATACGGATTCAGACAGCGCGCTGTAATCGAACTGAAAGGCGTGCAGCAGGAGATCGTTAGCCTTGCGCAGGCGATGCCCGCGGAAAAATACACGTGGCGTCCCGCCGAAGGCGTCCGCTCCGTCAGCCAAGTCTACCTGCATATGGCCGGCGGCAATTTCGGGCTAACGGCCATCACCGGCGCACCACCCTTTCCCGGCTTCAAATTTCAAGGTTACGAGAAATCGACAACCGACAAAGCCCAGATCATCGAACAGCTCAATCGGTCGTTTGACTACGCCGAGAAGAGCATCAGCAACATGTCTGATGCCGATTTGCTGAAGCCTTTGAAGTTCCAGGAATTCACAAGCGTAGGCGACATCGTGTTTCACATTGTCGCGCACGCTCACGAGCATCTCGGCCAATCCATCGCCTACGCGCGCATGAACGGCGTCGTCCCACCCTGGACCACCGCCGCGCAGCAGCAACGTCAGGCCCGCCAGCCGCAGTAAAGCCGGTTGCAAGAGGTCCGCGGCGCGGCATGAGCAGAGCCGATTTGGTCGTTCTCGGCTCTCACGGGTATGGTCCAGTGAGTCGATTTCTCCTCGGTTCGGTGGCGCACGCCGTGGCCTTGCATGCCCCCTGCTCTGTTCAGATTGTACGGTCTCGGCAGAGCGCGCCTCAGACCTGAGTTTTGGGCACGTGGAGTTAACGAAATTGTGCGCGGCAATCGATGGAGTTCTGGAGAACACCGGCGATTTCGTCCCATTTCGGTAGGCGGGCGTAGCGTTCCGTTGCGCCGTTACCGTCGCGCCATGTGTCAGACACAACGACCGAACTGGAGAGGCCCTGGTATGACCGCCTCTGCTTCAGCAACCGGCAGCCAGTTTGGGAGAACACTGTACGAGTTGACGATAGACCATCAGTTTCGGCGACGACCGCCGGACCACACCGGGATGCCCTGAGCATTCCGCAGACTAATTATCTTTTCGCCTTTCTTGACCTCACGAGCAATCAGAGCATCGCTGTTCTCAAATTTGACTTTGGAGCCAGTAACCTCGACCTGATCGCCTTTGGAGAAGCTAATCTTGCTTTGTGTCAGGAACCATGACGGACCGACGTGCACATCGATAGTCTCTTTATCGGTCTTAAGACTCAGGTGCGTGCCTGCCCAACCTTGTGGCCCGGTGAGTTGTTTGACCGCTTCGACGGAACCTTTCACTGTGACCTCTGTCGCCGGGTCGTACATCGGCGCCGAATTGCGGGGCGCCGTGGTTTGTGCGCGAGACAGCAAGGCTACGCCCATAAGGAACATGGCTGTCAGCGCCATGTGCCACATGACTTGCGGAACGTAACGTTTTCCCATTTCAAGTCTCCTCTTCCGAGTTGTTGTGCAATCCGAGGTAGTCGCCCATCTGGCGAGCCCAATCGCAATTGGACTTCGCGCTGGACTGTCTTGGCAGTGAGCTGGGTCACATACTGTCGTAACTGAATGCACGGTGGCCGATTGTTCCGCATGGAGCTCTACGGGCAGGGATATCGCGCACTGGCTGAGGCCCGCGACTCCAAGTACAGACCAGACCCTGAAACACACGTACGTCCCGCGGGCGTGCATCCGTTGATGGCGTACAATTCTGCAGGCACATGGACGAAAACCGAGTCATTGCCGCCAAAGCTGCCCCGACCGGCCTCACAGTGGCAGAGGCGCGAGATCGGCTTCGCCAATTCGGCCCGAACCGGGTCGAAGAAGAACGGCGCCATCCGCTGCTCGCCTTCTTCGGCAAATTCTGGGCACCGGTTCCCTGGATGCTCGAAGCCACCATTGCGCTGGAGATCCTTGTTCACAAACTGGACGAAGCCGTCATCATCTTTGTCTTGCTGCTGTTCAATTCCCTCCTGAGTTTTGTCCAGGAAAATCAGGCGAATCGCGCTCTCGAACTCTCTTGCGCAACCGGCTCTCCGTGCAGGCGCGCGTGCTGCGCGACGGCCGCTGGCAGCTCATCCCGGCCGAACAGCTTGTTTCCGGGGATGTGATTCATTTGCGACTGGGAGACCTTTCGCCCGGCGGACCTTCGCCTGTTCGAGGGCGTTATAGAGGCCGACGAATCGGAGTTGACTGGCGAATCGCTGGCCGTCGAGAAATCCGCCGGGGCGACCGTTTACGCTGGTTCTCGAATCAAACGCGGCGAAGCCAGCGGCGAAGTGACGGCAACGGGCCAAAACACTTACTTTGGCAAGACCGCCGAGTTGGTGAAAACGGCCAAGACAGTGAGCCACTTGCAGGAAATTATTTTTGCCATCGTGAAATATCTCGTGACTTTCGACGGCGTCCTTGTGGCCGCGTTGCTCGTCTTTGCTGGAATTGCGCACTTGCCGTGGTCCGAGGTACTGCCGTTCGCGCTCGATTCTTTTGGTAGCGTCCGTCCCGGTCGCATTACCGGCAACGTTCACAGTGGCGACGGCGCTCGGCGCGCTCGACATGTCCCGCCATTCCGTTCTGGTCACGCGGCTTTCCGCCATTGAGGAAGCGGCGGCGATGGACGTGTTGTGCACCGATAAGACCGGGACGATCACGCAGAACCGGCTCGCGGTGGCGGCAGATTTATCCGGTCAACGGCCGACGCGCGGAAGAAGTGCTGCGAATGGCCGCACTCGCCTCCGACGCAGCAACACAGGATCCTATCGATTTGGCCATTTTCGCCGCAGCGCACGAACAAAAAATACAGGCCACGGCTCCCCAACGCCTTCAATTCATTCCGTTCGATCCCGCCACCAAGCGTTCGGTAGGCAATCTACGAGCAAGGCGCCGCCAAATTGGTGGTCACGAAGGGCGCGCCGAATGCGGTGATTCCCCTGGTTGCGCAACGCGGGGAGCGTTGCGGATGAAGTCGAACGGCTCGCGGAACAAGGCGCACGCGTTCTTGCTGTCGCAGCCGGTACGGAACACTCGTTGGAGCTTATCGGCTCTACTCGCACTTGGCAGACCCGATTCGGGAAGACTCCAAATCGCTGGTGGAAAATCTTAAGAACATGGGCGTGCGCGTCATCATGGTCACCGGAGACGGAGTCACCACCGCGCGCGCCGTCTCCACTCAAGTCGGTGTCGGCGATCGCGTCGGCTCCGCGGAAAGCTTGCGAAAAGACGCCGCGTTGGCCGCCGAACAATTTCGATGTCTTCGCCGGAGTTTTTCCCGAAGACAAGTTCCGTCTGGTGCAGGCGCTTCAGCAGCCAGGGACACGTCGTAGGCATGACCGGCGATGGCGTGAACGATGCTCCGGCCCTGAAACAGGCGGAAGCGGGCATTGCCGTTTCCACCGCGACCGATGTCGCTAAGGCCGCAGCGAGCATCGTGCTGACGCAGAACGGGCTCATGGGCGTGCTTCGCGCCGTCGAAACCGGACGCGAAATCTATCAGCGCATGCTGACCTACACGCTCAACAAAATCATCAAAACGCTCGAAATCGGCATTTTCTTGAGCGTGGGCTTGATTCTCACGCGCATATTTGTGATCACGCCGCTCCTCGTCGTGCTGCTCCTGTTCACCAACGATTTTGTCACCATGTCCATCGCCACCGACCGGGTGTCGATTTCATCGCAGCCAGACCGATGGGAAGTCCGCACATTAATGTTCACGGCTGGGGCACTCGCGCAGACTTGTTCTGATTCTTTCCTTCGCAGTTTTTTTCGCCGGTCGCGACATTCTTCATCTTCCGCTTCAGCAACTCCAGACACTGGTTTTCCTCATGCTGGTTTTCACTGGCCAAGGCAACGTCTATTTGGTGCGGGAGCGCGATCGTCTTTGGCATTCGCTACCGAGTCGCTGGCTGATCTTGAGCTCGACGATTGATGTGATTGTGGTCACCCTCATGGCGACGAACGGCATACTCATGGCTCCGATTTCATGGTCTCTCGTTGCGTCGTTGCTTGCCATCGTATTGGTGTTCCTGTTTGTTATCGACGGCCTTAAGGTTCACGTCTTTCGTTAATTCGGCGTGCGGTGAGAGGCTCAAACCTGCTTGTGAACTGTGAAGATTGGGCCTCTTCATTCCTTGAATCGGGCCAGCAATTCCGGTGCAACGCGCTGTGCTACAGTTAGCCGTGCGACCCGAGATCGAGCAAGTCGTTGAACTGATTCAACGAAAGGCCCCAAAGTCTCTGGAAGAAGCGCTGGCTTTGCTACAAAACACAGTCTTTTCCTTCAGCATGAAGGTGTGCGGGCAGCGGCAAGATGCCGCAGATATGATGCAGGAGGTGCTGCTCAAATCGGTTCCCAACCTGCCAAAGTTCGACAACCCCGAAGGCTCTGATGGTTTGGCTTCATAAGGTCGCCAAGAACCGTTGTTTAATGAGCTGATGCAAGAGCAAATTTGCTCCGAAGGAAGACCTCTCCCTCGAACAATTGATGCCCACCTTCGGGAGTTGGAAAAGCTATCGGGCAATCCTGATGGGACGCCAGAGACTTCCTTGTCGTCAATCTGCTCAGTTTCGTGCGATTGATGCAGGACCGAAGTCACAAGAGCGTTGGTTCAATTCGCGCATCCATTGGCCTGGCAACGAACTTTTCCGACGTCTGCGAGCTTTCTGCGCTTCATCGGTGGCTTCCGCGATCAGACACGGCTGACGATCCGAGACGTTACCTCCGATATCGAGTCCTGCCGTATCATTCGTGACGGGAAGCTAGCCCCGGGCACAGCCAGGTAAGGATACTGGTGAGCGAAGCCACGCACCATCAGTGTCGGAGTTCCACACGAAGTTTGAGGGAATGAACATTGAAGAATGAAAAGAGCGAGGAAGTCAACGACTCGACACTTCTCGTTTCCTTTGATCGAGACAGCATGGCTTGCAGGCCACCTCGCGAGCCCGACCTGCGCATTCTCGACTGCAGCGTCGCTATGGAGGCAACGGGCGACGGTGGTTATGTATTCGCGGCGGCCGAGACGACGGGAGCGCGGCCACGTTCCGGGCAGCGTCTTCGTTAATTCTGACGGAATTCTCCGGCGAGAATGATTGATGGCCGATGATGATGCCGCGCCCGAAGAATTTGCGTGTGCCATGGAGACATTAGGCGTTGGGGAGGGCACGCGCGTCGTTGTCTATGATCGCTCGAATCATGCCTGGGCGGCGGAGTGTGGTGGATGCTTCGCGTTTGCGGGTTCGACGCGGTGGTGTGCCGAACGGCGGATGGCAGAAGTGGATATCAGAAGGTCGGCTCACCTCGACAGAGCCTGCCAGCTATCCGCCGGGGCGTTTTCGGCCGCGTCCTCGTCCGGGGCTCATGGTGACGAAGCAGGAGGTCCTGGATTCGCTTCACATGAAGATACGCAACTCGTGAATGCACTATCGCCTGAAGAACATCGCGGCGACAAGAGCGATTCGCCCGTGCTGGACGCATACCGGGAAGCGCGAACGTGCATTGCCAATCGCTGGTCGATCCGCATACCTATGCCTACCTTGAGACGGAACAGCTCCGCGAACGGTTCGAGGCCGCTGGTGCGATGAGCGCCGAACGGGTTATCACTTACTGTGGGGCCGGAATCGCCGCCAGCAGCGACGCTCTCGCTCTGACGCTTCTGGGCAAGAAGAGTGTTGCGGTCGATTATGGCTCTCTGACGAATGGATTGCTGACCTGGCGCTTCCCATTGAAAAAAGCTAGCTAGCGACCATCCAACCGGGCGCCGGACGCGAACGCTTCCGACGCTGCCTGCAACCCAATCAAAACATCGGCATGGTGATGTCGCCGGAGAAACTGCGCCGAGGAGGAATCATCACGCTTTCAACTGTGGGCGTCGCACCTCCGACATTTGCGATCACAATCGGCGTCATCTTGGCGGAGAGATCGGTCACTTTCGCAGCTGCCAGTTGCGTATCGCCGGGCTCATCGACTCGGGAAAAGATACTTTGTAATTGTCTGCGGAGTTCCCATGATCCGGTTCTTGTGATGAGGATCGACGGACGGAACTGCGAACCCCACCCACGATGCCAGGCGGCGAACGGACACCCTGCTGAACATGCGATGGTCCGTTCCCACATCGGCGAACATGTTGACCATGCCGTAGTCCTTTGGAAGCAGGTGGGCCGTGAACGCCGCGCCGGGTTCTTTATCGAGCGCAGCGCGAACTCTTTGGTCTTGGAGAGCGGCTGAGACAACTTGGTGAATCGTATCAGGTGGCGTCGGCCAGATAGCGATCGCCATTGTATTGTCCGCGGGCATGAGTTCAGTTGAAGCATGGCCAATCGTATATCGCCGAAGGCCCAGCGCTCCGCCGATGACTAGCACGATGATTACTGCGCTCGACGCGGTCAGAGCCAGGCCGCGACTTGGAATCCAGCTGAAGAACAAACGAAAGAGCTTGCCGCCTGGATTTCCGCAAAAACATTCCAGTGCGCTTGCGATACTCGGCGTACTCGGGATGGGCAGCTTCCACCTGTTTCTCCTCGAAGCGGGCCAGAAAATAGTAGAGGAAGAGCATGCCCAGATAGAGGACGAGGATGATGATCCGCGGCCAGATCGTCAGCAATCCGAATCCCGCCACTGCCAGGCTCAGATAAAACGGGTGGCGAATATGCGCGTACATCCAGGACTCAGCGGCCTTGCGCTTAAACAACTTGGTAGCGTACACCTGCACGCCGCAGATCAGCGCGCCCAGCAGTCCCAGACCGAAAGCCCAGGAACCGATCTGCCACCGCATGATCTCGAGGATAGAACTCGTCGTAATCACGGAATGGGCAGAAAGAAGGATTCCATCCACGCAGTGGCGCGCCATCGATGCAATCCTTGAAGCGTGGGTGAGTACAGGGAATACCAATAGAACGCGAACGGGCTGATCATTATCACTACTTCGATCATCACGAGTCCATACAGCGCCGAAGCCAGCCACTTCAGAACCTTCTTCATCGCGCACGCCCCTTTCCTTCGACGGCGAAAAGCATTGCGTTAAACGCGGGGAAGATCATCGCAGAAAAATGTCTTTGTCCGGTGCTCCGGCGAAAGCCCCCCGCTTTGGCCGCAAACGCCTTCTCTGTGCGCCTCTCTTAGCACACGGATAGGTGACCGTCAAACGTTAGCGAAGCGGCTGTCGTCCGGTTCGGGGTCGCGTAGCTGAGTCGCGAGCAGCGACCCGGCTAGCGGAAACTGTCGCTTCATTGCGCGCGGACATGCTGCGTTTGTGTATCCTCCCTCGATCAGCAACCTCCCGGCGGAGGTCCTTCTATGGCCAATCGTCTCCCGCTCAGACCTTCTGCTCTTTCTCGTCGTTCTTTGCTGGGCCTTTTTGGTGCGGCGGGAGGGACTCTGGCGCTCGGGGCAGTCGCGCCTCTCGCGGATCCCGCCCAAGAATCTTCTGCAATGCCCTCATTCACCGGCCCGGGGGCAAATCCCTACTGGAATTCCGTGGGACCCTGTGTCTCGGAACCGCAGAAAGCGCCTCTGCTTCTGCTCACCGACCGCGGGGTTCAGCTGGAAACTCCGCGATCCTATTTCCAGACGGCCTTCACTCCCAATCACGCGTTTTATGTTCGCTGGCATCTGGAAGGTATTCCAAACGCCGTGGATTTGAAGACCTGGCGGCTGCGGTCGAGGGAAACGTCGCCAAGCCGGTTTCGTACAGCCTGGCCGACCTGATCCGCAAATTCCCGGCCGAAAGATTGCCGCCGTGAATCAATGTTCCGGCAACAGCCGGAGCCGTCTGCAACCGCGAGTTCCCGGAGGCCAGTGGGGCAATGGCGCCATGGGCAATGCCCGCTGGACGGGCGTTCGGTTGCGCGAACTGCTGCACGCCGCCGCCCCGAAGACCGGTTCGCTGCAGGTCCAGTTTCAGGGACTGGAGAGCGGCGGGGGACCCGAAGGTTACGGTTCTCACTTCTTCATGAAGTCGCTCGACTTGTCGAACCCTGTGCTCGACGAGTGCCTGGTGGCGTACGCGATGAACGGCGAGCCGCTGCCCATGCTCAACGGATTTCCGGTCCGCCTGGTTGTGCCTGGCTATTTCGCCACCTACTGGATGAAATGCCTGACCTGGATCCGCGTCCTCGACAAAACGGACGATAACTTCTGGATGAAGACCGCCTATCGCGTGCCGGACACGCCGCGCGGGAATACCGCTCCCGATGACGTGAAAGCCGGAACTGTGAAGACGATTCCGGTCAATCGCATGCCCGTGCGCTCGTTTCTCATCTCACCCGACGGTGATGCCAAGATTCCCGCGGGAATGCCGGTTCAGGTACGCGGCATCGCCTTCAGCGGCTATGGTGGCGTGACCCAGGTGGACGTCTCGTCTGACGGGCTGAAAACCTGGCAACCCGCGCGGCTCGGCGAAGACTTCGGGGCGCTATTCCTTCCGCACCTGGGAATTCACCTGGACGCCGAAAGCGCCCGGCCGCTACACCCTGGCGGCGCGCGCCTCCGACAGCAAGGGAAACACGCAACCCGACCAGCCGGTGTGGAATCCCGGCGGCTATCTCTGGAACCGAATCGAGCGCCAGGACTACTCCGTCGGCGCCGCTGAGTAAGAGGAGGTACTCCCGTGCGATCGCTGAAACGTTACTTTGCTTTACTTCTCGGCGGCTCGGTCGTGCTTGCGCTGGCCGCGGGACTGCTGCTCGCCCAGGTGGACCAGGGAAATTACGAGCCCGGCACGCTTGGCCAGATCCAGCAGCCCCCTCCGGTCGTACTCTCCGACGATTCCGTCTACCAGGTCTCCGCGTATCCACTTTATCCCCCACAGATGGCGGAAGGAGAAGGCCGCGCCGAAACCGAGGGTTTCTGCAGCCTGTGTCACAGCACCCGCTACATCACGATGCAGCCGCCGCTGCCCGCGGCCACCTGGGAAGCCGAGGTGACCAAGATGCGCAAGGCCTTCGGCGCTCCCATCCCCGATGCGTCCGCCGCACTGATCATCAAGTACCTGCAGGCTCACTACACGCCGGACACCGCAAACCTTAGCGCCGTCGCGTCAATTTGACCTCGTCGCCGCGACATCTCGATGACATCCGTTTGGTCCGGCCGATGCGCCTGCTCACGAGGCAGGTGCTCACCGTCACAAGGTCATCTGCTTTCACACCGAGCTGTAAGGATTAATAGCCACGGCTCACGCAAAATCTAATATAATGCAAATTCATACAGGTGAACCCCTGGCTGAATCAGAGTGTGACATCACACTCTTCGTGGGGCCCGCGCAAAGCTCCCGCAATTCGCCCTGAATGTCGGCGAAACTGAAAATATCGTGCCTATGGACCAGAGAATCTCACCATCGCGGCTTGCTGACTAGCCTCCAGGCCTGGCTTGTTTGGCTCCAGTTCAAACTCTTCAGGGGGAACGATAATTTAAGAGCCCAATGTTAAACTCGGCCATCGATTATCATAATGCTCAATGACAGCTCCACACATTTTGCGAGATGTTCAAAATCGCGGTAAGCGTTTACGTAGATCTCTTCTCGCTTTCGCGTCTTCAAAAAACTCTCGCAAGTCGCATTGTCATACAGAATACCTGTCCTGCTCCGTGCTCGGCAACATCCCATGCTCATCTGAAGTGCCTTCATATTAGTGCCGACAACCGTACTCCACCCCCTAATCCGAGTCACGCATATCACTCCCGGCGGCGGCTTCCACTTGCAGTCGCTCTTTCTAACACTCCAAGTGCGGAGCTCTCCATTTCCCAAAGTCCACACAGATGACCATCCAATCACCTTACGGGAAAGCGCCACCCAGTGCTACTCCCCACATCAGGCAAATTTCTCTTCTAAGCCAGGTATAAGTCATATCACGGATCCACCCATCATTCCACCACCAGCAGGTACCGTCCGGCTCCGCCAAGTTGAGTAGTTCCCCACAGCACAGACAAAACTCTAAGCAGTTTAAGTTTTTTCCCGTCCCGCAGCCTTCATCCCTTCTCCTCGCTGCCGGTTCATTTTTTCATTGCGAGACCCACTTTGTTGATTCGTCATCATCCCTCGCAGGCGCAACCAGCAGTCACCATTTCTATAGCCGTCACGCCACCGAGATCTACAAACGATCTCCTCAACAGCTGATTTCAGGGTCATCTCCTTCCTAGGCAGGCCAGCCTCCTCGCAAATAGCGATAGAATCCAGCCCTGCTGACTTGCGCCAAATCGCACATTCGCTCGATGCTTAAGCTGCCTTGCAACGGCATCCTTGTCCTTCTTTCGCCATAGATGCGTTCGCGCCAGAGGCAGTCCCCTGACGCGTCGAGCCCCTACTTTTTGCAAGGCACGTCTGAAAAAATCCACTTCCATCGTCTTGTTCGCAAGCAGTCTCTTCAGTTTGGTGATTTCCTTGCGCAGATCAGTTCTGGGAACTGAGCGGAGTAGGGTTGCCCTCGTCCAATGGTCGCGCCAGTTGTACAGCAGTCTGCGGTGTATACCCAGTTCCCGTGAAAGCCTGAGGACGTTATTGCACAGCTTCATCTGTTGGACGGCTTGTTGCCGAAATTCCTGACTGTACCGGCTCTCCCTTTTTCAGTTCCACTTTCAGCTCCTTTCGTGCAAATTTGCACTACGAAACTGTCTCACTCCAGGGGTTCACTCCAGTGCACGAATCATGGAGCGTTCGGGCCGGGATGATTCTTCTAACCCTTTTGCAATCGGAAGAAGTTGGTGGACGTGACCGGGATCGAACCGGTGACCCCCTGCTTGCAAAGCAGGTGCTCTCCCAGCTGAGCTACACGCCCACTGTAACGTTATGATTCTAATCATCGCTTCGGCAAATTGCTACAAGTGACCGCCTACCCTTTAAAGCAGGTGCTCTGGCAATTCGAACTGCCCGCTGATCACGCGCAATCTCCACCGTGTAATTTACTTAAACAACTTCCTGACAGCGGTAGCTTCGATTCTCGGTCTGTTCGGTCCAAGAGCGCATGGGTTCCATGGCATTTGTTCGGAAGGGGTTTGCCAAATACTCGGTAAATATTAAGAAGTACCTAGGATATAGAACATAGAGTTTCTCGGCGAGCGCGTGACGCTCCAGCGATGGCTTGGCGGTTTGATCGTTCGCACGGGCGTCGTGCTTGTGTCCATCGGCAATCAGCAATTTGGCTCGCGCATTCGTAACTTACGAGGCACGAAATCTATGCCGGCGCCCCAAGACCTTTAACCCCTCGAACCACGCAATGCTAAACATGCCCGCCGCAAGGGACAGCGCCAGATCCGATGCGTGCAGCCTCGAAAATCGAAGAACGTCTGGATGGATGGCACATAGAGGACCACTCCGAGGCAGGCCGCTGCCCCTAATACCACCCACCACACGGCTGGATTTGAGGATCGCCACATGTCCAGAACAGTCCGAGTCCATGAACGGTTCGTGAGGATCAAAGCCAGATTCCCAATGATGAGAGTCGTAAAGGTGAGAGCGCGGACACTGGTTTCCGGCTCACCACGATACATTGCAATCGCGAAAGCTCCGAGCACCACGCAGCAAAAGCTGCACCTTGCAGGAGACTGAGCGTCAACGTTCGCCGGTCTAGAGAGGTTGGTTCGTGCTTCTCGGGGGCCGTTCCATTACGTCTGATTCCTCCGGTTCAGCTTCAAAGGCGATCGAACAAGATGGGTCAATCACGAGCTCGAGGAAAACCACGTGGAGTGGGAGCATGACGTCATCGCTCACTTGAGCATGACTGGAACCAGAGCAAGGCCCGCAATCGGCACGTGGACAGCCATGACGTAGGCCATCGCTTTCTTGAGATTGTCGAAGATCCTGCGGCCCAAACGGATCGCGTGCACGATGGACGTGAAGGCATCGTCAAGCAGCACAAGGTCGGCAGCTTCGCGCGCGACGTCGGTGCCGCGGGCGCCCATGGCGATGCCGATGTGCGCGGCCTTCAGTGCGGGCGCATCGTTTACGCGGATCTCCGGTCATGGCCACAATTTCGCCGTTAGCTTTAAGCGCCTCAATGAACCGCAATTTTTGCTCCGGTACCACGCGCGCGAAGATGTTGATGGACCTGATTTCTGGGAGCAAGGTGGCCTCGTCCATGCGATCCAGTTCCGGACCGGTGGCGCGCGATCGCTCCCTCGCAGCTGGATTTGGCGCGCGATGCTCTGCGCCGTTCCGGCAAAATCTCCGGTGATCATCACAACTCGGATTCCCGCCGTGTAGCACTCCTGCACCGATTTCGCGATCTCAGGACGCACGGGATCGGCTAGGGCAACCAGGCCAAGGAATTTGAAGTCGAATCCGTGTGGATCTTCAGGAAGGGTTCCCCTTCCAAAACCGGCCCTGGCCACCGCCAGGATTCGCCATCCTTCCGCCGCCAGCGACTCCGCATTGCTCTTGATCGTCTCGAGCTGCGATGGCGAAACGCAGCACAATTCGGCCACGGCGCCAGGAGCGCCTTTCACAGCCACGGTCTGGCCATCCTGCTCAGGCGAACGCCAGACGCGGGTCACGGCCAATAGCTTGGGGGAAAGCGGATATTCCCGGACCAGATTCCACGTCTCGTGCAACCGATCGCTCCCAGTCAGGTAACGTTTGCCGGTCTGCTGCAAAGCAGAGTCCATGGGATCAAAACCCTCTCGCTGGCTGGCCAACACGCCAAATTCGAGAAGTTCAAATAGGCCGTCGCGAAGGACGCCGACCGAACCTTCGACATCCTGTGTTTGGCCATCCGCAAAGAGCTTCTTGACTGTCATTCGGTTCTGGGTGAGAGTGCCCGTCTTGTCCACGCATAACACAGTGGCGGAGCCTAGCGTCTCAATGGCGCTGGCGCGTCGCGTCAACACATTCCTCTGCGAAATGCGCCACGCTCCCAGAGCAAGAAAAACGGTCAGTACGACGGCGAATTCTTCCGGCAACAACGACATCGCTACGGTGATCCCTACCAGGATTCCACTGAGCCAGCTACCGCTTGATCGGCCATAGATGAATGCCACCAAAGCGCATATTGAGAGACCGGCTACTCCCATAATGGCCACGACGCGCTTCGTTTCTTTCTTGAGGTGACTTGCCTCCGGTTCAATCGTCTGAAGAGCTTTGCCGACCCGGCCCAACTCGGTTCGCGATCCTGTTTCCTTGATTTCCGCGATCCCATGCCCTTGCACAACCA
Source organism: uncultured Acidobacteriota bacterium (assembly GCA_963752925.1). Classification (GTDB taxonomy): domain Bacteria; phylum Acidobacteriota; class Terriglobia; order Acidiferrales; family UBA7541; genus Palsa-295. Next base: position 624,314 of record CAVVZY010000004.1, on the reverse strand, counting down.
GCGTTCCCGAATAAACGAACGGTAGTTCATCGCCACCGGGCCGGGCCATGCTCAGGCTTGCGTTCCCGGGAGACTTCCGAACGGGAACAGATTCTCCGGTCAGTAGCGACTCGTCGACCGATAGGCTCACACAAGAAAGAACAACGCCGTCAGCCGGCACGCGGTCGCCTTCGGTGAGAATCACGATATCGCTGCGCACTACGTCGCGGCCCGCGATTCGGGTCTGGATTCCGTCTCGAATCACGAGAGCCCTCGGGCTGGAAAGGTCACGCAACGCTTCCAGCGCGCGCTCCGTCTTGTTGTGCTGATACAGGTCGATCCCTAGAATCGCAAAGATCGAAATCAACAAGATGATGGAATCGCGCGGTTCGCCCAGGATCAGATAGATCGCGCCGGCTGCCAGCAGTAGCAGGATCATGGGTTCGCGCAGGACTTCCCATGCGATTGCCAGGAAACTGCGAGGTTTGGCGGAAGGCAACTCGTTCGGTCCGTCGGCCCGAAGCCGCGCGAGGGCTTGGTCGCGAGTAAGACCACGAATCGTGGCGTTATTCGCTTCGCTTGTCATTGAGGGAGGTTTCGGGCGCGCTCTCGGCGTTCGATCGCCAAGAGAAATTCGCGCTCCTCAACATGCCCAGAGTTGCCAGCGCGATTGAAAGGATGACAGGGCCGACAAAAATTCCGATGATGCCGAACGCCTCGACTCCGCCGAGCAGCGCGAAGAAAACCAATAGAGTATGCACCTTGACGCGCGTGCCCACCACGTAGGGCCTCACCACCACATCGATCTGCCCCACGACCGCCGCGCCCCAAGCGAGAAGAATGACGGCTTTCACCCAGTGGCCGCTGAGGAGCAGGAGAATCGAAGCCGGGCCCCAAACCAGAGCCGACCCTACGAACGGCACCAGCGACGCCAGCCCCGTGAGCACGGCCCACAGAATCGGAGCTTCCAATCCCAGAACCCAGAACGCCAGGCCCGTCAAAATACCCTGCGCCGCACCCACGGCTAGACCGCCATAAAAATTGGCGATCATAGTTTCGCTGATTCCCGAGAAAAGTCTTTCCGTCTGGTCGGGATACAGCGGGAGCATTTCCGAAATACCCCGGCGGATACTTCTTCCTTCTCGAAAGAAGAAGAACAGACTGAAGAAGACGACAATCGTGTCGAGGACAAACGACAGCAGGTTCGTAACAGCCGCCGCGCCGATGGAAAGCATGTAATGGCTTGCCTCTTCCGCCCAGCGCAATAATTCTGCTTGCGGATCAAGTTGCGAGAGATCCACGTAATTCCCGAGACGTCTCGTCAGGCTCTCGGTCCACCGTACCAGGTAGGGACTCCAACCTCCGTGCGACGCACTCTGTTCGCGCAGCGATTCAGCCACCGCGCGGAGTTCTCCGCTGATCGATATTGCTAAGAGCGCGACGGGTATCGCCACGATGAGCAGCACCAAGGTGGTCGAAAGGGCGGCGGCCAGGCTGGGACGTTGAAAGAACTGCTGCAGCCTCGCGTGGAGCGGATGGAAGACAATTGCCAGCATCACCGCAATCACGATAGGACCCAGAAACGGCTTAGCGATCAGGTAGCAAAAGTACAATGCCACCGCCGCCAAAGCCAGCAGGCAGATGACGGCTGCCTGCTTCCGCGTCGTCATATTCACTCCATTCATCATTCAGAGTCTTTGCTAAGCGGCCGTGCCGCCCGGCGCTTGTTGGCGCCTAAACGCTCTACCGTATCACGTGCGAGACCGGACTGGTCTTTGTACTAGTAACGCGGGCTTCTGGGCTGAGGCCGCTGAGTCCACAGGTGGAGTGAACCCCTAGATTGGGACACTTCTGTATTGGACACTTTGCGGTAAAGGAACTGCAAAGTGGTGCGAGAAGAGGTGAGCGGTACGGCTAGGAGTTTCGGAAGCAGGCCATTGAACGAAGCACTTCTGAAGTACTTCCCTCGTGAGCTTGTGCCGCGACACGAAAGAATTCATGAAAAACCTGTTCCATAACTGTTCCCAAACCCCATGTCTTTGTGGCCTAGGGGGTTACTTCGAGCGAGAAGCAGATTCCCCGAAATTGTTGAAAACACTTAAAACCGAACGCAAAGGAGGGAGTTCTTGGAGTGCCGGAACACGCTTGCAAAGCAGGTGCTCTCCCAGCTGAGCTACACGCCCACAGTAGGAGTCGCTTTTATTCTAAAGCATTCGCAGCCTGGCGATTGAGTTTTTCCGGCGCTTCGCTCTTGCCCTGCAACTTCACCTGCGAGTTCGTTTTGAAGACTTGAGAATCACACCGTCGAAGCACCTGAATCGTGCACTCGCCCGGCAGACCGCCCTGGTTGAGAATGTCCTCCAAGAAGAGCGGGAAGCGCGACCCTGCCTCCGTAGTCCTCGGCGCACGGCCCATCGTCTCAGTGGCTCGCTTCGAACCTGCTGAAACGCCGTTCGAGTTCCCATTGCTGCCGCGCCCGTTCACTCGATTGAAGAAACGCCGCGCATCCGGGCGACTGCTTCTCCGCGCCCAACGTGTCTTGCGAACACGCTGGCACGCGTTGATCGAAATGATCGGGCGCCCGCCACAAACTCGCGCCTGCGAGAAAACTATGCTCGAGGCTCGCGCGCACCATCTGCTTCAAGTCCGCGTAGCCAAGTCCATACGTTTCGACGGCTCGCACGTATTCATGCGTGAGATCGATGCGCGACACTCCTTCATCGTCGGTCGAGAGCGCCACGGGCACGCCAAATCTCCGGTAGATGGGCAGCGGATGCTCTTTGCCCGTCACGCCGAGGATCACGTTGTTGCTCGTCAGATTGATTTCGACCATCACGTGTTTCGCTGACATCTCCTTTAGCAGATCGTACGGGCGGTTCTCCTGCATCACGTCAACGCCGTGTCCGATTCGCTCCGCGTGCGCCACCTCGATGGCATCGCGAATGTGGCAGCACAGCCCATCCGGCGGAACCATTCCCGGCGCGAGCTCACCGGCGTGCAAGCTGATGTGAGTTCTCGGATAGACCCCGTGCAGGAATGCCAGAATGCGCATGTGCAGCGCGTAATCCGACATGGCCACGCGATCGTCCTCGGGCTGCACGTAATTGACGCCCACGATCCGCGGATCGGCCGCAGCCGCCTCAAATCCGAGCAAGGTCTGCGCGAAGACTTGCTCGGGCGGAAAGGCGCGCAGCACTTGATAGATGTATCGGATCTGGACGCCGCAGCCGCTCGACTCGTTCGCTTCGCCGCAGCGCTCGCTCTGCCTCCGGATAGCCTCCGCTTGATCCAAATAGGCGCGCACGATCGCCACGTCATCGCGCAGTCCCTTCGCGAACAGCTGATCGCGAAATTCGCTGAAACCGCGGTCGGCATGCCAGCCCAGCTCTTTCGCGATCGCCGCCGTATGGACAAACAGCGGCGTGACCATCAGCTCCAGATATTGCTCGTTCTGCGCCGCTGCGCGGCTGGCCACTTCATCCAGCCACTCGCCCGTGTGGCGCTGGTCCACCGCGATGAATCGGTCAAACGCGTCAAAGAAGTGATCGTGACCCGTCACCCCGGCCGACGGCACGAATCCGCGCATCGAAAATGCGTCCACCAGCGCGTCGTAGAGATGCTGATCCTTCAAGGCCTGCTCGGCGGGAATGTCGCCTTTTTCGCAGGGGGTGTCTGCATTCCCCGTCGTCGTCGATCTCCGCACGAACGATAGCGACGAAATGTTTACGCAGAGATGATCTTCGGCGCCATCCCGAATAAACGTCTCCGCATAGACAGCGCCCTCCAGGTGAACGTGCAGGTCGCCACCCTTCGGCATGTTCACGAGAAACGCTCGCAGGTCGAGCGGATTGGTTTTGGCGGCATCGAACGCGCGAGCCGTGTGCTGCTCGGCATTCAAACCTTTTGCACCCGCACTGGGTGGAGCACCCGCCTGACCGAAGCAATACATGGCCCAAACAAAAAAAACGCTTAGAGCACTCGAGAAATACCGAAACGGCCTGGCTATCTGCATGCGCGCGATCCCCGCTTGGATGAGAATATTTCGCGTCCATTTTAGACGGGCTGCGCTCACAAACACAATTTCTCAATCGCTGCCGTGAGGTAAACTCTTTGCGGCAGTTTTTCGATTTGGTCGCCGCCATCGCAAAATGAAATCCGAACTCGATTACGCGAAAATGCTTTCGGTTGCGCTGGCCGAAGCTCGCGTCGGGTTGGCCGAAGGCGGCATCCCCATCGGCGCCGCAATTTTCGACGCGAATGGCCAGCTCGTTGGCGCAGGGCACAATCGCCGCGTGCAAAATGGCGACACTTCGATGCACGGCGAGACCGACGCGTTCCGCAACGCCGGCCGCCGTCGTACCTATCGCGATTTGATCATGGTCACGACTCTTGCGCCGTGCTGGTATTGCAGCGGACTCGTCCGGCAATTCGGCTTCGGCACGCTGGTGGTCGGCGAAAGCCGGAATTTTCAGGGCGGCCTCGACTGGCTGCGCTCGATCGGCGTGCGCGTGATCGATCTCGATTCCGAGGAGTGCGCGTCGCTGCTCGCCGGCTACATCCGCGCGCATCCGGAAGTCTGGAACGAGGACATCGGCGAGGAGTAGCGGCGTCGTGGCGGAAACGAAACCACATTTCGAACGCGTCATCTGGATCGTCCTCGATAGCGTCGGCATCGGCGAGCTGCCGGACGCGGCCGACTACGGCGACGTGGGTCGCGACACGCTCGGCCACGTCGCGCGCTCGCGCCCGTTGCGGCTTCCGAATCTCGTCCGCCTCGGCCTCGCGAATATCAAACCGCTCGACCACCTCGCGCCGCCCGCGCGCCCGATCGGCGCGTTCGGCAAAGGCGTCACCGTCTCGCCCGGGAAGGACACCACCACCGGCCACTGGGAAATGGCCGGCATCTGGCTCGACCAGGCTTTCCCGGTTTACCCGCACGGTTTTCCGCGCGATCTGATCGCCGAATTCGAGCGCCGCATCGGACGCCGCACGCTCGGCAACAAGCCCGCCTCCGGCACCGAGATCATCAAGGAGCTTGGCGAAGAGCACGTGCGCACCGGCTTTCCGATCGTGTACACGTCCGGCGACAGCGTGTTTCAGATCGCCGCGCACGAGGACGTGATTCCCATCGCCGAGCTCTATCGCATGTGCGAAATCGCGCGCGCGCTGCTCGACGGGCCGAACCGCGTCGGGCGCGTGATCGCGCGCCCGTTCACCGGCCCGGCCGGAAATTTCCGCCGCACCGAACGCCGCCACGACTACGCCGTCGAGCCGCCGCGCCCCATGCTTCTCGACGTCCTCGCCGACCGCAAAATTCCGGTCTTCGGCGTCGGCAAAATCCACGACATCTACCATGGCCGCGGCGTGAGCGACTACGTCACCACGAAGAACAACGCCGACGGCATGGCCAAGCTCACCGAAGCGCTCGCGCGCCGGCCAAGCGGCCTGATCTTCGCGAACCTCGTGGACTTCGACATGCTCTACGGCCATCGCAAGGACGTCGAAGGCTTCGCGCGCTCGCTCGAGGAGTTCGACGCGCTGCTCGGCCCGTTTCTCGCGGCCCTGCGCGCGTCCGATCTTCTGCTGATCACCGCCGACCACGGCTGCGATCCCGATCCCGTAAATCCGACCACGGACCATTCGCGCGAGTACGTTCCGATACTCGCGTACACGCCGCGCGTCAACGGGCGGAGGAGCGAATCTCGGCATCCGCTCGACTCTCGCCGACATGGGCCAGACCGTCGCCGAAAATTTCGGCGGCGCGATTTCGCATGGGAAGAGTTTTCTGGGCGAAATTCGCGAAGGCTGACCTCGTATTTTTGTGACACTTCCCGAGGGTGCCGATCCTTTGTTTTGAATGACTTAGCCCGAGGTTTACTCGGCATGGTGTGACGGGTAATTGCGCCGTTTGGTGGCGCAAGGTTGAATACTGCAACGACTCCGCGGCTGCGTGGAGGATTGCAACCCATCGAAGTCGGCGCGAGCGCTTGAGACCGTGCGGAAATTTCCTCCCAGTTGAGTGTCGATTAGAAAAACGTAAGCTATTGGACGCAGACGACTTGGTCTCGTTTCTAATCGCCAGAGTGTCGATTAGAAATCGCGGTCGCTGCGGCCATGCGGCCTCCGCAACGGCCTGCGGCAGCAAGGTGCGCGCATCGCGCGGACTTTGAACTGAAGACTTGCTGCGGGAGAGGCAGCGCATAGGTAGGCGCTTTGCGCCGCCTTTTATGTCGGAGCTGAAGCTCCGACCCCCTAGCTGGCGCAGACGGCGCGAAGGCTGTCGCGCCGGAAGCTCGCGCGAGCTGCAACGATTTTCCCGGTACCCCGCGCTCGTTTGGTCAAGGTGGGGTTCTTGATCTCGTCTCGTGCGTTGCTTCGAAGCCGACCGCTCGCTCATTTCGTTTCCTCTGACAATCCGGCGAGGACTGTCATCCAGAGGTCGGCGTTTCCGAATTTCGCCGACCGAAGGGCCTTGGGTGCTAAGAGTTCGCCCGCAACCCACGCTAGCAGGAAGAAGTTTTGAAATTGTCAATCAGCGCCTGTGGACTTTTGCCGAAGGGATGGAAAAACTACAGGTGGACGCACTGGCCGGGAAAAGAAAATGCATGCAGGCGCGAAAAGGCCCCACCCTCGCAGTCCGAGGATGGGGCACCCGAAAAGACTAGACGCCAAAACTTGGGCTACGCGCCCGGCGCACTAGATCAACTTGAACCGGCGCAAATCGTCGGCCGAAATGTTGAGGTACTCAATCTCCGCGCTTCCGGTTTCGTGCAAATCCCGTAACGCGCCTTCGACCTGCGGATTCGCGAGAGCGAGCGAAAGAGCCAAGAACGCCCACAACGATTCTTCGCCTAGAAATTTGGGGAGATCCGTCAGGCTACCGACTGCTCCATCAGGTGCAAACCTGACGGCAAACTCCGGCTGGCGCGATTCCCCCTTGTTCAACCAAACCACGTAGAGAGAGCCCTTGATCCCCATATTCGTACTGCAAGGTTATCCAAGCGGGAAAGGAATCTCTGTTCGATACACGACAGAGCGAAAGTCGTCTCTGACGATCGGAACGAGTCGCCATCCGGCGGGTGCCGAACCCTTCCGGGCTTGAAGGGTGCGCGGAGGTTTTGGATGCGCGGTAGAAACCGGTCGGCAATGCGTGAGAGCAAAGTGAGGAGACGCACCCTTCTGGGAAACGAAGAGTGCGGCACCCTCAAGTGTTATGCGCGGCTTGAGGTTACGCGTGGGTGATCTGATCGTCTGCGGAGGGAATTAGCGAAATGTAATAGTGATTAAGGATGGGCCATCCGCCGGATAATCCATTTCAAAAACACGCAAGAATAACAACAACGGCCAAGGCGCCCGCCTGAAGGCGGCCGCTACGAAAGCAACAGCGGGGCACCCGAAAAATCAAAGGCCAGAGCCTGGGCCACCCGGCTTGGTCAGTCGACCCAGCTCCGCTCGGGACGTGACGTATGCGACCTCCTGCATTGCTGCCGTGTCCACAGCTTGTTGAAAAAGGTGCATGGCTTCAGTCCGGTTGCCTAAAATTAGGGCGTGCTCCGCGAGAAAGAAGTATGCCTCGCAAAGTTGGTTCTTTTCGATCTTTGGGTTGGAGTTTCGTGCCGCCGACAAGACTGCTTCCTGCTCGTTGATTCCGAGATACAGCTCGACGACTGGCCCCGGCCAATTCTTTAGATTTGCTGCCGGCACGCTTATGGTGAAATCAGGGTGTTTCTTATCGTTAGCTCGCGCCTGGGCCAGATAAAGCCAGAGTATGGAATAGAGCGCGTCAGGCCGAAGGCGGATAGCCTCGGTGAAATCTCTTTGGGCATCTTCATAGTGCGCCAAGCAAAATTTGGATATCCCTCGGTTGTTGAAAGCCTGGACGTCGGTTGATTTCAGTCGGATGACCTGATCAAAGTCCTGGATGGCGCGATCGTAATCACCTGTACCTCCGTAGGCCACACCGCGGTTGTTGTACCCGACCGGATCAGTTGGATTCAGCTGAATTGCCTGGCCATAGTCTTGAATTTCGTGATCGTAGTCGCCATTTTCACCGTAGGCCGTGGCCCGGTTGAAAAATGCATCACGGTACTTTGGATTTAGCCGAATGGCTTGATCGTAATCCTGGATCGCATGGTCGTTGTCGCCCTTGGCCAAGTAGGTGCCGCCCCGGCTGTTGAACGCCGCAGCGAAGGTCGGATTCAGGTGAATCGATTGATCGAAGTCTTGAATCGCATGATCATAGTCGCGCTTGCTGTAGTAAATGCTGCCGCGAAGGTAAAAGACAGTGGCGTCCGTGGAATTCAGGCGTATGGCTTCATTAAAGTCCTGAATCGCGTGATCGGAATCGCCCTTAGATAGAAAGGCGACGCCTCGGTTTCGGACGCTGTCGATGTCGGCCGGATTTAGCCGAACGGCTTGATCGAAGTCCTGAATAGCATGATCGTAGTCGCTCTTGCGAGCGTAGGCGTTACCCCGAGCGTAAAAGGCGGCCGCGTCAGTTGGACTCAGGCGAATGGCTTGATTGAGGTCCTGAATCGCGTGATCGAAGTCTCCTTTGCGGGAATATGCGTTCCCACGGCCGCTGAACGCTGCGGCATTAGTTGGAACCAGGCGAATGACCTGATCATAGTCCTGAATCGCGTGATCGTAATCGCCCTTGCCGATGTAAGCGCCGCCCCGGCCGCTGAACGCTGTGGCGTCATTTGGATTTAGGAGTATGGCTTGATCGTAATCCTGAATCGCGTGATCGTAGTTGCCCTTGCCATAGTAGGCGTTCCCCCTGCCAGCAAATGCCAATGCGTAACTGGGAAGGAGCCGAATGGCCTGATCGTAGTCTTGAAGCGCACGGTCGTAGTTGCCCTTGCCATAGTAAGCATTTCCCCGACCGTTGAACGCTGCGGAGAAAGTTGGACTCAGGCGAATGGCCTGATCGTAGTCCTGAAGCGCATGATCGTAATCGCCTTTGCCGTAGTATGCGTTCCCCCGGCCGTCAAATGCCCAATCCCATGTTGGATTCAGGCGGATTGTCTCATCGTAGTCCTGGATCGCGTGATCGTAGTCACCTTTGGCGTAGTAGGCGCTGCCACGGCGGTAGAGGGACTTGGCGGAGGCCGGATTCAGGCCTATCGATTGATTGAAATCCTGAATCGCAAGCTCGTGGTTTCCCTCAACCTCGTAAGCGCTGCCTCGGTTATTGAGAGCACTGGAAAGATCTTCTCCAGAAAGCTTCCCCGATTGGATCAGGGATGAGCACGATTGTATTGTCAGGTTCGGCTTCGCGTAGGGACTGTTGCAATTCTGGACGTTCTCATCCGACTGCGCCCACGAATGGGCGCCGAATATCAGCACGAGGATGAGAGCTGTTCCCAAGGTACGCATCGACGGCCTCCCCCTACAACCTGCCGCGAAAGTCCGTGCACACGACATCAAGAGTTGTCAGGATCGCTCGATGATAAACGTAGGTCGATATACGACTGCTCGCGAGGCCGATCATAACACTCTAGGTAGAGTTATCCTTTCAGTAAAACGGGCGGCGAAGGGAACTCCTTGGCCCGACGGCAGCTATTTATACGGCGTTGCGGACGCCACATCCTTAGCGACGTGCGGAATCACGGCGTGAAGTAGCGCCATGAACTGGCCTTTGACGCGCTCGCCGGTTTCCATCACTTCGGCGTGGGTGAGCGGCTGGTCGAGGATGCCGGCGGCCAAATTGGTCACGCAGGAGATTCCGAGGACGCGGATGCCCATCTGCCGCGCGACGATCACTTCGGGCACGGTGGACATGCCGACCAGATCCGCGCCAATCGTCTTGAGGTAGCGAATTTCGGCCGGCGTTTCGAAACTTGGCCCGGAGAGCGCAGCGTAGACGCCTTCGTGCGCGCCGAGGCCGAGCCGCTTCGCTTCGCCGAGGGCGATCTCGCGGTACGGCTTCCAGTATGCCTGCGACATGTCCGGAAAGCGCGTGCCGAAGCGCTCGTCGTTCGGCCCGACCAGCGGATTTGCGCCCTGCAAATTGATGTGGTCGCGAATCACCACCAGCGCGCCCTGGCTATAGGCCACGTTGATCGCGCCCGCCGCGTTTGTCAGGATCGCCGCGCGAATTCCCAGCCGCCCGAGGACGCGCATCGGAAACACGACTTCCTTCGGCGCGTATCCTTCATATAGGTGCACGCGCCCCTGCATCACGGCGACCGGAATGTTGCCGAGTTTGCCGATGACGAGCTGGCCGGCGTGGCCTTCGACTGTCGAGCGCGGGAAGCCGGGAATTTTCGTGTAGGGAATGCGCGTGGCGGAGGTGAGTTCGTCGGCGAAGGCGCCGAGGCCGGAGCCGAGGACGAGGCCGATTTTTGGGCGCAGCTTCGTGCGCGATTGGATGTATTTTGCGGCGCGCGAGGCGCGGGCGAAGGCGGAGGCGGCGGGTTTGCGCGTGGCGGTCATTGGGTGCAGGTTGTTAACGTCGAAGAGAGATCCCTCACCCCTGAAGGGGTTCGGGATGACAGCGCGAGAATCAACGCGAGCGTCCAGCCGATCACGCGGCCGAACGTGACGGAGCGGAGATCGTCGGAGCACAGACAGGAGTGTCTGTGCCACTGAAACCCAAAGGCACGGGCAAAGAGCCGGCGAGACGCCCTTCGGCTCCGCTCAGGACAAGCCGGCGCTACGAAGGCACTCATCGCAGCATGATCCCCACGATCGCAGCGGACATCAGATTGGCCGCGGTCCCGGCGAGCATGGCGCGGATGCCGAGGCGCGCGAGTTCCGAGCGCTTGTTGGGTGCGAGCGCGCCGATGCCGCCGATCTGAATTCCGATCGAGCTGAAATTCGCGAATCCGCAAAGCGCGAACGTGGCGATCGTGAACGACCGCGGATCGAGCGTCGCCTGCATCGGCCCGAGCCGCTGGAATGCCACCAGCTCGTTCGTCACCATGCGCAGGCCCATCAGATTGCCGACGGTGCCGGCGTCGTGCCAGGGAACTCCGGCGAGCCATGCGACCGGCGCGAAAATCCAGCCGAAGATTTGCTCGAGGCTCGAGGGAAACCACGCCGCTCCGTGCGCCGCGAGAAAGTTGTGCGTGCCGCCGAAGCATGCGTCCAGCAGATACACCAGCGCGATGAAAGAAATGAGCATCGCGGCGACGTTGAGCGCGAGGTGCAGGCCGTCGCTGGTGCCGCGGGCGATGGCGCCGAGCAAATTCGGCTCGCGCTCGAGTTCAGCCATTTCCACGCGCCCGGCGGTGAGCGGAGTTTCCGTTTCCGGCACGAGCATCTTGGAAATCAGGATCGTGCCGGGCGCGGTCATGATCACGGCGGCGAGCAGGTGCTTGGCCTGAACTCCGTAGGCGATGTACGCGCCCATCAGGCTGCCGGAAACGTGCGCCATGCCGCTGGTCATGATGGTCATCAGCTCGGAGCGCGTGACCTCCGGCAGAAACGGGCGGATGGTAAGCGGCGCTTCGGTCTGGCCCATGAAGATGCTGGCCGCGACGTTGAGCGATTCCGCGCCGCTCGCGCCCATCAGGCGCGTCATCCCCCACGCCGCCATCCGCACGATGACTTGCATGATTCCGAAGTGATACAGAATCGCGAAAAACGCGGCGATGAAAATGATGATGGGGAGCGCCTGAAAGGCGAAAATAAATCCGCGCGGGGAATTTTTCATCCCAAGCTCGCCGAAAACGAACGACGATCCGTAGAATGCGAAGCTCAGGAGCTTGGTCGCGCCGCGGCCGAGGTACGCGAAGATGTCCTGCCCGATCGTCCAGCGCATCACCAGAAACGCGAAGGCGATTTGCAGGCCGAGGCCCCAGCCGACCGTCTTGTAGCGAATCGCGCGGCGATTCGTCGAGAACAAGTACGCCATGCCGAGTACGAATAAGATGCCCAGGATGCCGACATATCGGTGCATTCGTTCTCCCTCAGCAAAACCGCAAAGACGCCATCTGGACGCGACGCCCGGGAACAGGCACTGCAAACTGCAACCGCGCCAATCGTGAGATTGGCGATCCCAGGAAGCCCCGATAATTTACGCTACTTTTGCTATTTGCAAAGCCTAGACCGGCGGCGCGTCGATGAGCGAGGCCGCGACCTTGCGCTGAAATTCGTGCGCCTTCGCGAGGATGGCGGGCTTGTCCATCGTCATCATCACGCGAACTTCCATCACGATTTTCCCGGCGATCACCACGGTGAGCACGTCGTGCGCGTTCAGCGCGTACACCAGCTGCGAATAGACGTTGTACATCGGCGTCGAATGCGTCGCGCCCGTGCCGATCAGCACGACGTCCGCCTGCTTGCCGACTTCGAGCGAGCCGATTTGCTTATCGAGGTGCAGCGCGCGCGCGCCGCCGATGGTGGCCATCTCGACGACTTGCCGCGCGGGCAGCGCTCGCGGGTCCATGCGCGTGACCTTCTGCAATTTCGCCGCGACGTTCATTTCCTGGAAGAGGTCTTGGTTGTTGTTGCTCGCGGCGCTGTCGGTCGCGAGGCCCACCGGCACGCCCGCCGTCAGCAAATCCACCACGGGCATCACGCCCGAAGCCAGCTTCATGTTGCTCGAAGGATTGTGCACCGTGCCCACGCCGCGCCGGAGAAGCGTCGCGATGTCCGTCGCGTCCACCCAGACGCAGTGCGCGCCCACGACGTCGGCGCCGAGCACTCCGATGCGTTCGAGGTAATTCACCGGAGAACTGCCGTGCTGCGCGCGGCTCCGCTCGCTTTCAAACGGCGCTTCGGCGATATGCATCAGGATCGGCACGCCCTGGCTGCGCGCCAGCGCCGCCGCCTTTTTCAACGTGTCGGTCGAGAGTGTGTAGATCGAATGCGGGGCGACAGCGGGCGTGATCAGCGGATCGCCCTTCCAGCGCTCGATGAAATATTTCGTGTACTCGAGCGCCGCGGCCGGCGTTTTGTGGTCGGGCGCCGCGAAATCGAGGATCGTCTCGCCGAGAACGCCGCGCATCCCGGCTTCCTTGGTGACGCGCGCGACCACGTCCTCGAAGTAATACATGTCGGCGTAGGTGGTAACGCCGCCGCGCAGCATTTCCAGCACGCCCAGCCGCGTGCCCCAGAAAACGAAATCTTCGGTCACGTTGCGCGCTTCGGCGGGGAAGATGTACCGCTGCAGCCAGTCGTCCAGCGAATGGTCCTCCGCCACGCCGCGGAACAGGCTCATCGCCGCATGCGCGTGGCCGTTGATCATGCCGGGCAGGACCAGCGTGCCGCGCGCGTCAATCGTCTTCTTCGCGCCGCGGGCTGTCGGTTCGAGATCCGCGCGTTTGCCGACCGCCGCGATCGCGTCGCCTTCGATTGCGACGCCGCCGTCCTCGATCACGCGGAATTCCGCGTCCATCGTGACCACGGTGCCGCCGCTGATGAAAATGTCCACGGTGACTTTCTCTCGCGCCCCGATTGCCTGGCGACTACTGCCGCGTGCTACTTCGATCCCACGAATTGCAGCGTGTACGCCGTCCCCGGATCAAACGCTTTGCCGATTACCTTCAAGTCCAGCAACTACTCGTACATTGTATTCCAGCGCGCCGCAACCATCTGTCCCAATTGTGCGCCGCTCGGATCGTCGCCGGCGACGAAATGCCCGTCGCGCAGCGCGCACCATGTAAATTCCATCCATTCCGGATTCAGCGCGGGATTGGGCTTCGCGATCGCGGCGAACGATTTGATGCTTCAAATTGAAGGTATTTCGCAGCGAAAGTCCAAAGAAAAAAGGGGACGGCGGGTCTCGCCGTCCCCTTCTTCGCAGACGCTGTGACTAGAATTGGAAGCTGAGCGACATCTGAACTTCCCTCGCGCTTCCGATGACCTTGTTCATGGGGGCGGCGCGAACGTTCAGAAGATCTCTTTGGAAGGAAGCACGTCCTTGGGCATCGAGGCGCTGACTGTAAACATCGGCTCGTTGACGACTTGGCTGAGGCGCAGATGCATGGCCGCGCTACACAGGATATAGGCGTGAACGTCGGTAAAGCCCCACCGACTGGCGAGCAGGTCAACCATGCGGGAAGTGGCGGCGCGCGCGGCAGCGATGGCGTCCGTGTCGGATTCGACCACAACCCAAGCCCCTGATTCCGCCGATCGTTCGCGCGCGGCAGGGGACTCAACGAGCGGAGCGGCCAGCGGCTGCTTGCGATGCAGGTGAAAGCGCAGCGTCACGTCCGAGGGGCACTCGATTCCGTTGATGCAAACTTCGCCATCGCCCTGCGCGGCATGGGCGTCTCCGGCGGAAAAAAGAGCGCCGCGATTCAGGACGGGCAAGTACAGCCGGGAGCCCGTGCATAGATCGCGCACGTCCATGTTGCCGCCGAAAATGCCCGGAGGCCGGGTGCGAAATTCGCCAGGTTCGGCGGGAGCAACGCCCATCACGCCGCAAAACGGGCGAAGCGGCACAACGGCGGGAGCGAGAGAACGGCTGACGGCGGCTTCGAGCTGCCAGTGGAAAAGATACGGGTCGGCGAAGCGTTCCTTGAGAAATCCAAGCCCGGCGATCACGCTGGACCATCCCCAGCCTTTGTGCGCCACTTCGAGGACGTCCACTTGCAGGACATCGCCCGGTTCGGCGCCGTCGATAAAAATCGGACCCGTGAGCGCATGAATGCGGTCGCGGTCGATTTTCAAGTACTCGGCGAGAGTCATGCCGGGGCGCACCTGCGCGCCGCTCGCGTCCTGGCATTCCAAATGAACGGTGTCGCCGGGAGCGATGGCGAGGCGCGGCTTCAGATCGCGATTCCAGCGCGAGTGAATGGGTTCGGCGGAGAGAGAGTGTTCGGCCATGGCGATTGGCTAGCGCTCGACTTCGACGGTCATTTGCAACTCGACGAGAGCGTTGCGCGGCAGCGCCGGGACCCCGATAGCGGCACGCACGTGGCGGCCCGCTTCGCCGAATAGTTCGACGAAGAGATCCGACGCGCCGTTGATGACCTTGGGCGAATCGGGGAAGCCGGGAACGGCATTCACGTAACCATTTACGCTGACGATTTGCTTGATAGCGTCGAGCGAGCCGAGATGTCTTTTCAGCACGGCCAATTGCGTGAGTGCGCAGGCGCGCGCGGCCGCGTAGCCTTCCTCGATCGTGCGGTTCAGGCCCAGCGTTCCGTCAATGACGCCTTGCGAGGAGGACGAGATCGCGCCGGCAAGATACACCATGCCGCCGATCGTCTTGGCCGGAACGTAATTTCCGCCGGCCGCGGGGGGAGCCGGCAGAACGATGCCGAGTTTCGCGAGCCGCGCTTCCGTTCCTGCCGCCATGGACTCGAATCGCCTCCGCGAGAAAAAGTATAAGGCGTCACTCTAGCATAGAGAGGCGTGAGTGAGATTCTCAGTTGTGGCGGATGCGCGCTGCGATACCATGAGCCGGATGAGCCGGCGCCGAATCGGATTTCTTTCTGTGGGTGTTGCGATCCTTTTCGTTGTGACGTTTCTCGCGCCCGGGATCGCGGCCGCGCAAGCGGGTTCGGCTTCAGCGCTCGCCGGAAAACTGCGCGCGCAGAGGACGTCCGCGACGGACCTTGAGATTGGCGGCGATCTGCCGGGACTTCCCGCGGGAACGACGCGCTATCTGACGCGCGAGGATTTGTTGGCCGCTGCACACCCGATGGCCTACAGGCCAGATGACGGCAGCTTCCCCGTGCTTGCACAGATAATAGGCGTGCCGATTGATGATTTGGTGAGCGCACTCGGCGTTCCAGCGAGCGACATGGTGATAGCCATCTGCAAGGACAAATACCGCGCGCACTACCCCCACGCATATCTGGCGGCGCACCATCCTGTCCTCGTAATGGAGCTCTACGGCAAATCGCATTTGGACTGGTTAAAAGACGCCGCCGGAGACGATGCGGGTCCGTATTTGATCGCCCACCTGGATTTCACGCCGGCGTTTAAAATTCTGGCGCACAAAGACGAGCCGCAAATCCCCTGGGGGGTCATCCGGCTCGAATTTCGTGACGAAAGAGCCGTCTTTGGCGCGATTGCGCCGCGCGGGGCGCAATCCGACCACGCGGCGGTGCAGGACGGATTCAAAATTGCACAGCAGAATTGCTTTCGATGCCACAACAACGGCGCCGAGGGCGGTTTGAAATCCGGAGTCACGTGGACAGTTCTCGCCGCATTGGCCGCAAACTCGCCGCAATTCTTCACCGAATACGTCCGCGACCCCAAAGCGAAGAATCCGAAAACCCAGATGGCGGCGAGCCCCGCGTACGATGACGCGACGATGCGCGCGCTAATTGCCTACTTCCGGACGTTCGCGCCGATTTCGCCGGAGGCCCGTTGATGCTGCGCGCCGGCAAAATTGCGCTGGTTTTAGTTGTTATTTCGCTAACCGGGTGCGGCGGGCGATCTGCTACGGACCAAGCGGCGAAGGACGGAGCGCAGCCGACGATCGTATTCATGACGGATTTCGGCTCGGCGAATGACGCGGTGGCGATTTGTAAGGCTGTGATTGTGGGAATCGCGCCGAACGCGCGGATCATGGATATCACTCATCAAGTGACGCCGTTCTCGATCGAGGAGGGCGCGCGGTTGCTGGAAGGCGTGACGCCGTACTATCCCCCGGGCACGGTTTTTCTTGTGGTGATAGATCCCGGCGTGGGCACATCGCGGAAAGCGGTGATCGTGAAATCGAAGAAGGGACAATATTTCGTGCTGCCGGATAACGGCCTCGTCACGCTCGTGACGGACCGTGACGGCTTCGAAGGCGCGCACGAAATCACCAACACCGCGTGGATGATTGGCGACAACATTTCGTCCACGTTTCACGGCCGCGACATTTTCTCTCCGGCCGCCGCGCATCTGGCTGCGGGAGAGGATTGGACGCTCGCGGGGCCGGAAGTCACCGAGCTAGTGCGCCTGACGGCGCGCACCGCGACAGTGGAAGCCAATCGCATCACCGGCACGGTCATCGGACTCGATGATCCTTACGGCAGCCTGATCACGGACATTCAAGGCGATGATTTCAAGAAGCTCGGCTACGTGCTCGAGGACAAAGTCACGCTAAAGATCGGCAAGAAGCAGTACACGTTCCCATATGAGAAAACGTTCATGGGCGTGCCGGTCGGGCAGCCTCTCGTGTATATCGATTCGCGCGGGCGCGTGGGCATCGCGGTCAACCAAGGTGATTTCTCAAAGGTGTACAAGGTCTCGCCGCCGGTTCCCGTCTTCATTCCTCGGAAGGGGAAATAGGCACGAAGTAGATGGCGCGCGCTGAGTTTAGTGACCTCGTCGTTGAACTTCTCGAAACCCTCATTTTTGCCAGCGAACTGGCTAAGCTGAACGTTTCTCCTGCCGCGGCTATTTCCCCTCGATAGCGAATTCTTTCTGAGCACGATGTGGTTCCGCAATTTGTGCATTTGGTGTTGACGGGTGCTCGATCTCCGCCACCATGCAAGTGTCTCTTTTTGAACAGTTTTCTCCCGGTTGACCCTGTTATGGATGTCACATTGGCAAGTGACGAAGATCACCGAACAGAACCGCATAAAGAACTAAGTAAGAAGGGTGCGTCGGCAGGCGGGGCGCCGCCACGATCAAATGCCCCGGGATATTGGGACCTACTACAGCCTCAAGAGGAGCGCATCGATGAATAAGATCTTGTTGTTAGTGGTTGCGATTGCTTTGGCCGGCCTTCCGGCATCCGCTCAAAAAGACGAAAACAACCGCATTAGAAATTCCGGGAAGGTGATGGTCGAGATTCTCAACGTTCCCGACGATATTCCGAAGGATATTTTGGACAAGGCGGAATGCGTCATCGTTCTGCCTTCGGTGCTGAAATTCGCAATTGGATTCGGGGGCAGTTACGGCCGCGGTGTGATGACCTGCCGGAGCGGCCAGGACTTCAACGGCCCCTGGAGTGCACCTTCCATGATGGCACTCGAAGGTGCAAGCTTCGGCCTGCAGTTGGGCGGCCAAGCGACGGACTTTGTCCTGTTGGTGATGAATCAGCGCGGGGCTGATTCGATTCTCACGAGCCAGGTGAAGCTCGGCGGCGACATCGCTGCTGCGGCAGGTCCGAAGGGCCGCAATGCTGCCGCAGCCACCGACGTTACACTCCGTGCGGAGATTCTCTCGTACTCGCGTTCGCGAGGATTGTTCGCAGGGATCTCTCTAGAAGGCTCCACTCTCCGCCCCGATAACGACGGCAACGAGAGACTGTACGGAAAAGGAGTCACGGCGAAGGACGTCGTAATCAAAAGCGCGGTTCGCGTGCCCGCATCGGGGAAATTACTCGTTTCGACCCTCAACAAGAGGTCTCCGAGAAACGCCTCCCGTAGGTAGGCTCATTATCGCAACACCGCGGAGCAAGCAAGACGCGTCTGCCCGCGAGGGAAGGAGATCGTCAAATGCCCTTACTACAAGTAGTGATTGTCCTGGTGGTGGTGGGTCTCCTGCTTTGGCTGGTCAACCGCTTCATCCCAATGCAGGGAACGATTAAGTCCATTTTGAATGCGGTCGTGGTGATCGTCGTGGTGTTGTGGCTTCTGGATGTTTTTGGACTATTTCATAGCCTCTCGAGGATCCACATCGGCAGTTGAACGAACCCAAATCGGCGAGAGAGGAAATGAAACTTATGAGGCGGTCACCCTGGTTCTTGGGACGGAGGACAGACAAAGAAACTCGAGTCGGTTCTCAGAGGAGAAAACCGTGCTTTGGACAATTTTCGTAATTTTGGTCGTGTTGTGGCTATTGGGACTGGTCACTTCCTACACATTGGGTGGTTTCATCCACATTCTTTTGGTTTTGGCCGTCGTTGTTCTCGTAATTAGGCTCGTTCAAGGTCGAAGAGTTGTCTAATTTCCAATCGAGGTGACGCAGATATGAAGCCGATTAGCTGGGCTGGGATTTTGTTAATCGTTCTAGGCGCGCTGGCCCTCGCCTATCAAGGGATCAACTACACGCGCGAGAAACAAGTTCTCGATGTGGGATCGCTGCAGGTCACCACAGAAACTCATGAGCGAATTCCACTTCCTCCGATACTTGGGGGGCTGGCGGTGGTCGGAGGGATCGTCCTATTGGTCGCGGGGGCGAGGAACAAGCCATAGCCCGTGATGAATGAACGGAGTTCAAGAAACCTCCGTGAACCATGAAATCAAAGTTTTGAAAAGCAGCGGCGCCCAGCGCAACAAGGAAAGAGGCGCACGAAATATCGTAACGGAGGCAACAAATATGAAACCCGCCAGTCTCATTTGCACCGGAGTTCTGCTCCTTCTTCTCGGGGCCGTCGCTCCCATGTACGCACAGCAAGATCAACACCAACAAGACTCAAAGCCCCAGAAACAGGAGCAGCAGGCCAAGCCTGAAAAGCAGCAGCAACAGCACGGACAGCAACAACAGGCTCAGCATCAGCAGCAAGCCAAGCCAGACAACCAGCAGCATCAGCAACAGCAGGCCAAGAGCCAGCAGGATCAGCAACAGAAACAACAGCACGGACAGCAACAACAGGCTCAGCATCAGCAGCAGCAAGCCAAGTCAGACAACCAGCAGCATCAGCAACAGCAGGCCAAGAGCCGGCAGGATCAGCAACAGAAACAACAGCACGCGCAGCAACAGCAGCAGCAAGCCAAGTCAGGCAATCAGCAGCATCAGCAACAGCAGGCCAAGAGCCGGCAGGATCAGCAACAGAAACAACAGCACACGCAGCAGCAACAGCAGCAAAACCAGAACCGGCAGCAGCAACAGCAACATCAACAGCAGGCCAATCGGCCTTCACAGCAACACGCGCACCCGGCCCAACAGCAGGCCGCCTGGCAGGGACGTCGCGCACGCAACTGGCAGTCCGAGCACCGCGATTGGCAGCAACGTGGCGGCTACCATGGCTACCGGATTCCAGAAGACCGATATCGTGGCCACTTCGGTCGGGATCACTGGTTCCGCATCTATAGCTACCCCGTCGTCGTGATTGGCGGGTATCCCCGTTTCCAGTACGGCGGCTTTTGGTTCAGCATCGTTGACCCGTGGCCGGAATCCTGGTCAGACGACTGGTACGACAACGATGACGTGTATATCGACTACACCGGCGATGGCTATTACTTGTACAACCGCAGGTATCCCGGGGATCGAATCGCAGTCGAGGTTTATCTGAACTAGCGTTTCGTCGAATGTGATGCGATCGGCACTGGCCGGCGCATTGCGCCGACCTTCGTAGGGTCGATCTGGGAGGTGTGTGCAAGTGCACCGACGGCGAGAGGCTCTCAGAGTGGACTCGCAGATCGAGCTGAGCGAGAGACATCTTTAGATTTAGAGCAAGGTACCAAGGACAAAGCACGTTCTGACGGGGGAGACAATGATGAAACGAATCAGATTTGTCGGCACAGGAGTTTTGCTCTTGCTTCTCGGGGTCACTGCGCCTATCTACCCACAGCAGGGGGAAGCGGATAAGCAGCAACAAGACCAGAACAAGCAGCAGGACAAGGGCAAACAGCAGCAGGAAGGCCAGAACAAACAGCAGGCTAAGCCTGAAAAACAGCAGCAGGCGAAGGGTCAGCAGGAGCAGCAGAGGCAACAGCAGCAGGCGAAGGGTCAGCAGGAGCAGCAGAAGCAACAGCAGCAGGCGAAGGGTCAGCAGGAGCAGCAGAAGCAGCAGCAACAGGCGCAAGGGTCAGCAGGAGCAGCAGAAGCAGCAGCAGGCGAAGGGTCAGCAGGAGCAGCAGAAGCAGCAGCAACAGGCGAAGGGTCAGCAGGAGCAGCAGAGGCAACAGCAGCAGGCGAAGGGTCAGCAGGAGCAGCAGCGGCAACAGGAGCAGCAGAAGCAGCAGCAGGCGAAGGGTCAGCAGGAGCAGCAGAGGCAACAGCAGCAGGCGAAGGGTCAGCAGGAGCAGCAGAAGCAGCAGCAACAGGCGAAGGGTCAGCAGGAGCAGCAGAGGCAACAGCAGCAGGCGAAGGGTCAGCAGGAGCAGCAGAAGCAACAGCAACAGGCGAAGGGTCAGCAGGAACAGCAGAGGCAACAGCAGCAAGCCAAAGGTCAGCAGAGAGCAGCAGCAGAGCAGCAGCAACAGGCGAAGGGTCAGCAGGAACAGCAGAGGCAACAGCAGCAGGCCAAGGGTCAGCAGGAGCAGCAGCAGAAACAGGAGCAGCAGAAGCAGCAGCAACAGGCGAAGGGTCAGCAGGAGCAGCAGAGGCAACAGCAGCAGGCAAAGAGCAACAGCAGCAGGCGAAGGGTCAGCAGGAGCAGCAGAGGCAACAGCAGCAGGCCAAAGGTCAGCAGGAACAGCAGCGGCAACAACAAGCAGCAGCAAGCCAGAGGTCAGCAAGAGCAGCAACGGCAACAGCAACAGGCGACGGCGCAGCAAGAGCAGCAGAGGCAACAGCAACAGCGCGCCCAACAGCAGCAGCAAGCCCTGAACAAGCAGCAACTGGCACGAGCCCAGCAACAGCAGGGCGCCTGGCAGGGACGTCGCGCAAAGAACTGGGAGGCCGAACATCAGACTTGGCAGCAACGCGGCGGCTACAACGCTGAGAGGATTCCTGACGACCGTTTTCGCGGCAACTTTGGTCCGGATCACTCATTCCGCATCTACCAGAACCCTGTGGTGGTAAGTGGCGGATATCCCGGCTTCCAGTACGGCGGCTACTATTTCAGTGTCGTTGATCCGTGGCCGGAAACCTGGTCAAACGACTGGTACGAAAACGACGACGTATATGTCGACTACTCCGGGGATGGCTATTACATGTACAACCGCAGGTATCCCCAGGACCGAATCGCAATCAGCGTCTTCTTGAACTTTGTGCTGCAAGGTGACCGGCGGGGCGTGTGGCTGAAACATCGCGCACGTAACTGGCGGGCCGAGCACCGCACTTGGCAGCAGCGTGGAGGCTACAACGGCTATCGTATCCCTGACGACCGTTATCGTGGCTACTTCGGTCGGGAGCACCGGTTCCGCATTTACAACCTCCCGCTGGTAATTTTCGGTGGGGAACCCCGCTTCCAGTACGGCGGCTTTTGGTTCAGTGTCGTTGACCCGTGGCCGGAATACTGGTCAGCCAGCTGGTACCAAAACGATGATGTTTATATCGATTACTCCGGGGATGGATACTATCTGTACAACCGCAGATATCCCCGGGATCGAATCGCAATCGCCGTCTACCTGAACTAAGGTTTCATCGAGTGCGGCGCATCGACACTGGCCGGGGCCGTTAGCTCGGCCGGTGTCGGTTTGAGCCAAGCTCGTATGAGAACGAGCTCGCAAAACTGAGAGGAGACGTTCAATGCTATTGCTCATTATCATTCTGCTGTTGTTGTTCGGTGGGGGCGGCGGCTATTACGGGTATTCGAAATGGGGTGCAGGCGGGGGCCTAGGGGTCGTTGGCACGATCCTGGTCATCGCACTGATCTTGTACCTGCTCGGCGTGTTGCGTTGACCTTGTTTGGACCGATCTGAAAATGATTGTCGGCCCATCAAGAAATTGACGTCGCAAACACGTCGTTCCCCTACAAAACTTTCGGCGACAAATGTCGGGCTGGTAGAATGGCGCGCATGCGTCCCAAAGAAGTGGTCAGAGCTTGGGTGGAGGCGTTCAATCGCGCGGATGTCGAAGCGCTAACGAACTTCTATCGCGAGGACGCCATCAATCATCAGGTTGCCGAAAAACCCGTCGAAGGGCGCCAGGCGATTCGTGAAAGGCTTGCATCGGAATTTGCCGCAGCCAAAATGGTATGCGTCGTGGAACACATTTTCGAGGACGGCGAGTGGGCGATTCTGGAATGGCGCGACCCCAAGGGGCTAAGGGGCTGCGGCTTCTTCCACGTGGTCGACGACAAGATCGCTTTTCAACGCGGCTACTGGGATAAGCTGACTTTTCTCCGGCTCTATGGCCTTCCTTTGCCGGACACCACAGGCTAATCCACCACGGATGCTTCATCGCTTATTTTTTGTAGCGCTCGAACAATTCCTTGTAGTCGTGATTGTTTTCTTCGCAGATGTATTCCTGGATGCTCCATTCGGGATGAAGCGTGAAGGTGCCGGCTTCGGTCCACGGCGCGGCGAACACGTTCGGATCTTCGATCGTCGCGGAGTACTTCAGCGTGTCGTAGGCCGTGCGCTGGAAGCGCTCGATCACGTGGTACGCCGTGGTGTGCCGGTACTCGCCGACGGACACCTTGTCGTTGACGCCGATGACATCGACAACCAGCGTGTCCCCTTCCCAGTGGCCCACGGAATTTCCCATCCACGTTGGGTCGAGTTCCTTCGGGTGCGGACGTCCGTCGGTCGGTACTACACGGAACAATTCGCCCGCCTCATAGAGGATCACCACCAGGCTCGGCGTTTGCACAATCTGTATCGGATATGGCTCCCCGATGGTGTCCGGCACACCGCGCGGCAGGCAATGCTCGCCCAGCGAAAACGTGTACTCGGGTCCCACGTTGTACTTTTCCGCGCCAGGCTTCAGCGTAATCTTGTCGATCGCTTTGATCGAATGGTACGGCGCGACATAAATTCCGTTGAGGTCGGGCTTGCCGTCGGGCATGCGCGGCACCGGCTTGTTCGCCAAAGGCTCGCTCGCTGCCGCGCTCTCGGCCGGCGCGGGAGTCGTGCCCGCGACGGTCACCGTCACCGATCGCGTTTCGTTGACCTTGCCTCCGAATCCCAGCGCCGCCAATGTGTACGTGGTCGTCACGCGCGGCGTCACCATGCGGGTGTCTCGCGTGGCCACGATCCCGATGCCCTGATCGAGCGCGATCCGGTCCGCATTCACCACCGCCCATTCCAGCGTGACGGATTGGCCCGGTTGGATCGAGTCGGGGCTCGCTGTGAAGCTCAAAATCCGCGCCGTCGGCCCGGCCGGAAAGCCGTCGCGCGGTAGCGGCTGCTGCGCAGGCGCTTGCTGACCTGGCGCGGCGCACGCCATCGCCGCCGCGAATGCAATCGCAGTCAGAAGTTTTCTTGGAAGATTCATGGTGGAAGCCTCTGTAAATTCCTTCAACGCCGGAAACCTATTCCGCGGAGAACGCGAGCAGCACATTGCCGGGCATGCCGTTGCCGGTGCCGACGTATCCGGAGCCGACATAGAGCATGCCGCCCACGACGACCGGTCCCGGAGCGCCCATCGAACCGCCCTTTGCCGCGACGCCGTTGACCGTCGTGTATTCATGCGCGGTGTTGTACTCCCAGAGGGCGTGGCCATTGGCGGTAGAGAGCGCGTGCAGCACACCGTCCCAGCCGCCCGAAAAAATCACGCCGGGAATCGCGGTAGCAGCGGCGTCCTGCCCACGACGGAGACGCCCGCCCGGCCCAGGAGAAGCCGCCGATGGTTCGAGCGGCGCGAGCCACACACGCGTTCCGTCCGCCAAACTGAGCGCGGCCACGCCGCCCGATTTCAGCGGGTAGTAGACGTTTTGCGCGTCCGCGGCCCCGCCCCACATGACCTGAATTGCGGCGCCGGCGTTTGGTTCGGCGAGATTCGCCGTCCAGACGAGCGCGCCATTGCGGTCGGGATCGACGGCGACGACACCGCCGCCTTTGTGGGCGGCGACCAGGATCCTCTTGCCGTTCGGGAGCGTGCGCAGGATCGGCGAGTTCGCGAAGTCCCAGTCCGGCCCCACATTTTCGGGGCACTGCTCGCCTTTAGGGCCGTTGCCGTTGCAACCTGCGGGAGACGCATCGTTCTCGAGCGCTTGATAGGACCACAGAACTTTTCCTGTGGCCAGGTCGAAGGCC
This sequence comes from uncultured Acidobacteriota bacterium, assembly GCA_963752925.1. GTDB lineage: Bacteria > Acidobacteriota > Terriglobia > Acidiferrales > UBA7541 > Palsa-295. The sequence continues at coordinate 599,685 of CAVVZY010000004.1, read as the reverse complement.
ATGATTGCGTCCGAAGTTTTCGCCGCAGGTTCCGTGAAAGCATTACCGGTGGTGACGTAAACGGCGTGACGCCTTGGATCGATCGTGGGCGCCGACCATAGCGACGCGCCCGCCGGAGCCCAGAGCTGCGTGCCCAGAGAATTTTTCTTCGTGGGTTTGGGCTCCTCCGGAATCGTGTAGCTTTTCCAGATCACCTTTCCGGTGTTGGCATCGAGAGCGGACAGGCTTCCGCGGTAGGTGCAGCAAGGGTAGTGCGGATCGGCAGGAGGTGATTTCCTCCGAGCCTGCCACGCCAACGTAGAGTCGGCCGCGATAGAGCACCGTTGCGCCGGTGATGTGCGCGAGCAGACGGGGCTCGACGTTTACCTTCCAGATCAGCTCGCCGGTGCGCGCATCCACGGCATAGATGTTGGCCTTCTTGTCGCCAAAGTAGGCGGCGTAGCGAGTGCTGCCTTTGATTCTTGCGCGACCGATCACGATCGCGGTTCGCACCTGTGCGTCCGCGCGGAAGGACCAGTAGACGCAACCGGTGACGGCGTCGAGCGAGTAAACGAAACTGTTGAAGTCGCCAAAGAAAACGCGTTCGGAGACGACGCTTGGCTGGCCGTACGTTTCGCCGCCGCCGGGAAGACCGAAGGCCCATTTCAGCTTGAGGCGGGGCACTTGAGCCGCCGACAAGCCGGCGTTCTTGGCGGGCTGGAATCGAGTATTGCTGAGATCGTTGCCCCATCTGTTCCAGGCGGCACCGGCGGACGGGTCGCGCATCGCGGGATTCGCGGAGCAATGATTCGTCATGTTTTTCGCGTCGCCAGCATCCGCGCTTCCCAGCGGACGGCCGCCGAAAAATTCGGCGACGTAGCGTTTTTCGTCGTTCGAAAGTCCCTGCGCCTGCTGAACCATCGCGCCGGTGGTGAGAGCCGCGTAGATCGCTTCGGGCGACAGCTGGCCGAGCGTTTCCGTGCTGGGGGCGCTTTTTAATCTGGCATCGTTTTGATCGGCGCTGGCTTTCACGTTCTGGTGACAGCTCGCGCAGTGGGCATTAAACACTCCTTGAGCCGCGATTCTTGCCATTGGCCCGACCAACGGAGGTTGCTGCGGTTCCGCTTGCTGCGCTTGCGCAGGGAAGATTGACAATGGGAGCGAGAGGGCAGCTGCGCACGAGAGCCAGATCAACTTTCGTCCGAGGCCTCTCATGTGCGAAGCCCGTTCGAAATATTTAGAGGTGTCATCATTCTGGGCGCCATCCTACGCCCATTGTTGTTGGTTGTGGGACTAAAAACCGGCGCGCATGGATTTTTTGGTTTGGATCGATCAACTGAACCGCGCCGAGAGCCACTCCGCTTCTGGCGTTGACGGGGGGCATCGCTCACCCTATAGTGGCTCACTTTCATTCAGGAGAGTGCGGCTTGCTTGAGCGCGTCTTTCATCTCCGGGAAAACAAGACCACGGTTCGCACGGAGCTGCTGGCCGGCCTGACGACGTTCATGACCATGGCGTACGTGGTCGTGGTCAACCCGCGGATACTGTCGGAAACGGGCATGCCCGTCGAAGGCGTGCTTTTCGCCACGTGCATTTCGGCGGCGCTGGCCACGCTGGTGATGGGACTCTGGGCGAATTATCCGATTGCGCTCGCGCCCGGCATGTCGCTGAACGCCTATTTCACTTACTCCATCGTGCTCGGCCGGGGCGTGCCGTGGCAGACGGCGCTGGGAGTCGTCTTTCTTTCAGGCATGCTTTTCCTGATCTTGACGCTCACGAGTGTCCGCGAGCAGATCGTCAACGGCATTCCCGACTGCCTAAAGCACGGCACCGCTGCGGGCATCGGCCTCTTTATCGCGTTCGTGGGATTCCGGAACGCGAACATTATCGTCGCGAATGCGTCCACGTTTGTTGCATTCGGCAAGGCTTCCGATCCGCGGGTGATTCTCGCGGCAGTGGGAATTCTCCTGATCGCGATTCTGATGGTCCGGCGCGTGGGCAGCGCGATCTTAATCGGCATCGTCACCATCACGCTGGTGGGGATTCCGTTCGGTGTAAGCCACTGGCCGGCGCAGCTTTTCTCGTGGCCGCATCCCTCCGGGACTTTCTTGAAGCTGGATCTTCGCTCGGCAATGAAGCTCGGGCTCGCCGAGCTCATTTTTGTCTTCTTCTTCGTGGATCTCTTCGACAACGTTGGAACGCTAGTCGGCGTTTGCGAGCAGGGCGGGTTTCTGCGGGACGGCAAGCTGCCTCGCGCCAGCCGCGCGTTGCTGGCGGACGCGTTCGGGACAATCGTTGGCGCCCTTGCCGGCACGTCCACGGTGACGAGCTATATCGAAAGCGCGGCGGGCGTCGCGGCAGGAGCGCGAACGGGCCTGGGCAATTTGGTGATCGCGGGATTATTTGCCGCGGCGATGTTCTGCGCGCCGCTGGTGGCCGCGATTCCTTCCTATGCGACCGCGCCGGCGCTGATCCTGGTCGGCGCGCTGATGTGCGGCGCGGTAGCCAAGGTCAAGTGGGACGACTACACCGACTCGATTCCCGCGTTTCTCACCCTCATCGCCACGCCGCTCACGTTCAGCATCGCCACGGGGCTGAGCCTCGGCTTGCTGTCGTTCACATTTCTGAAGCTTTTTACGGGACGACATCGCGAAATCAGCCCGCTGATCTGGGTGCTCAGCGTACTCTTTCTGCTTCGCTACATTTTTCTGAGCGGCGGATAGAAGCGCGTCAATACGGTGTCGCCGGCGGGCGAGCGGGGCGGATGGATTGCATCACGCCAAGGATGTTCGCCGGGCACGACATGTCGTGCCCCTACGGAAAAGCTGACGGCGCGAGGGCTAATAGCGGATCTTACTGGGCAGCTTTACCCAGGCGTGAAAGGCTTCCAGAGCTTCGTCGCGCATCATCTGAATCATGGGTATCTTGCGCTGCGAATGCGGCTGCGGGATTTCACGGTAGATCAGGGAATCGTCAAATCCCGCGTTCGACGCGTCGGCGGCGGTGTTGCCAAAATACACGCGATCCGGCCGCGCCCAATAGATCGCGCCCAGGCACATGGGGCAGGGTTCGCACGACGTGTAAATGTCGCAACCTGCTAGCTCGAAGGCGCCGAGTTTCTTGCAGGCCTCGCGAATGGCCACGATTTCCGCGTGCGCCGTCGGATCGTTCGCCGAGGACACGCAATTCACGCCCTCGGCGATGATGTCGACGCCTTTTGCGACGACTGCGCCGAAGGGGCCGCCGCGTCCCGCGAGCACGTTGTCGATCGAGAGCTGAATGGCGCGGGCCATAAAAGCGTTGCTCATGCGAGAAGTATAATCTGGATCTTGCAGAGGGCATTGCCAAACATGCAGTCAAGTTGAAAGAGTCAAACGCCTAAGTTAGGCTTCCGCATGAGCGCAAATCATTCCGCGGCGCAGCGATTGGTGCAATGTATCTCGCGCATCGCACCAGTGGCCATGCTGTTCGTTCCATGCCGCCATGGTTACAGCCATCGCCCTGATGAGTGCGTTTCTCCAGAGGACATCGCGCGCGGAGCGCTCGTGCTTGCCGAAACTCTGGGCGAGCCTGTCCGCGTGATCCAGCGGACGAGCTGCTCAGCTTTCCTTCACGGCGGGAATAATTCGGTGAATGAGTTTCCTCGGGGGCGGAGCCGAATCGGCGATCTGGTAGCTCTGTAGCAGCAGCGTTTTTGCGAGGCCCGCGCGGGCCTCGGAGTTATACATCAGCGTGCAAAGAGTTTCGCCAGCTGCGACTCGATCGTGGACCTTCTTATGCAGGATGATTCCGACCGCCGGGTCCACGGAATCTTCCTTCTTCTCGCGTCCGCCGCCGAGAATCACGCAAGCCGTGCCCACGGCTTCGCACTGGATCGCGCGGACGTAACCGCTTCTCGGACTTACCACATCGAGAGCGGCCTTTGCGTGCGGCAGGAGAGTGGCATCGTCAACCACGCGGGGATCTCCGCCCTGCAACGCAATCATCTGGCGGAACTTCCCGAGCGCCTGCCCGGATTGAATTAATTCGGCGGCGAGCTTTCTCCCCAGCGCGACGGTTGTTGCGCGCCCGCCGAGATGAAGCATCCACGCCCCAAGCTCCAAACAGAGCTGGCGCAAATCCTCCGGACCGCTGCCGCGCAGCACTTCGAGAACTTCTTCCACTTCGAGCGCGTTGCCCACGCGCAAGCCCAGCGGCTGATCCATGTCGGTAATAAGCGCCACCGTTTTCTTGCCCATCCGCTCTCCGGTTTCGACCATCAGCTCCGCGAGAAACGCCGCGTCCTCTTCCGTCTTCATGAACGCGCCCGAACCGGTTTTCACGTCCAGCACCAGGCCGTCGATGCCCTCCGCCAGTTTCTTGCTCATGATCGAGGCGCAAATCAGGAAAGGGCTTTCCACCGTGCCGGTCACGTCGCGCAGAGAATAAAACAAGCGGTCGGCGGGAGCGATTTCGGCTGTCTGGCCGATCATCGCGCAGCCGCATGCGCGCAACACTTCCCGGAAACGCTTGGCGTCGAGCCGCACGTCGAATCCGGGAATCGCTTCGAGTTTGTCGAGCGTGCCGCCGGTGTGACCGAGCCCGCGGCCGCTGATCATTGGCACCACCAGGCCGCCTGCCGCGGCGAGCGGCGCGAGCACAAGAGATGTCTTGTCGCCCACGCCGCCGGTCGAATGCTTGTCGATTTTCGCCGCCGAAAATTCCGAAAGGTCGAGCACCTCGCCGGAATGCAGCATGGTGTCAGTCAGAATGGCCGTTTCAGCGCGGCTCAGGCCTTTGAGCAGCGCAGCCATGAGCCACGCGGAAATCTGGTAGTCCGGAATTTGTCCCAGCGTGTAGCCGCGGACTAGGTATTCGATTTCGGCGCGGGAGAGTTCGTGTCCGTCGCGCTTCTTGCGAATTACGTCGATGGCGCGCATGGCGACGGCAGCGGGAGGTTCACCCGAGTCGCTCACTTGAGGCGGAATCCGTGCGGCAGGAGATCGGTGATCGGCAGCTCCTTCGGCCCGGAAGATCCGCGAAAGTAGACGACCGCCTTCGGCCCGAATTCATAAATCACCTGTCGGCAGGCACCGCAGGGAGAACACGGCGCGTTGTGGTTGTTGACCACCGCGATCGCCCGGATTTGCATTTTCGGCCCCAGCTGCGCCACTGCGGAAAAGATCGCGGCGCGTTCGGCACAGTTGGTCATGCCATAAGACGCATTTTCAACATTGCAGCCCACGAAAAGTTTTCCTGTGGTGGTCAGCAGCGCCGCGCCCACCTTGAATTTCGAATAGGGAGCATAGGCGTTCTTCATCGCTCGCCGGCCCGCTTCGAGCAGCCGCTTCCGCACCTTGCCGTTGGTTTTAGGTTCAGGCATGGACCAACTCGAGCCGTCCGGGAACTCCAGCGCCTTATTTCGCGCTCTGCAAAAATCCTCAGATAGCGTAGTAACATCCAAAGAGTATGTCGAGCCAAAACTCAGCCGCGGACAGAAAATCGGCGATTCAGACCTGGCAGCAACTCGCCGCGATCATTGACCACACGCTTCTTCGCCCCGAAGCGACCGCCGATCAGGTGGTGCGTCTTTGCGAGGAAGCCCGCGAATTTTCCTTCGGCTCGGTGATGGTGAATTCCGTCCGCGTGGCGCTCGCTGTTTCGAAATTGCAAGGTAGCGGCGTGAAGGTCGGCGCCGTTGTCGGTTTTCCGCTGGGTGCCTCGCTGACGAACGTCAAAGTATTTGAGGCCGCCGAAGCGATGAAACTCGGCGCGCGCGAAATCGACATGGTCATGAATATCGGCGCGCTGAAATCCGGCGACCGCGATTTCGTGCTGTCGGACATTCGCGCCGTCGCCGACGCCGTCCACGCGCAGAAATCGCTGCTCAAGGTCATTTTGGAGATGGGTCTTCTCACCGAAGATGAAAAGCTCGCGGCGTGCGAGATCAGCGAAAAGGCGGGCGCCGATTTCGTGAAGACCTCGACCGGATTTCTCGGCGGCGTCGCGACCGTGGAAGACGTCGCGCTGATGCGCCGCGCCGTGACGATCGGAGTGAAAGCCTCCGGCGGAATTCGAAACGCGAGCGACGCCCGCAAGATGATCGAGGCGGGCGCAACCCGCCTCGGCACCAGCAGCGGCGTCAACATCATTCGCGAGTGGCGCGCCGAAACAGAAGGGAAGTCATCAGTGCGGTAGACACTGCTCAGCTGGCGTCGAAGATTTCGCATCTCACCATATTCCCGGGCGCCATTCGCGCGTTCTGCAAGACTCAGCTTGCGTCCTGTTGTTTTCGAGCCGCTTCAATCTGTTCGGCTCTAGCGAGAAGATCGTCAGCTTCGTTGGCGAGGCGACCAGCTTTTAACTTCAATTCTTCGGCGCGCATCCGAAGCTTTCGCGGGTCGTCTTTGGGCATGCGCAGCTTTTGCATGCCTGTGGCTTGCCAGGGACCACGGGCGTGAACTTCCTCTTTGCCATGCGAGCAGTTTTCCACAAGTCGGATTTCGGGGCTACATTACGGCGCGCTTGACAATCCTTCTCCGGAAAACCTAAAATCACGTAGGCGAAGAAAAAGCGAAAACTAAAGTCCCCTTCTTTTCGCCCTTCGCGTTCGCCATGAGCTCAAAAACTGCTGCTTTGCGTGCGCACGTCACCTCCGCGCTGGCTGCGCGTGTCGCCAGTCCCTTTGAATATCGCAACCGCCCGGCCGTGGAAACGGTCCCGGCCGGCATTCGCTCCGTGGATTTTCTCACCGGGGGATTTCCCCGCGGCAGCCTGACGGAAATCTACGGCCCTCCGTGCTCCGGCAGAACCAGCCTGCTGATTTCCGCGCTGGCGTCGCGAACGTCTGCGTCGGAGGTTTGCGCGCTGGTGGACGCGCGCGACGCATTCGACCCCACTTCCGCGGAGGCTGCCGGAGTGAAATTGAAGCATCTGCTCTGGGTGCGCTGCCGCAACGTTGACCAGGCGCTGCGCTCGACCGATCTGCTGATACAGGGCGGCGGCTTCGGCTTGATCGCCCTCGATTTCGGCGACACCCCGGCACAGGTAGTCCGTTACGTTCCTCTTCAGGTTTGGTTTCGTTTTCGCCGGGCCGTGGAATCCACGCCCACGATTCTCGTCGTGCTAGAGCAGGAATCGAACGCCAAGACGTGCGCCTCCCTGGTTCTTCAACTTCGCATGCAAGCAGCGCGATGGTCGCGTGCATCCGGAACGGCGGAAGAAATCCTCTCGCATCATTCGCCGGTATGCTTGCTCGATGGCGCGCAGAGCCATGCGGAAATGATTCGTTCTCGTGTGAAGCGGGAAGGGGACCGCCTGATTCGGCACGAGGAGCTTTTCACGGGCGCGGGCGGCAGCGGCGCCGATTTCGAAACAGAAGCAATCGAGATTTATTCCCATGCATTACCCGGCATACACAGCTCGGGAGGAGGGCCCGGAAAAAGGTGAGGAATTTTTCCAGTCCCTTTGCCTCTCCGCCGGACTTCCCATGGCCTTCGCTTCCATTTTCGTTCCCAATTTCATTCTGCAGGCGGTTGTGCGCGCCGAGCCAGCCTTGCGCGAACGCGCCCTCGCTCTGATCGACGGCAACCCGCCGCTATGCAGCGTGGTAGCCATCAACGAAAAAGCGGCTCACGCGGGAATCGAACTGGGGATGACGAAAATGAACGCGGCGCAATTCGCCGGCTTGGAAATGCGTCCCCGTTCCCGGCCGCAGGAAAAAATCGCCCACGCGGTACTGCTTGATATCGGCTGGTCGGTTTCCCCGCGAATCGAAGATGCATCGCAGGACGCGATCGTTCTCGATCTTTCCGGCCTGACCCATTTATTCGGCGCGGAAAAAGATATCGGCGCGCACCTGGTGCAGCGTTCCTGCGAATGCGGCTTGCTGTCGAATGTTGCCATCGCTTCGAACGTGGATACGGCCCTGATCGCTGCCCGCGGTTTTAAGGGAATCACGGTGATTCCGCTCGGGCATGAATCGAAGTCGCTGGGCGATTTGCCCGTCGGCGTCCTTTTCCCGTCCGCGGAGACCGCCGAAACATTGAGCCGCTGGGGCGTGCGCACCTGCGCCGCGTTTGCCGGCCTGCCGGTTTTGCAGCTTTCCGAACGCCTCGGGCAGGAAGGAGTCCGCCTGCACGCCCTGGCGCGCGGCGCCACCTCGCGCTCGCTTGCGATCGCGGAGCCCGGCCATTTTTTCGAGGAAGAGATGGAGCTGGACGACGCCGTCGAGGAACTCGATCCTCTTTCGTTTCTCCTGGGCCGGCTGCTCGATCAGCTTTGCGCGCGCCTGGCGGCGCGATCGCTCGCGGCTGCTTCGCTTCGCGTGCGTTTCGAGCTGCAGCCCGCTTTCGAAAATGCGCTGGACCGTTCGTAAGGAGATGTTTCGCCGCACCGATCCGCCCGGCGTGTATGAAAGGGAACTGCGGCTTCCCGTCCCGGCGCGCGATTCGAAAATGCTTTTGAAGTTGCTGCGCCTGCGTTTGCAATCGAACCCGCCGGGCGCTCCTGTTCGCAAAATCACGCTGGCGGCGGAATCCGCCCGGCCGCGCGCCACGCAAGGCGGCTTGTTCCTTCCCAGCTTTCCGGATCCCGAAAAACTCGAGCTCACCATCGCGCGCATCGCGAACGTGGTCGGCGAAGGGAATGTCGGCTCGCCCTCTCTGGTGGATACATGGCGCCCGGGAGAATTTCAGATGCGGCGGTTTCTCACTCCGATGGAATCCGCGGAAGCGGCCAGCAGCGATAGCGGCGCGGTTCATCCGCGAAGACCGCGCGAAAGCGGCAAAGCCCGGGCGAGTTTTCGAATCTTCCGCCCGCCCGTTCCCGCCACGCTCGAATTGCGTGCGGGCTGCCCCACCAGCGTTTTCTTTCAAGGGCTGCGCGGAGAAGTGCTGGCCGCTTCCGGTCCGTGGCGCACGTCCGGCGACTGGTGGCGCGACGATCCCTGGCAACAGGATGAATGGGACCTGGAGATTCATTTCCATTCTTCTTCGGCGGCCCGCGATCCAGCCGCTGCATTGCGCGCTGATTGCGGCCTCTATCGCTTCTATTACGACGCACTGCGCGGAAGCTGGTTCGTGCGCGGAATCTACGATTGATGTACATCGAGCTTCACGCGCGATCCGCATTCAGTTTTCTCGAAGGTGCATCCTTGCCCGAAGAATTGGCGCGCGTGTGCGCGGAACACGGCATGCCCGCCCTGGCGCTGCTCGATCGCGACGGCGTCTATGGTTCGCCCCGCGCTCATCTCGCGGCGAAAAAACTTTCCATCCGGGCGCACGTCGGCGCCGAAGTCACGTCCGCCGCGGGCTGGCGCTATCCCTTGCTCGTCGAATCGCGCGAGGGCTACCGGAATTTGTGCCGTCTGATCTCGCGCATGAAACTTCGCGCGCGCAAAGGGGAGGGAAGCGTTCAGCCCGAGGAAATCGCCGCGATGGGCGGCGGCCTGATCTGCTTGACGGGCGGCGACGAAGGCCCGCTGGCGCATGCTTTGTCGCAAGGCGGGATGGACGCGGCCATCGAATGCGTGCAGGAACTTTGCCGCGCGTTCGGCCGGGACAATATATATGTGGAACTTCAACGCCATTTGTCCCGCGAAGAGGAAGCGCGCAACCAGGCCGCCGTGGCCATCGCGCGAAAGCTGAAGTTGCCGCTGCTGGCGACCAACGGCGTCTCGCACGCGCTGCCGCAGCAACGCGAGCTGCTGGATGTCTTCACCTGCATCCGCCATCACCGTGTGCTCGCAACCGCTGGCCGCTTGCTGAGCCGCAATGCCGAGCGCCATTTCAAGACGCACGCGGAAATGGCGCCGCTTTTCTCCGATCTTCCCGAAGCCATCGCCAGCACGGAAGTTCTTTCCTCGCGCCTGCAATTTACGCTCAACGAGCTCGGGTACCAATTTCCCGTCTATCCGGTTCCCGGCGGCGGATCGCAGATGGAATTTCTTCGCCGGCGCTCGCACGAAGGCATGATTTTCCGCTACGGCCCGGATGACGAGCGCGCGCGGCGGCAAATCGATCGCGAACTTGCCCTGATCGAAAAGCTGAATCTCTCCGGCTACTTCCTGATCGTCTGGGACATTGTTCGCTTTTGCCGCGAGAAAAATATTCTCGTGCAGGGGCGCGGCTCCGCGGCCAACAGCGCCGTCTGCTACGCGCTCGGCATCACCGCGGTTGATCCCGTGGGAATGGATCTTCTCTTCGAGCGTTTTCTCTCCGAAGAGCGCGGCGAGTGGCCGGACATCGACCTCGATCTCCCGAGCGGCGACCAGCGCGAGCGCGCCATTCAGTATGTCTACGAACGCTACGGAAAATTGGGCGCGGCCATGACCGCGAACGTCATCACCTATCGCGGACGCTCGGCCGCCCGCGAAATCGGCAAGGCGCTCTCGTTCGATCCGGAAACGCTCGATCGCTTCTCCGCCCTCGTGGGATCGTGGGAATACCGCGACCCCGGCGACACGCTCGCTCGCCAGTTCCGCGACGCGGGCCTCGACCTGCAGCACCGGCGGATTCGCAAATTTTTCGAGCTTTGCCAGGCCGTGCAGGATTTGCCGCGCCATCTCGGCCAGCATTCCGGCGGCATGGTGGTGTGCCAGGGGCAGCTCGATTCCGTGGTTCCTCTGGAACCGGCCACCATGCCCGGCCGCGTGGTCGTGCAATGGGACAAGGAAGATTGCGCGGACATGGGCATCGTGAAAGTGGATCTGCTCGGCTTGGGAATGATGGCCGTGCTGGAAGATTCGCTGCAAATCATTCGCGAGCACTATGGCGAAGAAGTCGATCTCGGCCGGCTGCCGGCGAACGATCCCGCCGTCTATGGAGCGCTGCAGAAGGCGGACACGGTCGGAATGTTCCAAGTGGAAAGCCGCGCGCAGATGTCCTGCCTGCCGCGCCTGCACCCCAAATGTTTCTACGATATCGTCGTGCAGGTCGCGATCATTCGTCCCGGGCCCATCGTCGGGAAAATGGTTCATCCCTATTTACGGCGCCGCCAGGGCCTGGAGCCGCCCGAATATTTTCATCCCGCGCTCGAGCCGGCGCTGGCGCGCACGCTCGGCGTGCCTCTTTTTCAGGAGCAGTTGCTGCGCATGGCCATGGTCGCCGCGGGATTCACGGGCGGCGAAGCCGAGGAGCTGCGCCGCGCCATGGGCTTCAAGCGTTCCGAGCAGCGCATGAAGGAAATCGAAATCAAGCTTCGCCGCGGAATGCAGGCCAACGGAATCACCGGAGAGACGCAGGACAAAGTTGTCCAGTCGATCACTTCTTTCGCGCTCTACGGATTTCCCGAATCTCACGCGGCCAGTTTCGCGCTGCTCGCCTACGCCAGCGCCTATCTGAAATGCCACTATCTCGCGGCGTTTACCGCCGCGATGCTGAATAACCAGCCGATGGGTTTCTACCGCCCGGCCACGCTGGTGAAAGACGCGCAGCGCCACGGATTGAAATGCAAGCCCATCGATCTCACGCGCTCCGATTGGAACTGCACGCTCGAAAAAATTCCCGAAGGGCTCGCCGTGCGCCTGGGAATGCGCTATGTGAAAGGCCTGCGCCAGGAGATCGCGCTTGCAATCATGCGCCAGCGCGATTTGCGCGCGTTCGCGTCCATTGAGGATCTAAAGCTGCGCGTCCCGGAAATACAAAGGTCCGAGCTGACCGCGCTCGCCGAAGTCGGCGCCTTGAATTTTATTTCCGGCCAGCGCGGTTTCCACCGCCGCGACGCTCTATGGCAGGTCGAGCGCGCCGCTCGCCGCCCCGGCCCGCTGCTGAAGATGGAAGAAACGCCGCAGGAGGAAGCTTCGCCCGACGAGCGCGAGCAGCGCCGCCGCTCCCGATTCGCCTCTTGCGCGCATGACCGACGAAGAAAGACTGGTCGCCGATTTTCGCGGCACCGGATTGACCGTGGGGCCTCACCCGATGACCTATCGCCGCGCGGAATTGAAGCAGCGCGGAGTCCGCGCGGCCATCGAGCTGGCAAAGCTTCCCGACGGAACGCGCGTGCAAGTCGCCGGAGCGGTGATCGCGCGCCAGCGCCCGGGCACGGCGAAGGGTTTTGTCTTTCTCAGCCTGGAGGACGAGACGGGAATCGCCAACGCCATCATCCCGCCGCAGCTATTCGAGCGCGATCACACCGTGGTCGTCCACAATCCCTTTTTGCTGATCGAAGGCACGCTTCAGAATCAGGACAATGTGGTGTCGGTGAAGGTGGAACGCGTTCAGCCGCTGGAGATCTCGCGGGCCGAAGTCACCTCGCACGATTTTCACTGAAGAATTTGCTCGCAGTGCTCAATCCCGAATGGCGCTTTGTCGCCATCGCGCCTCCGAGGAGGTCAGAGTTTCCGCGCATCCTAAGAAATCAACATTTCGCCCTAATTTTTAGGGGCAGAGTTTCCGTGCATTCCAGGAAATCAACGATTCATCTTCGCTTTTTAGGCGGTCAGAGCTTCAGCTCTGACATAAAAGTTGCCAAACATTTGGGGCTTTAGCCCCTGAGGACAACGGTTCTAATTCACTTGCCGCCAGCCGGAAGGTCGTCCTTCCAACTCAAGATCGCCTCTGAAGTATCGCGCGTGGCGCCCAGGCGTTCGCGGGCCAGCGCCCAGCGCTCTCGAATCAGCCGCGAAACGGGCGCGTCGAGTCTTACCGCCTCGCCCAAATCCGCCGCGATCCGGACGTCCTTGGCCATCAAGCCCAGCGCAAAACCAGTGGCGAACTTGCCGCCGAGCACCTGCTCCTTGATCATCACCTCGGTCGTGAAATTCCGTCCTGTCGACGCATTCAAAATGTCCACCATCGTCGATTGGTCCAGGCCGAACCGCTCGCCGATCAGCAGAGACTCGACCACCGCCGTATATCCCGCCGCCGCTATATAGTTGTTCAGCGCCTTCATGGCGTGGCCGGTCCCGAGCGGGCCGGTCTCGAAAAGCTGCTTGCCCATCGCCAGAAGCAACGGCTTCGCGCGCTCGATCGCAGCCTTGTCGTCGCCGCCGATCATGATCGCAAGCGTTCCCGCCTTCGCTCGCGGAACGGCCCCGGAAACGGGCGCGTCAATCAAGACGGCTCCGCGCCGCGCGATCTCCACACCAAGCTCGCGCGTGCCAATCGGCTCGGACGAGCTCATATCAATGACCAGCGCGCCGGGCTTCAGCGCCTTCGCAAACGCGCCGCCTTGATTTTCGAGCAGAGCCTCGCGGACGATCTTCCCCGTCGGCAGCATGGTGACCGTGATTTCGTTCGTCGCGACTTCGCCGAGATTTGCCGCCGCCTTGCAATTGTTTTCTCGCGCGAAGCGGGCGCTTCGCTCGGCGTCCACGTCGAACACCGTCAGCTCGTGCCCGGCCTGCGCAATATGAGTAGCCATCGGCCAGCCCATGTTTCCGATGCCGATGAATCCGACGCGCATAAAGTTGTCGCTCCTCTATTCGAGCCCGAGTTCTTTCAGCACATCCATCGCGTGGTTGAAGCTGTCCACGCCTGCCGGCACTCCCGCATAAATCATGCTGTGCAGCAGCACTTCGCGAATCTCATCTTTGGTCACGCCGTTTTTCACGGCGCCGCGGACGTGTCCCTTCAGTTGATTTGGCTTGTTCAGCGCAACCAGTAGCGCCATCGTCAACATGCTGCGCGTCCGGCGATCGAGCTGCGGCCGGACCCAGACCTCGCCGAAGCAATATCGCGTCACCAACTCCTGCAGCGTCCGATTGAAATCCGTCGCAGATTCCATCACCTTGTCGGAGTTTGCCGGGCCGAACATGTCGCGCCGGATCGCCAATCCCGTATTAAAAGTGTCGGCCTTCGAACCGTTCGTGCTCTGCGGCGGCAGCTGTTCATCGAAGTGCAGAATCGTCACTCCCCCGGTCGCGTAGTTGGCCGTGTCCGCGGCTACTTTCTGGCCGATCGGCGACTCCATCGCGGCGCCCATCGCGGCCGCATCGGCAAACGCGCCTTCCCAAATGCAAAAGTAGGGTGAGGGAGCGCCCACACCCTCGATAGCGAAGCTGTGCCGGCTCGAGATCAGTCCCGGCATCTGCTGCGCCAGCGGCAGATGAGTCCCTTCGTAGTATTTCTTGAAGTGCGCCGGATCTTTTGGCGGTGGGTACAGCGCAATCACTTTGTGCATGGCGGTCGTCTTCCCTTTCGGTGGTTTTGGGTCTGGCTAGAGGTGAAACAGCTTGCGCGCCGTCTCGCCCAGAATGTTGCGCTTGGCCTGCTCGTCTAGAAACGGCAGCCCCGCGATGCGCGCCGGAACGTCGAAATCCCAGTGCGGCCAATCGGAGGAGTACATCAGCTGGGTCTCGGCATGCACCGCCTTGAAGGTCGCTTCGAGCATGTGCGGCATCGTCACCTCCAGCGGTTGCGACGTGAAAAACATCTCCTGAATGTATTCGCTCGGAAGCCGCTTCAGCAGCGGGGCGTCGGACTGCCGCATCAGGTACTCGTGATCGAGCCGCTGCATCATGAACGGCACCCACGCGAGTCCGCTTTCGATCCAAATCACTTTCAGCTTCGGAAAGCGTTCCGGTAGGCCGTTCACGATCCAATTCGTCAAGTGCGTCATATTGCAGGTGACGAACGACATCGAGTGAACCGACAGAAACCGGTTCATCGTGGATGTCATCGTGTCGCCCCAGGTCGGGCCGGCGTGGAACGCCAGCGGCAGGCCGCGCTCTTCGAGCTCGCGATAAATCCGCATGAACATATTCTTGTAGACGCCCGCGTGGCGCTGGCTGGTGATCATGAACCCGACCACCCCCGGCGTTTCGCCGAACTCCTTGATCATCTTCATGCACGCATCCGGATCGTGAAACGGAAGGCACAGCAGAGTCTTCACGCGCTTCTCGCGCGGCAGGATTGTCTTCGTGAACCAGCGGTTATAGGCGAACGTCATCGCCGTGACGATGTCCGGATCCGGATGCAAGCCCATCTCGAGCATCGGCTGCGGGAACACCACCTGCATCTTGATTCCCATCGAATCCATGGCGCGCCGCACCAGCGTCAGATCGCGGTGTTCGTCCGTCTTCTCCACGTACTCGCCGAGTTCCGCCTGGTGCGGGATGCGGCCAAACACATCCTGAAACGTCAGCCCAACCGGATGATTGCTGAACGCCAGTTGCTTCGCGTTCGGCCAGTTCTGCGTCATCGATATCGCGTTGTGCCGCAAGACGGGATTCTCAAGGTGCTCCAGAATTTCGGCCCAGGAATCGAATTCCACGTGATGCGCGTCCACATCCACGATGAAATAGTCGTCGAGGTGCAGGCGGGCGATATCGCGGCGCGCGTTCGCCAGGATTTCGCGCGAGTCAGTGCGCGTCGTAATCTGCTGGACTTTGTGCTCGCTCGCGCTGCTTATGCCGCCGCTTGCGCCAGTGGCCACATCGGTTTTGCTCATCGTCGTGTCCTCGCCCGCAACCTGCCTAGAAACGCAAACAATGTTCAGATGGCCTTTGGCGTCGTGCGCGAAAACCAGAGCGCCAGATCGAAAGGGTTCATGTGCTGCGCGCGCAGCAGGGCGCAGGCGACCACCATCGCTTCCGTGGTTGAAACCGTGGAGTCAATCGCGGGAACCTCGGCCTCGAGCTCCTCCGCGTACGCTGCGTAGAGTTTCACCGCTTCGGTCACCAGATTCGTCACATCTTCGCGGGTTATGCTCGCCAGCTCGCTCGCTTGCATGGTCCGCCCGATCTGCGCGCGCAGATCCCCCAGAAGCGCGGACAACTTCGCTGCTTCCTCAGACGGTGACATAAATCCCGTCTGCCGCTTCTTCCACCGGCACGCGAATCAGGCGAGCCGAAGGCCGTCCCGGATGCACGCCCGTCTTGATGTCGTATTCAAATCCGTGCCACGGGCAGACGATGTGCAGATTCGCCTCGTCGAAAGCGAATCCATGACTCTCGCCGCGCTCGTCAATCACCTCGTTCACGCGCGGAATGATTTTTCCCTGGCAGACGGGTCCGCCCTGGTGCGCGCACTTATTGAGATAGGCGTAGAGGTTCCCACCGACGCGGAAAATTCCGATGGTCGTCTCACCGACGTCCACGACCAGCCGGCCGCCTTCCGGCACGCGCTCGCCCGCTCCTACGAATACCTTTTGCGAAGTGGCTGGCATATTCCCCCGATCGCTGCCATCCTGTGGTAGCCAACGGGGCGTATTGTATGTTGAGAAACACCGCTTATCAACTTACTCACCCGCTCCCGGATGTGGTACACTGATTTTGCGCTTAATACCGCGGTTGTGTGGTGTGGTTGCTCTCGTCGCTTTGCAAGTGAGAATACCCCCGCCGTTTGTTCCTTCCAAAGTCTTCAGCGTAATAAAAAAAGGACTGGAAATGCAGGTTGCCGTGCCCGCTTGAGAACCATTCAGCGCGCCGACCGCCGCATCTACCAGATAGAAAAACACTTAGATCATGCAGAATTTTTCAGAACTAGCAATTTCAGATTACACCAAGGAGCGCATATCGGCCGCTGGCTTTTCGATACCGACTCCGGTGCAAGCAGCCGCGATTCCGACGGCGCTTGCAGGTAAAGACGTGCTCGCGACCGCGCAGACAGGCACCGGCAAAACGCTGGCGTTCCTGATCCCGGTAATCGAGCGGCTGCTCCAGGATAAGACTCCCGGAATCGCAGCGCTCGCCCTGGTTCCCACGCGCGAACTCGCCATGCAGGTCGTGGAGCAGTACAATGTTTTACGGGGCAAGCAACTGTCGCCCGCAGCTCTTGTCGTCGGCGGCTTGGCCGAAGGCGCGCAATTGACCGCATTGCGCAACGGAGCTCGCCTCGTGGTTGCCACCCCGGGACGCTCTGGAAGACTTTCTCGATCGCAAGCTCGTGAATTTCCGCACCCTCAAGGTGCTCATTCTCGACGAAGCCGATCGCATGCTGGACATGGGATTCCTTCCCGCGATTCGCAGAATCGCATCCATCCTGCCGAAAGATCGCCAGACGCTCTGCTTCTCGGCCACTCTCGAAGCCTCGGTTGCGCATTTGGTCCACGATTACATGCGGCACCCGGTTCGCGTCGAGCTTGGCTCGGTCTTGAAGGCCAACGAAAACGTTCGCGTGCAGGCTTTCGAAGTCTCCACCGATCGTAAACTCGATGTGCTGTGCCGCTTGCTCGCACAGGATAAGGGCCGCTGCCTCGTCTTCGCGCGCACCAAGCGCGGAGCCGAACGCTTGGCTTTGAGCCTGCATCGCGAAGGATTCGCCGCCGCCATGATTCATGGCGGGCGCTCGCAATCCCAGCGAACCGCGGCGCTCACCGGATTTCAGCAGGGGCGTTTCCGCATCCTCGTGGCGACCGATCTGGCCGCCCGCGGGATTCACGTGGACGACATCTCCCAGGTCATCAACTACGATCTGCCGGATATGGCCGAAAATTTCATCCATCGCGTGGGACGTTCCGGCCGCGCCGGCGCTCTCGGTCTCGCTTCCACTCTCTTCTCCATCGACCAGCGCGGAGAACTGCTGGCGCTCGAGCGCACGCTCGGCATCAAAATCGAGCGAATGAAAGCGGCGGATCTTCCGGAGCGACAAGACCGGAAACCGGTCTCGCAACGCGCTCTCGCTCCCGCGACCTCCAGAATCAGCCGGCTCCCCGGCGAGTTTCTGCAGGCGCAAACGATGTAATTCGCTTTCCCCTTTCCGCAGGGCTGGCAGCATGTGTTGCCAACAAAGGCCCGGCCGATTCGTCGGCCGGGCCTTTGCTTTTCGAGCTAATGAACGGAGAGACGCCTTGTAGGTCGCGGCTTCACGGATTGCGGAAAAGGGCGCAGCTAGCGATCCCACCACTGATGGAAGCACGATGTTCCCAGCGCTGTAGGCGCGCCAGACGCTAGCCCAACGCGGAAGCGTTGGGAACCCAAGTCACCGCCATTCCCAGCGCCGTAGGCGCGACACACTTGAGATTTTGAGATCGACACGCCTTAACTGCCCGCGCGCAGGCACGCGCCTGAGGGCACTTGATTGCCTTTTTTCCGCAGCCTGTTGAGTCGCTGAAGTTCCCGACCGCTGAAGAATTCGACGCCCGGATCTTTCCTTCCGAGGGCTTCAGATCCCCGTTGACACCCCTGCCACAAACATGAGTTATAGTCGGAAACGTTTTGCCGCACGAACGCTCTGAATGCGAAAAATCGCCACGAAACGCCGAGGGCTGCCATGTTCGAGCAGACATTGAATCCCACGGGCCACCTGTGGCTGACCATCCTCGCTGCGTTGATCCCTCTCGTGGCGCTGATTCTGATGCTCGCCGTTTTTCGCGTCACTGCATGGCGGGCCACCATCTTCGCGGGCATCATCACGGTGCCTGTCGCCGTATTCATTTGGCATGCGCCTCTGGCCAACACGCTGAAATCGTATCTGTACGGCGGTCTCACAGGCATCTGGAACATCGACTGGATCACGTTCTGGGGCCTGATCATCTTCAACACGCTGGTGCTCACCGGAAATTTTGGACGATTCAAGAACTGGATGGTCCATCACGCCACCGCGGACATTCGCATTCAAACCATCATGCTGGCGTGGGCCTTCGGCGCGCTGCTGGAAGGCCTCGTCGGTTTCGGTTATCCGTGGGCGGTCGTCGTGCCGATTCTGGTGGGCCTCGGCATTGCCGACCTCGACGCCATTCGCGTCGCCGCCCTGGCCAACAACGCGCCAGTATCCTACGGCGCGCTGGGCGCTCCGATTATCGGGCTCGCCGCGGTGACGGGTCTGCCGCTGTTAGCGCTTTCCGCTTCCATCGGGAACGTCGTCGCAATTCTGGCGTTGCTGCCGCCCTGGGTTTTGATCTATCTCGTCAGCGGATGGGAGGGCGTCGCCGAGGCGTGGCCGCTGGCGATCGTCGGCTCGCTCTCCTATATCGCCGGACAGTGGCCGGTCGCGCACTACCTCGGCCCGTATCTTCCCGACCTTAGCGGCGCGCTCGTTTCCTTCTGGGTTCTCTTCCTGTTCGTGAAAGTCTGGCGCCCGAAGACGATTCGCGGCTTTGGTGGCGCACCACTCGGACCTGCGGAGACCGCGGCCGCGATTTCGTCCGAATTCACTTCAGCGCGAGGAGCATTTTTCGCGTGGGTGCCGTACATCGTGCTCATCCTCGTCGTCGTTGCATGGACAGGTCCGTGGTCCGTGCTTCCCGCAATCAGCTGGCTGAAGCTGTCCGTTGCCGCGAAATCCTCGATCACGCAGAAACCAATCACTTCCGTATTCAACTTCGCGCCGCTGAACGGAGGCACTTCAATTCTGGCGTCATGGCTTGTGATCTTGGCGATCCTGCGGCCGAGCAGCCAGATCGTTAGACAGGTTTTCTCGAAAACGTTCAAGCAGATGTGGGGCGCGCTGCTCGTCGCGTTTTTTGTTTTCGCGCTCGCTTACATCTTCGTGTACACGGGGATGGCCAATTCGCTGGCGTACGGACTCTCCAAGATTGGCGTCTTTTTTGTGGTTCTAGCGCCCATTCTCGGCTGGATCGGCGTCGCGCTCTCCGGCAGCAACACCTCCACGAACGCCATGTTCGGCCCGGTGCAGGCCGTAACCGGGCGGCTGCTGAATCTGCCTGTGCTGCTGCTCCCGACGCTCAATTCGGTCGGCGCGGAAGTCGGAAAGCCGATCGCGCCGCAAACGGCCAGCGTCGGCGTTTCCACCAGCAAGTTCGTCCGCAGCGAAGGTCAAGTCATCCGCCACAACATGGGCTGGACGCTCATCGTCCTCGCCTATCTGATCCTGATCGCGCTGCTTTTCTATTACGTGTTCCCGAATTCGATGACGCTGTAACGGCGGCGCGCCGGAGCGATCCCCAGCCGGCCGGCGGAGAATTGCGCGGAAATTTGGCTCCCCGGGCTAGATTCGAACTAGCAACATTTCGGTTAACAGCCGAACGCTCTACCGTTGAGCTACCGGGGAGTAGCACGCCATCGCAGCAGCAACAAAGCTGAAAAAGTGTAGACGAGCGACACGGCGGAGTCACGGGGAAAATCTCGCGGCAAAATTCGAGGCCGCCCAAACAGGCGAAAGATCCGGTGAAGGAACGGGCGCAGGAAGAGCTCTACTGCAGTCTCTGTTTCGCGGAGTCGTGCACGATCAAATTCTCGAAAATCGCGAGCACGTGCTGCCGGTAGCGCACCACGCGTTCCAGCAGGGGACGCAGATCCGGTTGGCGCACGGTTTCCTTGTCCCATTTGGCCAGCACCGGCGCGGGGACGGCGATGTCCCGGCGCAGTTCCTCGGCCGAATGGCCGCGCAGGAACAGGCCGTAGAAAAATGCGGCCTCTCGCTGCGGGAACTGAAAATCCTGCAGCGCGTCGTCCAGCGGGTTGGGCAGTGTCGCCATGTCGAAAAATGCAGTTTACACATTTGGCTGTCGCCGTCAAGAGTCCGCGGCGCGTAATTGGAAATAGTTTCTTCGCAGCACGTGCGCTGCCAATGCTCGACATCGCCGCCGTGGCATCCGGCTTGCTCTTCTCCGCAACTTTTCGCCTTCCATCGTGTTTGGTTAGAATGGCCGGCGCCGCGGCACGCGGGACACGCGCCGTATCGTCCGGCCGCGCTGTATTCCGGACGTACCCCACCAGGAGGCTTGGCCACGCCAGGCCTCCTCCCTGACAATCCGACAAGGATTGTCATCCCGAGCGAGACCGCCGTTTGGTCGACGAGGGACGCGATTAGGATTGTCATCCCGAGGTCGCCGCGGCGACCGAAGGGCCTCCGCAGCGCGCGCGCTCCATTGACGTTTCGCGCATCGCTCTCACCTTGCTGAAATATTTTCGCCGCGCTTCGCGTTAACCTAGTCAAAGAGGCAGCATGAGGACCGCCAGCAAAACCGCCATTCTGTTCGCCGCTGCCGCGCTGATTTTCTCGGCGGCGACTTCCGCCCGCGCGCAACAGTCGCCCAAGCCATCGAGCGGCCCGCAGCAGGGCGCCGCTCCGTCCAGCCAGGGCGGCATGGCGGGCATGGACATGAACGACATGCAGCACGAGACCGAGCAGTTTCCCGAGGCCGCGCGCGCCGCCAACGACGCCATGTCCGGCCACGATATGGGCATGGGCGGCATGGACATGAACCCGCACATGTTCATGACCGAGCTGCAGCCGAAAGCCCCGGGCGACAATCGCCGCGCCGAGGAGATCGTCGAAATCCTCGGAAAATCCATCGCCAAGTACAAGGACTACCGCGTGGCCATCGCCGACGGCTACCAGATCTTTCTGCCCAAGGTGCCGCAGCAGCAGTATCACTTCACCAATTACAAGAACGCCTTCGCCGCCGCATTCGTCTTCAATCCCGCGCATCCCACGTCGCTGCTCTACCGCAAGACGGCGGACGGCTACGAGCTGCAGGGCGCCATGTTCACCGCCCCGAAAAACGCCACCGAGCAGCAGTTGAACGAACGCGTTCCGCTCAGCGTGGCGCGCTGGCACGAGCACGTCAACTTCTGCATGCCTGCCAAGGGGACGCCCGCGGCGCAAGCGAACTGGAAGGAGTTCGGCCTCGCCGGCTCCATCGCCACCCAGGACGCCTGCGCGAAAGCGGGCGGCCGCTGGGTGAAACAAATCTTCGGCTGGATGGTCCACGTCTACCCGTTCGAGACCGACCCCGACAAAGTTTGGGCGCATTGATTGATGGAGCAGGGGGTAGGTTGTAGGGGGTAGGTATTAGGGCAGACATTCTCCGCTCCGCTCGATTTCCCTCGTTGCAAATAGCGCGAACGCGTGCGCTCGTTTCTTGTGACACCCTGCCGGTTGCTCCGTCATTTGTTTTCATGGATTTAGCTTCTTTGCTGCCTGACACCTTGTGTCGATCAGGTTGTTGGCGGGGGGCACGTTGTTGTTTGCCGGACGGGGCGTGCCGGAAGAGAAGATGACGTGAGTGGGCGGTGCGATCCAGTCTCCGGACTCGTTGATGTGAGCCAGCAATTGGACAGCGCGGATGACGGAGTCGGCGGTGACGCATTGGACTTTGTCGGCGCGATGGATGATCAGGCCGAGTGCGCGGCGAATGTTGCGGTCGCGTTTAGGGAACAGGCCGGTGGCGTGCGCATGACGATAGACGACGCGGCGCTCGATATTGAACTCTCTGGCGATGTGGTTGACGCTTTCCCAGTTGATGAAGGCGTCGTCGATTTCCTCAGTATGTTCGGAGCGGCAGATTCCGCAGTTCGCTTGGTGCCGAGCGAGAGCCGTCATGGGCCGCGGCGGTTCGGGCGGGGGAGGTGCTGTCTTCTTGCGGCGCTTGCGCGAGGTTTTGTTGCGCGATCGGGATTTTTTGCCGGCCCGCGAATTCGTGGACGGAGAATTCGATGGGGGTGACGCGACTTCGATTGTCGCTGGCGCAGAGGCCAAGTCGATGGTTGGACCAAAGTCGTCGGCGTCTTTGGAGCGCATGATGATCGAATTCGAGGCGGAGCCGCCGATCTCCTGGCTCGCTTCCGGCTCGGCTGAAGGTTCTGATTGTTGGGGTTGCACTTCTCCGGCGGCTGCGATGTCGACTATTGTTGCGCCGGATGACGCAGTGTCGCCGCTAGGTGGATTCATCGTAGCAACGTATTCAGGAAATGTTCTGGTGCGGGCAAATCCGTAGAACCGCGCGGGGGCGGCAGGCGTTAGATTGTCGGTCATGGAGGTCTCTCTTTCGGGGAGTGTTGGTGCGAGGATTTGGTGTTGGGGTTACGGCGTCTGATCTCCCAGGCTCGACTTGCCGTCGACCTGGGAGCCCTGTTCTGACAGCAGCGACCATGTTACTTCTCCATAGGGGCTGAAAAGTGCCCCGACTCACGCTAATGGATTCGGGGGAAGCATGTCTATTGTGGGAACTACGGAGACGCGGATGTGCAAGAAAAGGGAAGAGCTGAGGGACTGGAAGGTATCGAAGGCCCCGCGGATTTGCGTACCCATGGGAGAGTGCGGCGACGGGCGTCCGGGAATAAAGTGGATATCAGCGTTTCTTGACCTCATCCAATTTTTCCAAGTCCCAAAGAAGCTGTTTAACAATCTGGTCGGCCACGTCCGCGCTTGCGCCTTTGTATTTCGCACCCTTGCTCTCTTTGGTAGTTGTCCAGATCACGTCGCCATCCGTTGAAACAAGCCGCACAGCGAGTCGAGCGTCGTTCACAGTTTCCGTTGAGGCCTGGGAGTCCGAGGCGGCAAGATTTTGGGAGGAAAATCCGCCGCTGCTCGAACCAGATATTGAGCCGCTACCTCCCGAAACATTCCCGTTTACGTGTCCGTGCTGGCTCCCGGCTGCGGTTCCGACAGCGGTTCCCTCAGAAATTGCATGAAATTCCTGTGCTGATTTTTCGAGCCCGACGCCCCGCAGTATGGCGTCGGCCTTGTCCTTGTTCTCCGTGATGATAAAGCGCTTGGATTCTGCCAAGGAATTGATAACCATCGCCTGAAGTTGCTGCGATTGTGCGTCGCTTCCAAAAGTGTCGACGTAGATTCTCCGAACGTTCAGCAGCTTGGCGGCAATCTCAGGATCTATCTTGGCCGCGGCGCCAGGCGAAGTTGTTTGGTTCTGCCCGGAGGACGGCGGAGTTGCCGACTGCGCCGGGACGGATCCGAGAAGAAGTAAGAGGAGGAGGTCTAACATGCGCTTTCCTTAGCCACCTAGACCGCTCTTTCGCGCTTCCTCGTCTTGATAGTCGACTTTCTTGCCAGACCGAGCTTCTAAGGAAGCGATCGTCGTGCGAACTACCTCTTTCCCAAGTTCGAATACGGCGGCTTGCTGCTTGTCATGTTCGTCTTGGAATCCAACCGTCAGGAAGTGTTTCCGTTTCTTTGAGAAGAAAAGGAGGGGATTAATGGCAATTGCCAAGCCCAGGCGCCTGCCAGCTTTCTGTCCATATTCCAAGTCATTTATCCGTTCGTAGGGTATGGTCAGCTTTCCGTCCTTGTAGTCAAACTCGAATACCTTCTCGTCGCGCGTCGAAGATGTTCCCTCGTCTCCTTCCTTGATCGATGTGACGGTTCCGCCGACATACATCGTTTTCTTGCTGCCAAGGCCGGCCCATGTCGAGACGTCGAGCACGAGTGTCAAAGCGATGGCAAGCCCGATTATCTTTCTCATCTGGCTGTTCCTTTCGCGGAGGTAGCTGGCGTTAGAGCTTGGATGAGACACCAATGACCAACAGCGCCTCTGCGCGGCTGAAGGTTGGTACCAAGCGTGTTATGTAGGCTGAAGTAAACTCCCGATTGCCTCCCAAGTCAAGGTGGCGTCCGCGAGTTGCTTAGCTTTAGCTGTCGTTGTTTTACGTTAGTTTCATCTTCCGACGAAACGAACAGGTCACACCGGCGCGAGTTCAAAAGCCCAGCCTCGTGAAACGAGGCGGGGCTCGCCGCGCGTCTTCAAGGCTCGGCGAGAATTCCGCCGAAAGGTTGAGACCGCGTTTATGGGGCAGACCCAGACCTTCCGGTCTGGGCTAACGTGTGGCGCGCCTACCGTGCGCTGGAAACGGCGCGGACCTGGTCCTACCGAAAACCCAGACCTTCCGAGTCTGTGTCGCGACCTGAGTTTGCGGCGCTCTTTAGACGCGGGGACATCGTGCGGGCGACTCACTCCCGAACGGTTGATCCGCTCGCAAAGTCGGACTCGCTGTAGTAGATCACTACGCGGTGCGACGCAGGTTGCGATAGCGAATCAGGTTATGTGCGATCGCCGCCAGCGTCCATTCGACCGCGACTTTCGAAAGCCCCCGGCGTTGAAACTGCCGCATCCCGCGCTGCTCCTTTAAAATCCCAAACACCGGCTCGACCATCCCCTTGCGTTTCTTGTACCAAGCGCGGCCTCGCGCGCTTCGCAACCTCTGGCGCGAACCCAGCAGATGCGGATCGCTCACCCTCATCCGTCCCACTCCTGGCGCGATTTCTCCCGTGCTCAACTCGCGGGCCATGTTCGGATCGGGCAGATAGGCTTCGATGCCGCGTTCCTCCATCTCCCGCAGATTCTGATTCGAGAAAAATCCGCAGTCGGCCAATACCCGCTGCGGCCGCTCCCGGCATTGCCGCTCCACTTCTTCCACCATCGGAAGCAAGCTGTGGTTATCGTTCTTGTTCTGCGTCACCCGCTGCGCCACGATGAAATGGTCCTCGCTCACCGCGATCTCCGCCGTGTAACCCAGTACGAAACGCCCGCCGCGCTCCCGCAAGAAACGCGCCTCCGCATCGGTCGTCGAAAGCTTGTTCTCTCCGCTCTGCCGCAGGTGCTTCAATTGCTGGCGCACCTGCTCAATCTGCTCCTGCCCCACGCCCATCCCCGGATCCCGATCCGGGTCGTCTTCCAACTCCCGTTGCCAGCGCTCGACCTTCTGCCGCAACTCCCCCTCCAGCCGATCTTGGCGGAGCAGCCGATCCCGCGACGCCGACGCTTTCACGCGCGTCGAGTCGATCGCGACCGTCCCCAGCCGCGCCATCCCCGCCCGCCGCAAAAACAACAACACCTCGGTGAACATCTCCGCAATCGCCTCGCGGTGCTGACGATGGAATTCGCTCAGTGTCTTGTGGTCCGGCGTGGCCCCGCCAGCCAAATAGCGGAAGCCCAGGTCTTCCCGGACGCGCTGCTCCAGCTTGCGCGTCGTGCGCACGTTCACGCCAAACCCGTATAGCCATATCTTCAGCATCATCCGCGGATCGTAGGGTCGCTGTCCGCCCGCGTCTTCTTCTTCCTTGTCAAAAACGCTCAGGTCGCACGACTCCACCACCTCGTGCACCAGAAAACAGAGATGATCGGCGCCCAGCACGTCCTTCACATGGGCAGGCAACAGCTCGGCTTGATCTGGAGAATACGGTTGATAGCTCGGCATGCCCTTTCATGCCAAATCTCGCTCTCCATTTCAAGCCCTAGTTGCGACACAGACTCGGCAGGGCTGGGTTCGCCGGTTCCATGATATATAGGATTTCGAGCGCCGTAGGTGCGACAGATGTCCCACACATACGCCCAGAACGTCATTCACGTCGTGTTCAGCACCAAGAATCGTTCCAAATCCATTTCAAGAGAATTTCAACCGCGCATGTGGGCCTACGTCGCAGGCATCTGCAAAAAACACGAGATATTTGTTCACGCGGTGGGCGGCATGGACGATCATATTCATCTCCTCGTCCAGATCCCGCCGTCGTTGTCACTCGCCAAGGCAGTCCTCGCCATCAAATCGAATTCTTCGCGATGGGCGAACGAGCAAGGCAACAAATTCGGGTGGCAACAGGGCTATGGGGCATTCAGCGTGAGTTCTTCCCGCGTTCCCGCGGTCGTCCGATACATACAGGATCAGGAATCGCACCATCGGAAAATGACCTTCGATGCGGAATTGGTCGCTCTATTGAAAAAACACGGAATCGAATTTGATCCCAATTTCTTGTTCGGTTAGGTTGCCAGCGCTGCCGGGCCGGGCTAACCTCTGTCGCACCTACGGTGCTTGCGAGACGGCTTGTCCGAAGGGTCCGGTCGGCGAAAAATGGCCGGGAATGAAATAAGAAAGAACGAGGTTCCCATGGATTTTCGATCGCTTCAGAGGCCGCTGAAAGAGCAATACCGCAATGACCCGACTGCCTCGCAAATCACGATCCGGGCGAAAGGCGGAGAGACGGATGTTCCGGCGGCATGCTCGGTTGATATCGGGCGCGCTATCTACCAAGCCGAAGCCCACAAGGGAGTCGGAGGCGCGGGCACCGGCGCTTGTTCCGGCGATCTTTTGCTCGGGGCTCTGGCGGCTTGCGCGCAGATTACCTGCCAGATGGTGGCTGCGACGATGGGGATACCAACCGAACGCATTGAAGTCACGGTGGAGGGGAAGTTGGATCTTCGAGGCACCCTTGGCATATCAAAAGATGTGCCCGTCGGCTTTGAGAGTATTCGTCTTCATTTTGATATTGCCGCGTCTGAGGCGAGCCCGGAACAACTGCGTGGATTGCGGGAAAAAACGGAGGAGTATTGCGTGGTGATGCAAACTTTAATGCGGCCGCCGAAGCTGCAAACCGAGTGGGTCCGTCACGATTGAAAGACGGCCGGGGCATCGCTCGCTTCGCAAGTGAACCAAGACTTGCCGCGGGTGGGGCTGCGCAGAGGAAGGCGCTTCGCGCCGATGTTTTCTCGTGGGCATGAATGCCCACGCTTCCACGGGACGGCCGCCAAGAACAAAGCCGCCGCTGACTATTCAGCGGCGGCTTTGCGAAACGAAAAGGCGACAGCAGATCCCTCGTCGGCCAAACGTCGGCCTCTGTCGGGATGACAGGCTTACTTCTTGGCTGCCGAATAGTTTTCGGCGGCTTGCGCCCAGTTAACGACACTCCACCACGCTTCGATGTAATCGGGGCGGCGGTTCTGATACTTCAAGTAGTAAGCGTGCTCCCAGACGTCGAGGCCGAGGACGGGCTTGCCGCCGTCCATGATCGGATTGTCTTGATTGGCGGTTGATTCGATGGCGAGTTTGCCGTTGCGGATCAGCAGCCAGGCCCAGCCGGAGCCGAAACGCCCCGTCCCGGCCGCGGCGAATTTGGTTTTGAAATCGGCGAAGCTGCCGAAGGCGCTGTTGATTGCGCCGCCGAGATCGCCGGAAGGCTCGCCCCCGCCGCCCTTCTTCATCAGCTTCCAGAACATGGAGTGGTTCAAGTGGCCGCCGCCGTTGTTGCGCACGGCGGTGCGGATATTTTCGGGAACTTTGCCGATCTGCGCGCAGAGCTCTTCAATCGAGAGCTTGGCGAGGTCGGGAGCGGATTCGAGAGCTTTGTTGAGATTGGTGACGTAGGCGTTGTGGTGCTTGTCGTGGTGAATCTCCATCGTCTTGGCGTCAATGTAGGGTTCGAGTGCGTCGAAAGAATACGGGAGAGGCGGCAATGTGTAACTCATTTGCGGAGAGGCTCCTTGTGCCGAAGTGGCTCAGATAATCTACATCTTGAATTCGAGTTCTGCGCCATAATTATACGCGCCTGGCGGGGAACCGTCGAACCGTCGCGCCAGATAATCCGAACAGCCTTCCGGAGGACTACATGCCGTCCGTCGAGCACGTGGAAAAGCACTTCACGGCCACCGCAGCGGTGCGCGATATCGTGATCGGAATGTCGGACGGGCTGACCGTACCGTTCGCGCTCGCGGCGGGACTGACGAGCGCCGCTGCGGCGCTGGCCAAGGGCACGGGAATCATCGTCACTGCCGGATTCGCCGAAATCGCGGCGGGTTCGATCGCCATGGGACTCGGCGGATATCTGGCAGCAAAGACGGACACGGAACATTACGCGTCGGAACTCGAGCGCGAGTATCGCGAGACCGTGGAGCTGCCGGAAATCGAAACGGAGGAAGTGGCCAAAGTTTTCCGCGAGTATGGCTTGACGCAAGCGCAGATGGCGCCGATCGTTACGGCGATCACCGGGGATCAAAAGAAGTGGGTGGATTTCATGATGCGTTTCGAGCTGGGCCTCGAGCCACCGGACCCCGCGCGCGCCGCACGCAGCGCCGGCACGATCGCGGTGTCCTACATTGTGGGAGGACTGATTCCCCTCACGCCGTACATTCTGATGCGGGAAATCATGCCGGCGCTGTGGTTATCCGTAGGCGTAACGCTGCTGGCGCTGTTCGTTTTCGGCTCGATCAAGGGGCACTACACCGGCGTGAAGCCGTGGCGCGGAGGATTTCAGACGGTTCTTGTGGGCGGCCTGGCCGCCGCAGCAGCATTCTTGATCGCGCGGCTCATCAGTTGACTCACATCCGTTGACAGAGTCGCACTCGCATTAGCGATGTGACGCGGCGAGCGAATCGCGCGAGTTCGGATGATTGAGTGTCTCGCGAAATTGAATGAAAGGTCGTAGACGCGTAACGCGTTTTTTGCATCTATACTATTGGTGAAGTGAAGGCGCCGGCTCGCCAGGGCTGCGCCGCTGGAAATTTACCGCGACGCGCTCTGAGGTACGATTCGCCAGCAACTGCGTCTAAAGCACTCATAACCCTCGGAAGCTCCGAAAGGCACCGGGGGGCGAAAAAGGAGAGACAGCCATGAAGAGCAGTGAGTTACACATTTCCCGCTGGGTCGCCACGGTGGTCGTTCTGGTGGCGCTGATCGGCGGAGGAGTACTCGCACTTGGAATGAGAAATTGGTCGGGCCATGAAGTTTTCGGCGCATCGAATCTGGAACTCACGATGGCGCGAAGCTCAACACCCGTACCGCTCGGGAATTTCAGTAATGGCTTTGCGGCCGTCCTGAAGCCCGCGCTTCCCGCGGTCGTGAATATTCACACCTCGAAAGTCGTGAAGTCGAGACCGTCGCAGATGACGCCATTCTTCAACGACCCGGCGTTCCGGCAGTTCTTTGGCGATCAATTTGGCCAGGGACAGCAGGAGCCGAAGTCGGAACGGGAACAGAGTCTCGGCTCGGGCGTGATCATCACGTCCGATGGAATGATCGTGACGAACAACCACGTGATCGACGGCGCGACGGACATCAAGGTGGACTTGAGCGATCAGAGAGAGTTTCAAGCCAAGCTCATCGGCACCGACGCAAAAACCGATATCGCAGTTTTGAAGATCGAGGCCACCGGCCTGCCGACGCTGGCGATCGGGGATTCCTCGAAGCTTCAGATTGGGGACGTCATTTTCGCTATCGGTGAACCCTTTGGACTGCGCGGCACTGCCACCATGGGAATCGTGAGCGCCACGGGACGCGGAGGGCTGGGCATCGAGAACTATGAGGACTTCATCCAAACCGATGCGGCGATTAATCCCGGGAATTCCGGCGGCGCGATGATCGATTTGCATGGCGACCTGATCGGAATCAACACGGCCATTCTGAGCGGCGGGGGCGGCGGAAATCAGGGCGTCGGCTTCGCGATACCAATTAACATGGCGCGATCGGTGATGGATCAGATCGTGGGGCACGGCAAGGTCGTGCGTGGCTATCTGGGCCTGTTTCCGCAAGACGTAACGCCGGCGCTTGCGAAACAGTTCGGACTGAGCAAGCCGGGCGGCGCGCTGGTCAGCGGATTGAAGCCGGATGCACCTGCGGCCCGCGCCGGACTGAAGGACGGCGACGTCATACTCACACTCAACGGCCAGCCGGTGCAGTCGGCCAACGATCTGCGGTTGCGCATTTCGCAAACGGCTCCGGGATCGAGCGTCAAACTCGGGATCTCGCGCGAAGGCAAAACGCAAGACGTGAACGTCACGCTTGCCGAACTTCCGCAAGATGCATCCGCTGCGGAAGCTCCAGGTGAGAGCGGAGGCGGCGGGCTCGAGGGCGTCAACGTGCAGGAGTTGACCCCGGACACCGCAAAGGAACTGCAATTGGCTCCCGGAACTCGCGGCGTAGTTGTGGTGTCGGTCGATCCGTCGAGCGCTGCGGCTGCCGCCGGTCTGAGTCGCGGCGACGTGATTCAGGAAGTCAACCACAAGCCCGTCCACAGCATCACAGAATACAAGCAGGCGCTCGCGGCCGTCGGAAAGCAGCCGGTGCTCCTGCTGGTGAACGAAGGCGGCGCGACTCAGTACGTGGTGATCGAGTCGCACTAAGCGCATGCTGGCAGTTCAGGCGACCCGCGGAGCACGGTGCCCCCAGCATCCGTGCTTCGCGGAGTTTGTACCCATGGCGCTCGATAGGTTGCAGGCTCGATGGAAGCACCCGCAGCCACGTCGGGCGTCTCGACGGTCATCTCTATTTAGAGATGGCAGCGTAAACGAACTTTCTTCCCAGTTTTGGCTCGACCGTGGGAAACAAGTCAAGCGGGCCCGCCGGAGTCCTGATGTTCACGACCGCGAGCGTTGCCGCGTGGACAATCCGTTGGGTTATCGCTTTCGGCACGACCGGGAGTAGAATAGTACTCGGGTCCTATTCACCCCGGCCCTTTGTTCTAGTACTTAAGTAGTGTGCGGGGATTTGTGTCGCCGCACAACAGACAGCCGATCAGGGCATTTGGGGTGAAAGATATGGCACCGGTAAAGAATCGACCAGTATTCAAAGAAGCTTTGCTCCCGGAAGGCAAGCAGCGCTGGGGTTCATTCAGCGCGGGCCTGGGACTGGAGCTCTGTGCGCTGGTGGCAGTTCTCGTAATTCCCCTGCTGATTCCGCAGAAGTTTGAAGCCGCGCAGCACTATTGGGTCACGCCGCTGGAAGCGCCGGTCATTCAGGCGTGGAAACCGCAACCGCCTCCGAAGCCTGAACCGGTGAAGGTGAAACGGGAGGTTGTTAAGGAAATTCCCAAGCCGGTAATTGTCGAAGTGCCCAAGCCAAAGATTTATAATCCAGTGATCAGCACGCCGATCGTCAAGCAGGTGGCGGCGAAAAAGGTTCAGGCTCCGGACATGACGCTGGTCGCAAAGGAATTTCCGAACCCATCACTGGGAAGTTCGGCCATTCCGACTTTGAGGAAGCCGCGCGAGCAAGTACAGACGGGCGGCTTCGGTGACCCTAACGGCGTTCCGACGAACAATAATACCAATCGCAACGTGAATATCGCGCAGTCGGGCAGCTTCGACATGCCCACCGGCGCAGGCGTGGGAAACGGCACCGGCGGGGCGAAGGGAGCCAAGGGCGTCGTGGCGAGCACCGGATTCGGCAACGGCGTCGCGGTGGGAGGATCTGGCGGCGGGAATCACGGTACCGTGCAGCAGGGAATGTTTGATGTAAAGGCGGCCGATACGCCGAAGATGAAGCAGACGGCCGCGGTCTCGAATACAAAGCCGGTGGAACTTCTTTCCAAGCCCAAGCCGGTTTATACCGATCAGGGCCGGGCCATGAAGATCGAAGGCGATGTACTGGTGCAAGTTGTTTTCACGGCAAACGGCGAAGTGAAGGTCGAGCGGGTCGTCCGGGGACTAGGTTACGGTTTAGACGAGGCTGCCGAAGCGGCGGCGCGTCAGATCAAATTCCGGCCAGCTACGCAGGACGGGCAGCCGGTTGATTTTCCTGCGATCGCACATATCACATTTGCATTGGCGTATTGATTGGGGTAGTGAAAGGGGAAAGCAATGCGCACCTGGAAAAGTTTCTCTCTATCGATCATCCTTTTGGGCGCTCTCGCGGGAACATCTGGCGCGCAGACGCAGACGGCGGATCAGACTCAGCCGCAGCCCGGCAACTCGACGTCCAGCTCGGTCACGACGGTAAATCAGGCGATTGACCGCATGATCGCGCGCGAGCACGACGAAAACGCGACGATTCGGCGCTATAACCCGATCATCGAGACGTACATTCAGGACATGAAGCCGGATAAGGACATGGGCGCGATCCCGGTAAAGGACCACTATTTCCTAGGCCAGGCGAACCTTTCGAAGGGCGTGGTGGACAATTCCATGCTCGACAAGAAGAAGGGGAAGATGGCCGAGTTCAACCCCCTTTCGCACGTCTCTGATTACTTCACGACGTCGTACGTTCCCGAGGGATTTCTCCAGATGATCTATCTGGACACGGCATACTTTGACCGCCAGCACTATCAATACGACTACGTCGGCCGGGAGTTTCTGGGCGAAGTGCGCTGCCTGGTATTCGATGTGACGCCGCTGCCGAAATCGGGCAAGGGGCGATTCAAGGGCCGGGTATGGGCGGAAGACCAGGGATTCACAATTGTGCGCTTCAATGGCGTGTACACACCGGTTGCGGGCATCAACAGCTTCAACCTGCACTTCGACAGCTGGCGGTTAAACGTGCAGCCCGGGCTCTGGCTGCCTGCGTTTGTATTCAGCCAGGAATCGGACTTGAAGGATTTTCTCGGCAACCACGTTCGCTTCAAGGCGCAGACGCGCTTGTGGGGCTACGACCTGAGGAACACCGGCCGCGAAGAGGAATTCAGCCAGCTGACCATTGAAGCCGCGACGGCCATCACGGATCAGTCCACGACGCAACAGGACCGCTCTCCGATCGAGGCCGAACGCGAATGGCAGCATCAGGCGGAAATCAACGTCATTGACCGCCTGCAGCGCACCGGTTTGCTCGCGCCTCCGAACGAAGTGGACAAGGTTCTGGAGACCGTGGTCAACAACCTGGAGGTCACGAACAATCTCGACATCCAGCCGGAAATTCATTGCCGCGTGTTGCTCACCGGCACGCTGGAATCTTTCTCCATCGGCCACACGATTGTTCTCAGCCGCGGTTTGATCGACGTGCTTCCGGACGAAGCCAGCCTGGCTACGATGCTCGCGCAGGAACTGGCGCAAATCATCGTGACGAAACCCTCCACCGATCAGTGGGGCTTCAACGATACGACCAACGTCTCGACGGTCGAAGCCCTGAACCATTTTTCATTCCGCGACACACCGGCGGACATTCAGGCGGCGAATCAAAAGGCGGTCGAGCTGCTGAAGAATTCGCCGTACAAGGAGAAGCTTGGTCCCGCGACTCTGTTCCTGAAACAGCTCGACGCGGAATCGAAGCAGCTGCCGGCCCTGATCAATCCTCACCTTGGCAATGGCGTGAGCCTGGGCTCCGCTCTAGCGGCTTCGGGCCCGGCGTTGCAGCCTGACAAGATCGATCAAATCTCGGCGTTGCCGATCGGCGCGCGCGTGAAGCTCGATCCCTGGAGCGACCGACTGGAGCTGCTGAAGGCCAAGCCCGTGGCGCTGCTTTCGGCGCGCGAGAAGATGCCCTTCGAAGTCACGCCATTCATGCCGTTCCTCACTCGCTATCAGAAGCCCGGTACCGGCGTAATGGCCGATCCGGCGAAGGCGGATCTGGCGAAGAAGGATCAGCCGCAACAGCATCAGCAATAACGATTCCAAGCTAGATCATTCGTTTCGACACGCCCGGCGGGAACCAGTTTCCCGCCGGTTTTTTTGTGCGAGCGTGCGGCGGAAGCCGTCCTGATTTTGCGAAGCCCGTGTCGGGACTCCTTCGGCATGCTCGGGACGAATTCAGCCGCGAGTAGGCTCGAGTTGGCACGCGGAGTCCGAAACTGCTTCAATCGTCCCTCCGGGACTTGCGGATCTCTTCCTTCCCTTTTCCCGGCACTGTGCTGCGCTCCGTACCGGGCTAATTACGGTCGCCGCTCCGCGGCTCAACACCGCCACCGAGGCGTCACGACACCCGCAGAAAGGTTTTCGCACGGACTCTGAGGTCTCTTTTGATTTGCGGTTTTGATGTTGCGGGTAAACGCGCTACCCAAAACCGTCCTTGCCCGACACGCTGAACCTGAAAGCGCGCAAAAAGCCGGGATCGCCAATCGGGAGATTGGCGATCCCGGGGCAAGACTGCGAAACTCGGGGAGCCATGCCGCGCCAATCCCTGCTCGAATACTTCCGCGCGGATTCGCGCCCGGCGAAAGAGCCGGCGGCCGTCTGGCGCCGAGGATATCGCACCATGCGGTGGTCCTGGGCGGACCTGCTGAGTGCGGCGACCCGATTCGCCGCGGAACTGGAAACTCGCGGGATCGAGAAGGGGGACCGTGTTCTGCTGTGGGGCGAGAATTCCGGAGAATGGGTCGCCGCGTTCCTCGGATGTCTCTTCCACGGCGCCGTGTCCGTCCCAATGGACGTCGCGGCCGATCGGGAATTTGCGCGGCGGGTCGCCAGGCAGGCGGGCGTGCGCCTGGCGGTCGCAGGACGCGGCCTTTCGCTGGCTGACGGCGGGCGCACAGCGCTTTGTCTCGAGGACTTTTTCGAGGGCGCGAGCGCAAGGCCCGCGCGTGCTATTTCGCCTGCGGCAGCCGAACGCGGCGATGCGGTGGAAATCGTTTTCACGTCGGGGACGACGGCGGAGCCGCGCGGCGTCGTGCTGACGCACGGGAATCTCCTGGCAAATCTTGAGCCCATCGAGAAGGAGATTGAGCGCTACCGCCGTTACGAACGACTTTTCCATCCACTGGGCATTCTCGACCTCTTGCCGTTGAGCCACGTCTTCGGCCAATTGCTCGGCATCTTTCTGCCGCAGATTCTCGGCGCCACATCCGTGTTCCTCGATACGCTGAATCCCGCTGAAGTGGTCCGCGCGATTCGCAGGGAGCGCGTGTCCGTGCTAGTCACGGTTCCGCGGCTGATTGAATCGCTGCGCGATCACGTGGAGCGCGAACTCGAGGCGCGCGGGCTCCGCGAGAAATTCGACCGCGATCTTCGTGCCGGCGAAGGCGAGCATTTTCTGAAGCGCTGGTGGCGATTTCGTTCGATCCGCAGAAAATTCGGATGGCGATTCTGGGCAGTTGTTTCGGGAGGAGCGGCGCTGCCCGCCGTCGCGGAACAATTTTGGGATCGCCTCGGATACGCCGTGGTTCAAGGCTACGGACTCACGGAAACAACGTCGCTGGTCAGCTTGAATCATCCGTTCCGGCTTGGGAAAGGCTCAATCGGCAAGACGCTGCCGGGTCTCGAGGTGAAACTTTCGGACGAAGGCGAGATTCTGGTGCGCGGAGAAAATGTCGCGTCGGGATACTGGAACGACGCGGGAGTGGCACCCGTGGTCGATACGGACGGTTGGTTCCACACCGGCGACCTGGGCGAGCGCGACGCGAGCGGCAATCTCTATTTCAAGGGCCGGCAGAAAAACGTGATCGTCACGCCGGAGGGATTGAACGTCTATCCGCAGGACTTGGAGGCGGAGCTTCGCAAGGAGCCGGGCGTCCGCGATTGTGTCGTCGTGGGCTTGGCACGCGATGGCAATGCTGAACCTTGCGGCGTGCTCTTGTTGCGCGAGGAACATTCGGAGGCGGGCGCGGCCGAGATTGTCCGGCGCGCAAACCAGCGGCTCGCGCCTTTCCAGCAAATTCGCCGCTGGCTCGTCTGGCCCGACAACGATTTTCCGCGCACGCTGACGCAGAAGCCGGTGCTGAACCGCATCCGCGAAGCTGTGGAGGCGGAATTTGGCGGCGGCAAAATTGCGGATGTGCCGGCGGCCGCGGCATCTGGTCCGCTCGCCGAACTTTTCACGCGAGTGTCGCACGGCCGCGAACTGCCGGACGATGCGAGCACGCTGCAGCTCAGCTCGGTTGAGCGCGTGGAACTGCTCAGCGCGCTCGAAGACCGCTATCAGGTGGATTTGAGCGAAACGGAATTCACGTCGGCCGACAGCGTGCGAGAGCTGGAGCGGTTGGTCGAGCAGCCGTCGTCGCGCGCGGCGGCATTTCAATATCCGCG
The DNA here is from genome assembly GCA_963752925.1 of uncultured Acidobacteriota bacterium. Taxonomy (GTDB): domain Bacteria; phylum Acidobacteriota; class Terriglobia; order Acidiferrales; family UBA7541; genus Palsa-295. The sequence goes on along the minus strand of CAVVZY010000004.1, from coordinate 563,715 downwards.
CTGGCCGCAACGGTGGCTCGGGCGAGTCTTTCGGTTCGCGGCGCTGAATCTGCTGGCGCGGCCCGCGATGCTGATTCTCGCGTGGCCGCGGATACGCGGGCGCGAGAATCTTCGCGATATGGGCGGCCCGGTGCTCGTCGTCGCGAATCATGAAACGTATCTCGATCCAGCCTACGTGCTCGAAGCGTTGCCGGGGCGGATTCGGCGGCGGCTCGCCGTGGCGATGGATGGCGAGCGCCTCGCATCCATGAGGAATCCTTCGGCGGATGCTGGGTTTTTCGTAGGTTTGCTCGGCCGCGTGAAGTACATTCTGATCACTTCGATTTTCAACGTGTTCCCATTGCCGCGTCTTTCCGGCTTCCGCAAGAGTTTTGCGTTCGCTGGAGATTTGATCGACCGCGGCTGGAGCGTGTTGGTATTTCCGGAAGGCGAGTTGACGCGCGACGGCCGCGTCGGTCCGTTCCGTGCCGGGATCGGTCTGCTGGCGGCGCGGCTGAAAGTGCCTGTGGTGCCGATAAGGATCGAGGGCCTGTTCGAGCGAAGGGAAGCAGGGAAGAGCTGGGCGCGCCCCGGCCAAGTCCGGATTTCGATCGGCGCGCCAGTGCGGTTCAGCGAAACGGATGCGGCCGAAGAAATCGCGCGGGAGATCGAGCGCCGCGTGGCTTCGCTTGGGACTGGGCCCGGCAATGGGCTCGACACTGTTCGGCGATAGGACACGGCCCGCGTGGCGCGCGCATTTTGTGCGATACAATGATGCGGGGGAATGAATGATTCATCGCGTTGTGTTTCATAACGATCGGCTGCTGCCCATTGAGGAAGTGCGTCTCTCGCCGGGCCAGTCCGGCCTGATGAGTGGCTGGGGCCTGTTCACCACGATGCGCGTGGTCGAGGGAATTCCATTTGCATTCGAGCGCCATTGGAAGCGCCTCTCGCGCGACGCTCAGCGAACGCACTGCCCGTTTCCGTTTTCCGAGGAGACGGTTCACGGCCAGCTGAGCGAAGTGCTGCGCGCGAATCAGGTCAAGGAAGGCTGCGCGCGAATCTACATGATCTACAACCAATTCGGCTTCTGGCGCAGCGACGAGAATTTGCCGGCGGCGGACTTGGTGATCTGCTCGGCCGATTTGCCGCCGCACCGCGAGCAGGTTCGCCTGGCGCTGCGCGAGCACGGACGCCACGCGGCGTCGCCGCTAGCGGGCGTGAAAGTCACTTCGTGGCTCAACAACGTATGGAATCTCTACGAAGCGCAGCAGGGCGGCTACGACGAAGTCGTGCTGCTCAACGAGCGCGGCGAAGTGGCGGAATGCACGGCCGCGAATATCTTCTGCGTCCGCGAAGGCCGCGTGTTGACGCCGCCGCTTTCGTCGGGCTGCCTGGAAGGCGTGACGCGCGGCGTCGTGCTCGAGATCGGCGCGCGGGCGGGCGTGCCGGTGGAGGAACGGACGCTGATGCCGGAAGATCTCTATTCCGCGGATAGAGTCGTTATTTCCTCGACGAATCGGAACTTGATCGCGGTCGGGGAAATTAACGGGCACAAGATTTCGACGGCGCCGCTGCCGGCGATGCAGAAGCTTCAGGCGGCGTTCACAGCTTATGTGCGCGAATACGTGGATGCGCGTGCGGTTGCGGCGGGAAAACGCTGATTGAGCGGCTAAGTCCCATGGACTGAAGCCCCAACTTTTGGCGCGACTTTTCGTGGGCATGTAAGGCCCATGCTTCCACCCGAAATGCGCCAATCAGGAGATTGGCGATCCCAGGGGCTTGACGTGGTTAGTGAACCAGAAATCCCGCGGCGGCGATGGCTACTCCGAGTAGGCCCAGCACCAAACCCATTCCCCAGAAAAAGCGTTTGCGCGTGAGCAGCGTGATCGAGCAAATCACCAGCGCGGCTTCGAGCATCACCTCGCCGAGATCGAAGCGGTCCGCACGACGGCCCTGGAGCTTCACTTCGTTCTCAGATTTCTTGGCTTCGGCTTCGATGTCTTTCTGCTCATCGCGGTAGCGCTCGACTTCCTTGGTGTACTTTTCCTTGAGCTTTTCGATCTCGCCGGAATTTTGCAGCGTGAAGACCGAGAGCTCGTCGAGAAAAAGCTCGTAGGTGTGGCGGCGAATATCCTTGGCCTGATAGTAGGCCCATTGGTCGGTGGCTTCGGTCTGGTGCAGGAGTTCTTCGGTGTGGGCGCGATGGCCGAGCAGCGATACGGAGGCCACGAGGACGGCGAGAATCGCCATCGTCACGGTCACTGGTGCGAGGCTCGCGTGATGCGCGCCTTCTTCCGCGTGCTCTTGCAGTTCCTGAAGTTCGTCCGGCATGTTCCGTCCCTTTTGATTCGGTTTGAATTGCGTGCGTGCAAGGATACCAAAAGACTTACCACAGAGAATACAGAGAAGGCACAGAGAGCACGGAGAAAACCCCGGGCTCCACCGCACCCTTCTCCGCTGCGGCGGATCTGGGAAGGGAGGCGCAGAGGAGGCAGAGAAAGTCAGAAGAGCAGATATGAACGACATGGAGGGGCGGCTGGGCGGCTATGCCCATGGGGCAGCTTCCGGTACAATCCCCGTTGCGGAATGTTTGGAGGAGGTCCAATTCCATGAGTGAGCTTGCCAGCAAGAACTGCGTCCCGTGCCGCGGAGGAGTGCCGCCTCTGGCAGGTAAAGAGCTCGAAGCACTCGCGCAGCAGGTGCCGCAGTGGAAGGTCGTGGACGGCCACCACATCACGCGGGCTTTCAAGTTTCCGGATTTTGTCCAGGCGCTGGCGTTTGTGAATAAGGTGGGATCGCTCGCGGAGGCGCAGGGGCATCATCCGGACATTCTGCTTTCGTGGGGCAAAGCGGAAGTCACCACGTGGACGCACAGCATCAATGGCCTGACCGAGAGCGACTTTATTCTGGCCGCGAAGATCGATCGACTGTAAGCAGCCAGTTGTGGATTTGACCTCGAAACGGAACAACAGGGATCTCTGGGGCTAAAGCCCATTTTTACGCCGGGCGTGATTGTCGGAGCTGAAGCTCCGACCCCCTAAAAAGCGGCAAAGGGAGCGAGGGACACATGGGCAAGGTTACAGGCGGAGAGCTGGTCGTACGGACGCTGATGAAGGCGAACGTGAAGAATATTTTCGGGCTGCACGGGGCGCACCTCGAGACGATTTTCCAATCGTGCCGGGATCATCACGTTCCGATTACGGACACGCGCCATGAAGTGGCGGCGGGGCATGCCGCCGAAGGCTATGCCCGCTCGACGCGCACGCTGGGCGTGGCGATGGTCACGGCCGGGCCGGGCTTCACGAACGTCATCACCTCGATTGCGAACGCCTACCTTGACCGCACGCCGGTGCTTTACATCACCGGATCGAGCGGATTGGGCGAGGCCGAGACCAACACGCTGCAATCCGGCCTCGATCAGGTGGCCGTGGCTGCGCCGATTACGAAGTGGGCGCATCGAATCACTGTTACACAGACCATTCCGCGGCTCGTCGCGCAAGCGATTCGCGTGGCGACTTCCAATCCCACGGGACCGGTGCTGCTCGACATCCCTTTGGACGTCCTGGCGGCGCAGGTGGACGAAGATTCGGCGCAGATTCCCGAGCGAGTTCTGGTCGATTCGCCTGCCGTGCCGCAAGCGCGTGCTGTGGATGAGGCGATCCAACTGCTCAAGAGCGCCGCGCGGCCGGTGATCATGGTGGGCGTCGGCGCGTATTTTTCGGGTGCCGGCGACGAGCTGCGGGCGTTCGCCGAGGCGACGGGAATTCCGGTGTTCTCGGATTTTCAGGCGCACGGCTTGCTGCCGAGCAATCATCCCCTCTATGGCGGGACGTATCACAAGATGGCGGATCTATCCGTGCCGGACCAGCGGCCCGATCTCGTGCTGGCGTTGGGAGTGCGATTCGGGCTTTTCACCCTGGGCATGAGCGATCTGGTAGTGCCGCTCGCGGCGAAAATCATTCACGTTGAAGTCGACGCCAAGGAGATCGGCCGTTTGCGACAAGTCGCCGTCGGGATCGTGGCCGATCCCCGCGAAACTCTGCATGCCTTGAACGCGCGCGCGAAATCGGAAAAGTGGCCGGACCGCAGCAAGTGGCAGCAGACGGTTCGCAACGCCAAAGTGGAGCGCTGCAAACGCGCGCAGGCCGATCTGAATCGCGCCGCGCCGCCGATTCATCCGCTGCAGGCGGTTTCGGCGATCGTGGATAACATGCCGGAGGACACGATCGTGATCGGCGACGGCGCGGAGGCTTACCACTGGATGAACGAGGTAATTCGCCAGAATCATCCCGGCAGCTACATCACGCACGGATTTCTCGGTGCGGTTGGATTCGGGCTGGGTCTATCGCTCGGCGCGCAGGTGGCAAATCCGAAGCGGCCGGTCCTTTGTCTGGTGGGAGACGGCGCCATCGGCTTCACGATCGCGGAATTCGACACGATGATGCGCCACAAGCTGCCCATCGTTGCCGTGGTGATGAACAATCACAGTTGGGCGGCGTCCCAGCATTTTCAGGAAATTGTCTCCGGCAAGGATCGCTTGCTGGGAACGGAGCTTCGCGACGCGAATTATCACGAAGTCGCGGAGGCGTTCGGTTGTTTTGGGCGGCGGGTGACCAAACTCGAGGAGCTTGGTCCCGCGATCAAGGCGGCGTTCGCGAGCGGCAAGCCCGCGTGCATCAACGTTTCGATTGACCTGGTGCCGCTGCCGCCGGAGCTGCATCTTCTGATGGCGAGGCATTAGCTCGAATCAATCGTCCCTCCGGGACTTGGAGAATTTTCCCCTGGCGTTTCCCGGCACTCCGCTTCGCTCCGTGCCGGGCTGATTACGGTCGCCGCTCCGCGGCTTGATGGTGCCGAGGCTCCAGGGCTAAAGCCCGTGCACAGGCGAGCGGGTTTTCCCGGGCCTGAAGGCCCGGGCTTCCACCCTGCAAACTACTTCCCGCGCTAGTGCGTGACTCTAGCGAGGAGCGGCGTAGTGGCTGGCAGCCTCGGGTCCAGTGTTGGCGCTGGCGTCGTTGAGGAGCTTCACGGCGTCGGGACTCAGCTTCAGCGTGGTTGAGCCGAGCAGCTCTTTGAACTGATCCACACTGGTCGCGCTGGCGATGGGCGCGGTGACGCCGCGCGCGACGAGCCATGCCAAAGAAATTTGCGCGGGCGTGGCGCCGAGATCGGCCGAGACCGTGTCGAGCGCTTTCAGGATGCGGAAGCCCCGCTCATTCAGCATATTTTTCACGCGATAGCCGCGGGGCTTTCCTTCGATATCTTTTTCCGAGCGATATTTTCCGGTGAGGAATCCGCTGGCGAGGCCAAAATAGGGAATGACGCCGATATTCTCACGCTGGCAGAGGTTAGCGAGATCGCCCTCGTAGTCGAAGCGGTCGTACAGGTTGTACCAGGGCTGCAGGCTTTCATATCTGGGAAGGCCATGGGCCGCGCTCACGCGCAGAGCTTCGGCAAGACGGTCGGCCTTGAAATTCGAAGCACCGATTGCCCGCAATTTTCCCGACCGGATCAGCCCGGCAAACGCCTCGAGCGTTTCTTCCATTGGTGTTTCCGCGTCATCGCGGTGCGCTTGATAGAGGTCGATGTAGTCGGTCTGCAGGCGCTTGAGCGAGCGCTCGACTGCCCGAGTCATGTAAGCCTTGGAGAGGCCTGTTTCGCCGGGAGCCATTTCCACGCCCAGCTTGGTCGCGATCAGGACCTTATCGCGGTTGCCGCGCTTGGCGAGCCAGTTGCCGATGACGGTCTCGGATTCGCCGCCCACGTGCCCCGGAATCCACTTCGAATAGACGTCCGCGGTGTCGATCATGTTGAGGCCGGATGCGACGAACGCGTCGAGCAGCTTGAACGACGTCGGTTCATCCGCGGTCCATCCGAAGATGTTGCCGCCGAAAACGAGCGGTCCAATTTCCAGGCTGGAGTTTCCGAGTTTGCGCTTGATCACGATGATGCTCCTGTATTCGGCTGGCCTTGGTTCCTGGCGGCGCGCGCCGCGAAGGAATGTTAGTCGAGAGGCAGGCTTCCCGCAACTGGCGTTCGGCTTCGGGGCGAGAACCGCTTTTGACTCCATCGCGGCAAGCCTTTACACTCAGGGATCGTGGGCTCCTTCTCTCGCGGCTACGGCTACCGCTTCGACATCGGCGGATATTTTCCGCGCGCCATCAAGACGATTTGTATCGCCTGCGTCGGCGTCTTTGTCCTACAGGAACTTTCCGAACTTCTCTTCCATTCCGCAGGAAAGGACTTCTGGCTAACCTGGTTTGGTTTGGTGCCCTACGCCGTGATTCACGGCATACGGCTCTGGCAGCCGGTCACGTATCTATTTCTCCACGCGGGAATTCTCCACATTCTACTGAATCTGCTTTATCTCGCGATGTTTGGCGCGGATCTCGAACACACGTGGGGCGCGCGGAAGTTCTACACCTACTTCTTTCTGTGTGGAGTAGGAGCGGGCGTCATCAACGTCGCAGTGAAGATGCTCCTGGACCCGCACGGGCTAGGCAGCGCCTTGATACCGACAATTGGCGCGTCGGGAGCGATTTACGGAATCCTGCTGGCCAACGCCGTGGTGCTGCCCGACCGCCGCGTTTGGATGTTTCCGCTTCCCGTGACGGTGTCGATGCGGATTTTCGTGGTCGTCATGGGCGCCATCGAATTTTTCGGCACCATCGGCTCTTCGGGTGATAACGTGAGCCACATCTGCCACCTGGGCGGCATGCTCGTCGGTTACGTCTATCTGCGCCGGGGGTCGTACCTCTATTCTCCCCGCAACTTTTTCTCGGATTGGAAACGGCGGCGGATGCGCAAGAAGTTCGAAGTGTACGTGCGCGACCACCGCGAGAAGCCGCCTTCGCGGCCGGATAACTGGCTTAATTAGCCTCAAAATTGTGAAACTGGTGGGGAATCATTTGTCCTGGCGAAGCTCGCCTATTTTGCAACGGTAAAATCGCTGACGACGCCGTAGAGGAAATCGATTCCCTTGCGAAAGGAATCAACGGGGATGCGCTCGTTGTCGGCGTGCATGCGGGAAAGATCTTCGTCGGTGAGCGGGAAGGGCAGCATCCCGTATGCTTGCACGTTGCGCATGCGCAGCGGCCACGAATCGGTGGCGTAGGTGGACAAGTACGGCAGAACGGGGGTGCCGGGGAACGTCCTGCCGGCGGTGTGGACGATCGTCGTGTACAAGTCCGACGTCAGTGACGAGGAAGGCGCGGATTCGCCACCGGCCGATTCCGTTTCGAAGCGCACCTGCGGATCGTTGACGAACTGCTGCAACTTGGCCACCAGAGGATCGAGCTGATTTCCGGGAAGCAGGCGAATGTTCAGGACACCGCGCGCCTCCGAGGGCACCACATTCTGGCGAATCCCCGCCTGAAGCATGGTGGGAGCGATGGTATCGCGCAGCATGGCGTTCCAGGTCGGATTCGCGTCCGAAATCCAGCGCGCGGCGTGGTCCCCGCGATCGGGCGTGCCGAGCGCGCGCATCCATTTGTTGGTGTCCGCGTCTTCGGTGGGAGCCAGGCCGTCGAAGTAGGCACGCGTCACGGAATTAAACTGCACGGGCGTTTCGTACGCGGCGATCTTCGCCACCGCGGCGGCCAGATGCGCTACGGGATTGTCCTTTCGCGGAACGGAGGCGTGCCCGGAAGCCCCCGTGGCAATCACGTCCACATTCTGCATGACTTTTTCTGTCGCTTGAACGCCGATGTATTGAGTCTTGCCGTTCTTCAGAGCGACCTGGCCGCCTTCGTTCAGCGCGAAGCCGGCAGCGATCTTGTCCCAGTGTTTTTCGACGGCGAACTTCATTCCTGCTGTACCGCCCGCTTCTTCGTCACCCTCGGCGAAGAAGATCACATCGCGATTCAGCCGAGCGCCGGAGCGCTTCAGGGCGACGAAAACGGCCAGATTCGCGGCGAGCATACCCTTGTCGTCAATCGCACCTCGGCCGTAAAGGTAGCCGGCCTGAATCACGCCGCCGAAGGGATCCACGCTCCATTTCGATTTGTCCACGCCCACGACGTCGAGGTGGGCCATCAGCAACAGGGCGCGCGAAGGGTCGGGCATCGCGCTGGACGAAAGCCGCGCCACCAGAAATCCGCGGCCGGGCACACTTTCGAATGTTTCCGAATGGATTCCTTCCTGTTCGAGAACGCCCGCCAGATACTTCGCGGCGACCAGCTCGTTTCCCGGAGGATTCGAGGTGTTTATACGGAGCAGGTTCTGCAGCCAGACCAAGGCTTCGTTTTCGATTTGCGAGATGTCCGCGCTTGAGGAGGGCGCCGCTTGCGTTGCGGGAGCCTGGTTCGGCGCCTGGCCCAGGACGTGCGTCGAGGGGCGCGCGTGATTCTGCGCGTAAACAGGCGCTGCAGACGTCAGCGTAAGAAGCGTCCGGATCATAATTCGCCGAATCGTGCGCGCCATCCTTTTGGCCTCCAGGTGAATCTGAAAGAGCATCGCAAAGCGGATACCACTCATATTATCATTGTGATGTGGGGGGCCGCGACGCAAGGCGAGAGGCGTTTTCTGGACTGCAACCGACCATCCGCGGCGGGCATTGGCGGCATCTAAGTGGAATGAGGAAATTATGCGTCTGAAAGCGTCGCTTCGCGTTGTTTTGATGGGCGTCCTGATCGGCGTGCTAGGCGTTCCCTCGGGCGCCTGGACGGCGCTTGCGCAACAGGAGGGCCCGCATTCGCCCGCGCCCACACGAGAGCCCTCTCAGCCCGCACCTCCAGTGCCCGGACAATCGCAGGGCCAGGCGCCGCGCAATCAAGCCCCGCCGCCCCCGCAGGTTGCGATCTCGGTTCAATCGAACATTGTGGATGTGGATGCCGTGGTGACGGATAAGGACGGAAACATCGTCACCGGCCTGAAACGCGAAAACTTCCGAATCCTGGATGAGGGCCAGCGGCAGCAGGTGGCGAATTTCGCGCCTTCGGACGCGCCGATTACGATCGTGATGCTGATGGAGTTCAGCAAGCGATACGGAGGCTACTTCGGATACAAGGCAAAGTATTGGTCCGAATCGTTCTTGAACCAGCTGAAGCCGCAGGATTGGGTGGCGCTAAAGACCTTCGATTTGAGGTCGACCCTCGTGGACGATTTCACGCAGGACAAAAGGGAAGTCGAACAATCCATCGAGTCACTTTTCTTTCCGAGTTTCAGCGAAGCGAATCTTTTCGACGCCGTGCTCGAAACGGTCACCCAGCTTCGCGACGTGAAGGGAAAGAAGGCGATCCTGGTGCTTGCCACGGGCTTCGACACGTTCAGCAAGCACAACCTCGACGACACGCTGCGGCGGCTGAAGGAGACCGAGGTGACGATTTTCTGCGTGGGCGTGGGAGAGGATCTCGACCTACGTTCTGCCGGCGGCGCGGACATCAGCTACTTGCAGGCGAAAAACCAGTTGACCACTTTCGCGCGCTTGACCGGGGGCTATTCCTGGTTCCCCCGATTTGAAGGCGAGATGCCCGGCATCTTCAATTCCGTCGCGGCGTTTCTGCGCGCGCAGTACACGCTCGCGTTTTCGCCCTCGACGCCACAGGACGGGAAGTACCACAAGATCGTCGTGGAGGTGGTGGACGATCAGGGAAACCCGCTGGAACTTGCCGACAAAAAGGGCAAGAAGAAGAAAGCGGTCGTGATTGCCCGCGAAGGATACACCGCTCCGAACGCGCCGACCGGAGACTAGGGTTCAGCGAACGACCTTGCGGGTCATGAACTTGTCGAGCAGAAGCCGCGTGAGGCGCAACTGGTCGTGCCGCACCACGCCTTCCTGCTGCACGATATCGCCGGTGATATATTTCAGGCCCATGCCTTCGAGTTCCCCCAGCGACGGATCCACTTGCTCGGCGCCCTGCTTCGCATAGCGGCGCAACAAACGCGGCGAGACCGGAGTGCGATTGATCACCACGAAATCGAACAGGCCGGGGCGGGTGTGCGCGTAAATGGCGCGGACGTGGTCGGCCACGGAGTAGCGCTGGGTCTCGCCGGGCTGCGTCATGATGTTGGCGATATACACGCGCGTCGCCGGGGAGTTAGCGATCACCTCCGCCACCTCCTCGACCAGCAAGTTGGGCAGGATGCTCGTGTAAAGCGAACCGGGTCCGACGAGGATGAGGTCGGCTTCGCGAATGGCCGCCAGGACTTCCGGCAACGGCCGGACGCGACGCGGCACCAGGCGCAGACGCGCGATGCGTTTTCGCGAACGCGAAATATTCGTCTCGCCGGCCACCACTTTCCCGTTTTCAAGCACCGCCTCAAGCGTGACGTTTTGCGCCGTGGATGGGAAGATTCGCCCGCGAATCGCCAGCACTTGCGCGGACACTTGTACGGCCCTCGGGAAATCGCCGGTGACATTCGTGAGCGCGGTCAGAAACAGATTTCCAAAGCTGTGGCCCGCGAGCCCGCGCCCGGCGGGAAACCGGTATTGGAAAAGGTCGCCGAGCAGGAGTTCGTCTCTGGATAGGGCGACCATGCAATTGCGGATGTCGCCCGGAGGGAGGACGCGATATTCGCGGCGCAGGCGGCCGGAACTTCCGCCATCATCCGTCACCGTAACGACCGCGGTTAAGTCCGAGATCGGCTGCTTTGGCCGGCGTTTCCCGCGTTCGGCGATGTGTTCCTTCAGGCCGCGCAGCACCGCGGAAAGACCGGTGCCGCCGCCGAGCGCGACTACCCGGACCGATGGCGACCGGCGTTCCTCAAATTTTTTCATGGGGAGAGCAAGGGATCAGCCGGCTGAACTGTCTCGCTCGGGATAGAGCAATTCGGTAAAGCGCGGGTCTTCCTGCAGGAAAGCGAAGTCCTCGTCGTTGCGGGCGTGGTAGCGGTTTTCCGGACGCAGCTGGATCGCAACCTTGAGATTCTGCATGGCCGAATCGGCTTCGCCGGTCAGGCAATCGAGCGCCGCCATGGCATAGACGATGTGGTCGGCTTTCGGCGCGGCCTTGCGGGCGCGATCGAGGTGCTCGCGCGCCTCGTCCCAGCGGCCCAGGTTCATCAGCGTGACACCTTGCGTGTAGTGGTCTTCCGCGGACTTGGCCGTGGGCGCCGGAAGGCGGGAAATCCGCTGTTCGCATATGCGCAGGTGGACCTTCGCGCGATCGCCCAGCTCTTTGCTGGGGCCCTCCACAACGCGTTCCAGCACCTCGTGGGCGCGATGAAATTTCTGCTGCTGGAAAAGCTTGAGCGCTTCCTCGTAGAGCTTCAATTGCTGCTGCTTGGCGGGAGCGTCCGGATCGGGGGGCATTACCCTGGCCTTCGCCGAGGCTAATCCCTTCTTATTGAGTGACTTACGGCTTCCGTTCGAGGAATCTTTACTGCGGACCACGCGATGCGTCAAGTTTTCACTCCGGGGCCAAGAGAAGAAGGAACATAGCAGAATCGGAAAACGGCGTCAATGCGGGCCTGCGAATCGAAAATCCGAGCCGCAGCACTTTCGCGGGCCTTCGAAAAGTCCGATCTAGATTTGCGAATATGCCGCGGGCGTCAGGACGGTGTTGTCCACGTTGGAAACCAGGTCCTCGAACGTATATTTCGGCTGAGCGAAGAGGACTTTCGTTTCGGGAGCGGACCGGAAGGCGTCCCAGCACTTGTCGCGTTCAGCGAGGTTCGTAAACCCGATCATGTAGGTCAGGTTCGGCATCTGCCCGCCGATGAGAGTGTCGCCAAAAAAGACCGGCCAAAACCCTGCCTTGATGAAGATGGGGATTTCTCCCTCGTTGACCTGCGCCACTTTCGCTTTGTGGTCCTGATCTGTGGAACTCTCATAGGTGCGAAGCTCGAATAGCCGGGGAGAGTGCTGCGCCGTCGCCGCGGGGATGGTAAGTTTGGGCGCGCCTGCGAGTGCCTGCATCAGCGAGCTTTCCATGCGCACAAACGCAGGAGATTTTGCCGGCGCGTTCAGAAAATCCGCCGCCGCTTTCACGTACTCCGCGTCCTGCGCCAGGCGAGCATCCGCCGTAACCAGCGTCTCGACCGACGTGCTCGGCATCAGCACGTACATGGACGGACCTTGCGGTCCTATGGAAACGTTGAAGACGCCGACCGGTGAGATTCCCATGCGGTTCAATCCCGGCATCAGCGCGCCGCGGAAATAGTCGTCGGCGAGCTTTCTCTGCGGCGTGAGCAGATGATATCGCCGCAGCTCGTAGTATTCCCGGCCGCCCTGCGCGCCAGCTTCCTGAGACCCACGCGCGTAACTTAGCGGCGCGCCGGCGACGGCCGCGGATGCCAGTGAGGTAGCCAGGAATTTTCGTCTGTTCATGGGGATTCCCTCCTGATGCGGCTCGACATCGTCACACAATTGGGTTCGCGCGTCCATCCCGTTCGTGAAATTTCCGGGAACAGGCTCGAATTATTGAAGGTAGGGACGCAACTCGTCGGCGAATTTCTCGACACGGTTGAGCGGCACCATGGAGATGTGTTGGTCTTCCAGCAGCCGCGCAATGAATTGATGGCGCGAATTCTCGCGGGCCGGCTCGATCTCGGTGATCGCCGTGAAAATGGAGTTCGCCGCGCGCGCGCGGATGCATTCGGCAGTGTAAGCCAGCACCTTGGCTTGCGAGGCATCGCGGCCCAGCGCGACGGTGTGGATGTATCCGCGCGTTCCGTTATAGCGATACGCGTAGTCGAGATGCAGCGGGTCGCCCGGCTGCGTGAATTCCTCGACGCGAACGCTGCGTTCGAGCTTGCCCAGAATCCGGTGCCGCCGGAAGACGTCGTTCAGCCGGCTGCGAATCCACGCGCGTGTGTTTTCGACGATTCCTGTGCGGGACGAAGGCGGGCGCTCAACGTAGTCGTGGAAGAGCCGGTCGAGCTCGGTGTCGAAGTCATTCGCCAGAAGGCCCCGTTGCGGGCTCAGCTGCAAAACGTTTGACAGCGTCTGGTCGAGCTTCTCAAGATAGGTCCGGACCTCGGCCTCCGGTGCGCGGAGTCGCGCGTCGAATTCCGACGGCAGCGCCCGCAGCAGGTCCTCGTCAGCGCCGGGATGCAGCCGCCGGACACGCGCGATTTCGGAGGCATCTTCGATCAAGCGTATGGCGCGCCGCGGGCCATCCACTTCCTCCAGCAGCACGCCGACGTTGACCCATTCGTCGCGAACGACATTCGGCGCATACCGCAGCACGCGAAAGCGCAGCATATTTCTCGTTTCTTCATCCATGTATCACTTCCAGTTGGCAAAGGGTTGGGCCGACGACTTCCATGCCGAAACGACCAGCTCCCGCACCACTTTTCTCCGCCTGAGCAGCTGTTCGAGCATCCGTTCGAGCGCCTCGGTTTCGAAACCGTACCACTCGCCCGGGATTTCCTTGTAGATCTCGTCCAAGACCGCCTCCGTCATTTTCTCTTCGATGCGTCGGAGCCACGGCTCAAAGGATTCCATCCCGCGCGCGGATTCGTACACGCGATGGCGCGCATACAGCCCGCGCAGCGGAGCGTCGGGGAAATTCCATTCCCCGGCGTTGAAGCAGAATCCCTGATCGATCATCCATGCCCGGTAGCGCGTTTCGCCGGGTGCCCGGACGAACACCGCCTGCCGCCCGTTCGTGTTGCAGGTCCATTTGTCGAAAGCGAGCATTCCGCAGAAGTCCGCAAGGTTCACGACCTCACGCAGTTGCTCATCCGGCAGAAAATCGTACACCACGGTTTCCGCGGGATGGCCCGGATAACGCGATCCGAATTGCAAGCCGGCACGGCAGCGTGCCCGCCCGCGCCCGAGCTGGATCACCAGGTCTTCGGTGTGCTCGATCAAGTTTTCACGCACCTCGACAATCGTCGCCGCTGGTGTCGGCAGTCCCATTCGCGCCGCCAGCCTCGTTCCAAGCAATTCGTTCACCAGAACCCGCGTGCCCTGCGGATTATTCTGGAATTTCACCACGTAGTATCCGCCGTCCTCGCAGCGCATCAGGTGCGATTGTGCTCCTCCGCGCATTCGCCGGATTTGCTGGACCGCCAGCGGCATCGAGCGCGTATGCTAACGATCCAAACAGGTTTACGGCAAGAGAAACATTTCATATTGGGAAACACGGGCACTGCTGGCCTTGGATTTGGGCGGGCGGTCGAAACAGGAAGGACGGCATCCAAAAGGAGAAATGCGCGAGGCCGCGTGAATGAGTTCTCGCACGCGGCCCCGCAAATCCTGCCAATCACAGCGAGCGTTCGCGAAAAGCGCTAACGCTTCTTGCGTTTCTTGGAGCGCGATTTCTTCGCACGCCCCTTTTTTGCGCTCTTCTTCGGCTTGCCCTTGGCCTTCTTTTTCTTCGGGCTCGCCTTCTTGGCTTTCTTGGCTTTGCGTGCGGGCGCTCGCTTGCCGGGAGCAGGCGCGACGGGGGCTTCCTCTTCTTCCGGCTCTTCCTCAATGACGATCTCTTCCACTTCCTCTACGATTTCCTGCGGCTGCTCCTGTCCCTCTTCTTCGTCGTCGAAGCCGGGCAGTTCGTCGTCTTCCTCATCGTTCATTTTCGCGTGAAACATTCGATCCTCCGTGGGGTCCCGGGTATTCCGGACGGCCTCACTCCTCGGCCCGCATCTAATCGGACTGCCGTAAGTTTGTCAAGACGCAATGGATCGAAAAAACCGTTGGATCGCCTAGGGTTCCATCTATGGGTGCTCGCAAAGGCTGACCCATTCCGGCCGATCATTGTATCTTACAGAAAATAAGATGTTTAGTATCTGGCGAGGCCGGCCGTTAGCGCTGGATGGTCAGGACATCACCGGCTTGCAGCGGCCGGTCAGCCAGGAATGGGTTCGATTGCCGCAGAGCGGAAACAGAAGTCTGGTATTCGTGGGCGATCGAATAAAGCGTCTCGCCCGGCTTCACGCGATGTTCGAGGGATGCCAACTTTTCCGACTTTCCGGCGGACACATTTTCAAGGCCGGTGTTTTCGTTTCGCGCGGACTTTGCCCGGGCCGGCGCCGCAGCGGCGGTCTGGCTGCCCGCATAAATTCGCAGCCGCGCTCCGCGTGAGACATGGCCGCCCGAAATATGATTCCAACGCTTGAGTTGGTCGACCGTCACGTCGTAACGTTCCGCAATCCCCGCGAGCGTGTCGCCGCGCTGCACGCGATAACTAACCAGCTTCACCATCGGCGGAGGCGTGGGCACGTTCAACAAAAATCCCGAAGGCAGGCTGGCATGAGGTTCCAGGTGGTTTGCCGCCTCGATCGCCGAGAGCGTCACGCGGTAGCGCCGCGCGACGTCCGATAGCGTTTCGCCCTGCTCGGCGGGATGCAGCCGCCAGCTCGTCCACTTGTCGGGCGGAACTTGCTGGACGTTTTCTTCGAAGCTCTTCGCGGCGCCCACCGGCAATTTCAATTGGAATCCGGGATCGTTCGGCGTCACGTTGCGCAACAGTTGCGGGTTGAGCAGCCGCAGATCGTCGATATCTGCGCCTGACGCGTCCGCTACCAGCTGCAGGCTGATTGAGTGCTCCAGGCGAACGGCGTCCACTAGCGCGGGCTTCTCCGGACTAACCTGCACGCCGTAGCGCGCCGGGTCCTTGGCCACCAGCGCCAGCGCCAAAATGATGGGCACATAGTTCTGTGTTTGCTTCGGCAGCGCCTTGCGTTTCTGCAGCTCCCAGAAATCGGCATAGCCGGTGCGCTGGATCGCGCGGGCCACATTCAGCGGGCCTGAATTGTACGCGGCCATCACCAGGTACCAGTCGCCGAACATTCCATAAAGATCGCGCAAGTGCCGGGCCGCCGCACGCGTCGCTTTTTCCGGGTCGCTGCGATCGTCGACCCAGTACGTTCGCTCGAGATCGTATTCCTCGCCGCGATACGGCATGAACTGCCAAATGCCGCGCGCCCCGGCCCGCGAAACAGCTTGCGGTTGGAAGGCGCTTTCGGCCTGCGCCAGATAGATCAGGTCCTGCGGGACGCCTTCTTCCTTAAGCACGCGGCGAATCATGCCGTCATAGCGCCCGGCGCGCTCCAGACCGCGCGAAACAATCGCCCGGCCGCGCGTACTCGTGAAGAAGCTCAGATACTGCAGAACGGACTCATTTACCGCGAGCGGCAAGTCGTGGCGGACGCTGATCAATTCCTTCTCGGCCTTGAGCGCCAGTCGCGGGTCGCCCGCAGGCAACGTCAGATCGGCAATCTCGTCGATCGGCGCGGGCTCGGCTGGCGTATCCGACTCACCTTCCTTGGCGCCATCCTTTGCGACGCTCAGATCGCCGGACTGGAGCGCCTCGCCGATTTCATCGGAAAGCTTGGAGAGCCGGGGATCGGAGTCGGCTGCGAAGCCGCTCTTCAGAATCAGGTCCGCGGCGCGGTCGAAATCCGCCTGGGCCTTCTCGAGATTCTTGGCCTTGAAGTCGCTCTGCCCCGCGTCGTAGCTCGCCTGAACCTTCGCGAGCAGGACGTCCATCTGCGGACGCGCTGCGGGCGTCAGGGAATCGGAAACGACAGGATGTTGGGGAACTGGCAGCGGCTGCTGGGCGTAATCGGGCGTTGGCGCAGGGGTGGCCGCAGGAGGCTGAACGTGGACCTGCTTCTTCGCGGTTTCCTCGCAGCCAGCCACGAACATCGTGGCAACCGCCAAGACGGCACAGATTTTCGCACTATCCCGCATGATTGGCCTCTGGCGCCTCTGCCATTGCACGCTAATGAAAATCTTACGAAGTACTTACAGCCCGGTCAATGGGACTCGACCACTTGCCGTTGACCGAAACAGGACACCGGGTACTAGTGGGTTTTCGCGCCCCTCAGCGACCTACGAAGTGACTATCGGCAAACCACCGGCCAAGCTTATACCACCGCAAGCGGGCGAATTGCCACCCTCCCTGGAAGCGGAATCGGGGTGAGGTCTCTATTTTGGCGACCAATCGACCGGAATCACGTCTATAGAAACGGACCGATGAGGCGTTCAAACTGCTGTTCTGGCCTCCTCGTGTTGCCAGCGACACACGAACTTTGTTATGAGGTGTACGACTATCTCCGCGAGAGGACACGATTTGATGACGATGAAAACCCTTGGCCCGATGATTGTGTCGCTACTGCTGGTTGCCCGTGTCGCGGCCCAGGAGCCGCCGAAATCGCAGCCTCCCATATGGAGCGCCAAACCGGATGTGGCCGCCTTTGAAGCGGCCGAGAACGACCGCCTGGCGTCCGTCCAACGCGCCGTTGAGCAGGTCGTGGCCGTGAAGGGCGCCAGGACCGTCGAGAACACGCTTGCGCCGTTCGATGAAGCCACGCGGCAATTGAATGCGGCCTACTACCTCGCGAGCACGATGGAGCAGGTACACCCCGAAGCGGCGTTCCGCGATCACGCGAGTGCGATGGTCCGCAAGGCAAGCGCGGTGCAGACGGCCTTGTCGCTGAATCGGGACGTCTACCAGGCGCTCGCCGGGCTGGATCTGTCCGCAGCCGATGCATCGACCCGCTACTATGTGCAGCGGCAACTGCTCGAGTTCCGCTTGGCGGGAGTTGACAAGGACGATGCCACCAGGGCACGGCTCAAGAAGCTCAACGACCAGCTCACCAACGACCAGTCCATGTTTGAGCGAAATATCGCCGACGGCCAGAACACCATCGAGGTCGCCGATGCTTCCGAGCTGGATGGCCTGCCGCAGGATTACATCGAAAATCACAAGCCGGGCGCCGACGGAAAGATTCACATCACCACCAACTATCCGGACATTTTTCCACCGCTGAAGTATTCCAAGAGCGACGCGCTTCGCCGCCGGCTCGAGGTGGCGTTTGACACGCGGGCCTATCCCAAGAATCAGGCTGTGCTCAAGGACATGATGCAGACGCGTTACGAGATCGCGACTCTGCTCGGCTATTCCTCGTGGGCCGATTACTACGCGGCGGACAAGATGATTCGCAACGGCAAGAGTATTGCGGATTTCATTCAACAGTTGGACGCAGCGGCCCGTCCCTCAATGCAGCGCGAATTCGCGCTGCTACTCGCCGAGAAACAGAAGACCCATCCGGAGGCGAAAGAAATCTGGGATTACGAGCATGCTTACCTGACCGAGTTGGTCCGCCGCTCGAAGTACGACTTTGATTCACAAGCGGTTCGCCCGTACCTGCCCTACCCGCGCGTGAAGCAGGGAATTCTCGATACCGCCGCCACGCTCTTTCATGTGAGCTTTCGCCAGGAACTGAATGTGCCCTCGTGGGACCCTTCAGTCGAGACCTGGGATGTCATCGACGGCGGCAAAATGGTCGGCCGCTTTTATCTGGACATGCATCCTCGGCCGGGCAAGTACTCCCACGACGAAATGGCGCCGCTGCTGGACGGCATTCGCGGCAAGCAGTTGCCGGAGGCGGTCCTGGTCTGCAATCTTCCGGCTCCGACGGCAACCGATCCCGGCTTGATGGATTACGACGATGTGGTCACTTTCTTTCACGAGTTCGGCCACTTGATGCACCATATTCTCGGCGGCCAGCAACGGTGGGCAGGCATCAGCGGCATCAGTATGGAGCAGGATTTCGTGGAAGCGCCGTCGCAGATGCTGGAGGAGTGGATGCACAGCCCGCAGGTGCTCGCTTCTTTCGCGAGGAACTACAAGACCGGCGAAGCAATCCCCTCCGAATTGGTGGCGCGCATGAATCGAGCCTCCGCATTCGGGCGGGCCAGCGACGTGGCCGCGCAGAATACGTACACGGCGATTTCCTACGACATTTACAAGAGCAAGCCGGCGGACGTGGATCCGAACGCCGTGTGCCTCAGCGAAATGCACCGCTTGAATCTGCTGAGCATTACGCCCGAATCCACAAATATGTACGCCGCGTTCGACCACCTGGCCGGCTACTCTTCGGCCTACTACACCTATATGTGGGACAAGGTCATCGCCGAGGACTTCTTTCTGCAGTTTGACCAGAAAGATCTGTTCGCCGGAGACACTCCGGCGCGCTATCGCCATCTTGTGTTGGAACCAGGCGGGTCCGAATCTGCCAGCGACCTGGTGAAGAACTTCCTGGGCCGCCCGCAAAATACGGCTGCATTTCAGCACTGGATGGACGAGGAGTTCCGTTCACCTTCAACCAGCCCAAGCCCGTCTGCCCAGTAGTTGCGAGGGCAGCCTAGGCGAGGGCCTGGCGAATCTTGCTCGCCGGCTAGGCGAGCGCTTGACGAAGATCTTCGATCAGGTCTTCCGGGTCTTCGAGGCCGACGGAAACGCGCACCGTTCCCGGCTGGACGCTGGCAGCGCGCAACTCCGCGGGCGACATCTTGTAGTGCGAGGTGTAAATCGGCAGGATCGCCAGCGATTCGACGCCGCCCAGACTTGCCGCCAGCAGGAACACTCGGATGCGGTCGCCGAAGCGCCTCGCGCCTGCCAGGCCCCCTTTGTGATCGAAGGCCAGCATGGCTCCGAACCCGCGCATCTGGCGCCTGGCCAGCGCGTGGTCCGGATGCGAGGGAAGCCCCGGGTAGTGCACGCGCGCGACCTTCGGATGTTTTTCCAGAAATTTCGCCACGGCCATCGCCGTCCGGCACTGGCGCTCGATGCGCACCTCGAGCGTCTTCATTCCCCGTATGAGCAGGAAGGCCGCCTCAGGGTCCATCGAACCTCCGAGCTGGACGATGTTGGCGCGCACCTTATCGATCAGCACGGCGCTGCCGGCAGCGGCGCCCGCGATCACGTCCGAGTGGCCGGCGAGATACTTCGACGCGCTATGCACCACGATGTTGAATCCCATCGAGAGAGGTTTCTGCAGCACGGGACTCGCGAATGTGTTGTCCACGATCGAAATGAGCCCCCATTCCTGCGCGAACGCGACCGCTTTTTTCAGGTCCACGATCCGCAGGGTTGGGTTCGTCGGAGTCTCGACGTAGAGAGCCTTCGTGCGTGCGCTGGCCAGCTGCGCCATCCCGGCCAAGTCCGCTTCCACATGGCGCACCACGATCCCAAAGCGCGGAAAGACGTCGCGCAGCAAGCGGTAACTTCCACCATAAAGCTGGCGGGTGGCGATCACTTCGTCGCCCGCTTTCAAGACTGCGAGCAGCGCCGCTGAAATCGCCGCCGTGCCGGAGGCCGCCACGACCGCCGCTTCGGCGCCTTCGAGTGCGGCAATCTTCTTCTCGGCGACGGCGAGGGTCGGGTTCCCGTAGCGCGTGTAGATGTAGGCGAGGCTTTTTCCTTCGGCCCAGCGCTTCATCTCTTCCGTGCTTGCGAAGGTGAAATTCGCGGTGCGTGCAATGGACGTGCCCACAGGCGCGCCGATTCGGAATTTTTCCTCGCCCGCATGGATCGCGAGCGTCGCGTCGCCCCAGCGCTTTGCCTTCGAGGACTTTTTCATGATTTGGGGAGCTTGACGCAACTCGCCGCGGAACCGCAAGCGCCAATTTGGTTCATCTCGACCACGCGGCGAGCAGCTGATCGGCGCTCGGCGCAGCACGTAATCCCTGGATCGCCTTGCTCTTGCGTCTCGTCCGCGTTCCACACCGGCTTCGCCTTACATTCCCTATTGGCTTTGTAGATGAAACTGATCTAATACGGCGAAAGGGCCGATAGGAACTATGCCAAGATAGTAAGAAGCCGTCCAAAGCTGTTTCGCGCTCCAGCCGCGCGTCCGAAAGGGGCAGACGATGAGGAAGCTTGGGAGTGTCCTGATTCTGTGCGCGGCCACAGTGTGCTTTTCGGGGTGCGCGTGGCGAAATTTGGGTCCCTGCTATGGCATCGGCTGCCCGTCGTATGCGCTGACGAAGAGCGCGCCGGGTCCGAGCGCCGAAAACACGGCGGCCCCGAAGTCGCAGCACCATAAGGCAAAGGCTCAGACCGCGAAAGCTGCGCAGCCGCAACAGAATCCCGGCCAGTAATTCCGCTTTCCGCAGCAAACTCTACGCGTTCGGCGCGCATGATCCACGGCCAAGCGATTATGCCGAGACCGCCGCCGCGACATCTTCCTCGCCGGCGTGGTGCGGCTTGTGCGCGGCAATCACTTTTTCCGCAATTTCCGCCGGCACGAAATCGTAGTGCGAGAATTCCATCGAGTAGCTCCCGCGCCCCTGGGTCATGGAAATCAGTTCGTTTGCGTAGCTGAGCATTTCCGAAAGTGGGACCAGCGCCTTGACGACTACGCTGCCTGCGCGCGACTCGCTTCCGCTGATTTTTCCGCGCCGCCCACTCAGATGGCCCATCAAGTCTCCCGAGTATTGATCGGGCGCGTACACCTCGACGTGCATGATCGGCTCGAGCAGCGCCGGCTTGGCCTGCTTCATGGCTTCCTTGAACGCGAGCGAGCCCGCGATCTTGAAGGCCATGTCGCTGGAATCCACGTCGTGATACTTGCCGTCGTAGAGGCTCACGCGGAAATCGACGACCGGAAATCCGGCCAGGTAGCCGCGTTCGGCGGAATCGCGGACACCCTTTTCAACCGACGGGATCCAGTTCTTGGGAATTGCGCCGCCGAAAACGTCGTCCACGAACTCGATTCCTTTGCCGCGCGGCAGGGGCTCCATCTTGATCCGGCAGAGCCCGAACTGGCCGTGGCCGCCCGTCTGCTTCTTGTGTTTGCCTTCGGCGTCCGCCTTGCCGCGAATCGTTTCGCGGTAGGGAACCTTGGGCGGCTTGAGGGTCATCTCCACGTGATAGCGCTTGCGCAACTTCGCGACCACGACTTCGATGTGCTGTTGCCCGGCGCCGGAGAGCAGAAATTCCTTCGTCTGCGGGTCGCGCCCGAAGCGCAGGGCGAGATCTTCCTCGAGGATTCTGTGGATGGCCACGCCGATGCGGTCTTCGTCGGCTCGCGTTTTTGGCTCGATGGCGAAGGTGATCGAAGGCTCGGGGATGCGCGCGGGCGGATAAAAAATCGGCGCGTTCTTGTCGCCGAGAGTGTCGCCGGTGGTCGTTTCCTTCAGCTTCGCCACCGCACCCAGATCGCCGGCGTACAGATCGTTAACGGCCACGGCGGTTTTCCCCTGCATGACCTGCAAATGTTGAAAGCGCTCCTGCGTGCCGCGGTTGAAATTGTTGAGCGTCGCGTCATTTTTCACTACTCCGGACAGCACCTTGAAATACGTGATGCGCCCGGCGAACGGGTCGGCGACGGTCTTGAATACGTAGAGAGAGACAGGCTCGGAGGCGGCGATCTTGCGCTCGACGGCGTCGCCCTTGTGGTCCGGCGTGTTGTGGCCTGCTGTTTTTCCGCGAAACGCGGGCGACGGAAAAATCTCGACCAGGAAGTTCAGAATCGCGTCACTGCCGATATTGTGCAGCGCGGAGCTGAGCAGGACGGGGAAGATTTTTTTGTCTCGCACTTCCTCGTGCAGTCCCTTCTTCAAATCCTCGACCGGGAGTGTGCCCTTGTCGAAGAATTCCTGCATCAATTCGTCGTCGCCCTCGGCGACGAGTTCCACCAGTCTTTCGTGTGCGGCCTTGGCCTCGTCGGCCAAAGCCGCGGGAATCTCTTCGATTTTGGCTTTGCCGTCGCCATCGGCCGTGTAGAAGAGCGCCTTCATGGTCACCAGGTCCACGACCCCGCGGAATCCCCTCTCCGAGCCGATGGGCAATTGGATCGGAACGACGCCGCGCCCGAACACCTGCTCGATCGAGCCGAGCGCGCGATCGAAGCTCGCGAGGTCGCGGTCCATCCAGTTCAGGACGAACGCGCGCGGCTGATCGTACTCGGTCGCGTAGTCCCAGACTTTTTCGGTGACCACCTGCACGCCCGCGGCGGCGTCCACGACGATCAGAGAGGCGTCGGCGGCGATCAGCGAGGATTTCGTTTCATTGATGAAGGTCGAGTAGCCGGGCGTGTCGAGCAGATTGATCTTTGTCTTCTCCGACTGGCCCGGCGCCTGCCATTCCGCGTAGGCCAGGCCTGTATTGATCGAGATCTTGCGCGCGATTTCCTCTTCGTCCCAGTCGGTGGTGGTTGAGCCGTCGGCCACCTTGCCGAGGCGCGGCGTCATCCCCGCTGTGTACAACAACGACGACACGAGCTGGGTTTTCCCCGTGTCGCCGTGGCCGACAATGCCCACGTTGCGTATCCAATCGGTGGTGTAGGTTTTCATGGATCACCTCGTTGGTTGAGACATTCGAAAATCGAAATTGGAAAATCGAAACTCGTTTGCGCGATGAAAACTGCGCTCGGTTCGCGAGTTCACGCCCCGGTGCTGGTGAGAACAGGCATTTCGCGTGGGAATCGCAAGGACGACAAACTTCGTGCTGTGATTTGGGATCAGCATCACGAACCCGCCCCCGGCGGTTGCGCGCGATGAACCCTGCGGCCCGTCGTCCGCGGGGAGCGGACTCAGGGCTAGAAAGCCGGGATGCTAGCACAGGCGCGCGCAGAAATTCAACGTTACTGGGGACGACAGAGCCGAATTGGCGTCACACGTATTCGTGTCGATTAGAGAGGATGCCCATTGTTTGTCCTCAATGAGTTACGGGGATTTCTAATCGCCTCAGTGTCGATTAGAAACGTGGCGAGATACGGCCGGCGAGAGGTAGCGACCCGGTTCGGGGTTGAGATCGAGTAGCGATCAAACGCGGATGACACAGCAGGCCGCGAGAAAAGCGCAAGACCTACCTCAGAGGACACTCAGAAGGTACAGAGTCCACAGAGGAAACGGAAAGACTCACCGCAGAGACGCAGAGAACGCGGAGAGGAGCAGAGAACTTCAAGCGGCCTCAAGCACGGTGAGTGCGCCGAGCGCGTCGAACGGACCACACGCATGCCTCCTCAAGGGGCCACATACATTTCGATCTGGTTATCGTGGCTCACTTCGTTCTTTTGGGGCCCGGAAAGCTCACGCACCTCAAAACATTCTAAGCGCAATGACCGAACGGACAGGGTGGTGGACGATGGTACAGAAACATGACAAGGACACTCGCTGTACGCCTAGGAGCGAGGCGAGGGGCAAACAGCGATTTTCTTGGCAGCTGATGAGCCGGGGCGTACTTGTCCGATGAGCGGGTTAGTCACACATGTGGATTGCTTCCGAGTGCGCTGTTATTCGACCAGAACCATCAGAGAGCCGATCGGGGGCATCGGTAAGCCCTTTCTGCCTATCTCGGCCGCATCCAGGCGTCTGCTCATCCACGAGCGCCGAAGTAGGTGCCACTTGCCCCCAATTATTGAACACGGGCCGCTACGGCGATACAGTGGGAGCGCCGCTGGCGTATTCGGTTATCGAGTTCGGTTGACAACTAGTTAGCCAGAGCGAAGAGCTATGAGCACCGTAGAAATCACTTCGGGATTGCAGGCGGAAAAGGTGATCCAGTGGCTTTTGGATGGAGATCCTGCCATTCGCTGGCAGACCCTGCAGGATCTGCTCGGTGTTGCAGAGAGTGCCGTCAAGCGTGAACGGCGAAAAGTTGCCCGCGACGGGTGGGGCGCGCGTTTGCTAGCCAGGCAGGACCCACAGGGCACGTGGGCAGGCGGTCTGTCGTCGGACGGCGGGCTCTACAACCCAAAGTGGATTTCAACCACCTATACGATGCTGATGCTCCGTGATTTCGGTCTGCTGCCCAGCAACCCGCAGGCGCGAAAAGCTTGCAAGCTCCTTCTCGATGGGGGGCTCCAGCCCGATGGCGGTATCAACTATGGTGACTGTACAAAATGGGCGGGTGGGAGCGAAACCTGCGTAACGGGCATGGTTCTTTCCATCCTCTCGTATTTCCAGATTGAAGATTCCCGTCTTGACACCATTGCTCGCCACCTGCTCGAACAGCAGATGCCCGACGGTGGATGGAACTGTCGGCGGTCGCGCGGCGCAACCCATGCTTCCGTCCATACGACCATGTGCGTACTCGAGGGCTTGCGGCTGTACGAATTGTACACTGGACGCGAAGTTCGGAAGGTGCAGGCCGCACAGCGCCGCGGCAGGGAATTCCTCTTGGTCCACCGGCTCTTTCGCTCCCACCGTACCGGCAAAATCATCAAATCTATATTCACTCGCTTCTCTTTTCCGCCCCGATGGCACTACGACATCCTCCGTGCACTCGATTACTTCCAAGCCGTCAACGCGCCTTGCGACCCGCGGCTGGCCGAGGCAATCGACATCGTCCGTAGCAGCCGGCGCGAGGATGGGCGCTGGTCGCTGCAACACTCGCACAAAGGGAAAACCTATTTCGACCTTGAACGCCTCGGCGCGCCGAGCCGCTGGAATACTCTGCGCGCGCTGCGGGTGCTGATGTGGTGGAATCGGGGGAGTATGACGCGAGAGGGAAGTACTTTGGTGATGGCTCGCAGGCTAACAGGGCGTTGACCCCCGATAAACGGAGTAGGGCAGATCAAAGAGCGTCAAGTTCCGGGTGGTCGGCTACTCGGAAATTATTGTCGGATCATGCGGCTAGCTCCAGGTAAGTCGGATAATCGGAAACTGGCTGCTATGTGAGAGCGGACAAGAAGCTACCGCCGTGAAGCAAGACTTCGCCGATCTGAGCTGCCCGTCCGTAGAGGCGCGAGCGGACCAGCCGATTCTAGGGAGCGTAAACATGGGGCGAGAAAACCGGTTGGACAGTATTGCGCCGCTCCGGCTTCGGCGTAGAATACGCTCGCGCGCGGCGAAACAAATCGAAGGATTGCCGCGCGGAGGAGTTCGCGATGTCACCGGATCCAGCAGCGGTTTCGCCCACCGGGTTCAGGATGCATACGGAGACGCGGGAAGATGCCACGGTCGTTCATTGCAGCGGCCGGCTGACGAGCGAACATTCCGGCGCTTTGAAGACGCACGTGAAGGGCGTGTTCCCCCACGCCAAGCGAATCGTCCTCGACCTCAGAGAGCTCAATCGGATGGACAGCTCTGGACTGGGCGCGATCGTGGGCCTGTACGTGTCGGCGAAGAAGCTAAACTGCGAATTCCTGCTGATCAACTACAACAGCGCGATCAGGGACCTGCTGGGAGTCACGAACGTGCTGTCCATGTTTGAGGATTGCGGGCGGACCGGGATGCGAATGCCGTAGGCCGGGCGGAAAAGCAAAGACTCACCGCAGAGACGCAGAGAGCGCAGAGTAAGGCGAAGCAAGTTAGTCGAGATGTCGCCAAGGTCGATCGCCGGGCACGGCATGCCGTGCCCCTACGACTGCGCTTACTTCTTAGGATTGCCGCAGGTGAAGCTGGCGGCGTCCATGATGTCTCCGCTCCCTTTATAGATGGCCACCTGCGGGTAGGGGCACGCCGGGTGGGTTTTGTCCACGACGCCTGCGGTGCGATGAGAATTGATGATCTTGTCCGGGGCGACATTCGTCTCGCGCCATTTCTGGACCACATCCATTGCGTCGAAGGTGCCGTCGTTGCCGAATCCGAAACCTGGGCACATGCCCATTCCCGGTACCATGAAGAGACGGAAGAAATCCTTGGTCTGACTCGGACCGCCCATGGTGGCCTGTACGCTGTTGTAGTAGTCAATGGCGCTGCGTGGGGGAATGATCGCCTCGTCCCACGATTCGTAAAGGAGCAGCTTTCCGCCGTGCGCCTTGAATGCTTTCAGATTTGGATCGTTCGAATTCAGCGCGGCACCGGCCTTGGAGTCGGCGAGGCGAGTATCGCGATCCACATCGAACGTGCGGAAATCCCATTGCGGATTTTCAAAGACGATGCTTTTAAAGAATCCCGTGCTGATGCTCAGCGGCTCGGGGCCGGCGGCCATCAATCCCCAACCCATCTCGCTGCCCGGATCGAAGCCGGGATAGATCTGCTTGCCGTCCGCAAATTTCGGTCCGGCGTAAATCAACTTTGCCGTTTCCACTTGAGGGCCGGTGAGGCAGGACGCGTTGTCGGTGTTGCCCGGGCAGCGGATCGTCTCCGGCTTGAACGGGCAACGCGTGGGATCTTCGATGACGCCGTCGCGAACGCCGTCGAGTGTGTCGCAGAGGTCGAGCGCGGCGCGGTGGATCACCGGATACTTACTGGGAGGGATGTAGCCCGGAGCTTTGACGCCGTCCTTGAGCGAAACCCAGGTGACGTACTCGGACACCGCCTGAAGATGAGTGATGTTGTAGGCGGGATCTCCGGCTGCGATGCCATCGAAGTCGGTCGGGAATTTCTGCGCTTCGGTCAGCGCCTGGTTGCCTCCTTCGTGGCAACTGCTCCAGAAAGACAATTTCGCGGGCTTGCCGTAAAACGCTTGAAGGAGTTGTTTCGCGGCGACGGTCGTCTCATGCACCGCGCGATATCCCCAGTCCGCGACTTTTTCCGGGTGACCGATAGCCCATGCATCGGGCGCTTCGCTGGTGGCGCCCACATCCAAGTGGCCTGTGTCTGTTGAAGCCGTGGCGGAGCCGCGCGCGATTTCGCGGACTAGGCCGCCGTAGCTGATCGAACCGATGAATCCGGGATTGCCGATGCCCACGTATTTCCCGTTCCAATTGGCGGCGACGGGGAGCCACACCTCGAATCCGATATGCGAATCGCTGGTCGGCGTCGCGAATCCGGCCACGCGGCAGAAGGGCACGGAAACTTTCAAGCCTGGCGGAGTGCCGAAACGCCCGGGAGTGCTGGGGACGTTCCAATCCGGCGGCGCGCTGATCGACGTCGCTGCTGTGATCGTGACGTTCGTTATCTTGAGCGATGTCAGGCTCTCGCAGGACTGTTGCGCCGACACAGGCGCAGAAACGACGAGAAGTCCGGCCAGTAGAGCCGTGAATAGGATTGCAGGCAAATAGCGCTTCATGATTTGTGTTCCCCCCGGGCGGCGTCGCCAATGCGAATCGGATTATCCATTGCGGGTGCGGATTGTACACCGATTCTTCGAGACGAGGGGTGCGCTTGCAGCGCCTCCGCATTGGCGTAGAATACGCTTCGCAATTGAACGAGAAAGGCACCCCGATGAAATTTGGCGGCATACACCTGATGCAGCTTCCGCGGCCGTGGACGAGCGAGTCCGAGCGCACGCTGCTCAACGATGCGCTGGACATAGCGGAGCTCTCCGACCAGAGCGGCTTCGATTATGTCTGGGCGACGGAGCATCACTTTCTCGAGGAATACTCGCACGCGTCGGCTCCCGAGATTTTCCTGGCAGCGTGCAGCCAGCGGACAAAGAACGTTCGGCTGGCGCACGGAATCATTCAAACGCCGCCGCAGATCAATCATCCGGCGCGCATTGCGGAGCGCATCGCCGCGCTCGACCTGATCAGCAACGGCCGCTGCGAATTCGGCATGGGATCGGGAGCGACCTCAACGGAGCTGGGTGGATTCCTGGTGCCGCAAGCGGAAAAGAAGGCAATGCAGCTCGAAGGCATGCGCGCGGCGGTGCGTCTGCTGGTGGAAGATCCTTTCACCGGATTCGAGGGCAAATACGTGACGGTGCCGCCGCGCAACCTGGTGCCGAAGCCGTTGCAGAAACCGCACCCGCCGCTCTGGATGGCGTGTTCGCGGCGAGAGTCCATCATCGAGGCGGCGAAGCTTGGGCTGGGCGCGCTGACGTTTTCGTTCGTCAGCCCGGACGAGGCGCGGCAATGGGTGAAGGACTACTACTCGACGATCGAAAATGAATGCGAGCCGCTCGGCTACGCCGTGAATCCGAATTTCGCAATCGCGGCGCCGTTTCTATGCGATCACGATCAGAAACGGGTGGAAGCAATCGCGGCGGAAAGCTACGGCTTCTTCGTGTACGGGCTGGGACACTACAGTTTCTTCGGCGAGCACCGTCCGGGCAAGACCGACATCTGGCACGACTTCCAGACCAGTCCCAAGAAAGCCGCGGCTCCGGAAGGGGAGGCGCAGACTTGCGTAGGCACGCCCAAGATGGTCCGCGAGACGCTGCGCCAGTTCGAGGAGGCGGGAATCGATCAGGTGATCGCCGTGCGACAGGTGGGGAGGCTTACGCTCGATCAGCAGTGCTCGTCGCTGCGGATTTTCTCTCAGGAGGTCATGCCGGAGTTCAAGGATCGCGAGTTGGCGAACTCCGGACGCCAGGCCGAACGCCGCGCACGGATCTCCGAAAAGGCGATGGCGCGAAAGCCCAAGCGCGACCAGCCGCAGGTTGAAATCACGATACCCGCGGCCGGCCGCCACTAGTTGCGGCAAATCCCGGACTTACATCTTGCCTTCGTCGCCGGAGGGGCCGTAGATCGAAGGCACGGGCACCTGATTCATCCGCAGATAGACCGAGAGCTGGCCGCGGTGATGAATCACGTGGTTGAGAATCATTCCGCGCAGGACGGCGATGCGCGGCATCGAGAAAAAGGTCTTCCCACCGTTCATCAGCGTCCAAGTCTTCTGCAAATCTTCATCGCTTGCTTTTGAAATCGCGGCGTGGGCTGCCGCGACGTTCTTGTCGAAGATTTCGAGCAGTTGCTTGCGCGAAGTCATGTTGGTTGGCTGCATGGGCGTGCCGCCCGGAGGGGCAAAATCGAAGGAATCACCCTGAAATGTGGCTGCGGCGAATCCGGCCATTTCTGCGATGTGGCCGGCGAGTCGCCCCATGGGCATGGATGTGTCGTGCGGTTTCCAAGTTGTTTTGTCTTCGGGGACGCGTTCGAGTGTCTTTCTGGTTGTTTCCATTTCATGATCGAATTCGGGAAGGAATGAATCGCGTATTGCCATGTGTGCCTCCATGGGAATGGTCGGTATCGTCCGGGCGATTTTACCCCAACCGCGTGAACGGACGGTAATCAGATGCCCGGCAGACCCGGCTAGATGCGGCCGCGTCCGGCGGAGCGCGTGAGGATGGGCGATGCGTCGTGTGTTTTCGGCGCGCTGCCACTTTGGACCGGCATGGGAACTGGTTGTAGGCCCCTGCCGCGCGTCTGCTTCCAAGTGTGTAGGATGCGGTGAATTACGGTGATGTTGGGGCCGATGGCCAGGAGCCAGAGCGCCACGTCTATCCGGTTGGTGAGCGCGCCCAGAATCATCAGCACCAGGCGCTCGGGACGCTCCCAGAATCCGATTTCCGACGTGGGCACCAGCGATTCGGCGCGTGCCTTCGCGTAGCTGACCATCACGGATCCAGCCATGGCCGCTCCGGCGAGGACCGCGTAGCGGAAGCGATTCACCTGCGCGTAGTAGACGAGCAAGCCGAGGAACAGAATCAAGTCGGCGTAGCGGTCGAGGATGGAATCGAGGAAGCCCCCGAAAAGCGAAACGCGATTCTGGCGGCGCGCCACCGGCCCATCGAGCAAGTCGCACAGGCCGGCGAAGATCATCATCCCGCCCGCTGTGGCAAAGCGGCCCTGGGCAAACAGCATGCCAGCCCAGAGATTCGCGACCAGCGCGCACCAGGTGATGACGTTCGGAGGGATTCCCGTGGGAGCCAGAAGGGCAGCGATGCGGTCAACGGGCCAGGAGAGGTACCGGCCGATGGCGCGGGTCAACATGAAGTCCAGATCACTCCATTATTCCTCGTCATAGATCGTCGTTAGCCGCACGACTTCATATTCCTTCACGCCCGCGGGAGTTGTCACGCTCACTTCGTCGCCGGCCTTCTTTCCGAGCAGCGCGCGTCCGATCGGGGAAGTGGTGGAGATCAATCCCTTCGTCGCGTCGGCTTCCTCCACGGTCACCAGTTTGTACTCGATTCTGGTGGCTTTCACAACGTCCAGCACGATCAGCGTTGAGCCGTAAGCCGCACGGTCTTTCGGCAGTTTGTTCAAGTTGAGCATGGAGATGTCGGCCATGCGCTGGTGAAGCTGGCCGAGCCGCGCCGAAACATACGCCTGGCGCTCCTTGGCGTATTTGTACTCGGCATTTTCGGAGAGATCGCCGTGAGCGCGGGCGACCTTAATTTCCTTCGGCAGCTCGTCGTGCAGCTCGTGCTCGAGGGCGGCAATTTCGGCCTTGAGCTTCTTTTTGATTTTTTCCGCTAGATCTATCATTGGGCGCTTCGGGCATCCGGGAGAGCCCTGCCTGGGCGGCTCGCCGGGACTTGCTTGGCTACAGGCTGAGTATAGTGGATTTGCGCAGGGCGCTGCAATCCGGGTAAAGGCCGTCAGAAATCGGCCAGCCGGGGCTGATTCGGGGCGCCCTTCCAGTCTGCTTCGAACGCGCTCCGGACCCACTGCGCGTCAACAGCCTTCTTTTGGGCTTCGAGAGATTGCCAGAGACCAAAGAGCGAACGCGGGTTACGCGGATTCTGATTCAGATCCTCACGAAAGATGGCCTCGGCTGCTGCGGTTTGCCCGCTGCGGAGCAGGGCCGCGCCGAGAGATTCACGCACCGGGTAGTACCAGTCCGCTGGCTCATCGTAGCTCATACGGTCTTGCGCATCGACGGCCGCCTTCCATTCACTGATGGCTCCCGCCGAATCACCGCGCGCGGCCGCGATCCGCGCCGCCAGCGCATGCGCCGCCACGCCGTGCACCGCTGCCCAGCTGTTGTAGCCCATGATGGAGTCGGGCGGAATCTGTTTGTAGACAACGTCCATGGCAGCGCGCTCCGCCTCCGCCTGCGCCGGCTGGCCTTTCAACGCGAACGCTGCGCCGCGCGCATAGTGCGAGAAAAATGCCGCGGTCTTTGTTTTCTCGTCCGCCGGGGGAGCCGCGAGGATCTCGTCCCAGCGCCCAAATCGCAGAAGGACGAAGTTGTGGTAGGGCAGAAATGCCTCCGCCATGGGCATCTCGTTGACAATTGCATTGGCCCGCGCATCGAGGTCCCTGGCTGCCGCCAGGGCCACCTCGAACTCGCCGTCCATCATGGCAGCAGCAACCAGAAAATGGACGTTATGCGACCGGTACATCATGTACGCCATGTTTCCGCCCGTCGGCGCGGGCGTCTTGTTGTCCACTTCGATCGCCTGCTGATTGCTTTTCACCGCGGCCACGTAATCGCCGGTGCGGATATAAATGTGCGACGGCATGTGCACCAGATGTCCAGCGCCGGGCACGAGGGTCTCGAGGCGATGCGCGCTCGCTAGCGCTCGCTCGGGATCGGGCGCCATCTCCATGGCGTGAATGTAGAAATGATTCGCGCCGGGATGATCCGGCCATTGCCGCAGCACCGACTCGAGTGTTGATACGATTTCGAGCGTGTTTTCGGCGGGCTTGCCGTCGTCCGTCCAGAGCGCCCACGCGTGCAGATCCATCAGGCTTTCCGCGAAGAGCGTCCCCGCGTCAGGATCGTCGGGATAGCGATGGCTCAGGTCGCGCATGGCCGCGGCGTAACCGCGCGCCAGCTTGTCGTAATCGGGTTTATCGTCGCTCGTGAATCGCAGAGTCAGTGCATCAACGTACGCCCGCTCCACTTCCGGCGCGGAAGCGGCCAGCCGCTTCGCGTTCTGGATCGCTTCGTACGCGCCTTTCTCGTCCTCACCTTGTGTTTCGTTGTAATTCGGTCCCATGGCCAGCGCGATTCCCCAATACGGCATCGGCGATTTCGGGTCGAGTTCCGCCGCCCGCCGGAACGAGCGCACCGCCGCGCCATGATTGAAGGCGTAAACGAGAGTCAGTCCCTGATCGAAGAATTTTTGTGCTTCCGCATTCGTGGTCGCAATGGGATGGTGCAGCGATCCCAGATCGCTGCGTAGTGTCGCGGGCGCATCGCCTTGCGAGTCGTGATGGTGCTGCGCGCCGGCAGGCGAAATCGCGCAAGCCGACAAAACGATGAGCAGAAGACATCCCCGCAATTTCAAGGGAATCCTCCCGTGAGTATACAGTCGAGCGAAACTATACACCGCGCCGCTCGTGGCCCGAACGATTCGTCGCGGAGAAGATGTTCGCGCGGTCAGGCGCTTGCCTTCAGCGGTTGCAGGTTGGATTTGTATGACCCCGGCACGATCTGGAACGAAATACTCAGCCGGTTCCAGCTATTAATGCTGGCAATCGCGAGGGTCAGATTTGCGAGTTCCTCCGGGCTGAATTGCGCCGCGACTCGCTCGTAGACGTCGTCGGGGACTTGCTTTCCGGCAATGAGAGTGATCGCCTCGGTCCATTCGAGCGCCGCGCGCTCGCGTTCCGAATAAAAAGGCGCTTCCCGCCAGGCATTCAGGAGGTAGAGACGCTGTTCGGTTTCGCCCAGCGCACGGGCGTCCTTGCTATGCATGTCCAGGCAGTAGGCACAGCCGTTGATTTGAGAGGCGCGCATTTTGACAAGCTCAAGCAAAGGGCGTTCGATGCCGCAGGACATCACGAAATGTTCGAGGGCCGCCATCGCTTGATAACCTTTTGGCGAAGCTTTGTACGGATTCAGACGCTTTCCCACCTTGGTTCTCCTTGTTGAGGGCCGCCAAAATTATAGCGCGGCCGGGTGGGAATGGTCGAATCGGGCACGCGCGCGGGCGCGGCCGCGGGTTCCGCTGTACAATTACGCGAAGTACTCCGAGCGGGAAGGGAATCCGGGACGCGCCAGTGAATCTCGAACTCAGCGAAGAGCAAAAACTGCTGCAGCGCAGCGTGCGGGAATTTGCCGAGGCGGAGGTGAAGCCCGTCGCGAAGGAGCTGGACGAGACGGGCCGCTTCCCACTCGAGATTTTTCGCAAGGCCGGAGAGCTGGGTCTGACTGGCGTCTGCATCCCGGAAAAATACGGCGGCGCGGGAATGGACCACATCTGCTACTCGATCATGATCGAGGAAATCGCCCGCGTGTGCGCCTCAACCAGCGTCATTCTCTCGGTGCAGAACTCTCTTTTCTGCGCCACGATCGAGCACTACGGCACCGAAGATCAGAGACAGAAATTCCTCATTCCGTTCGCGCGGGGTGAAAGGATCGGCTGCTACGCTCTCACGGAGCCGCAAGCCGGTTCAAACGCTTCGGCGCTTTCGACGAAAGCCGTCCGCAAGGGCGACCGGTACGTCGTCAACGGAGCGAAGGCGTGGATCACCAACGGCGGCGTCGCGGACGCCGGAATCATCTACGTGAACACGCAGCCCGAGAAGGGCGAGAAGGGAATCACGGCGCTGATCGTCGAGAAGGGAACTCCGGGATTCGCCGTCGGCAAGGAAGAAAAGAAGCTCGGCATTCATGCCACCGCTTGCGCGGGACTTTCGTTCAGCGATTGCGAAGTTCCCGCATCGAACCGGATCGGAGAAGAAGGGCAGGGCTACAAGATCGCGCTCTCGATGCTCGACGGCGGCCGCATCGGCATTGCCTCGCAGGCCACCGGAATCGCCCAGGGAGCGTTCGAAGCGGCGCTGGCCTATGCTGGCGAGCGCCAGGCCTTCGGCCATCCGATCGCCGAATTTCAGGCCATCCAGTTCATGCTCGCGGACATGGCCACCGAAATTGATGCGGCGCGATTGCTGGTGCGGCGCGCGGCGTGGAAGCAGGACTCGGGCGCGCGCTTCTCCATGGAGGCGGCCACCGCGAAACTCTTCGCGAGCGAAATGGCTACGCGCGTGGCGCACAAAGCGATCCAGATTCACGGCGGCAATGGTTACAGCCGCGAGTATCCCGTCGAGCGCGCCTACCGCGACGCGCGCATCACCGAAATTTACGAAGGCACGAGCGAAATTCAAAGGCTGGTCATCGCCTCCTGGGTGCTGAAATCGATCGGGGCTTGAGCACCTCGGTTAGCGCGTGAGTTCGCACCATCGAGGGAATATTCGCCGTAATGGATACCTTCACCCACCTGGGGTTGCTTTTCATTCTCTGGTTTTACGGGATCCTCCTGGTCTTCGCGCCGATCGTGCTGCGCATTCAGTTTCGCTACCGGGCCAAGGTTGATCCGCGCGTCGTACCGCTCGAAGAGCTTCCCGCGGAAGTGCGCGAGTTCCTGGAGCCGCGCGTGGCGTCTCTGGCGCCCTGGAACTTCGACCTGGTGGCTTACCTGACCGTCGGCAGCGTTGCCTCGGGGACGGAAGCCTTCATGGCCCTTCTCAGCAATCCTCATACCGGCGAATGGGCGGACGTGTCATTCATCGTCTCCAAAGCGAAAAGCGCGGGCTACATGGAATTCATCACCCGCTGCTCGGAAGAAATGCAGATTGACACGAATACGAACTCCGCGGCGTCCGTGCTGTTTCCCTTGCCGCAGTACCACGTCTTTCGCTTTCCACAGATTCACGATGTCTACACGTTGTATCGCGTCCACCGAATGCTGGTTACGCAGATAACTCGCGGCGCGCTACCGGTGCTGCTGCCGCCGGGGCAGGAAGTGGCCGAACTGAAGCGGCGCCTCGAGCGTTATGGCCCCTGGCAGCAGGAACACGGTTACATGTATCTCGGCGCGGATGGCGAGAATTACCGGCTGACATGGAAGGGAGCCATCCTTGCAGCTTGGCGCGCGATTTGGCCGGTGCCGTTGTTTCGCAGTTGGCGGATGCGGATAGAAAATCAGGCCGTCCTCAACAAAATCGGCGTCGCGACGTAAAACGCGCCCGGCCGCGGCGAGTCACCCCCGGCGCGATTTTGATCTCAGTGTATGCTGGCACCATGCTGGAGCTGGATTGCAGCCGGGAATTCGATCTCGCGCGCGAGGAAGAATTCTTCGCGGCCGTGCCCGAGAGCGCGGGAATTCTGCTGCTTGAGATGCGCGAGTCGCACGCGCATCCGCACCTTGTGAGGACCGCCGACCTGCGGAGGGCGGCCGAGCGGCTGCTCCGCCCGCCGGAGCCCGGCTCGAAACGCCTGAACCTGCGGCAGGTGGCCGCGCGGATTCGCTACCGGCTCACCGGATCAAAATTCGAGCAGACTCTCACGCTGTACGATCATGCCCGGGCCAACTTTCCGGATCGCTACCGCGACTTGCTGCGCCTGCGCCCTTCTGCGCTGCTGAAAGTGAACCTACGGAATGAGTATCCGCGGTGTTACGTCACGCGACGGCTCGCCGCCGACGAGGGATTTTACTTTGGACCGTTCGCATCACGCCGGGCAGCAGACGCTTTTTCCGAAAGCTTCCTCGATCTTTTCAAGATCCGGCGTTGCCAGATCAAGATTCGCCGCGATCCGAGCTTTCCCGGCTGCATCTATTCGGAGATGAAGATGTGCCTCGCGCCATGTTTCGCGGGATGCACCAAGCAGGAATACGACGCGGAAGTGGGCCGCGTGCTGGAAACTCTCGACACGACCGGCGCGGCTCTGACCGCGAAATTCGAGCGTGAAAGGGAAGCGGCTAGCGAAGCGCTCGATTTCGAACGCGCCGCCGCGCTGCACAAGCGCCTGGAAAGAGTCAGTGAAGCACTGCGTGGCTTGCCGGATCTCGCCAGGCGAATTGAAGACCTCGACGCCGTGATCCTCCAGCGCGCGACGCAGGAAAAGACCATCATCGTGTTTCCGCTCCGCGCCGGAATTCTCGGCGAGCCGTGTTTCCTGAACTTCGCGGAGCTATCGAGCCAGCCGCGTTCCGTCGAGGCGATTCTGAGGGAAAGGCTGGAGCCACAGATCAACACGGATAAACACAGATCAAACCGGGGCACGGAACCGGAAACAAGCACGGAAGCGGCTGCGGATCGTGAAGCGACGCCGGCAGGCTGGCGCGTCCGATACGGCCTGCGCGCGGCGCCCCCGGAATTGGCCGAGCACTTGTCGCTTGTGGCGCGCTGGTTCTATTCCAAACCGCGCGAAGGAGAGATCCTGTTCCGGGAAGACGACTGGCCCTACCGTCGCATCCTCCGCGCTTGCGGAAGATTGCTCGCACCTGCCGCTCCGCCGTCCGACGAAGCGCAGAAGCCGAGCGCCTGAAGTAATGCCTGCGGCAATCGCAGGCAGCGCCGCACGCGATTGCATCGTACAATTAAACTAGGATGGCAGAGGGACACACCGCGACAACCACGAAAGCCGCGGCCTTTCGAGCGCGTTCGCGATTCCAGGACACGATCCGATCGCTGAAGCACCGCAATTTTCAGCTTTTCTTCAGCGGCCAGCTGATCTCGCTTGTCGGAACCTGGATGCAGAACGTCGCGCAGGCCTGGCTCGTCTACCGGATGACGGGCTCTTCTCTTCTTCTGGGTGTCGTTTCGTTCGCGGGCCAGATTCCCGTGTTTCCGCTGGCGCCGCTGGCGGGAATGGTGGCGGACCGCATGAATCGCCGCAAGGTCGTGATCGCCACGCAGACCGCCTCGATGATTTTGGCGCTGGTCCTGGCGTTGCTGACGCTCACGAACCGCGTGACCGTCTGGGAAGTGGTCGTTCTCGCGTCTCTGATGGGAGTCGTGAACTCATTCGACATTCCCGCGCGCCAGTCGTTCCTGGTCGAGATGGTCGGCCGCGAGGATTTGATGAACGCGATCGCGCTCAACTCATCAATGTTCAACGGCGCCCGGATCATCGGTCCCGCGATTGCCGGAATTCTTGTCGCGACCATCGGCGAAGGCTGGTGTTTTTTCGCGAATGGCGTGAGCTTCATCGCCGTGATTGCCGGTCTGCTCATGATGCGCATTCCTCACCGGCATATGGAACGGCGAGTGGAGTCCGCTCTGGAACACATCGCCGAGGGATTCCGCTTCGTGCGTCACACGGCGCCGATTCGGGCGTTGCTCCTGCTCCTTGGCCTCGTCAGCCTCGTGGCGATGCCGTACACGGTTCTTATGCCGATCTTTGCCGCGCAGGTTCTCCACGGCAATGCCCGCACGCTCGGAGTTTTGGGAGCGGCCACCGGAATCGGCGCTCTGGGCGGTGCGCTGACGCTGGCTTCGCGCACGAAGGTTCACGATCTGGGACGCTGGGTGGCGGTCGCCTGCGGCGCGTCGGGCGCGACGCTGATTGCCTTCGCGCTCTCGCGCTGGTACATCCTGTCGGTGATCATGCTCGTGCCGGTCGGCTTCGCGATGATGACGCAGATGGGCGCGTCAAACACTCTGGTGCAGGCGATGGTGCCCGACCGGCTGCGCGGTAGGACCATGGCCGTGTATGCCATGACGTTCATGGGCATGGCGCCGCTCGGAGCTTTGCTATCCGGCGCCGTCGCGGATCACATCGGCGCCCAGTGGACGGTCGCACTCGGCGGCGCACTCACCGTCGCCGGCGCAATCGCCTTCGCGCGACACCTGCCGAAGATCCACGTCGAAGTAGGAGAGCTGATCAGCGCGCAGGGATTGGCCGCCGGCGATCCCGTCCAATAAATGGCCGCCGCGCATCGTCTCCTGATCATCTGGTCGCAACTGCTCGAGTTGTGCTGGTCTGGTATACTTCGCGGGCTTTGGAATTTTCGGCGCGAAGCGAGGCTCGATGTCTTCTCCCGCAAAATCCGACGACAAGCGCATTCCCGGCTGTGCCACTCCGCAGGGGACTCTGCGTTATGCGGCTCGGTTTCAAGGACGCGCGGCCGCAGGGCACTTTCGCGACGTCCAAGCCGGGCTGGTGCTTTCATCCATCGGCATCGGCACGTATCTTGGTGAAGCCGATGAGGAGACCGACAAGGGCTATGCGAGCGCGGTCGTCGCCGCTGTGGAAGGCGGCATCAACGTGGTGGATTCGGCGATCAACTATCGCTTGCAGCGCAGCGAGCGCTCCGTCGGCACGGCTCTGAAGCAACTCGCCGCCAAGGGCTTTCCCCGCGACGAAATCGTCCTCTGCACCAAGGCTGGTTTTCTGACTCCCGACAGCGAGATGCCGGACGACGCCAATGAGTATTTTGCGCGCGAGTTTATCGAGCCGGGAATTTTCCGCCCGGAAGATATCGCCGCGGGTTGCCACTGCATGACGCCGCGTTATCTGGCCGATCAGCTCGACCGCAGCCGCCGCAATCTGGGCGTCGAGTGCGTGGACGTCTTTTATCTGCACAACCCGGAAACGCAATTGAGCGATGTTTCGCGGGACGAATTTCGCCGCCGAATCGGCGAGGCGTTCAAGTTCCTGGAATCCTCGGTCGCGGCCGGCAAAATTGGCGCATATGGACTGGCCACGTGGAACGCCTTCCGCGACGATCCGAAGTCGCAGGGTTATCTGTCACTCGCTGCCATGGAGGAAATCGCGCGGGAGGAGGGCGGCCTCGAGCATCACTTCCGCTTCGTGCAGTTGCCGTTGAATCTCGCCATGCCCGAGGCGCTGCTGCGTCCCAACCAGGTGGTCGAAGGCAAGACGATGGCGATGGTCCAGGCGGCGCGCGCCCTGAAGATTACTCTAGTATCGAGCGCCGCGCTGCTGCAGGGTCAGCTCACGCGGAATTTGCCGCCTTATATCGCTGCTGCTCTGGGCACGAAGAAAGATTCGGTGAGCGCGCTGCAGTTCGCCCGATCGGTTCCGGGCGTCACCACCGCGCTTGCCGGCATGAGCCACGTCGAGCACGTCCACGCCAATCTCGAAGTGATCGGCATCGAGCCTGCTCCCCGCGATCAGTTTCTCAAATTATTTGAACCGCGCAGTTAGAACCTCAAGCTTCAGCTCTCGGTTTTTCCAACATCGAGCCACGCATCGATGGCAGCAGCAACCTGATCGAGCTGCCCCGTGAAAAAATGGTCTGCGCCCTCGACAATGACGAGCTGCTTTGGCCCGGCGAGCGTGGCGACGAGCGCCTCGATACTGGCGCGCGCCCCGAACTGATCGCTCCCGCCCTGGATGATGAGCTTCGGCTTCTCGCACGCTTGCAGAAAGCTCATGTCAATGTTATCCACCGGCAGTCCCAGGCCGATGAGTTGCGTCACGCGCGCGTCACCGCAGCCCACTCGCAAGCCCACTGATGAACCGAAGCTGAATCCGGCGAGCAGAATCGGCCGCCCCGGGAATTCCGCTGCGAGGTAGTCAATCGCCGCGCGAACATCGTCCTGCTCGCCACGCCCGCGGTCGTGCACGCCCTCGCTCTGTTCCACTCCTCGAAAATTGAATCGCAGCACCGTCGCGCCGCGCTGATGAAGTGCTTTCGCGGTCTGGAAGACTACCTTGTTGTGCATCGTGCCGCCGTGAAGCGGATGCGGGTGGCAGACCACGGCGACGAACTTGGGATCGGATTCCGGTGAGGTCCAGAGCAACGCTTCGAGACGGCCCGCGGGACCAGCAAGGAAGAGACTGCGATGGAAAACGTCTGCCATCAAATTTTGCGTGAAGGTACGTTCCGCCAAGTCATCGCGCAAGCGCCTTCGTTTAAATGGAGCGCGCGAATCAGGATTTCCCCGCCCTCATCCATTCCACCGCGACGGACGTGATCATCGCGCCCTTGCCCGCGTCCGGGTTGGCGACGGGCGCTGGGCCTGGCGTATCCTCCATGGCCTCCACGCGCACGACCCGGCCCGCGATCTCTCCGGTCTTCGACCATTCGCCCCACGGAATCTTCGCAAGCACTGTGTCGCCGGGGGCGTAGATGTGCGACGTCTCAAACCGCGTACCGTGCTGCGAAATATCTTGGGTCATGAATTCTTCGGGCCACGGAGTCCCGGCGGGGCGGACAAAAATCGGCAGCGCAAACGGAATACGCTCCGAGTTTCGGCGCTCTCGGTCAGCGGGGAGCTTACCCGTCCGCGCCGCTGATTCGAAACGCAGCGCGACCCAGTAGCCTCCACCGGCATCGGGCTCCACTCGAACAATCCGCGCCGGAGTCTCCGGCTGCGTGGAACCGCCCGCAGCGGGATCGAACGGGAAGGCGACCCAGACTCGCGCCAGCCTTTCGCAGGGCTCGTTTCGACGAAACAGCATCCCGTCGCGCGATACGTCCACCGTTTGCGTCACTTCGAGCCGCATGCCGAGCGGCCCCTGCCAGCGGATACGTGCCGGCAGCTGGAGTTGCGCGCGCGGGTGTTTCCGCAGGTCTAGGAACGTGGCGGGCTCGGACATAGCCCCCATCCTAGCGGCAGCGCCCGCGCAGGTCAAACACACTCGTGATACGTCCTCGTGCGGGACGCCGCAGGGCCGATCGACGTCCACCAGCAGGCTGGAAGCCGGCTTCGCTCGGCTGTCCGAGCAGTCCCTGAAATTCCGTTGCGTGGTCCGGGGAGCGATGGTAGCTTTGCTCAGGTCCGAGGTACGGAGGGCTCATGGAGAACGGTGTGGAGCGTCGCGCCGCCCGGCGTTTTTCGATGATGCTTCCCGTGAGGGTCCGGTTCTCGGCCGGAGATTCAGTTACGGAGAAGCCTGGCGAGACCCGCGACGTCAGCTTCCGCGGCCTCTATTTCCTGATCGAAGCGAACCTCGAATCCGGCACCTCGATCGAATTTGTCCTCACGCTCCCGCAGCAAATCACGCTCGCCGGCGACGTACACATCCGCTGCTACGCTCGGGTCCTGCGCGTGGATTCGCACAACGGCCGCCGCGGCGTGGCGGCCCAAATCGAGCGCTACGAATTCCTTCCCGCCCCGGCCTGAGCGAAGGCGCCCACAAGCGTCACCTCGCTCAGAATTTACTTCTCTTATTTTTTCCGCTGACGCAAGATTTAGGTGCGGGAAACCAGCATGGCACGCCACACCCTCCTCATCGACGCCGACGACACGCTTTGGGAAAACAACATCTTCTTTGAGAAGACCATCGACGATTTCGTCACCCGGCTCGAGCACCTCGGCTACACGCGCGAATACATTCGCCACATCCTCAACGAAACCGAACGCCGCAACATCCGGCAGCACGGTTACGGCGTGCGCAGCTTTCGGCGATCGCTCGAGGAAACGTACATGAAGCTGGCGGGGAATTCCGCGCGCCGCGAAATGGTAAAGGATATCGAGCAGATGGCCCACGAACTTGAAGGCACGCCTCCGCATATTCTCGACGGCGTTCCCGAAACGCTGGCCTACCTCGCCAAGCACCACCGCCTCATCCTGCTGACCAAGGGCGAGCCCGCCGAGCAGGCCGCCAAGGTCGAACGCTCCGGCCTGCAGCCCCATTTCGACGCCATCGAAATCGTGCTCGAGAAGGACTCCGGAACCTACGGCCGGATGATCGAGCAATTCAAAATCGTGAAATCGCACGGCTGGATGGTGGGCAATAGCCCGCGGAGCGACATCAACCCGGCGCTGCAGTCCGGCCTGAACGCCGTGTTCATCCCGCATTCGGCCACTTGGGAGCTCGAAAAGACCGAACTCGAAAGCGGATCGGGAAGATTGCTGATCCTTTCCACGTTTCGCGAACTTCGCTCACATTTTTAGCCATCCGCATTCTTCCGCGTCGCCCAATCCACCGTCCAAATTGTCCGCGCCGCACGACTCCGGGCGCCTTCCCGCCATTCTCAATCGCGGCTAAACTCGTTCTGTAAATGGAGGTTCGTACATTGGCGACGGACTATCGCAATGAATTCGCGGATTTCGAGGGCGTGGCGTATTTGAATGCATCGCTGCAGGGGCCGCTGCCATTGGCCGCCGTGCGCGAGGCTCAGGCAGCTCTCGAGTGGAAGAAGCGTCCCGACCGGATGGCCGATAGTGTCTATTTTGATCTCCCCAATCGAATTCGAGAAAAAGTTTCCCGCGTGATCGGCGCCCGTTCGGACGAAGTCGCCGTGACGTGCGGTGCGAGCGCGGGCCTCGCGTCCGTCGCTGCGGGAATCGACTGGAAGCCCGGAGACGAGGTTCTGGTCGGGCGCGGCGAATTCCCGGCGCATTTCTCCACCTGGTTGCGCTACGAGAAAGCAGGGAAGCTGCGAGTGCGCGTGGTCGAGCCGCAGGGCCGCTTCATCACCGCCGACGACTACATCGCGCAAATCGGGCCGCGCACGCGGGTCGTCTCCGCCAGCC
Organism: uncultured Acidobacteriota bacterium; assembly: GCA_963752925.1. Classification (GTDB taxonomy): domain Bacteria; phylum Acidobacteriota; class Terriglobia; order Acidiferrales; family UBA7541; genus Palsa-295. The sequence goes on along the minus strand of CAVVZY010000004.1, from coordinate 521,367 downwards.
TGGTCCGATTCGATAACGGCGCGCGGCTGGACGCGCCGCGCGTGGCCGAGGCCTGCCGCAAAGTCGGCGCGGCGCTTCTCCTCGACATCACCCAATGCGCGGGTTCCATGCGCATGGACATCCGCGAATTGGGCGCCGACATGGCCGTCTGCAGCGGATATAAGTGGCTGCTCGGGCCTTATGGAACAGGTTTCTTCTGGATCGCCAGCGAGTGGATCGAGCGGCTGTCGTTGGGAGCGGTTTACTTCATGGCGCTCGAAGGCGCGCGAGATTTTCACTCCATGCCGTTCGGGAATCTGCGCCCCGTACCCGGAGCGCGCCGGTGGGATTCGCCCGAGACCGCCAACTTCACGAATCTGGCGGCGTTCGATTCCTCGCTCGATCTGCTCCAGCGCATCGGCGTCGATTTGATCGCGCGTCACGTGGATTCGCTCGTCGGCGAGATCATCGAGCGCCTTCCGCGCAACCGCTGCGTGCTCGCTTCGCCCGAGGAACGGGCGAAGCGCGGCCCCTACGTTTGCGTTTCCGCGCGAGAACCCGCAGAGACCACGGCGCTCTATGAAAAAGTGCGCGCGGCACAAATACACGTCAGCCTGCGCGAAAATGCAATTCGCATCGCGCCGTATCTTTACAACACGCCGGAAGAAATTTCCCGCCTGATCGAGGTCTTGTCGGCTTGACGGGTTTACCGGGCGGACCGAAGCGGCGGCTTATTGCGGACCGTAGTCCCGCGGATCCTGGTAGCTGAACGGGACGTAGATGACGCCCTCGAAATCCCCCGGCACGCCTGCGCGCGTCCCCGGCTGAAACTTCCACTTCCGCAGCGCATCGATGGCGTTGCGGTCGAGTTGCGGATCGAGTCCCCGCACGATCTGAATGCTGTCCACCGATCCGTCCTTGCGAATGATCGCGTAGAGCACTACTTCGCCCTTCACGTGCGCTTTGATCAGTTCCGGCGGATACTTGGGATCCGCCTTTGCCACCGGAACGGGGCACGCCACCAGTTCCTTGTGCTGGTACGGAGGGCCAACCTCCTCATCCAGCTCGGCAAAATTCATGATCCAGCTTCCGCTCGCGCTCGTCAGGTTCGGCAGATTCACGTGCAGCGTGTATACCTCTTTGCCCGAGAGAATTTTTTCGGGCGGCAGGCTCGGATCGAAGCGGCTCATGTCCGCTGGTCCCCGGTGCGTGTCGCTCGATGGCTCGTAAGGCGTCAACGGTTTCAGGATCAGCCCGCCGGCGCGCCTACCCGACGGCGTAATTCCTCCACCTCCGTTGCCCGGGCGCGGCGTTGCCCCGCTGACGCTAACAGCTGCGGGTAGGGAACTTCCGCCGGTTCCGAGTGTTGCCCTCAGGACTCCTGTCGTCGCAGACCCGCCGCCACTTTCGCCCGCAGCCGAACCTCCGTGCTCCGCACCGCCGGGCGTGCCGGGTTTTCTTCCCTCGGGCGAAATCGAAATGCGTGCTGCGAGATTTCCCTCCGGCACGCTCACTTCCGGCGCTGGCGGAGCGGGCGTTGCCGAGAGCGCAATCAATTGCCGCAAGCCGGCATCGCCGCCCTCCGCAAGGGCGCCGACCTCGGGCGCGGGGCCGGCGGCGCCCGCCTGTGTCGCGTGGCGCTGCGCCACCGATTTGGACATCGCGTCCAGCGCCAACTTCGGCTTCGCGATGGTTGCCGGCGAAGGAGCGATATCAATCGGCCCCGCATTTTTCTCCACAGGGTGGACGTCCGGTGCGGTCGCATCCGCCACGGCGCGGTGTTTCAGGCGAGGCGCCGAAGCCGTGGGTGCCAGTTCAAGGCGCGGCCTCGTTAGCTTGGTCTCCGACCACTGCACGATATTCGGCAGCGGCGTCAGGATTTTGGGCGGCGCCGGCGGCGCGTCCGGCCGGATCAGCGTCTGTCGCGGATGCGTCACCTTCACGGGTATCGAAATAATTGTCTGCCGCGGATGAAACGCGTCCGCGCCGCGCTCGGGCTGCTTCGCTGGGTCGTCCGATCTATCGATCGGCTTCGGCGTGTTCGCGGGCAACTTGATCCGCGGCAAATCCGGTGGGTCGTACAAGGTCAGTTCGATCTGCACCGGCGCGAGCGTAGGCCTCACGTCGGGCAGAAATCCCCAGATTGGCAGAATCAGCAGCCAGATGGCGACAACATGCCAAAGCGATGCCGCCAAGAACGCGCGGCCCGGCAATCTCCCTTCGATCCAATCGACGCGCAGGACTTTAACTCTTTTGAGTTCCCAATCCTTCGGCGTCGGCGGCCCCGTCAGAACACCCGCGACGCTCGTGCGAAAGACCTCTCCGGATGATTCCCAGTCGATTCCCAGGTCCAGACGAGGCAGGCGCGCGTGCGGAGGGAGTTCTTCGAGATGGTCCTCGACGGGATACGTTTCCGCTCGCAAAAGGGGCTGCATGGGTCCGCGCATTATACTCGAACCAGTGTGATGCGCCGGGGTTACGCGGCGGCTGCCAGACGATAAAAACTTAGCGCCGCATCGCCCTGCTCGATCAGGCGAGCGCGTTCTAGCCGTTCTAGGCGTTCTGGTAGTTCCGTCTTATTTCGATGCTCGACGATTACCAGACCACCCGGCGCGACAAGATGCGAAGCATCGAGGTATTCGAGGACTCTCTGATACTCCTCCTCGTCTTCGTACGGAGGGTCGAGAAAAATGAAGTCCGCGACGCGGTGCCGCGCCGCAATTCGTTCCAGGCCTCGCACCGCTTCCGCTTCGATTACTTCGACGCCCTCGCGCACTCCAAGCGCCTCGAGATTGGCGCGCACCAGCCGCGCGCTCGCGGCATGTGCCTCGACGAAAATCGTCTCGCGCGCCCCGCGGCTGATGGCCTCGATCCCGATCGCGCCCGTGCCCGCAAAGAGATCAACGAAGAGCGAGTCCTCCACCGCCGCCCCGAGGATGTTAAAGAGCGTCTCGCGCAGCCGGTCGCTGGTGGGCCGCAGGCGCAGTTTCCCCGGTCCTTTTAACTTCCTGCTGCAAAATTTTCCAGCAATCACGCGCACGGCTTCATCCTGCCTTCTTTATCCGCTCTTGGCGTCGGCCCCGGTCATCCAACAGACGCCAGTTGATAGCGTTTCCGCCACTCCGGGCTGAGCGATTCCAACTTCGCGACCACCTCGTCCGCTCGCCCCTGATTTTCGGCCAGCGCAAACGCCTCGCGCCGCGCGAATTCCAGCAGCTCGTGGTCGCGCAGCGGTTGCGCGAACGCAAACGCCGCGTCGCCGTGCTGCCGCGTACCGAAAAACTCGCCCGGGCCGCGCAGTTTCAAGTCGCGCTCCGCGATTTCAAATCCGTTCGATGTGGCGACCATTGTTTCGATGCGTTCTCGTGCCTCTCCGGCGATGGTTTTGGGCACGATCAGGATGCACTGCGACTTTTCCTTGCCCCGCCCGATCCGTCCACGGAGTTGGTGAAGCTGCGCGAGCCCGAATCTGTCGGCATGCTCGATCACCATCACGGTGGCGTTCGGCACGTCCACTCCCACCTCGATCACCGTGGTGGCCACCAGAATATCCAGCTCACCGCGGCGAAACCGCTCCATCACCGCTTCCTTCTCTTCGTTCTTCAGGCGCCCGTGCAGCAGGCCCACGCGCTGTTTCGGGAACACCGTCTTCGCCAGCCGCTCGTATTCGGCTGTCGCTGCCTTCAGCTCTTGCTTCGATTCCTCAATCACCGGATACACCACGAATGCTTGTCGCCCGTTCCCGATTTCGCGGCGCAGGAATTCCCACACGCCGCCGAGTTGCGCTTCGCTCGCCGAGCGCGTCTCGATCGGCGTGCGCCCGGGCGGCAGTTCGTCAATCACGGAGAGATCGAGGTCGCCGTAAAGCGTCAGCGCGAGTGTCCGTGGAATGGGCGTGGCGGTCATCACCAGCACGTGCGGCGACGCGCCCTTTTCAATCAGCCGTTTGCGCTGCAGCACCCCGAAGCGATGCTGCTCGTCTACGATCGCGAGGCCCAGCTTGGAAAACTTCACCGGATCCTCGATCAGCGCGTGCGTCCCTACCAGCAACTTCGTTTCGCCGCTCTCGACGCGCGCGAGCATGGCCTCCCGTTCCGCGCGCTTGCGGCCGCTCACGATCAAGTCCACGCTGTATCCGGCCGTCTTGAATATCCGCCGCGCGGAAAGGAAATGCTGCGCGGCCAAAATTTCCGTGGGCGCCATCAGCGCCACCTGATAGCCGTTCTCGATCACGATGGTCGCCGCTTCCAGCGCCACGATCGTCTTGCCGCTTCCCACGTCGCCTTCGAGCAGCCGGTGCATCGGATAGGGCCGCTCGAGGTCCGCTGCGATTTCAGCGAGCACGCGCTTCTGCGCTGCCGTCGGCTTGAACGGCAGGATGCGCTTCAGCGCCTCGCGCACTTTTTCCTCGCGAACGCGCATGGCGATCCCTTGCTGGCGATGTTCCCGCAGCCGGCGCAGCGCCAGTGCGAGCTGGTAGTAGAAAAACTCCTCGAAGATCAGCCGCGTCTGCGCTGGGCTGCGAAACGTGTTGAGCAGCTCGACGCTCTCGTCTTTCGGTGGGAAATGTGTGTAGAGCAGCGCCTCGCGCCTCGTGGGAAAGCGGTAGCGCTGTCGGATTTCTTCGGGCAGCGGGTCCGGCACGTTGCCGTCGAAATCGCTCAGCACGCCGTAGATGATCCGTCGCAGCATCCGCGAGCTGATGCCGCCGATCGCTTCGTAGATCGGGACGATGCGGCCCACCTCCGTCGAATCTCCGGCGCCCTCGTCGCTCGCGCTCAAGATTTCGATTTGCGGATTCACCATTTCGTAGCGGCCGGGCCGAAGCGCGTCCAACTCGGCTTTGCCGTGCATCACCAGTCGCTGTCCCTCCTTGAGCCGCCCTTCCAGATACGCGCCGTGAAAAAACTTGGCGTGCAGCTGGCCCGAACCGTCGCGGATGGTGACGTGAAAGACGGGTCCGCGCCCCCCGCGGAATCGAATCGTGTTTCCGCCGCCGGCGCCGACTTCGCCGAAAACGGTGTAGACCTGCCCGGGAACGATCTCCCCGATGGGCGTAAATCGGATGCGGTCTTCGTAGCGAAAGGGAAGATAGCCGAGCAGGTCGCCGACGGTCGAAAGGCCGCGCTCTTCCAGAGCAGCCGCGCGCTGCGGGCCCACGCCGCGCAGATACTTCACCGGATTGTTCAGTGCGATCGTCACGCTAAAGATGATCGTATCGCGGCGGGGAAAGCGCGGCTACTTGCCGTCCACGGTAAACGCCAGCAGGACGTTGCCGGGCGCGCTGCCCTGAAAGAAGTATCCCGAATTCACGTACAGCATCCCGCCGACGATCACCGCTCCGGATTCGTCGAGCGAGCCGCCGCTGGCTTTCACGCCGTTGACGGTCTTGTATTCGCGCTCGGTGTCCACGTCCCAGATGATGCTGCCGTCCTTTGCAGAATACGCTCGCAGATGCCCGTCCACGCCGCCTGAAAATACGACTCCAGGGATCGCGCTCACGGCCGCCGATTGCGCGGGGCTGCATCCGGGCTTTTCGCATCCCGGATGCGGCGCGTGCCACGCGGTTTCTCCGCTCTCGACCTTCAGCGCAAAAAGCCCGCCGCCGATTTTGGGATCCAGCTCATACGGAACGCCGAACACGGAGTCCCGCCCCGCAGCCGATCCCGGCGGCGCCGCGCGCCGCTGCACGTCCGACACGGCCACGTACACGTTGTTAGCGTCCGCCGCGGATCCCCATTGCACGCCACCGAGACTGCCGCCGCGTCCCACGCGTTTTTGCCACAGCGGCTTGCCTTGCGCGTCCGGATCCACCGCATAAACGATTCCCGACTTCGCGCCGGCGATCAAGGCGCGGCGTCCGTGCGGCAGGTCCACCAGAATCGCGGAAGATCCGAAGTCGAAGTCCGGTCCCTTCGCTTGTGGGCAATTCGCCTGCTTGTCGCCGGGTATGTCGCAGTCGATGTTATACGCGTCGCCTTTTACCGCCTGGCTCGACCACGCCAGTTTTCCCGTCTCTAGTTCAAACGCCATGAATGCGTCGGAGGTATCGGTCGCAGGATCGGAGTAGTTGTCGCCCGTGGTCACGTAGACCATGTGTCTCTTGAGGTCCACGGTAGGAGACGACCAGATGCCCGCGCCGGATGGCCCCCAGAGTTGCACACCCTGCGCGTTCTTGCGCACCGGCCTCGGCTCCGCGGCGATTGTGTAACTTTTCCAGACCACTTTTCCCGTGGCGGCGTCCAGCGACGAAACGCTCCCGCGAAATTTGCAGCACTCGTCCTTGGGATCGGCTCCGCTCACTTCTTCGAGCGACGACGTGCCCACGTAAAGCCTGCCGCCAACCAGCGTCGGCGCGCCCGTAACGTGCACGTCCGGGTGCGAATCGAGCCCCGTCTTCCACAGAATTGTCCCGGTCACAGCGTCCACGGCGTAAACATTCCCGTGCTGATCGCCGAAGTACGCGGCCCAGCCCTTTCCGTTCGCGCCTATGCTGATCGCGGTCCGCACCGCGAAATCGGTGTCGATGATCCAGTAGATGCACCCGCTCTTTGCGTCGAGCGAGTAAACCTTCCGCGCCACGCTTCCGACGAACAATCGCCCGCCTACCACTGCAGGCTGCGCGTACGCTTGATTTGCGCCCGCGTATCCAAACGCCCATTTCAATTTCAGCTTTGGGACATCGTTTGCACTCAACCCCGCCATCCGCGCCGGCTGGAATCGGTGCTGCGCCGGATCAACACCCCATCCGCTCCAATGGGGTTCATCCGCGCGAGGAGCAAACGCCGCTCGGCCCGGCGCGCACAGGTTGGTATCCGTAGGAACGCGGTCTTTTTCCGAGACGTACGTTGAAAGAAAGGCGGCCAGCGAATCGATTTGCGCGGGAGTCAGATTCGCGTCCTGGGCGCTCATGCTTCCCTTGGTCAACGCGAACCGTATGTTTTCCTGCGACATCTGCTCCATGGCCGCGCGGCTGGGCGCGCGGCTCGCCCCGCCATCGTGGCAGCTCGCGCAGCGCGCGCGATAAAGCGCCTGCCCCGGGTTGCCCGCCGCGTTCTCGTTCTGCGCCGCGACGATTCCAGTTCCCCCGACGGCGCCTGCTCCCGCGGCGATCAGCCCCAGCGCGCCCCACACGAAAATTCGCCTCATGCCCGCCCTCCCGCGCTGCACTCTATCACGGGCCGGGGCGCGGATTTACATGTGGCGCGTCTTGGCCTATATTGTGGTCGTTCGCCCTGCCCTCGGGCGAGTGACCCATGGCGACAGCGCGTCAATTCCTCGGAGCGACTTCCCGGCGATGGCTTGAATACCTCATCGCCATCCTGCTCGGCAACGCGATTTATTCCTTCTCGCTCGCTCCCCACCTACCAGTGGTTCTTCGTCATCCGACCGCCGCTCTGGATTGGGGCATCCTCGTGGATTTCGTCGTATGCGTCGCCGTCTATGGATTGATCCGCCTTGGTACGCATCTGCACGGGCATTAACTCGATAATCCGCGCTGATTTCCCCGCGTTTCATTCCCTGCCAATTTGACCGGAACAAACAGATATCGGCATGCGTATTTACTTGGTACAAGCGGCGGGTACGCGCCAGACTTCTTAGGAGCGAGCCATGACTCCCGTGCCCGACGACGAGATCGAAGATCGAGAGGGTAAATCCCCCTTGGCCGGTTCCCTCAATAGTGCCAATATGGCCTCTTCCGGTGCTAACGAAGGACCCGTTTGCTCGTCTATTAACCTGGAAGCGGGAAGACGGCTCCAGGCCGGAGCCGAATTCAGCCCGATAGCGGACACGGTGGGCGCGATGGAAATGGCCGTCGCACTCGAATCAGATGCGCGGCAGGCAGCGGCATTGAGGCTCGCGGACGAGCAGGCACTCGTTCGTAAGGCACAGGCGGGCGACCGCCTGGCGTTCGAGGATCTCGTCCGCCGCTACGATCGCGATGTCCTGCGTTTGGCCCTCAATCTGGTTCGTGGCGCCGAGGACGCCCGCGACATCTATCAGGAGAGCTTTCTCCGCGTTTATCGGAATTTGCACCGCTTTCGCTTCGAATGCAGCTTTTACACCTGGCTTTACCGGATCGTGACCAATGTAGCGCTCGACCATCTGCGCCGCCGCACCAGTCGTCGCGAGGATCAGGCGCCGGTGCCGGAAGAAGCTGATGGCGGCACGCGGGATTTCTTCGACCGCCAGCCCGAAGTGAGAGCCGCCGCCAATCCGGAAAAGCGGCTGCTGGGCCAGGAACTCGGTACGCAGATTCAGGAAGCGATGAAGAGGCTTTCGCCTCGCGAGCGCATGGTTTTCGAAATGAAGCATTACCAGGGCTTGCGTTTGCGGGTCATCGGCGATCTGCTCGGCACTTCGGAAGAGACGGCAAAGAACTCGCTGTTCCGGGCCACGCGAAAATTGCGCGCGAGCCTCGACGCTTTTCGATAGCCGGAGAATGCAACGCGACATGAACCACCACGAAACCAGCGACGGCGCAGCAAGTCCACAGTGCGGTGAGTGGCAACCGCTGCTGATGCTTTTTGCCGCCGGCGGCGAACTTGATCCGGCGGAACAAGCCCGGCTCGCCGCGCACCTCGCCGATTGCCCGTCCTGCACGTCCGCCCTTGAGATCGAAAGGGAAGTCCTCGCGCTACTCGCATCGCATCGCGGCGAGCCCGACGCGGCCCTGCTCGCAAGCTGCCGCGCCGGCCTGGATGACGCGCTCGACCGCGAAGAAGAGCGCGGATGGCTGCGCCGTACCCTGGGATTGCGCCTTCCCGCGAACTGGCTCGCGCCGCGTCCCGCGTGGAGCGCGGCTGTTCTGCTGATCGTCGGTTTTTCGGTCGGAGCTGTGGCGCCGCGGCTGATTCGCCATCCCGTCGCGCCCGGGAATACTTCCGCACCGGATGCCTCTGCTGGGATCGCGCCGTCGAACGCTGTCGGTGCTGCCTCGCCCTCCTTCACTGCGTTCGATCTGCACTCGGCTGACGTAGCCGGGATCAACGTGTTTCCCTCGGGCGGCGCAGGACCTGATCGCGTGCAATTGCAGCTCAAATCGCAACAGCCGGTCACGGTCGAAGGCACCGTGGACGACGACGACGTGAAGGGTGTCCTGCTCAATGTCCTCAGCAGCGGCGATCGATTCTGCCCGGACGTGCGGCTCGATGCCGTCGAATGTCTCCGCACCCGTAGCACCGATCCGGAGATTCGCACTGCTCTGTGCCGCGCGGTTCGCAAGGACCGCAACGCAGCCGTGCGCCTGAAAGCTCTCGAAGCTCTCGATGGCTCGGGATCTCAGGAAATGGTCCGCCAGACTTTGCTCGACGCCCTCGTGCAGGACCAGAATCCCGGCGTGCGTATCGAGGCCGTCAACGCCCTGCGCGAAATCGCCGCCAAGGGCCAGATCGATTCCGATGGCCATACGGTGGACGTGTTGCGCGAGCGCATGCAGAAAGATCCCAATACATACATTCGCTTGCAGAGCGCCGCGGCGATCCGAGACATCGGCCCGCGCGAAAAGTTCTAGTGATGCGAGGCAAAGTGACGGCTCGAATCTCCCTGCGCGATTTTCGAAAGCCTCTCCGCGGATTCTTCGCCCTGTCGCTTGCCGCCGTCTTGTTTCTTGCCGCGAGCGCTTCGGCCCGCCGCCAGCCCGCCTCGCCAAACGCCAATCAATCGAATCCGCGCCTCACCTCCGATCTGAGCGGCTCCATCGCGACGCATGAAGGCGACCGCATCCACGTCAAGACCGACCTGGGCAGCATCTCCATTCATACGCAAAGTTCCGACAAGTCCGACAAAGTGGATTACCGCGTCCATCTCGAAACAGAAGCCTCGCAGAAAGATGCCCAGCAACTCCTGAAGAGTTTCACGATTTCCGCGCGCGCCACATCCGACGGAGTGTTCCTGAAGGCGGAAGGTCCGCAGCGCCATGGAGCGGGACGCCTCTGGGTAACGCTGGTCTTGGATATCCCGAAGAATTCAAGCGTGGATGTTTCGACCGGTGGCGGCAACATCGACGCCAGCCAGATCGAAGGTCACGTGAACCTCTCGACCGCGGGCGGCAACATCACCGCGGGCGATATCGGCGGCCCCGCCCATCTCGACACCGGCGGCGGCAACATCATCGCCAAAAACGTTGCGGGAGAGTTGTCCGCGAATACCGGCGGCGGCCACATCACCATTGGATCGGTCTCGGGCAATGCCACGCTGCACACCGGCGGCGGCCATATCCGCGTCGCTTCGGTGCAGGGAACCGCCCATTTCGAAACCGGCGGCGGAAATATCACTCTCGAACATTCCGGCGCCGAACTCACCGCCGAAACCGGCGGCGGCGAAATCGAAGTCGGCGAGGCGGCGGGTCTGGTCCGCGCGCGGACATCCGGCGGCGGCATTCGCGTCGTCCGCATGTTCGGTCCCACGGACCTCGAAACTTCCGGCGGCAGCATCTATCTGACGCAGGTTGATAGCGCCGTCAAAGCATCGACCAGCGACGGCGGAATCACCGCTTGGTTCGTTGCTCCTCCGAAGGGCTCCGGCACCTGCGAGCTTCAATCGAGCTCGGGAGACATCGTCGTGCATCTGCCGCGCGAGTTGGCGGTCACAATCGACGCCCAGGTTCAGAAGGGCGGCGACCACCGCGTCATCGTGGACCCCGCCTTCCCGCTTAAAGTCAGCTATGACGATTCGTCGAAAGGCGTCCACACCGTCCGCGCCGAAGGCGACCTCAACGGCGGCGGCGAGTTGCTCCGCCTCCGTACCATCGCCGGAAATATTCGCTTCGTTCTGAGCGACGCGAACACGCAATTGGAAATGTCCAGGCAGCAGATGTTGCAGCTACGGCAGCAAATGGACCGCTCGCAGCAAAATCGGCAGCAAAAAATGGAGCAGCAGTCGCAGCCTCCAGCCGACGATTCACACTAGGGAACCGCGAGCGCGTTCCATGCGTATGAACTGATGTGACAGACGCGAGCCGCGGAAGGCCGAGATTCAACCGAACCGTTTCACCGGACAGCAGCACAGGGGCTCTGGTCCCTGAGAGATCGGAAGTTGCACTAAAGGGGGCGTACAGTGCAAACGACAACGCGAGGTGTTTTGCTTCGGGTCTCCGGGACACGAGCGCTGGTGCTTCTGGCCGGCGTTCTGTGCGTCTGTCTTCCCAGTTTTGCGAACATCGACCAGGAGTTTCGCCAAACCTACAAGCTACCCGCGGGCGGCCACTTTCAGTTGGACAACGTGAACGGCTCCGTGCAGGTCGACGGATGGGATCGCGACGAAGTCGAAGTACAGGCCGTCAAGAGCTCCCAGAACGATGCCCGCGATCTCGATCAGGTGAAAATCGAAGTCGAAAGCCATCCCGGTGAGGTGGACGTACACACGCGCTATCCCACGGGCCAGGGTGCCGAAGTCGCCGTCGAGTACCACATCCGCGTTCCCAATCGCGTCCTGCTCGCCTGCATTCAGACGGTCAATGGCAGCCTGCGCGTGCGCGGCGTGGATGGCGGCGGGGAACTCCGCTCCGTCAACGGCAACGTGGAAGTCACCGAAAGCTCCGGCCGCTTCAACGCCAAAACCACGAATGGGGACTTGCGCCTCGAGCTAAGCCATCTGATTAGCGGCGCGCCGATGAGTCTGGAAACCGTCAACGGCTCGGTCGTCCTCGGCCTGCCCTCCAACGCCAGCGCCGACCTCAACGTTCACAACATGAACGGCGACCTCTACTCCGATTTTCCGGTGACGTCCACTTCCGCCCTGCCCGGCGCGCGCGCCTTCCGCGGCAGACTTGGCCACGGTGGCGGCGGAGCAATTTCCGTGCGCACCATCAACGGCGGCATCCGCCTCCTCCTCGAGCATCCCGGCGTTTAGCCGCCGGAAGTTGGGCCTGACCTTGCCTTTGTAGCGGCCGCCTTTCAGGCGGGCGCCTTTGTTTTTTGGTTTCGCACTCTTGCTATGCAGCGCACGCCTGCGCGTCATTTTTTCTCCTCTGACATGAGCGAGACTCTGCCTTAAACAATTAGGGTTCACTCGAAACATCCTCCGGTGTATAAGAAGGCCGTCGAGGTGCCCATGCGATCTGCCAGATACGTTTCTTTCTCAGCGCGATCGCCATCGCCGTCGCCACGCACATGCTCGCCGCGCGCGCGACCAACCTTCCTTCCCACCCGGGCGTATCGATGCAGGTCGGCCCGAATGACATCGGCGGTGTCGTCTCCAGCAGCAAGGGACCTGAAGCCGGCGTCTGGGTGATTGCCGAGACGACCGACCTCCCCACGCGTTACATCAAGGAAGTAGTCACCGACGATCGCGGCCGCTACCTGATCCCGGATTTGCCTAAGGCCAAGTACACCGTTTGGGCGCGCGGCTACGGCCTCGTGGATTCACCGAAAGTGCAGGCGGAGCCCGGGAAGCTCGTCGATCTCAAACCGGAAGTCGCGCCGGACGCAAAATCCGCCGCGCAATATTATCCGGCGAACTACTGGTATGCGCTCCTGGAAGTTCCGGGCACGAACGAATTTCCCGGCACCGGAGCCACTGGAAACGGCATTTCAACCGGCGTCAGGACCCAGGGCGAGTGGATTCACCTCGTCAAAACCGATAGCTGCGAATCGTGCCACCAGCTCGGCAATCAATACACGCGCACAATTCCGTCCATGTTCAGCGACCTCGATCCCGCGCAGGCCTGGACGCGCCGCGTGCAGTCCGGACAAGCCGGCGCCATCATGACCGGCGGACTCGCACAACTCGGCACCCAGCGAGCGGCAGCGCTGTTCGGCGATTGGACCACGCGAATCGCGAAGGGTGAATTGCCCGCCAACGCGCCTCCGCGGCCCCAGGGCGCCGAACGAAACGTAGTGATCACCCAATGGGACTGGGCCGATCCGAAAGCTTATCTCCACGACGAAATCTCCACCGACAAACGCAATCCGCGCGTCAATGCCAACGGCCTGATCTATGGTTCGCCCGAGGAGAGCCGCGACTATCTGCCTGTCCTCGATCCTGTGCACAACTCGATCGGCCAGGTAAGAACTCAATATCGCGATCCGGATACGCCCGATCAGCCGAAGCCGCTCAAGCCCTCGGCGGTCTGGGGTGACGAAGCGATCTGGGACAGCCATACGACCGTTCACAATCCGATGTTCGACGAGCGCGGGCGCCTCTGGTTCACCGCGCGAATCCGCGCTGGCGACGATCCCGCGTTCTGCAAGGCGGGATCAGACCTTGATTTCGGCGAAGCTCACGCCGCTCACGCGTTCTGGCCGCCAATTCGAAATGTACGATCCGGCGACGAAGAAGGTCGAGATGATTGACACCTGCTTCGGCACGCACCATCTTCAGTTCGCCTCGGATGCCAACAACACTCTGTGGACGAGCAGCGGAGGTGGCGGCGGTGTGGTCGGCTGGCTCAACACCAAAATGTGGGACCAGACGCACGACGCGGCGAAATCGCAGGGCTGGACCGCTCTCGTGCTCGATACCAACGGCAACGGCAAGCGCGACGCCTACGCCGAAGGCGCGCAGAACGTGGCCACCACGCCGGGCGGTGAAAGTTTGGGAGCTACGTCTGCAGTGAACACTGCCGCCGACGCAACAAAGGACACGCGCCTCAACGCCGCGTTCTACGGTATGGGTGTCGGTGCCGACGGAATCATCTGGGGCACCGTGCTTGGCTTTCCGGGCGGAATCGCGCGGCTGAATCCAGGATCGAATCCGCCGGAAACTGCGCTCGCAGAATATTACGAAGTTCCGTGGAATGATCCGAAGGCCCCCGTATGGGGCTTTTCTCCCCGTGGCATGGACCTCGACACCAACGGCGTCGTCTGGGCGGCGCTAGCCAGCGGCCATCTCGCCAGTTTCGACCGTCGCAAATGCAAAGGTCCGCTGAACGGCCCGCAAGCAACCGGCCGCCAGTGCCCCGAAGGCTGGACGCTCTACCAGACGCCCGGACCGAAATTCAAGAATGTGACTTTGTCAGGCAGCGACGATTCGCATTACTACGTCTGGGTGGATCAGTTCGACACGCTCGGGCTGGGCAAGAACACGCCGATCATTACGGGCAATTCGTCCGATTCACTGATCGCGCTGGTGGACGGAAAATTCGTGATTCTGCGCGTGCCCTATCCGCTCGGATTCTTCGCCAAAGGAATGGATGGCCGCTTCGACGACCCGAACGCGGGATGGAAAGGCAAAGGCATTTGGACCACCTGGGGCACTCGCACGCCCTTCCACAGCGAAACCGGGAAAGGCACCATGCCAAAGGTGGTCCACTTCCAGATCCGCCCCGATCCTCTGGCGCATTAAACACGCGGAACTCGGGTCGGCTTTCCGACGACGTTGCGTGCCGAGGTTTTTTGTTTTCGGTTTCGTTGGGGCACGGCATGCCTGCCGCGCCGATTTCGGGCGGGTCGTGCCCGGCACACTTACTTGGCATCGCTGCGCCGTTCGCATCAGGTTTCGTAGCGGCCGCCTTTCGCGTCGTTTGCGTCCCGGTCGACGTTTGACCGGGAAGGCGGGCAGCTTCTTAAGGAAGGTTGGCGTCTAAACCCCGCCGTAATGAAGGTCACGCGAAGCGCTTTCCTTAAATCGCGCCGTTCGCGCGGTTACTGCCGGACGATTTCGGCGTTGGTGCTGGGGGCCACGATGCGCATCAGGCGCTCGCCATCGAGAAAGAGGTCCACTTCGAGGTCTTCGGTCTTCACCACCAGCTCTTCGAGTTTCTTTCCGCTGTTGCTGTTCTGTTCACCCAGCGACTGGACCGTCACGCTTCCGGGCGTGAGTTCCTGCGGCACCAGCACGGAAAAAGTCTGCACGCCTTTCTTGTCGCGGTCGTAAAGACGCGCGAGTACGGCGTACTGGTAATAAAGGTTGTTGTCGAGGACAGCGATCTGCGGCGAATTGAATGTGAACTGCTGCGTGAACGGCCGCCGGCCCTCGAGTCGCAGTTCAATCGTTGCCACAGGTCCGCTGAAAGTGATCGTGGACGATGCTTTCTTTGGACCCTGCGTGGACCATTCGTAGCTCACCGGAGTCCCGTCGGCGTGCATTTGCAGAGTTCCAGAAACATGCGTCACGCCGTCGGTGGATTGAATCTCCGACGTCCCTTTGGCCGTCCAATCGCCGCCGTTCGGGCCGATTTCGAATTCTTCCTTTCCTATCTGTTGGCCACTCACGAGAATCCGAAAATTTCCTTTGTCCGGCGTGAAAATAGAGAGCGACTTTAGAGCTCCCGATGCCCCGACCGCGAACGTCGAAGCAGCCGCGGTGAGAATCGCCGTTGCCGCGACGCATCCGAGAGCGGCCAGGAATCTTCTTCTTGTTCGCGTCATGCTGTCACCCTCGGAAAAATTCCGAGCGCCAGAATCTGCTCGACCACCTTCGATGGTTCGCTCTGGCTCTCCACGCGATAGTCGGCGAGCTCGTAGGTCGGCAGGCGCTCCTCGTAGAGCCGGCGAAAGCTGGCCTCGTCGCGGAAAAGCGGGCGATCGGTGATGTGGGCGCAGCGATGCAGCAGTTCCTCGACCGGACAATGCAGCCAGATTAGCACCGCGCCGGCGTCGCGCAGCAGCGCGAGATTTTGAGGCTGCATGATCGTCCCTCCGCCGAGCGAGACGATGCGCGGCTTCTGCATCGCCGCGGTTTCGGCCACCACCCGGGCGAGCTGCTCGTGTTCGATCCGGCGGAATTCCGGTTCGCCCATGCGCGCGAAAATGTCGGGTATCGTGAGCTGGGTCGCGTCGGTGATGCGTTTATCGAGATCGGTGTTCAGCCATCCAAGCTGGCTGGCCAACAGCCGCGCGGTGGTGGATTTGCCGCTGCCCATGAATCCGGTCAGGCACACGAGTTTACGAAGGCGGATTTCGTTGGTCATCTAGTTCGAAGCGTATTGCGCTGCCTGCTGGCGCAATCAATCCCGCTTGAGGATGTTGATTGTACCATCGAAGGAGTTCAACTCGACGCGGGCGCGCCCGGAGTTGAAAGTTCCGAACAGGGCATTGCCGAATCTCGAAGCGAGATGATGGTGCGAAGAGGGTGTCAGATTCGCTTCGTTGTGCACTTTGCCTTTCAGCGAAGTGGCGCTCAGGTCGAAAGAATCGCCGGGCGAAAAACGCACTTCGATCTGGCCGCTGTAATTCTTTAGCACGTACGTGGCATTCGGCAGAAACGATCCGTTGAACAGGATGTTCCCTTCCGAGGTTTGCGCGCGGACGTAGTAGCTGCGCAGGTCCACGAGCTTGAAATTCCCGCTGATCGACGTCACTTCCAGACGTCCCGCACAGCGCAGGCATTGGAACGCGCCGCCCACGGTCTTGACCGTCAAATAGCCGGCGGTATCTTCCAGATCCACGCCCGCCGCGATGGTTTCGACGTTCATGTCGCCGAGCACGTTCGAGACGTTGACGCCGCCCGAATCGTTGTGAATCTGCAGCTCGGCGTCTTCGGGAACGCTGATTTCAAAATCCGTGCGCAGATCGTCCGGCGAAGCAGTGTCGGCAACTTGGCGGGTTTGAACGTCCACGCGATTTCCGGATTGCTCGGCGTCCACTTCCACCTGGTTGGTGGCGCGCTTGGCAACCACCATCACATCG
Organism: uncultured Acidobacteriota bacterium; assembly: GCA_963752925.1. Classification (GTDB taxonomy): domain Bacteria; phylum Acidobacteriota; class Terriglobia; order Acidiferrales; family UBA7541; genus Palsa-295. The sequence continues at coordinate 504,817 of CAVVZY010000004.1, read as the reverse complement.
GATTTCGTCCACGCCCGCACGGTCACCATGCCGTTCGGATTGTGGATGGTCACGACGGGATGGGCCTCTACCTTGAAATGCCGCTCGATGCGGTCGCCCGAGGCCGCGCTGCAAAGAAGAAGCCCGGGAACCAGCAGCCCCGCTGCCTTCCAATGATGATAATGATAGTGATTCCGAAGAGTGGCTAGGGTGCTCATCGGCCGTTCACTCCGCGTTCGGTCATCTGCGCGAGCAGGTCCGCCTTCTGCTCATACGCATCGTACAGAAAATCGCGTGCGACTTCGTTTTCGGGTTCTTCGCGTACGCTTTTTTCACACAAAGCGATGTAGTTGTCAACAATGGCAAGGTTGTCGTGCAGGGAAGCGGTCACGACGGGATTGGATTCCTGCATCGCGGAAACGGAGTCTTGCTCGGCAGTTTGCAGCTGCGCGCTTAGTTGCCCGGTGGAAGTTTGCGTCCCGCTGATCCAGCGGCTCTCGTTGAGCTGCTTGGTCGAAGGTCCGGTCAGTGCAATGGATACGGCGATCAGCGCCAGCAGGTATGCGCCCGCGAGTGCGGGCCGCGGCACGGCGGCGAAAATTCCCTCGATCCAACCGAAGAGGCCCGTCGCCCGATGCGATTCCTCGCCGCGGACTGCGCCGCGGATCAGGCCTTCCTGCTCAAGCTGCGCTCGCAGCGAAACCCACACGCGCGCTGGAGGATGCTCGTCGGCTGCCGCCCAGGCACCGGCGGTTTGCCGGATGGCGTCCATGTCCTCGACCAAGCCGCGACAGTGGGCGCATTCGCGGACGTGCGCGCGACCCTCGGAGGGGCGGACGCCATCCATCCACGCGTCGAGCTGGTTCAGAAATTCGTTACATCCCATTGTGCTCATCTGTTTCAGTCCTCGCTGCCTGAGGCGCTTCCCGCGGCCCGGCGATCCTCACGCGCCTTCGAGCGCATGGCTTCCTGCAGCAGATCGCGGAGGCGCATGCGCGCTTTGTGAAGTTGCGATTTTGAATTGCCGATCGAGCAACCCATCATTTCCGCAATCTCATTGTGCTCGTATCCCTGCACATCGTGCAGGACGAACACCGACTTATATCCAGGCGGCAACTGCTCGACCGCCCGCTGCAAATTGACGCGGTCAATCGAACCAGTCAACGTCAAATCGGGCGCGCCGAAATCCCGCCGGGGCGTTCCGGATTCTTCATCGGGCTCGGTGACCTGTTCCAGCGAGGTCTCCTTGCCCGACTTCTTTCGCAACTTCATGAGAACGACGTTGACCGCAAGGCGATGAAGCCATGTGGAAAACGCCGACTCGCCCCGGAATGTGGCGATTTTGCGGAAGAGCTGGAGGAACGCTTCCTGCGTCAGATCCTCTGCCTCGGCCGTATTCCCCACCATCCGAAGGCACAACGAATACACTCGGCGGCTGTGCAACCGGTAAAGGCGTTCGAATGCCGCCGCATCGCCTTGCTGGGCGCGCCGGATCGATTCCGATTCCGGTACTTCCCCAGTTTCAATTCGTCTCGTTCGGGCCACGCTACCCGTCGGGACGCATCCTTCATTGCGATGCGTCGTCCGCTCCAGAAGTTGTCCTTACAGTTTCGTACCGTGCAACGGTCCTGCCTCCCGGGCCGGTGGAGCAGGAGGACGTCTGCGGATCGCCCCCATGAGATGCGGAGCGCTACAGGCAAGTCTCATCTATTCTCGTAGGAATAGCGCCCTACGTCCAGAGACGATCCGGGTGGCACGATTTCGTCGCGATTTCACATTGAGAAGGAGCTTGACACTAGGCCGACGCCGACGCGCCGGAGAGGCGAGACTTCGTGGGCATCGGCTTCGGCTGCGGAAGAGCATCGAGATCGGTCGCCACGGCGGAAAGCTGCTCGTCCGGCAGGACTCGCAGGAAGGATTTCAGGACCACCTCGGATTCACGCAGGCAGGTATTGAAGTCGTAGTGGATGTTATCGAGCCGTTGCCAGCAATCGCCGGGCTGAACGGACAGGCCCTTCGATATTTCGCTGGCCGCATCCTCGAACTCGGCCTCGAGCAGCGCGAGCGTATGGGACAAGATGCGGAGCTTGTGGAAGAAACGCGAACGCGCGCTGAAGAGCACGTGGTGAAGAATTCCGTTCCAGGAGGCCGCGCTCTGAGCCGTGTCGCCACGGAAGAAGTCGGCGTTCATCGGCTCGACCACGGGAAATCTCGAAACGCGTCGGCCGTGCGCCGACAACGTCTCGCACAGGGAAATCAACGACGGACTCAAACGTCCGAGAAGTCCGGACGCGATGGAAACCTGCTGCCGGGCGCAGACCAATTCTCCGGACGCGCGGAGCGAGAGCGCCCCATCCAGCGCCACGCTCATCATGGCGTACGAGCACTCCCAGCGCTGGACAATCACGGAATACAACTGGCTCTTCTCGCGCGGCAGCGCGGCGACCCAGTCATCCAGGACCTTGCGCCGTTGCATGCGACGCGTTTTTCGCCTAGGAAACACCCCTGCCCCCAACACGCCCTCAAATTATACCATCGGTTCTCGAGGAAGCGGTTTCTGGGAGGCTCCTGTTATATACTTTCGCCGAATCTGCTGAGGGTCCTCACGTTTGAAAGGATCGTACCGTTGGAATTTGAGCCGCTCGATCAGTTCCTGCAGCGCCGCAAAAAGCTGAGTGAAATTGAGTCCCTGGGCCACGCACCCTACCCGCACAAATTCGATTACACGCATACGCCGAAGCAAATCACCGAGCAATTCGGAAGGCGGACAGCCGAGGAGTTTGCGGCCGAGCATGTGACCGTGCGCGTGGCGGGTCGGATCGTGGCGTTGCGCCCGCACGGTAAAGCTGCATTTGCGCATTTGGCGGGCGACGGCGGGCGGTTGCAAATTTACGTAAGGCTGGACGTGGTGGGCGAGCAGGCGTTCAAGTTGTTCCAGCTCCTTGATTTGGGCGACATCATCGGCGTTTCGGGCGAGCTATTTCGCACGAAAACCGCCGAGCTGACGGTAAAGGTTGCGCAACTCGAACTGCTGACCAAGGCGCTGCTGCCGCTGCCGGAGAAATGGCACGGGCTGGCGGACGTGGAGATGCGCTATCGTCGGCGATACTTGGATCTGATCGTGAACGAGCGCGCTCGGGAGATTTTTCTTCGTCGCGCGCAGATTGTCCGCGAAATGCGCCGCTTTTTCGACGAGCGCGGCTATGTGGAAGTGGAAACGCCGATGATGCACCCGATTCTGGGGGGCGCCACGGCGCGGCCTTTCGTAACCCATCACAACACGTTCGACATGGACTTGTATCTGCGGATCGCCCCGGAACTCTATTTGAAGAGGCTGGTGGTCGGCGGGCTCGATCGCGTGTACGAGATCAATCGCAATTTTCGCAACGAGGGCATTGACGCCATCCACCAACCGGAATTCACGATGCTCGAGTTCTACCAGGCGTACAGCAACTCACTCGAGCTCATGGACTTGACCGAGGAACTGTTGCGCGGGCTGGCGGAGAAAGTGTGCGGCAGCATGAAGATCAAGTACGGTGAGGCCGAACTCGATTTTGGGAGTTTTCAACGTCTTTCGATGCGCGAAGCGATCTGCAAATTCTGGCCTACCTCCGCGGGCGATGCGCCGAATGCGGCTGAAATGGGGAGGAAGGGTGGTCCGCGCGGCGTGGCGGAGCGCTACAACTTGTACGCGCATTCCTGCAGCGCCGAGCCGATTGCCGCCGTTGAAAAACTCTCCGATGGCGAACTGACCGGGGAACTCTTCGAGGTAATCGCCGAGGGGCACCTGACGCAGCCGACATTTATATATGACTTCCCGACGGAGATTTCGCCGCTCTCGAAGCAGAAACCGGATGATCCGTCGTTGACCGAGCGCTTCGAGCTTTTCATCGCGGGCATGGAGATCGCGAACGGTTTTTCTGAGTTGAACGATCCCGACGATCAGGAGCGCAGGTTTCGCGCGCAGGTGGAAAAGGGCGGGCAGGACATGCCCAAAGAAGTGGATATGGACTACATTCGCGCGCTCAGCCACGGCCTACCGCCAACCGCCGGCGAAGGAATCGGAATTGACCGGCTGGTGATGCTGCTGACGGATTCGCACGCGATCCGCGAGGTGATCTTGTTTCCGCTGCTGCGGGGCGAGGGCGCCGATGCGGCCGAGGGACCGAAATGACGTTCGAATGGCTGGTGGCGCTGCGGTATCTGCGCTCGCCGAACCGGCCGGCGGTGTTGCGACTCGTCACGCTGCTGGCGGTGATCGGCGTCGCGGCGGGCGTGACCACGCTGGTGATCGCGCTTTCGATGAACACCGGCTTTCGCCAGGCCATTCGCGACCGGTTGTTGAGCGTAACCGCCCACGTCAATCTGAAGCCGCTCGGCCCCGACGGAATCCACGACTATCGCGAGCGCATGGCGCAGTTGAGCGGCGCTCCCGGCGTTCGCTCGATCGAGCCGGCGATCTATAACACGGTTCTCTTATCCTGTGGCGGCCGCGCGCGTGGGGTTGTGCTGAAGGGCGTGGACCCGGATCTGGAGCGAAAGGCCAGCGGGGCGCTGCGAAACATCGTGGCCGGGTCGGACAGTTTTGCCCCGGACGCGGACGGTATTCCGGCGTTGCTAGTGGGCCGCATTCTCGCCGATGAATTGAAGATTTCCGCCGGTGACTACGTTTCGCTGACAAGCCCGCAGGGAAACCTGACTCCATTTGGGATGTTGCCGCGCTCGCGGCGATTTCGCGTCGAGGGGATTTACGATTCGGGCTTTTACGACTACGACGCGAACTGGGCGTTCGTGACGCTGGGTTCGGCGCAGGGCCTGGCGGGAGTCGGAGACGTCGTGAGCCTGCTCGAAGTGCGCGTAGCGAAACTGGATGACGCAAGCGCGGTGGCGGGCGATTTGGTGCGGCGCGCCGGTGCCGGGTTCACGGCGACCACGTGGATGGACGAAAACCGCGCGCTATTTCGCGCGCTGAGCCTGGAAAAATTGGTGACGGCGCTCTTCATCGGGCTGATCACGTTCGTCGCCGGACTGAATATCCTGGTGGTGTTGACGATGACGGTGACCGAGCGGGCGCGGGACATCGCCGTGCTGATGGCGCTGGGAACGCGCCGGCGCCAGATTCGACGGATCTTTGTTCTGCAAGGCCTCGCCGTGAGCATCGCGGGAACCGCGGCGGGTCTGGCGGCGGGCTACGGTTTTGCGTGGGTCGCGGACCGGTGGCGGCTGATCCCTCTGAATCCCGAGGTGTACGCGATTCCCTACGTGCCGTTTCACGCGAACGGATTGGACGCGATATGGATCGCGGCCGCGGCGCTGGCGATCAGCGTCGCCGCGACGATTGTTCCGGCGCGATCTGCGGCGCGGATTCTGCCGGTGGAGATTCTGCGATTTGAATAAGGTTGGCGCTGGTGACTCTCCGCGCAATACGATACGCTTTGTTGCAGATGCTTGAATCCTTCTACTTTTTCACTTTCAGAAAAATAACGGGCCATCGGGCGACGGGAAACTTCCGCCCTTCGAGTGTGGCACGCGTGTCGCGCGGCGGAAGTTGGCTGCGCCCGTGTTCTCTCATGCTCATCGTCGCGCTGGCTGTTTCAAATTGCCGCGCGGACGATGCGCCGACAGCTGCCAAGAAGGCCGAGGACGCCGGCGCGGGCGACACCGAAGCGCAACGGTTCTGGGTGCAGACCGACTATCTGCTTCGCTGGACACGCGGCAATCCGCTGCTTCCGATCGTTACTGAAAGCCCCGCAGGAACGCCGCGCGAGATCGCAGGAGTTTTGCCCGGCGCACAAATCCTGTTTGGTGGCGGCAATGTTGATGACGAGGGGCGGAATGGCGCGCGGCTGGCGTTCGGTTACTGGCTCCAGCACGAGCGGCACTGGGCCGTCGAAGCCGGCGTGGAGTGGCTGGGGGACAATGGCGGGACACACTTCGCGGCAAGTTCCGACGGTATGTCGTTTCTCGCACGGCCGTTTATTGACGCGAACACCGGCGAGCCGAGCGCTCTGCTGGTATCTGCACCGGGACTTTTCTCCGGGGCGGTGTTGTCGACCACGTTCACGCAAGCCTTTTCCGCTTCCGCCGGCCTGCGCAGGAACTGGCTCGAAACCCGCCGCTGGCGAATCGACGTGCTGGGCGGATACCGCTACCTCCAATATCGCGAAACGCTGAAGGTTCAGCAAAGCTCCACCGCGATCGGCGGCGAGATTCCGCTGGGCACCACGATCTCCGGCGCAGATGATTTCAAGGCAAAGAATGATTTTCACGGCGGCGAAGCGAGTCTGGCCATCGAATGGCATCGCAACCGCTGGTCGGCCAGCGCGACGCCCAGGGTCGCCCTCGGCGTGGTGCAGAAACTTTCGCGTATCAACGGCGACACCGTGGTCGACGGCGGTCCCCCTCTTGTGGGAGATCTGCTGGCGCTTTCCAGCAACGTGGGGAGCCGTTCCGAAGACTCGTTTGCGGCGCTGCCCGAAGCGCGCATCGCCGGGCGCTTCGCCGTAACCCGGCATCTCGGGCTCACGCTTGGCTACACGATTCGCTATCTCAGCAATACGCTCCGCACCAGCGGCCAGATTGATCTCACCGTCAACCCCAACCTGCTGCCTCCCGCGATTGGCGGCGGCACGGCAAGGCCGCAGCCGGTAATGAATAGCAGCGGTCTATGGTCGCAAGGTCTCAATGCTGGCGCCGAATTCCGCTTCTGAGAGCGGCTATCTGTCGTCACAGGCTATTGCATCGCGCGCAGACAGAGCGCGACGAACAAGATGTGACTCCGCCGGCCGGGAGACCGAAACAAATTTGCGCGACTCATGAGCGATTCGCCCTGAGCGTTCCTTGAGGGCGGATTGAATTTATACGATGTCGAGCGTTTCTTGCCTCACACGATGCGACTGTCGAGGTGAGTATTGGAACTGTGAAATGGGCTCAAGTATTGCTCGGTTTGGAGATCGACTCTCGCAAGAGAGGCGACAAGAGGGCGTCGTTCTGCGGCGAATTATTTCGATTCAAATTTTGAGAGGTGTTTGTTTTTTTTGCCGGAGCGATTCGCGTGTTACTATGGAGGCGAAGAAAAGATGTAGGCATTTTTTGGCATTCGTACCAGACAGGGGAGGGAAGAGTAGGGGATAAGTGTGGAAAGAAGTGGGTCAGAATCCCCCGTTCATAGAACTAGCTCTCTGGAAAATAAGGACATACCGGGAGGGCAGTTCGGCATCTAAAGTGTGATGAGATATAGCAGGCGATGAACACGCAGGCAGCCACGGGTGTTGCCCTGGACGACTCCCCCAACGGAGCCGTCGCAAGCTCGGGCCAGATCCTGCGCACCGAAAACCTTCGCAAGACCTTCCACTCCGGAACCCAGGAAATCGCACCCCTCGACGGAATCGATTTTTCGATTGAGCGCGGAGAGATGGTCGCGATCGTGGGACCCTCGGGAGCGGGGAAGAGCACCCTGTTACACTTGCTGGCGGCGCTGGACACTCCAACGAGCGGTACAGTATACTTCGGCGCGAAATTGCTTCGTTCGCTTGCAGAGGTGGAACTGGCGGAGTATCGCAATCGAGCCGTGGGTTTCGTCTGGCAGAGGCACCACCTGCTGCCGGATTTCACGGCAGCGGAAAATGTGGCGATGCCGTTGCTGGTTCAAGGCCAGGCGCTGGGTCAGGCGCTCCGTGCAGCAGGGGATTGGCTGGGGGAAGTCGGATTGGCTGATCGCGCGGGGCAGCGTGCGGGAGAGCTTTCAGGGGGCGAACAGCAGCGCGTGGCAATTGCGCGGGCGCTGGTGAATCAACCCGTGTTGCTTCTGGCGGACGAACCGACAGGGGATCTGGACGAGCGGAGTGCGGCGGGAGTTTTCGAGCTGATAGAGCGCCTCCACCGGACCCACCACCTGACGTCGATTCTGGCTACACATAATTTGAGTTTGGCGCAGCGCACGGACCGTGTTCTTGCCCTGGAACACGGGAAGTTGGCTCCGAGCGCGGAAGTGCTTGCAGGTGCCGCGGGTCATGCGGCGCGACCGGCGAGCATTGGGGTACGGACCCCGGGAGAGCGTGGGTAACCCTTGTTCGAACGCTATACAGAGAAGGCGCGGCGAGTCATTTTTTTCGCGAGATACGAGGCGAGCCAGTACGGAAGCCCGTACATCGAGACGGAGCACCTGCTGCTCGGATTGCTGCGCGAAGACAAGGCGCTGGCAAACCGCTTCCTGCGCACCCACGGCTCGATCGAATCCATCCGCAAGGAGATTGAATCGCGCATCACCGTGCGCGAGCGCATTTCTACTTCGGTGGAAGTTCCTCTCAGCCAGGAATGCAAGCGCATCCTCAACTACGCCGCGGAAGAAGCTGAACGGCTCGGGCACAAGCACGTCGGAACGGAACACCTGCTTTTGGGAGTGTTGCGGGAAGAAAAATCCTTTGGCGCCGAAATCCTGCTGGAACGGGGATTGCGGCTTTCCACCGTGCGCGAGGAAATGGCGCGCAGCGCGGGAGAGAAGGTGCCTGTGAACCGGCCAAAAGAAGCTTCACTGCTCGCTGAATTCAGCCGCGATCTGACGCAAGCGGCGATGGAAGGACAGCTCGACCCGCTGGTGGGCCGGGATCGCGAGCTGGAGCGTGCGATCCAGATCCTGTGCCGCCGGACGAAAAACAATCCCGTGCTGATCGGCGAACCCGGCGTGGGCAAGACGGCGATCGTCGAAGGACTGGCGCAGCGGATTGCCGACGGCGACGTGCCGCCGTTCCTGGCGGACAAGAGAATACTTTCGCTCGATCTTTCGCTGATCGTGGCGGGGACAAAATACCGCGGGCAATTTGAAGAGCGGCTGAAAACCATCATGAAGGAATTGATGGAGAGCCAGAACGCGATCGTCTTCATCGACGAGCTGCACACGCTGGTGGGTGCGGGATCGGCGGAAGGATCGCTCGACGCAGCCAATATTTTGAAGCCCGCATTGAGCCGCGGCGAGATTCAGTGCATCGGCGCGACGACGCCCGGCGAATACCGCAAGTCGGTCGAGAAGGACCGCTCGCTCGAACGGCGGTTCCAGGCGGTGAAGGTTTCAGCGCCAAATGAAGACGAAACGATTCGCGTGCTGCAGGGTGTGCGCGACCGCTACGAGAAATTCCACGCCGTCAGTTACACCGAGGAAGCCATTCGCTACGCGGTGTATCTCTCGAACCGGTACATTCCGGACCGCTTCCTGCCGGACAAGGCGATCGATCTGCTCGACGAAGCCGGCTCGCGCGTGAAGCTGCGCCAGGCGATGCTCCCCGACGAAGTTTCCGAAGTTCAGAAACGCGTGAAATTCATCACGCACCGGATGGAGACCGCGATCGCGAACCACGAATTTGAGAAGGCGCGGTTCTATTCGGAGGAAGAGCGCAAGGAAAAGGAACATCTGCGGGTGCTGCGCGAAAAACTCAAGATTGATGACTCCTCGACCGGCGTGGTAACGCGCGAAGACATCGAGGAAGTCGTGGCGCGCTGGACCGGCGTTACGGTAACCTCGATCAAGGAAGACGAACAACAGAAACTGCTGCGCATCGAGGAAGAGCTGCACCGGCGGATCATCAGCCAGGAAAAAGCGATCACGTCACTCGCGCGGGCCATTCGGCGCAGTCGAGCTGGATTGAAGGCGCCGGGACGCCCGGTCGGATGCTTCCTGTTCCTGGGGCCCACGGGTGTAGGCAAGACGGAAGTGGCGCGGCGGCTTGGCGAGTTCTTGTTCGGCAGTGAAAAGTCGCTGATCCGTTTCGACATGTCCGAGTACATGGAGAAGCATTCCGTATCGAAATTGATCGGCGCGCCTCCGGGATACGTGGGCTATGAAGAGGGCGGGCAATTGACGGAGCGCGTGCGCCGTACGCCGTATTCGGTGATTCTGCTCGACGAGATCGAGAAGGCGCATCCGGATGTGTACAACATTCTCCTGCAGGTTTTCGAGGACGGCCAGCTCACCGATGGATTGGGCAACACGGTGGACTTCCGTAACACGATCATCATCTTGACGTCAAACCTGGGCGCGCGGCAATTGCAGAAACAGTCCGGCCTGGGTTTCCAGTCGTCGGACGAAGCGGTGCAGGCGAAGAGCCAGGACGACATGGTGATGAGCGAGGTCAAGCGGGTGTTCAATCCGGAGTTCCTGAACCGGCTGGACGAAGTGATCCTGTTCGATTCGCTGACGGACGAGGATCTGCTGCAGATCATCGACCTGCTCGTCGGGCAAATCAACGAGACGCTGGTGCATCGCCAGGTGCAAATTGCCATGACACCCGAGGCGCGCCAATGGATTCTCGAGAAAACCTGCGGCGATCGGAATTACGGCGCGCGGCCGCTCCGGCGCGCGCTGCAGAAGTACGTCGAAGACCCACTGTCGGAAGCTCTCATTCAGGGCGGGCTGCAGATGCCGGCGACGCTGGAAGTTTTTCTGTCCGGCGAAGGCTTGGCGTTCCGTCCCGTGGTGGAAGCAACCCCGGTGGCCCACTAGGAATCCTACACGCGCGAGCTGGATTAAAACACGTCCGGCGGGGGAGCATAAAATCTTGGGCGGGGGACTGCGGCCTTGACCAGAACCTTGGCCGCCAGCAGGAAACTATCTCTTTGCGCATGCGGAATTCTGGTCGTTGTGTGCTTGTTACCCCTCGCTTCCGGTCAATCCCTTTGGGCTCAACGGGCCCCGGAACCCGGCGGACCGCAATACGTCATCACCCGCATCGAATTTGACGGGAACCGCCGAGTCCAGCGCGATACGTTGCTCGCGCGCATCTTTTCGCGCGTGGGTGATCCCTACACTCCGGACGCAGTTCGCCGCGATTTTCAGGCGCTCTGGAACACGCAGTTCTTCGAAGACATCCGGCTCGAAACGGAAGACGATCCCAACCAGCCGAATGGGAAAATCGTGGTGTTCCACGTCTCGGAGCGGCCGATCATCCGCCGGATCGAATACAAGGGCAACAAGTCCATCACGGAATCCGACATTCTGGATGCGTTCAAGCAGAAGAAGGTCGGGCTCACCGTGGAAAGCCAGTTCGACCCGACAAAAATCAAGCGCGCTGAAGTCGTGCTCAAAAGCCTGCTGGCCGCGCACGGCCGCCAATTCGCCACGGTAAAGCCCACGTACGAGCGCATCGCCGCCTCCAACGCCGTCAAATTGGTTTTCAATATTGATGAAGGCCCGAAGGTGAAAGTCGGAAGCATCACCGTGGTAGGGAACAAGGCGTTTTCAAGCAGGAAAATTATCCGCACGATGAGGAACGACCGGCCGTACGGGATTCCGCTCGGTATCACTTACATTCCGGTGATGAGCAAGACGTTCGACCGGCCGAAGCTCGATGAGGACCTGGAAGTCGGCGTCCGGGGCCTGTATCAGGACAACGGCTATTTCAAGGTCGTGGTGGACGTGAAGGAATTGAAGACGGTGGATGTATCCGGCGGGCTGCCCATTATTGGAAACCGGAACGGCAAGGCCACCAACATCGTGATTTCGGTCTCAGAAGGCGAGCAGTATCGCATGGGCAAACTCGCTTTCCGCAGCTCCGATCCCGATCAGGGGCTGATCTTCAAACCGGAACTGCTGCAGCGAGCGTTTCCGCTTAAGGAAGGCGACATTTTCGACGCCGACAGGATCCGCAAGTCGCTCGACAGTTTTCGCAAGCTGTATGGTGAATACGGCTACATCGACTTCACGGCCGAGCCCGAGTTCGATGTGAACGATGCGAAGAAAGTGGTGAACCTGACGCTTCAATTCGACCAGCAAAAGCAATTTTTCGTGCGGCGGATCGAATTTTCCGGCAACACGACGACGCGCGACAAAGTGATCCGGCGCGAGCTGCTGCTGGACGAGGGCCAGGTCTTCAACAACCGCTACTGGGAATTGAGCCTTCTGCGCTTGAATCAGCTCGGATATTTCGACCCCATCAAGCCGGAAAACGCGGAGCTGAAGAAGAACGTGAAGGCCGGCACGGTGGACATCAAGCTGAAGGTGAAGGAGAAAGGCAAGCAGTCCGTCAGTTTCTCGGGCGGCGTCAGCGGGCTTTCCGGGAGTTTCGTGGGCTTCTCGTATCAGACGAACAACTTTCTCGGACTAGGCGAAACGCTCACGCTTTCGGCGCAGATTGGCGATATCCAGCGCAGCATCAATTTCGGATTCACGGAGCCGTATCTATTTGACCGGCCCATCTCGACGGGCTTCACGATTTTCGCGCAAAAGTACGACTACAACACCGCGCGCCAGGAAGGAATCCTGGTGGGGCAGCAAGTCGCGATCGATCCCGCGCTCCAGGAGAACTACAACACCGACTCGAAGGGCTTCACGATTTTTGCCAGCTACCCGCTGCGCCGGCTGTCGTTCACGCGCCTGGGCGTCAGTTATGGCTGGTCCACGACGGACATCACGCCCTTCAGCCAGTCGGCGACTCTTCTTTTCGAGTTCACCAAATTTACGAGTCTGGCGGGTCCGTCAGCGCTCAACGGAATCCGGCAGAGCCAAATTACTCCGACTCTCAGCTACAACACCGTAGACAGCCCGGTATTTCCAACGCACGGGAAGAGCTTTTCGTACGGTGGGAGCTTCGTGGGCGGCCCGCTGGGGGGGAACGTCAACACGTTTAGCAACGTGTTCGACATGTCGTATTTTCGCCCTCACTATCACCACAGGAACGTGATTGCCCTTCATCTGAACGGCAGCATGATCACGGGCTACGGCGGAAAGGAAGTACCGCCGAATTCCCGGTTCTACGCTGGAGGCGAACAGGACGTCCGGGGATTCGACTTTTATACGATTTCCCCTTTCGTGTTCATTCCGTTTTCGACGACGACGAACGTCACCTTCTTCAATCCGCACAACCTGGGTCCCAACGGAGTTCCGACTGCGGAGAGCATCCCAGTCAACGTGCTGGAGTTCATACCCACGCGTCCCGGGGGCGATTTGAAGTTCGTGTCGAACCTGGAATACCGCATCCCGCTTGTGAAATCCTACGTGACTTTGACCATGTTTCACGATTTCGCGGTGAATGGAATTTTGCGGAAATCGCAACTGCAGCTCGATCCCTCGGCCATTAGTTCCCTGCGGCAACAGTATCCGAATCCTGATTTTCCGTGCCAACCGATTGGCGCTCCGTGCGTGAACGTACCGAACAATTTGCCGATCGCTGCGGGCACCGAGTTCAGGCCGCACACCTCGGCGGGAATCGAGATCGACATCCAAATTCCCATCATCCAGGCGCCGTTTCGCATCTATTACGCGTACAATTACCTGCGCTTGAGCCAGACGATTACTCCGCCGCTCGGAGCTTTCTTTGTGCCGCCGGCCGAGCGAGATAGTTTGAAGCAGTTGGGCGTGTACGACACGCAGATCGTGCCGGCGCTGCAAGATTTCTTGATCCATACGCAGTCCTCGCAGACAATCCCGCCGGGCCTGTTCGAACCGAAGACGACTCTGCGGTTTGCCGTGAGCCGCACGTTCTAGAAAATGGGCGGGAGATGCGCGGGGAGTTGCGCGAAAGCAGTTGTTGCCCAGCGGGCGTGAAGAATCGAGCTGAAATGGCCGGAGGGAAGCAAATGAGAGCGTGGAGATTGGGAGCGCTTGGGCTCCTCATGATGTTGGTGTCGGGTTGCGGTGGGAACTCCACGCCGGTCGGGGTCAGGATTGCAGGACCGGGGCCGTCTCCTCTGACCGTGCTCGTGAATCGCACGGCGCAATTCGCCTCAAACGTTTCCGGCGCGTCAAGTTCCACCGTGTTCTGGCAGATTTGCAAACCGCCCGCAACGCCTTCGACCACGATCCCGCCGACTGAGTGTATTGCTGGTCAGGGCCCGACGGGATGCACGATACCGGCGGTTTCCAACCCGATCAGTGGTTTCGGAACCATCACCCTCAATGGTCTGTACACGGCGCCGCCGACGGTCCCCAATCCAGCCACGTTTCTGATCGTGGTCACGAGTTGCATCAAGTCGAATGCGTTTGCCACCTTTACGGTGACGATTGATTCCGGGATTAGCGTCCAGATTACTCCGCGGACTGCCTCGGTGGGTCCGGGAGAGCACTTTCAATTCACGGCGAGCGTCAGCGGCACGGCGAACACGGCGGTCGTATGGTTGGTGGACAATATTCCGGGCGGAAACGCTACCGACGGCTTCGTCTGTCCGTCCTCAGCCGTAGGCTCGCCTTGCACGAATGCAACTGCTCCCGGAGAATACTTCTCCCCGGCCACTTCGCCCGGGTCGGTGACCGTCACGGCGCAATCAGGCGCCGATCCGACGCATCAAGCATCAGCGACTGTCACAGTCGGTAACGGCAATGCACCGGCATTTGCTCCCACGAATCCGCTCGAGCCAACGGTTGCCGCGCAAGGCTCCGTGCAGCAGGACGTGTATCTGACGGGTACCAACTTTTTCACGACGAGCCACGTGCTTGTGGGCGGTGTGCCGCTTCCGACAGCGAATGTGACCTTTATCGGCAGCGGTGCGCTGGTTCGCGCCACCATTCCGGCGGCTCAATTGACGCAAGCCGGAGACATTGACATCGCCGTACAGTCGCAAGATGGCTCGAACAGCACCGGAGTACTGAAGCTGCATGTTGATCCCGTGCGCCCGGCGTTGATTGCCTCGACACCGAATAGCGTCCCGCTAACCAACACCGGCGTGAGCGTGAGCGTGAATCTGACTGGCGGTTATTTTGTCCCTGGCAACAAGACAACGGCAACATTCGACGGCATCGGGTGCGGCGGAGGAGGCCAGGTCTGCACGACATTCGTGGACAGCCGGCATCTGACGGTCTCCATTCAGGACTCCACCCTGAATACGCCGGGTTTGTACCCACTGCTCGTTCAGAACAGCGACGCAGCCGCGGCTAACGTGCCTTCGGTCACCGGGCTGAATCTGGCGGTCATACCGGAAGCCAACTCGATTTCAGGTACGCCAAACCCGACGATCCCCGTGGGTTCAAGTCCCTCCGCCGTGGCGATCGACTATGCCGAGGGGTATGCGGTCGTCGCGAACAAATCTTCGAATAACGTGTCAATCGTTTCGCTCGTGGCTCCGACCGCAAACACGGTGATCGCTACGATCAATGTCGGTTCGCAACCCACTGGAGTCGGAGTGGACGATTTGTTACCGGACCACCAGGCGTTCGTCGTGAACAGCGCCGATAACAGCATCTCCGTGATCGACCTAAGCGCAAAACCTCCTGCGTTCATTAAGACGGTGTCGCTGAACACCTTTGAGCCGGGCATCATTCCGCTCGGCACAGTGCCATTCGCGATCGGCGTCAATTCGCTGACACATCGCGCGTTTGTGGCGAATCAATCCACCAACGTGGGAACGATCCTAGATTTGGCCAATGCCAACGTCGCGGCCGGCTGCGCGGCTCCTCCTTGTCCGGTCTCCACAATCACCGGAGGCATCACTCCCTTCGGGACCGGAGCCAGCCCCGCCGTGGCGATCGATCCGCGGTTGAACTGGGCGATGGTTACGCCCGGGGGCACGGGAACGATTGCGATTGTGGATCTCGGCCGGGCGGCCGGCGCAGGTGACGTCGGCCGGTTGCCGGAACTCATCGGAAGCTTGTCCATCACCTCGACCATGCAAGGCGTCGGCATCAACTCGGAGACCCATCAGGTGCTGCTCACCGATCCTTCCGCGCAGAGGATGACGGAGTTCAGCCTTCTGAACGATGCGGTCACTCCTGTCACTTTCACGGTCGGTGGGTCGGCCGTGAACACGCCCAATCTCGTCGCCTCGGCGGTGAATCCGCTCGAGAATGTCGGGATCGCGGTGCAAGGATCCGTGTCGGGAGCGTCGGCCGTCGTCGCCGATCTGGAGAGTGGCGTAGTGCTCACGCCGGGAACCGGCCTAAACGGCGGCTTGGGCGGCACGCCGGTGGCAGTCGCGGTGGATCCGGCCAGCAACGAGGCCGTCATCGTGAATCAGTCGGGCAACAGCGTCGGGATTGTTTCGCTCGGTCCGCCGCCCGCTTCACCGCAGATTCTGGAGGCCAGCCCAGCGGTCGCGTTCGGGGGGCTCGGAACAGCCGACCTGCCGCTGACAATCACGGGCGCTGGCTTTACGGGCGGCTCGGAAGTATTGCTCGACGGCTCGCCGCTTGCGACCGTGACGGTTGTGAGCAGCCGTCAAATCGTGGCGACGGTGCCGGGCTCAATGCTGAGCGCCGCCCACCGCTATATCGTGCAAGTCGAGAATCTGCCGAATGCTGTTTCCAACGTCACCGATCTCACCGTCATTCAGGCGGTGCCGGTCGGAAATGGCCCGGTCGGAGTGACCGTGGATACAGACCGCGATCTGGCGATCGTTACAAATTCGGTGGACGACACCGCTTCGCTGGTGTCGCTCACGCCGGTAATTCCGGATTTCTCGCCTGAATCGCTGGGGGACACCGGAATTGTGGGGCAGCCGATTCCCGTCGGGACGACGCCGCAAGGAGTTGCCGTGATTCCGCGGCTGGGTGTGGCGGTTGTGACCAACAACGGCACCAACAATGTAACTCCCATCGACCTGACCACAATTCCACCCACGCCGATAGCGCCGGTGGCTCTCTGCTCGACTTGCTCCGGGCCGGCCGGTGTGGCTTTCAACCAAGATACTGCGACCGCGGCCGTGGCCACCACGAACGCGGGCACTCTTTTCAGCACCGGCAACCTCAATCTTCTGACTGTTGCGCGTTCCACGACGGCGACGCCGCAGGTCTCGGCAGCTCTCGGATCTTTCCCCTCCGTGGATCAGGATCCCGTCGCGGTGGCGGTCGACCCGACTCTGAACTTCGCGGCGGTTGCCACGGATTCCTCGACAAGCAGCTTGGATATCGTGTCCATGGCGACGACTTCTATTCTGGGCCGAGTAAACGGCCTCCAGAATCCAAGTGGCGTTGTGTTCGACCCCGTCAACCAGGTGTTCCTGACGGTGAATAGCCTGGTAAACAACATCGTCATCACCAATCCCGCAACGTTGACGTCGTCGAATGTGAGCGTGGGCATCGCCCCGACGTCTATTGATTACGATTTCCAGACGAGCTCTCTCGTCACGGTCAATGCGGGAAGCCACGTCATGTCCGTGCTCGATTACGTGTGCCCGCCGGCCGTCGCCGCGCCCGCGTGTTCGGCGCCTCAGGTCCGCGCAGTTCTCGGGCTGGGAGGAGCGCAGACGTCGAGTCTCGTGCTCGGCCCCAACGCCGTCGCAGTGGACCCGAAGCTGGGCCTCGCTGTTCTTGTGGACCCGGACAATAATCGTGTGCTTCTGGTTCCGCTGCCGCACTGAGGTGGCCGGCTGCGGATGCGGCCAACCGGGCTTGAGAGCAAGGCATCGGAATATATTGACGAGTCTGGCGAAAGGGTGTTCTGCTGGCCGAATCCGATTGACCATGCTCGCGAATCACAGTTATAATTCGCGATTCGCGCTTATTACAAATTCTAACTACATGTGAATGAGGAGTGAGAATGAAGATTCGAGCGGTATTTCCGGTTTTAGCAGCACTTCTAATGACGCCCGCAGTCTGGGCGCAAGCCACCGGCGCGGGCGCGCCGGCGTCGGCAAAGGTAGGGGTTCTCAGCGTTCAGGCAGCCATTGCAAGCACGGCGGAGGGCAAACAGGCCGCGGCTGAATTGCAGTCGCAGTTTGCACCGAGGACGACCGAGCTTCAAAACCTGCAAAAGCAGATCGAAGAGCTTCGGAACAGGCTGCAGACCGGCCAGTCAACCTTGAGCGATGAAGAAAAGGCCCGGCTGGCGCGTGAAGGCGACCAGTTGAGTCGCGCGTTCCAGCGGAAACAGCAGGAATTTCAAGATGACACCAACGATGCTCAGCAAGAAGTCGTGAACCGAATCGGGCGGAAGCTTGTGGACGTATTGAATAAATATTCGAAGGAAAACGGGTACTCGATCATCTTGGACACTTCCTCGCAGCAGAGTCCGGTTCTGTACGCGGCGAACCAGATCGACGTCACACAGGAAATTATCCGCCTCTACGACCAGAGCTATCCGGTGAAGGCTGCCACCACCGCGCCCGCCAGACCCGCGCCAAAACCCGCCGCTCCTGCTACACCGAAACAGTAGCGAGTTGCGCAGTCTTGAATTTCAAAAAGCCTTTCCGGCTGAAACCGGGAAGGCTTTTTCTTTTTGGTCGGCAAGATCCTCTTTGATTCATTGACGCGCAATTTGTCGGCCGGGCCGGGTTCGGCTATCATGATTGTCCGAAGCGAACCGATCGAGTTGATCTGAAAACCGCTCGCGATAGCGAACCAGGAGGATGGACATGGCACTTTCCGTTGGGGCTGCGGCTCCGGATTTTTCGTTGAAGGATCAGAATCAGAAGGACGTGAAGCTCTCGGATTTCCAGGGCAAAAAGAACGTCGTGATCGTTTTCTACCCGCTCGATTGGAGTCCCATTTGCACGAATGAACACGCCTGCTTCGTGAACGATATGAAGCGATTCGAGCAGCTCGATGCAGTTGTGCTCGGCCTTAGCGTGGACAGCGTCTGGTCGCACAAGGCCTTTGCAGAGAAAATGGGCATCCACTATTCGCTGCTCGCCGATTTTCAGCCCCGCGGAGCTGTCGCCGATAAATTCGGCGTCTATCTCGCCGACAAAGGGATCACCGGGCGCGCGATCGCCATCGTGAACCGCGCCGGAAAGATCGCCTGGTTCAAAAACTACGACATCCCGACGGTGCCGGACATGAAGGAAGTTTCCGAGGCGCTTGCAGCAGTGAAATAAGCGGAACGGCGGATGAAGTGCCGGATGAAGTGCCGGACCGCTTGTCGGCAAACGTGCGTATGTAGTCGACCACCTGCCAGCGTTCTTGGTCGCTCAGTTTGTCCGCGAAGGCCGGCATGGGAAGCCGCCCCCGGGTGATTTGCCAGAAGAGTTCGCCGTCGGTTCGGCGGCGCATCGCCGGAGCGTCGGTGAAATCACCGGGCGCGACGGAAAGCTCGGCGGCTTTTGGGCCTCTGCCGTCGCCCTTCTCTCCGTGGCAGCTCCGGCAGTGCTCTCCGTATACCTGCCTGCCGGCGGCGATGGCATCGCCCGTCGGCGGCACCGGGTTCTTGAGTCTCCGCGCGGCCGCCGTTGCGTTCCAATTCTTGGCCGTATTGATCGCGGTCGCCAAGCCCGCCCCCAGGATCACAAGCAGAGCCAATATTCCAAGCGGTCGAATTCTTGATTTGTGTTGGCTGGGTTGCACGAGTTTTTCCGTTACCCCGCGTGTCGCTGGTGGAAGGTGTGGCTACGAAAGGAATTTTCCCACAGCCAATCAGGATTTCCCAGTCGAGATCGCGTAGAGCAGCCAGATATTCATGGACAGGATTACGCCGGTTGCGAGCACGGCCAAGTAGTTCGTGATCGGGCGATTTGCGTGGGTTCCCATGAGATCCTTTCTGCGCGTGAGGATCAAGAGGGGAACCATCGCGAATGGAAGGCAGAAGCTCAAGACCGCCTGGCTGAGCACCAGCGTTTTCAGCGGGTCAAGTCCCCAGGCAATCACGGCGACGGCGGGAATCATCGTGACGATGCGCCGCGCGAAAATACTGATTCGGAGGTTCATGAAGCCCTGCAGGATGACCTGCCCGGCCATCGTGCCGACAGTTGAGGAAGACAGCCCGGAACAGAGCAGAGCCACCGCGAAAGCCAAGCCTGCAAATTTGCCCAACAGCGGGATCAGCGTGGCGTGGGCCGCTTCGATGGAGGAGACATGCGTCCCGCTTCCGAAAAACACGGCCGCGGCCATTACGACCATCGCGGAGTTGATCAGCCACGCACCGTTCATGGCCAGCAGCACATCGAGCAGCTCCATTTTCCGATGGCGATGCTCCTTCCGGTCGACTTCCTCGCGGCGCGGCAGCACGAGCGCGGAATGCAAATAGATCACGTGCGGCATTACGGTGGCGCCGAGCATGGAGACCGCCAAATAGATCGAGGATGAGTGAATCTGCGGGACGAAGACGTTCCTTACAATCGGCGCCCACGACGGCTTGCTGAGGAACACCTCGACGGCGTACGCGACTCCAATCACACCGACGAAGAACATGATGACGCGCTCAAGCCATTGAAATCCCATCTGCTCGACCGCCAGAATCAGCATGACCAGGACTCCCGTGACGATGGCCGCCGACAGCATGGGAATCCCAAACAGCAGATAGAAACCGAGTGCCGCCCCAAGAAATTCCGCGAGATCGGTTGCCATGGCGGAAACTTCCGCTGCGACCCAGAGTCCGACGGTGACCGGGCGTGAGAACTCCGCCCTGCAATTCTCTGGAAGCGTGTGGCCCGTGGCGATCCCGAGCTTGGCCGCGAGGTACTGCACGAGAATGGCCATGGCGTTCGACCACAGGAGCACCCAGAGCAGTTCGTATCCGAAACGGGCACCGCCCTCGATATTCGTAGCGAAATTGCCCGGGTCCATGTAGGCGACCGAGGCGACGAAGGCGGGACCTAGAAACGACCAAGCCTCACGCCGAACCTTGGACTGAGGAGCGGCGATGATTTCCGAGGTTGTCTTCGACATAGGTTAATCAAGCTAAACTTCTTATATAAACTACGCTTAACATCCGCGAAGGTCAACCTTCGAGCCGTGCGGAGTTTCATAAAAAGCACCATGAGGTGATTTGTCTCTCTGCTATAGTGAACGGCACGTTGCCGGAAAACGAAGTCGCAGCGGTTCGCAGCGCAAGGAGAGGTCGATGGCTGAAGCGCCGAAGCAGCAGCAAGCGCAGATCAAGGCCGATGAGAAGGAATTGCTCGGCCAGTACTCCAACCTCGTGGTCGTACACCACAACGCCGAGGAGTTCACGCTGAACTTTGTTTATATGTTTCCCACCGTCGCGCAGGGGAAGCTGGTGGCGAGCTTGATATTGAATCCGCGCCACGCCAAGCGGCTGCTGCGCGCGCTGCAGGAGAACGTGGCCCGATACGAGGCTCAATTCGGGACGTTGCCGGAAGGTCCGGGTCCGGACGCTGAGCCCAAAGTCGGGTTTGTGCAGTAAGCGGTCGCCACGAAACCATCGCGGTTCGCAAACCCGCCCAATTCCTCGACGATTAGCGCGGGAACCCGCTGCCCACGATCCAGCCTCCGCTTGGCTCGACGAACTCCAAACCTACGGCGAAACCAGCTTGTGGCACCGTGTGACAATACGCGACGCGCGCGACGCACTGAAACGAACCCGCGAACGCTGTCACCATCATCCGGTCATTGATCTTCCAACGGCGAGTGCTCAGCACGCGCGCCCCGCGCGAACTTATATTTTCCGTAAAGGTGGTTTCCGTGCCCGGAAGCGCGCCGTGACCGCTGATGTGCACCCCGACTTCCATGGGAACCCGCGTTTCGCAACGCACGGCGTCGAACGTCTTGGGGCCCCCTATCCCAAGCCGCATATCTTGTGTCCCCCTTTTTTCGTCACAAGCAGGCTGCTAAATGCCGCAGGTGCGATTTAACGGTGCCGCGCCTCTTCATCTTGTAGAGCGCCAAATCAGCTGCGCCAAGCAGTTGTTCGATCGAGGTTCCGTCCGTCGGATATACGGCCTGACCGACACTGACTGAAACGAACGGCTCCTGGCCATCCTGTGCGAGCTGTTCGCAGATGCGCCCGGCGGCTTGCTCGCCTTCGCGGGCGCCGGATTCCGGCAGGACGAGAGCAAACTCATCGCCGCCGTAGCGCGCCGGCGTGTCAATTGTTCGGCTGCTGTTCCGCAGCACAGTTCCCAGGCGCTTGATGGCTCGGCTTCCCGTCAGGTGGCCATACTTGTCGTTAATCTTTTTCAGGCCATCGAGATCGAAGAGCAACACCGCGAATTGCCGCCCCGTACGGCGGGATCGCTGTATCTCGTTGTCCAGGGCTTCGAGCAGGCGGCGATGATTCGCAAGGCCGGTGAGCGAATCGGAAGCTGCCAGCCGGCTTACCTGGTCGAAGAGCTGGGCGTTGTCGAGCAGCGTACCGCACAGGACAACCACATAGCTCAAGACCATCACCGCGTGCGCCAGCGTGTAGGGTGCGTCGAGTACCCGCTGCGACTGGCTCATCGTGATGTGGCAAATCACGTTCAGGGCGGCGGCGATGAACAGCGCCCGGTCCAGCGCGGCGCTCGCGCGCCTCAGCCGCCAGCCGTATCCCACCGTCGCGACGACGTAAATTACGGCCGGAAGCAGGTCCCATCCGCGTGGGATGAAGTGCCCGGGGTGAATCTTCGGCGCGCGCGGCAGCATGAAATAGAAGACGCTCGTCAGATAGGCCACAGCGCCGACGATCAATGTCACGCCCGCGATTTCTTTTCCGGGATCGCGCGATACCGGGATTCGCCGCTCGACGATCAGCGCGGCGAGCAGCAACACTCCCAGCAGCGTCCTCCCCGCCAGCCACCCGAGTGAAATCTCGGTCCCAAAGGTTGGAGTCACCAGTACGCCGCGATAGAAAGCCATGCTGCTACCCGCTTCGATGAGTCCCGCGAGCACAAACCCGAAGGCCAGAATCAGCGAAATTCGATCATGCGTACCTCGAAATCGCACCATGGCATTGGCGGCAAACGTGAAGGCAATCAGGCTGCCCGCCATTTCGAGGTAGGCGTCAAAGAGTGGGTCGGATACGTACGTAGAATTACGGAGTGCCCACAGAAGCACGCAGAACCCGAGCACGGCAATTGTCCCGAGTAGGACAAAGCCAATGCGGTAGCGTCCCCAAGATTTGCCCAGATACCCCACACTGCCCCCAGAAGACAAACCAATCCCCACAGTTAAGTAGCAACTGCTGTACCGTTTTGCAGCTATGAGAGGTGCCCTCTAACTATACTATTTCCCGTGGAGTTTGCCGGGCGAGCAACACGAGAGTCGCAAAAGGATACACAGCCCGTCTCACGCGGGGTGGAAAAGTTACCGACACGAGAGAATCTTACCTACAGGCAGAGCTAGGACTTGGGGGGCGGCGCGGGTGGGACAGCTGGTAGATCAAAGGCCTGGATGACGCTCTGGAAGTTCACTCTCTTGTGGGCGCCATCGCAGAATGGCTTGTTCTCGGAGTGTCCGCAGCGGCAAAGACCGATCTTGGTACGACCAGCCAGGCCGAATACCTTGCCGTCCTGATCCACGACTTCGAAGTCTCCTTCGACTCGAATGGAACCATCGGTACGGACCGTAATCTTTGTCGCAGCCATTCAATCCTCCGATAAGGTGGGAGCGTGGGGTTCTAACTCCACGAAATGTCGGCGACCCTTCCCGGGCCTTAGCCCTGGAGGGGCGCCGTCCATCCAAGCCTAATACTTCGGCACGTTCGGATCCACTTCGTCCGACCAAGCCAGAATACCACCTTTCAAATTCGAGATCTTCTTGAAGCCCGCGCCCCGCAGGAATTCGACGGCCTGGGCCGAGCGTTTTCCCGATTTGCAGTGCGCCACGATCTCACGCGAGCTGTCGAGTTCGTGCACGCGCTGGGGCAGTTCACCCAGCGGAATCAGGTGTCCTTGAATATTGCAGATCTGATACTCGTGGACCTCGCGCACGTCGAGGACGTAGATGTCGTCGCCGCGATCGAGCCGCGTCTTCAGCTCGCGCGAAGTGATTTCCGGAACATTCGTCACGGTAATGGGACCCTCCTCGCCGCGTATGCCGCAGAATTCGGCATAGTCGATCAGTTTAGTCAAGGTTGGATGTTCGCTGCAGACGGGGCATTCCGGATTCTTCCGCAGCTTCAACTCGCGGAATTTCATCGCTAACGCGTCGAACAGCAGCAGGCGGCCAATTAAGGGTTCGCCCTTCCCGATGATGAGCTTGAGTGTCTCGGCCGCCTGAATCGTGCCGACGATTCCCGGTAGCACGCCGAGCACGCCGCCTTCGGCGCACGAAGGCACTAGGCCAGGCGGAGGCGGTTCGGGATAGAGGCAGCGGTAGCAAGGGCCACCCGGATAGCCGAATACGGTGATCTGTCCCTCGAAGCGGAAGATCGAGCCATACACATTGGGCTTGCCCGTTATCACGCAGGCGTCGTTCACCAGGTAGCGCGTCGGAAAGTTGTCCGTTCCGTCCACGATGATGTCGTAGTCCTTGAATAACTCGAGCGCGTTCGCGCTGCTCAGGTGCGTATCGAAAGTGTCGATCTGGATTTCCGGATTCAGGTTCCGCAGGCGATGGGCTGCGGCCTCTGTCTTTGAACGTCCGACGTCGCTGGTGCCAAACAGAACTTGGCGCTGCAGATTGGTCGAATCGACCACGTCAAAATCCACCAGGCCGATTCGGCCCACGCCGGCCGCAGCCAGGTAGAGTCCCAACGGCGCGCCCAATCCGCCCGTGCCGATGCACAGCACTTTCGCCTGCTTGATCTTGAGCTGACCTTCCATGCCCACCTCAGGCATGATCAGGTGGCGGCTGTAGCGCATCACTTCTTGTTTTGAAAGCGTCGCGGCGGCTTTGGTCGTCGCCGGCCCCGCTGGAATTCCCGTCCTTGTCGCCATCGAAAAATCTCCCGTTGTTCTTGTTACCGCGATCGTCGCGTCAGTCGCGCGCGCCGCCAGCAATCGAGGGCACGATGCTGATCGTGTCTCCCGCCTTAACGGCCGTCTGATCCTTCTGGAGGTAGCGAATGTCTTCGTCGTTCACGTAGACGTTCACAAAGCTTCGCAGCCGCCCGTCGTCGGAATAGAGGTGCTTCTTCAGCTCCGCGAACTTGCCCGTCAGCGCCGAAAGCGCCTCACCCACCGTAGCCGCCTGCACCTCGACGCTTTCCTGCTTGCCCGTATACGCCCGCAGCGGCGTCGGAATAATCACCTTAACTGCCATTCGCTTTCCTCCCTAACGTGAACTCGGCGCTCGCTATTAGATGCCCGCCGTCCTCGAATTGACTTAAGCGAATTACCTAGGAATGCCCCAAGGTTTCGATCTCTTCGGCGTCGTACGCGGCTCGGTCGTCGCGCAGCCGCCACGACGTGGTATCGCGCGGCTCGCCTTTCTGAACGCTTACGATGATGTAGCTATACCACGGCCAGGCGTGTTCGCGGTCGTATTCGCTCGGCCGCGCCGGCGCATCCGGATGCGAATGATACCACCCGATCAGCTCAAGCTTCTTCTCCCGCGCCGTCTTCTCCGCCAGGCGTACATCGTCGGGCGTCACCTCGAAGCGGTTTCGCGGCGAATCGTCCCGGCGATTCGCGAGCGGCAGCAGGTCCATCACCTCCCGCGAACCTTCGCCATCGCGGCCCAGCAGCGCGCCGCAGCATTCGTGCGGATACGTCTCCACGCCGTGCGCGTGGATACGGCGGACCATTTCTTCTCGCACTTTCAAGGCCGGCGTGCTCATTCCTCGCTCCAAAATCGCTCGCTCAGATACTTTTCGCCGGAATCGGGAAACACGGTCACGATCACGGCCCGCTCGTCCCGCTTCAGCCGCCGCGCGATTTCCAGGCACGCCCACAGAGCGCCGCCCGCGCTGACGCCCACCAGCAGGCCTTCTTCGCGGGCGAGACGCTTCGCCAACCGTTGCGCGTCTTCCGTCTGCACCTCGATATTTTCGTCCGCCAGGCTGGCATCGTAAATCGGCGGCACGATCGCCGTGGCCATATGCTTCAGCCCCTCGAGCCCGTGGAAGCTGGAGTCCGGCTGAAAGCTGATGCACCGAATCTTGGGATTCAGCTCCTTCAGCCTTCGCGTGGTGCCGACGAAAGTTCCGCTCGTGCCTAGCCCGGCGACAAAATGCGTGATCTGACCGTGTGTCTGTTCCCAAATTTCAGGAGCGGTCGTCGAATAGTGCGCCGCGGGGTTCGCCGGATTGCCGTATTGATCGGGATAAAAATATTTGTCGCGATCCGCTTCGTAAATCTCGCGAACTCGCCGGATCGCGCCATCGGTGCCCTCGCCACCTGGCGTCGAGACGATCTCGACGCCGTAGGCCGCAAGAATCTGTTTGCGCTCCGGCGACGCGCTCGAAGGCAGGCACAGTTTCACGCGATAGCCCAGCGCCGCGCCGATCATCGCGTAGGCGATGCCCGTGTTTCCGCTGGTGGCGTCGAGGATCACTTTGCCCGGTCGCAAGTCGCCGCGGCGCTCGCCTTCACGGATCATGGAGTAGGCCGCGCGGTCCTTCACCGAACCGCCCGGATTGAACCATTCCGCCTTCGCGCAAATCGTAGCGTTCGGGAACTCCGCCGCCGTGCGTTCGATCCGAATCAGCGGCGTGTTGCCGATGCGCTCCAGCAGACGCTGGCCCACACGTCCACCCGTGCCCAGCTGGGCGCTCGTTTCCGTTGCCGACACAAGCGGCTTGTTCGCTGCCGTCATCTTCGTCGCCTGATGCTGGAAAGTTCGCCGTACCCCGCTAATTCAATTCAGTTTAGCAGATTTTCCGGGCCTTCTCTGCGCCCTCTGCGCTTGCCCGCCGCCGGCAGGCGGGTCTCTGCGGTGAGGCCTTGTTTTCTCCGTGAACTTTGTGCCTACTCTGTGTCCTGTGTGGTTAAGGACTTAGGGTCTAGGCCACCATTGGATGCGAGCAGGCGCCGTGTGGAACCACGCGCGGCTAGTGCAGCTCGAAGGCGAGCACCACATTGCCTGGCATCCCGGCAGTCACAGTGAAGCCGGACGCCACAAACACCATCCGGTCCGAGACGGTCGCCCCACCGCCGCTCATCGACCCGCCATGCGCCGGCACTCCGTTCACCGTCTTGAAATCGGGCAGGGTGTCAAAGTCCCAGAGGATCTTGCCGTCTTTAGCCGAATAGGCGCGCAGGTGGCCGTCCATTGATCCGGAGAACACCACGCCGGGAACTGCGGTCACGGCGGCGAGCTGCCCGGCGCTGCATCCCGGCTGCCCTTTGCACGCAGGTGGCGGAGGCATCGTCTTCCACACAAGTTTTCCGCTGCGAATATCAATCGCCGCAAGACCTCCTGGCGGCGGGGGAGTGGCACCGGAAGACGTGAGCGTCGAAATATCGGAATTCGCGGCGTACACGTTTGTCCCATCCGTAGCCGATCCCCACTCGATGCCTCCGAGTCCGCTGCCTTTGCCGATCCGCGTCTGCCATAACTCTTTTCCGCCATCGTCGGGATCGAGTCCGTACATCACGCCGGTCTTCTGCCCGGCGAGCAGCACGCGATGTCCGCCGCCCAGATCCACCAGGATCGGCGACGATCCGAAATCCACGTCCGGGCCGATCTGCGGCGGGCAATTGATGTGCCGCGGATCGAGGCACCCGAAGTTGAACACATCGTTCGGCGTTTTCTGCCGCACCCAAAGCCGTTTCCCGGTGGCCAGATCGAACGCGACTACCGCGTCCGTCCCGTCCGCCGCCGGATCGACGTACGCGTCGCCCGTTCCCACGTAGAGGACGCCGAGCATCGCATCAATCGTCACTGCATCCCAGATAGCCGCGCCCGCGGGACTGAACTTCGCATGGCTCGTGCCGGGTTTCGATGGCCCGGGCTCCTCCGCGATCGCGTAGCCTTGCCAGATGAGCTTTCCCGTCAGCGCGTCCACCGCCACCACGTTTCCGCGAAACGTGCAGCAGGGATAATTCGGATCGCCGCCGCTCAGTTCCTCATTCGACGCAATTCCGACGTACAACCGTCCGCGATAAAGCTGCGGCGCCGCCGTAATCCGAGCGGAACGGTGCGAACCCGCCTTGATCTTCCACACCAGCTTTCCGTTTTCCGCGTCCACGGCATAGAGATTCGCTTCGCCATCTCCAAAATAAGCGAGCGCGCGATCTTCTCCGGCCGCGGCCACCGTGATTGCAGTTCGTACGGTTGTCTCCGCCCGGTAGGTCCAGATCGTGCATCCGCTCTCAGCATTCAGCGCATACACCGTCCCGTCACCGGAGCCAAAAAACAAGCGGCCAGCAACGGCAGTAGGTTGTCCATAGGCGGTGCTGGCGTCGGGAATTCCGAACACCCATTTCAGTTTCAGGCCCGCCACATTATCTGCGCTGATGGACGTGTGCGCCTGATAGCGGGAGTTCACGACGTCCATGCCCCAGCCATTCCAATTTTCCGGGTCTTGCAGGCCACTGGATGTAATCGGTTTCTTTGTGGCGCAAAGGTTTGCCATCGCCAAAGCCGCGCTATTCGCGGTATTCGACGAAAGAAACGCCGCAACCGCCCGCCGCTCCGCCGAGGACATTCTGTTCCCGTAGATAACCATCGCGCCCGATTCCAGCGCGCGCAAGATCTCCTCCTGGGTCTTCTGCGCCAGCACCTCGATAGGCGGAGCCGCGTTGCCCTTCGCCCCGCCGCTGATGTGGCACATCGAACAGTGCTCCTTGAACAGCGCCGCCCCATTAGGCGCGGCCTGCGCCACTGGTATCGCCGCTCCTGCTTGCGCCATCGCGCCCCCGGCGCAGATTCCGGCAGCCGCAATCAGCCCAGCCACGAACGCAGTCACGCGCGCCAATCTCATCCCGCCTCCGTTCTTGCGTAGCGCCGGCGTCTCGCCGGCGAATTTCGTCCTCGCGCTGTTCGTAGGGGCATGGCATGCCATGCCCGGCGCACAACCTTGGCACCACGCCGCCCATTCGCGATGTTTTCTCGTGATTCGCCGAAACACGTTATATCGGCTTTGAATCGAAAGAGCAATGCGCCGACCGCTTGAGCCCATTTTTGCCTTTACAGATGCCACGCGGAATTCATATCCTGAACATCCATGTGGTACGTCGACAAGCTCTTCACTCAGCCTCAGGTCGAATCCCTTGCGGCGAAAGGTTTTCTGGTTCGCAGCTCGGGCGGCGTCGTCCGCATTGAGAAGTATGTCTGCGGCGCGGAGCTCCGCAAGGAACCGCACGGTGGCTACCGCATGACCATCATCCCGTCGATCATGCTTCAGGGCCAGTTCACGCGCCTTTGGGACGCGGGCTACCAGAAGTTTCTCCTTACCAACGAAGGCCAGAAGTGGCCCATCCGCGTCGCGCAACTCGGCGACCTGCGCCGCTTCAACGAAGAACTCCGCACGGCGCTCGGCGTTTCGACCTATTACAACGAAGCGCTTGGCTCGACCTGTCACTACAGCGTGTACGACCGCGTCAAAGGCCGCATCGGTGACGTGCCCGACGAAACCGTCGGCGCGCACGAAACCCCCAAGCACTAAGAGTGGCACAGACAATCCTGTCTGTGCTCTTGCAACTGCCGATTCAATTCAGAGTTCGACTTCGCTCGCTTCGCGCTCGGTCGAACGTGTTCCGCCCTTGTAGTCGCGGAGTTCTCACTTGGGCGCTCACGCACGAACCAGTTTTGTGCGGGTCGTCTTTTTCTGTCCTTCCGTACAGTTACCATTCGCCCGGAAAAATGCTATGTTCGAGTCGTAGTTCGAATGTCCCCGATCCACCCCGAAAGAAGCCCGCAGTCAGAAGCATAGACCAAGAAATAAGAAGCAAGGACTCAGACAGAACGAAGGACAGAAGAAATGACGGCACCGCGCGGGCGTCAGCAAGCTCCGATCGCTCCAACTGTGTCCAACGTTCTGCGCTTCGCAATTGCGCGCCATCCTCTCGCAGGCGTAGCGCCTGCAATCCGCACTTTTCCCCGCAGATTACCCGTCACTGGATGCCGAGTCCCTGTCCCCGCAACTCACACAAAACAAACGAAACCAGCGTCCGTTAACCGTCACAATCTTTCAAGGCCCCCTCTTCGGGTTTTTCACGATTCCATGACCCGATTCGCGGCGATTTCCGACGCTCGCCCGCGCGTCGTTGACAAACTAGCGAGGAGGCGACTAGCATCCTTCGACGGATCGGAACCTCCGGTTGGCGCAATCGGGCGAATCAAGGAGCTCATCATGGGCAGCATTTATCTCGAAGAATTATCAGCCGTAGGCGCGGTCCGTTTTCCGGACATTCCGATCTACCAGGGATTTGGCGCGCCCAGCCGCCTCGAGGCCGACCTGCGCGACTGCGAAGTCACCTACGGCGCCGTGCCGAAGGACTTGAACGGCATCCTCTACCGCTGTGGCCCCGATCGCCAGTATCCGCCGATGGGCGGCGACGACATTTTCATCGACGGCGAAGGCATGGTCGTCATGTTCCGCTTCGAAAACGGCCACGTGGACTATCGCAGCCGCTACGTGCGCACCGAGCGCTTCAAAATGCAGGCCGAACACCGCCGCTCGCTTTTTGGCCGCTATCGCAATCGCTACACGCGCGATCCCATCGCACGCCAGTGCAATCCCGGCACGGCAAATACCAATGTCGTCTGGCACGCCGGCAAGCTCCTCGCCCTCAAAGAGGACGACATGCCGTACGAGCTCAATCCCTACACGCTCGAAACGGTCGGCCGGTACGATTACAATGGCGCCGTCAAATCCGTTTGGATGTCCGCGCATCCACATCTCGATCAGACCACCAACGAGCTACTGACCTTCGCGTACCAGGCCAAAGGCGACGGCACCACAGACATCGCCTATTTCGTCATCGGTCCCGATGGCAAGGTCAAGCACGAGGTTTGGTTCAATATGCCGTGGGCGGGAATGGTGCACGACTTCGCCATCTCTGACAAATACGTGATCTTTCCGTTCTTCCCATTGCTCACCGATGTGGAAGTGCTGAAGAAGGGCGGACCGTTCTACACCTGGCATCGCGACCGCCCGACGGTCGTCGCCGTCGTTCCTCGCTACGGCAAGGCGGAAGAGGTCCGCTGGTTCCGCGGGCCCACGAGCTTCGCCGGACACATGATGAACGGCTCGACCGAAGGCTCGAAAGTCAGCCTCGACGTCTGCCTCTCGCACGGGAGCTCGTTCTTCTTCTTCCCGAATCACGACGGTACGCCGCCTGACCCCTCGAGCGCTATTCCGCATCTCACGCGGTTGACTTTCGATCTGGCCGGCAACACGGAGGACTACAAGACCACTCAGCTCTACGATTGGATGTGCGAGATGCCCCGCGCCGATGACCGCTACTACGGCAACGGTACCTACCGCAAAGGCTACGTCATTTGCCGCGATCCCAACACGCCCGGGGCAGGGAACATCGGATTCGGTTGCGTCGGCCAGTTTGATCACAAGACGGGCAGCTCAAAGATCTGGAATCCAGGAGAAAATTCCGGCGTGCAGGAGCCGCTGTTCGCTCCGCGCAAGCCGAATTCGCCCGAAGGCGACGGCTACCTGCTCGCGCTCGTGAACCGCATGGCCGAGAACCGCAACGACCTCGCCATCCTCGACGCGCAGAACGTCGAGGCCGGCCCGATCGCCATCGTCAAGCTCCCGCACCGCGTCCGCATGACCTTCCACGGCATGTGGGTCTCCGAGGAAGCGCTCACTTCCGGCCGCTACTCCGCCGTCCGTGCCACGTAGCGTGTTGTTCTTTGTAGGGGCGTAGCAATGCTACGCCCGGCGCGAATACTTGGCGTGAGGCTGCCCGTCGGCCTCGCTCCCGTCACTTTGTGGGTCGCGGCTTTAGCCGCGACAAAGAGCGACGGCGCGCAGCGCCTTCCGATTGCGCTGGTTCTATCGCAGCAAGTAGTCCCCGCGCAGATCGCCCGGCGCGCAAAGCTGAAAATAAGGAGACGCACGCGATGGCCCAGGTCGTGGCCTTGATCGACGATATTTTTTTTCAGGCCAAGCTGCTCGAATCGGCGAAGCAGGTCGGCGTCGAAGTCCGCACCTGCACCACGGCCGATGCGCTCGACGCTGAAATCGCGAAAGCCACGCCCCGGCTGGTCGTCGTGGATTTGAACGCGCGCTCGGGGCCATTCGAAGTTCTCGAGCGACTGCAAGCTGGCGGCGCGAAAATTCCCATCATTGCATTTCTTTCGCATGTCCAGGTTGATCTGGCCGAGCGCGCCCGCGCTGCGGGATGCATTGACGTGATGCCGCGTTCAAAATTTACGCAAAACCTGGCAACCATCCTCGCCCGCGCGAAATCCGACACTTGATGAAAGCTGCTTCCGCCTTTTCGGCAATCATTCTCATGGCGCTCGTTTGTGCCACCAGTGCCTTCGCGCAGGAGGGGCAGGAGTCCGAGCCCGCCGCCGCGCTTTCCGCCGCGATAATGGCTGCATGCCGCGCGAACGATGCGCAGTTCGCGAGCTATCTCACCGCCGACAATGCGGCGGCTTTTCGAGTCCTGCCGGCGGAAGAGCGAACGGCGTTTCTCGAGCGCCTCTCGCTCTCTGACCAGCCCGGTAAGCCACTGATTTCGTCGGACACTCAGAACCACACGGTACTGCGGTGCATCGCCCCGGCGGGCACGGCGGAATTCCGCTTCGGCGAAGTGCGTGCCCGCGAGAACCTCGCTTTCGTGCCCGTCACGGCCGTCAATGGCCAACGCACGGATTTCGGCCTCATTCGCGAAAACGGCGGTTGGAGGCTCCTGTCGCTTGGATTGGTGCTTCTCGACATCCCGCAACTTTCGAAGCAGTGGGCTGCCCAAGACCTGGTCGCGCGCGAAGACGCCGCCATTGCGAATTTGCGCGGTCTCGCGGATGCGATTCAGACCTATCGCCGCGCGTGGAGCAAACTGCCTGAAGCGCTCGCGCAGCTGGGACCTGCGCCCAAGGATGAAATCTCGCCCGAGCAGGCTTCGCTCGTAAACGAGCACCTTGCCGCCGGCAGCTCCGGGGGCTACCGATTTCGCTACCGCATCGTTCCCGCAGGGCAGGACGGCGACGAATCATTCGAGCTTGCCGCGATGCCCGAGGACTACGGCAAGACGGGCCGACGCTCCTTCATTCTCGATTCCGCCGGGAAGATTCACGCCGCGGACAAGCACGGCGAAGTCGCCACGCTCGAAGATTCGCTCGTTCCCTGATCGTCGCTCATCGCTCGGTCGGCTGGCGCGCGGCGAAAAGGTGCCGCAATGCTATAGGGCGTCGGGTATAATGCGCGAGAAGTTTTCGCACATGCCGCAAAGCGAAGGCCGTGCGATCGCAAGTTCCCGATCTCTTTTGCCGCCATGTCCAAACCAGCCGCGCGCGAGAAGCCAACAACCGAAGAAGAAGCGGTTCGCGCCGCGAACCAGCGTTTCTACGCCGCATTTGAATCCCTGAAGTTGGCGGAGATGGAAGCCGTCTGGGCCCACGACGACCGCGTCGAATGCGTGCAGCCCGGCTGGGAGCTGCTTCTCGGCTGGGACGAAGTGCGCGAGCGGTGGGCGCGGATTTTCAAGAATACGAAGCGCGTCCGCGTCGCGCTGAGCGGTCTTTGGGTGCGCGTGGAGGGAGATGTCGGCTGGGTCGCCTGCACCGCCCGCGTCACCACCGCCTTCGCCGAGGGTTTCGACGAAGCGATCGTGCAGGCCACGAACATCTTTGTTCACCGCGAGGGACGCTGGCTCCTCGTTGCTCACCATGCATCCCCGCTCCCCACCGCGCCGCGAGCCACCGTTCAATGACAGGTGTCCTTCGCAACCGATCGTCCCAGCTTCGTTGACACCCCGTAGCACGGCTGCTAGATTCCTGTGTTGGTGCAGGTAACTCGACCCAAACGGAAGCTTCAGAGATTTCTCCCGGTAGTTTCGGCGGCCATCGCGGCAGTGCTGGCCGCAGGCTGCGCCGTCAGCCACACGACAGTCGTCAAGCGATCCGGTCCTCCCGTTCAGCTTCAATCCGCGACTAAGCAAGAACTCATCGCGCGCTACAACGAGCAGGCCGGAGCGGTCACCTCGCTGAACGGAACAGTCACGATGACACTCACCGCCGGGTCGGCCTATACGGGCGTGATCAAGCAATATCACGAGATCAAGGCATTCATTCTCGCGCAGAAGCCCTCGAGCATTCGCGTGATCGGTCAGGCGCCGGTGGTGGGAACGAACATCTTCGACATGGAAAGCGACGGGGAGACGTTTCGCATATTTATTCCGTCGCAGAACAAGTTCCTAACCGGACCGGCGAGTCTGGAACGACCCTCAGCGAAGCCGATTGAAAACCTCCGGCCGCAACATATAACCGGCGCGATTTTCTGGGATTCGATTCCGGCGCAATCGCTGGTGCTGCTGGAGGAAGCGAGCGACGACCCCTCGCGGTATTACGTACTGACGGTCGCTCGACGCACCGGCAATTCCGGCGCGGACGCACCGGATCTCGACTGGGAGATCGCGCAGAAGGTCTGGTTTGACCGCGCCGATTTGAGCGTTGCTCGCCGGCAATCGTATGACCCGGGCGGCAAACTCGCCTCGGACGTCCGATATGGCAACTGGGACGGGTTCGGAGCCGTGCACTATCCCCGGCAGATAGTGCTGGTCCAGCCTGGTAACGACTACAAACTACAGATCGGTATCACCAAGGCGGCGTTCAATGAGACGATAGCGTCCGACCGCTTTATGCTCCGCCAGCCGCCGGGAGCGGAGCTGGTCAATGTGGGCGAGGAGCCCCAAGAGATGAAACCCGTTGAACCGAAAACGGAGCCTAAGAATTGATCGGGCACATGATCGTGCAGAACACCCTGCACCGGCCAGTCCGGACCTTTATCACGGTGATCGCCGTGGCCGTGGAGGTCACTCTCGTCATTATGGTTGTGGGGCTAACCAGCGGACTACTCTCGGATTCCGCCAAACGCACCGAAGGCGTGGGTGCGGACATCATGGTCCAGCCTCCTTCGGCATCCATCTTCATGGCGTTCAGCGGCGCCCCGATGCCGATCGCGATCGGCGACAAACTGCAGCAGCTGGAATACGTGCAGGCCGTCGCCCCCGTGCTCGTGCAGTTCAACTCCGTCAACGGGCTCGACATCGTCTACGGAATTCAGCCGGAGACGTTTCGCTCCGTGTCCGGGGGATTTGTCTTGCATGACGGGACCGAGCTTCAGGACTCGAACGACATTTTGGTGGACGACGTGTACGCGAGAGCCAAGAAGATTAAGGTGGGGCGGACGCTACACATCCTGGAGCACGATTTCCATGTCGCAGGCATCGTCGAGCACGGCAAGGGGGCGCGGCTGTTCGTTCTGATGTCCACGCTGCAGGAAATGTCGGGCGCCCATGACAAGGCTTCCGTGTTCTTTATCAAATGCGACCGCTCCGACCACACTGCTGCCGCAGCCGACGAGGTCCGCGAACTGCTGCCCCATTACGAAGTTCGGCCGCTCAAGGACTATATCTCGCTGATGACATCCTCGAACTTGCCCGGACTCGGCGCGTTTATCAATGTGATGATCGGTATTGCCGTCGCCATCGGATTTCTGGTGACGTTTCTTTCCATGTACACCACGATCATCGAGCGCACCCGCGAGATCGGCGTGCTGAAATCGCTCGGCGCCTCGAAAACCTACATCGTCGAGATCATACTTAGCGAGACCACTCTGCTCTGCTTTGCGGGAGTCGTGACCGGTGTGGGGCTCAGTTACCTGACGCGTATAATTCTCCTCAAGGTTTTTCCGTCGCTCCCGATTCTGATCACCGTGAAGTGGATCTTTCTCGCCGGGTTGATCGCCATTCTGGGCGGATTGCTGGGCGCAACCTATCCCGCATGGCTCGCCAGCCGCAAGGATCCCGTCGAAGCACTCGCCTACGAATAAGTCGCTGGAATGAAATACCCACCGCTGCCGCACTATGCAGAAACACATATCGCGGCTAGACTATTTGTATCCTGACAGGCATGATCGCTCGCGGGGGAGTAGGCGTTGGAGCCGATACTCAAGACCGAAAATCTGTGGAAAATGTACCGCACCGGCCGGATGGAGGTACCGGCGCTGCGCGGCGTCAGTATTTCCATTCTCCCCGGCGAATTCGTTTCGATCATGGGACCTTCGGGCTGCGGGAAATCCACGCTTCTGCACGTGATCGGCGGTCTGGCGCAGGCCACCAGCGGGCGCGTACTGCTCGACGGCAACGATCTGACGGAAATGAGCGATGCCGCGCGTACGCTGCTGCGCCGGCACAAAGTCGGCTTCGTCTTCCAACGATTTAACCTGCTGCCGACGCTCGACACCTATCACAATATCGCGCTCGCGCAGCACATCCACGGAAACGGTTTCGATCCGCACCGCTTCGAAGCCGTCGCCGGCCTGTTGGGACTAGGCGAACGCCTGCGCCACAAGCCCTCGGAGCTTTCCGGCGGCGAACAGCAGCGCGTGGCGCTCGCGCGTGCCATCATCAGCGAACCGAAAATCGTCCTCGCCGATGAACCGACGGGGAATCTCGATACCAAGAGTTCTGAAACGGTCCTCGCGCTGTTGCGCCAGCTCAACAAAGACCTTGGCCAGACAATCGTGATGATCACGCACAACCCGGAAGCAGCGACCTACGGTGACCGCGTGCTGCACATGCGGGATGGTCATGGTCGTGAACGGCTCGGCCGCCCACTCCTGAGATGCGATCCTTCTGGCGAGCGATCGTCCGCACAATCTTCTGGTCCTACGACCGCGGGAGCTGGCCCTACGACGTCCTCGTGGTGGCGATTGTGATTTTCGTGCTGGCGACGCCGCGAAGCTGGTTTCACGACCGGCCGCAATCGGGCGCAGGCACGAATGCGAGCGTGCAGTTCATCGCCGAGGATTCCGGCAGCCAGACGCGCATCTATCGCCTAGATGCCGCCGCGCTCGCGCCGCAAAAGCGCGCCACGAAGCCGACGCCAGAGCTTGAGCGCGAGACGCACGACATTTTGAGCCGCACCGTTGACGATTTGAGAGACCGCACGTTTCAAGTGCTGCGCATTGATCCTGTGCTCGACGGCGCCGGCGCAGTCCTGCACTACGACGTGACCGTCCGTTTGTAGGGAGAGAGACGCCATCATGGCAAGCGCAGATTTGGCCCGACCCGTCCATGAGCGGATGCAAGACGCCATTCGCGATTTGAAATCCTTGCTGGATCAGCGCGTGACCACCGCGGAGGTGGTTCGCGAGCACCACAGCCACGGCGAGTCGTATCATCCCGCCGCGCTGCCCGACGCTGTTTGCTTTCCGAATTCGACCGCCGAAGTGAGCGAGATCATGAAGATCAGCGCGAAGCACCAGGTGCCGGTGATCCCGTTCGGCGCGGGCACATCCATGGAAGCGCAAGTGAACGCGATTCACGGTGGCATCACGATCGACATGCGCGAGATGAACAAGGTCGTGCGCATCAGCGCGGAGGACCTCCAGGCCACTGTCGAAGCGGGGATCCCTCGAAAGCAGCTCGTCAAGGCGCTGGCGAATACCGGCTTCACCTTCTTCATTGATCCGGGCGCCGACGCCACCATCGGAGGAATGACCTCGACGCGCGCCTCCGGCACGACGGCGGTGCGCTACGGCACCATGCGCGAGAACGTGATGGCCCTCACGGTTGTGTTGGCCGATGGCAGGATCATCAAGACCGGTTCACGCGCGCGCAAATCCGCGGCTGGCTACGATCTCACGCATCTGTTCGTCGGCGCGGAAGGCACGCTCGGCGTGATCACCGAGGTCACGCTGCGGCTGCACCCGCAACCAGAAGCCGTGGCAGCGGCAACCTGCACCTTCGAGAGCATCCGCGACGCCGTCGAGACGGCGATCGAAACCATTCAGCTTGGCGTGGCCGTGGCGCGCATCGAGCTGATGGACGAGGCACAGATCGACGCCTGCAACAGGTATTCGAAGACGAACTATCCAGTGGCGCCAACTCTGTTCTTTGAATTTCATGGCGATAGCGATCGCAGCGTCAACGACCAGGCGGAAACGGTGCGGAAACTCGCGGAAGAGCACAAGGGACGCGGATTTCGGTGGTTTACTTCACCGGAAGAGCGCGAAACGCTCTGGAAAATGCGGCACGAGGCTTATTTTGCAAATATCGCCGTTCGCAAGGGCGGGAAAATGTTCACGACCGACATCTGTGTTCCCATTTCCCGCCTCGCCGATTGCATCGTGGAATCAAAAAAAGATGTGGCGGGGGCGCCTTTTCCGGCTCCCGTCGTGGGCCACGTCGGCGACGGCAATTTCCACATGTCCTTCATCCTCGATCCTGAAAGTCCTGCCGAGCTTGCCGAGGCGCGAATCCTGGAAGAAAAGATTATCCGTCGCGCGCTCGAAATGGGCGGCACGTGCACCGGCGAGCATGGCATCGGAACTGGCCGGAAAAAGTATCTCCCCGAGGAGCACGGCGCCGGGCTTGACGCCATGCGCGCGATCAAGCAGGCGTTCGATCCGGATAACCGCATGAACCCGGGGAAAATGGTAGATCCGCACGCACTATTCGGCGGTTCAGACGGAGCTTGATTGCGCGCAGCCTGTTCCGCTTCGAATTCACTCCACGTCCGCGAGTGCCCCAGCCGCGCGGCATCAGGAACCGAGCGTAGCCCAGCTTGCGGGAATATCCACGTACGATCGATTCAGCTCGGCAACCGATTCGCAGCCTAATAGCGCCAGCGTGCGTTGCAAATCCGCGCGCAGAATCTCGATGGCTCTGGTCACGCCGGCCTCACCTGCGGCGCCCAGCCCGTAGGCGTACGCGCGGCCGATCATGACGGCTCGCGCGCCCAAGCAAAGTGCTTTCGCAATGTCGCCCCCGCGCCGAATCCCTCCGTCCATCAGTACCTCGGCGCGTCCGCCGACGGCCTTCACGATTTCCGGCAGCGCGCGTAGCGACGCAGCGACTCCATCAAGCTGCCTGCCGCCGTGATTCGATACCATCACGCCCGCAGCGCCTTCGTCGAGCGCGCGCCTCGCGTCGTCCCCGATCAGCACGCCCTTCACGACGATCGGTCCGGGCCATGCCTTGCGTAGCCACTTCAAGTCTTCCCAGGTGACCACCGACCGCGCCAGGCTCGCCTGCGTTTCAGCGAGAGGCATGGGGCCGCGTCCCGGCACGATCACGTTCGGCAGTTCCAGCATTCCCCTGTCGCGCAGGAAACCAGCAAGCCATCCGGGATGCGCAAGAAGGTCCGGCAGGAACCGAATCTTCGCAAATTGACTGCGTCCCATCAGCACGCTGGCGCCGTTTCGAACATCTCTCTCGCGCATTCCGAACGTGCCGGTATCGATGGTGATCGCCAGCACCGTGAAGCCGGCCTTCTTGGCTCGCTCCAGCGCCGCCTCCGCGCATTCGCGCCCGCCCACGAGATAGAGCTGATACCAGCGCGGGCCCGAAGTCGCCGCCGCAACCTCCTCCAGCGGACTTCCCGAAATCGTAGTCAGCGTGAAACCGACGCCCGCTCTTCCGGCGGCGCGCGCTGCAGTAATCTCGCCTCGTGGGTACAGCATGCGGCTGAATCCGACCGGCGCGAGCAGCACCGGCATCGACAGTTCGGAGCCGAGCACTTTCGTGCGCAAATCGCAGCCACTCACGGCCACAGCGTTCCGCGGGCGAAAAACGACTTCCTCGAAAGCCCGGCAATTTTCGCGCAGCGTCACTTCGCCGTCGGCGCCGCCGTCCACGTAGTCGAAGACCACGCGCGGCAGGCGGCGCTCGGCTGCGCGCCGCAGGTCGCCGACGTTGACGACACGCGGTGAGGAAACTCTACGTTCCTGTCGAGTCATTGCCTGAATTCCGTAAGTTGGCCGTGGGCCTGGCAGACATGGAAATGAAAGGGCAAGGAATTGGCTTCCTCCGCGGGCATTCTACCGGGTATCCTCACACACTTGTTGGCAAGCTGCTACGCCGTTCGACACGCGACGGGATTATACGCGCTGCGTCCATCAAGTATATAGTTTCCCCGGGAGATGATCATGAAGGTGGGCGAAGCGATCGCCGAAATACTCAAGCGTGAAGGCGTGGAGATTATTTTCGGCTATCCGGTAAATCACGTCCTCGAGGCGGCCGCAGTCGCGGGCATACGGCCGGTGATTGTCCGCCAGGAGCGCGTCGGGCTGCACATGGCCGACGCGATGTCGCGCGTCTCGAGCGGGCGCCGGATGGGCGTATTCGCGATGCAGCATGGTCCCGGGTCCGAAAATTCCATGGGCGGCGTCGCGCAGGCCTATAGCGAATCAGTGCCCATTCTCGTGCTGCCCATGGGTTACGCGCGGCGGCTCGCGCATATCGATCCGAATTTCAACTCCGTCGCCAGCATGCGAACGTTTACAAAATCGGCCGAACCGATCGGTTCGCCGGCCGAGATAGCGAACATCTTTAGACGAGCCTTTTCGCGCCTGCGCAACGGGCGCGGCGGCCCCGCGCTGGTCGAAATACCCGTTGACCTGTTCGCGGAAGAAATACCGGGGCCGATCGTGTATGAGCCTGCGATCTCCGCGCGCTACGGGCCCGATATTGCCGATGTGCGCAAAGCCGCCGTCGCTTTGGTCGAAGCGAAACATCCCGTCATCTACGCGGGGCAGGGAATTCATTACGCGCGCGCGTGGGAGCCGCTCAAAAGGCTCGCCGAATTGCTGGGCGCGCCGGTCGCCACCAGCCTGCAGGGCAAGAGCGCGTTTCCGGAAAACCATCCGCTGTCCCTTGGATCAGGAGGCCTCGCGTTTCCACCCGCCGTTCTACATTTTCTCGAGAAGGCGGACTGGATTTTCGGAGCCGGATGCAGCTTTACGGAGACCGCGTTTGGCATCGCCATGCCGAAGGGAAAGAAGTTCATTCACGCCACGCTCGATCCGAACCACCTGAACAAGGACGTTCGCGCGGACATCGGCTTGATCGGCGACGCGCAATTGACTCTCGACGCGCTCTGCGCCGAAGTTGCGCGGCTCGTCAAGCAGCCGCGCGCGTCGTCGGTGGCCGCAGAAATCGCGACAATCCGCAAGACGTGGCTCGACGAATGGACGCCCAAGCTCACTTCGCGGGAAATACCGCTTTCGCCATATCGCGTGCTCTGGGATTTGCAGCACACGGTCGACGTCGCGAATACGATTATCACGCACGACGCGGGCAGCCCGCGCGATCAGCTCGCTCCGTTCTGGGTGACCAAGGAGCCGCTCACCTATCTCGGCTGGGGCAAGACAACTCAGCTCGGATACGGCCTCGGCCTCGCCATGGGCGCGAAACTCGCGCGCCCCGAAAAGCTCTGCATCAACGTCTGGGGCGACGCCGCGATCGGCTTCACCGGCATGGATTTTGAGACCGCCGTGCGCGAACGGATTCCGATCCTCTCGATTCTGCTCAATAATTTCAGCATGGCGATGGAATTGCCGATCATGCCGGTATCCACCGAAAAATACCGCTCGACCGACATTTCCGGGGACTATGCCGCGATGGCCCGCGCCTTCGGCGGGTACGGCGAGCGCGTCACGGACCCGGGCGAAATCGTTCCCGCGATCCGCCGCGGAATCGAGCAAACCAAAAAAGGGGTTCCCGCGCTGCTTGAATTCATCACGTCCAAGGAGCTGACCGTCTCGAAGCAATATTACGGGAAGAAATAGAGATGCAATCCGCCGCGCATGCCTCCGACCGCCGTTGTTGAAAATCAGTCGCATGCTCGGACGACAGCACTACAAAGACCGCGCCGAATGCACTATGATCTGCCGCGAGCATCGACGTTGACGTCACCGGGGGGCTCCAGCCTATGAAACGAATTGTCTGTGTCGGCGCGCTTTCGTTTGCCTGCGGGACCTTCCTGCTTTCCACGATGCCGCTCCTGACCACCGCGCAAAGCAAGTCACCGCTTCCAATCTCCCCCGGCCAGACGCTGTTCGACCAGCACTGCGCGTCATGCCACGCCGGCCCCAATCGAGTGGATCGCGCCCCCGACCTGAAAACGCTGATGCAGTTCGCGCCCGAATCCGTGCTCGCGGCCATGACCACGGGTACGATGGCGCTGCCCGCTCAAAAACTCACCGACGATGAAAAGCGTTTCATCGCCGAATATCTCGGCGGGCGCCCGCTCGATTCGAAACATTCGGGCAGCGCCGACTCGATGTCCAATCGCTGCCCTACCAACCCACCGCTTCTGGACCCGTCGGCCGGTCCATCGTGGAACGGATGGAGTGCCGAGCCCGGTAACACGCGTTTCTCCTCAACAAAGAACGCGGGCCTGACCGCAGCCGACATTCCCCAACTGAAGCTGAAGTGGGCTTTCGGATTTCCGAATGGCGACACAGCCTTTGGCCAGCCGACCGTCGCAGGCGGGCGCATTTACGTGGGGAGCGACATCGGCTACGTCTATTCGCTCGACGCGTCGACAGGCTGCGTCTATTGGTCCTTCCATGCGAAGTCCGGAGTGCGCACGGCGCCGAGCGTAGCCGCCGTGAAGGGCGCGGGCGCCACTAGCTACGCCGTCTATTTCGGAGACATGCGCGCGAATGCGTACGCAGTTGACGGGGCGACGGGCGATCAACTGTGGACCCAAAATCTGTCCGACCACTACACCGCGCGCATCACTGGAGCGCCCTCCGTCTATGAGGGGCGCGTGTACGTTCCCATCTCGGCCACGGAAGAGGCGTTCAGCGCGGCTCCCTCCTATCCTTGCTGCACATTTCGAGGCAGCGTCGTCGCGCTCGATGCCAAAACCGGCCAGCAAATCTGGAGGACCTACGTAATTCCTGAAATACCTAAGCCGACGCGCAAGAATTCGGCCGGCGTTCAGTTGATGGGCCCCGCCGGGGCCGCGGTGTGGAACTCTCCGACGATCGACCCCAAGGCACACGCGCTGTATGTCGGAACCGGAGACGCGTTCACCGAACCGGCCGCGAAAACTTCGGACGCCGTCGTCGCGCTCGATCTGACAACGGGGAATATCCTCTGGTCCTTTCAAGCGGTGGAAAATGACGCGTGGATGGTCGGCTGCGTGCCGGTCTCAAGCGATAACTGCCCGAAAGATCTGGGAGTGGATTGGGATTTCGGATCCTCGCCCGTCCTGGTCAGAACTGCGAACGGCAAGCGGATCCTGCTTGCGACGCCCAAAAGCGGAACCGTCTTCGCGCTCGATCCTGATCGCAAGGGAGGCGTGATCTGGCGGTTGAATCTCTCCGAATCGCCGGCGCCGAACAACGGCG
Source organism: uncultured Acidobacteriota bacterium (assembly GCA_963752925.1). Lineage (GTDB taxonomy): Bacteria > Acidobacteriota > Terriglobia > Acidiferrales > UBA7541 > Palsa-295. The sequence continues at coordinate 462,110 of CAVVZY010000004.1, read as the reverse complement.
AGATCGCGTTCGGCGGCAGCACGGATTCGAAGAGGGCATATCTGGCCCTCGAGAACGGCAACTTCGTTGCTGTCGACCTCGCGCTGGGCAGCCGCGCATGGACCACGCGTCTTGAGTCGCTCGACAACCTCGGCCCGCCAACCATCAACGGCGAGAACCGCACGAAAGCGGGTTTGCGGTTCGGCCAATCAGCGGCCGTGACGGGGATTCCGGGCGCCGTCTTCACCGGCGGCTGGGACGGCATTTTGCGCGCCCTTTCAACCGACGACGGCAAGATTCTCTGGCAATTTGATACCGCGCGAGAATTTACAACCGTCAATGGAGTCGCCGCGAAGGGCGGCTCGATGGGCGGGCCGGGTCCGGTGGTTGCCAACGGAATGCTCTACGTCGGCTCGGGATACGCCAACGTGGGCGGCGGAATGCCGGGCAACGTGCTGCTGGCGTTTGCGGCGAAGTGAACTTCACGGGGGGATCGTAAATGAAGCGAACTCTGTTGTTCCTGTTCCTCGCAGTGTGCTCGTCCGTGCCGCTTGCATCGCACGCCGCTGCCCAGGCCGACGCGCAGGGCGAAGCACAGAAACCGCCGCAATCCCCGCCTGCCACTGCTCCGGGCGCGATCGCATCGCCCAGCGGCACCGAAATCGGAAATGGCATCGTCGAGCAGAAATGCGTCTCCTGCCACGAGCACCCCGCCACCGGATCGCGCGCACCGTCCTTCGCCACCATGAAGCTGATGACGCCCGAAAAGATCTATTCGGCGCTGATCACCGGCCCGATGGCGGTCGTTGTGGGGAACACGCTGACCGACATGGAAAAGCGCCGCGTCGCGGAGACCGTCAGCGGCCGCCTGATCGGCAGCACCGGCGCGGGTGATGCGAAATCGATGCCGAATCATTGCGCGAGCAATCCACCGATGGCCGACCCTCTTGCGGGTCCGGCGTGGAATGGCTGGGGTGCCGATGCCGGAAACACGAGATTTCAGTCCGCGAAGGCCGCGGGGATCTCCGCGAATGAAGTGCCACGCTTGAAACTGAAATGGGCTTTCGGCTTTCCCACGGGCCTTTCGGCCTATGGCCAGCCGACCATCGCGTCCGGCCGCGTCTTCGTCGCCAGCGACAACGGGTATGTTTACTCGCTTGACGCCCGAACTGGCTGCGTCTACTGGTCCTTTCAGGCGAAGGCCGCGATGCGGACAGCCATCAGCGTCGGTCCCGTCACAGGCCACGGCGGAACAAAGTTCGCGGCGTACGTCGGCGATCAAAAGGCCAACGTCTACGCGATTGACGCGCAGACGGGAAAGCTGCTCTGGACGCAGTTGGTTGACGATCACATCACCGCGCGCGTCCCGGGCGCTCCAAAACTCGCGGACGGCCGATTGTACGTGCCGGTTTCAACCTTCGAGGAATTCTCGGCGTCGGATCCGCTCTATCCGTGCTGCACGTTTCAAGGAAGCGTCGTGGCGCTCGACGCAAGCACCGGAAAACGGCTCTGGAAAACCTATACGATCGCCGAAGCGCCCAAGCCCGTGAGAAGAAATTCCAAGGGCACGCAGCTTTGGGCGCCCTCGGGCGGCTCGGTCTGGAATTCGCCCACCGTGGACCGCAAGCGCCAGGCCGTTTATTTCGGCACCGGTGACGGTCAAACGGACCCGGCTCCGGAAACGACCGATGCCGTGATGGCCCTCGACATCAAAACGGGCAAGAGGATTTGGTTTTACCAGGCCACCCCCAACGACGCGTTCCTGGGGGCGTGCGATGAAGACCTTCCTAACCGTTCCGAGAATTGCCCCCCGCATCAAGGGCCGGATTGGGATTTCGGTTCTTCCGCGATGCTGCGGACCTTGCCGAACGGTCATAGGCTGCTGGTGGCTGGACAAAAAAGCGGCACGGTTTTCGCGTTCGATCCGGATCGCAATGGCGCCTTGGTCTGGAGCACCAACGTTCTGCTGCCGGGCCAGAAGCCGCCAAATTCCTTCGGCGAGATCGTCTACGGCGGCGCGCTGGACGAGCGCAATGCGTATTTCGCGCTTCGCAGCGGCCGCGTGATTGCGCTCGCGCTGGAGACAGGCAAGCCGGTCTGGTCGGTGCCGTTAGGCGCGGGTGGTGCCGTTACGCTGTCTGCCGCAATCACCGGAATCCCCGGCGCGGTCTTCGTCGGCGATTGGGATGGAAAATTGAAAGCGCTATCGACGGCGGATGGGCGAGTCCTCTGGCAATTCAATACCGCCAAGGATTTCAAAACCGTCAACGGCGTGAAGGCAAAAGGCGGTGCGATGGGATCGGCCGGGCCGACGGTCGCCGGCGGAATGGTGTTCGTCGGTTCTGGATACGCTGTCTTCAGCGGAGATAAGGCGGGCAACGTGCTCCTGGCATTTTCAGCTGAATAGCCAAAGGCGCCAGGATGCCCCGCGCCGGCGAATTCTGCTTACTGAGTTTTCGCCGGAGCTTTTGTGGTAATCAGGATGTTCTTCAGCGCATCGGGGTCGTTCTTCAGTTCTTCTTTTCCCGCTGGAAATTTATTCGACTGAAGAATATAAGAAATCACGTCCAGAGCAGCGTCGGGCGCTAGGCTTCCCGGCTTGTCCTGCGGCATGGTTCCCTGAATCAGCCCAAGCAAATCGGCCATGGTCTGCCCCTCCCAAATATCGGCGAAGGCATCTCCCGCCAGAGGCAAAGCTTGGCCACTGCCGCTCAGATCTTCCATGTGGCAACTGCTGCAGCTCGTGTTGTACTGGGCCTTGCCTCGCGCAGCCTCATCGTCCGTATAGACGCCGTCCCAAGTCGTTTTGGCCGGTGCAGGGTTGGCCGCCCGCGCGGATCGAATCTCTCCGCCCAGGCAAGCGCACATCGCAACAATCAGCCCCGCTACCAGCCACAAGCGCCCATGCGCTACGGCACTACGCAGTCCCGAAACATCTCCGTTTCCGATCGAGTTCATATAAGCAACTTCCCCTTGGTTTAGATGCAGCGAACATGCTTCGCGTATTCAATGATAACAAATGTCCACACGGATTGGACGTGCGCTCGATCGTCTAGGTTGCGGACTGAGGCCGGTTTAGGGCGTGGGCAGAGCCCAGGCGTACACCACGCCGTCCGAAGGAATGATGATGTATTGCTTGCCATCCAGTTCGTAGCTCATGGGCGCCGTCGTTGACCCGCCCCCGCCGTATGTGTGCCACAAAGTCTTGCCGGTGGCGGGGTCAAGTGCCATAAGCATTCCCGAATCGTTCGCCGTGAACACCAGATGCCCGGCCGTCGCAAGCGATCCCGCGAATCCTCCCCGGCTGCCGGTCATGTCCTTCGTCCAGCGAACTTTTCCGGTTTGATAGTCGATCGCATACAACACGGATTTCGAATGCAGAATAAAATCCCGCCCGCCCCAACCTTCCGCATTCTTGCCGGGCATGGTGACGTAGTACACGCCGATGCTGTCCCGGGCGTTGGCAAAAAATAACCCCGTGGTTGGATCGAAGCTCGATGGATTCCAGTTCGTTCCGCCTGCCGCGCCGGGCTTCGCCAACGCGCCATCCAGTTGCGGCTCCGTCTCTCTCTTCGGAATCGGCTGGCCGCGTTCATCGAGGCCTTGCATCCAGTTGATGTCGAGATAGGGCTTGGTGAGCAGCGATTTTCCGGTGGCGCGATCGAGCACGGCAAAGATGCCGTTGCGGCTCACCTGGGCGAGCAGCTTGCGCGGTTTCCCCTGAAAATTAGCGTCGAACAAAATCGGCGTTTGAATCGCGTCCCAGTCGTGAGTATCGTGCGGCGAAATCTGGTAATACCAGGCCATCCTTCCCGTGTCCGCATTCAGCGCCACAATTGTGCACGTGTAAAGATTGGCCCCGGGCCGCGCATCCCCGGCTTCCACGGGGTGCGGATTGCCGGTGCCCCAGTAGGTAAGATTCAGTTCCGGATCGTACGTCCCGGTCAGCCACGTCATTCCGCCGCCGCGCGTGATCACGTCGGTATCGTGCGGCCATGTCTCCCATCCGGGTTCGCCGGCTTTCGGCTCGCTGTCCCAATGCCATTGCAGTTTGCCGGTGTCCGGGTCGCGGGATTCAATCCATCCGGGAAGGTCTGCGATATCGCCGGAGATTCCCAGAATCAGGTGATTGCCGACGATCAGCGGCGGCGAGCTTCCGAACGCTTTCAGCGCCGGATCGGCCATCTGGATCTGCCACAGAATTTTGCCGTTGCGCGCATCCAGGCAAATCAACTGTGCGTCCGGGGATGCGAAGTACAGCTTGTCCTTGTACATCGCGAATCCGCGGTGACCGGCTCCGGGCAGACCGCCCTGCGCGGGACGATTGACATGCCAGATCTGCCGGCCGGTGCGCGCATCGATGGCGAACAGGTCGCTGGGCAGCGTGAAATAAAGAATTCCGTTCACTTCGAGCGGCGTGGAATAAATGGCGCCCTGCGCGCGCGTCTGAAAGGCCCACGCGAGCGTCAGCGATTTCACATTAGTTTGGTTGATCTGTGCGAGCGGACTATAGCGCCGGCCCGAGTAGTCGCCGTTGTACATCGGCCACGTATCCGTCGGCTGCTTCAGAAGCTTTGATTGATCGAGTTCCTGCGCGGACAAACCTGTCGCGAATGCGAGAAGGATTATCAGTTTCTTCACGTGCCTCCCCCCGGTACGGTCGCCGCAGGTACGATTCGGCAGCAGTGTAACTCAGCAACCGCTGCGCGCGTCTGTTCCATTGCAAAGTTCTCTGCGGCGACGAATCATACCACGAAGGTTTCGCGCCGGGCCTTTGGCTGTCCCAAATTGCGACGTACCATCACATGTCTGCTCGCGGACGACTCTTGACAAGCTGCGGATGCGAACCTAATGTAGTCGGGCTTTCATTACGCCACGGGCGGCGGGGAATTGGTGGCGTTCGATCCCAAGCTGATTTGATGCGAAATCCACAGGAATCAGTGGCTAACCGAATCTGAATTCAGAGAGGATTTCTTACCGTGATGTATCTTTATGAGTTTTGCAAATGGCTGCAACACACCTCTGTCGGAGTTGAAGTGTCGGAGTCGCTCTGGCTATTTCCTTTGATCGAGACGATACATATCTGGGGCATCATCTTGCTCGTGGGAACCACTGGCGTGCTCGACCTGCGGCTGCTCGGGCTCATTCTGACCAACCAGCGCGTTTCGGAGTTGCACCACAAGCTGATTAGGTGGACCTGGACCGGCTTCGCGGTAATGTTTACGAGCGGAAGTTTCATGTTCGCTTCCGAAGCTTCGAAGATGTACGAAAACGGCGCCTTCCGCGTCAAGATGCTCCTGATCGTGCTTGCCGGACTGAACGCGCTGATCTTCGAAAACACGGCATTTCGAAACATCGCGAAATGGGACGATGCTCCCCGCGCTCCGATCGGCGCCAAGGTTGCTGCCTGCGTCTCACTAATCGCTTGGGTAGGCGTGATCGCCGCCGGGCGATGGATCGCATATTGGTAAGCCGGAGTCGCCCAGCTAAAGCGTTGAATTTTTCGCTGCGCGTGCGGCTCGGGACTCCCTTTATCCCCTGAACCAATTCGTTTCCTCCTGCCGCGAACGCGCGGAGCCTTTCGCCGATTCCGCGCGGCGTTCTGCTTCCTTACAAACGTACTTCCTTGATTGACACCACGTAATAGTTCTGCTATATGGTCGCGCCATATACGTAGGCCAAGTGCTTTGATGTCGCAGGGGAACCGATCTCTCACGGGGGGCATCATGAGATTCAAGGCAATCCTTGGGCTTTGCATTTTCCTTTCCTCCACAGTCCTTTGGGCGCAGACGATTTCCACCTCCCAGATCAGAGGCACGATCCAGGACCCCAGTGGCGGGGCCGTGGCCGGCGCCGAGATCAAGCTGACACAAACGGCGACAGGTGCCGTGCGAACGGTCACCAGCGGGCAGGATGGGAGCTATACACTGCCCGATCTCTCGGTCGGGACGTATCGGCTGGAAGTCACCAAGGAAGGCTTCAGCAAATACGTGCAAACCGGCTTGGAGCTGCAGGTAGGAGTCAATCCAACGATCAATGTCGCCCTAACGGTCGGCGCGGTGACTCAAGAAGTGACGGTCCAAGCGGAATCAGTGATGGTGGACACCCAAAGCACCGGCGTCGGGCAGGTGATCGCGCCCCAAGAAGTTCAAGATTTGCCGCTCAACGGGCGGCAGTTGACCGATTTGTTGAGCCTGTCCGGCGCTGTTGGGCAAGGGAGAGCCTTCCGGGCATCATATCCCTCTTCAGCCGTTCTCTCTGTCGCGGGAGGCACGCAGGGCAGCGTGGCCTATTGGCTCGACGGCGGCACGCACAATGATCCGCTGAGCAATCAGAATCTTCCGCTCCCTTTTCCGGATACCGTCCAGGAATTTAAGGTCGAGACCAGTTCTTTGCCGGCTCAGTACGGGACGCATCCGGCAGGCGCTGTCAACGCGGTTACGAAGTCGGGCAGCAATATGTTTCATGGCGATGTTTTTGAGTACGTTCGGAATTTCATGTTCGACTCCCGAAACACCGCATTCGCAGGCGGTACAGATCCCGAGGTGAAACGCGCTCCCTTGAAACGCAACCAGTTTGGAGGAACGGTCGGCGGACCAGTTCTGAAGGACAAGCTCTTTTTCTTCGTCGGTTGGCAGGATACCATTCAACGAAACAGCACTCCGGCAACGACGACTCTTCCGACCCCGGCGATGCTCGCGGGTGACTTTCAACCGTGTTTAGGCCAGGCACCAGACCTCGGGGCGCCTTTTGGCACCGGCGGCTTCGGCCCCAACCAGACCGACCCTGCGAACTTCAGCCCGGTCATGGTGGCCCTCGAAAGCCATATGCCCGTGGCTCCAGGCGTGGGGCCCGTGGGCTCACCGGGGGCATGTGGGCTCTACAACTACCAGATTCCCATCAATTTCACAGAAAATCAGGGCTTGGCGAGGGTCGACTATCACGTGAGCAACCGGCACACGATCTTCGGTCGCTACTTCGTCACCAATTGGGAACAGCAGGCGGGCAATCCCGACTTGTCCCCGGCCGACGGAGGTCTTTTTATTGCGGCCATCGATGGTCAATCCAATCGGGTCCAGAGTCTTACGCTCGGCGACACATTTTTGTTGGGCACGAACAGGGTGAACAATCTACGCTTGACCGGCAATCGCAGCCGGAACCTTACCGTCCAGAACTCGACCGTCGACCTTAACGATTTGTTTACCGAGGCGGGTGTGTCGCCAGGCCAGATCGGCGACATTTATCAATTGGGTCCGCAGGTGGGCAAGTTTTTTCCAAACTACATGACGGGTTTCAATGCGGCGGGCGGGTTTTTCGGTTTATTCGCCTCGACTCCGTCCATTCAACCGTATGACACGCTCGAGGCCGCGGATGATTTTGCAATCACTCACGGCGCCCACCAAATTTCGTTCGGAGTGGATTACATCAACCTTCGCGCCTTCGCCAGCAACTACTTGCTAAACCAGGGGCAGTTCTCATTTGACACTTCACGTACCGCCATAACTGGGGTGCCTGGCACGGGCCTTGGACTAGCCTCCTATATGTTGGGCCTCACTTCCGCAGGGACCGGTTTCAGCCAGGACGCCCCCATTCCTTCCAAGCAGCGCCAGAATGTCTTTGCGCTCTACGCCCAAGATGCTTGGAAGGTTACCCGGCGTCTGACCATCACCGCGGGCCTTCGCTGGGACCCGTTCTTCGGTCACACGGACCCGAATGGCCATGTTGTCAACATCTCGCTCCCCAACATCATCAACGATGTTCATAGCACCAAGTTTCCTACCGCGCCGGCTGGCTACCTGTTTCTCGGCGATCCCGGTGGCCCGACGAACAACAAACTCTCAAAGAATGATATGAACAAATGGAGTCCACGCATCGGTGTCGCTTGGGATCCGTTCGGTGACGGCCGCACGGCCATCCGGGCTGGGTTCGGACTCTTCTATGACTTCCCCAATTTCTCCTATGACCAGTTCGGATTTGAAGAGCCTTACGGTGGAGCCGTAAATAACCCCGGTGTCGGTCCGACGGGCGTCGGTTGCTCCACTTTTTCTTCGTCTCCGACCACTGGTACGTGCCTCACCGATCCCTGGGGCACGTTGTCCGGTGCACCGAATCCTTTTACATTCTCCGACCAACAGGGGAATCTGCATCAAGGCGAAAACCCCTTTCCGCAGTTTGTTGGAACGGGTCCAACGAACGCGGCCTACCTCCCGGGTGCGCTCGTTTTCAGCTATCCGCAGAACATCAAGCCGACCTACGTTATGCAGTACAACCTCACGGTGGAAAGACAGGTAGGTAAGAGCTGGGTTCTTTCGGTAGGCTACCTGGGAAGCCAGCAGCGTCATTTGTGGGGCAACAACGAAGCCAATCCTGGAATGCAGGGGCCCTGTCCTCCTGGCTACCCGTTTCCGTCTGGCGTCGCCTGCGTAGCCAACGGTGGCAACGTCCCGAATGGCCCGTGCCCCGGGTTTCTCCCGCCCGCCTTCTGTGGTGGTCCTGGCACTGCTCTCAACGACAATAGAATGCTTCAGCACTATGGGTCATTGTGCTCGCCAACGACTTCTTGTTACGGCGAGACGCTTCTCCTCCAGCAAGACTTGACGGGGAATTACAACGCCCTGCTGCTGTCGGCCAGGCACCCGTTTACCCAACACTTCACCTCGACAACCAACTTTACTTGGTCGCACTGCATCTCCGATAACTACACGACGACGCTGGGATTCTTCCTCGCAGCGCAGGTGATGCCCTACAACAAGAAATACGATCGTGGCAATTGCCCGAATGCGGACACGCACGTCATCTTCAATGAGTCACTCGTCGCGGAGACTCCCAATTTCTCGAATCACACGGAGGAGGTCCTCCTGGGACATTGGAGACTCTCAGTCTCCCTGATCGCGCAATCCGGCACGGACTTGCCCTCTCCCGTCACCGTTTTGGATTTCTCGAACAATGGAAACGGACCGACGGGCGGGCTCGACCAGCGTCCGGACCTCGTCGGGGACCCGTACTGCCATCCGAAAGGCCGAAATTGCTGGCTCAATCAGTCGTCCTTCACTCCTCCGGCTCCGTACACATTCGGCAACTTGAAGAACAACAGCCTCTTCGGCCCGGGTTCGATTATCGCAAACACTTCGCTTGCGAGGCTCTTCCAGATTACCGAAAGACAGAGCGTGGAATTTCGATGGGATGTTTTCAATGTCCCCAACCACGCGAATCTATACGCACCCAATGGATTTGGTGCGATCGGTCCGGGCTTGCAGTTTATTTTCCCTACGTTCGGTAAACCAACTCCGGGAAGCACTGCGGGATTGGGTGCCTTGAACCAAACAACGAACGATGCACGCACCATGCAGTTCGCGCTCAAATATAGCTTCTAGCCGAACGATGCCGATTCCCAACTAGCGATCGGCGGCTCGCGCCGGTCGCTCAAAAATAATTGTCGCCAAAGGTAGGGCCCATGGCATGATGCCCCGGTTGCGCCGATCAGGGCGCGACCGCCGAATTGCCTTTCGGTATTGCTGTGGGTGGGCGTGGTTGCCGCGGAAATATGAATCGCACACGGTCAGGAAGTCGCATGGCGTGGAATCTCGCAAGGGGATCGGCGGTTGCCGTCCTGGCCGCAGGCCTCCTGATCATGCTCGCGACTCCCGCGCACGCGCACCACTCCGGCGCCATGTTCGACATGGCTCACCCGATCACGTTGACAGGTGTAGTGACCAAGGTCGAGTGGACCAATCCCCACACATTCATGTATGTCAACGTGAAGAACGACATAGGCGTGGTCGAGGAGTGGGCGATCGAGATCAACAGCCCCAACTTTCTTCGCCACAATGGCTGGACCAGCACCACCATAAACCCGGGCGACAGCATCTCCATTACGGGAGCGCCCGCCAAGAGCGGTTCGAAATTCATGCACGGCACGAGCGTGGAGCTATCGAACGGCGTGCAGCTCAGGTCGTAGCATTCTCGACTGGAGCTTTAAAACAGCCAAAGGGTAGGGGGTAAGCAGCATGCTAGTCGTGAACCGAGCTTGGGTCGTCGTTATTCTAGCCGCGGCGTTTGTGTCATTCGCGGCCGCGCAGCAGGCATCGCCGGGTCAAGCGCCAACACCCGAACCAGGACGTCCCGTGGTGGGTGGATTCCCGATGGGACCTTCGGGCAAGATTCTCGAATTCCGTGCCGAGCCGAGCTCCATTCAACCGGGCCAGACCTCCACGCTGCACTGGCATGCCGTCAATGCCGATGACACGTATCTCGATAACTGTCTGGGCATCGTGGCGACGCTCGGCAGCCACGAAGTCTCTCCGAAGGTGACAACCACCTACACGTTCACCGCCAAAGGCCGCGCGGGTGCCGACACGAAATCCGTAACGGTCACGGTCGCGGGCACCACTCCCGCTCCGCCGGAGGCTGCGGCTGCGTGCGGCGATCCGCACAACCAGCCGGTCCCACGCGCCGCAGACGGACATCCGGACCTTTCCGGAGTTTATATCGCCGGTTTCAGCCTTCGGCCCGTGGACAACATTTCCGTGAAGCCGGGTGCGGAGAAGTACAAAGTTGTGGCCGACCCGAATGACCTTGGTCAGGGAGTGACCTGCGTCCCGCCGGGCGTGCCGGCGGCAACGATGCAGCCGTATCCCCTGCAGATTATCCAGAAGCCCGGTCTCGTCGTGATTCTCTATGAGGCCTACCATATCTTTCGCGTGATCCCGACCGATGGCACCACTCACCCGGACGATCTCGACCCCACGTATATGGGAAATTCCGTCGGGCACTGGGACGGCGACACGCTGGTGGTGGATGTCGTCGGTTTCAACGACAAAACGTTCGTCGGATCGTACAAGCACACGACGGCCTATCACGTTGTCGAGCGCTATCATCGCGTTTCCTACCAGGAGCTCGATTACGAAGCCACCATCGATGACCCGAATGTTTTTGTGGCTCCCTGGAAACAAGCCAGCCGTATGCGCCTGCACCCAGAATGGCAGATTCAGGAATACGTCTGCGAAGACAACAACAAGGACTACAAAGAACTTCTCCAGACTAAATGACGTGTGCGACTTAATGCACCGGCAGGGCGCGTAGCGGGGTTGACCGGCTTGGTGAATGTGATTCGAATTCTGATTTCGGCGATGTTCGGCGTGGCGCTGGCTTCGACGCTGATGGCGCAGCAAGAGCCGGCGCCAGTGTCCGCACCTGCGCCGACGAGTCAGGCGCCGCCGGCCCGGCTGCCGCGTGACGGATTCCCTACGGGCCCAGCTGCGAAAATTCTCAGCTTCGCGGCCGACTCGGACTCCATTCAGCCCGGCCGGTCCGTCACTCTGAAATGGGCGGTCGTGAACGCGGACAAAATCACGCTCGATCAGGGGATCGGGATCGTCACGGCCCGCGGGAGCCGCACGGTTTCTCCTAAAACCACCACGACCTACCAACTGACGGCGTTCGGATACGGAACGGCCGGTAACAGCGCCCTAAGCGTCACTATAACGGTCACTGGGACGCCCCCAATGCCATCACATCAGACGGATATAATGCCTTCAACTGAAGCGATTCCGCGCATGCCGGACGGCACTCCCGACCTTTCCGGAATTTACATCGCTCCGTTCATGTCGATCAAAGCGGTCGAGCAGGTGAAACTGAAGCCCGGGGCGGAGAAGTATAAAGTCGGCACTGACTTCGGTTTCGATCAGACGGAACACTGCCTGCCTCCGGGCGTCCCGGGCACCACCTCGTGGCCCTATCCATTGCAGATCGTGCAAAAGCCCGGGTTGGTGCTTATACTCTATGAAGCTGAGCATCTTTTCCGCGTGATTCCCACGGACGGCGAGACTCATCCTGCGGATCTCGATCCCACGTGGATGGGGAACTCCGTGGGAAAATGGGAAGGGGACACGCTGGTCGTGGACGTGACCGGCTTCAATGACAAGGGTGCGGTCGAGGAGTACCGCCACACGGCCGCCTATCACGTCATCGAGCGCTATCGCCGCACCGCTTACGATAAGCTTTCCTACGAAGCGACGATTGAAGACCCAAACGTGTTCGCGGCGCCGTGGAAAATAGCGGGAACCTTGACGCTGCATCCGGAATGGCAGATTCAGGAGTATGTTTGCGAGGAGAACAATCATAATTACAAGGAATTGTTCGATTCGCACAAGAAATAGAAGGCAGATTCGCGCGGCATGCCCGCGATTACGGGAAATCAGGAGGCCCATCGAATGAGAATCAAAGCAGCTGTTTGGATTGCGGGAATGATGCTGTTGCTCGTGGCTCCGGCGGCAAACGCGCATCATTCGGTCTCGATGTACGACATGGAGCACCCCAGCACCTACAAAGGCGTCGTAAACAGGATCGAGTGGACGAATCCTCACGCGTACGTTTACCTCGACGTGAAAAATGAAAAGGGCGAAGTCGAGGAATGGGCCATGGAAATCAACAGCCCGAACTTTCTCCGGCACAACGGATGGACCAGCACCACGGTGAAACCCGGCGACATCATCACATGCACGGGCGGAGCCGCCAAGAGCGGCGCGAAGACCATGCGCTGCACCTCCGTAACGCTCGCCGACGGCCTCGTCCTCCGCTCCTGACGCTAATCGCGGTGGACCGCTCACAGAACGCGATTGACTTCGGTGGTTGCGGATGTACTATCACGCCGGAGATTGCCTGACATGCTTCATTTCTGCGAGTGGCTCGAGCACAATCCGTGGATCATTGCGCTCGATAGCAATGTCGCGTTCTCGCTTTTCTTCGAGATCATGCACTACTCCGGTTTCTTCCTGTTGGTCGGAGCAACGGCGATCGTGGACCTGCGCGTCCTGGGCCTAGCGGGGCGAAATGAACGTGCGCAATCGCTCTCTGAACAGCTTGCACCGTGGATGTGGACGGGGCTGGCGATGGCGTTCGTATCAGGATTCTTCATGTTCTCCTCCGATGCCGCGGATTTTTATCAGGCGAATACTTTTCGCATCAAGATTCTAGTGGTACTGGTGGCGGCAATATTTGGCGCCGTTGTGGTGCGCAAGGTGCCCCGGTGGGGCGAGTTGCAGGCGATACCGGCGGGTGCCAAGCTCGTGGCTTTCATTTCCCTGGTCCTGTGGATTGGCGCCATCCTGATTTCAGTCGAAGTTCCGGCGATCTCCGGCGTCGGATAGACGTCCGATGTGCCGCGTGCATTCGCCGCGAGAGATTTGAGGTCCGCACAAATGCTTAGCTTCTTCATGGCTTTCGCGAAGTGGCTACAGGGCACGTGGTGGGCGCTGGATATCAGCGGATCGACCTGGGCGTATCCGTTCGTGCAGATGACGCATTTCTCGGGGCTGTCGCTCTGGGTGGGCACGAATCTGGCGCTCGATCTGCGCCTGCTCGGGATCGGCAAGAAGCGGCAGACGGCCTCGCAGCTATCGGACGCGCTGTTTGCGTGGAACTGGCTCGGATTTTGCATCGCCGTCGCCGGAGGATTCATGCTCTTTGCCAGCGCCGCGACCAAGTACATCCCCAACCCTGCATTCGAGATCAAGCTCGGCATCCTGATCCCTGCCGGCATCATCTTACATATCGTGAACCAGCAGAAATCGCGGACGTGGGGCCAGACGTCGGAAACGCCGATGGCGGCCAAGCTCGCGGGCTTGCTTGAGTTGCTAATCTGGTTTTCGGTAATCACCGCCGCCGTGTCGATTCCGAATTACGACACACATTAGTCCGCATGAAACGTCGCTTCCTGATTCTGACGCTCGGTGCCGCTGTGGCCGTCGCTTTTGGCGGCTGCGGCAATCGCGAGAATAGCGAATCATCTGCCCCGGCCGCGCGAGTTGACGCGTCGACTGCCGGCTCCATCACCGGCACAGTCACACTCGACGGCGCGCCTCCCGTATCGAAGACTATCGATATGAGCGCCTCGCCTGCTTGCGTACAGGCGAATTCTTCGCCCGTGGTAGTGCCGAGCGTGTTGACCGGCGAAAACGGTGCGCTCGCGAATGCCGTCGTGTATGTCAAGCAGGGCCTCGGCCACTACCGGTTCGACACGCCAACGGACACCGCCGTCCTAGAGCAGAAGAGTTGCATGTACGAGCCGCACGTCGTCGCTCTGATGACGAACCAGCCGTTTGAAATCCAGAACAACGATCCGACCATGCACAACGTTCATCCATTGCCGAAGCACAACCGCCAGTGGAGTACGTCTCAGCCAGTCGGCTCCGCCGCGCTCAAATCGACTTTCGCGCGTCCGGAGTTTGCGATGGGGGTCCTTTGCAACATCCACCCCTGGATGCGTGCATGGATCTTCGTGTTCGATCATCCGTACTACGCGGTGACTTCGAGGACCGGCAAATTTCAGCTGAAGAATCTTCCCCCGGGCACATACACGATCGAAGCCTGGCACGAGACCTACCGCGCGCAGGATCAAACGGTAACGATCGGCGCGAAGGAATCGAGGGCCATTTGGTTTTCATTCAAGGCGTCCGACTCCTCGGGCGAATAGTACAACGCTTTCTACCGGACTGGCGGGCGCCCTCCTACAGCAGTGGTTCGATATGCGAGATCCTGATCGGTCACTTGTCCCGCAATCTGACTTATCGGGAGTTACGCGGCCCGCTGCCGTTTGTGTTAGCTGGTAAGCAGAGTTTGATACTGATAACCCGTAGTTCTCTTGGGGGGCATCAAAGTTCCACCACGGGGGCGCTCCAAGCACTAAGAACTGAGGATGCGAAGAGGAAGCGCGGAACACTTCAAGGGCGTTACGCCCTACGCCTTCTATTGTAGGGCCTGATTTCGGACTCTGCCGCTCTACCCAAGCCAGTGGATTTCTGCGGGACTCCTCCCATGTGACGCCGGCCATGCTTTCGGATATCCGAGCACGATCGGGGCGACGACATGGTAGTGTTCCGGTAACCCAAGGTCGCGCTTCGTTGCGGGCAAATCGAGCCACGGGCGCGCGAGACCGATCCAGCAGGTCCCCAGCCCTTCGTCACGAGCTGCCAGCATGAAGATTTCGGCCGCGAGGCAACAGTCCTCCGCAGATTGAGAGTCCGAAGACTTGGCCAGAACAGTAACGAGGGTAGGGGCATCGTGGAAGAGCACATATTTTGGATCCTCCAACATCTGCCGCAAGCGTGCACCCTGAGAAGTTCGCGAGAAGGATGATTGCGAAAAATTCGCAAGTAGCCAAGTCCGGGCACGCTCGGCGCAGTCATTCACGCGATCGCGGCCCTGCAACACGGCGAATGCCCACGGTTGCAGGTTCATCGCGCTCGGCGCGAGTATAGCTGTGTCGATCAACTTCTCGACCGTTGATCGGTCGACCTGCCGGTCCGTATACTCTCGAACGGCTCGCCGCTGCTTGATGACGTTCAGCAACTCCATAAAAGGCCTCCGGGGCTTTGGTGACTGTCTATGATCTGCGTGATCGTCGGGTCGGTGGAAATTGCCAGCGCATATGCAAGCATCGGGACAGGCAGCCGTATTATGTATCCACAGGAAGAAATCACCCACCGCTATACTGCCAAGCCCTGATTAACGCGGTAACCGAGCAAGTGATCTTCACATGTCCAGTAACCCGACTGACCTAATTCTTGCCAATTCCATGCGCTAGGGGATCGACAACTGAGGGTACTGGATGACGAAGATGGAACGAAGCCGCGCAGGCCACGAGTAGCCCGCAGCAACGCACGACCCCTTCGCCAAAGAGAAATGACACCAGGACAGTTATCCCAAGTGCACCGAATAAGGTACAGAACATGAGAAACGCGGCGAGCAGGTCACGTACAACATATAGTTCCGTTCCCGCGACTGCAATCAGTGTGATGAGGCCACCTGCAACGAGAAGTTTCTGTATTCGCTTCCACTTCATGACATGTGGATGTTTCCACCTGAGGCGCCCTCTGTATGTGATGGTCCTCACACGGAGTTGTGACACTGCACACGGCCAGATTCATAACGCAATTCAGTTGCGAGCTTTGGAATGAATATCGGCTAAGGTCAACTCCAGACCATCTCAAATCGCACGCTATCGGGGGCACGTCCTCGCATGATCTGATTGCGGGAACGCGGCGCTTTGGAGCATAATTCGGCGGGTTGGGTTGCGGCAGTTCCCGCGACATAGAGCAGCGTCACAGAGGCCGGCATGGCGCCGGCGAAATGAACGAGAGGTGAGTGAAATGTCATCTTACGGCAGCCAAATGATGAAAGTTTTGCGGGCCGGATGCGTGGGGACGATATTGCTAGCGATCGCCGGCACAGCGATCGCGCATCACTCCGGCGCGATGTTCGAGCGCGACAAGCAAGTGGAACTGGTCGGCACCGTCGTGACGTTCAGCTGGACCAATCCTCACAGTTGGATCGAGATCGAAGTACCGAATGCCTCGGGTGGCTCGGACAAGTGGGGCGTGGAGTGCAACAGTCCGAACAATATGGCCCGTCAGGGCTGGAGGTCCACCACGCTCAAGCCCGGCGATCAGGTGACCGTCACGGTCCATCCCCTGCGGAGCGGCGAAAAGGGCGGCCGGTTCATCTCGGTGAAACTGGCCGACGGGACGGTCATGACCGACTCGGTCGGTTATCCGGTACCGGCGAAACCCTGAGGTTCGTGCGTAGTCTCCTAGAGTCCGGCAGCGCCGCTCGGCGCGCCATTTGAAAAGGAATCCAAATGATCAAGCTGAGAACGAAGTTTGCGTGGGGCACGGCTGTCGTCGCGCTCGGTCTGGCGTCGATGGCCACGGGGGCCCGCGCGCAGGCAAAGCAGCAGCAAAGGACTCCCGACGTCTTTCCGGAAGGCGCGCTATCGCCGGCCAATCTAAACAAACCGCGCCCGAAGGCGCCGTTTAATCTGACGGGAACCTGGATGGTTGATTTGAGCTCCGGCTTCAACTCGTTCATGTTCGGACCGAACTATCCGAAGTTCAAGCCCGCCGCACAAGCCATTTTCGACGAGGGCAAGAAGGTCAGCGCGGAAGGCCGCGCATTCCACGACGACATCGGGCAATGCTTTCCCGCCGGCATGCCCATGATCATGACGCGCGTCTGGCCGATCGCGATGATCCAGACTCCGACGGTGATCTACATGGTCAGCGGCTTCGAGAACGCGCTGCGATTGGTCTACATTGATGGCCGCAAGCACACGGATCCCGACGTGGTGGTGCGCACCTACAATGGCGATTCCGTGGGACATTGGGAAGGCGATACGCTCGTGGTTGACACCACCAGCATGATTCCCGAGCACCACTGGATTGATACCGGTGTTTCCGTGAGCAACGATTTTCACATCATCGAGCGCATGCGCCTGCTGAATGACGGAAAGGTGCTGGAAATTAAGTACACGCTGCTCGATCCCCAAAATTGGGAAGGGGAATGGACCAGCACGAAACGCTGGATTCGAATGGACGACACTGACATCACCGAAGTCGAATGCTTGCCGAACCTCAACGAGCATCTTCCCAGCACGCAGTCGAAGTGGAACGTGAATTAGAGCCACACGATATGGTTTGAGCAAGCCTCTTTGCGGAGTTCCGCACGGGCCCCGGCCCCAACCGCAAATTCCTCGCGCGACATCGCTGGATGTCTCTCAGAACGACTGGGTTGGCAAGCCGCCGGCTCGCGCCAGCAGTGCGGGCAGATTCTTTTGCGAGGCACCGGCTCTATTCCCAAGCTGGATTTCGACCTGGCGGCGGATCGTCTTCACCGTGTCGAGCTCCGCGCCGCCCGTGCCTGCCAGCAGCTTTTCCGCCTGCAGCAGACACGCGTAGGCCAAATCATCGGGCAAGCCGTGCCGCCGCAGGAATTGTCCGTAGTTGAACCAATCCAGGGCCTCGGCGTGCGCATCGCCCGTTTTGGCGTCAAGCGCCAGTCCGCGCTGATAGGAATCGGCGGCGGATTTCACATCTCCAGTCTTCTCCTGCAGGTCCGCCAGATGGGCGAACGCCAGGCTTTCCAGCTTGTTGTCGGCCGTGCGCTGCGCCATGGCAATCGCGGAACGATATCCGGCGACGGCCGCAGCGCCGTGATTGATGCGCGATTCATCGTCGGCCAATTGAATCTCGGCCGATGTTTGCTGTTGGGCTCCGGCAGCGGGATCATCCGGATGCGCCGCAGCAAACTCCAGAAACGCGCTCCAGTGACGAGCGGCAGCCGCGGGTTCGCTTCTTTGATCGAACGCCTGAGCGAGATACAGGTGGGCATTGGGCTGATTGCGATCCACGGTGACGGCTTTTTCCCAGGAATCCATGGCCTCATCCGCATGGCCGAGGCGCGCAGCGAGCAGGCCGTAATTAATCAGAGCATTTGGATCGCGCGGAACCAGCTCGAGCATCTTCGCGTAGCGCGCGTATGCATCCTCGTACCTGCCGTCCTCGATCATCGCGCGAGCGCAGGCCTGCTGCAATCCCGCGTCATATGGGTTGATCGCCACCGCGCGCTCGAGTGCCGCGATGGCGGCCTCGCGGTCGCCGGCCTGCGTCTGCGCCGATGCGACGCGCGCCTGCACAACGCTGTCGTACGGATTCATACGTACCGCGCTGGTCAGCGCCGAAAGATTTCCCTCATGGGTGCCGAGCGCGAAGCGAATCTGGTCTATTCCGCCCCACAGGAAAAGCAACGCAATAAGTGAAATTCGAAACGCCGCTGACGAAAAAACGCGCCGCCCAAGCCCGGGCCTAGCTGCCGACGCGAACTTTTCCCGGCGTTCCTGCGTTTGTCCCCCGCGATCGATCAACAGAGCGGAGATCCGTGAATCGCGCAGCTTCCACAACGCGCCATCCAGAATGAAATGGTGGATGTTCACCACGGCCGTGAAGATCAAGAAGCTCGTCGTAAAGTCATAGTGGAGCGCGCGGCTCACGATCCAGGGACCGGGAATGAAAAGCGCGATGCCGCCGGCGACAAGAATGAGGAAGTATCTCGTCATGCGCCATCCCGACTGGCCCGCGGCGCGCGCTTCACGCCGCTGGTAGTAGCTCGTGATCCAAATGTATTGCGCGGAGTGCAGCACGGCCAGGATTCCACTGCTGTAGCGCGTTTGCGGAATCTGATATTGGGCGTGCAACTCCAGGAGCGTGGGCACAACGAACCAGATGAACTGCGTCAGAGCCAGAGTCAGCGGTGCGGCCAGCGCGCGCGCCCCCGTCCGTTGAATGAGCCGCCGAAATCCGAAAAATATGAAGACGGCGAACGCAGCTGCCAGCAGCAATCGCGCCGGCAGGGTGTATTTAGCCGTCACGCCGAGTGAAAGAATCAGCGGATCGGTCGATCCGCCCGTTTCAAAGCTCGCGAGCAGCATCAAGTACGACGCCACAAACGCGCCACGGATCGAGCGTCGCTCCCCCGGCGTGACGTCCGCGCCGCTGCGGCGCGCGAACATCATCAGCAAGCCGTAATTTTGGCCGGTGTAATGCCACGGGCTCCAACAGATGTAGAGCGTGAACACCCAGGGAAACAGCCTGTAGGATGCGTGAAGCAGAACGCCGGTCAACACGAGCAGCAGCGTGATGTGCAGGGTGAAGATTTTGTACTTCTCGAAATCCGCGCGCGTGTGATACGCGCGATAAACCGTCGCCATGAAATGCGGGTAGTTGAACGCCAGAGCCAGGAAATAGAACGCCACGACCCACGCGTGCGTGTGCGATTGCGTCAGCCACAAAGCCGCGGCCAGCAGGGGAGCAGACCACGCGCCACATCCGACGATCAGATCGAGCCAAGGCCCGTAGATCCACGGCCCATCGGGACGTGCAGCGGAAATAGTTTCGGCCTGCGTGCTCAAGCGAGACACCTCGTGCCAGCCGGCGCCAGCTAGTTCAAAACGCCGCGTGCGGCCTCGATGGGCAGTCTACATCGGCGATAGACGCACTCCGCGCCGTGCTCGCGCCCGCATGTTGAAAGCGTAACGGAGCATTGCGCGCCGTTAGAGCTAGCCCGGTTGAGAGGATCATAAGCATTAGAGATGAAGTGGGAAGAGAGAAGAGGTTGCGGGGGCCGAAGCGTCGGGGATCCCTATCTTCCCGATGTGGTGTAAGAGCGCGGCCACTTCAATGTCGGAATGCGGTCTATCGTCCAGGCCAAGTTCACCCGCCACGCGAGGCGCACGTGGTGATCGAGAAGCGGCGGGTTGGATACAACACGAAGAGGCCGCATAGTGCGCTCGGCTACCCCAGCACGATGTGGACATGGTGCACGGCACCGTCGTCAGCAAGCGGAACATTCGCGGAGCCATGTAGCAACTTGCCATCCAGTTCCATTAAAGCCACACCGCGAGAAACCCCAGACGGATTGTCCACCTTGATCTGATAGGTGGCCGAGTGATAACGAAAATCGATGGAATAGTTGGGCCAGCTCCGTGGGATGCAAGGATCGATCGAAAACGTCATGCCGTGCATGCGGAATCCGAGAATCCATTCGAGACCGGCACGATAAAGCCAGCCGGCTGAGCCGGTGTACCATGTCCATCCACCTCGCCCCACGTGGGGAGGCTCGGCATACACGTCACCAGCAACGACGTAAGGCTCAACTTTGTAGCGCTGCACGCTCGCACGCGAAGAGGTACGGGCTACTGGATTCAGCATCCGAAACAGTTCGCAAGCCTTGTCTCCGTCACCGAGTTCCGCAAACGCAATGACAGTCCATGCGGCCGCATGTGTGTACTGTCCGCCGTTTTCGCGGATGCCCGGCGCGTATCCTCGAATGTAGCCCGGATCATGCGCTGGGTTGTCAAAAGGCGGCGTCAAGAGCGCGATCAACCCATCGGGACGGCGCACCAATAGGTGGTCCACGGCGGCCATGGCGCGAGCGCCACGGCCGGGTTCGGCAGCGCCGCTCATGACTGCCCAGGATTGCGCGATGGAATCAATGCGACACTCCCTGTTCTCGGTTGAGCCGAGGGGAGTACCATCGTCGAAGTAGGCGCGGCGATACCATTCGCCGTCCCAACCTTCCCGCTCGAGTGCTGCCTTGAGCGCACTGACGTGGAGGCGCCAGTTCTCAGCACGATTGTGCTCGCCGCGCGAATCCGCAATTTTGGCAAACTCCCAGAGAATCGTGTGCAGGAACCAGGCGAGCCAAACGCTTTCCCCCTTGCCTTGTTCGCCGACACGGTTCATCCCATCATTCCAGTCGCCGGTGCCCATCAGAGGGAGTCCATGGCTGCCAATTGTGAGGCTGCGGTCTAGCGCACGGGCGCAATGCTCAAAAAGTGTCGCGCGAACCTCTGATATGTGCGGCTGGAAATACAACTCGTTCTGTCCTTCCGCCAGCGTAGCGCCTTCCAGAAATGGTATTGCTTCCTCGAGTACGGTTCGGTCGCCGGTGGCTTCAATGAAGTGGATGACCGCGTAAGGTAGCCAGAGGAGGTCGTCCGAGATACGCGTGCGCACACCGCGTCCCGAAGGCGGATGCCACCAGTGTTGAACATCGCCCTCGATAAACTGCCGCGAGGCAGCACGCAACAGGTGCTCGCGAACAACTTCGCGCTTGGCGACGCACAGTGCCATGACGTCCTGAAGTTGGTCGCGGAATCCGTACGCACCGCTCAATTGATAGAATCCGGCTCGCCCCCATACGCGGCACCCGAGCGTCTGGTAAAGCAGCCAGCGATTCAGCAGAACATCCATGGCCGGTTCGGGAGTGGCGACCCGCACGGTGCCAAGCAGATCTTCCCATCGCCCCGTAACCTCGGCCAGGATTGCGTCCAAGTCCGCAACGCGATAGCGTGCCAGTAATTGACGCGCTTGTTCCCTGTCACCTGTCTGGCCTAGGAGAAACACGATCGACGCCTCCGCACCCGGACGCAAATCGATGGAGGTTTGCAGCGCCGCGCAAGGATCGAGGCCTGCTCCTGACTTTCCGGAAAGCGGGCGGCTTCGTTCCAGCGCAGCCGGGCGTGCGAGCGTGCCGTTGCGTCCGATAAATTCGGTGCGGTCGGCGGTTACCGAAGACTGCTTCCCCCCAAGGTCCGCAAAGGCGACGCGCCCGCCGAATTCTCCTTGCCACGTGCTCTGTGCGAAGAGCGCTCCGGTCTGCGAATCCAGTTCCGAGATGATGTAGGGCGCTGAGGCGCTGCGTGAACTGCCCAACACCCACTCGGCGTAAGCAGTGACGGAGAGTCGACGGGGGCGGCCGGAATCGTTCTTCAGAGTGAGCCGGGAAATCTTGATTGGATCATCTGATGGTACGAATTGCAGGAGCTCGAGCGAAATACCGTGCGAGCCATGATGGAATCGGCTGTAGCCCTGGCCGTGCCGGGAAACATACGGAGCAGTTTCATCGCGAATCGGGAGGGCCGTGGGGCTCCACACGTCACCAGTATTTTCGTCGCGGACATAAATGGCTTCTCCGGGAGGGTCGCTGACGGGATCGTTGGACCACGGCGTCAACTGATTTTCGTGACTGTTGAGCGACCATGTGTGACCCGAGCCCGATTCCGAAACGAGGAAGCCGAACGAAGCATTCGCAATCACGTTGATCCATGGTGCAGGAGTCCGCAAACCTTCACCGAGAACGGTCACATACTCGTGGTCCTGATCGGCGAAGCCACCCAGGCCGTTGAAAAATTCGAGAGCCTGCTGAGGCACCGGCGCATCCTGGCGTTTGCCAGCTCGCGGCCGTCGCGGGGACGGTGGGGCAGTGATTTCAGTTCGTTGCGATCGAGCCATCTGTTCGGACAACGTGCCCCGCCGGCCCAGCAATACCGCTCGCGCAATCGTCTGAAGGAGAGCCTGTTCCTGAGGAGTTATAAGGTCTGCCCGCAGGAGGAAGATACTGTCGCGTACATTGTCCGTCTCCGGAGAAAGTCGCAACTGGCTGCCACGCACGAGACCGTCCAAAGAGTTCTGCAGTTCCTGAACATATGATGAGGACTTTTCATTGATGATCACGACGTCAGCGGAAAGCTGCTTCATGCGCCAGTATTCGTGGGCGCGCAGCAATTGACGGACGATTTGGATATCTTCTGCTTCGTCGATGCGCACCACAACGATCGGCAGGTCCCCGGAGATTCCATGAGCCCACAGCGCGGAGCGGTCGAGCGTGCCGCGGCCTAGCACATCGGGAGATGGCCGCATCGAAGCGTCGGAATAGAGTACAGAGTTGGCCAGCTCCTGAAACAAGTGGGCTTCGTCAAGGCTGATGCCTAGGTGGCGCAATTGTACCTGTGCCTGTGTCCAGGCCAGCGCCAAGGTGCGCTCGAATGTTGTCGCGCTGCGGTACTTATCGGCGAGTTGCAACACCTGCTCGCGATCCGGAGCGACGATGGTGGAGAAGGCAACGCGCGCTGTGGCTCCGGGGAGAATGCGCAGGGTGCGCCTCAGACTAAAAACGGGGTCGAGTACGGAGCCCGCTGTATTAGAGAGCGGCCGCCCATCGATAATCGATACGGGGTTGAGGATATCGTGGCCGCGTCCAAGAAACCGTGCGCGGTCCGTCTCGAATTGCGAGTCACCAACGGTTTGACCTTCCACGACTACCACGTGCGCGGCCCAAACGCTCGTCTCTTTATCGGATCGCCTTCGGCGCGTCGCAAGTAGCGCGCCGACATCGGACACATATTCGGTCTCGACGAAAAGTTTCGAAAACGCAGGATGGGCAACATCGGCTGCCTGCGATGCAAGGCAAAGCTCGGCGTACGAGGTAATCTGGATATCGCGCGGGCGTGTCCCGAGGTTGGTGATAGAAACGCGCCGAATTTCCGCATCGTCCTCGGGTGACACGACGACCTCAAGTGTGGTGGTCAGCGCGTGGTCGCGTCGGATGAATTCAGCGCGGTCTTCGTAGAAAGAAACCTCGTAAGCGTCAGGTTCGATGCCGCTCGGCTGGTAGCCTGCTGACCAGACTTGACCAGATTGGGCGTCGCGAAGAAAGATATAACTACCCCAACAATCGCGCGTGACGTCCTCGCGCCAGCGCGTTACGGCAATATCGCTCCAGCGACTATAGCCTGAGCCGGCTGCAGTCAGCATCACAGTGTACCTGCCGTTGGAAAGCAAGTGCGTCTGCGGAATCAGCGTATGTGGAGTGGTGAAACGCCGCAGCGCCGGCGGAACGAGTTCGCGAACTCGTGCGGTACCGGACACTTCCTCGGCCCGAGGTCTTGCAACCAGCACGTCGCGCGGTGTGCGCTCCTGCAACAGCAGTTCGGTAGCCTGCACCATTGGCTCTGCGTGGAAACGGCTGCGCATCGCGCCATCGTCTAGCACGTTTGCGATCGCGACTAACGACATTCCCTGGTGATGGGCGAAGTAGGTGCGCACGACGGCAACGGTTTCGCCTTCGGGCAAACGCGAGCTCGTGTAATCAAGGGCTTCGTAGAAACCATATGCGCCTCTTCCGCCCGCTTGTTCGAGCCGCACGAAGTTTCCCCTGGCCGCGATTGGGTCAATCATGGCCGCGAGCGCAGTGGCGTACGGTGCGACGACAACATCCTCGCTAAGGCCCCGCTTGAGCCCCAGTCCGGGCACGCCAAAGCTCGAGTATTGATAGGTGAGATTCAGGTCGCGCGCATTGTATGCGGATTCCGACTCGCCCCAGGGCACATCCCGCTCCGCACCATATTCAATTTGACGCCGGACCACGAGTTCGCACGTCTGGCTCAACAGGCTCCCCGCCGGGGAACGCATCACAAGGGCAGGCATCAGGTATTCAAACATCGAGCCCGACCACGAGATAAGCGCGGAGCCGTGGCCCACTGGTGTGAGAGCGCGGCCTAGGCGAAACCAGTGCGACGGTGGCACCTCATCTTTCGCGATGGCGATGAAGCTCGTCAGGCGCGCCTCGGAAGCAAGCAGGTCATAGCAATTAGGATCTTGGCTTCCTTCTGTCACGCGATAACCAATCGAAAAAAGGCTGCGCGTGCCGTCAAACAGAAAGCCGAAGTTCATCGCCTGAAACATGCTCTCGGCCTTGAGCGTGAGAGCTGAAAGACGGCGAACGAGCGCATTGGCATCCCTTGCCGAATGGCGAATCGCATCGGACAGCGCATCGATCCGCGTGATCGAACCTCTATCGGCGGCAACGCCCGTCAGCAGGCGGGCGCGCAATGCCGAGAGCTCACTGAGGGCAGCGTCGAACCGGTCAGGGGC
The DNA here is from genome assembly GCA_963752925.1 of uncultured Acidobacteriota bacterium. Classification (GTDB taxonomy): domain Bacteria; phylum Acidobacteriota; class Terriglobia; order Acidiferrales; family UBA7541; genus Palsa-295. The sequence continues at coordinate 437,085 of CAVVZY010000004.1, read as the reverse complement.
TTCCGAGAGTGTAGGAATGGAATGAAGAAATGGCTCAACAGCCGTCCACTCGGGAGCCTGCTCTCGACGACGGTCGGCCAAGTCAGCAATTTCTTTCGCATTCCAGCGCGCCCATGGGATCAAGATCTCAGCATCTCGAACGTGGCTTTCGACGCAAGCCCTAAACGCAGCCGCCCAGACGCTCAATTCAGATTCGGGAGGGTCCCCGCGCTCTTGCGTGAGAGCTTGTGCGATGTCAGCCACGGTCTGGGCGTGGGATCTCCACTCCGCGAAGCGATTTCCCCAATCCACGGCATCCACGGGCAGCGAGTGAAGTGAGGCCACCATCCTGTCGAGTGCATTGCTGAGTTGCTTCCGTGTGACCGTATATGTGCGACGCGTATCCGCAATTCCGGAAAGCGCGTCGCCTAACAAGCGGGTCGAATCTTCCATTCCAGCGAGGAGGCGCGCTCCGAGAGGTGTTCTTTTGGTCAGCTCCCGGCAGCTGTTTCCGAGAGCCACCAGATGCCCGGCGAGATTTCCGCTGTCTACGGAGGAAACGTATCTAGGTTCCAGTGGATGCAAGTCGCGTGTGTCATACCAGTTGTAGAAATGTCCGCGGAATAATTCCATCCGGCTCATCGTCCCGAGGGTTGCTTCCAACCGCTCAACCGTGTCGAGCGCACCGAGCCATCCGAAGTCGCAAGCGCAGACGGTGGAAAGAAGATACAGGCCCATGTTCGTTGGCGAGGTTCGGTGAGCCACGATGGGTTTGGGCGTTTCCTGAAAATTATCGGGAGGTAGCGCGTTGTCCTCGGAAGAAACAAATACTTCATAATAGTGCCAAGTTCGCCGTGAAATCATACGGAAAGCTCGTGCGTCTGCGGGCGACAAAGGATTGACGGCCTGGAACGCCGGGCGCAGGCTGATCCATCGTGCTACGGCCGGGGCGGCTACCCAGAGAAGAATCAACGGAGCCGCCGCGGTCCAAGATTGATGCCGCCCGAATACCAGAGCCAGAATTGCCATGAGAGCGAGGAAAATGCCGCCCGCCATGCGCCTATAGGTAGCTGTCAGTTTGGAATCGGCCGCAAACTTCGACTGTGCTGCCGTCACCCATTCAAGCAAATTCTTGTGGGTTATATAGAGACGGGTCAGGGTCCGGAGAATCGCGTCTGACATCAGCCACGCCTGATATGCGAGGAATGTGAGTGTCAAGCCGACCTGGGATGCGCCGAGCGCCAGATCGTTGAGCACGCCGCGAAAATGGCTTCTCTTCGAAATGCCTCTCCGGCGCGGATACAGTCCGGTGAAAAATGGAAGCAGGGCAGGAATCGCAGCGGTTGCGAGAATGAATCCCGTCCATAGCCAGTGAGAAGCGGGCGACAGCAGCCACCCGGCCATCAAAGTCAGAAAGGCAGTGGGCGCCGACAAAGTACGCCTCAGATTGTCGAGGATCTTCCACCGGCCAATCGCCGGAATCGTAAACGGAATCCGCTTTCCCGCTCGCGAGCGGCCCCGTCCGAGAAGAAAAGGCAGAAGTTGCCAGTCTCCGCGCGCCCAACGATGCTGACGTGCAGTCACGGCCTCATAACGCGAGGGGAATTCATCAAATAGTTCAATGTCAGTGGCCAGGGCGACCCGGGCAAAAATGCCTTCGAAAAGATCATGACTCAGAACCGAATTCTCGGACACTTTCCCGGCCACCGCCAATTCAAACGCATCGATGTCGTAGATGCCCTTTCCGGTATAAGAGCCCTCGTGGAATAAATCCTGGTAAACATCCGAAACAGCTGCTGAATAGGGATCGATTCCACCCGGGCCAGAGAAAATCCTTTGAGAGAGCGAACCCTCCCGGTCGACAGGTAACGAAGGAGTGATGCGTGGTTGCACGAGTGCGTAACCTTCCAGCACGCGGCCATCGCGAGCACTGAACCGAGGCCGATTGAGAGGATGGGCCATCGTCCCGACGAGACGCGAGGCAGCGCCACGCGGAAGGCGCGTATCGGCATCAAGCGTGATGACGTAGCGCACCCCCGTGAGACCTGCTAGGGGTCGTCCGCCAACGGCAATAAACGTTGTACTCTCCGAGCCACGCAGCAGCTGGTTCAATTCGTGCAGCTTTCCTCGTTTGCGCTCCCACCCCATCCATTTTCCTTCGCTCTCGTTCCAAACTCGCTTGCGATGAAAGAGGAAAAAGCGCTCCCCGCCGCCAGGGGCCGGACCATAGCGTTGGTTAAGCAGCGCAATGCCGTCGACCGCGAGCGCCAGCAGATCTTCGTCATCCGGCAGGCTTTCGCAGGGTGCGTCCAGCCAATCGGAGAGCAGGGCAAAGCGCAACTCTCCATCCTGATTCGCGAGGTAATGAACTTCCAGCCGCTCGACCTGCTCCTTGACATCCTCCGGGGAGGTCAGCAGCACGGGGACGACGACGATCGTTCGTAAATCTTCTGGGACGCCTTTGCGCATGTCCAGTCGGGGCAGCTTTTGCGGTCCAAGCAAAGCCGCCACTGAGCGATTGATCAGTGCAATCGCCAGGTCCGAGGCAGGCATGAAGGCGAGAAAACCGAGGAGCAAGAGGCCTTGTACGGTCATGCCGCTCTCTCGGGAGCGCAGCAGCGGGAGCGCGAGGATCATCGCGGTCACAATAGCAATTGTGCCCAGATATCCAGGGATCGCGGCTCGAATGTATATACGGAGCAGCCGATGCTTCCCTGACACGCGAAAACCTAGCTCCTTCTCGAAGGCTGGACGTCCTCGCGAGATGAGATAGTAGCCAGGCTCCGTGTAACGATCCTGATTCGACTTGTCTCCATCGTGATCGTACGTGCCTGAGGCGGCCTGCTTGACACGTCGGACGACACGTCGCGCAACTTCCAATTCCGGAAGATTCGATCCGCGCGAGAGATCCTCAATTGCATGGCGGTAGATGTCCCGCGTGGAGAAATCCATGTCGGCAAAGTCTGTGTCGTTGCAAAGAATCTCATCCACCAGGCTGACGCTTTCAAAAAATTGCTGCCAGTCGAATGCGGAAATCAAGCGCATGCTTGTAATGATGTTGCGTACGGACACGTTCGCGGTTCCTTGTTGCTGGAGCTCGGTTCGGACCATTTCATCGGCGTTTGTTCCCGCCGCAGCCAGGCGCTGATCGAGCCAGACCAGCACGGGCCGAACTTTTGGATCGAAATCCCGCAAGCGCTGGGCAAGCTGCACGGCAAACGCTCTTTCTAAAGGAGCATCCTCAAAGCGGCGGAGCGCCGACAGCGGAATGGTTTCAGCTTGACCATTCGAACCGAGCAAGTCATCGGCGAACGCGTCGGCTTCCTGGCGGGCATTCCTGCTGCGAACAATTTGTTCCGCAATCCTGCGCATATTCTCGACCAGCACGACGCGAAGCGTGATGGCCACCGCCCAGAGTTCGCCAATCGTCAGCGGTTGCACCCTCTGATAGGCCGCCACAAAGCGGCGGAGCACTTCGGGATCGAAGCGGCTGTCCGTATGCGCAACGAACGCCCAAGCGACTCCGTATACACGCGGATAGCCCTCCAGGTGACCCGATGCAAGCTTGGGTAATTTACGGTAGTAGCCGACCGGCAAATCATCTTGGATCTCGCGAAGCTGCTCATCAACGATATGGAAGTTGTCGACCAGCCATTCAGCCGCGGGCGTAATCGCTTGTTCCTCCCGAATCGCCCGAGCTGTGACTCGGTAGGCATTGAGGAGCACGCGGCCGTTCTCGAGGACACGCGGAACGAGCGGGCGGCCTTGGCTTGCGACGGTTGTGATGATCTGTGCTGCCGCAAGGCTCTCGGCATGCTGCTCGAGTCGCTCGAGGCTGAAAAGTTCGGCGCGGATCGGTTCTTCCAGATCAGGAAGGAGGATGTTCGGCGGTTGATTCTTCTTCATTCTAGAGGTTCGAGATTCCGAGGCGAGAAACCATTACGATGCCTGGTGGCCTTGCTTTAGAAAGAAAAAGGGTCATTCCACGACAAGGAGACTAGCCCTCACCGCACTCAGAGGTTGGCTCCGGAGTCTTGTAGCGAAGCCGCATGCGAACTCGCTGCAAAAGGCCGCGCGTCGATGTGACGACAGGAACTTGCCAGGCCCTAGTATATCCCTCCCACTTACCTAACCGGCGATTTTTGTACCAGGTGAAGTGGGAGAGGATTCACCTGGTACAAAAACTCGGGCTGGTCATAAACACTTGGGGTATCTAGTTTGCGGACCGAAAGTATGGAAACCTAGCGACACGCATATTACAGGCTGCCCAAGACCCTCCTTCCGTCTTTTCTCGCAAATGTCTGAATTCACGTGCCTGAGATTTGCAATCTGTCTTGCCCACCAACGGAGGTTTTGTAACCAAGTTTTACGGGACCCAATTTGGACTCGACTTCCTCGTGTTGCACACGTATCCGCGCAGTGCCACTCTGCGAAAGTCCTGTCAAATCGGGCTGCAGGAACAGTGCTGAGATGTATCCCGCATGTTTTAATTCCACGGGATCATGTCGCCGCCCACTGATCTTTTACAGTGTTGAAGGATAAGTCTCGGGAACCTCGCCAGTCTCCCAGGCTACGGTTCGCTCGAGGGGTTCAACGGCTCGAGTCTCATCGAAATGTAAAATCGCATCGAATTGGTCCGACAGCTGGGCGTGGAAATAGTGACTAACGCGCTCGGATCGCGGAAGATAGATGACACCAATTGCTCGCTCCAGGCGCGGTTCCCGCAGTAGGGACGCGACTTCCTCTCTACGGCTGAGCCGGAGCAGGAAATTCTGAATTCCTGTTTCGTGGAAAAGCGCCTCATAACTCCCGGGCAGCGCTGGTCGAACATGCTTGCGTTCCGCAGGAGCCTCCCACCCCGATGCTGCTGTAACTGTGCCGGTGTATGTTGTGAATCCGATGAGGGCCGCTTCATCGCCGAACCGTTGGCGTACGAGTTGCCCGAGATTCAGCTCACCCCGTTGTTCCATCTCGGTCGCGCGAGCGTCTCCGAGATGAGAGTTGTGCGCCCAGACGACGATCTTTGCCTTAGTGCCGAGGTGCTGTGCCAATGCATCGAGTGTCTCGGCCATATGGCTGTCCCGCAGATTCCAGGAAGAGATCCGTTCGTGAAACATTGCGCGATAATACTCCTCCGCATTTTTCACCAGGCGGGCATTCTGTTCAGCAAAGAAGAATGCGTCCCGGGCGACGCGGCCATCGCGGCTGGCTAGTTCCGCAGCGCGCCGGCGCATTTCCATCCACTGGCCGACGACTTCATTCTCACAGGTTCTATTCAGGCCGAAGCTGGCGGCATAACCGTAAGCCTGGGAGTCTTCGCCAAAGTTGTCGAAGCAGGCATAGCGGTACCGGGCGCGTTGTGCAGCCTCGGGGTCGACTTTGTCCAAGAAGTCCAGCACCGCTCGAATGGAGGCATGCAAGCTGTAAAGGTCCAGCCCATAGAAACCAACGCGCTTCGAATGCCGGTGTTCATTGTAATTGCGCAGCCAACCAATGAAGTCGAGGACGTCGGCATTGCGCCACATCCATGCAGGAAATCTCTGGAAGCCTGCAAGCGCATCGACCGCTTCTTCGTCTTCACCCTCAAACTGTACAAATTGATTGACGCGATATGCGTCTGGCCAGTCTGCTTCTACAGCGACTGCGGTGAACCCCTTTTCCGCGATCAAACGCTTAGTGATCTGCGCGCGCACACGATAGAACTCATGGGTTCCGTGCGTGGCTTCTCCAATGAGTACGAAACGACAGTCACCAATCATCTTAAGCAAAGGATCAAAATCTGTATCTTTTCCCGTAAGTGGATGCGCTGACCGGCGAATCGCGTTGATAAGGTGCTGTTCGTGTTTGGCAACCACTTTCACACCTCGGTTCTCGTATGCGCGCGAACGACTCCGGCGGGACTACACTTTTCTCAGCATCACATGTGGAACATTCGTGCGTTAATCATTGCCGTGTTCATCTTGCTATGGTCTGCACATCCCGATGCCGCGAATCACGGAGCTGGCGCGAAGCGCTATCGAGCAGCTGTTTTACTTCCTCGTCTGATACTTGCGAGAAGTCATCATAGAATCGGCCGACTCCGTAAAATGGCTCCGGCATCTCCAGGCATACAAGTTCGTCTACTTCGACTCGGAGTCGATTGCAGACAGAAGGCGGAGCCACAGGCACCGCAATCACTATCCGCGCGGGCTTCATTTGCCGTAACGCGCGAATGGCAGCCCGCACGCTCGACCCAGTGGCGATACCGTCATCGATAAGAATGACGGTCATTCCGCGGACGTCTAGCATTGGTCTCCCGTCTCGATAGGCCCGTTCGCGGCGTTCCAGTTCTCGTTCTTCTGCCCGTGTCACTCGCTCGATGTCCAAACCGGTCAGTCCCAACCCTTCAACAGTATTTCGATCAAGAACCCGAACTCCTCCGCTCGCAATGGCTCCGAATGCCAACTCCTCGTGGCCTGGAACACCAAGTTTGCGCAACACAAACACATCCAGTGGCACCTTGAGGTTCGTAGCTACCTCGAAAGCAGTCGGAACGCCTCCCCGCGGCGCTGCCAGCACAATCACATCGTCACGGTTTGCGTATTTTCTCAAACGCAGCACCAACTTTTGACCGGCTTCTGTTCGATTAGCAAAGATCATCAATGCACCTAGTGCCTATGCGTCAATTTCCGCCGGCGATTGAGCAGCAACATTTGATCCGCCTGATGCCGTGCCCGATCGCGTGCAGGAAACCACCGCGCTGGTCACTACATGCTTCTCAAGTATTTTCATTTTCTCCCATATTTCAGCACTCGATGACGGCAGGCCTCAGTGACACGAATCACAGCCTCACGTGCACTAGGTCACTTCTCAGGCGACTGTGACGCCGCGCACTGAGCACGGGGACTAGCTCATGTATTAAGAAACGCGGGTATTCGTGGAAGCCTCGAACGGGGATCTTTGCGAAGATGCTAGGTCCGTCTGGATGGAGGTGGCGCGCGAATCTCGCCGCGCGTTCGGAGGACCGACTGACCTGCCTAGAGTGGGAAGGGAAGTGCTTTCGTGCCTGTCGAAAAGAGTCCACCGCGAATACAGGGTAAAGATGGCTGGCTGATCCACAATCGCAATAAGCCACCGATGTTCGCTGACGTACCCCGGCGACGGAGCCTTGTCGATTTGTTTTACGAGTTCTCGAAATGCCAGGCCGAGTGCCTCCAATACGACAATGGATACCGCAGTTGGAAGTACACATACGCACAAGTGGGCCGCGCCGCGCATTGTCTAGCGGCGCGGTTGTACGAACACCATATCGGCAAGGGCGACAAAGCCATCCTTTGGTCCGAAAACCGCCCTGAGTGGATCGTCGCGTTCTGGGGCTGCGTCCTTGCCGGTGTCGTCGTTGTGCCCATCGACTACCGCACATCACTGCGTTTCTTGCTGCACGTTCAAGGGATCGTCGATGCTCACGTCATCCTGATCGGAGAGGAAGTTCAGTTGCGCCCCTGGGACCATCAGCCGCCGGCCTGGCGACTCTCCGAACTCGAATGGAGCGCTGAGAACTATCAAACGCCACCGGTTCGAATCGAAACAGACGATATCGTTGAGATCGTGTTCACCTCAGGAGCGACCGGAGAACCGAAGGGAGTCCCCATCACGCACGGAAATATTCTGGCCAATATTGTTTCGCCGGAGCAGCTTGTTTCCAGATACGCCAAATGGTTTCGACCGGTATTCCCGCTGCGTTTTCTCAGCCTGATTCCGCTCAGTCACATGTTTGGCCAAGTGATCACGCTCTTCATTCTGCCGTTGATACCCGGGGTCGCGGTGTTTATACGCGGATATAGCCCGCATGAAATTGTGCGGCAGGTTCGCAAGCGACGTGTATCAGTGGTGATCGCGGTGCCGAAGATCCTCCAGGTCCTCAAGAAGCACGTTGTACGCGAATTCTCGAAAGTGGCCCACTTACCCCAAACTCCGCTGCATTGGGTATGGCGCTGGTGCCGCTACCGCGGCATACATTCCTCATTTGGATGGAAGTTCTGGGCATTCATCGTTGGAGGAGCGCCGCTTTCCCAAGACCTAGAGGAATTCTGGTCCGGACTGGGATTCGCCGTCGTTCAAGGCTACGGCCTCACGGAGACGGCGCCCGTCGTTACCTTCAACAATCCATTCGATACCAAGGAAGGAACTGTCGGCAAACCCGTCGCGGGAGTAGAAATCAAGATCGCAGCAGACGGCGAAATACTAGTGCGAGGTGAGAGTGTGACGTCGGGATATTACCAAGCTCCTGCTGAGACCGCTTCCGCGTTCGCAGGCGGCTGGTTTCATACGGGCGATCTTGGATCCTTTGATGATGCAGGGAACCTGATCATTCGGGGGCGCAAGAAAGAAATGATCGTCACACCGGAGGGCCTAAAGGTCTTCCCCGACGACGTGGAGGTCGTGCTGAATGAGATTCCTGGAGTCCGGGAATCCGCGGTAGTGGGCAGAGATCGCGTGCATGCGGTTCTAGTGCTTGAGGATCCCGGCGACCCGAGCGAAATCATCCGCCGCGCCAACTTGCAACTCGAAGATCACCAGAAAATTCGAAGCGTTTCGATGTGGCCTGGTGAGCGGCTGCCGCGTACGGAAGGCACACAAAAGCTAAAGCACGGCGAAATCCAAGCCTGGGTCGAGAGCGGCAATTCAGCACCAACAACCTCAAGCGGAGAGGAAATGATCGATCTTCTTCGAAGATATTCTCCGGACCGTGCCATCACGCTGAACACGACGTTAGATGAACTTGGACTAAGCTCCCTCGATCGTGTCGAACTCATGATCGATTTGGAGCAGCACCTCAACACCAGCATCGACGAGTCGCTCTTGAGTGGGGCGCGGACGGTTTCCGAATTGGCTAAGATTCGCATGCCTTCCGGCGCTTCGGAACTCCCTGCATGGAACCGTGTCTGGTTAGCGAGGGGGATTCGCAACGTTGCATTGACGACGGTTTTGCTCCCGCTCACTCGATTATTCGCGCACGCTCGCATTTCAGGCCTCGAACATCTCGCCTCACTCCACGGACCGATCATCTTCGCGCCGAATCATCAGAGCCATCTGGATACGCCCTTGATTTTGTCCGCTCTGCCCGCAAGATACCGCTACCGCGTTGCAGTGGCCATGTGGAAAGAGTACTTCGATGCTCATTTTTCTCCGCAGGGTCACGCCTGGTACGAGCGGTTTTGGGATAGTTTCATCTATTGGCTCGTGGCGTTGTTCTTCAACGCGTTCCCCATTCCGCAGACCCAAACCGGCGCGCGCCAGTCGCTGCGCTACCTCGGAGACTTGATTGGCGACGATTGGTCCATATTGTTCTTTCCGGAAGGCGAACGAACCGAGGCAGGAGAAATTAAGCCCTTTCAACCAGGCATCGGCTTAATCGCGGGACGGTTGGGTGTGCCGGTGGTCCCGATTCGATTGCGGGGTGTCGAAAAGATCCTGCACCGCCATGCATGGTGGCCGCGCCCGGGCCGCGCGGAAATAGTCTTTGGCGCGCCGTTGCAGATCAAGGGGGAAGACTACGGGGCGCTAGCTAAGCAAGTCGAGGAAGCTGTGCGCGCGTTATAGAAGGGGTGGTCTGCAACCAGCAGTTCTCAGGTTGTTCCGCGATGCCGCTCCCCGCATGGAGCAAATTGGCTGTCGACCTCAACTGATTCTATCAGCAGCCTCCAGATCGGAGACCCGGAGTACAACGCTCGCCTTATTGGAGCCTTTTATGGCTGTGCCATAACCCGTCGTGACGTTTATGCCTTGAGCTGCTAATTTGCCAGCCAAGTCCCCAAGACAACCCGGCGAATTCTCCAACTCGAGATAGAGCACATCCTCCTCCGTGTACGGGAGGCGTAGACTGTCGAGGACCTCTTTTGCCTTGCCAATATCGTCAACTATTATTTGAATGGCTCCCTGTACTCCAAAGGTCGCACAATTCATCGCCATGATGTTCACCCGGGAATCTCCCAGCACCTTCGCGATACGAGCCAAGGTTCCAGGGCGATCCTGGGCAGAAATCGTGAGTTGCTTCGCTCTTGCCATTGGTCAGCCCTCGCGCAACTATCTTCCCAGATTCTCGCTCTACAATGAGCCCTTTATTTCCTTCTCATCTCATCCACTGCTAGCCACAGTATCCGGGATTTCGGCAAGTCAGGCTGTAACGTCGGTCACGATCCCGGGTGACGCTCTCGTATCAACGGCTATCCTCTTAATTTGGCCCAAACTGCCCGCAATTGGGACTTCGCAACGAGCAGGCCCTCCCGCGGCTGGAGAGTGGCGTACACCGTTGTCCATCCTTGCTTCGGTAGCGCGAATACATTTGTCGAAAGCGGCCCCCGCTATTGCAGAGGAGCCATGTTATTAACCTTTGACGCAAATCAACGGTACGAGCCGCACAACTCGCCGTGCCAATTTCGCGTGCTCAGCTGCTTCCGCGACCGCATTGACGTCTTTATAGGCGCCCGGTGCCTCCTCGGCCACACCGCGGAATGATCGCGTGCGTATGAGCACACCCTGTTCATGCAACTCGTCAATAAGCTTGCGTCCCTGCCACTTCTTTGCCGCCTGTGTCCTGCTCATGGACCGCCCCGCACCATGACAGGCGGACGAGAACGCAAGATCTTCACTCTCCCCGGTGCCGACCAGAACGTAAGACTCCGTTCCCATCGTTCCTCCAATCAACACGGGCTGCCCCACCGCTCGGAGTGAAGGAGGCAGGTCTGAATTGCCGGGGCCGAAGGCGCGCGTGGCGCCTTTGCGATGGACGAACAGCTCCCGGCTAGCGCCGTTGACGGTGTGGCGTTCAATTTTGCACGTGTTGTGGGAAACGTCATACAAAAGGGCGAGTTTGGCACCCGGCACGACTTCGCGGAAGGCGTTTCGAACCAGATGTGTAATGATCTGCCGATTCGCCAAAGCGCAATTTGTCGCGGCGCGCATGGCCCCCGCATAGTGTTGACCCAGTTCCGAATAGATCGGGGCACACGCGAGTTCGCGATCCGGAATTGGCCGGTGGCCCTCGATCACCATGGCTTTCAGGTAGTCTGTTCCTACTTGGTGGCCGAGTCCTCTTGATCCGCAATGGATACTCACAACTATGTCGTTTAGTCGTAGCCCAAATGCGGCGGCCGTCGTGGAATCGAAGACCTGAGCTACTCGCTGAATTTCCAGATAGTGATTGCCCGAGCCGAGCGTCCCCATTTCGCGGGCTTGGCGCTTCTTGGCCTCGTGTGAAACACACTCGGGCTTCGCGCCCGATGCGCATCCACTTTCCTCGATGCGTTCGAGATCCTCGGGGCTTCCGTAGCCGCGCGCAATGGCCCAATTTGCTCCACCGCACAACATCTCGTCCATTTCCTTGTCGTTGAGACGGATGGTCCCGGTGCTTCCAACACCAGCGGGCACGCTTCTAAACAGCGTATCTGCAAGTTCGACCCTACTGGGCTCCAGCTGATCTACCGTCAGGCCGGTATGGAGCGCACGTACTCCGCACGAAATATCAAAGCCGACACCGCCTGCGGAAATTACGCCGCCCTCATCGGGATCGAACGCGGCGACTCCGCCGATCGGGAAGCCGTAGCCCCAATGGGCATCGGGCATGGCATACGCCGCGCGACGAATTCCGGGCAAAGTAGCAACGTTGGTGAGTTGCTCGCGAACCTTTTCGTCCATGTCCTCGATCAACTGCTCGCCAGCATATATGATACCCGGCACACGCATCTGCCCAGTCGGCTCGATCCACCATTCAAAGTCAGACCGGCGCGTGAGCGAGTGTCGGTTCATGCATGCGCCTTTAGCATTTCAGACATCGACTACACACTGTGCGACCCACTGGCCGTCGTGGTTATGAACCACTCGAAGAGCGGTGACCGTGGCTCCCTTTGCTTCGACTGCCACGCGATGGCGTTCGGGATCGACTTCTTCGCCGAGTAGAGCTCCGGTCAAGGAACACCCAGAGATGACAACGCGAAACTTGCTGAAGAGCATTGTCCGCACCGCCATTTCGTAAATGATCGCGTTGAGCCAGCTCACGAGCAGGAGCTCAAGATCTGGAGCGTCGCAATGGACCTCAACAGTCTCACCCTGCCCAATCCTCGAAACGTCCGCCACAATCGCCGTGAGCGCGAGCGCTGCCTGTTCGAATGCCTGTTCGACCGTGTGGCCAAATCCACGCACACCAATGTCGGAACCATGCGAAAAGTGTTCCCAGCCGGCCATGCTCGTCACGGCGTGCCGTCAGCGCCGCCTTCCCGGCGGGACCGAATTCTCCACGTAACTTTCATGCGGTGGATATGCTCAACACCAAACAGCTTGCGCGGCGATATTTCATGGCGTCAGTTGCCGGACGGATAGATCTTCACATTCACGCGTCTTCCGTTGCTGGCTTGTTGAAATGCTGGACTACGAGCAGGGACGTCACACCATGCCAATGCCTTTAGCGACTCCGGCTGATTGAACCCGAGACTTCTTGGCGAGTTTGAAATGATGACTGAACCACTCCGCTGCAACTCGCGCCACTTCCTCCAACGCTCCCGGTTCCTCAAACAGATGTGTTGCACCTGGAATAATAATCAGCTTTTTGTCGCGACACTTGAGCTTTGCCAAAGCATCTTTATTCATGCCGATCACGGGCTCGTCATCCCCTCCAACGATCAGAAGAGTGGGAGCGCGAACCGCGTCGAGAGCGTCCTTTGCAAGATCTGGCCGGCCTCCGCGGGAAACGACTGCAGAGGTGACCTCCGGAAGTTCGGCCGCCGCCACAAGCGCGGCGCCCGCCCCCGTGCTGGCCCCGAAATAGCCCACCTTTAGTTCCCTCATGTCAGGACTGTTCACGACCCACTTGGTCGCACCGATCAAACGCTTTGCTAGGAAAGGAATATCAAAACGGAGCTCGCCTGTACCTTGATCGATGAATTCTTCTTCACGAGTTAGGAGATCAAACAACAAAGTGCCAATGCTGTGCGAATTAAGCACCTGCGCAACATACCGATTCCGTGGACTATGACGGCTGCTGCCGCTGCCATGCGCAAAAAGCACGACGCTATCCGTCCCCTTGGGAAGAACCAGCGTGCCCTCTAACGTCGCCCCTACAAGGTCAATCGACACTTCGCGCCTAATGCCATCCGATTCCGACTTTCGTCCTGGAATCATTTCTGAATTCCCTTCTGGATCACTGCGATCATCCTGGTCAGCGCTTTGAAGAACTGGCTGCACGCCTCGAAGAAGGAGTGCCGTCACTTCCTCATCTGCCACCTGTGAGAAATCCTCATAGAATTGCCCAATCGCGTAGAAATCTTCCGGCGTATCGACACAGACGAGTTCATCCACCTCATTTGTAAGTCGGCTACAGGTCGATTGCGGAGCCACCGGAACCGCGACTACCACGCGCGCCGGTTTCATCTGTCGTAATGCATGGATGGCGGCTCGCATGCTGGACCCGGTGGCGATCCCATCGTCTACAAGGACGGCGGTTAGCCCCTTGACTCTCAGAGGAGGCCGCGCGCCCCGGTAGAGATTCTCGCGCCGCTCCAGCTCTTTCTTCACTTTCGCAGTGATTCGCTCGATTTGCTCTTCGGAAATGCCCACCGCTTCTATGATCTCGCGGTCGAGCACGCGCGTGCCACCCATCGCAATGGCGCCAAATGCCAGTTCCTCTTGTCCCGGAACGCCGAGCTTCCGCGAAAGAAATATGTCCAACGGAGCATGCAATGCTCTCGCTACCTCAGATGCGACCGGGACACCGCCTCGCGGAATCCCAAGCACAATTACGTCTTCGCGATTCGCATATGCGTGCAACCGCTCCGCTAACTTGCGGCCGCCTTCTAGTCGATCTCTAAACACCCTATGTCCTCTTCGTCCGGTTCCTGCTCGATTAGCTCAAGCCGCCGTCCCTTTGGCCGCTTCCTGAGCTCCTTGCTTGGGAACCAAGCGGACCGTGCTGGCTTGAGGGCCTTTTTCCCCGGCTCCTCGACAAACCTGACAGCTGTCCCGACCTTCAGACGTGGAAAGCTCTGGCCAAGAACGCTGTTCTTGTGAAAGTAGATTTCGCGTCCGTCCTCCGAAGCCAGAAATCCGTAACCCTCGCGCGGGAAAATCTGGCTTACGCGAGCCTCGGGAAGTGGTGCATGACTCTTTATGTCGCCCCGCCGACGACGAGCGTGATCCTGCAAACGCCGGCCTGCGGCCTTGAACGCATCGCCAATTGCGATCCGAAGATCCTTATGCGGGACCTGTGCTTCGGCGTCCTTCCTAATCTTTCGTTCTCCCAAGTGCCGGGCTCCGGCGCTCAAGCTCGGCTCTCGCTTCACCACGATTTCTCCCTGCGGCACGGTCAAGTCAATTCGGACATGATAGAGACTGCCCTTCTTGTGGTGACGATGCGGGATTTCAACCATCACACGACATCCCATGAGCTGAGCATAAAGGGCGTCGAGCTTGGCTGCCCCTGCACGAACCAATTCTTCGATCTCTTTCGACGGCTTCATATTTCGGAATGTAATCTGCAGTTCCGATTTCATACTGGTACCTCCCGCTCGTATTACTGTCCGGTCGATCGCCTTGGGCCGGATCATTCTCTCTTAGTGCTGGTTGTTTCCCAGTTTCCCTAGAATCCCCATTGGCCGCTCGCGCCATACGCCGTCTTCTTCATACTTCAGCGTGTAAACGTGAAGCAAACACCATCCCGTCTCGAGGAGTCGATTGACTTCTTCTCGGCCTCGGGATTCCAAGTTGTGTCCCGCAACTTCGACGACATTCAGTTGCCAAAGAGGCAGCCTTTCCACCAAGGCGATCGGCAACTCGTCTCTCACTCCCTCGCTATGCGCCTTTCGCTTCACCATGGCTCCCTCACATCTCGTGGTACGCCTGGCCACAGGAAGAAACTAGAGCGACCATCCTCACTAGCTTGTGTATAGGACGTCCGTCGCGTGGTCTGTGATCCAAGTCACGGCCCAGCAAATCATTCCATAGACATGTCGTGGGCCGGTGTGCGGGCGGTCTTCGATTCCGGTATTTCGGTGAGCGTCGCCTCGGTTAACAGCAGCACACCGGCCACCGAGACAGCATTCTCGAGCGCCGTTCGGACCACTTTGGTCGGATCGATAATGCCTGCCGCGACCAGATCCACGTATTCGCCTTTTGAGGCGTCGAGTCCGTAGTTCCCGGTTCCATTGTGCATCCGATCCACTACGACGCCGCCGTCGAGATTCGAGTTTTCCGCAATCTGGCGTGTCGGAGCTTCGAGCGCGCGCTTGAGGATGAGCAGTCCGGTGCGTTCGTCCCCAGAGCATTCACTCTCCACGCGCTGGACCGCGTCAATGGCTCGCAGGAGAACGAGTCCGCCGCCCGGCACAATTCCCTCCGCCATCGCGGCCTTGGTTGCACTGATGGCGTCCTCGAATGCTTCTTTGTGATTCTTCATCTCGGTCTCGGAAGGGGCCCCCACGCGGATGACGGCGACTCCGCCCGACAATTTCGCGAGCCGCTCTTGCAATTTCTCCTTGTCATAATCGGAAGTCGTCTGCTCGATCTGCTTGCGAATCTCATTGCAGCGACCCTCGATGGCGCTCTTTAGGCCCGCGCCTTGGACAATCGTGGTCTTCTCCCTGTCGATAATCACTCGCTTAGCCTTGCCGAGTTCGTCGAGTTGGAGGTTTTCGATCTTCAGGCCTAACTCCTCTGCCAGTACCTTGCCTCCCGTTAACACGGCGATATCCTGAAGCATCTCCTTCCGGCGGTCGCCAAAGCCCGGTGCTTTCACCGCTGCTGATATGAGCACGCCCCGAACTTTATTGACCACCAGCGCAGCGAGAGCTTCTCCTTCGACATCTTCTGCAACCACCAAAAGGGGCCGCGCGGACTTGGCGACCTGTTCGAGAAAGGGAAGGAATTCCTGGAGGCTCACGATCTTCTTTTCATGAATGAGAATCAGCGGATCCTCGAGGACTACCTCCATTTTTTCAGGGTCTGTTACGAAATAGGCCGAAAGGTAGCCGCGATCAAACTGCATGCCTTCGACTAGCTCTAGCGCTGTTTCTGTGGTTTTTGCCTCTTCGATGGTGACCACGCCATCTTTTCCGACTTTCTCCATCGCGTCTGCAACCAGTTCGCCGATCGTCGTGTCATTGTGGGCGGACACGGTCGCAATCTGCGCCTTCTCGCGACGGCTGGCAACAGGGCGGGAAAGGCTCTGCAAGGCCTGGATCGCAGCCCGAAGTCCTCGATCGAGTCCGCGCTTCAATTCAACTGCGCTCGCTCCCGCCGCCACATTGTGTAGCCCCTCAGCAAAGATCGCATGCGCCAATATCGCGGAAGTGCTCGTACCATCGCCCACTGTATCTCCCGTGCGCTCCGCCGCCTCGCGAATCATCCTGGCACCCAAGTTCTCTTCCGGGTCTTCGAATTCAATTTCCTTGGCGATTGTCACGCCATCGTTGCAGACGATGGGTCGGCCCCACTTCTTCTCGATTAGGACGCACTTCGACTTTGGGCCCAGTGTGACTTTAACGGCCTCCGTCAGCGCAGTCGCACCTTTCAGGATTTTCTCCCGGGCTGCGGACTTGAAAAGAAGACGTTTGAAAGGCATTGTGGCTGCTCCATTCGCTAGAGTGGCTCATCTTTATAACCCGAGGACGATCCTGATGATGTGACACAGCCGATACCCAGCTGTGATCTGGCTCACAAGGCTGAAGAGTACCGGGAATGAGAAATAGGCCTATCGGGCCGAAAGTTATGTACTGGAAAAACTCCACCGCCAGTTTTCAGCCGAGCAAGCAACCGTGAGATTTGTCTTTCGAAACACAAACCGGTCTTGATGCTACCGAGGGCGCCCTCTGAGCTCTCCATTGATATTCCATCGCACGCACGTGTGATTCACATCACAGCACTCCATCTGGCAGATGAGCTAGAAATGTGCCCGAAGGATGGACGTCACGAATGTCTCCGTCCTTCGTTCTGAGGCAGCGACCCAGCACGAAGCGATAAAAAGAAGCGCCCAGGAGTTTCGACGCGCCGGCCCGTCAGGGCCGGAAGCACTTCGCGGCCAGCCGCTGCTTCAGAAATATCCCCAGATGGCGAGCGCGGTTCTTATCCGGACTTGTAGTTGTGTAATGCTTCCCCCGCCTGTTTGTATCCGGTATTTTGATGGTGCTCTGGATGCGCGAATGGGCGAAAGTGTGAAGGCCACGCTCCGCGATTTGAGTCAGCTAGGCCGAGGAAGCACGATGTCTTGGGAAACGATTGCAAAGTCGGCGCGGGACTGGGCAGTTGCTCCGAATCTCCGCGATTATGATGAAACGCGAAGAGCATTCTCCTGGGAATCCGCTCTTCGAGAACTCGATGGTCTTCCTGAAGGCAAAGGGCTAAATATTGCCCACGAGGCCGTCGACCGCCACGCCAACGGTCCGCTTCGCAATCATCTCGCTTTCCGATGGCTGGGCAAGAACGGGGAAGTGGAGGACTACACCTACTTCCAGCTCCAAACACTTACAAACCGCTTTGCGAATGTTCTTCAGAATCTTGGCGTGAATAAGGGGGACCGTGTCTACGTCTTGGCCGGGCGGATCCCGGAACTGTATATCGCCGCGCTTGGCACACTGAAGCACCGAGCCGTGTTTTGCCCGCTTTTTTCGGCGTTCGGCCCGGAACCCATCCGCGCGCGCCTTACGATTGGTCAAGCAAGGGTTCTGATCACCTCGCAAATGCTGTATGAGCGAAAGGTGAAATCGATCCGATTCTCCGTGCCATCCCTCGAACATATTATGTTGATCGGAGACGATCACCAGCCGACGGACGTTCCAGGCACAAACGACTATCGCCGTTTGATGGAGGAGGCGGGTGACACCTACATTATCCAGCCAACAGCTCCAGAGGAGGTTGCTCTCCTTCACTTCACAAGCGGGACGACGGGAACGCCGAAAGGGGCAGTTCACGTCCACGGCGCGGTCGTTGCGCACCACATCACCGGCAAACTGGCGCTCGATTTTCACCAGGACGACATCTTCTGGTGCACCGCCGACCCTGGCTGGGTAACCGGGACTTCCTATGGCATCATTGCGCCACTGACCAACGGCATATCGAGCATCATCGATGAAGGAGATTTCGATGCGGAACGCTGGTATGGAATTCTCCAATCTCAAAAGGTCACTGTATGGTATTCCGCGCCCACGGCGATCCGCATGTTGATGAAGGTGGGTTCTGAAATCGTCCGGAAATATGATCTGCGTTCTCTTCGCTTCCTTTCCAGCGTCGGCGAGCCGCTGAATCCCGAGGCGGTCGTCTGGAGCAAGGAGGTATTCGGGCTGCCATTTCACGACAATTGGTGGCAAACGGAAACCGGCGGCATCATGATCGCCAACTTTGCTGCGACGGACATTCGGCCCGGCTCGATGGGCCGCCCGCTACCCGGTATTGAGGCGGCGATCGTGCGGCAGGCGGAAGACGGCACCGTAGAAGAGGTCCATGACGCAGATGTCCAGGGTGAACTGGCCCTTCGGCCGGGCTGGCCGTCCATGTTTCGCGCATACTGGGGAGAGCCCGAGCGGTACAAAAGATGTTTTGCCGGCGGATTTTATCTCACGGGAGACCTCGCCAGACGCGACCGTGACGGCTACTTTTGGTTCGTTGGACGCAAGGATGATGTAATCAAGACCTCGGGCCATCTCATTGGGCCATTCGAAGTGGAGAGCATTTTGATGGAACACAAGGCCGTCGCGGAGTCCGGCGTCATTGGGAAGCCTGATCCGGTAGCGCTTGAGATCGTGAAAGCTTTTGTCGTCCTTCGGAAGGGATTCGAGCCGACGGAGGACCTGCGCCGTGAACTGCTGGGATTTGCGCGGGCAAAATTGGGAGCCGTCGTCGCTCCGAAAGAGATTGAATTTGTCGCCTCGGTGCCGAGGACGCGCAGCGGCAAGATCATGCGCCGCTTGTTGAAAGCCCGCGAACTCGGGCTGCCCGAAGGCGATATCTCCACACTGGAAGCAAACTAAGTGTCCGCCACCATCCTTTCGCAACGCCCGCCAGTCGACCGAGAGCATGCCCTGTTCTTGTTGCGGGAGATGTTGCGCATCCGGCGGTTTGAAGAGAAAGCGGCGGAAATGTACAGCCTCCAGAAAATCCACGGTTTCCTCCATCTCTATATCGGTGAGGAAGCGACGGGCGTAGGGACGATGCAGGCTTTCTCTCCCGACGATGCCATTGTGGCGACGTATCGAGAGCACGGGCACGCACTGGCCCGCGGCATCCCGGCCCGCGTGTTGATGGCCGAGATGTTTGGAAAGGTCACGGGATGCAGCCGTGGACACGGCGGCTCGATGCACTTTTTCGATGCGAGCAGGCGCTTTTATGGTGGCTACGCGATCGTCGGAGGCGGCTTGCCGATCGCCGTTGGCCTCGCGCTGGCTGATAAATTGCAGAACCGCAGCAGAATCACCGCTTGCTACTTCGGAGACGGAGCGGTTGCCGAAGGCGAGTTTCACGAATCGCTGAACCTCGCCGCGCTATGGAAGCTCCCTGTCATTTTTCTCTGCGAGAACAATCTTTATGCCATGGGCACCGCCCTGGCGCACCACCAGGCCCAGACGGATATCAGCCGCAAGGCCAGCTCCTACGGCCTGGCTTCCAATGCCGTGGACGGCATGGATGTTCTCGCAACCGAAGCGGCTGCCAAGCAAGCCGCACAGTCCGTGCGAAGTGGGAATGGCCCTTTTCTCCTAGAGCTCCGAACGTACCGCTTCCGAGCCCATTCGATGGCCGATCCCGATTTGTATCGCACGAAGGCGGAAATCGAAGAGTGGAAGAAGCGTGATCCAATCCTGCTTTTCCAATCTCGCCTCCGGGAATGGGGATTCCTGGCGGAACCTGATCTGAATCACATCGAAGCAGAAATCGGCGCAGAGATTGATGACGCGGTCCAGTTTGCGGAGGACAGCGCCCCGGAACCAGTCGAAGAGCTGCTGAAAGACGTCCAGGGCCAAAGCGCAACATGACCAAGATGACCTATCGCGAAGCCGCGCGGGCAGCCATGCGCAAAGCCCTTCGTGAAAATCCTCGCGTTTTTCTGATGGGCGAGGATGTCGGCGGTTACGGTGGCGCATTTGCAGTTAGCCTCGGCCTGCTCGAGGAGTTCGGGCCCGAGCGGATTCGCGATGCGCCGCTTTCGGAATCGGCTTTCGTGGGCGCGGGCATCGGGGCGGCGCTAGGCGGGATGCGTCCAATTGTCGAGATCATGACCGTGAATTTCAGCATGCTGGCCATGGATCAGATTCTGAATAATGCGGCGGCTTTGCGGCACATGTCGGGCGGACAGTTCAACGTGCCACTCGTCGTGCGCATTGCCACCGGAGGCGGCCGCCAGATGGCGGCGCAACATTCTCACAGTCTGGAAGGCTGGTACGCGCACATCCCGGGAATCAAGGTCCTGACGCCGGCGACCGCAGCCGACGCATACGGCATGTTGCTGGCAGCACTTCGGGAACCCGACCCTGTTTTCATCTTTGAACATGCCACCTTGTACCCGCTGGAAGGAGAAGTCGACGAGGCAGTCCAGCTCATGGATACCACGCATGCGTCTGTAACTCGCCCGGGGAAGGATGTCACGATAAT
This sequence comes from uncultured Acidobacteriota bacterium, assembly GCA_963752925.1. Taxonomy (GTDB): domain Bacteria; phylum Acidobacteriota; class Terriglobia; order Acidiferrales; family UBA7541; genus Palsa-295. Next base: position 416,502 of record CAVVZY010000004.1, on the reverse strand, counting down.
CACCTACGGTGGAACACTCGGCAAGACAATGCAGGCAGCCGATCGCCTGGCACAGGAAGGCATCGAGGCGGAGGTCATCGACCTTCGATCGCTGCGCCCTCTCGACGCACCGACAATTTTAGTTTCCGTCGCAAAGACGCACCGGGCGGTGGTGGTCGACGAAGGTTGGCGCACAGGTAGCTTCTCGGCCGAAATTAGCGCCCAGATCATGGAAAATGCCTTCGATGATCTCGACGCGCCCGTGGCGCGCGTGTGCAGCGCTGAAGTGCCCATGCCCTACGCGAAGCACCTCGAGACGGCGGCTTTGCCGAAGGTTGAGGAAATCGTGGACGCGGTCCGGGAGATGATCGCTCGCCATGGCTGAGTTCGTCATGCCGCAGCTTGGCGCAGACATGAGCGCAGGCAAGCTTTTGGGTTGGCGCAAGAACGTCGGAGAGAGCGTCAGTCGAGGGGACATCATCGCCGACGTCGAGACGGACAAAGCGGATATTGAGATAGAAGTCTTCACCAACGGTGTCATCGAAAGAATCCTCGTCCAGCCAGGAGAAAAGGTCCCTGTCGGAACAGTTCTAGCCATCATCCGCCAGGAAGGCGAGGCCGCTAAGGCCGCCCCTCCCCATGCTCCAAGAATTGTGCCGAGTGAAGCGGCTCCTGCAAAGCCGGTGGCACCAGTTTCGCCTGTGCGTCCTTCCGTAACAACGCCTGAGGCGGGACGAGTGCACGTCTCACCAGTGGCCCGAAAGATGGCGGCCGAGCTCGGAATCGATTTGGCTTCCTTGGCCGGAACGGGGCCCGGTGGCCGCATCACTTTGGAAGATGTCCAACAGGCGGCGCAGACTAAAGCAGCACAACCCGCGCCCGGCCCGGAGTTGGATCGTCGGGCACGGATGCGGCAGGCGATTTCCGCTGCGATGGCGAGGTCGAAGCGCGAAATTCCGCACTACTACTTGAGTACCGCAATCGACATGAGCCGCGTCATGGCGTGGCTTACGCAAGAAAATCTGAAGCGTTCCGTGGAGGAGCGCCTGGTGTACGGTGTGCTTCTCCTCAAGGCGGTGGCCTTGGCGCTGCACGACGTTCCCGAATTGAACTCCGTGTGGAACGCAGGGAAGGCCGTCCCGCTAACCGATATACATGTAGGGGTAGCCATTTCTTTGAGAGGCGGCGGACTGGTCGCGCCCGCTCTACACAACACCGATCGCCAGAGTCTCGATGAGCTCATGAAAAACTTCCGCGACCTTGTTCAGCGGGCGCGGGCCGGATCCCTGCGAAGTTCGGAACTAAGCGATCCGACAATCACGGTCACCAGCCTTGGAGAGCAAGGTGTCGAGGCCGTCTTCGGCATCATCTATCCGCCCCAAGTCGCATTGGTGGGGTTTGGCAAGATCACTGAGCGTCCCTGGTCATCGGGAGGTCAGATTGTCTCTCGGCCCGCTGTCACGGCTACATTGTCTGGGGATCATCGGGTCAGCGACGGCCACCGTGGCGGGCTCTTTCTGGCCACCATCGACCGCCTCCTGCAAGAACCGGAGAAGCTATGACCAAGGACGAGATCAGAGAAGTGGTTCTTCGTGCCCTCGGACAAATTGCTCCGGAGGCCGACTTGTCGCAGCTCAAGCCCAACCTGAGAATCCGCGATCAGCTCGATATCGATTCCATGGACCTCTTGAACTTCGTTATCGGGCTTCATAAGGAATTCAAAGTGGAAATCCCCGAGTCGGACTATCCCAGTTTGGCGACACTGGATGGGTGCGTCGACTACCTTGAATCTCATCGCAGCGCCTAGCATTTTCAGTACCCAATTCCGTGCAAGGCCATCTCAACGCCTGATTAACGCGACGGTCTCAATGAGTCGACGCAACACCGTGAACCATCCCAAGCGAATGCGCCATCCCGATTGCCTATTCTTTCAGGCGGCGTCATGTGGTATAGTGTTTTTGCGTTTGTTGCTCTTGTCAAACCTTTGGATTTACTTCAGGTCTGCAAGTCACACACTTGCAGGCCTTTTTTTATTGCCTGAAGGCTGGGAACGGCTCCAAATAGCTCAAACAGAAGAGAGAATCAAAGTGAAAGAACAAGGAACAGTAAAGTGGTTCAATGCAGCGAAGGGATTCGGATTCATCCAGCGCCAGTCGGGCGAGGATGTTTTCGTCCACTTTTCCGCCATCACGGCGGAGGGGTACAAATCGCTGAACGAAGGCCAGGCAGTTGAATTCGAAGTGACCACGGGCCCCAAGGGCCTACAGGCTTCGAACGTCGCTGCTCTGTAGTTTGCGGGGGCGGATCCGCCGTTGGCGGGTTCGCCCCTTTTTTCTTTGGGGGGGGGTGAAACCTCCGATCACCACACCACCGCCGATTTGCCCTCGAGCCGATCCGTACTACCGTCGCGGCATTCGCTGCCCGGCAGATCACGGAAGAGGAAATGCCAACGCTAGGAAAGTCCGCCATCTAACACTGCCCGATAAACGCGCAGACCGAAAAACTGGAGCCCTATCCTGATAGATGTCCGATAATCTAGCTCCGCGTCCATTTCCCGAGACGATTTGAGGGGGTACCACGATCCTTCCCGACACTTCCAGCATTTTTCGTCAGATGCCAAGCATCACACCACAAGCATAGATAGGCTCGAAGTCCCTTTGGCGCATTGGCGGTTGCCATCTGATGTGTAGCGGTCGCCAGAGCTTCGCCTTCGCTTGCGTATTTTCGCTTCCCGCTGACCGGACATTTTGATTCGTTGTCCACCACAAGCCCTTCCAGAGATTCTGCCTTGCAGCGATCTAGTCGTTCGCCTTTACGATTTTTGCATTCCGTGCGAGACACCTCAATCATCTGCTATTACAAGCCAACCAGACAAAAGCCCGATCAACGCGGCGGCAATCGGACAAGTGCGCATCGGGCTATACCAAGGCGCGTCAGCCCATTTAACCGGCGGGCTCTATCACTCCGCCGCCTTCCTTTGCCCCACTACCGCTGTTAACACAAACGGCCTTTATCTCCAGACCGTTCTTGTTCATGTCGAACCTCTGTTTCCGATCTAATCCCTTCACGAATTCGCGTGTGGCCTTGGCTATTGCACCGGGTAGGCTCGACGCATCAAGCTTGACTGCCGATCCCTCGGAACCGTTCTTACGATCTTGATAGCGAAACGAAACTTCAAATGTCTTCATATTTTCCCCTTTTGGGACCCCACAACACACACGCAGTAGTGTAACCCGGTCTAGAGAGGCGATGCGCAGGATTGGCTGGCGCACGTAATACCAGATAAACCCGTTACCCCAGAGGTGGAGTAGGCGGGTAGTTGTCCGGTAATCCGACTAATCCGGAATTACCCGAGCGGGCTGCGTACCAATTCGTTGGCAGTCTGCGATTTCCCTAGTGCCACGCCATGTGGTGTTGCGATTCCGCAGGTTCCTCTTCGAGCTGCTGAATCAGCCGGCGAAGCCAATCGACCACGGCTTTCTGAACTTCCGCCGCGTCGCCTAGCCCCTCGAGGGTCGCCACCGAATCTCCGCGTTCGTTCAGCGGAATATGGTGGCACGGCACCGCTTCGCCTCGCTTCCCAGCCGGAACGAAATCCATGAGCCAGCATTCCGAACATGGATGCTTTCTCATTGGCAAGCCATAGTTCAAGCACGAAGGAGAATCCTGGAAGACGGAAAGCTCTTTGCGCGACTCTTGTGCGCTTTCGTGGAAAAAGCCCCTTAAGATCGGATTATTCTCGCTCGCGCGCGCTGGAAACCTTCCCTGAACCGGTCTGTATCCACCCAGCTCGCAAAACTTCAGCTCTAACTTCAGACCATTGAGCAGGTCGTGTTGTCGATTTTGTGCCATCGTACACCTCTCATCACGTCCCCCCCCACAGCAACAGATGAACTCGATTTTGTAATATTGCTGTGACGCTAGTCACAGACCACTGGGATATGTCACCACCGTTCGGCGATCCCCTCGTGCCGCAAACCTAGCTATGGGGACGGGTAGAAGCCGGAATCGTCACCTCTGCCCAGAGGCCCCAACACCTTCGTGCGTGAAGCGCAGGCCGTATGATTTTCTCGGCAGTTTGCTGCTCAACTCCTGATTAACGCGATAGCCAGAAAAGGGGAGTTGGAGGGACTCGCTGTGAAGAGTGACCTGTCGTACACGTTCACGTTTCCCCCACATGAACCTACGCTGCCGACAGTTACGCCCGGCAGGGTCGCCTCAGCTTTGTGTAGGATTTCGGCGAGAGCGCGGTGGAATCCCCGCCAAATGGACCGGCTCAGTGTTCCGATGAAGGTTCGACAGCGGCGGCTCGGACATGGCGATGCGAGCATCACGCTCGGAATCTATACGCACACCGTGGGCGAGGATTCATTGGCGGTGGCTACGCAGCTCGGACGCATCATTTGGAGCCAATCGCTCGAGATTCTGGACGCAAACCGACACAAATTGAAAACGGCTTAGCGAGTGCGCATTCGCTAAGCCGTTAGGATTACAAAAGATAATTGGTTGCGGGGGTCGGATTTGAACCGACGACCTCCGGGTTATGAGCCCGACGAGCTACCAGGCTGCTCCACCCCGCGAATTCATCATAGCGGATGCACAGGGGGCGGTCAAACGAATAGGGCCGACTTCGAAATCATTCAGCGCCGCGCCTGCGCGCTGCTCAATACTGATTGTAGGCTTTGCCGTCGGACGCGACTCCATCCGACGCCGAATGCACGTCGCAGATACCCCCGGGAATCTGGTCCGGGCTCAGCACGTCAGTGCAGCTCTCCGTAGTCCAGTCCTTTTGATGGGTGATCGGATCTGTGGGGACTTCTCCGATATAGCCGGCCGTATGAAGGTCGTCGAGCGAGGTCGGAGCAGCTTCCTTGTCGAGCGTGTAGTTTTGGATTGCCTGGCGCATCACAGCCAAGTCTTGACGCAGCGCAGCCTCATGGGCGTGGAGCACCGATTGTTCGTAGCGTCCCGCGCTCATCCCCGCGAGGATTATGATGATCGCGATCACGATCATCAATTCGAGCAGAGTGAAACCACGCGCCGCGCACCTTCTCGCCTTCGTTGCAATGTTTGATCGCACAAGTCCTGCCATGGCTACCAGTCCGAGTATTTCGTACCATCCAGCGCCGTGCCCGTTGCTTTGCTGTAAACGTCGAATACGTCCTGGCCGCCCCATGACGTGGAGTCCGGATCGTCCTGCACGGAGCGCAAGCCCCAGTCGTTGTTTCCCGTCATCGGGTCCACCGGAATCTCGCGGAGAAATCGCAATCGCAAATTCTGGGTCCCGGTCAGCTGCACTCCGTGATAGAGCGTGTCGAGGTCGGGAGGATAGTTTTCCGTGCCGGCCTGCACTTGGAACATGCCTTTGTCCGCATCGTCGCGATAACGGTCAATGGCGTCACGCATCTCGCGAAGTCGATAGTGCAGCAATTGTTCTCTCGTCCGAATCACGGTGACGCGCGTCAGCGGCAGCGCCACGGTCGCCAGCACGAGAAGTATCGAGCAGGCTACCATCAGCTCGAGTAGCGTCATTCCAGCCGCAACCGCCCGAATTCTCCGGCGGCGCGAAACCCACGCAGCCCACCGCTGATTTGTCGCGGGGATGCCAATGTTGCGGCGAATCCTGGACATTGCTCCTCACTGCACCTGAATCGTGGCTTGTTGCGAAACCATCGGAACCGTCCGCTGCTGCGAGTCGCGGGCGTTGACCTGAAGTATCTGGAGTGCGGAGGTGCCTGGAGCAACACCGCGGATTACGATTCCGAGAAGCGTGCCGGAGCCGTTCACGCCGGGCGTATTCGGCTGGCGCGTCGCAGAGACCACGACGTCGCCCCGCTGGGCGTCAATCCGTTGCACGATGGCAATTTCCTGCGTGCCGGTTCCGGATAGAAAACCGCCGTTACGCACTTCCTCCACCTGTATCACCGCGGGGTTGTAGTGGATCAATAGCGGGATCGAGTAGAGATCGTTCACATTCGTGACAGCTAGGCCGAGTGTCGTCGTGTCCCCGGGTTTCAGCGAAGCAATCGCCGGCTCAAAGTGAAGCTGCGGGACCGCCGGGGGCGCAGCCGCTTGTCCGGCTGCTGGTCCACCTGCTGACGCCGCCTGCGAGTTAGCGAACGGCGAAGGGGGCTGCACGGACGAAGAGGGTCCCGTGTCCGCCTGCCGGGATACGTGGGCGTTTGAATCCGTCCCTGCGGCAATCGTTTGGAGGTTGTTGGCCTCGATGGAAGGGAATCGCAGGATATGGGGGGTCAGGACGATGAGGACCTCGTCCTCCTTGATCTCCTTGCTGTTATCCGAGAAAAGGTAGCGGACAAAAGGAATCTGGCCGACGCCGGGTATTCCGTTCACATTTCTGGTGTCGGTACGCTCGATCAGGCCTCCCAGGACGTTCACCTCGCCATTTTTCAGGCGGATATCGTGCTCGATTTTACGCTGGCTGATCACTGGCTGGTTAATTCCGCCGATATTGCTCGTCCCGGTGATCTGCGAAACTTCGATCGACAGCTTCATGCTCACGTCGCCATCGGGATGTACGCGCGGCGTCACGTCTATGTTCACGCCGACGTCAATGTATTGAAATTGGGTATTGACCAGCGGATTGACCACGCCCGCTCCCGTTCCAACTCCCACTCCGACGCCCGCCTGGAAGCTGCCGGTCGCCACGGGAACGCGGTCCCCGATTTTGAGCGTGGCTTTTTCGCCGTCGCTCACACGGAGCTCGGGATCTTGAATGATCCTCGTCTTGTTATCGGTAAGAATCGCGTTTGCCGTTGCCCCCGGCAACGTGGCGCTGTAATCCGCGCCCGTAAGATTCCTTAGGTTGTCGAGCGTAATTTGAGTAGTGTTGATCGGCGTTGACGAACCGCCTGAACCGCCCGTTCCGCCGGTCGGTTGGTTCTTCGTGGTAGGGGAGAACGTAACCGATACGCTTTGCCCCGGCAGAATTCCGAGATCGCGCAGCCGATCCACGCTAGCCGTGACCACCTGCACGTGGATCAGCACTTCCGGTTTGGCCTTGTCAATGTCCCGTATGATCTTCGCCGCAAGCGCGAGTTTGTCCGGCGTGTCGCGGATCACTATGGCGTTCTGCGCGTTTACCTGCTGGACGCGGCGCAGATCGAGCAGCTGGCGCAGCCCGGTGACGACTTCCGTCAAGTCCTGGGGCGTCAGCGTGTTGGATAGGTAAAAGGTGCGCACGACTTCGTCTTCCACGTCTTTGCGCTTTTGCGGCGTATCGGGCGCCACGAAAATCACGCTAGCGGACAGCGGCTTCCAGAACGCCTTGCTCTCGAGAGAGATGTCGTCGAGCGCTTCCTCGAGCGTTACGTTCGGCAGATCGGCCGTGACGCGCCGCGACGTAAAGTCCGGGTCGAAAATCACGGTCAGGCCCGCCAGCTTCGCGATCGTCTCAAAGACGACGCGGGCGTCGTTGGTCATCTTCAAATTGATCGGTTCCAGCGAAATCGGCTTCAGACTGGGCGGCCCCGAGAGTAGCTCTGAATCTCTCGCGGCATTGGGGTCCACCGCCCGAGGAACCTCTGGGGCCGTCTTGGCCGTCAGTAGCTCTATCGCGTGCTTCACCTGCTGATCGGCCGCGGCATTGGATGGGTCGAGCGCCTGAGCCTTCTGGAACTCCGTCAGTGCCAGTTGCAGATCACCCTTTTGCAGCGCCTTGTGGCCCTGCTCCAAGTGGAATTGGCCATCCTCATAGCGCGTGTGCATCGCGCGGAGCTTGTATTCCGCGTTGGCTGGATCGGCCCGGAGGGCGCGTTCGTAATGAACCAGGGCGGTATCGTAATCCTGCAAGTTCTCAGCCTTGCGGCCTGCGTCGTAGTCTTCGTTTGCTTTGGGGCAGCCGACAAGGACCATCGCGGCGAACGCCAAAAGCGGCAGATATGCTATGCGGCGCAACCAAACCCTCCGAGGGGTGTACCTATGGCTCTGGGAGTCTAACACCCGCGTTATGATGCGGCAAGGAACCCGCCCCGTTGCCGAGGTTAACAGTCCGTTTTAGACACCCGGGTCACGGCCATATGAAAACTAGCCTAAAGCCGGACGGAAACCCGCGTTTTTCCGCAACTTGCAGCCGGTCGCATACCGCAGCTATGATAGCGGCCCCATGAAAGCGGCGGCGAAAAAGGCGGAGCGCGAGAATAACAAGATTGTGGCCCAGAACCGCGCCGCCTCTTACAACTACGAACTGCTCGAAAAGTTTGAGGCAGGCCTGATACTGGTAGGCACAGAGGTCAAGACCCTGCGCGAAGGCAAGGGGGCGATCCGCGAGGCCTATGCCGAGATTCGCAACGGGGAGGCCTGGCTGATACACTGCCATATCCCCGAGTACCAGCCCGGGGGACCGCGAAACCACGACCCTCTCCGGAAGCGCAAGCTGCTGCTGAGCCGCCGGGAGATCGAAAAGTTGGACGCCGCCATCCAGCAGAAGGGCATGACCGTGGTGCCGCTGAAGATCTATTTCCGGGATGGATTGGCGAAATGCGAACTGGCGATTGGAAAGGGTAAGAAATTCCACGACCGCCGCGAATCCGAGCGCAGCAAGGAAGCCAAGCGCGAAGCGGACGAAGCGATATCCCGCTCTCGCCGCCGATAAACGTGAAAGGGAGACATGCAGATCCAACTCGAGACCCAGCCGTACGGTTCGCTAGAATCCGACGCCCTCGTAACCTACGTCTTCGATAAAGACGACAAACTCGACGGTCTCCTCGGCGACATTGACACCGCCATGAACGGCCGCCTCGGATCGCTCGTAGCAAACGGCGAAATTACTGGTAAAGCGCTTGAACTCGTGCTCCTCCATTTTCCCGAAGGGCTGTCGGCAAAAAAGCTGCTCCTCGTCGGAGCAGGAAAGCCCGGGAAGTTCGCCGTCTCCGACCTTCGCAAGATCGCGGGAACGGCGCTGCGCCATCTGAAATCCCGCGGCGTGAAGAAGTTCGTATTCCTCACGCGCGAAGGGGAACGCGGCCCCGCGGCGACGCAGGCTGTCGTCGAAGGGCTGATCGTCGCCGATTTCGAGTCGAACAAATATCACACCGAGAAAAAAGAGCGCGAGATCCAGTCGATCTCGCTGGCCGGATTTGATGCCGGCCTTGGCGCGGATCTCACGGCCGCCATTGACCACGGCCGCATCCTCGCCGAATCGCAGAATTTCGCCCGCGATCTGATCAACGAACCTTCGAATAAGCTGACGCCGCGCCTGCTCGCCGCGAAAGCCGAGGCAATGGCTAAGGAAGCCGGCCTGGGAATTGAAATTCTCGACGAGCGCAAAATCGCCGAGCTGAAAATGGGCGCGCTGATCGGCGTGGCGCAGGGAAGCGTCGAGCCGCCGCGAGTGATCGTGCTGCGGTACACGCCGGAAAATCCGCGGCCGGGCGGCCCGGTGCTGGGCCTGATCGGCAAAGCCGTCACGTTCGATACCGGCGGCATCTCCATCAAGCCCGCGAACAACATGGAAAAGATGAAATACGATATGGGCGGCGGCGCCACGATGCTCGGCGCGATGCGCGCGATCGCCGCGTTGAAGCCCTCCGTTCCAGTGATCGCCGTGATCCCTTCCACGGAGAACATGCCCGGCGGGCGCGCGCAAAAGCCCGGCGACGTGCAGGTGGCGATGTCCGGCAAGACCATCGAAGTGATCAACACGGACGCCGAAGGTCGGATGGTCCTGGCCGACGGAGTCTTCTACGCGCGCAAGCTCGGCTGCACGCATTTGATTGATGCGGCCACGCTGACGGGCGCGATTGAAGTGGCGCTGGCGAACGTGCACGTGGGCGCGTTCGGGACGCCGCGCGAATATCTCGACACGTTCCTGGAAAGCGCGAAGGCCGCGGGTGAAAAGATGTGGCCCATGCCGATGGACGACGAATACCAGCAGATGATCAAGAGCGACATCGCGGACATTCGCAATACGAGCAGCGGCAAGGGCGGCGGCGCGAGCACCGGCGCGTGGTTCATCAAGGAATTCGCCGAAGACACGCCGTGGATCCATCTCGACATCGCTTCGACGTGCTGGGTGGATGACGGCCGCCCGTGGCTCGCCAAGGGGCCGACCGGAATTGCGATCCGCTCGATCGTGGATTTCGCGATGAAGATGAAGCCCTAGTTTTCGGATCACGGTTCATCACATCTTTTCCGGAGCGGTGATGCCGAGCAGGCCGAGCGCGGTGACGAGCTGTTCGCGCACGAGCGACGAGAGGCGCAGCAGGAACGTGCGCTTTTCGGCGTCTTCTTCCGAGAGAATGTGGTGCTTGTGGTAGAAGACGTTGTACGCCTGCGCCAGCTCGAAGGCATAGCGTGCGAGGAACGCCGGCTCCTGCGCGCCCACGGCCGCGTCCATGCGCGCGTCGAGCGACCCCGCCAGCAGAATCAGCTCCCATAGATCATCGCCCGCAGGCGCGGCCAGAAATTTCGCCACGTCGATCTCGCCGGATTCGATTCGCTTCAGGTTCGCGGCGTTCGCCGTCCCGAAATTTGGATCCGCTTCGGTGCCCTTGCGCACGATACCGTTCACGCGGACGACGGCGTATTGAACGTAGGGTCCGGTCTCGCCCTCGAAGCTGAGGGCGTCCTTGAAATCGAAGGCGATGATGGTCGAGCGCGTGAAACGCAGCAGGAAATAGCGCAGAGCGCCGATGGCAATGGCGTTCGCAATGGCGGCGCGTTCGTGCTCGGGCGATTCGGCGTGGCGTTCATCCACTTCCTTCCGCGCGCTGGTTTCGAGGCGATCGAGCAGGTCGTCGGCTTTGACGCCCTGGCCTTTGCGGCCGCTCACTTCGACGTAAGGCTTCTTCGCGTCCTCGGCGGGAATCTCGTAGCCGAGTTCCTGAGCGCAGCGCGGGGTGAGCGCGACTACGTTGTACGCGAAATGCTTCAGATTGTCGGCCTGTTCTGCATGACCGAGCGCGCGCAGGCCCGCGACGACAACCTGCTGCGGGTAGGCTTGGCGCGAATCAATGACGTTGAAGACTTGGTTCGCGTGGCCGAAGGCGGGCGCGCCTGGGTCGCTCGCATTAGCTGACTTGGCCGGCTCGCTTGCGGTGATCCACGCTTCGTGTCCATCGGGATGCTTGTGGAAGCGGTGGTAGTAGAAGTCGCGACCGAGCAGCCCGAACTTCCACAGATGATAGGCGATGTCCTTGCCGACGTAGGTGACGGTGCCGCTGGAGCGCACGATGATTTTTGCGTCGGCGAGCTCGGCGGGTTCTTCGTCGGCGGGTCCAGCTTCGCTTTCGGATGCTGACGCGTCGGAGGGTAGCGCCATCACCCAGCAGCCCGCGTTCTTTCCGGAGGTGGCAAGCTGGATCGCGCCGCGCTGCTTGAGCAAATCGAACGCGGCGTCCCAGAATTTGAGGTGCAGGATTTCGCTTTCGCGCGAGAGGAGATCGTAGTCGATGCCCAGACGGTCGAGCGTGCGCAGGTGGCAGTGGACGATGGCGGTGGAGACGATTTCCGCCATCTTCGCCGAGTCGCCGTGGCCTTCTTCGATGTCTTTCAGAGTTTGTGAACGTTTGTCGAGATGCGCCTTGTCTTCGGCGAGCCACTGCGTGACGCGCGCGTAGAGATCCCAGCAGAGGTAATCAAATTTCGGGGCGGCGGCGAGCTTTTCAACTTCCGCGAGGGATTTGGGCTCGAGGTGCGTGAAACCGAGAACCACATCGGCGACCTGCACGCCGGTGTTGTCGATGTAGTTCTGCACCTCGACGCGGCGGCCGGCGTAGCGCAGGATGCGTCCGAACGTGTCGCCGAGGACGGCGTTGCGCAGATGTCCGATGTGCGCGGCCTTGTTGGGATTGATGCTGGTGTGCTCGACCATCACCTTAGGCGCGTTCGGCGCGGCGACGGCGGCGCGTTCGTGGCCGGCTTCTTCGCAGGCGGCGCGGAAAAATGCGGCGCGGTCGAAGAATAAATTCAAGTAGCCGCCGCCGGCGACCTCGACGCGCTCGACGCCGGGAATATTTTTCAGCGAGTTCGCGATCTCCTGCGCAAGCGCGCGCGGTGGTTTCTTCATGCGCTTGGCCAGCTCGAAGCAGAGCGGGGAGGCGACTTCGCCCATGGCGAGCTTCGGTGGGCGCTCGGTGACCACGGGCACGTCGGTCTTGTAGCGCTCGTGGATGTGGTGACGCAGCGCCTTCCGAATGCGGTCGTCAACGGCCTTGTACACGTGGCTCCTTGGGCGAAATGGGTGCAGAGATTATACGGAAAGCGAGAACGACGGGCCATGAAATGGCGCGTGGGAGGCACGAAAAAGTGTGACACTTCGTCAGGGTGCCAATCGTTTGTTTTCTGTGACTTACGCGGGAAATGACTCGGCATGGTGTGACACTTAATTCCGATGGTTTGGGTTCTCGCCACGGACCGTGAGTCGCGAGACAGGGCCGGGCCGAGCGCGGATCGCTGGCGGATGTGACATTTCCGGAGTCGTCGAGGCGAGCCCACCACGGCGGGCAGACCTCGGCGACAGACAGCGGCGGCAAGCCGCCGCACTCCACATTGGCGCGTAGCGGCTCGGGCGCCATCGTCATTCGTGTTGCGCGTAACTTTCGCATCGCCGGTCAGGTTAGCAGGATGCGGGAGCGTTGCAAGGAGTAAGGCCTGTGGACTTTTGCACCGGCGATTTCGAAATCAGTGGACAGGCTACGCACACAGATGCAACCGCCGCTCTTGTTTACTCGTCAATTAACTGAACGAGGTAAAACTAGAATAGTGGGTCCACAACGTGAGCGAAGAGAAGAGAAAGTGCGCGCGCCAAGCAGCAAGGCCGGACGTCCGTACCGCATCTTGAGGTCGGAGCTTCGGCGGCGTGCCTCGCGGTCGCCGCACTGTTGGCGCTGAGCGCGTGCGCCTCCTTGAAGGTTAAGTTGGGGACGAGAGTGAACCTCGAGAAGACTCCGCTCGCGTCGATGAAGGCCAGCCTGCCACAAGGTTCGGGAATCGCGCCGGGACAGAAAGTGCCGCTGGTGGTGACGTTCACCGAGACGAACGGCGCCGTTCTCGTGACCGAGGGAGAAGGCAACGGGAAGGTGATGTGGAAGGACCTGGCAGTGACGGCGAGCGTCGTGACGTTCAACCAAAAAGGCGTCTTGTCTCTTTCCCGGGATCCGCGAGTGAGCGAAGGAAAGGTGCCGCATGTCAAGATCACCGTGCCCAGCCATCCGGACCTCCATGCAGAGTTGGACGTTCCCCTGAGCTACGATTACAAGTTCGTCGCGAACTTTCCCGGCAGCCGGGGCTCAAGCGGCACGAATGGACTCGATGGAATGGATGGCGCGAGCGGGACCATGGGTTCGATTGACGTAAACAATCCTTCTCCGGGAGGAAACGGCTCGAACGGGACCAACGGTTCGGACGGGGAGAACGGAAATCCGGGAGGAGACGGGCCATCCGTGGACGTACGAGTGGCGCTTAAGTTCGAGGGCCGTCCGGTCCTGCAGGTAAGCGCGACCGCGGCAGGGCATCGAAAGCTGTATCTCGTCGATCCGCAGGGAGGCTCGCTGACTGTGGCGGCGGAAGGAGGCCCCGGAGGGTCGGGCGGTAAAGGCGGACGCGGCGGTCGAGGAGGTTCAGGCGGCGCTGGGAATCCCAGTGGAACGAACGGGCTGGACGGCACCGCTGGACGCGATGGCTTCGATGGGCCGCCGGGGAAGAGTGGACAGATCACGGTGACGTATGATCCGGAGACCAAACAATACTTGAGCGCCATCCATCTCTTGATCTACGGCGGACCGGCGCCTGTATTCAAGGAGGAGACTGTAGATCCGCTGTGGTGAGCTAAGAAGTGCTGTTTTATCGGAGTACCTCGCGGAGTGATCCGCCGTGAATTCAGGTCAATTGACAGGCTCCGCATGCCAGACTAGTATCGTTTTCTGCGGTTCCGCTGCAGAAAAACAAACAGTTCATGAGTCCACCGACCGGCGTAAAAGATAAGCCCTTCGCGAACGTCGCTCAGGGTAAACCCAAGTTCTATCTGACGACGCCGATTTACTATGCGAATTCGCGGCCGCACGTGGGGTCGGCGTACACGACGATCGTGTGCGACGTGATCGCGCGGTACAAGCGGATGTGCGGTTACGACGTGGCGTATCTGACGGGGACGGACGAGCACGGGGTGAACATCGAGCGCGCGGCGGAAGCGAAGGGCATCACGCCGCAGCAGTTGGTGGACGCAAACGAAGCGATTTTCCGCGATTTGTGGAAGCTGCTCGGGATCACGCACACGGATTTCGTTCGCACCACATCGCAGGAGCACGCGCGGGCGGTGGAAAAGCTGGTGCTGCGGACGCTGGAGCTCGATCGCGGGCGGCCGGACGCCGAAAAGGCGATTTACAAGTCAAAATACGAGGGCCGCTACTGCATCTACGACAATCTTTACGTAAGCGACACGCCGGAGCCGGCGAAATGCCCGACGTGCGGGCGCGATGCGGAATTGATTTCCGAGGAGAACTACTTTTTCAGGCTGTCGGCGTATCAGGGGAAGCTGCTCGAACTTTACAAGAACCATCCGGAGTTCATTCAGCCGGATTTTCGCCGGAATGAGGTGAGGAGCTTCGTCGAGAGCGGGCTGAAGGATGTTTCCATCAGCCGAAAGACGATCAAATGGGGCATTCCCTGGCCGGGCGATCCGGAGCACGTCTTTTATGTGTGGTACGACGCGCTGACGAGCTACATGAGCGGGATCGGGTACGCGAGCGAGAGCAAGAAGGACGAGGAGAAATTCGCTAAGTTCTGGCCAGCCGACCTGCATATGATCGGGAAGGAAATTATCCGCTTTCATGCGGTCTATTGGCCGGCGTTTCTGATGGCGGCGGAGTTGCCGCTGCCGAAGCAGATTTTCGCGCACGGGTGGCTGCTCTTCGAGCAGGAGAAGATGAGCAAGTCGAAGGGGAACGTGGCGTATCCGGAGCCGATCGTCAAGGTGTTGGGCAACGACGCGCTGCGGTATTACCTGTTGCGCGAGGTCGTCTTTGGGCAGGACGGGAATTTTTCGCGCGAGGCGCTGATCACGCGGTACAACGCGGATTTGGCGAATGGGCTGGGGAATTTGGCTAGCCGCACGCTGGCGATGATTGAGAAGTATTTCGATGGCGATGTGCCGGCGATACCGGAAAGCTCTCACCAGAAGGTCGAAGTGCAGCAGGTTGCCAGCGCCGCTCTGCAAGCGGTCGGGCAGCACATGGCGAGTTGCAATTTTTCCGGGGCCGTGCAAGCTATTTGGCAGCTCGTTGGCGCGGTCGATCAGTACATCGCTGAGTCGAAGCCGTGGAAGCTGGCGGAATCAAGCGATTCCGAGGACAGGAAAAAGCTTGGCGCGGTACTCTGGACTGCCGGACAGGCGCTGCGATTCGTATCGATTCTGGCGCATCCGTTTATTCCGGAATCAACACAACAACTATGGGATCGACTTGGTCAGTCCGGTCGGGTGGCGGAGCAGCGGATCGATTCGCTGGGTTGGGGAATGCTCGAGTCGGGTATCAAGCTGGGAAAAGCGGAGGCGCTATTTCCGCGGGCAGAAATGAAAGAGATATCGGAAAGGATCGAAGCGATGGAAAACGAGATAAGGAATCCGGGGGCTACGCCTCCCGCAGCGGCAACGACACCAGCGGCGGGTGCAGCGGCGCCTGTGACGGGCACTACGGCCGCGGCAGTGCCTGCGAGCACGAAGATCACGATTGATGATTTCGCCAAGGTCGAGCTTCGCGTGGGCGTGGTGAAATCGGCGGAGCGCATTCAGGGGGCCGACAAGCTGCTCAAGCTGATGGTGGACATCGGCGACGAGGTCCGACAGGTGCTCGCGGGAATTGCGCTGGGGTACACGCCGGAAGAATTGGTGGGGCGCAAGGTCGTGGTCGTTGTAAACCTCGCGCCGAGAAAAATGCGCGGACTGGAATCGAACGGGATGCTGCTGGCGGCGTCGGCTGGCGCGGACGGCAAACCCGTGCTGTGCACGTTCGCCGAGGATATTCCGGTCGGGTCGAAGGTGAAGTGATGATCCGATCAGGCGGGCCTCCGTGGTGCACATGGGAGCGTCTGATGCGTCACTTTTGCATCCTGGTCGTAATCATGCTGGGTTCGATCGGAGCCGCGCCGGCGGATCCGATGCCCATCGACCCGAGCACCTTCAGTACAAGCGCGAAATTTTCCGTCGACAAGAGTGCGATGACATTGTCGAGCGCGGTTGCAACGATTGAACCGCGACTGGGTGCGCCGGGGTACTCCTGGCTGCGAATTACGTTTTATGGATTTCCCCTAACGGCGGATGACGTGGCCGGCGTGACGAGCGGCAATACCGAATCCATAGAAAAGAAGTGGAGCGCGAAGGCAAGCAATCCCGCAGACTACAATCGTTCGCATGCGGTGATCCAACTCTCCGTGGATGCTGCGCACAAGGTCTGGCAAGTTGACATGTCGGTCCCCGGACATACCTGCACCATTGCACCCTTCGAGCCGGACGTTAAAGGCTTCTTGCAGACCTATCAGTTTGATGGGAAGAAGCTAACGCTGAAAAGCAAGGGGTCCTACACTTGCGATATGAAGTTCATGGGAATGCCAAATCAGAACTTCGGCTGGGATATTGACGTGAATATTCCGGTGTTTGAAAAGATAAATCCGAAAAGATAGACTCCGCCGAAGGCGAAAACTTGCCGCGGGAGAAGTAGCGCATTGGTGGGCGCTTCGCGCGACCTTTATGTCGGAGCTGAAGCTCCGACCCCCTAAAGCGCCCGCCTGCCCTTCGGTCTCGCCACCGGCGAGACCTCAGTGCGAGAAGGCGGCCGTTACGAAAGCCAGGCAAGTTCGGAACGGTTGCTGAATGCAGATCATCGACTCACACGCGCACCTGGAGATGACGCAGTTCGACGAGGATCGCGCGGCGATGCTTGAACGCGCGCGCGCTGCCGGCGTGACAACGCTGCTCGCGATCGGGAGCGGCAGCGCGCCGACGGAGCGCCTGGATGCCGCGATTCCGTTCGCCGAGCAGCACGACTGGATCTACGCGACGGTGGGCATCCATCCGCACGACGCGAGCGTGGCGACGGAGGAGCATTTCGCGCGGCTCGACGAACTCGCGCGGCATCCGCGGGTGATCGCGTGGGGCGAGATGGGCCTCGATTATCACTACGACCATTCGCCGCGCGACGTGCAGCAACAGGTCATGCGCCGGCAGCTCGCGCAGGCGCGTGCGGCAAAGTTGCCGATCGTGATTCATTGCCGCGATGCGTGGGACGACTGCCTATCGATCCTCGAACAGGATTGGGGGCCGACCGGCCTCGGCGGAATTTTTCACTGCTTTACGGCGACGATGGCCGAGGCGCGGCGCGGGGTAGACATGGGGTTTCTGGTTTCGTTCGCGGGCAACGTGACGTACCCGAAAATGCAGCATCTGCGGGACGTGGCGCGGGAAATTCCAATCGAGAATCTGCTGACCGAGACCGATTCGCCGTTTTTGCCGCCCCAGGCGCGCCGCGGCAAGCGGAACGAGCCAGCGTTCGTGGTTGAGGTGGCGCAGGCCTTGGCGAATGTGAGAGACTTAGCGCCAGAAGAGGTTGCGGCCGCGACGGCTGCAAATTTTCGGCGGTTTTTCCGGCTCGACGCCCGGGAAGTTCCGGGGCGGTCTGGTTAAGGGGCGACCAAAACCATCAAGATGGCCTTCGCAGTCCAAATCGCCAAAGGAATTTTCGATCTGGTGCGCGACGATCTCGCGCTGGTCGAGCAGGAGATTGCCTCGCAAAATAGCGCGGCGATCGAGCCGGTCGCGGAGATTGCGGGCTATTTGCGCGAAGGCGGCGGGAAGCGCTTGCGCCCCGCGCTACTGTTGCTGGCGGCCGGTGCGGCGGGATACCGCGGGCCGAGCGCGATCCGGATGGGCGCGGTCGTGGAGATGATCCACAGCGCGACGCTGGTCCACGACGACGTGATTGACGGAGCGCAGACGCGGCGCGGGCGGCCGAGCACGAACGCGCGCTGGGGAAATCACATGAGCGTGCTCGCGGGCGACTGGCTCTACATGCAGTCGTTCGAGATCGCGCTGCGCGAGCGGAATTTCGCGATCCTCGACATCCTGATCGGGCTCACCCAAAACATGGTCGAGGGCGAACTGCTGCAGCTTACGCGGCTGGGGCGGATGGATCTGACCGAAGCGGACGCGACGGCGCTGGCGTATCGAAAGACGGCGTGCCTCTTCAGCGGATGCGCGCGGCTGGGAGCGGTGCTCGGCAAGCAGCCGAAAGATATCGAGGAAGCGCTGGCGGGGTACGGGCGCAACGCGGGGCTCGCGTTTCAGCTCGTGGATGACTTGCTGGATTTCACGGCGTCGCCTGAGCAGTTGGGAAAGCCGGTGCTAAGCGATTTGAAGGAAGGCAAAGTGACGCTGCCGCTGATTTTTGCGCTCGAAGCGGAGGTCAATTCCAACGGGCATTCCCCGGCGGAGGGCCGGCAGCTGGTCGCGAAAGTCCTCGAGGAACGGGGATTCTTGAGCGTGCGGCCGGAACAGATCACGAAGCTTGTGAAAGAAACGGGCGCGCTGACTCGCGCTTCCAATCTCGCCCGAGAGTATGTGAGCCACGCAAAAGCATGTCTTGAAGAGCTGCCGGAGAGCGAATACCGGCGAGCGCTTCTCGCCGTCCCCGATTTCATCCTCGATCGCAAGAACTGATCGGAAGTTCCGCACAGGTTGCGCCATCGCTCCGAAGAAACAGCAGATTCCTCACATCGGGCTGAACTGCGCCCGAGTTCGAAATGACACTGCGTGGGGAATATCCGCGGTGGGAAGAATTCAGGCTGTGGGAATGCTGGTGGAGGTGTGCGGGCCGGCGTTGCGCTGGTTCCCCTGCTGCAGTGCCTGCGTGGCGTCCTCAATTAGATCGGCGGGCTTCCAGTCGTTGTCCTGATACCACTTGTAGACCGTGCCATCGGGCGAGATGACCGTGGTGCTCATGGAGTGCACGAGCTGGCCGCCCTCCGTGCTGTAGTACAGGCCGAAAAAGTTCGCGACCTTGACCAAATCTTTCTGCGGAACAGTCGCAAATTGCCAGCGGCCAAACGGATTGCCGCCGGTCGTCTGACTGAAAGTCTCCGCGTATTTGCGCAGCACCGCTGGCGTGTCGTACCCGGGATCGAAACTGACGCTCAGCAGGCGAATTTTCGGGCCGAGCGACGGATCCTTCCGGAGAGACGCGTAAATCTGCGAGAAATTCTTCGAGACCAGTGGGCAGAAGTCCGGAAACGGACAGCGTGTGTAGATGAACGTGACGAGCAGGACGTCCCCTTGAAACTCGCGGAGATGGATTCGTTTCCCGTCCTGATTGACCATGGCGAAGTCGGGAACCTTGTCGCCGGCCTGCGGAGGATTCGAGGTTCCCGAAGGCCCCTTCCCGTCGCCCTTCTTGGTCACGACAATATTTTCGAGGTAAGCACCTTCGTCCGTCATCACGACGTCAGCGGTGATTTCATCGCCGGGACCGAGCGGCACGAGAAGTTTCGGGTCACGTACCGGATAGGGCATGGTCATCGCGGACATGAAGCCGACAATTTCCTGGCCGTCCACCATGATGGAAGCTTGCTGCCGGTCAATCGAGACCACTTTTCCGACAAGATGGTAGCGCTTGGCTGGATGCGCGGGCGGCGCCTCCGGTTTCTTGCTGCACGCTGCCGGGACCAACGCTATCGCCGCGAGCAGAATCACCAACGCCGCTCGAATCGAGCGGCGATCAAAACTCGGTTTCTGTTCCAGTACCTGCATCTTCTCTCCCTTCGAGCCTCTTCATTGTACGCCCTAGCCGGAGCGCAATTCATCAGTAATGGAAACGCCAGCGAACCTGTCCGATGATCTGGCGGGGCTCGTTGAAATGGGTGCCCCCGAACGTGTTGCTGGTATCGAGCATGAAACGGTCGTTCGCGATATTCAGAGCTGTGAATGCGAGCGAGAGGTGCTCGCCGAAGTCCTTGCCGAGCGATAAGTCGAATGTCGTGTGGGCCGGGAGGTGGGTAGGCTGAGTGAAGCCGTCGCCGCTGAGAAATCCCGAGCCGAAATTCAGGTTGCCGGTCGTCCAAATGCGGCGAGGGAGCTGGATGTTGTAGCCGGCGCTAAGGGTATCGCGCTGGTCGTGGTCGAGAAAGAACAGGCCCGGGTTGGGAGGCGAGAAATCAGTCAGGCCGCCGGTGACGGGGCCCCGCCCCTGGGCGTGTTGATGCGAGTAGGAAACGTGGATGCGGGCGCGCTTGGCGATTTCTGGCGAGCGAAGTGTGGTCTCCCATGCGCGGATGCGGGCGTGAGCGATCGTGAGCGGGAAGAAGATGTTCGAGTTCCCGAGCACGTCGTGATCGAGGAAATTGCGCGCGGCGTTGTGTGAGTAATCGGTATCCAGCACCCAGCCGTAAAAGGGAATGGCGAGCCCGGCCTCGTATTCTTCGTCGCGCTCACCGTGCAGGAGTAGAAATTTGAAATCGGGATTGCCGTTGAGCAGCGCGGGCGTGACGGTGTCGAGTGGCGGCGCCTGGTAGTAGCGGCCGTACGATCCGCGCAGCACCCAGTGCACGCCGGGAATCTCAATTGCGGTGCCGATGCGCGGATCGGCGGAATTTTCGCTGACCGGGTTCAGGCCGGCGGTGTTGGCGAAATGCGTGAGGCGCACGCCGCCATTGAGGGTCAGCCAGGATGTGGCTTTGAACTGATCCTGCAGGAAGATTGATTCGAGATTGCCCCAAACGCCCACCGATTGCGGTGCGATGAATTTGCTTCGGTCAGGTGAGGCGACGCCGAAAAGGTAGTCGTCATGCTGGCCGTACACGTAGAGACCTCCGCGAAAGCTATTTCGTCCTTTAGTGAGCGAAATGGCCGACTGAAGGCCGACATAATTCGAGCGGCGCCGATCCTCGGGGGAGTTTGGAAAATCGTTTGGGCCGCCAACGTAATCGGCGCTGTTGTAGTGATAAAAGGGCGATACCGTCAGGACCGCTCCGGTATTAATCGTGTGAACCCAGGAAAAATTGGCGAACGAATCGGACTCGCGATCGACGTCGCGAACGGCGCAGTTGTCCGCGTCCGGATCGGGATCGGGCGGGCAAACGGCCTGCTGCCCGGGCGTGTTTGGGACCTGGTAGAAATCGCGGCGGATGGAGGCCACCAGGCGAAGCTGATCGTTCGGAGTGGCATTGAACATCAGCGAACCGAAGCCGCCGACTCCATCGCCCAGATCATGAAGAATCGGCTGCTCCGGAGTTTCCAGGCCATCGTCGGAGCGATTGGCGTTGACGCTCGCGTAGTAAGCGAAGCGCTTGGTGTGGCCGCCGAAATTCACCTGGCTGTTCGTCTGGTTGTAGTTGCCGAAAGTGGCGACGATCTCCGCGTCGTTGTTGAAATCGAAGCCCGTGCGCGGCACGACGTTAAAGATTCCGTAGGTGCGGTCGCCGTAGTCGGCCGCGTAGCCGCCGCGCTGGATTTCCAGGTAGTCGATGTCTTTGGGGTCGAACTGCGGCCCGACGTTGCTGGCGATGCTGGTGTTGGGTACCGGCACGCCGTCAATGAGCCAGCTCACCTGATGCCCGCCGCGCACATGCAGCTGGTCGTGGACCATATATGCTCCGGGAACGTAGTCCGTGATCATCTGCAGGCTATTGGTGCGATCCGCGCCCGGAGTTTCGGCGATTTGCACGCGGCTGACGAGCGTTTGCGTGGTGGACGATTCCGTGTCGACCGTCCCCGTATCCGATTTCACGACCACTTTCTGAGTGACGCCCGCGAGATTCAGCGGGATGTGCAACACGGGCGAGCTGCCGGAGTCAACGATGATGCTTCGGGTGGCGGCTTCAAAATCGGAATGCGTGACCATGATCGTGTACTCGCCGATCGGGACGGCATCGAATTCAAACTCGCCATCCGAATTGGTTTGCGCGGCGCGCGACCAATCGGACGTGTTCGACTGGAGCTTGACCGTTGCGTCGGCAATCGGCCGGTGCTGCGGATCGTGGACGATCCCGCGGATACTCCCGAGAATCGTGGCTCGCGCGGACTGCGTGTACACCAGCAGCGCCGCGGCGAGCAGAAGCCATGCAAACTTCCGCATCAGAGTGCTCCATTCCAAATCGAATTCCTTACAGCAGTGGAATGAGGCTAGGCTCGAGGGGGCTCAAACGGAGCGGGGAGGAATCCCAAAGCAGCCAATTGCGAGAAAGCGAAGAATGTGCGACGAGCGTCTTCCGGGGCGATAATTTCCGCGCGCGCGGCCGGAGCCGCGATGGGAATGGGGGCAATCAGCCCGACGTCCGGAAGTTGCTTTCCGAATTTCATGGGGCAGTGGCACGCGATGGGCTTGCCGGACTGCGAATGGGGACCGTGCGGCAAGCAGCACATCATAGGGCTTGAAAATGTTTTGCAGGCCATGCCCCAGGCGATGGGAGCGAGCGGGATCGCCAACAGAGCCGCGATGACGAGGATGGCTTGCGTGCGTCGCACCGCCGAAAGATTACCATAGCGAGTCGTTCGACGGCCATTGCGCCATGTGGAGTGCGGCGGCTTGCCGCCGCACTCCACATCGGCCCAGCCTGCCGCCCAGCCTAACTCGGTGCCGCTGTCTGGCGATGCGGCACCGGGCGCGGACGACGTCGGCTAGAGCTTTCCCCAGAAGGCGAACGTCACGGCGCCGACGAGAAACAGGAATGAGACAGCGTGGTTCCATTTGACGTGTTCGCCGAGGTAGAGCCACGCGAAGACTACGAACACGCAGAGCGTGACCACTTCCTGAATTATTTTCAGCTGGAAGGCCGTGAACTCGCCATAGCCGATACGGTTTGCGGGGACTTGAAAACAGTATTCGGCGAAGGCAATCAGCCAGCTCACGAGGATGGCGGCGAAGAGAGGCGCCTTGCGATATTTCAGATGACCGTACCAGGCGATGGTCATGAAGATATTCGAGCAAAGGAGCAGCAGGATTGTTTTCATGGCTCTCAAATCCTATCACGCGCGAAATCCCGCAAGACACGGGTTTGCGTTTGCAAATAGTTCGGGGTAGGCTCGGGAAATCTTGCTGCCTTTCAAGCTCATCTACCACGAAGGCTACGACCTGAATCTCGGCGCGCACGTCTTCCCGTCGCAGAAATACCGGCTAATTCACGACCGGCTGCTCGCGGATGGGGTTGCCACGCCCGATGATTTCCTCGCGCCGGAGCCCGCGACGGACGAAGACGTGTTGCGCGTTCATTCGCAGGGCTACGTTCACAAGTTGAAGACCGGCACGCTGAACCGCGAGGAGGAAGCGCAGCTCGAAGTTCCTTACTCACCCGAGCTGATCAGAGCCTGCTGGCTGGCCGCGGGAGGGTCGATCCTGGCGGGCCGACGCGCCCTTGCGGACGGCTGGGCGGCAAATATCGGCGGCGGATTCCATCATGCGTGTCCCGATCATGGCGAGGGATTCTGCGTGATCCACGACGTCGCGATTGCCATCCGGCGTCTTCAATCTGATGGCGCGATCGAACGTGCCATGGTGGTTGACACGGACGTGCATCAGGGAAACGGCACGGCGACGATTTTTGGCGGCGACGCAAACGTGTTCACGCTCTCGATTCATCAGGAGCACAATTACCCGCCCGCGAAGCCGTCTTCGACGATGGATATCAATTTGCCGGACGGAATCGGCGACGACGACTACCTCGCCATATTGGAAAAGCATCTGCATCAGGCGTTTCACGATTTCGCGCCGCAACTTCTTTTTTGCGTGGCGGGCGCCGATCCGTACCGCGAGGATCAATTGGGCGGACTGGCGCTCACCATCGAAGGTCTCGCGCGGCGCGACGCGCTAGTCTTCGATTACGCGCGGCGAAACGCGACACCGGTGGCGATCGTACTGGCGGGCGGATATGCGAGGCGCGTGGCCGATACGGTAACTATTCACGTGGGCACGATTGTTGCGGCCCGCGAAGCCGCGCGGCACGCGGTGGGTGCCCCTACGGCGCCGCGCCGAGCGCCGTCTGGATCGCGGCCGTGAGCGAGTCCGCAAATGCGTCGCGTGGGAAACCGCCGGTGCGGTAAGCGATCTCGCCGGTACGGCCGAGGATCAGCACAGCGGGT
This sequence comes from uncultured Acidobacteriota bacterium, assembly GCA_963752925.1. Lineage (GTDB taxonomy): Bacteria > Acidobacteriota > Terriglobia > Acidiferrales > UBA7541 > Palsa-295. Next base: position 392,447 of record CAVVZY010000004.1, on the reverse strand, counting down.
AGAGTTTCGGCCTTCAGAAATTCCCCGAGGCCGTCCGCGTAAACGACCGGAACGTCCCACTTATCGCGGGCGACGAACGCCGGCACCTCGGCTTCCTCCTCGTCCGCGCTGACGGCGAGGAACGCGACATCGGAATTTCCGGCGTAAGTACGCGCCACGCGATTGAATATCGGCTCGAGTTCCCCGCAAGGCGCGCACCAGGTAGCCCAGAAGCTCAGCACTACGATCTTCCCCCGAAGCGGCTCGAGCGCGAGCGGAGTGCCGTCGAGACGCCGCACCACAAAAGAAAAAACGTCCTTCGCGGCTTTGTTTCCGGCCGCCGCTGCGGTTGACCTGGTATCGGGCGGCTTTGAGGAGACACGGTCGTTCGCCGCAAGAATCGCGTCGCCCAGGCCCTGCTCGCTGCCGTGGACCTGCCGCCACGCGTTGGCGAGTTCGCGTAGCACGTCCCGGCGATCCACGGTTCCCGCCGAGCCGCTTTCGGGCAGCGTGAACGCCTGAACGTATTCGTCAACGGCGGCGGCAAAGTCCCCGCGCATCTCAGCCACTTCGCCAAGCGTCTTCGCGGCGAGAGCATTCGGACGAATGGAATAACTTATCCGCAGGTCACTGACCGCCGCATCATAATTGCGCTGGGCGTTTTCGACCTGCCCGCGGACGTAGTAGAGCGCCGTGCGGAGCTGCTCCTGGCCGTCGCGCCATTCGGCGATGGATTCGCGCGAGGGTCTTTCCTCCGCCGGGGCTTTTTCGACGCGATCGAGAATGCGCGTGACGTAGCCGGCGGCGCGCGCCAGGCTGGCATCGTCGCCGTGCTGCTCCAGAAGATTGACGGCCAGCAACATCATCTGGGAGTCGTCCGGGCGAAGGGCGATCAGCCGCTCGGCGTATTCGAGCGCGCACGTGGGGTCATGAGTCTGCTGGCAGGCTTCGACCAGCGCGCGGTACACGGCCGGTTTTCGCGGGGCGTCGGGAAATTTCTGGAGATATTCCTTCAGGTTGCGGACCATCGCGGCGCTGTCATTTTCCGCGTTGGCGAGAGCTTTTTGAAGTTCTGCATCGGGGTCGGGAGTTTTCTTTGCGGAAGCGTCCGGAGATTTCTTCGCAGGCGGCGCGGCCGGCTTCGATTCCTGCGCAGGTACGGCGAGGCCCGACGCCAAAAGAATGCTTGCACAGAGAGCGAGGCACGCAGGGCGCATCGGAAGGCTATTCTATCGCGGGAATCCTGCGGAGCCGCGCGGATTCTCCCGGCCTTCGAGGTTTAGCGCAGGGAAATATTTCCGGACGAAGTTTCAATCTCGACGCGGGCCTTGCCGTCGCCGACGCGCGCCTGAAAATCATGCCTCCCGGGAGTTCCTTCAGTGACCGAGGGAACCCTGACGTCAATTCTGCCGGAGCTGCTGCGCGCGTAAAACCGGAAACTGGCGTTTGGAGGGACGTGCAGGCTCACGTCGCCGGAGCTGGCGCGGACGTCCCAATAGCTCGATGGACCGGGATTGCCGTCCAGGCTGATTTCGCCCGAACCTGTGCGCGCGCGGACGTCCGCTGCGGCGTCGCGCACCTCAATCTCACCGCTGCCCGTCGCGGCGGTGACGTTATCGCCCGGCCGCTCGACACGGATGTTGCCTGAGCCGGTGCGGACGCGAACTTCGTCCTTCGCGCCGCGAACCACCACGTTGCCGGAACCTGCAGTCACGTCAACTCGTCCCTGCGTGTCCGTCAAGGTCGCATCACCGCTGCCCACGAGCGCGTGAGTGTCGTTCGCAATGGCCGTCGCCGAAATATTTCCGGATCCGACTGTAAGGTTGGCGGGGCCCGCGATTCCGTTCACCTCCAGATTCCCCGAGCCCGACATTCCGCGCATCTGGGTGTCGGGCGGAACCGTGACGAAATAATCCGTGGATACCATGCTCATATCCCAGCCGGTGTGGCCGATGCGGATCAGGTTGGCGTCCTGCGAAAACGGAGGATGGGCAACCAGATCTTTCAACGTACGGTCCGGGTCGTCCCAGGGCCAGGAGTGAACGCGGAATTCAGCGTGGACGCGAACCTCGCCGGGCGAGCCGACGGTTACGCGGGAATTACCGCTGCCATTTTCCATCTCCAGCCGCACGGGGCCGCTGACGGTGAAGGTGCCGTCGGCGGTTCCGACTGCGCTGGCGTCGGGACCGCACCCAACTAGCAGAGCCGCCGACAAAAGGACCGCGGTCGCAAAAGCCGCTACTTTGGAATGTGTTTTCGATTGGGTCATGGTTGCTCGCGTAGGAAGCAGCTTCGATCGCTCGCAGCCTTCCTATCATAGTTGTACGAAGCTGCGCGACGGAAAGTTCCGTGGACGGCCCGCGAGCAGATGAATCGAACGCGCGGTGCAAGCTTCTACTGGAAATCGAGTAGAACGTCCACCGTTCCTTTGGCTGGGTCCTGCTGCAGAAACCGCCCGACCTTTTCGTAATGAAAAGGGAGGCCCGTGAACGCCTGTTTTATTCCGGTGGCGGCGAATTGTTCGTAGATGTCTTTGTTGAATGCCGCACCCTCGGCAATTCCCCATGCCGCGCGGATGCGGCGCTCGCCTTCGATTGAGAGTCCCGTGAGGACAAGTTTGCCCATGTGGTACAGCGGGCCTTCGGTGATGGAAACGGCGTAGGAGACGCGCTTCGCGGCGTCGTCGAATTGCGGCGTGGCCGCGAGGTTCACGTCGAGGTATCCGCGCCGCGTATATTCGTCGCGCACGGCGTTCCACATCTTCTCCATCTTTATTCCATCGGCGGGGTCGCCGGGCTTGAGTGCGATGAGCCCGTTTAGTTCCGCCGATGACGCAACGGAATTGCCACTCCACGTGACTCCGCTCCAACCGAATGCCGGCCCGGGCTCGATGGGCGCGACGACGGTGACGCGCGCATTACCTCCGCTGCCCGTGATCTGCGCGGCCGGCGCGCCGAAATGTACGCGGAGAAAAGCGTGCGAAAGATAGACGGGGCGAACCTGCTCGAATTCGAAGAGCTCGACAAGCGTGCGGGAAAACGGCTGCCCGACGACGTCCGAGAGGCGCTGTTGGACGCCGCGGTCGGCTCGCGCAAGCGGGTCGCTGAACTCGACGCCCGCGATGTTTACTCCGGCATGTTCGACGCGAAACTGCTGAACCTGCGCGTCGGTGACAGGCGCGGTCACGAGGGCGTGCGAGACGCTCGAATGCACTCCGCGGGTTTCGAGCAGCGCCTCAAGCGCATCCGACATTTCATCGAGCAGACTGCCGCGGCCGGGCGCGGTCCCGTCGAAGAGTGGAACAGCGCGCTTGAGCGCCGCAGTCAGCTCGTCGTCGGTGAACCACGGAAAGTTGTCGAACCAGACCGACACCGCCGGCGCGTCGGTCACCTGATATTCCGCGCGGACGCCCGTGTCTTCGGAGGCGAAGCGGTACTGCACGCTGGCAAAGAGGCCGAGCTGCGCCAGGCGGTCGGCGCCGCGCTGCAGGTCGTACTTCGTGATCGTCGTGCCGGGAGAAAGCCCCGTGGCGGGCGCGATCTGCTCGGAACGATACTTTGTCGAGCCAGTAATCTTGATGGACTCGAGTTTCCCGTTGCCGGAGGTATCGGGAGCTTGTGCGAAAGCCGGCAGGAGTTGGAGGCAACTGGCGAACACGACGGTCGTCAGCAAAATGAGAGCGCGCCCAGCGGTGAAACGGGACTGCATGTCGGACATTTTATATGCGCGGCGGCGGATTGAGTAGGCTATTCGACGGTGACGGATTTGGCGAGGTTGCGAGGCTGGTCCACGTCGCAGCCGCGTCGCACGGCGATGTGGTACGCCAGCAGTTGCAGCGGAACGATTTCGAGAATCGGCGCGATCAATTCCGGCGCGGTCGGGATTTCAATCACGTGATCGGCCGTTCCTTTTGCCAGGTGATCGCCCTCGGTGACGACGGCGATCACGATTCCGTCGCGCGCCTTCACCTCCTGCAAGTTCGAAATGGTCTTCTCGTAGCGCATCATTGAAGCCGGGTCGGATTCGTCGCGCGTGGCGATCATTACCACCGGCAGGTTCTCGTCGATCAGCGCGTTCGGGCCGTGCTTCATCTCGCCGGCCGGATAGCCCTCGGCGTGGATGTAGGAGATTTCCTTCAGCTTGAGCGCGCCTTCGAGAGCGATGGGATAGTGAATCCCGCGGCCGAGATATAGAAAGTCCGTGTGGCGGAAGAATTGCCGCGCGAGCTCTTCAATCGCCGCATCGCGTTTCAGGATGGCCTCGATCTTGTGCGGGACGCGCGTGAGTTCCTGCATCAAAGCCTTGGATTGGGCGGCGCCGAGCTTTCCGCGGACTTGGCCGAGATACAGCGCCGTGAGCAAAAGCGCGGTCAGTTGGCCGGTAAAGGCTTTCGTCGAGGCCACGCCGATTTCCGGGCCGGCGTGCGTGTAAATGGTGCCGCTGGATTCGCGGGTCAACATGGAGCCGACGACGTTGCAAATGGAAACGACTTTCGCGCCCTTGTGCCGGGCCTCGCGCTCGGCCGCGAGCGTGTCCGCCGTTTCGCCGGACTGGCTGATGGCGATGATCAGGCTGTTCTTGTCGAGGATGGGATCGCGATAGCGGAATTCGCTGCCGTAGTCCACTTCGACCGGCACCTGCGCCAGCCGCTCGATCATGAATTTTCCGGCAAGCCCGGCGTGCCAGCTTGTGCCGCAGGCGACGATTTTGACGTCGCGGAAATTGCGGAACTCTTCCTCGGTAATTTCCATTTCGTTGAGGAAGACCTTTCCCGTCTCCTGTGAAATTCTGCCGAGCAGGGTATCGCGCACCGCGCGCGGCTGCTCGAAGATTTCCTTCTGCATGAAATGCTTGAAGCCGCCCTTTTCGGCCATGATCGGATCCCAGGTGATGTGCTGGGCGGCACGGCTGATCGGCCGGCTTTCGAAATCGGACAGCTTGACTCCCTGCGGCGTAAGAACCGCCATCTCGCCGTCGCCAAGGAAGAAGACACTGCGCGTGTGCGCGAGAATCGCCGGGATATCGCTCGCGACGAAGAATTCCTTTTCCCCGAGGCCGATGACAATCGGCGGTCCCAGGCGCGCGGCGACAATTTTATTTGGATCTTTTGTCGAGAGGGCCACGAGCGCGTATGCGCCGGTCATGGCTTTCACCGCGCGAAGGACCGCTTCCTCGAGCGGAGCGTCCTTCGAGAATTTCTCGATCAGGTGGGCGATGATTTCGGTGTCTGTTTCGGTGACGAATTTGTGGCCCTCGCCGAGTAGCTGCTTCTTTAGCTCGATGTAGTTTTCGATGATCCCGTTGTGGACGACGACGATTTCACCGTTGCAATCGCGGTGCGGGTGGGCATTTTCCTCGGTGGGCCGTCCATGCGTCGCCCAGCGCGTGTGTCCGATGCCGTATACGCCGTCGAGCGGGGTCACGCGGATGGATTCTTCGAGATTTCGCAGCTTCCCGGGCGCGCGCCGAATCTCGAGCTTGCCATTCTCGCCGACGACCGCGATCCCGGCCGAGTCATAGCCGCGGTATTCGAGCCGCCGCAGGCCGTCGAGGATCAGCGGCACAACGCGCTTGGGGCCGATGTAGCCGACAATTCCGCACATGGCTGCAAATCTCCGGGATTGCCGCAGCGGTAGGGTCCGCGGGCAGCAATCCAATTATGCTAGCACAATCGCCCGGCGACCCGCCGCTGACGAGCCCGTAGCGTTTCCGAGGCAATAATCGGTGAAATACCCTGCCTGTAGGAGGAAACACCCTGACGGTTCCCTAACGCATGCTCCCAGCGCCGGAACGGCGAGGATCAGTCGAGGACTTCGAAGCGGAATTCTTCGATGACGGGATTCGTGAGGACGTCTTTGGCAATTCGTTCCACCTCGCCCTGCGCTTCCGCGCGGCTGAGGCCGTTCAACTCCAGAACGAAAAACTTTCCCTGGCGCACACCTTGCACCTTCGCATGACCGAGCGACGAGAGCGCGCGTTGAATCGTTTGTCCCTGAGGATCAAGGACGGTTGGCTTCGGCATGACCCAGACGTGTGCTTTCATGTTCCTTCCCGTGTATCGCGAACGATTATAGCAGGCTCGCCGATTTTGCCGCCGCACGAAAGTCCTCGAGCAATTGGCGCTTCTCGATGGGCGGCAGGAAAGCCGCGTTGAAGCTCTGCTCGGCAAGCTGCAGGAGCTGGTCCTTGGACAGGCCCAGCGCCGCCGCGTGAGAATACTCCGTCAACAAATCCGTGTGAAACATGCCGGGATCGTCGGTGGAGAGCGTCACGAGCGATCCGCGCGCAATCAGTTGCGCGAGCGGATGGTCCGCGAGGGAGGCGCCGGCTTTACCGGTCTGCTTTGCGAGAGCGCCCGTGCATAGGTTGCTGGTGATGCAGTTTTCGAGCACGATGCGCCGCGTAGCCAGCGATTCGGCCAGCGCCAGATCCTGCATCACCGCGATTCCGTGGCCGATGCGCTCCGCGCCGAGTATCTCCACGGCTTCCCGCACGGATTCGGGGCCGCCGAGCTCCCCGGCGTGGCAAACGATGCGCAATCCTTCGCTGCGCGCCAGATCGAACGCCGGACGGAAGTTCACCGCGGGGAATGCAAGTTCGTCGCCGCCCATTCCGAAAGCGATTACGCCCGAACGGTGCAGCTTGGCCGCGCAGACCGCCACCTCTTTGGCGGCGTCGGCGCCAAACTGCCGCGCGGCGTCAAAAATCCACCCGGTGCGAAGGCGCCTGAAAATCACGCTTTCCGCCGCCTCGCGAATGGCCGTGAAATTCGCCTCCACGTTCTGCATGCGCCGGAGCATTACGCCGGCGGAAATCGTGATTTCCGCGTAAACGACGTTTTGCCGGACCAATTCCTCCGCAAGCTTTCGCGTGATGAGAGCGTAATCTTCCGGGTCGCGCAAGAACGATGTGACCCACTTGAAGGCTTCGATGAATCCGCCAAAGTTCGAATAGTTGAAGCGCGCGGCCACCTCTTCCACGGTGAGCTTCACATCGTGGCGCCCGGCCAGTTCCACCGCCGTTTCCGGGCGGATGGAGCCTTCCAGATGCAGGTGCAGTTCTGCTTTGGGGAGGGCGTCGAGGATCGTTGGTTGCCGGGTCGTTTGCGTCGCCACGTGAATTTAGTTGCCCGGCAACTGCGGGCGGCCGGCGTTGATCCACGCCGTCATCCAATAGGACCCGAGGTCGGTTGCGGCGTCGGAGAGCTGGCGGATCAGGACCGCTCCCGCCTGAGCGTAAAATCGGTCGTAATATTCGCCGGTGTAGCCCGTAAGACCCTCGTGAGCGCGGCGGTCCGCGAGAAGAATGTTTTCAAGCCAGGAGTGCGCGCTGAGAGACATCTCAAATGCGTGATCGGTTGGATCGCGGACGAAGGCTGCTTCGTTCGGCTTCAGAAAAAAGAATCGCTGGTAGTGATCCACCAGCTCATTGCCGAAGCGTTCGTTGATGCCCTGCTGGTTCGAGAGCGTTCCGTCGCTGTTCACCGTGGATTTGAAGGGGTCGTGCGCCGCGGCGACGTAGTGCGCGAGCAAAGCGGCGGAAGTCCGGGCGTCGTCCCAGTTGTGAGCCCGGAACGCGTCGGTCAGTTTCTTGCTGTAGAGACCGATCTGCCAGGGAAGCAAGCCGTGTGCATCGAGCGACCGCCGCCCGAATTTCGCTACCGCCGCGGTATAGGCGCGGGGAAGCGCCGCGTAGGGGAACGCCCCGTAATGATCCAGCTGGATGAACCCCCTGGGCTGCTCGGCCGGCGTCCGCGCCTCGGACTGCAGCGGATCAGTCACATGCTGCATTAAGAATGACCGATTCGCCTGGAAGAACGGCAGCATTTGTTCCGGCAGCGTGTCCACTGCCTTGTCCACGATCATGCGCTCCGCGTTTTCTCCCCAGCCAAACGAAGAAGGCAGCGCCAGAAACAAAGTCGTCAGCAGAAGCGCGGGTCCCGCGCGAAGTATCAGCTGCATCGAGCGGCGCATAAACCAGCGCATTAGCGGGGCCCTCCCTTCGCGGCCGCCTGCAAGTTCGCGGTCGAGAGCTGGCTGTGTTTGCGGCTGTACAAGTAATAAATGACCAGCCCGATCAAAAGCCAGGTGAAAAAGCGGAGCCAGTTCATGATCGGCAGCCCGGCCATCAGCAGCAGGCACGTCAGGATCGTGATGATGGGCGCGAGCAGCCCGCCGGGCGCGCGGAAATGCCGCGGGCGGTCCGGCTCGCGATAACGCAAAATCAGCACGCCACCGGCGACCAGCGCGAAAGCAAAGAGCGTCCCGATATTCGAGAGGTCCGCCAGCGTGCCGATGTCGAGCAGCCCGGCCGGAATGCCGACGACAAATCCCGCGACCCAGGTGGAAAAGTCCGGCGTGCGGAAGCGCGGATGGACCCGGCTGAAAATGCTGGGCAGCAAACCGTCGCGCGACATGGCGAACCACACGCGGGCCTGGCCGAGCTGGAAGACCAGCAGAGAAGAGATCATGCCCATCAGCGCGCCGATCAGGACGGCCAGGCGGATATTGCCGAAGTGCAGCCGCTTCATCGTGTTCACGACCGGCGCGGCGTCGTCCACTAATGTTTGCCATGGGACGATTCCTGTGAGAACCACCACGACGCTGATATACAGCACCGTGCAGATCACGAGCGTGGTGATGATTCCGATCGGCAGGTCGCGCTGCGGATTCTTGCACTCCTCGGCGGCGGTCGAAACCGAATCGAAGCCGATATACGTGAAGAAAATGATCGAGCCGCCGGTGAGGATGCCCGGCCAGCCGTTGGGCGCGTAGGGATGCCAGTTCGCGGGATGAATGTAGCGCGCCGCGAATCCGACGAAGATCAGAATGGCGCAAATTTTCAGCAATACCATGATGTTGTTCGTGCGCGCCGATTCCTTTATTCCGCGCACAAGCACAATCGTGAGCAGCATGACGATGACGAACGCGGGCCAGTTGAATCCAAAGTGCCAGCCGGGATCGTAGAGCGTGTTTCCCTGCAGGTCGGTGAGACCCGCAGGCAAATAGGCCGGAGTGATCCAGCGCAGATTCGGGTGCCAACCGAACCAATCGAACAAGCCGACCATGTGCGCCGAGAATCCCACGCTCACGGCCATATTCGACACGGCGTATTCCAGGATCAAATCCCAGCCGATGATCCAGGCGATCAGCTCGCCCATCGTCGCGTACGTGTACGTGTAAGCGCTGCCCGCGATGGGAATCATCGCCGCGAGTTCGGCGTAGCAGAGCGCCGCGAAGCAGCACACGACGCCCACCAGCGCGAACGAGAGCGCAATCGCCGGCCCCGCGCCCGGCCTGCCGAATGACGCGGAGTGATAGATCAGATATTCAAGCAGAGGGGCATTCAGAACCGATTTGACGTTGAACTTCTGGCCGGCGATCGCCGTGCCGATGACCGTGAAGATTCCGGACCCGATTACGGCGCCGATCCCAAGCGAAGTCAGGCTCAGCCAGCCGAGCGACTTCTTCAGACGCATTTCGGGTCTGTCGGCGTCGGCGATGAGCTGATCAATGCTCTTGGTTCGGAAAAGCTGTGGGTCCAATCGCCACCTTCCCGGTGCGAATGAAGAAAACTCTACCTTGGCAGACCCTTCCGCGCAACCTGTCCGTAAGGACACGCGCGGACTTCAGCGAATTCAGGCAAGTTGCAAATTCGCGTAGCGCTCGAGCAATTTCTTGGGGCCGTAATCCTGGAAGCTGACGGTGATTCTGCGGTCTTCGCCGTCGCCTTCGACTTCGATGATCGTGCCGATGCCGAACTTCAAATGGCGAACTCGCGTGCCGATGAGCGGATCCTTGGAGCTGCGGGCTTTTGGCGCGGGACGTCCATAGGGAGTCCGGGTGCGCCGGTAAGAGTATCCCTCCGAAAATTCGGGGTCCGCTTCGTAACGGCGTGTTTCGCCCGGCTCGGATTGCGATCCGGCGGCGGCTTCGATCAGATCGCGCGGAATCTCGGAAAGGAATCGAGAGGGCAGGGAAGCGCGCAACCGGTCTTCGCCGTAGCTGCGGCGATAGATCGCGCGGGTGAGAACGAGCGACCGCTTCGCGCGCGTCATGCCGACATAGAAAAGCCGCCGTTCCTCCTCGACCTCACCAGGAGTATCGAGCGAGCGGCCGTGAGGCAGCACGCCTTCCTCGAGCCCCGCGAGAAACACGGCGTCAAACTCGAGACCCTTTGCGCTGTGCAGCGTCATCAGCGAGACGGGAACGTCTTCCTCGTATTGATCGGAGTCGCTGGCAAGCGCGGCGTGGTCGAGCAGGTCCTCCAGCGTTTGGCCCTGCTCGGTTGCTTCGGCCATGGCGTTCGAAAGTTCTCGCAGGTTTTCGCCGCGCGAGGTGTGCTCGATATTGTCCTGCTGCTCGACCCAATTCAGGAAGCCGGTGCGGTCGAGCACACGCTCGATCAGCGACGCGGGCGGAAGATCGCGGCATTCCTCCTGCAGCACTTCGATCAGTTCGCGGAAGGAATTCAACGCGCCGGCAATTTTCTTGCCGGTCGAGAATTCGCCCGCGCGAATCGTGTCCCAAAGTGATTTCCCGGTTTCTTTCGCGCGCGCTTCGAGTCCGGCGACGGTAGTTGCGCCGATTCCTCGCGGCGGCACATTCAGGACGCGCAGTAGCGCGACGTCGTCTTCGGGATGAAAGATCAGGCGCACGTAGGCGAGGGCGTTGCGAACTTCGGCGCGTTCGTAAAAGCTGAATCCGCCCACCACCCGATAGCGGATGCCCAGCCGCCGCAAGACTTCTTCAAACGACCGGGATTGCGCGCCCGTGCGATAAAGAACGGCGACGCGGGCGTCGGAGTCGTTGCGTACAATCGAGGAAAGCTCCTCGCATATGAATTCCGCTTCCGCCACGGAGTCCGGCGCCTCGAAAAAACGCAGCCGGTCGCCCGAGCCGAGCGTGGCCTGCAGGGTCTTGCCGAGGCGGTCGGAGTTGTTCTTCACCACCGCGGCGGCCGCATCGAGAATCGTTTGCGTGGAGCGGTAGTTTTCCTCGAGGCGGATGATCTTCGCCCCGGGAAAATCCTCGGTGAAGCGCTTCAGGTTTCCGGCGCGCGCGCCGCGCCAGCCATAAATGGATTGATCTTCGTCTCCGACCACGCAGACGTTCTTTCGCGCGCCGGCCAGGAGACGCACCAGCTCTTCCTGCGCGCGATTGGTGTCCTGGAATTCGTCCACCATCAAATATTGGAATTGCGCGCTCCACCGCGCGCGCACGTCAGCGTGATCGCGCAGTAGCTCCACCGCGCGCAGGAGCAAGTCGTCGAAATCGAGCGCCGCGGCCTTGCGCAGAATTTCGTTGTAGGCGCGAAATACTTTCGCGGCGTCTTGGCGTCCCGGATCGCGCGTCTGGGCGGCCTGGGATTCCATTTCGTCCGGATTGATGCCGTGATTCTTCGCGTGGCTGATCTGCGAGCGGAGGCTGCGCGGCGGGTAATCCTCCGTGGAGAGGCCGAGCTGCAGGAGCGCGCGCTTCACGGCCGCAGTTTGATCGTCGTCGTCGTAGATGGCGAAATCGCGGGGAAGTCCGATGGCTTGCGATTCGCGGCGCAGCAGCCGCGCGCAAAAGGAATGAAAGGTCGAGACCCAAATGTCGAACGCGCCGCGGCCGCTTGCGCGCAGCAATTCGCTGATTCGCTCCTTCATCACGCCGGCGGCCTTGTTGGTGAACGTGACGGCAAGAATCGAACTGGGCGGCACGCCTTGCTCGATCAGATGCGCGACGCGGTAGGTGATTACGCGCGTCTTGCCGGTTCCCGCGCCCGCGAGGACGAGCAGCGGCCCTTCGGTGGTGAGCACAGCTTCGCTCTGGCGTTCGTTCAGTCCGGCGATCAGTGGGACTCTCTGAGGAGAATTGCTCAAGCACGGATTCTATCCGACCGCATGCGATTGAGCAATTTTGCGCCGCGCGTCTTTCGGGGCTGCGGAACAAACCCTGCTACAATCAGCCCGTTTCATCGAGGATTCACGGCGACATGAATCAAATCAAGATGCCGCACTGGCTGGTTACGATTGTCGCCACGATGGGCGGCGGCGGATTGTTTGTCGCGACATTCCTCGATTCCTCCGTGCTGACGCTTCCGTTCATCGCGGACGCTTTGGTAATTGATCTCTCGATCCAGAGGCCGGCGCGGATGCCCTATTACTGCGCGATGGCTGCGCTCGGCTCGCTGGCTGGGTGCATCTGGATTTACCTGCTCGCGAAAAAAGGTGGCGAGGCCTATTTTCACCGGCATAGAGGGGCGCACAAAGTGAAGGGTTGGGTGCAACGGAACGCTTTCCTCAGCGTTTTTATTCCGGGCATCCTGCCGCCGCCGTTTCCGTTCAAGGTATTCGTGATCGCCGAGGGCGTGTTTCAAGTTCCGCTGAAGACGTTCGTTCTCGCGCTTCTGCTGGGGCGCGCGCTGCGATATTTCGTCGAGGGAATCCTCGCGGTGAAGTACGGGGATGCCGTGCTGCTTTACCTGGTCGCGCATAAGATCGGCTTCGCCGTTTCGATTGTGGCGATTCTTGCCGCTCTGTACACCGTGAGCCGGCTTCTGTTTCGCGAATCGCCTGACGTGGGCTGAGGCCTATCTAGGGATTTGGATTCGAGGCGAAGTAAAACCCTTCGTGGGTGATTTGCAGGGTGCTGTTGAAATCCACGCGCACAAACACGTTTGCGGGCTCGGTGTCGCCGTCGGGGAAGCGAAGGTCGTGCAATTCCACACGGTAGCCGGCCTCAAGCGGTTCGACTCGCGCGAACGGAACCTTTGCGTAGAGCAGGAATTTCTGCGCGGCCGCCGATCTCTCTCCGGCGTCCAGTGGACGAGAGTCTTCCGGTTTGAAGCGGGTGATGCTGCGATCAGGATCGAATTCATCTCCGGCACCGAGCGGAACGTCCACCTCCTCCATTGTGTTATCCGTCTCGGCGAGACCGCGCCACGCAAAAGGCGCCGACGACTCCGGAAACGCCGCGGCCGTCAGCGCGATTCTGCCGTGATATTCGCGCGAAAGGACCAGATCAATCGCGCGGCTGTGGAAGTTCGCGCGCGCGCCAAGATAGGCCGCGAGTAGCGCCAACGTGACGATCGCCGCGCGGCTGCCGCCCGGCCCCTTTTTTCGCGCTCCGACCTCTTCGTTCACCAGGCCGAACAACATCGGCAGCAGAAGTCCCACGATCAGCAGGAGCAGAGCCCACAAATCGAGGTCGTTGATCAAGTTCCATGCGGACCAGTGCGCGCGAAAGGGCCACAAAAGTTGCACGCCAACTCCGCTCGCAACATCGAGCAGCACATGCCCGGCGGCGCCGACGGCGCATACCGCGAAAGCCGCAGGGAACGCGAGTGGCGCGAGCGTTTGCCTTTGCGCTTTCTTTCTTGGCGGTATCTTCCGGTCCAGCACGCAGAACGCGCCGGCAATGGCGCATGCCATCACCGCCGAGCCGGAGATGGAATGCAGCGCCGTGCGATGGAATCGCATGAACGCGCCCGCTCCGCCGACGTAGCTCGCATAATCGAGATCGGGCGCGATGCCGGAAACGACCAGCATGGCCGTGCCGAACCGCGGCAAGCGCCTGCCTCCGGCCCGCGCGAGCGCGAGCGACGTAAACGCATGTGTGAAGGGCTCCACGATATTTTCTTGCAGGGAAGAAACCGAACTATTGCGCTGCCGGCGTTACGATCGAAAGCGCGTCCTGCACGATCCGGAACGCCATGGGCAGAGGTCCGACCGGCTCGCCGTCAACCTGAGCGTACACCGGTTCGCTATTGGCCGGCTCACAAACCGTCTCGGTGGCCTTCCACGTCTCGATCCCGTCCTTTTTGCGGAGCGTCCCGAGCCACATGGCGGGCAAGCAAGCGAGATATCCGAGCCGGCTGCGCCGTGAGTTTGTGAGAAACTCGAACGAATCCTCGAAAAGGTTAGCGCCGGTCGTGATCTTGAAGGGGCCGCCGTAATTCACAGTCCTGCCGACAACGATGATCGTGGCGGTCCGGTCTTTGCCGCCGGACCGGACTCGCATCTCCGGAAAGCCGTAGCTGAACAGCTGGCGAAATCCCTCGGCCCAATACGCGAATATTCCCGCGTTCTTTTTGAGATCATGACTCACGCCGTTGACAATCGCTCCGTCGGGGCCCGCGCCCGCGACAGAAAGAAAATAGCGGCCTTCGCTCGCGATGGTGCTCCCACCATTTCGATTTATCGGACACGCGATGCCGAGAGCAATTCGCCGGATCGAGCCACCCGGGATCAGCCGCGCCGCGTGGGGAATGTCCCAGGGAATTTCCAATTCTTTAGCAAGAATGTTCGCGGTTCCCGCCGGAAGGACTGCCAAGGGCACTTGGCTGCGGGCCAGGCCGTTGACGATTTCGTTGATCGTGCCGTCGCCGCCGCAGGCGATCACCATGCCGCGACGCTGCTCGACGGCCTGCCGCGCGATCTTCGTGCCGGTCTCCGGCCCGGTCGTGGGAGCGAGCTCCACTTTGATGCCGGCGTCCTTCAAGATGCGCACGCCATGCTCGATTTCCTCGAAACGGCGATGGCGTCTGCTGCCGCTCGTGGGGTTATAAATCAACAGCGCGTCTTTGATTTCGTGCGGCATGGGTTTGTCCCGGGTTTTCGGGGCACGCGCGCATTGTATAATACCGGCGAGCTTTGACGGACTGTGTCCCGCAGAGGTTTCCATGCCTAAAGGTGGCAAGGCCGCAAAAGAGATCGAGGCGCTGCGCGAGAAGATTCGCCGCCACGAATACCTCTATTACGTTGCCGACGACCCTGAGATTTCCGACGCCGCCTTTGACCGGCTGATGATTCAGCTCAAGCAGCTGGAGGCCGAGCATCCCGAATTGGCGACGCCGGATTCGCCCACGCAGCGCGTCGGCGGCGCGCCACGCGAGGGATTTCAGGAAGTGCGCCACAAAATCCCGATGGGCAGTCTGGACAACGCATTTTCGTTCGAGGCGCTCGGGGAATTCGACCGCCGGGTGCGCGAGCTGACCGGACGCGAGAAAATCGATTACGTCGCGGAGCACAAATTCGACGGACTGAGCCTATCGCTCATGTACGAGAAGGGAATGCTCGTTCGCGGAGTCACGCGGGGAGACGGCACAACGGGCGAGGACGTGACGCCGAACGTGAAGACGATTCGCTCGATTCCGCTGACGATCGCGCCCGCTCTGTTGAAGAAGGCGGGTCTGCGCGGCGATTTCGAGGTGCGCGGCGAAGTGATCATGACGCACAAGTCCTTTCAGCAATTGAATCTCCAGCAGAGCGAAACGGGCGGCAAGATCTTCGCAAGCCCGCGCAATGCGGCTGCGGGCGGGGTGCGCGTGCTCGATCCGAAGATCACCGCTTCGCGGCGCCTTGATTTCTGCGCCTATTACATTCTGTTGGACGGAAAAGCTGCAAAGAAGCGCCTGTCGGAAGTTCTGGAGACGCTTGCGGTGCTGCAATTCAAAGCCAGCGACGATTGGAAGCTGTGCCATTCGCTTGGCGAAGTCGAGCGCTATATTGGAAGCTGGGATACGCGCCGCGAAAAGCTGGCCTACGAGATTGACGGGATCGTCGTGAAGGTGGACGAAGTTGCGCTGCAGAATGAACTGGGCTTCACATCGAAGTCGCCTCGCTGGGCTATCGCCTACAAATATCCCGCGCATCAGGAAACGACTGTCGTCCGCGAGATCCGGGTTCAGGTGGGCCGCACGGGCGTGCTCACACCGGTCGCCGTGCTCGAGCCCGTGCACCTGGGTGGCGTGACGGTGAGCAGCTCGACGCTCCACAATTTGGACGAGGTGGAGCGGCTCGGCCTGCACGCAGGCGATACCGTACTGATCGAGCGCGCCGGGGAAGTGATCCCGCACGTGCTCAAGGTTGTGAAACACGGGACCGAGGAAAAGCGGTTCCGCATGCCCGAAAAGTGCCCGGAATGCGGCACGCGGATTCATAAGGCCGAAGAGGAAGTGGCGTATCGCTGCGTGAATGTTTCCTGCCCGGCGCGGCGCAAGGAATCGTTTCTGCATTTCGCGGGACGCCACGCCATGAATATAGACGGCCTGGGCGACAAGATCGTGGATCAACTCGTAGACAAGAATCTGGTGAAGGATTACGCCGATCTCTACCACTTGAAGCTCGAAAAAGTATCGGAACTCGAGCGCATGGCCGAGAAATCGGCGCAAAACCTGCTCGACGAAATCGCGGCGAGCAAGAAGAACAGCCTCGCGCGGCTCATCTACGCGCTGGGAATTCGTTTCGTTGGGGAGCGCACCGCGCAGCTGCTCGCGGCGCACTTCGGCTCGATGGACAAGATCGCCGACGCGAGCGAGGAAGAGTTGACGGGCGTGACCGAGGTCGGCCCGAAGGTGGCGGAAGGCATACTCGAGTTTTTCTCCGAGTCGGCGAACCGCAAGCTCATCGAGCGCCTGCGCGCCGCGGGCGTGAACATGAAGGACGAGCGCGCCGCGCCCAAAAGCGCGAAGTTCGCGGGGATGACGTTCGTTTTCACCGGCACGCTGGCGAAGCGTTCGCGCGAAGAAGCCGAAGCGCTGGTGGCCGCGCACGGCGGCAAAGCTGGCTCATCGGTCAGCAAGAAAACCAACTATGTGGTTGTCGGCGCCGATCCTGGCTCGAAGTACGAAAAGGCAAAATCACTCGAAGTTCCCATCCTCGATGAAGACCAGTTCGACAAGCTAGTGGCCTCTCGTTGAACGGGGAATATTTTCGCGCTTACTTCATGACCTGGGTGGGTTTTCCCGTGCACGCCGAAGTGGCATTGACATCTTGCGCGTACACATCTTTGCCCAGAGAGAACACCACTTGCTGTCCCTTCCCGTAATCCACCGCCAGATAATAGCCGCGCCCGCGAATTGCCAGAGCGAGGAGGGACAGGCCCATCGTGAAAATCGCCGCGCTGATGGCGGGAACGGCCACTTTTTTCAGCATCTTCGACTTCGTCGTATAAGTCGCGTGCGTGACGTCCGAGCATGAGATCGTCAGCGTTTTCCCCGAATCCGCCTGAAACAGGATTTGGCTTCCGTTGGGAAATGAGAGGGAGCCGAACTGCTTCAGTAGCTCCGGATTTTCCGTTGACGCAAGGATCGCAGTCTTGTCGGATTTTGGCCCGGCCCATGCGGGCACCGGAAGGATCGTCATTGCAGCAAGAAGCGAGGCAATAAGCTTCTTCAAGGTAGCTTTCCTTTCGGCGCAACATTAGCATACGACCAATATCGCAGCAGATAATATTTGGCGCATAGCGAAAGAGACGCGCAGCCCGAGCGTTGAAAGGACGGCTCACTGAGATATAATGCAATCAGCGGGTGAGCCGGGTGATCGCCGGTTCCGGTTTAGCAATCGGGACGGGAGGAAAGTCCGGACTCCAGCTGTGGTGAACTCGAAAGAGCCGGCCACGGTAGGGCAACGCGCCTGGTAACGCCAGGGGGTTGCGCCACGGGAAGCGTGAAAACGTATTCTGGCGGCGCGGCTACGGAAAGTGCCACAGAAAATAAACCGCCGGTGATGCTTGTACCTCGGCGGCAGGCTTTCGGAAAAACCGGGAGCCCGCCTGTTTCGGTCGAGCGCATTTGGCAAGGGTGAAAAGGTGGGGTAAGAGCCCACCGCCCGGGTGGCGACATCCGGGGCACGGAAAACCCCGCGTGGAGCAAGGCCAAATAGGAGGGGAGGGCTGGCCCAGCCCGTATGCGTTTCGCTCGCAAGAGCGGGCGCTGCGACCCTCGGGTAGGCTGCTTGAGTCCCGGAGCGATCCGGGACCTAGAGGAATGATCGCCGCGCTTCACTCGATGAGGCTGGGACATTTTTCCCAGCGGAGTCGGGCGAAGCGGACAGAATCCGGCTTACAGGCTCACCCGCTAATTTTCTTTTGATGTGTGCCGCGTTCTCGCGTTCCAGCCAGGCGGGAAGTCCATTCTCGCTTTCATTTGACTAGCTAAGTGAAGCCATCCGCGTTCGCGCCGATGAGACAAAAGATTCCGGCGCGCATGAATCGAAGAACACACTCACGATGCTGTCCGCCATCACGTTTTTTGTCGTCGTTTATCTCTTAAACCTGATTCCGGCGTTTGCCCCGCCCACCTGGATGGTGTTCTCTTATCTTGGGTTCACGGACCCCGGGTCAAATGTTGGCGTTCTGGCCGTGGTGGGGGCGGGTGCGGCCACGCTCGGCAGAATTACGCTGGCGAGTTTGGCGCACGTCGTGATCAGGAAAAGATTTCTCAGTGACGCTACGAAACGGAACGTGGACTCAATACGCGAGGGACTCGAGGGACGACGAAAGCTTACCTTCAGCGTGTTTCTTTTCTACGCATTTTCGCCGCTTCCCTCGAACTACCTCTTTATTGCCTATGGTCTTACGACGATGGAATTGAAGCTTATCGCCCTTCCGTTCTTCCTCGGACGATCGGTCAGCTATGCATTTTGGGGACTTACATCTTCGGCGGTCGCGCGCCACATCTCGCTCGAATCCACCCAAACTCTTCCTTACCTGAGCGCGTACTTCATCGTTTCTCAGCTCCTACTTCTGTATCTTATTTATCTCTTCACAAGAATTGATTGGCGCGCCGCGTTCGTCGAGAAGAAACTGAAATTGATACCCCGCTAACTCGCGGGGCAGGTTCCAGTTATGGGGTGAGTACTAAACGTCTCGATCCTACGCTGACGGACACGCCGAAAGGGATGTCCGCGATCCGCAAGGCGACCGCGAAAAAGGACGGCGAGGCCCTGGCGAGCGCGGCCCACGCCTTGCGGGGCTTCGTGGCCATGCTGGGCGAGAGCGAGATCGCGGAGGGTGCCCGCAAGATGGAGGTGTTGGGTCGTAGCGGAGGCATCGCGGAAGCAAGTAGGTTTCTTGCTCCTTTTGAGGTTAAACTTTCCGGCTTCGAGAAGGTGGTTGGCGGAATCGGAGCCGGCCCGGGCAAGCCGAACAGACGGAGTCGCAAGACCGGTGGCGCGCGAGCGCGAAGGAGAGCCCGATGAAAAAGATCCTCGTTGCGGATGACGACCGCGCGACTCGCCTGATGTTGAGCACCGTGCTGGGGGACGCCGGCTTCAAAGTTTCCCTCGCGTCGGACGGAAACGCGGCGCTGAAAAAATTGCGCGCCGGCACGTTTGACCTCCTTCTGACGGACGTGTGGATGCCCGGCATGAATGGTCTGGAGCTGCTCGCACGATTGAGGGACGAGCCGAATCGTCCTCGCGCGATTGTCATGACGTCGGACGATACTTCAGAAATAATGCTGCGAGCGATTCGCGAGCAGGCTTATCACTACTTTAGAAAGCCCGTCGAACCCAATGCCGTGGTCGAGGTTGTGAAGGACGCGCTTTCCGCCAAGCCATCCGCTTCGCCCATCGAAGTGATTTCCGCCGTTCCCCACTGGATCGAATTGCTCGTTCCGTGCGAGCTCGAAGCCGTAGCCCGCATCACGGGATTCATGGCGCAGCTCAAATCCGAGCTGTCTGAAGAGGACCGCGAGCATGTGGGCTTCGCGTTCCGGGAGCTGCTCACCAATGCCATCGAATGGGGAGGGAAGCTCGACCCCAATCAAAAGGTGCGAATCTCTTATTTGAAAGCAAAACGGATGGTCCAATATCGAATCGCGGACCCAGGTATGGGTTTTCGCATCGACGATTTGAGCCACGCCGCGGTCAGCAATCCCGAGGACGATCCTCTGCTTCACAGCGAGGTTCGCAAGCAGAAGGGAATGCGCCCCGGCGGATACGGTCTTTTCATGGTGCGCGACTTGGTGGATGAACTGCTATACAACGAAGTGCACAACGAAGTGGTTTTGGTCAAGTACCTGAGTCCGGCATCCTGAGCATTCTGGTCAGCAGTTAGCTCGGCGGCACATCATGCAAACAAAACCTTTCTACGGCTGGAAGCTTCTGTGCATTTTCTGGATCATCATCGTTTTCAACTTCACGTTTCCAACCTTCGGCACGAGCGTGGTCAACACCTACATGGCAAAAGCCATGCACCTGAATCGCAAGGAGCTGGGCCTTGCGTTCACGGTGTTCAGCCTGATGGCGGGGTGGCCGGGGCCGCTGGTGGCCATGTCGATCAGGAAATACGGGATTCGGCCCACGCTGGTGGCAGGAACGCTGCTTTCGTCCATCGGCGCGTTTCTGATGGCCACCGAAGTGAACACGGTGCCTGAGGCGATTATCGTATTCGGGATCGTCGTGGGTGCGGGAGTCGCGCTGGCCGGGACGATCGGGCCTCAAGTCGGAATCGCACGCTGGTTTCACAAGAAACGCGGGCGCGCGATGTCGCTTGTGCTCACGGCCTCGGGTATCGGCGGATTTATCGCCGTGCCGACGTTGAATCTGACGATCGCGCGCGCGGGAGGGAACTGGCGCGCGGCGTGGTGGTTGATGTCCGCGATGTCGTTGGTTGCGGCGCTGGTGGCGGCGATCTTCGTGCGTGAAAGCCCGGCGCAGATGGGACAGCTGCCCGATGGCGAGGCAATCACGGACGGCGGGGCGGCGCCTGATCCGCGCGCGGCACGCACGAGCCGCGGAGTCTATAAAACCACCGAGGATTGGACGCTCGGCGAAGCGTTCCGCACGCCGACGATTTGGCTGCTGATCCTGACGTATCTCGGGTTTTTCATGGGCTTCTTCATCTACGTCGCGCACGGCGTGCTCCATCTTGAAGGGCTCGGCTACGCGCCGGGAAAAGCGGCGGAGTCCATTTCCATCGTTCTGATTTCGTCGATGATTGGCCAAATGACGGTGGCCGCGATCGGCGATCGCGTCGAGCCGCGCTTTATTTCAGCGGTAGCCGTGTGTTTGTATGGTGCGGGAACGCTGCTGGCGATCCACGCGGTCACGCCCGCGCTGATGTATTCCTACGCCATCCTGATGGGCACGGGATTCAGCATGGCGTTCACCTGCATGGCGACGATTCTGAGCAATTACTACGGGCCGAAAGTGTATCCCTCGCTGCTTGGCATCACCACGCCGCTGGGGACGACGCTTGGCGCGATCGGCCCGGTGATGGCCGGTGCCTTTTACGATCACTTCCATACCTACAGCCAGATTTTCTCGATTGTTGCCGTCCTGTGCTTCCTCAGCGCCATCCTGTACCTGTTGGCTAAGCCTCCGCTCCGAAAATCTCCTCACGCAACGTCCGCGCCCGCGCAGGCGGCGTAAACATAAGCAGCTACGTATGCTCGAGTGGACGTTGTGTTATCGGCCCGTGTACGGATTACTGTTATCTTAAATTCTGATGGCACCCACTCCGAATTTGAATTTGCGTGTATTCGTCGGGCTTCCTAGAGTGGGGTATGAACGTATACCCTGCGCCTGAACCGCATCGGGACATCGAGGGCCTGCACGAGATTGGGGAGCGCATTGCGGCCTCCGATCCGCTCTCGACGGTTTTGAAGCTCGTCGTGGAGTTCGTTTCCACCGTCGTCAAATGCGATTCCTGCTTTCTGTACGTGCTGGAAGGAAACGACCTCATTCTGCGTGCCTCTCAGAATCCTCATGCGGAAGTATTGAACCGCCTGACACTGCGGGTGGGCCAGGGGATTACCGGCTGGGTTGCCGAAAACAAAAAGCCGGTTGTGATCGGGAGCCGCGCGTCGTTCGATCCGCGCTTTCAGTCGTTTCACGAATTGCCCGAGGACCGGTTTGAGGCGTTCTTGTCCGTGCCCATCCTATGCCGCGACAAGCTGGTCGGCGTAATCAATCTCCAGCATCGCGATCCTCACATCCACAGCCAGCGCGAAATTCATCTGGTCTCGACCATCGGATTCCTGGTAGGTCCGGAAATCGAACTGGTGCGCCTCGAGGCAGAGGATTCGAAATTGTCCGAACTCTCGGAGGCTCGCCAGCTGGTCAAATCTGCGCAGGAAATCCTGCAGCGCGATCTGCGGATTGCCGAGGAGGACGCATTTCTTGTGCTGCAAAGGGAAAGCCGCGAGCGGCGAAAATCGATGAAGGAAATCGCGGAAGCGATTCTGATCGCCGACGAAATCGCGGTTAGGCGGAACCGGCCGGGCACGTGCTAATAGCGCTGCGCCTCACTGCTTGGCGTGTTCGCGGACCATTCGAATCGGTTTGACGACCATGTCCTTCGGCGCATTCACCTGGTGATCGAGCAGTTGGGTCAGCTCACCTTCGTCCGCGGATTTCGGAATAAACTTCCATTCCGTCGAGGGGGCGTACTGATCCTTTTGCATCACGACGAACATCAACGCCCCGGATTTGAAACGTGTGTTCAGAAGGGGAGCGTCGCCCTGGTCCTTGTGCGTGCCGTCGTTTAGGTTTCCGTCCTTGTCAACGCTGATGTCGAAGTTATTCAAGGTTCCGCTGAGTGCGCCACCCTGCTCCTTCAGCACCAGGATCGCGAACACCTCGCCGTTGAAACTCCCCTTCCATGTGCCCACGAAAGATTTGAGATCGGGCGAATTCTCTTTCGGCTGCTCCGCGTTTTGACCCTTGGAAGCCGGGACGCGAGGCGCCGCGAGACCCGAGGCGGCGAGAAAGAGCAAGCAGCCGAAGACGGAAAGCGCTGTGCCGGCTGCACTGGCTCCGCTTCTGCGGTCGAAAATGTTCACGATGCGCTCCTCTCAAAACAATGTGCTATGAGCCGGTCGAGGTGTAATGGCGGCTGCCAAGCGTCCAGAGCGTGATTGCGGCCGTGAGAAATACCGCGGCGACCACCGGCACGAGCCGCGCATATTCGGGCGTGACCGTGCGGCCGAGCAGCCGCACGCTCGGGTAGAACGAAGCGAGCCCGAACGGAATCACCCAGCACAGGACAAATTGCACCGTGCCGTTGTAAATCGTGAGCGGATAGCGGCCGAAGGCGATCACGTTCCACACCGGGGGGCTCACGCCGATTCGGTCCTCGAAGCGGAACGACACGGTGGTCAGCATCACGAAGATGGACATGTAGATCGTGGCGGCGCAAATTCCGAAAAAAAGCAGCATCGCGAATTTGCCCGGCGTCCACACTAGGCCGAGACGCCGCGACGCCCACCACAGGCAGTACACGCCCGTGGCCACTTCCTGCAGCGACTCGATCCGGAAAGTTTCGAAGAGCACCTGGAAAAGAGAAGAAACCGGGCGCAACAGCACGCGGTCGAATTTCCCCTCGATGATGTAATTGTTCCCGAAATTGTAGAGATTCAGACTGATCACGTTGAACAGCCCGTAAGGAATCAGCGAGAAGCCGTAGAGGAACAACACTTCCGGAAAGCGCCAGCCTGCAAGCTGCGGGATTTTCTGAAACAGAACGATCACGAAGCCCAGTTGAAAACATGTGGCGGCGAAGCTGGTCGCCAGGCTGATAAAGAAGTCGGCGCGATACCCGAACTGCACTTTCGCGTATTGCGTGAAGTAATCGAACAGCAGCATCGAGTGCCGTTGTACGGCCGCTCCAACGGCCGCCACGCCGTGCTTTTCTGCAGTGAACGTAGCGGTCGTCACGTCAGCCCCCCTGAATGGTCATGCTACGCAGGCACCGGCTCCACCACACATGCGCGAGGATCAGCAGCGCGACGATCCAGCACCATTGGATGGCCAGCGCGCGAAGCGCGTGCGCGACGTCGAGCTTACCGAGATAGATCTGCAGCGGCGTGTAGGCGATGTGCTCGAACGGCAGCCATGCGACAACCCTCTGAATTTTTTCGGGAAAGAACGCCATGGGAATCAGCAGCCCCGAGAGCAGCTCGATCAGCCACTGCTTGGCGCGAATCAGCGCCAGAATGGACTTCAGCGGCACCGCGCACGTCCCGATCATGAAATTGATCGCGCCCATCAGGAAGAAGCTACCCAACACGCCAACCAGAAACAGCAAAAAGTGTTCGCGCGACGCCGGCCTCTGGATCGGAAAGGCGAACCCGACCACCAGCGCCGTCGGCAGCGTGAGCAATCCGAGGCGGAACGCCGATTCGCCCATCGCGCGGCAAAGCCACATCCATTGCACCGACACGGGCTTGATCAGGTCCATGGCGATCTTGCCTTCAATCACCTCGTACGCCATTTCCTGGTCAATCGTGTTCCAGTAGAACGAGCGGATGATCCAGCCGACGCTGACGTACGTAATCATCTGCGAAAGGTTGTAGCCTACAAACGATTGCCCGGAGCGGTAGACGGCGCTCCACACAAAATAATAGACGGTGACGTTGAGCGAATACGTGATGATCCCGGTGAAGTAACGCAAGCGGAAAGCGAGGATGTTGACGAATCCCACGCGCCCGAATTCCGCGTAAGGTGCCAGAGCCTCCATCAAAGCGCTCATGCGACGATCTTAGAAGGTGCAGCGCAGAATGCAAGAGCGAGGTTCTGTGGATTTTTTGCGTCAGGATCGGCGTCACCACTCGACGCCGGGATACAGGCTGGGGATTCGAGTCGCGCGATAGGCAAGTTGTCCCGGGAAAGACATCTGCCAGACGAGCCGTGGAGAGTCTTCGTAGGTCACCTCTTCAACGGCCGCGACCTGAGGAGACGTGGATGCGAACGCGATGTCAAATTCGATGTTGCCGTTCGGCAATCGGCTGATATTGCCGCAGCATAGAGAGAATTCTGGGAGCTTGTCCTGCCACAGAATAGTCGCCGTCTTTTGAATCTCGTTGATTTCGAAGACGACTGGGCGGCTATAACAAGCGGCCGTATCCGGCCCCCCGCACGCGTCGCCATTTGCGTTTACGGGACGATTGTTGCCGTTGTCGAAGAGCGCGAGCGGGAAGACGCCCATGCTTCTTGGGGAGATCAAGTTGGGGTAATGCTGCGCGTAATTCCAGTCGGCTGGGCCGCCGTTGGTAAGAGTGAAATCGCCACCCGGCCCGAGCCGCCAGAGGATGTCGCCCGTTCCGCGGCCATCGTTGTAGTCGATCTTCATGACCCAATACTGATGGCGTGAAGACAAAATGAGATTGCCGTCGTCCGGCGAATAGAGGATTGCATTGGAGTGCGTCCAATCCGGAAATGCCATGGGATGCCGATTCACATCGAGATGGTCGAAGGTGGACCATGTCCACACGGGTTTCCAGTCCGCGTCCAGATCCACGAGCGCGTCGCCCGCCACTTCGGTCTGGCCCGGGAATCCGGGCAGATCGGTGAACGTGCGGTACTCGTACGTCAAGGCGATCGTATGCCCGTTGGGAAGCAGGGCAAGATCGTGGTGCATGCCGGCGGTGACGAGTGAAAACCCGGCGGCAGCGAGTTCCTGGTTCAGCGAGGTAGCGGAAAGCTCGCGGACGAGGTTCCCCGCGAGATCAACCTCACGGAAGCCTTGCGTATCCTGTCCGCCGAATACGTTGATGAGCATGTGGCCGTTGGACAACAGCTTGATGGGATGTGGTGAGTCGGCAGAACCCGCCGGGCCGAAGTCGTAATACCAGATCAGGTTTCCCTCCTCGTCGAAAGCCACAGGCCGCAGCGTATTTTGGCCAAGATTGTACAAATCAGCGAGCTCGATGCCAGGATTGGGTGAAGAACCTCTCGGCTGCGTAACCAGCGCCTGGGGCAGCACGCCGGACGGGATCGCTCCGGTCGTGAAAGTATGATCCGAGTCGATTGCCTCCCCGCCAAGGTCGAAGTGCACGCGGGCTCGCATGTGGTAGACGGTCGAAGCGTGCATTCCGGCGACCAATATGCTGACGGCGCCACCGCCAGGCGGTGTCGGCTGCAGCCAAGTCTTTCTGCCATAGGTGGTGTCTGTGCCGAATTCAATCTCCACCTTCGCGGGCGCGGGAGGCACGATCAAGTATTGTGCGACCAAGGGATTGCTGGTGGGCGAGACGGTTCCCGCGAGAAGCAAAGCCGGATCGGTCGCCGAAGTCACTGAACACGAGGAGGTGGTTGCAGCAGCCAGCACGACACAAACATAGAGACACAGATTCCGCGGGCGGTCTTTCACCGGTTCATCTCCGAAGGAAATCGAGCGGCAGAAGAGCCGCCGAGGAAGGGAAGACCAGCTTACATCAAATACAGTCGGGGAGATTCACTGGGTGTCGCGAATGTACCACCGGGGAACTACTGACCACCGGGGCCGGTCAAAGACTCACTTCGAATGTAGCTTCGCCCGCGTAGATGCGCTTGACGACTTCCTCGATGGGCTCATCTTCGATCAGCAGGTCGCGGACTTCGACAGCAGCGAGGATCTTGCGGATCAAGTCAGTGGTCGCGACTTTGGTGCGGTCGAAGCGGATGCGATAAGTCAGCGGGTCCACCTGATCGAGTTCCAGGCCATCGCGCGAAAAAACGGAAATGCCGGCCACCTGCGCGCGGTCCTTCAGCACGCATTTGATCTGCTTGGTGCGCAGCAGGCGCTCCTTGAGTTGATCGAGCGGCCCGTCGTAGAGGACGCGGCCGTGGTCGATGATCATCAGGCGATGGCAAAGCTCCTCGATATCGTCGAGATCGTGCGTGGTCAGCAGCACCGTGGTGTGGAACTCGCGATTGACCGCGCGCAGGAAATGCCGAATGTGGTCCTTGGCGACGACATCGAGGCCGATGGTCGGCTCGTCGAGAAACAGCAGCGGCGGATTGTGAAGCAGCGCCGCAGCCAGATCGCACCTCATGCGCTCGCCGAGAGAAAGTTTGCGCACCGGCGTGCGCAGGTAATCGCGGATGCCGAGGATTTCGTTGAAACGCTCCATGCGCTCGTCGAAATCGCGTTGCGAGACGTCGTAAATCCGCCGCAAAAGTTTGAACGATTCGATGACCGCGATGTCCCACCAGAGCTGCGTGCGCTGCCCGAAGACGACGCCGATGGTTTTCACGTATTGCCGGCGCTGGCGAAACGGCACGAAGCCGTTGATGAGAATCTCACCGCTCGTCGGGACCAGAATCCCCGTGAGCATTTTGATGGTCGTGGATTTGCCCGCGCCGTTTGGCCCGATATAGCCGACCATTTCGCCGCGATCGATGCTGAAGCCGATGCGATCCACGGCAGCCACGGTGTGGTAATCGCGCACGAATAGATTCTGAATCGACCCCCAGATTCCTTCGCGGCGATCGAACGCGCGGAAATGTTTGGAGAGGTCCTTGACGTGGATCAGCGGATCAGCGCTCATGAACAGAGAGATTCTAGCACTTGCCGCGCGGCAGTTCAGCGGCCAGGAATGGCAAGGCCAAGCGGATAGGCGGGTCCCCAGCGTGTGGCGCGGCGTCAGGTGGCAAACGGCATGCCTGCGGCATCGTGCATCACGGCCGATCGGCGATGCCCCGGCCGTCAAACTGGGGCAAAAGCGTGCCCCACGTGGTCCTTAAACGGCATCTTACCTATGGGCCTTGCCTCGGCTGAACCGCGGCGTCCCGGCGGCGCGACATGCGCTTCGCAGCAACCGCGGGGCGTTTGCGTAGGCAAGCCCGGAAGGGGTCTGTTACAATTTCGTGACTCACGGCGCAGTTCGCGAGTCGTCGTGCGGCCCATCATGGCAGAAAAAAACAAACGAAAATCGGTGACGTTTGTCCTGGTCGCGGTGCTGGTCATCGCGATCGTGGCTTTTCTCGCCCTTCGGCGTCAACCACCGGTCGTCACGGTAGTGAAGGTCGCGCACGAGGATTTGAGCGCCACGATCACGAGTAACGGCAAGGTCGAGCCGATTTCGGCTACGGTGGCTCGCGCCGAGTTCCCGACTTTCGTGGATAAAGTGATGGCCATCGAGGGGCAGGCGGTGCGCCGCGGTCAGGTGATCCTCACTCTCGATGCGGCCGATGTGCGCTCGCAGCTCGCTCAGGCCCGTGCCGATTTGCTTTCCGTGCAGAACGACCTTCGCAACGCGCGAGCCGGCGGTCCGCCGGATCAGGTCGCGCAGCTCAATGGCGATTTGCAGGCCGCGCAGGTGCAGGTGAAGAACCTCGAAGGCAACGAACAGGCGCTCGAGAGTCTGGTGGCGAAGCAGGCGGCCACGCAGGACGAACTCGCGCAAACCCAGGCCAGCCTGGCCAAAGCTCGGGGAAATCTTCAGGCGCTCCAAGCCAAAAAACAGGACCTGGTGCGGCGCGCATCGGCCATTGTGCAAGGCGCCGACTTGCGCGTCAGCCAGGCGCAGGAACTGGCGCGATCGCTTGAGGACAAGGTTCGCTCGGCGACCGTCACCGCATCCACCGATGGCACGCTGTATTCGCTGCCGGTTAGCGCGGGCGATTATGTGAAGGTGGGAGACACGCTCGCCGAAATGGCCGACCTGCGGCACGTGCGCGTGCGCGCGTTCGTGGACGAGCCGGATCTGGGCTCGCTCGAACCGAATCAGAAAGTCTCGGTCACATGGGACGCGAAGCCCGGCCGGACATGGACCGGCCGGACCGAAGAGGTTCCTAAACAGGTTGTAGCGCGGGGAATGCGGAGCGTGGGCGAACTTCTTTGCTCGATTGACAACGACCGTCTCGAGCTGCTCCCGAACACCAACGTGCAGGTGCTAATCATGGTGCGCGAGCGGCATCTGGCTTTGGTCGTCCCGCGAGCGGCCGTTCGCGAAGACAATGGCCAGCGCTACGTGTTCGTTTTTGCGGACGACAAAGTTCACCGACGCGACATCTCAGTAGGCGTGGCCAGCGCATCGAAGTATGAAGTCGTGTCGGGTTTGACCGGCGATGATCGCGTGGCGCTGCCCGGTGAGAAAGAGTTGCGCGACGGGATGGAAGTTCGAGCCGGGGAGGCCAATTGAGCAGCTTCACTCAGCTGCACGGCGGCAGTCGTCTCTGGAGTTCTGTTTGCGGCGCTCGTCTTTGCGCCTCCCGCAGCACGAGCAGACGCGGCGGCTACGATCCAGTCCGCGCAGCATCAGATCAGCGTCGGGAATTACACGGGCGCGATCTCCACTCTGCAGGCGGCCGTGCCGGGAAACTCCTCGAACGCCGAGCTGTTTTACTGGCTGGGGCGGGCCTATTACGAAATGCGCGATTGGGACGACTCCGTGGCGCAGGCCGAAAAGTCCGTGTCGCTCGACCCGAAGAACTCGCTCTATCACCAGTGGCTCGGCCGGGCGTACGGAGGCAAGGCGGACCGCGACAGAAGTTTTTCCCTGGCGAAGAAGGTGAAATCCGAGTTCAAGCAGGCAGTCAGCCTGAATCCCTCGAATATTGAAGCGCGGCGCGACCTTGAAGAATATTGCCTGGACGCGCCATGGATTGCCGGCGGCAGCAAGGATGAAGCACTCGAGCAGGTGAACGCCATCGCCGCGATCGACCCCGTCGCGGGCCACCTCGCGCGCGCTCTTTACGATCGCCAGGGCCTGAAGAATCCGGAGAGCGCCGAAAATGAAATTCGTGAGGTTTTGGCGGCCAAGCCAAAATCCCCGGACCCGTATTTCGAAGTCGCCGACTTCTTCAGAATCGTGAACAAGCCATCCGATGTCGGGACTGCCGTTGATGCCGCAGCGCACGTCAGCCCCAGCGATCCACGCCTCCCCTATTACCGCGGCATTGCGGCGGTGCTGGCGAACGCGAATCTGCCCAACGCCGAGCGCGACTTGAAATCCTATCTCGCCAGCACTCCGGACCGCAGCGACTGGCCCGAGCACGCCGCCGCGCGCGAATGGCTCGGCCGTCTTTATGAACAGCAGGGAAAGCGCGCGGACGCCGCGGAGCAGTATCGCGAGGCGCTGCAGCTCGAGCCCAAGCGCAAGGAAGCGCGGACGCGCCTCGAAAGACTCGAGAAGTCTCAGTAGCAGCGGGACGCTGGCTAACGCGGGTCAAATTCCGCATGGCAATCACACAGAACACATCGGCTTTCTGGCGCGAGACTTGGTCTCTCGCGATGCAGGCGTTGCGCGCCAACAAAATGCGCGCGACGCTGACGATGCTCGGCGTCATCATTGGCAGCGGCTCGATTGTCCTGGTGGTGACCGTCGCTCTCGGCGGGCAGCGCTACGTTCTCTCCCAGATCGAAGGGATTGGCGCGAATCTCGTCTCGGCGCGCGTGGTCAGCTCCGGCGACGCGGGCTCCCTGACAATCGATGATCAGATTACTCCCGCCGACCTCGATGCGGTGAAGCAGGGCCTGCCCCAACTGGTGTCCGAAGCCGCCGGCACCAACATGATTCCGATGACGGTGGTCGTCAACGCCCAGGAGCGCCTCGTCAATCTGGTCGGCGTGACGGAGGGATTCAATCACATCCGCAATCTTGCCATCCTGCGCGGGCGCTATTTCGATTCGGACGACATGGAGTCGCGAAGCAAGGTGTGTCTACTTACCCAGGATCTCGCGCGCCGGATGTTTCCGTTCGACGATCCGCAGGGCAGGGCCATCCGCGTCGGCGAGCTGCAGTTCACGGTGATCGGTGTTTTCAATGAACGCGTAGCTACCTTCGGCCAAACCGAAATCAAGAAAGAATCCTTGATCGTCCCGTTTTCCTTGCTGAAGTATTACACGGGGACGCAGTATTTCAGGTCGCTGTACGTTCTCGCCGGGCGCTCCGAGGATATTCCGGTCGTCACGCGCGAGGTGTCAGAGATTCTTCAGAGCCGCCACCGCGGCAGCGCACAGTATCGCGTTGAGAATTCCACCGGGATTCTCGAGACGGCGCGGCAGATTGCCCTCGCGCTGACGGTGGTCTTGATTCTGATAGCGCTGATCGCGCTGGTGATCAGCGGTGTGGGAATCATGAATATCATGCTCGTCACGGTAACCGAGCGGACGCGAGAGATCGGCATCCGCAAGGCCATCGGCGCCACGCGGGACGCCATCCGCTACCAATTCCTGATGGAAGCGATGGCCATCAGCGGAACGGGCGCTCTCGCGGGAATCGCCATCGGCGTTGCGATTCCCGCGCTGCTTAATTTTCTGATCGGTTTTTTCCCGGAGGCCG
The DNA here is from genome assembly GCA_963752925.1 of uncultured Acidobacteriota bacterium. Lineage (GTDB taxonomy): Bacteria > Acidobacteriota > Terriglobia > Acidiferrales > UBA7541 > Palsa-295. The sequence continues at coordinate 361,709 of CAVVZY010000004.1, read as the reverse complement.
CTGGTATTACCGTTCCCGTGTCGTGGGTCTCGGTTGTGCTGGCGTTCGTAGTATCCTGCTCGACGGGCTTGATATTCGGTTATCTCCCGGCCAATCGGGCGGCCAGACTGGAACCGACGGAATCGCTTCGCCATGAATAACTCCACGAGCCAAATCATCGAACGCCGAAGTATTGTTCGGCCGCAGGTTTTTAGGGGGTCGGAGCTTCAGCTCCGACATAAGGTGCAGAGGATGAGTGGGGCTTTAGCCGCTGAGGGAATTGTTGCACTGATCTTATTGATAAGCGCGCTACTCGCCGCAGTTCCCGCGCGCGCGCAGGACACGGACAAACTGACGCTGCACCAGGCCGTAACGCTCGCGTTGCAGAATAGCCGCGATGTGAAGCTGGCGCAGGTGCAATACAACGTCGCGCTGGGCGAAGTCGGCGTGGACCGCGCGGCGTTTCGCCCCAACCTCTACACCGGTTCCGGTGTCGCTTACACGCACGGTTTTCCGTCGCTTCCCGGCGGCCAGGCGCCCTCCGTCTTTCAGCTGGACTACACGCAGGCGCTTTTCGATCCCGAGCTGAAGGGCCAGCAGCACGCCGCCGAGGATCGCGCGAAAAATCAGAAACTCGAGCTCGACCGCACGCGCGACGATGTTATCGTCCGCACCGCAACGGCTTATCTCGACCTGAGTAAAGTCCGCCATTCGCTCGAACTGATGCGCGGCGAGCAAGCCAGCGGCGCGAAGATTCTGGAAGCCATCCGCGCGCGCCTCGCGGCGAATCAGGAGCTTCCCATTGAGGTGACGCGCACGCAATTGACGCTGGCGCGCATCGCGGAGCGCGTCGTGAAACTCGAAGATCGGCAGGCTGCTCTCGACGCGCAGATCCGCGACCTCACGGGCATTCCCGACAGCCAGTCGCTTGAGGTCGAGCCTGCGGACGCGTCGTTTTCGACCGAGCTCGCGACCGTCCAATCGGAAGGCGATATTGAGAGCTTGGCCATCCAGAATGACCGCAGCGTTGCCGAGGCCGAAAACGAGCGTGCTGCGCGCGAGCATTTGCTGAAGGGCGCGCGCTGGAGCTATTTCCCCACTGTGAATGTTGTCGGACAGTACAGCATCTTGAGCAAGTTCAACAACTACGACGAATTCTATAAGAACTTCGAGCGCAACAACGTCAATGTCGGCGTGCAGGTCACGATTCCGATATTTGCCGCCAAGACCTCGGCGAACGTCTCTCTCGCCAGAAGTCAATTGAGCGAAGCCGAGCTGCTGCTCGGCAACAAGCGCCAGCAGGTCCGCTTCGACGTCCAGCAGAAGGCGCGCAGCGTGCGCGAACTGGACGCCAGCAGGGAAGTGGCGCGCCTCGATCTGCAACTCGCCCAGGAAACACTTCAGCTCGAACAGGCCAAATTCGACCAGAATCGCACGACGTTGCAGGATATCGAGCAGGCGCGCCTGGACGAGAACGACAAGTGGGTAGCCTTCCTCGACGCAGATTTCGCCCGCCAGCAGGCCCAGCTCACCCTGCTGCAGGCTACCGGCCAGTTGGCCAAGGTTTTTCAATAGAACGCATTCAAAAACCTGCGCTTGGGCCGACCCATGAAATGCAGTAGAATGACTGGTCTGGCGTGGATTGTTCGAAGTTCTGAGGGGGATACCGTACATGCCGTCTGTGATGAAGACTCTGTTTCTGAATCCGCCAAGTTTTGAGAAATTTGACGGTGGCGCGGGCTCCCGCTGGCCTGCCACGCGCGAGATCGAGTCGTACTGGTATCCGGTCTGGCTCGCCTATCCCGCCGGGATGCTGCCTGGCAGCCGCCTCCTCGACGGCCCGCCGCACCATATCAAGCCCGCTGAGGTCGTCCAGATCGCGCGGGATTATGAATTCGTGGTGATTTTCACCTCGACCGTCGGTTTCTTGAGCGACCTGCGCATGGCTCGCGGGATGAAGGAACAGAAGCCCGATACCAAGATCTGTTTCGTGGGCCCGCAGGTGCAAATTAAGCCCGCCGAAAGCCTGCTGGCAAGCTCGGACATTGACTTCGTGGTGCGCGGCGAATTCGATCACGCCGTGGTCGAGTACGCGCAGGGTAAGCCGCTTTCAGAGATTGCGAACGCGAGCTACGTGCAGGACGGCAAAGTCGTCCACAATCCGTCGCGGCCAATGATGCAGACGGCCGAGCTCGACGAGCTTCCCTTTGCCACCGACGTGTATCAGAGCAACCTGGACATTGAAAAATACAACGTGCCGTTCCTGCTGCATCCATTCGTTTCGTTCTATACGGCGCGGGGATGTCCGGCCCTCTGCACTTTCTGCCTGTGGCCCCAGACTCTTTCCGGCCATGCCTGGCGCACGCGGTCGGTCGAGAGCGTCGCACGGGAATTCCGCCAGGCTCACAAGATGTTTCCGCAAGCCAAGGAATTCTTCTTCGACGACGACACTTTCAACATCCGCAAGGATCGCGTCCTGGCCCTCTGCAAGGAATTCAAGCCCGTCGGCTTCCAGTGGTCCTGCACGGCCCGCGTCCATGGAGATTACGAAACGCTGAAGGCCATGGCGGACGCCGGCTGCCGCCTGTTGATCGTGGGCTTTGAATCGGGCGACGCGCAGATCCTGAAGAACATCAAGAAGGGCCAGACGCTGGACATGGGCCGCAACTTCGTCAAGAACTGCAAGAAGGTCGGCATCCACGTTCACGGCGATTTCATCATCGGCCTGCCGGGCGAAACCAAGGAAACCATCGAGAAGACCATCAACTTCGCGAAGGATCTCGATTGCGAGACGATTCAGGTTTCCATGGCGCATGCCTATCCCGGCACCGAGCTCTACGACCAAGGCGTTCGCGAGGGTTTTCTCGCCGGCGAAGCAATCACCGACGACGGCGGCCACCAGCTTCCTCACCTCCAGTATCCCGGCCTCTCCAAGGAGTACATGGTCGAGTCCGTGAACCGCTTCTACGACAGCTACTATTTCCGGCCCAAGGTCGCTTGGCGCATCGTGCGCGACTCGCTCTGGGATTCGCACGAACGCAAGCGCCTCTATCACGAGGCCGTGGACTTCATGAAGCTCCGCGCGGATCGCCGCCGAGTATCCAAGAAGCGCAAGGGCGTGGACCAGAAAGCGATCGTTGCCGTGCCGCCGATGAACCCGCGTTCCGGGCTCGGTGAGTCGCAAGGAGCATGACGGCGCCGCAAGGCCTGCACCTAAAAACGTTCACGCTGATTTTAATCATGGTCTCCGTGGCCCCGCTGGGAGACATGTTTCTCGGCATGGGCATGAAGCGCATTCCCCCGATGGCCAGTTGGGCGCCCGCCGACATTTTCCAGTTTTTCTTCAGCGCGTTCACCTCGGGAACGATCTGGCTGGGCATTGGTCTGCTAATGGCGTTTTTCGTCGCCTACCTGCTGGTGCTTTCCTGGGCGGACTACAGCTACGTTCTGCCGGCGTCTTCGATCTCCAGCCTGATAATCGCTCTTCTGGCGCATTTCGTTCTGCACGAAACGATCCGGCCCATCCGCTGGGCCGGCATTGGGCTGATTTGCGTGGGCGTGTTTGTAGTCGGCCACACGCATCCGCGCACCACGGAGCCGGGATAGTGCTGACGCAGTTCATTTTCTATATCCTGATCGTTTTCCCCGGCACAGCCGGCGAAATGTGCATGGCGCGCGCGATGAAGACCGTCGGCGAAGTGACGGATTTTCACCCGAAGGCCATCGCCCGCGCGATTGGCCGCGCGATGCGCATTCCCTGGTTTTGGATCGGCCTCACGATGATGACGACGGGCTTCTTCGCCTTGCTCGGAATGCTCTCGGTCGCCAACGTGAGTTTCGTCTTCCCGGCCACGGCCATTAGCTACTTGTTTGTTTTGGTGGCCAGCAGGCTATTCCTCGGCGAGCGCGTGACGCCCCAGCGGCTGGTCGGCGTCGCGCTCGTGTGCATGGGCGTCGCGCTGGTCGCGCTCGGCAAACAGTAGGTGGATCGCCCGAAGGCGGCTCGATTGGTGCAGCAACGGCAGCATGGGCTTTGCTCCCTTAAGCAGCAAACTTGCGGCGTAAGAGCCCACCAAGGGAGGTTCTGAACCCTTCGTGGCGGCTCAGCAATCTTTCTGGGTCTGGTGGCCAAGGCCGGCCACTTGTGAGATGGTCTGAAACGTCATGACGCCCTGGACGCTGATTCGCGAAGCGCTTCTCGTGCTGGCCGTTGCTCCGTTCGCGTATTACCTGCTTGCGATCATCGCGGCGAGCAGGTTTTTTCAGCCGTCATCCTCCGCTCCGACCGATTACTTTCCGCCGGTCAGCATCCTGAAGCCGATCCGTGGTCTCGACCGCGAGGCCTACGAAAACTACGCCAGCTTCTGCCGCCAGGATTATCCCGAATTTGAAATCCTTTTTTGCGTGACCGACAACGACGACCCTGCCATCCCGGTCATCCGAAAGCTGATTGCCGATTTTCCCGAGCGCCCGATTCGCCTGCTGATCGGCTCGGACCCGCTGGGCGCGAGCGACAAGGTCAACAAGCTTTGCCGCATGGTCCGCGAAGCCCGCAACGAGGTCGTGATCGTCAGCGATAGCGATGTGCGCGTCGAGCCGGGCTTTCTCCGCGCGGTCGCCGCGCCCTTCGCCGATTCCGCGGTGGGCGGCGTCACGTGTCTTTACCGCGGCCTCACCGATGGCGGATTCGCCGCCGATCTCGAAGCGCTCGGCAACAGCGCCGATTTCGCGCCCGGCGTCCTGGTCGCGTGGCTTTTCGGCGGAGGCAAACTCGATTTCATGCTCGGCGCGGTGATGGCCACCACGAAGAAACATCTCGCCGAAATTGGCGGCTTCGAATCGCTCGTGGATTATTTCTGCGACGACTACGAGCTGGGCAACCGCCTCGCCGCGCGCGGCCATCGCGTGGAGCTGAGTCGCTTTCCGGTGGACATCGTCTACCCGCGCGAAACGCTGGCTCAAGCTTTCCGCCACCAGCTTCGCTGGAATCTCAGCATTCGTTTCTCGCGCCCCTGGGGGCATGCGGGTCTGCTGTTCACTCACGGCCTGGTGTGGTCGCTGGTGGGCCTGTTTCTCGCGCATTCGTGGCTGGGAGCCTTCGGATTCACGGCGGGCTATTCGCTGCTGCGCTACGAAATGGCGCTCAGCGCGGGCGCGCGCGGGATGCGCGACAAGCTCGTCCGCCAGAAATTGCAGATGCTGCTCCTGCGCGACGCGTTCGCCTTCGTGGTCTGGGTCGCCAGCTTTTTCCCGCAGCGCATCCACTGGCGCGACCGGGAGTTTTATGTCCGCGAGAAGCGCCTCGTCCCGGTTCCGCCGCGCGGATTGTAGATTTTCGCCTGCGCGCCCGCGACGAGCGACGGTTTCGTAGCGGCCACCTTCAGGTGGGCGCCTTTCGCCGCACTCAAATCCGAGAAATCGCCGGCCTGAAGGCCGCCGCTACGAAACCTCCTCCGGTTTTTCCTCGTAGGGGCACGATATATCGTGCCCGGCGCCAATGCTTGGCTCGAATCGACCATCTCGCGCGCGCACCCGCACGTGGCCCACGCCGATTGGCCGCGGTGAGGCCATCTCCCGCCCGCGCGCAAAACCCTCAGGTCTGAAGACCTGAGCTATATGAAATCGTGTTCGCCCGTTGACGGAATCGCGGCGCGCCGTTAAAGTAGATCAGGTCGCCCGCCGCGGCGGGCGGCCATTTTTGTGTCTCCCCTCGGCTGGGAGGTCGTACAATTGGCAGTACATCAGATTCTGGATCTGATTATCCTGGTTCGAGTCCAGGCCTCCCAGCCAAAACGTTCTGCCATTCGGCAGGAATGAAACGGAAAGAGTAGAGACTCTGGATCTGGAGATTTTTCCCGGCCCGCTGGCCGCGGGCACCTGGTTCGAATCCAGGCCTCCCAGCCAAAACTTTCCGCCATTCTGCAGGAATTAAACGGAGAGAGTAGAGACTCTGGATCTGGACATTTTTTCCGGCCCGCTAGCCGCGGGCGCCTGGTTCGAGTCCAGGCCTCCCAGCCAAAACCTTCCGCCATTCTGCAGGAATTAAACGGAGAGAGTAGAGACTCTGGATCTGGACATTTTTTCCGGCCCGCTAGCCGCGGGCACCTGGTTCGAATCCAGGCCTGCCAGCCAAATTTCAAGAAGCTGCAAATTTCCCAACAAGACTGAGGGATCCTTAGCGAAGGCGGAAAGGGATGGCGTAATGCGAGGTTCGCCTCGGACACGAAGCGGGCGAATAGGAGGTACTCTCTTCCCCCCGGGCTGTAACCGAGGCGGTTGGAGTACAGATCTCAAACCTGATCCGATTTATTCCCAACCAGTCTTTGAGTTGTACGGCATAGTGAAGCCCATGGCTTCGATCTCGTGAATCTTGCCGCCTTGAACTTTGTAGATGTGCGCGGCCGGAAGATCGAACGGCTTGAAATTCATGTCCACATGGTCGACACCGGGCACGCCGACGATCTTCAGCACCTTCTCCTCCATCGGATGGCGGAATTGCGAAAGGCCGAAGACCAGGCCGGTTTCCGGGTCCGCGATTTCCACCCGCCGGGGCTCAATCCTCTTGATGTAACTCATCACTCGAGTATCCAGCTGGGCGGCGCAGCCCATGGAGCCCATGGTGCCGAAGCCCGGGGTGGCAGGAGGTGGATTGCCCGTGGTCTGAAAGCCATTTTCGCGGCGGACGCAGTCATCGGCAAACGGCGCGGCGTGTCCGTTGCTGGTCGTGAGGGCTTCGTAATACGAAGCACCGATTTTCAACATTTCATCACGAGGGACACGCTGATCCGGCGGAACTGTCTTCAGCAGACCCGGTCGCGGCAACTGAAGGTTGGGAAGGCTGGTGTCGCGAAGGTTGCGCGCGATCAGGTGCTCGGCTTCCACGACTTGGCCGTCGCGAATTTTCAGCCGCAGCCCCAGCTCAATCGGCCTATTGTTCTCCTCCATGACGCCAAGGAAGCCGATTTCCTCAGAAACGGTATCGGGCACGTAAATCTTGAAAGTCGTCGGGATGGCAGAGGCGGTCTTCCAAAGCCCCTCGCCGGGCTTCATCGGGACAGTGTTTTCCACGAACCTCGCGTCCTTTGAGAAATTCACGATGGAGGGATCGTGCGCCACGAGGGCAGCCAAATAGATATTGGCGGTCATCAACAGACACGCGCGATCGCATTGCGGCGAGCCACCCTGCGATGGCTGCGCAGCGGCCACATTGCCGCTGATCTGATTCTGCAGGATCCGCTGATAGGAGGCTTCCGAGCGCGCCACGTACGCCTGGTAACCCGCCGGATCGATAAACGGGTTCGGATCCGCGCCCTTCAACAAGGCATCGTGCTTTTCCTGCATCTGGAAGAAAGCGCCGTTCGACGAGAGAAAAACGTCGCACGGAAGCCCCTTCACAACGGCGAAGGCATGATCGAAATCGGCCTTGATCCCCGGATACGTCGCCGGCGAGTCGGGCTTATCAACGAGCTTGTTTGTGGGCACTGCCACGACCGAGCCGAGGAAGACGACGTTGTAAGATTTGCCCTTGTCTTCGGTTGTCATGGTCCAGGTGGTGGTGCCCGGCGTGTGGCCCGCCGTCAGGTACGCCTTCAACGTGACGCCACCGAGAGTCACGGTATCCCCATCGTGGATCACGCGATCGACCTTCACGGCAGGGAACAGATTCTGGTCGTGGAATAACACATCGTTGTGCCCGCCGCCTTCGAGATAAGGGACATCCTGGGCCATCGCGACCAATTGCGCGCCCGTTGCGGTCTTGAACTCCGCGAGGCCGCCGCCATGATCAACATGCGCATGGCTATTGATCAGAATCTTGATGTCCGACAGCTTGAGGCCCAGCGTTTTGATATTGGCTTCGATCTGCTGCGCCATGTCGGGGTAGCCCGTGTCGAGCAGAATGTTGCCGGCCGGCGTGGTGATCACGTAGCAGGCGATACCGGTCGAACCCACGTAGTAGATATTGCCGATGATGTGAAATGGCGCGAAAGGCGCTTTCATCGCCGCTGCTGCTGCGGCGGCTCTTTCTGCTGGAGATCCACCCTGTTGAGCCGGAGGCGTTCCCGCGGGTGACGCTCCCGCCTGTGATGCGCTGGCGGGAGTCGCCTGTCCCTGAGCCAACATTGGAATGCTCACTACACTTGCGATGATCAATGCAAGAACGAGACGCGAACGAGAGTTCATCTTTTCCCCTTAGTGTCGATAAGACGAATACTCACTAGATTCGGTTTCCAGGCAACTACAAAGGTCAGACAGTCTTGCCTTTGCCCCAAAGCTCCGCACTGGCCAAACGTGCCCCCTCCACCAGCGCCTCGAATTTCGCCCACATCACGGACGGCGCCGCACGTTGGATGAATTGAGCCTGTGCGAAGCCGCAGTCCGTTCCCGCGATCACGTTCTCGCGTCCCACCAAACGGGCGAACCGCAGAATGCGGTCGGCCACAAGGCGCGGGTGTTCCACCGTGATCGTATGGTGCGTCACAACGCCGGGAATTAGAATTTTTCCCGCCGGAAGCCTTTTGCCCTCCCAGACGCGCCATTCGTGTTCGTGGCGCGGATTGGCCGCTTCAATCGAGTAGGCGCCGGCGCGGACGCTGAGGATGAAACCTACGATTTCCTCGAGGGGCGCGTCGGAAAGGTGCGGAACGTGCCAACTGCCGAAGCAGACGTGGTAGCGAACGCGGTCCTCGGGAATGCCCTGGAGAGCGTGATTCAGAGCTTCGATACGGAGGCCCGCCCACTCGCGGTACTTTTCCGGACTTTGCTGGACGTAATGATCGTACATGTTGGCGAGGACGGCGTCGTCCACCTGAACGACCAGCCCCGCATCGTAGATGGCGCGGTATTCTTCGCGCAGGGCATCGGCGATGGCGTACACGTACTCTTTTTCCGTCGGATAGTATTCGTTGACGCCATCGTACGCAGAGCTGGCCGGAGCGACGACGGGCAGAAAGCCTTCCTCGACGTTCACCGAGCTCAGCGCGGATTTTAGGTTGCGAATGTCGCGGTCGATATTCGTGCGATCGCGGTACTTGATGGGACCGACGCACGCCTGGGTCGCCACACCTTTGGCGATCCAGGGAAATTCCGCAGCCATCACCTCGGGAAACCGATCGCGGTCACGGCCAAGCCAGAGCACCGGGTGCAACTGATCCGGCCGGAGTTCGAAGCCGGTAATCCGCTCAAGGATGTAGTTCGCCCAACTCGACTTGCCGAATTCGCCGTCATTGACAATGTCGATGCCGATCTTCGCCTGCATCGCGACAACTTCGGCCACGGCATTCCGCAGGGCGTCTTCGTAGCGTTGCTTGTTCTCCGGCGAATCGTTGGCGGTTTCCGCCAACTCCCGCAGGTGCGGCGGACGAACGATGCTGCCGACGTGCGTGGTCAGAATGCGGCTCTCGCTTCGTTTCATGGGGTGGGTTCCTTGATTGCGCCGCGCCGGTCAGGATCGGGACGTGGCGTACGCCGGAGGCACGATCGTCTCGAGGCCGGCCAGAATCTCCTTGCGGCGATCCTCGAACCACGGTGGCAGGTGAACCTTGGTGCCCAACTGAGCGGCAGGCTCGTCCTTCTCGAATCCTCCCGGGACGTTGCAGCAGCACTCCACCAGGATGCCGCCGGGCGAACGGACGTACATCGAGTGAAAGTAGAAGCGGTCCTTGATCTCGGAAGCATCCGTATAACCGAGTTCCTCGTAGATGGCTTTCTGGGCTGCGAGCGCTTCGTCGTCGGCTACCCAGAGCGCTACGTGGTGAATCGTGCCGGCGCCGAACGTCCAGCCCCCCGGCGCACGATCGGGCTCATGCAGAAGGGTGAGAGTCTTGTTGGCGCCGCCACTGCTGATTTCGAAGCGATGGTAGGTCCGGTCAACACCCGTCTTGCGGAAACCCAGCGCCTCGATCAGGAACTTTTCCTGCTCGTTCACGTCGCGAACTGACAGGACCGTTCCGTGAAAGCCTCGCACACTAACTTCTTCGCCGATTTCCTTCGTGGTCCATCCGATTCTCGTGTCGTCCTTGTCCTCCAAGACTTCGAAAGACAGGCCGGCGGGATGGCTGAAGCGGATAAACTTCTGGCCGAATCGCTCCTCCACGGGCCCGTGTTCGACCTCGTGCCGTTTCAGGTGCTCCTGCCAGAACGGCAACGTTCCCTTGCCGACGGTGTACGTAATCGACTGAACCTGGCCCGATCCGCGGCGACCCATGAGGCGACTGTAGGGAAACGAGGTCATGATCGAGCCCGGCTCGATGTTCGCATTGGAGTAATACAAGTGGTAAATGGGAAACCGGCCGTCCATTAGGACGGTCTGTTTGGCCAAACGCTGGCCGACGACGCCGGTAAAGAAGTCGACGTCCTCCTGCGCTCCACCGGCGCAGGCAGTAATGTGGTGATATCCCGTTGCGGGATAGTTCATGGCTCTCTCCTAATTTGGCGACCTGGCATCTTGACTTCGAGTGCTTCCATTGCGGCCGACGGAAGGGCCGGTGCCCTCACCCCACACTTCGTTGGCGACCTCTACAATCAGACGCAGTTTCGCGAACTGCTCTTCTTCGCTGAGCCGGTTCCCTTCGGTTGAGCTGGCGAACCCGCATTGCGGGCTCAGCGCCAGCTGGTCAATATCAACATACTTGGCCGCCTCGTCGATGCGGCGCTTCAGCATGTCCTTCGATTCTAACTGCGGCAGCTTGCTCGATACCAGGCCAAGCACAATCGTCTTGTTTTTTGGCACGAAGCGCAATGCCTCGAAATTGCCTGCACGCGCGGATTCGTATTCAAGGAAATAAGAATCGACGTTGATCTTGTTGAAAAGAACGTCTGCAATCGGATCGTAGCTTCCCTCGCCGAACCAACCGCTCTGGTTGTTTCCCCGGCACAGGTGCATCGCCAAGTGAAGCGAAGGCGGACGATTGGCAAATGCGCGGTTAATCATTTCGGGATAAAGCTCGTTCAGCGCATCTTGAGGATCGTCACCGCGAGCCTTCATCATCCCCTGAAACTTTTCGTCGCAGAGCGTTGCCATGGGCGGGTCGTCCACTTGCAGATACCGACAGCCTGCCTCGTAAAGCGACCTCATCTCCTTCTGGTAGGCGTCGGTGATGTCCGCCCAGAAAAGGTCCATATCCGGGTAGGCCGCTTTGCGAATCGCCGCTTCTCCGCAGGTGAAATGCAGAATGATTGGCGAAGGCACGGTCACTTTGGGAGTCCGCTTCGTCAGCGAGCTGAGGAAACGGAAATGCTCGGCGTAAATCGGTTTTCGCCAGCGGAGGCGGGAAACGACCTGCGTCCACGGCACGGGAATCTTGCGGCCTTCATGGTCGATGAAGAATGCGACTGTCTGTTCCTGACGGACCTCGACGCCGCCCAGTCCGCGGACGAAGAAATCGGTGTAGAAGTCCTCGCGGCGGAATTCACCGTCGGTGATCGATTGCAGGCCTACTTGTTCTTGTTGGGTGACGACGCGGCGGATGGCGGCATCTTCGGCGGCGCGCAGTTCATCCGCGGAGACTTGTCCCGCAGCATGCTGCTGGCGAAGCTTCTTCAGCTCCGCCGGGCGCAGCAGGCTGCCCACTTGGTCGGCGCGAAAAGGCGGATCATGCGGGGCTGACGCTGTCATAGGGGCCTCTTGTGTTACCCATTACGCAGACTGTTTTCCCTGAAATCGCATGGTCAGAAGGAGAACTTGGCGGCAAACTGAAACTGCCTCGGGTTGAAAACGGTTCTCGTTTCCCCAAAATTGCTATTGGGACTGCAAGCACGATCGCTAGAGCGGAATGTCTTCTCATTACACGCCTCTCGGGCATGAAATGCTCGATCTCAATTTGGCGCAGGCGGCGCAATAGCGTGGGATTGCTTCCCCGAGTCACAAATCCGCCCAAACCCGTGTATACAGCGGCTACTTACTACGGTCCGTCCTTTCATGTCAACATTAGCTTGTATGCACTAATTTCATCTGGAATAGATATGTCCTTATACCATAGGATTGTTGCTCGCTTCTATGTAGTCAGTGCATGCAACAAATTGACATCGACTCAAGAGGCGGATATCGTGTTTGGCCGTGCAACTGGGACCCTCGTAAGGAACAACGATAGGCATTCGGTCCGTGTCTCTAAATCTCGGTAGGTCTACGGCAGAATCGCGACAAGAGCTCGGATCGGACCACTAGGTGAGATGACGCGAGTGCGACAAACCATTGGACTTTCTCCCGCGTCGCCCGCGTCTAAGTTCCAAGAAAATCAGGAGCAGCACGGACTGGCGTATTCCCTCGGGAACCCGCAATGACTTGCATCAAGCGCGTCAGGATTGCAAGTTTTCTGATTCTGTCGTTTGTGGCCACAACGATATTGAGCCGCCCGGTTCTTGGTCAAGAAGACCCGTCCGGGGAGTGGTCGCCCCGGTTTGACGAGGACCAGCGAGAGCGCCTGGCCGGAGCGGAAATTGGCGACTACCTCGGACTTCCAATCAACGACGCGGCGCGCTTGAGAGCCGATAGCTGGGACGCGACACTTATGGAGCTGCCGGAAAATCAGTGCCGAGCGCACGGGTCCGACTACGGATGGCGCGGCCCATCGGGTCTGAGCATCTGGAAGGAAGTGGACAAAGCCACGCAAAAAGTGGTCGCGTATCACACGCACCTTTCCGCGTATGGGGCGGAACAAACTATTTGGATGGATGGGCGCCCCCATCCGCCAGAGTATGCGCGTCACACGTGGGCGGGTTTCTCGACCGGAAAATGGGAAGGCGACATCCTCACGATAACAACCACACACCTCAAAGAGAATTGGCTCGGCCTCAACGGCGTTCCACGCAGCGACCTGGCTACCGCCAGCGTCCACATCATGAGGCACGGCAATTATTTGACGGTTGCGGCGATTACATACGACCCTGTGTATCTGACGGAACCTCTCATTCGGACTGTCGACTTTGTTTACAATCCACAGCAGCAAATGGCTCCGTGGCCCTGTGAATCCGTGGACGAGGTGGACCGTCCCGCAGGCGTCGTGCCGCATCATTTGCCCGGCACAAACCCGTTTCTCGAAGAGTTCGGTATGAGATATGGTGTTCCGTTCGAGGCTACCCGAGGCGGAGCGCAAACGATGTATCCGGAATACCAGCTGAAGCTGAAGAACATGAAAATCCCGCCGCGCTTAGCGAAAACCGCCCGAACCCAATGACGGCACCCTTCCGTGGAGTGAAGTATATAATCGTGTGATATTGTACTCAAAATTCATCTACGTGCATCCACGCAACATCCGCCCGATAGCCCGCAATTATGCGATATGGTCACTAGCAAGTTGCACGCACCGATAGTTACAAACTATCGTAATTTGGGTCGCGGATAGCGATTTCACGGTCTATTCCGTTACTGTATACAGTTTTCTATTGACAAGAGAATCCGTTCGGTAGTAAGACCCTCACCACAGGGTGTTGGCGTATGGGTGCGCCGCACCTGAAAGTATCCACGAATCAAAGGGGAGGTGGGAAATGTCGAAGGGTCTTGGCGTACTAAAGTGTGCTCTGTTGTACCTGTCTGTGGCATTGTTCCTTGTTTCGATGAGCGCAAGATCGTTGTGGGCGCAGGCCGAAACGGCCACAATCTCTGGCACTGCGACCGACGTTTCTGGCGGCTCTGTCGCTGGAGCGAAAGTCGAAGCGACGAACGTCGGAACGAACACGGTGCAAAACACCGTCACCGATTCTGCCGGCCGCTACACGCTTTCCAGCTTGCCGGTGGGCACGTACAGTGTTCAAGCCTCCAGCGCTGGTTTTAAGACCGTCGTGCGCCCCAGCATCGTCTTGACTGTCGGTGGAACCGTGGTCGTCGATTTCTCCCTGCCCGTAGGACAGATCACCCAGACCGTCAACGTCGAATCCGAGGTCTCACGCGTCGAGACGGAAACGTCTGAAGTATCCACCCTGATCAGCCCGCAGCAAATGCGCGAGCTGCCGCTCAATGGCCGCAATTTCGAGCAGCTTCTGACGCTCGCCCCGGGCGTGTCAACGATAGGCGCGGCGAACAATGCCGTGACCGGCCGGCTCTACGGCATGCAGGATAACTATTCAGTCGCTGGCTCGCGACCCACCGGGCAGATGTTTCTGCTGGACAACACCGATATTCGCGACTTTTGGGAGCATGGCACGGGTTCGGGATATGGCGGCACGTCGCTCGGCGTGGAAGCCATCGGCGAGTTCCAAGTGTTGACCAACACTTACACCTCCCAATTCGCGGGAAACGGCGCCGTCATCAACGCAACCTCGCGCTCCGGAACCAATGACCTTCACGGCGGCGCGTATGAATTCTTCCGCAACAATAAGTTGGACGCCCGGGACGTAGTTGACAATGTCAAGGTCGGCCCGCCTCCCTTCCGACGAAACCAGTTTGGCGTCGCAGTAGGCGGCCCCATTAAGAAAGACAAGCTGTTCTTTTTCGCGAATTGGGAGGGGCTCCGGCAAAGTCTTGCGACGACCACGCCTATCTTCCTTCCCGAGCCGTACCTTGTGCAGGGCAAGATCAATTGCGGCAGCGTTGGAGGAGCTGCTGCCGCTCCCATAACTGTTGCGGACAGTTGCGTTCCCTCAACCTCGGCCAACAGTACGCAGCCGGGAATCTTGATCGGAACCCCTCAGAACAGCTTCTCGGGCCTTGCGGATCCGAATGTAAGACAGCAGCAAATCGTGGCGCTGTACAGCCTTTGTAAAGGGTGTAAGCAAATTGCGCCCACAAATCGTGACGGATCACAGCTCTCCGGCAACGTGGGCTGCAATGTAGCAGGTTGCGATCTGGGTGGATATTACCAGGCTGCGGTCGCACCGCCCCTGGTCGTCAATGAAGATTACGTCATGGGGCGCGTGGACTACACGCTTGGCCCGAATGACTCCCTCTTCGGCCGCTATACGATCGATAACGCGTACGTGGGCGATCCACGCGATCCGCTGGGAATCTTTCCGGAAACCGATCACACGCGAAACCAGCTCGTTACCATCACCGAAAGGCACGTCGTTTCGGCCACGCTGGTGAATTCGCTGCACGTTGGCTTTGTTCGCAACAACGAGAATTCACAGGCACAGGGTGCCCTTACGGCAGGCCAGATATCAGCGGCAAATGCATTTTCGACGGGGCTAGGCGGCCCTGCTATCACCACCGATCCTCTCCGCTTTGTGCCCGACGCAGGCTTCCCCGGCGAACTGCCCCGCCAGGACGGCCAGAATTCTGCCTTCAATGGGATCCCTAATATCGGCCCGGACCCGAATCGGCCCGATGAGATCGTCCAGAACAAGTTCAGCGGCGGCGACGACATCGTCTGGAGCCGTGGCGCCCACAGCCTGAAGTTCGGCGCCGTCGTCACCAGAGTGCAAACCCAGAACCTCCAAACGGCATACTCCAACGGCGGCTTGTTTCTCGTTTACGCAACCGTCGTTGGCCCTCCCCCTTTCTTCTACAATGCCCCTTTCTTTTTTCCCAAATGGTTGCTTTGACCGCAATTCCTACGTGGGCCAAGTCTATCTTGAAGGACTGCCGCTAGTCGCCTTCGCGGTTCCACAGGGGTCGAACAACGCGACTCGATACTTCCGGGAAACCATGGTCGCTCCGTACATCCAGGATGACTGGAAGGTTACGTCGCGGCTGACGCTGAACCTCGGCTTCCGCTACGATTACGATACCAACCCCGTGGGCTGGGCTTTCGGTAATCAGCCCATGACCACCATCGTTAACTCGTTTCTTCCACCGTTTGGACCCCAGTCGAATCCCGCTGGCAATCCATTTACGCCTGTCAAGCACGTCTTCAACCACAACATCAACGCCGGGAACTTTGGGCCTCGCTTCGGATTTGCTTTCGATCCCTTCAAGGATCACAAGACCTCGATCCGCGGAGGCGCCGGCATCTTCTTTGATCCCACGTCGGGCCGCCTCTGGGAGTCCAACTTCATCAACACGGCTCCCTCGGGTTTCTCGGTGCCCGCACCGACGCCGCGCCTCCTGTTTCGTCGCCTCACATCCGTGCGATGTTCCCGTGCAATTCCCGAATATATGTGGACCTGGACTCCCAGCCCCAGACACGTGTAACGTTCCTGGAGCGACGGGTGAGTTTGCCGGCGTGACCTATCAACCCCACGGCGGCTCCCCCTACCAGATCACGTACAACTTGAACGTGCAGCGCGAAGTATTCCACAACACCATCTTGTCGATCGGTTATGTCGGCTCGGTGTCTCGCCACCTTTGGACGCAGGGGGACATCAATCCTCCGCAGTGCCAAGCGACCGCGGTGTCCACGGGGTTCCCGAACTGTACGCAATTGCCACAGATTCCAACGGCGCGCCCGACTGCTACAGACGGGACCTTCCTTTTTGTCCCCGGTAGCGCAAAGCTGCCCTGCTCCTCCCAATCCTGGCCCGCGAATCGGGTGCGTGGACAACCAACTCGCAGAACATCATCTTGCCGGACGGCGTCCACTAGCCCAGCGGAATCGGCTGTTACGGAAGTGGCGTGAACCTCGCGACCTTCACCCAGGCGAGTGGGGGCACCGTCGCGCCACGTATTAATTCCCAGTTCGCGTCAGTGGTAAACGCTGTCAACACGGGGGCCGCGGCCTACAATTCCCTCCAGGTTTCGCTGAACCGCCAGTTCGCGAAAAACCTGGCCGGTCAGGTGAACTACACCTGGGCGCGGTGCGTTGACGACGGTTCTTTCGCGTCATCCCTGGAGCAATTCGCGCAACTCGTTACCGATCGCTACAACCAGAGTTACGACTACGGAAACTGCACTTTCGACATACGTCACAACATCAGTGCCAATGGCCTCTACGCCTTGCCTTTCAAGGGGAATCGGCTGGTCGAGGGGTGGCAGGTCGCCTCGATCATCGGGATCCACACGGGACTGCCGTTGAACGTCTACAACGGCGCCAGCTTCAACGATCCCGGGGACGTTGGGAGCCAATGGGCCTCAAGACCAAACTATAGCTTCGCAGCCGGATGCAGCCCAAATCACGTCGTCAATCAGAAATCGTTCAATGATTCGGGAAATCGAGTCGTCCAGTGGTTCGATCCCACGTGCTATGAAGCGCAGGCCCCTGGATTCCTGGGGAATGTGAAGCGAAACAGCCTGCCGGGTCCCGGCACGTTCAGCGCGGACATTTCCGTCACCAAGAACACCAAGATCACGGAGAGGGTCAATGCGCAGTTCCGTGTGGAATGCTTCAACTGCGTCAATCACTTCAACGTCGGCGGGACAGGAGCGGGGATACTCGGCGCCATAAATGCACCCGGCGGTACTGCCGGCCAAACCACGGCCTCGCAGTCGCCGGTTGTAACGCCTCGGCAGATTCAATTTGCACTGAAGCTCGACTTCTAAACGTGCAATCACCCGGCCGGCGCCAGGCTAACGCCTGGCACCGGCCGTTTTTTTTTCGTGTCGGATATTCAAATCACGAAAACGCTGGATGTAATTCTGCGAGCGATCGGATCGCCTAAATATCTCGCGTAACACAGTTTTCCGTTACTTCCCGGTTCGCCTGATTCCCGTCCATTGTTGTCAGCGGGTTGCTGCATGGATGAGCTCCTCGTCCCTTGCGCGCCGCAAACCGCCGGAAGAGAGAAACCATCCACCATCACGGCCGCTAGGAGCCCAACCTTCGAACTCCTGGATGATGACCTCTTGACACGCCCGTACTCCCTCTCAACCGGGACTTCCGTCTTCATCTCCCAGCGAACGACAGCGTACACGCTCCAGCGCAACGATAGCGTACGCCCGCCATTAAACAATTTCTTGCATACGCAGTTATGCGTAGTGTATACATTCTTCTAACTGGCGCTCCCCCATTGAGTTATGGAACGCCTGCCGGACAGCTGCCCTGGATGGAGGCCACCCCCTACATCCCGGGCAGCGCCAATTTCCGAGTGCCATGCTCCTCCCGGTCCTTCATACGATGGCCCGCAGTGCATACACAACTTCGAAATATGCGTTCTCGTCGTACCGCGTCAGCCGGGTCTCGCTCGCGGACAATGATTGGAACGGGAACCGTCTCCGGTGCGCAGTGCGGACGGCCGCTGACTCGGGACCGTCGCGCCGGAACGTCCGAACCACGCTACCTTGGGCGTCGGCGATCCCCAAGTGCGCCAAAGGTTCGTCTTTGTGACAATGGTCACAACTGCGCGTGATTCTTATCACGGCGCAATTCTGCACCTTTCTTTAGCCTGATGTCTGTATCCTGAGAGTAGTGGGCGGCATGGACGGCGACTTGGGGAATACCCCTCTGAAATGAGCTGACGGAATGACGCAATCCAAATTACCTGTCGAATCCGAGAAGACAGCTCAAATCCGAATTACGCTGAACGGTGAGGAAGTTGATGTCTCCTTCGCCCCGTACAAGACCCTGCTGGAAATTCTGCGGGAGGATCTGGGCCACACCGGAACCAAACATGGGTGCGAACTGGGTGAGTGCGGCGCCTGTGCGGTGATTCTGGATGGCAAGCCGGTGCTCTCCTGTCTGGTGCTGGCCGTCGAGTGCCATGGGCGGGAAGTGATGACCGTCGAAGGGCTCGGATCGGATGGGCAGCTTCATCCCTTGCAGGAGGCCTTCGCCGACCTGGGCGGAGCGCAGTGCGGCTATTGCACGCCGGGAATCCTGCTGACGGCGAAAGCGCTGTTGGACCAGAATCCCCACCCCAGCCGCGATCAGATCCGGGAAGCGCTCTCCGGAAACCTGTGCCGGTGCACAGGCTATCTCCAGATTTTTGACGCCGTCGAAGCCGCGATTGTGGAAATCGCGAACCGGAATAGGCTGGCGACGTAAGAATCCCGTCGGGCGGGACACGCACGGTTTTAAGCAGAGGAGGCGTCTTGTCGAATCAGAAGGATTTACCGAACCCGGCAACGGACAAGCGGGCCGATGCGGACCCGCTGCGCGTTATCGGTGTGGCCCGGCGGCGGGTCGACGCACGCGGCAAGGTGACCGGCCAGACACTCTTTGCCGATGACATCTTCTTGCCGAGAATGGCTCATTGCAAGCTGCTCCGTTCCCCGCATCCTCACGCCCGAATTCGAAAGATCGACGCATCCCGCGCTATAGCACATCCGGGCGTGTACTTGGTGTTGACCGGGAAAGACCTACCGATCGAGTACGGAATCCTTCCCGTGAGCCAGGACGAGACAGCATTGTGCGTCGATCATGTGCGCCACGTGGGAGATCCAGTGGCTGCTGTAATCGCGCGCGAGGAGCTTACGGCTTCTGAGGCTCTTGACCTCATCGACGTCGACTATGAGATCTTGCAGACAATTTCCGATCCCGAAGAGGGCCTCGCGACTCCCGACCCACGGATTCACGATTACGGCGAGGAAGGGAATATCCACAAACGCGTGTCGTTCGAATTTGGCGACACGGACAAGGGGTTTGCCGAAGCGGATGAAGTCTTTGAAGACCTGTTCTTCTTCCAGGGGAATACCCACCTTGCCATTGAGCAGCACGCTGCAGTGGCCATCAAGGATCGCGACGGGAAGCTAACACTGTGGACGAGCACCCAGACGCCGCACTATC
Organism: uncultured Acidobacteriota bacterium; assembly: GCA_963752925.1. GTDB lineage: Bacteria > Acidobacteriota > Terriglobia > Acidiferrales > UBA7541 > Palsa-295. Next base: position 342,201 of record CAVVZY010000004.1, on the reverse strand, counting down.
TCCACCGCGCCCTCGCTAGGGTTCTGGAAATGCCGACGGGGCACATCCGCGTTATTGCCACTCCCTGCGGCGGAGGATTCGGAGGCAAGAGCGACCCCTTCAATCACGAGATTGTCGTTTCAAAGGCGGCCCTACTTTTGGGAAGGCCTGTGAAGATCTGTCTCACTCGGGAGGAGGTGTTTTATTGCCACCGGGGCCGCCATCCCATCTTGATGAAGTTCAAGACCGGCGTCAAGAAGGACGGCACGATCACGGCCATGCACCTTCAAAGCTTAATCGATGGCGGCGGGTATGGTTCCTACGGCGTCGCCAGTACGTTTTATGCCGGCGCACTGCAGACGACCACATATCACGTTCCGAAGTATCGCTACCAGGGTTGTCGCGTTTTCACCAACAAACCGCCCTGCGGACCCAAACGCGGTCATGGTACACCACAGCCCCGCTTCGGCCAGGAAGTACAGATGGACAAGATCGCGGAGAAGCTGAAGATAGACCCTTCCGAGCTCCGGCTCCGGGTCGCCGTAAAACCCAACGAGTTGACGGCAAATTTCCTTCAGCTGGGAACGGTGGGATTAGACCAGTGTATCCGCCGCGTCGTAGAGATATCCGGCTGGAAAGAGAAGTTCCGGAAACTACCGGAGGGCCGCGGCGTCGGCTTAGCCTGCTCCTGTTACCTAACGGGGGCCGGGCTTTCGATTTACTGGAACTCCATGCCGCACTCCGGGATTCAACTGAAGCTCGACCGCGGCGGCGGAGTCACGCTCTTTGCAGGCACAACGGAAATCGGGCAAGGATCGGATGATGTTCTGGTCGCGATCGTCGCCGAAGTGCTCGGCATCGGCCCGAACGACATTCGCATCTACTCTGGCGACACGGACCTGGGTCCCGTGGACCTGGGTTCTTATTCGAGCCGCGTGACGCTGATGGCCGGGAACGCAGCCATCCAAGCCGCCGAGCGAGCGAAGGCTATGCTGGTGGAAGCGGTGGCCGAAAAACTCCAGGTTCCCAAGGAACGGATCCGCTTGGCGGAAGGTTGTGTATTCGACTCCGCTGCTCCGGAAAAGAGAGTCACCTTCGCGGAAGCCGTCTGCCTGGGGGAGGCTCGGTTCGGCACGATAGGGACTGTTGGCTCCTACACGCCGCCTAAATTCCCCGCAGCGAAGTACAAAGGCGGGGGCGTAGGGACTTCTCCCACCTATACGTACTCGGCGGCCGTGGTCGAAGTCGAAGTCGACCCCGCGACGGGGTGGCTGCGCGTCGCGAAGATATGGAACACTCACGATTTGGGCCGGGCGCTCAATCCCATCATCGCGCGGGGACAGGTGGAGGGCAGCATCTACATGGGCCTGGGCGAGGCGCTCATGGAGGAACAGGAATTCCGTCGTCTTCCCGAGAAATTCTCCGGTGCGCTGGTACACAAATTCCCGTCGATGCTCGAGTACAAGAGCCCCACTTCGCTCGACATGCCCGAGATCGTCACCGAGTTCATCGAAGGGCCTGACATCCGGGGGCCGTTTGGCGCGAAGGAGTGTGGACAAGGTCCGTTGCTCCCGATCATTCCGGCCGTGGCCAACGCTGTCTACGATGCGGTTGGGGTCCGGATCGACGAAGTGCCGATCACTCCTGAAAAGATCTTGAAGGCGCTGGCCGAGAAGAAGGCAGGGCGCGCGCCGCGTTACGGCCCGACGCACTTCCCGGAAATCCCTTGGCCGGAAGCGCTCCGCGTTCCTCCGCCCTGGGAGGGCGGAGATGGCCGCGCAACCAACGAAGCTCCTCGGCTCCCGAAACCGCGTATCGAGAGAGAACCGGTGCTTAAGCCATGATGCGACTGCCGCTTTTCGAATTCCGCACGCCCCGCACCGTGGAAGAGGCTGCTCGCATTCTCGACGGCGAAGGCCCAAGTTCCATGGTGCTTGCGGGAGGCACGGATCTGCTCCCCAACATGAAGCGGAGACAACAGGTCCCGCGAACCCTGATTAGCCTTCGACACGTCGAAGGCCTGAGCGGCGTTCAATTGGACCATGCGTCCTCACGATTGGGACCGTGCCTCACGCTTGCCGAAATCGCGCGAGATGCTCGTTTTCGGAATGGATGCTCCGCGTTGTGGCAGGCCGCGTCCCTGGTCGCAACACCGCAAATCCGCAACATGGCTACGCTGGGGGGAAACATCTGTCTTGATACGCGGTGCACCTACTACGACCAGAGCTACGAATGGCGAAAGGCCATCAATTTCTGCATGAAAAAGGACGGCGAAATTTGCTGGGTGGCAACGGGCAGCCCGAAGTGCATGGCCGTTTCGTCGACGGACACGGCGCCGGCGCTCATCGCCCTAGGAGCGAGCGTGCGGCTGCGATCGTCTTCCGGAGAGCGTGAAATCCCGCTTGCAGACTTGTATAACAACGACGGGATGAATTACATCACACGCCGGCCCAACGAGATTCTGACGGAAATACGGCTGGGTTCCCTTCAAGGATGGAAGAGCACGTACTGGAAACTCCGGCGTCGGGGGTCGTTCGACTTCCCGGTGCTGTCTGTGGCGGCAGCGGTGCGTCTTTCGACGGGCGGTGTCGTCGAGGAGGCCCGAATCGTTCTTGGCGCGGTCGCTTCTCGCCCACTCGTCGCCACCGAAGCGGCAAAATCTCTCCTGGGTCGCCCTCTCGATCGGGAGGCGATCGAGCAGGCCGCCACGCTCGCGGCACGACTGGCGAAGCCTCTCGACAACACGGACTTCAACATGAGCTGGCGCAAAAAAGTCGCCGCCGAGTTCGTGACCTATGCTCTGCGCGAACTTCGCGGGGACGATACGCGAGCCGATCGCTTGCAGTTGACGCGGCACGACTGGGACGGGATTTCATAGTCGCGATTCGTGCCTGCAGTTCCCGGCAAACTCACTTCCCGGCCATTCCTCCATTCATGCCAAAGCTCCGAGGGATTTTGCGTAACCATAGAATTCAATCCGAAATATCCTGACTCATAGCGGAGAACCGTGATGACGATCGAGCAGGTGGGAATCGTGGGTTCTTCGGTGGTGGCGCGCGAACGCACTTTCGCGCTAAAGATAGTCGGAATGATTGCTTGCGCCATGTGGAGTTGATAGTATCCGACGGAGATTGCGGGGTGTCCGAAATGCTCCGCTGGCAGGATGAGCGGAAGGATTTTCAAGATTCTCAGCAGACCTATCCTCGGCGTGATTCGGTCGATGTTAAGAGCCGAGTGCGAATCATAATCGTAACTTAGTTTAGCGTGGAAAATGGCCGCTAAGAATTCACGAGTAATCGTAAAAATTCGCGAGATGATCTTGCACGGTGAACTCGTGCCGGGTCAGCGAGTGAGAGAGGTAGAGCTGGCGAACAAGCTGGGTGTCTCCAGAACTCCTGTCCGTGAATCCTTGCCCATTCTTGCACAAGAGGGAATGCTGACCCAGCTGGATACGCGCGGATTCGTGGTGCGTGCATTCACACCCCAAGAGATCATGGACGCCATCGATGTTCGCGGTGTGCTCGAAGGACTGGCAGCTCGCATGCTTGCTGAGCAAGGACCTTCGCGTCGACTAATACAATCGCTTTACGTTTGCATCCGCGAAGGCGATGAGATTTTCGCCAAGCGGCACCTTGTCGAATCCGACGAGGCCCGGTATGGCGAGATGAATAAGCAATTCCATTTACTGATCGTTCAAGGAGCGGGCAGTAAAGTGATCGCCGACGCGATTGAACGCAATAGTCGGATACCGTTTGCGGCTGCGTACGCAATTGCCTTCGATAAGATAGACCTTCCTCGCATGTACGATTCACTGAGTTATGCACATCGTCAGCATCACGCGATCGTTCGGGCTCTGGAGAATGGCGAAGGGGCGAGGGTTGCAGCTCTCCTGTACGAGCACGCATATGAAACGAAGGCCAGCACTAATATGGCCCGAAAGACGTGGCAATCAGGCCGAGAAGTTGGGGGGAAGCCCTCCCCTTTGGAACGCGGGCCCGAAAACGGCCAACAGAGCTGATCGAACGGTCCGATACTCAATCGGGAGAAACGATTGCCTGGAAGCGTGGAAAAGCATCCCGAGAAGAACCTGTCTTCGAATTTGTCCCCGTTGAAGATGGCTGAACCCCCAAACGCTCTTTCGGAGCTTCCAATTTAGACGCTCCAGCTTTCGCGCTTCGCGGGGGCCACGCTCTACGTCCCCAGTTTCCGGCGGACTTAGGTGTGATGTCTCTCGCTGCAGAATTCGGCGTCGGCCAGCACCAGCCCGATTTACGTTTGCTCGGAGGCCGTTTGGACGACCATAGGCAACACGTGCTGAACGGATCCATCAGTCTCGGTGGAGAGATTGCTCAGCGAAAGTGTGGCGTAACACGTCCTTCCGTATCTTGCCGGAAGCAGTGCGAGGGATGGCATCGACGAAGCGCACCCACGTGGGGAGCTTGAAGCGGGCGAGCCGGCTGGCGCAGTGACTTAGGATCTGCTCGGCCGTCACCGTCGCGCCCGGTTGAAGAACCACATAAGCACAGGCGCACTCTCCCCACCGTTCGTTCGGCACTCCAATGACGGCTGCCGCGGCCACACCGGGCAGAGTCAGGATGGTTGCCTCGACCTCGGCGGGATATACGTTCTCTCCGCCCGTGATGTACATGTCCTTCAGGCGGTCAATAACTTCGTAGAAACCGTCGTCTTGTCGCGCAACGTCTCCGGTCCTAAACCATCCGTCGACAAAGGCCCGGTTGGTAGCTTCAGGCTGGTTCCAATATCCGGGGCTGACACCGGGACCGTGGAGCCACATTTCGCCGAGTTCGCCGGGTCCGACATCTTGGCCGTCGGCGGCAACCAAGCGGATCTCAACTGCAGGCGCCGGCAAGCCTACGGAGCGAGGCTTCCGGCGGATGATCTCGAGATCGAGAGGCATGCAAGTCACCGTTCCTGCCTCACTCATGCCGAACCCGTTGGCGATTGGTACGCGAGCGTCGAGAAATCTTGCCGCCAGACTCTCGGAGAGTGGCGCCCCGCCCAAGAAGAGTCCTTTCAGTCGTGAAAAGTCGCTCGCGCGGAATGATGGATCGTCGATCAACGCCTGAGCCATCTGCGGAACGCAAAAATAATGAGTGACACCAAGTTGCGGATCGGAAATTCGCTGAAGTGTCGCCGAGGGCGTGAACCGATCGGAAATCGCCAGTGTGGCGCCTGCATAGAAAGAACTTCGCACAAGGCCGAACAGGCCGATGACATGAAACATAGGAGCGTCGCACAGCATGACGGAATCCGCGCGAACCTGGCCGACGATGGAGTGGTTGAAGCTGCCAAAGAATATGTTCTTGCGGGTCACAATGACACCCTTCGGCTTTCCTGTCGTTCCCGAGGTATAAAGCAATGTACAAGGCGCGTCCAGACCGGCGGGCGTGCTGGCGGCAGTCTCCGCTGCGCTGACTGCTGATCGGAAGTCGTTGCTGCTTGGCGAGATCTTGAGGGTAACGAGCGAAGGAAGGCCGGCAGCGGCTTCCATCGCGGCGCGGCCGAATTCCTCCTCGTAAACAAGCAGCTGTGGAGAAGCGTCCTCTAACAGGATCTTTAGTTCAGGGCCAACGAGACGCCAGTTGAGGGGCACAAAGATTGCGCCTGTCCGTTCACACGCGTAGTGCAGCAGCACAAGATCGATGCTGTTGCGAGCCAGTATGGCAACGCGTACACCCAAGGGCTTGCCCAGCACCTTGACCAGCAAACCGGCGCACTTTGCAATCTGACGATCCAGGTCACGATATGTGAGATGGTCGCCCGTCCTAAATTCGAGGCACGCGGTTTTGTTAGGCCGAACACCGGCGTGATATTGAATAGGATCCTTGTCGAACCATGCGGGAGTGTTTGGCATCGCCGTGTGTGCTTCGATTGAATTTACTCTCTCCCTTTACAATTTTGCATCCCGATTGAATGCTGTCGGTGTATGAATGCTGCTGCCGCACAGCCGCCGGCAGCATATCGCGAGATACCCGGCAATTGCATCCGGCGTGATCTGATGCAAGTCAGTAAGTCTCGCGGCGCCCGCCTGCTGAATCGTCCAAACCTATTTTCCGGCCGGCGGCCGTCTATAATGCCCAAGGCCTGGTCGGAAACTCTTGTCATCCAGGAATTGTTTCAGGCCCTCTTGGCGCGCTTGCCCCTCGATCAGCCAGAGTTGTTCCTGCTTGGAAGTCAGGTAGTCCTCTGAAGTTTCCCAAGGTAGATCGCGCGTTCTCTTGAAGGCATCTTTGGCCGCCTTCACCACGGCGGGATTCTTCTGCAAAAGAAGGTCTGCCAGTTCGCGGGCACGCTGACGCAACCGCTGCCCTCGGCACGGCTTCGTTGACGAGCCCCATCTCGGCCGCTTTGCGACCGTCGAACGTCAAACCGGTCATGATGTAATAGAGTGCGTCGCGGTGTCGCATCGTTTCAGCTACGGCTCGGGTCACATTGCCGGCTGGGATAATGCCCCAGTTGATTTCGGACAAGCCGAATTGCGCTTCCTCCGCAGCGATGGCAAGATCACAGGACACCAACGGTGTGAACGCTCCGCCGAAGCACCAGCCGTTCACCATCGCAATCGTCGGTTTTTCAAAATACCTCAGCCGGCGCCACTGCCATTCGTAGGCCGCTCGCCGGGCCTTCTGCGTCACGATGCGCGGCTTACCCTCCATCTCCCGGAAATACTCCTTAAGATCCATGCCCGCTGAGAACGCTTCTCCTTCTCCCGTCAGAATCAGCACGCCGCAACGGTCGTCGGCCTCGAGTTCGTCCAGGACTTCCAGCATCCGTGCATTCAATGCGGGATTCATCGCGTTCCGCTTTTCCGGCCGATTCAGAGTGACCCACGCCACTCCTTTGTCGAATTCGATCCGAACCACCTCTTTACCCGCCTTCGTCGTACTTGATGCCATAGGTTCATTCTCCGAATTGGTCTGCGGGCCTTAGGGATTGAACCTCCCAGGTCCGATAATACTTCTTAGCGTGGGGCGCGCTACTGACGACTGCGAGCGCGCCTATCGCTATTGAACCAAGCAGCGAATTGCGAGGTCAAGGCCTTGGGATGCGTACATCTGCCATAGCGTGCGCCCACTATGACCCGAACTCCAAGCCCGTAATGCGAATACCGCTGTGGTGCACGCGGTAGCGGCGGTTCACTGAGATCAGAACGGCTGTAATAGCTTCGACAATGCGGGACATTTCCAACGGGCCAGCATCAATCGGGCGCAAGCCAGGGATCAACTTCACCAGCGGGAAAAGGGTTTGTTTGGCCGCCTCATCGTCTCCGCATACGAGGATGTCGCATTCAGGCGTGACCGACAGGTCTTGTAAAGCTTCAGCCGATACGTTGTGGAAGGCCGCCAACACAGGCGTCGTGACTGGCACCAACTCGCGAGCCTGCGCGGCGGCGGATCCTTGCCAAAGCCCCAGCATCCGTGTTGGCTTGCCGCCCAAGGCCGCAGCCAGGGGAACCGTTGTGTCCACCAAAATGGCACGTTCTAAGGAACCTCGAATACTCTTTAAGATGGCGACCTGGGCCGAGATAGGTACGGCCAACACCACTACCGAAGCCTGTGCGGCGGCCTGTGCGTTCTCAAGCCCACTGATTGAAAGTCCCGCCGACTCAGTTGGCGCGTGTGCTTTCAACATTTCCTGTACACGCTGCGCCGCCTCCTTGGCCTTGCTTTCATCGCGGGAACCAATGATGACCTGCACCCCCGCCCGTGCCCATCGCAAGGCTAGGCCGAATCCTAGGTCGCCGGTTCCTCCGATAACGGCAATTTTCTCTTGACTCATAATTTCCTCCGCGAAATACCTTCAGACGTGAGATCCAATTCGAAGCCCTTCATAGAGACAGGACCGATCTTCCGCTCGCCCCGCGCACCCACGTGTCGTGCGGCTGGTCTGCGCCCGGATTCAATCACGGTCACCGCGAGATAAGCCCGCAATCCGCGCCTTAACCGCTTGGCCCGTTCCGTTCCGGATGCTAGTCTGTGCGATGTTCCAATTTAGCAAACATGTCGGACACTAAGACACTCAACAAAACATCTCCTCCGCCGGTGCAGATTATTCCGTTGATGGGACTGCCGGAAGTAGTGCTTGGTGACGATCTCGCACGGCTCTTGGTGGAAGCAGCCCAACGGCAACGACTCGTTATCAAACAAGGAGATGTCTTCGTCGTGGCACAAAAGGTTGTGTCCAAGGCGGAAGGAAGAATCGTGCGTCTCGACTCGGTTCAACCTTCCGAGCAAGCGGAACAGTGGGCCGCTAAATACCAAAAGGACCCTCGGGTGATCGAAGTTGTGTTGAGGGAAGCAAGCAGCATCGTGCGGATGGAGCACGGCGTGATCATCGCCAAGACACGGCACGGCTTTGTCTGTGCTAATGCCGGCGTAGATGTCTCGAACGTTCCAGGTGGAACGGCGTTGTTGTTGCCGGAGGATCCGGATCGCTCCGCACGCACTCTTCAGGAGCAACTCGCGCGGGCATTTGGCGTTCATGTGGCCGTCATCATTTCCGATACCTTTGGGCGCCCGTGGCGGGAGGGCCTGGTCAACGTCGCGCTGGGTGTTGCGGGAATGATGCCATTGGTTGATTATCGGGGGCAACGCGACGCGCACGGAAAGATGCTTCAAGCGACTGTGATTGCGCTGGCCGATGAACTCGCTGCCGCCAGCGGGCTCGTCATGGGCAAGCTCAACCGCGTCCCGGCAGCGGTTCTTCAGGGCTTGGCGATATCGCAGGGAGGGGGAAGCGGACGCGATTTTATTCGGCCAGCGGAGAGAGATTTGTTTCGGTAGTGGTTTACATGCCCACGAGGTCATAACAGCCACGCCCCAATACCGAGAAGGTCAATGAGACCCTCTCTACCCGACCGCAATGAGTGACGGCTGAAGGTCTGTACAAACAGTTTCATCTCCCACCGCAGCAGAGTTCCCAGGTGATCCGCCCGATGCCAAAGTCATGAGCTTGTCGAGGCATCACCAATGTCAGCATCTTGAGTGCTGGACAGTTCGTGATAAACGGGAGGCTGGCCAGGATCTTGAACGACCTCTCCGGACGATAAGAACTGCAGGCCAGCATCGATCTCGCGAGCGGCTGCCTGCACAAGTGCAGAGATGTTGGCAATGAACTGAGGAGTCGCCTCATTGTCTGGAATGGCCATAGTGATGCTACCGATCACGTTCCGGTCTGGGCCAAATACAGGTGCCGCTATACCTACGCGGCCGCTGTCAACTTCACCTCGGGTAATATGAACGCCACATCTCCGGATGCGGCGCAGATTAAGCTTTATCGTTTCCCAGTCGGAGCCCAGCCCTGCTGCAGCGATTTCGTCAGCGTACTTCTCGAAAAACCATTGCGCTGTTCTCGATGAGAGGTTAGCAAAAATGACCTTGGATGATGCGCCGCGAAACATCGGCATCGGTCGGCCGCGCTCGTAGCCGACGGTATCTTCAGGAAGAACTCTGGCCTCTTGGTGCACGCACATGACGCGATTCCGATAGACACGGCACAAAAGAGCCACGCCCGCGCTGGCTGAGCGAGCAACTAGACGCTGCATGGCAGGCCGCCCGACCTTAATCAACGGGTCGGTCAGCCGAATCTTGCGATCGTTCTCAATGACTGCGGGCCCTAGAACATATTTGCCGCTTGGAGACGAGTCGAGAAGACCGACCTTGGACAAGTCTCTGACGTATCTGTAGGCCGTGCTAACGGAGACACCAATTTCCTTGGCTGCCTCCTCCACGGTCCATTCAGACTTTTCGATCGTGAAAAGGCTCAGGACAGCCAGTAGTCGATTTGCCGTAGTCACGTATTTCCTCTTTCGCGTGTGCCACTCTGAGATTCTGTGTGCACGGTCGAAAGCCGGCGCGCCTGACCCCGCCAAAAAACCCCGCCGTAGTGGGTGCCAATCAATAGATCGACGGCGCCTTGAGAGCTAAGAATCTGCATAATAGATATATGCACTGATTATCATGTGAGCATAATGGAGTCAACCATAGATAGCAATATTCTCCGTAAATGATAATTGTGTAGAATCTTATCTTGACTTGCGGCCTTCCAAATTGGTAAATTCTCGCCTGTCGCGAGCCAGGAGCAAGCGCTAACTTGCACGCGGCGAGGAATTGAGTGCGTGCATCGGTTATCGTCGATCAAGCCAAATCGGTTGCCGACGTGGTTCAGACCATTCCCTCAGGGGGCCATATTGCCTTGGGAGGATTCTCGACAGCCCGCAACGTGATTCCGGTTGTTCACGAATTGATCCGCCAGCAGAGGCGCGATTCATTAATACGACGCTCCTGAAGGAGGAATCCGGGAAGATCCGCTACGACACCGCTTCCCAATGCGGAGGAGTTGCGCCTTTTGCGAGAGGAGATCGACCCGAAATGTGTGTATCTGTGATGATAGAGTTGTCTCGCCTGCACAGGTTCATACCGAAAGCGAGGAAAGACCGTGATCTATGACATCGAGCTGAATTCCGCCGCACATTATCCAGTAGCGGGAATCGTGGAGTTATCTCCCTTGATTGAACAGGCTGGTTTCGGCGCCTTCTGGAAAGGGGAATCGAACAGCACGGATCCTCTCGTCCTGCTCTCGGCTATTGCCGCGCGCACTCGTACACTCAAGCTCGGGACTGCGATCTATCACATCTACGGCCGAACCGCCGTTACCCTGGGGATCCAGTCGGCCACCCTGCAGGATCTATCCGACGGAAGACTCCTGTTGGGCCTCGGAGTGGCCAACAAGACGATCGCCGCCTGGCACGGAGGCACTTTCGATCGACCCCTTCGGCGTGCCAAGGAATATATCGAGATCGTTCGCAAAACCGCCGCGGGTGAGCGCGTGGAATACCAAGGGGAAATGTATTCGACTGGACAGCGATTCCAACTTTCCTGGAAACCATCTCACCCCTCTTTTCCGATTTACCTTGCGGGATTGGGACCGCAGATGACGCGGTTGGTTGGGCAGATTTCGGACGGAGTCTTCATCAATATGGCCACGCCGGCCACGATTCGTGAAATCGCCGCCCGCGTCCGCGCCGGGGCGGTCGAGGCGGGCCGCGACCCAAGCAAGATTGAAATCATTGCGAAGGTTCGCGTTTCGCTGCACCCGGATCGGGCTATGGCCAGGTCGCGCATCCGGCAGGTGCTGACCTTCTACAACATCGCCGACCACTACAAGGACATGCTCCGGGCATCGGGATTCGAAGAGGAAGTGAATGCCGTCCAGGAGGCTTTCAAAGCGGGCGGATTCAAAGCCGCCAGCACCAAGATCACCGATGCTTACATGGACAAATTGCCGGTGATTCCCGCGACTTCCGTCCAGGAAATCAAGGATCGGTTGAAACCCTTTGTGGAGGCGGGCGCCACGCGATTAATAGTTCCGTACGTTCCTGTGACCGAGCCAGTTATCGAAGATGCACGCCGATTCGTAGAAGCATGGGGAAATACGTAGACCCATTGAACCAGGGAGGGCACGACATGGCATCCGCAGCAGAAGATATTCAGGCAATTCGAGAGAATGTGCGTGCGCTTTGCCGGGATTTTCCGGATACCTACTGGCGCGACACCGACAAGAAGGAAGCGTACCCGCAGGATTTCGTGAAGGCCCTCACGGAGAGCGGGTATCTGGCGGTCCTGATTCCAGAAGAGTATGGGGGGTCGGGACTCGGGATAACAGAGGCCGGCGTCATTCTCGAAGAGATCAACCATTCCGGGGGCAATTCCGGCGCCTGCCACGCCCAGATGTACACGATGGGAACGCTCCTGCGCCACGGCAGCGACGAACAGAAGCAGCGTTATCTGCCTGCGATTGCCCGGGGTGAGCTACGTCTGCAAGCGTTCGCTGTCACCGAACCGAACGCTGGGTCAGAGACCACACGGATCGAGACCCGAGCGGTCCGTAAGGGAGACCGTTACATAGTCAACGGGCAGAAGATCTTCATCTCGCGGGCGAAACAATCCGATTTGATGCTTCTGCTGGCGCGAACCACGCCGTACAGCGACGTGAAAGACAAGACGGAGGGGATATCGGTCTTCATCGTAGACATGCGCGAGGTCAAGGGGAGTCTGCAGATCCGGCCTCTGGATCTGATGGTGAATCACCATACGAACACGATCTTCTTCGAGGATGTGGACATTCCGGCCACAAGCCTGATCGGCGAGGAGGGAAAGGGGTTCCGCTACATCATCGACGGATGGAACGCCGAGCGGATCTTGGTCGCCTCGGAAGCGGTCGGCGACGGTCGCTGGTTCGTGGAGCGGGCGTCATCGTACGCGTGCGAACGCGTGGTCTTCGGCCGGCCCATTGGCGCGAATCAGGGCGTTCAGTTCCCCATAGCGAAAGCCTACGCGCACGTGCAGGCTGCGGATCTCATGCGCTTCGATGCGGCCGCGAAGTTCGACCGCAAGGAGAAATGCGGGGCTGAGGCCAACCTGGCCAAGCTGCTGGCGTCAGAAGCCGCATGGGAAGCTGCCGATGTGTGCCTGACCACTTACGGCGGTTACGGCTTTGCACGCGATTACGATGTCGAGAGAAAGTTTCGAGAGACTCGCCTCCTCACCGTAGCTCCGGTGAACAACAATTTGATTCTGGCGTTTCTCGGCCAGAACGTACTCAAAATGCCAAAGTCGTATTAGACGAACGGGAAGGTAAGAAGCCAGAGTCCGGCAGGCTCGCGCCTGTCAGCAATTGATTCAGAAATCATCAACAGAGAGGCGTTGCAAAACCATGGACCGAAAAAACGAGTTATTGCGCTCCTGGATGTTCGTCCCCGGAAATCGCCAGCGCATGATTGAAAAATCGCTGGGGGTCGCGGTGGACGCCGTCATGATGGACATCGAAGATGGCGTGGCTCCTGCGGAGAAGGACGCCGCCCGCAAACAAATTGCGGCCTGCCTTGACCAGGTGGCCACGCGCCTGAAGACGGAGAAGCAACTTCGCACGCCCGCGAGGTTCGTGCGCATCAATGCCGTAGGGCACGAACGCAGTCGTGACGATCTTGGCTCGGTCGTGCGGCCCGGTCTGGAGGGCCTGGTTGTGCCGAAGGTCGAGACTCCTGAACAGATCAAGACCGTCGAGCAGATCCTGGATCGTCGCGAACCGGAAGTGGGACTCGATCGAGGAAGCGTGCGCCTGCTTGTTGCCATTGAAAGCCCGAGAGGATTGTTCAACGCCTACGCAATCGCCAGCGCTTCGCCGCGGGTGATTGGGCTGATCTTCGGGGCGGAGGATTTTTCAAGAGAGCTGAGTCTGCCGCTGCGCCGTGAAGGCGAAGCTCGCGATCTCATCTACGCGCGCTCGGCGCTGGTGACGGCCGCCGCGTATGCGCACGTCCAGTCGGTCGATGGCGTCTGGCCAGACCTTCAGGACACCGAAGGGCTGAAGATATTTGCCCTGCAGTCCCGCCGATTAGGGTTCTCAGGGATGTCGCTGATCCACCCCGCACAGGTCGACACTGTGAACGCTGCCTTTTCTCCGGCGGCGGACGAGATCGACTATGCGCGAGGAGTGCTGAAAGCCTTCGACGAGGCCAGGGCACGCGGCGAAGGTGCGGTAGCCTTCGGCGGACAACTCCTTGATCTCCCGATCGTGGACAGGGCCCGGCAAACTCTTGAGCTGGCGGAATCGCTGAGAACTCGTTCTTCTTAGAAGAATTCGGCTTTCAGCGAAGTTGCATAGAACGGCGGCACGCTATCAGAGGGAGTGGTCGCGCGGGGGCACGCCATTCCTGTGCGAATTTATTCCATCAATCCATTAGGGAGGATTCAAAATGGCGATCAAGCCGGGTTGGGAAGGCCGCTTCTTTGAGGATTTCGTAGTGGGAGACATTTACCGCTGCCGCCTCGGGCGAACGGTCACGGAAAACGACAACATTTGGTTCACGCTGCTGACCAACAACACGAACCAGATTCACTTCAATAACGAATACGGCAAGCGCACCGAATTCGGCAAATGCCTGATCAATAGCGCGCTCACGCTGGCGATCGTGGCCGGAATGGGCGTGGCGGACGTAAGTGAAAATGGCTTTGCGCTCGGTTGGGATGAAATCAAGCTGCCCAACCCGCTGTTTGCCGGGGACACTCTCTATTCTCAATCCGAGGTGTTGGAGGTACGCGAATCCAAATCCAAGCCTCAATGGGGGATTATCAAGGTCCGCACGCGCGGCATCCAGCAGGAAGGCAAGGTCGTCATCGACTACGCCCGCAGCGTTATGGTGTATAAGCGTGCGCACGCGCCGAAGCAGAATCTTTTCCCGAGGTCCGTGCCTGATGGCGGAGGACCGTCCCGGGAAAGTGCCTCTGGCTCTTGATGGCGTCCGCGTCCTGGCGCTGGAAGTCTCCGTGTCAGGTCCGCACTGCTCGCGGATTCTCGGGGATATGGGCGCCGAAGTCATCAAGGTTGAAAAGCCGAAAACCGGCGACGTGATTCGCGGGTGGGACTCTGTGGTGCGAGGCCTCTCTTCCGGCTTCGTCTGGCTCAACGGCAACAAGCGAAGCTTCGCTGTGGACATCAAGACGCCAGCCGGCCGGGAGGCTGTTCAGCGATTGGCAGAACGCGTGGATGTCGTCCTCGAAAACTTTGCGCCGGGAGTTACCGATCGACTGGGTTTGGGCGCTGCTGAACTCTGCGCTCGCAATCCGCGGCTCATTTACTGTTCCGTGTCTGGCTACGGCCAGGACGGCCCCTACCGGGACGTAAAAGCGTACGACCTGCTCATTCAAGGCGAGGCCGGAATCATCGCCACGACGGGCTATCCGGACAAGCCCGCCAAGGTCGGAGTGCCGATCACCGATCTAGCTTCATCGATGTACGCGACAGTGGGGATTCTCCTGGCGCTTTATCAGAGGGAACGAACCGGCCGCGGACAAGTGATCGATATCTCGATGTTCGAATCCGCGCTGGCCTGGCTGGGGTATTTCCCGCACCACTACTGGCACCGCGGGGAAGAGCCTGCGCGCGTGGGCATGCGCCACCATTACATCGTTCCTTATGGCCCATACCTAGCAAGCGATGGAGCATACGTGAGCCTGGCGGTGGCGACACCTCGGGACTGGGAAATTTTTTGCCGGAACGTAATTCAGCGACCCGATCTGCTCGACGACGCTCGATTCAAGTCCGCTCCCGATCGCCGCCGGAATCGTGCGGTGTTGGAAGAACTGATCGAGAGAATCTTCCTGGAGCAACCGCAAGAGGAATGGCTGCGCCGCCTGCGAGCCAGCGAATTACCGCATGGGAAGTTGAACGGCATTGGCGAGGTGTTGGCTCATCCTCAAGCAATTGCGCGGAAGATGATCCGGGAGATGGAATCGCCTGTAGGGCCCGTGCCCGTGATGGGGAGCCCTCTACGGCTGTCCGACAGTCCCGCGCGCTTCGATCCGATTCCAGCCTTGGGCCAAGACACCGAGCCGATTCTTCAAGAGCTCGGCTACACGGCTGCTGAAATCGAAACTTTCCGGCGCGATCAAGTCATCTGATTGCCGTTCCCGACTGCGTCGGTCCACGACGCGGCTCAACTGAGGTCACGCTCGATGAGCCATCGCGCTGTGGCGGAGCCGGGCCGCAGCCGATTCGAAAGCCTCCGCAGATCATCCAGCTCATCAATATCGAGTTCCAGACGAGGGTTCCGAAAGACTCGAGTACGTGCGCCGCATCCCTCCGCCTCGGCCAGATGACGCGGAAAACTATTAGGCCCGAAGTGAGACGGAAAGAGAACGGCAGGTGACCGTAGAAGCGCGTTGGTGCCCGTGCCATCACTCGACGGAACCAGAACGACAGACGGTGCAGCTTCCAATTCTTCAAAGACCGCCTCGATATCAGATGGTTCGACCAGCGGCAGATCGACTGGCAGCCGCAGGAGAGCCTGAACGCCCTGCTCGGCGCAATAGCGTGATCCAGCGTCTACGGAGTCGCTTTCCGAGGTCTGGTGAGTTTCCACAATTGTTTCCCAGCCAAGGTTTCGCGCCCGCGAGAGAGCCCCGGGTTCCTTGCTGATTACAAACATGCGGTCTGCACAGCGGGTCGCAGCCACCACACGGAAGAAATCCTCGCACATCGCCTCCGCCAGGGCTGCGCGGTCGGCAGGAGGAAAATGCGGAGCCAGGCGTTTCTTGGCTTCGCGAAATTCTTTTACGGGAATCAGGATCGCCTTCATGCGGCCGTCCCCGCTTTTTGCTTTGCGGCGAACTCCACGATTCTCCGCGCGAGGAGTTCCTTATCTTCGACGTTGCGCATGACCGTCGGGTAGATGAGAACCTCCATGCCCAGTGATTCGATTGCCGAACTTTGCGCGCTGTCGATGGGGTCGATCACAAACGTTGCGCAGAAGTCTTGATACATGCGCGCCACTCCGTAAGCCGAGACCTCGAATCCCAGTTGGGCGAGCATCTGGTCGGACGGCCCCTTCAAGGACTTGCCTCCCACGATCGGGCAGACTGCGACAACGTGAGTCCGGCGCGTGCGCAAAGCTTCCCGCACGCCCGGAACCGCGAGAATGGGCCCAATACTGATCAGCGGATTGCTCGGGCAGATGATGATTCTCGCGGCGCGTGCCAGCATATCGAGGACGCCCGGAGCCGCACGAGCGCGTTCGATCCCGTCAAACGAAATCCTTCGCACCACCGGCTCGGCCCGCCTCTGAACCAAATATTCCTGAAAGTGGAAACACCCCTGGTCCGTTTCAATCATGGTCGGAACGGGGTCGTCACTCATCGGGAGAATTCTCGATTGGACGCCCAGCGCTTGCCGGATCGATTCCGACACCTGCGAGAGGCGCGCGCCTTCGCGGAGCATAGCCGTGCGATGAATGTGCGTCGCCAGGTCGCGATCGCCGAGATGGAACCAGTTGGGGCGGCCGTAAACGCCGAGCTGATCGAGTGCGCAAAACGTCTCGTCGCGGAACCCCCACCCCGTGTCCGGATTCACCACGCCCGCCAGCGTGTACGTGACAATATCTAGGTCGGGCGAGATCGAGAGGCCGTGCAGGACGATATCGTCACCCGTATTGACGATGACGGTCAGCTCGCGTGGATCCATGGCGCGAGCGAGCCCCAACAAGAGCTTCGAGGCGCCGATCCCGCCCGCCAGTGCCACGATTTCCATTAGTACTCCGCCTGCCCGAACGCAATGGATTTCTCGGTGTGGGCGGCCATGCGTTCTAGTGGCAGGAGTTCGTCTGCATCTGCGTGTTCGAACACTCGCCGGATTTTGTAGGCTGTGGTACGTTCGGCGGGCGTACGACCAATCGTCCGGATCAACGCGCGAAGCTCACCCGGTGAGACAGATTCCCCGAAGTTAGACCCTGCGGATTTTGAGATGCTCTCTTCCATCAACGTGCCGCCGAAATCGTTGGCGCCCGCTTCGAGGCAGGCCAATGCCCCTTCGAAACCAAGTTTCACCCAAGACACCTGGATATTCTTGATATGGCCGTTCAGGAGCAGGCGGGCGAGCGCATGCACCAGCAAGTGTTCCGCGAAGGAACTCCCTGCGCGCGCGCGGCCCGTGCGGAAGAGCCTAGTCTGCGAATGGATGAAGCCCAAGGGAACAAACTCGGTGAACCCGCCCGTGTCCTTCTGAATCTCGCGGAGCAAGAGCAAATGCCGCACCCAATCGTCGGGCAGTTCTGCGTGCCCGTACATCATGGTGCTGGTGGACGGAATGCCGAGTTCGTGCGCCGTGCGAATCACGTCGACCCATTGCCGGACCTTGAGTTTGTTGGGGCTGAGGACCTCCCGCACCTTGTCATCCAGAATTTCGGCCGCCGTTCCCGGGATGCTGCCTAGCCCCGCCTCTTTCAGCGTTCGCAGGTATCCCCGCAGGTCCATGCCGGTCTTTTCGACGCCGTAGACAATTTCCATCGGCGAATATGCATGCAAGTGCAGGTCCGGCAGACGCAATTTGATGGCGCGCAGAAGATTGGCGTAATACGTGCCGTCCAAGTCGCGAGGCAACCCACCCTGGATGCACACCTCGGTCGCACCGCGCTCGACCCCTTCGACACATTTTGCTAGGAGCGACTCCGTCGAATGGAAATATGCATCTGGTGAATTCGGGCCTCGGCTGAATCCGCAAAAGGCGCAGCCCACGATGCAGACGTTGGTAAAATTCAGATTCCGATTCACGACGTATGTGACACGATCGCCGACCGCGCGCCGGCGAAGCTCATTCGCAATCTTTATCACCGCGAGAAGGTCGTCGTCGGTCGCGCCACACAGGGCGAGCCCGTCGTCAAAATTGAGATCTCTTCCAGCGAGAGCCCTCTCGAGGACATCGGCAACAGTCGGACTCGCAGCTTTGAAAGCCTGCTCCCAGGAGATCTCTCGCCACCGAGGATCCTTGATGTTCAGCATTTGCCGCTCTCAGTTTCGGGCATAACCGCCTTCTCCTTGGAGTTTCTGCAAACAAGATTGGACGCGTGCATCCACGAATCCTGGCCGCGACGAGAATTCGGGATAAATCGCCAGCCGCTCCCGCAAGACGAACCCGGCGGCGGCTGTCTTTTCGGCCAGTAGAGAGATCTGTGGCCAGGCTGCCTCTGGATTAATGAAATCTTTCGTAATAGGAGAAATTCCACCCCAGTCATTGATCCCGGCTTCTAACAGCAGAGGATAGTCGTCCGAGACCAGGTTGGGCGGAGACTGAATGTTCATATCACCACCAAATATCAATCGCGCGATTGCCAGGGTCCGCAGCAGGTCTTCAGTGGACGGTTCAGGCTCGAGTGCCATTCTCGTCCCAAGTTTGGCTCGGAATGGTTGGACAATCACTTCCTGGATGTGGCCATACTTCTCGTGGAGATCGCGAATGGCAAGCAGTGAATCGACACGCTCTTCGGCGGTTTCGCCGATGCCAATGAGGATGCCCGTCGTAAAGGCGATCGACAACCGCCCCGCATCCTCGATCGTTCGCAATCGAAGCGATGGCACCTTGTCCGGGGCTTTCCAATGCGGGCCGCCTGCGCGCCGCAGGCGGGGACTGGCACTTTCGAGCATCAGCCCAAGACTGACATTTGATTCCTTCAGGCGGCGACAGATCGACAGCAGGCATGAGACCGGGATTGGAATGGGGAAGCAGGCCCGTTTGGTCGAGAACGAGCTGCCCCATTGCCATCAGGTATTCGAGTGTGCGCTCGAAACCCTGCTTTCGCAGGAACGCTCTGGCCTCTGGGAATATCGCCTCCGGCTGATCACCCAGGCTGAACAGGGCCTCTTTGCATCCCGCACGACGCCCGGCTTCGGCCACCGCGAGAACTTCTTGCGATGTCATAAATGGTTGGCCATCGGCCGCAGGGTCCGCTCGGAACGTACAATAGCCGCAATAATCGCGACACAGATGCGTCAGCGGGATGAAAACTTTCTTCGAGTAGCTAACCGTACGGCCTTTTGATCGGTCCCGAACGGCTGCGGCCGCCCGGAGCAAGGAACTTAGTTCGGCATGCTCGATTAACAAGAGCGCTTGCCCGCGGGATATGCCACCGCCCTCGATCCCGAATTCAAGGGCGGTGATCACTTGAGATGTACTTGCCAGCCCGTTCATTGAAGCCCTGCCCTTTCAAAATCGGGCTCTCCGTCTGTGGCCCACGGTGAGGTCTCGGAGCATGTGCGATTCACGCTCGGCGGCTGCGGGGATTATAACAAGATGCATCCACGTCGCCCTAGGTGAAACCGCGTTAACCTCCATTAGCGTATACAAGTTTTCTATTTTTCGAGTGTTCAGGCACGTCGGAGCGGTACACCCCGCGGCGCGCGCGACGCTTCCCAATTTTTCTATTTCCTTTGGCTTCATCAGAGTCTCTCGTCGTTCGATGGGGAATTCGTGTGGTCCCAAGGAAGATTTATGTGAACGCTTGTATACATTCTAGTTGGACGCGTATACTTTCTGTCCCGGAGGAAAGATGAGTGTATCGAGTGTCGGCGCCGTCAACTGCGATATTCATCGAAGGGTTCCCAGCATAAAGGCGTTGCCGCTGGATCGGTGCTGACCGCCTGATGTTTTCAACCGACTACCCTCGTTGGCGCTTCCACAATCCGGCTCGAGCTTTTAAGGTCGATCTCTCGAAGGAAGATCGCGCAGCCATCCTACGCCACCGAGAGTTGTGCTGCCCTTGGCATGGACGGGAGTTTCATATCCAAACTGGGCCGTCCTGGTCTGAGCCGTCCAAACTGCGAGGGAAGACCTAGCCCGCCCCAGTTGAACGGGGATGACAACTTTACTGAATTGGAGTCCTAGACTGCAATAGGTTGGGAACGACCAGGCACTCTGTCCATCAAAAGGAGAAGAAACAGTGGGCCACAAGAGCTTAGAGGACGTGCTACAAGCCGCCGGGAATCCGGTGAAACTGCTGCGCAACTCGCAGACGGGACCATATGTCTATCCGGTGGTCCCCCCCGAGTTCTCGAATTGGAGAGATGAACAGCGTGCATGGCAGGGAGCGTGCGTTCTCTTCAACCAGTCTTATCACATGACGGATATGTACGTTGAGGGGCCTGATGCGCTGAAGTTGCTTTCCGATCTTGGCGTAAACAGCTTCAAGGGGTTCGAACCCAATAAAGCCAAGCAGTTCGTGGCCTGCAATTATGATGGGCACGTGATCGGCGACGTGGTTCTCTTTTACCTCGATAAGAATTCGTTCAATCTGGTCGGACGTCCCTCCATTCACAATTGGGTTCAGTACCACTGTGAAACCGGCGGCTATAACGCAAAGGTGGAGAGGGACGAGAGAGCCGCCGCCAGACTAGGCCCGATCGTTCGCAAAGTTTACCGGTATCAGGTTCAGGGTCCGAATGCGATGAAGGTGATTGAGAAGGTCACCGGCAAACCGGCCCCGGATGTCAAGTTCTTCAACATGTCCGCCGTGACCATCGCCGGAAAGCAAGTTCGCGCTTTGCGCCATGGCATGGTCGGACAACCCGGATTGGAATTGTTCGGCCCCTGGCAGGAGGGTGAGGAAGTCAAGGCCGCCATCGTGGAAGCCGGCAAGGAATTCGGGCTTCGGCAGGTTGGCGCCAGGGCGTACTCTTCCAATACCCTCGAATCGGGATGGATTCCGTCGCCCATGCCGGCGATTTACTCGGGCGAAAAACTGAAGGCCTACCGCCAGTGGTTGCCCGCGAACTGCTACGAAGCCATCGCTTCCCTGGGCGGGAGCTTCAATTCCGATAACATCTCCGACTACTACCTCACGCCGTACGACCTCGGCTATGGGCCAATCGTCAAGTTCGACCACGACTTCATCGGCAAGGAAGCTCTTCAGAAAATCGCCGCCAACCCGAAACGGACGAAGGTGACACTGGCTTTGAACAGCGAAGATGTCACCCGTGCTATCGGAAGCATGTTCCAGAAGGAAAACAGGGCGAAATACTTCGACTTTCCGTCGTCCGTCTACTCGACGTTGCCGTATGACAAGGTTTTAAGAGACGGCAAGATGGTTGGGATATCAACCTGGTGTGGCTACAGCGCCAATGAAGGTAGAATGCTGACGCTCGCTATGCTCGATAACGAACACAGCGTGCCGGGCACCGAGGTCACGTTTGTCTGGGGTGAAGAAGCGGGCGGATCCTCGAAACCGACGGTCGAACGCCACGTGCAAACGCAGATACGGGCAGTTGTCAGCCCCGTGCCTTATTCCGAAGTGGCACGCACCTCGTATCGGCCGCAGCGAGTCGGGCACTGAGATCACAGGTCGCTGGGTTGAACAACGGCACGGGTTCCCGACCGAGGGGCGGGAGCCCGTGCAACCCGAGATTGTGAAAGATGGGACCGTTTCGCCTGGCGCTTGCGGCACCGCTGGCCTAATTGTGCCCAACCAGAACGGAGCGGTCCTCGCGGGGGAAGGGACATTGATGCACCATCCCCCGGGTCAACCCGCCATCAACGGCTACGTTCTGGCCGGCCCGATTCGCAGCTATTGAGCGAACGTCGTCTCCGCTTTGCCAGACAATACTCACGCGAAATGAAAGCCACAAAGATCGACGCCGCGACTTTGGCACAGTACGCCGGAGAGCCGGGTTTTGTCCTCTTACGTGAGGGTTCCGGCTGGCGCATGTACCGTGATCCTGTGCAAATTTTGGCGCCCAGCGACCCCCAGACCCTGGCTCATACGCTGGCGGAGATTAACCGGCAAGTGAGGGCCGGCGGAGAGGCTGCCGGATTTCTGTGCTACGAAGCCGGGTATTCGCTGGAACCAAAGTTACACCCTCTGCTCACAGGCCGGAGCGGCCCGCTGTGTTGGTTCGGTTTGTATGACAGGGCTTTCGCGGTAGATCAGCCTTCGATCCCTCACGATGACGCAGAGGAGATCGTTCAAGCCTGCACATCGACAATCACTCGCGCGCAGTACGACACGGCCTTAGAAGCGATCCATCATTGGATTTTGGCAGGCGATGTCTACCAGATCAACTTCACGTATCGAGTGACTCTCCAATCGAGATGCAGCCCATGGCGGCTATTCGCTGCACTCTGCCATCGGCATCCTGTGCCTTATGCCGCGTTTGTGAACACCGGGTCCGAGCAGATTGTTTCTCTGTCACCGGAATTGTTCTTCGAGATTCGAGAAGACCACATCGTCGTAAAGCCGATGAAGGGAACGGCGGATCGCGGCTTGACGCTGGAGGATGATGTCCGCCGCGCCGAGGCTCTCCGGGTGAGCGAGAAGAATCGCGCTGAGAACGTCATGATTGTGGATCTGATGCGCAATGACCTGGGCCGTATCTGCCGGACGGGCTCCGTCAAGACCACACGCCTATTCGAGGTCGAACGGTTTCCTTCGGTTTGGCAGATGACTTCGACGGTTGAAGGAGACTTGAGAGATAACGCCACGCCGGATGTCGTCGTGAGAGCGCTGTTTCCATCCGGGTCGGTCACCGGTGCACCGAAGATCCGCGCCATGGAACTGATCTCGGAATTGGAAACCACGGAACGCGGGGTATACACCGGCTCCATCGGCTACTTCGCGCCGACGCAGGCTCAATTTAGTGTGGCAATCCGCACCGCCGTTATGCGTGGCGATCAGGGATTCCTGGGCGTAGGCGGCGGCATCACATATGATTCGTCCAGCCTCGAGGAATGGAAGGAATGCCAGTCAAAGGCGGCGTTCCTGACCCACACTAAACGCGACTTCAAGATCATCGAAACGCTGCGCTGGGAGGCGGAGTACTGGCTTCTCGAAGATCATCTGGGCCGCATGCGCGCATCTGCCGAGTACTTTGGATTTCAATTCGACGAATGCAGAGTCCGTGAAGCGCTCGAGCAGATCACGCCGCGGTTCGAGGGTCATCCTCACAGAGTTCGTTTCATGTTAGCTCAAGACGGCTCGCTGGAAATCGATCACAGCGAGTTGGATATCACCCGTCTGGGCCGGGTTCGGCTCTCCGAGCGAACGGTCCTCAGCTCGGATCGATTTCTCTACCACAAGACTACACACCGCAAGATGTACAACGAAGAACTGGCTGCCGCGAGAGCTGCGCAGTGCGATGACGCCCTTTTTTTCAACGAGCGGGGCGAGTTGACCGAAGGAACGATTCACAATGTTTTCGTAGTTACCGGCGCTCTGTGGCGTACTCCCCCAATCACGTGTGGAGTTTTGCCCGGCACCTACCGCGCATTCGTCCTGAAGAGTTGTCGCGACGCGCGGGAAGACGTGTTGACGCTCGAGGATCTCGCTTGCGCGGATGCCATATATTTGTGCAACGGTGTTCGCGGGATGTTTCCGGTACAACTGTTAGGAGGGCAGGACCACCGTCAAAAGACTACGCAGGAGTAAGGTGCCAGAAACGTTCCGCACCGGCATGACCTGCTCGCTCACTACCCTTTATCCAGATACTCGCCGGGAACATCATCCTGCGGCACCTCATGCGTGCGGACTTCCTCCTCGTCAGGGTCCGCGGCGTCTTCCACGCCCTTCACCACCTCGGCCTCGAACGCGTTTCCTTCATCCAGCAACTCGTCCACGCTCTCCGAATCCGCACCTGCGACATTGGACAATCCCTGCAAATCTCCCGATAGCTCTCCCGCCCGCGCTTCCTGTCCCTCCGGTGCGATTGCCACCGTATCCACGCTCTGGCTCTTCTCCCGAACCTGTTTTCCAAGTGCGCCCGCTGTTTTGCCGCCGGTTGTCTTCTTGCCGCCGACCTTCGTTTTCACCGCCGCCTTTTTCGGAGCTGCCTTCTTCTTCGCTACCTTCTTGCCTGCAGTTCTCTTCGACTTCGTCTGCCTCTTCTTGGTTTTCTTTTTAGTAGCCATACGCGCAGTCTACCACCGGTTGGTCATTCCTAGCGCGAGCGGGCCTTTGCAGTCTGGCCGACTTGGAAGCTACCGTGGCTGCCATCCTCACACCGGAAGAATTCGCCGCACGGCTCAAGGTCCGCAAGACTTGGGTATATGAGCAGTCCTGTCGCTCAAGTGGAAGGATAAGCAAGGACTTCCTCAGTTTTGCTGCTTCTTTGAAATTGCTGCTGCCGAGTCCAGGCCTCCCAGCCAAACTTCTCCTGAGAAACTTGTTGTCGCGCGCCCCTGCCGCGGGAGTATGATTGCGCTCCTAGCGCAGCACAACGCGCCCCGCTCGAACGCCTTTCCTCGGAGGCTGAAATGAAAAAGATTCTAACGATCGCCGGGATCATCGTCGCAGTGCTGATTTTGGTCGTCATCGCGCTACCCTTCGTGATTGATGTCAACAAATTCAAGCCTACGATCGAAACCAATATCTCCGACGCGCTCGGCCGCAAGGTCGAAATCGGCAACATTTCACTCGCCATTCTTTCCGGCGGCGTCTCCGTGGACAACGTCGTAATTGCGGACGACCCCGCCTTCAGCCACACGCCTTTCCTGCACGCGACGCAAGTGAAGGTGGGCGTGGCTCTGCTTCCGCTGATCTTTTCGAAGACGCTCGAAGTCAGATCGTTCACCGTGACCGATCCGCAGGTTTCGTTGCTACGTTCCTCCTCGGGCGCGTGGAATTTCTCGACCATGGGCGCGGGCGGATCGAAAGCGAAATCCAAGGATGCCTCCGCTCCGGCGAATTTCTCCGTCGAGAAACTGAAGATTTCCAATGGCACGATCGTCGTGGGCACGGCCAGCGCGCGCGGGAAGACGCAAACCTACACGGAAGTGAACCTCGAAGCTTCCGACCTTTCCTACACCTCGCAATTTCCTTTCACATTCTCGGCGAAGACCCCAGGCGACGGCAGCGTCAAGCTGGAGGGCAAAGCCGGCCCGGTTGATGCAGTGGACGCCGCGCTCACGCCGCTCGAGGCGAAAATTGATGTCCAGCATTTCGACATTGCCGCGGCCGGCGTCGTCGATGCGTCAACGGGCGTCGCCGGCGTAGTTGATTTCACCGGCGATCTTGCCTCCGACGGGCATCAGATGGATTCCAAGGGCAAGGTCAAGGCGAACAAGATCAAGCTGAAGACCGCTGGATCTCCGGCGAGCGTTCCCGTGGACGTTGACTACGACACGGCCTACGATTTGAAGCGCCAAACCGGCACCTTGAAGCAGGGCGACGTGCGCATCGGCAAAGCTCTCGCGCATCTCACCGGCAGCTACGACACGGGCGGCGCGACGACAACCATCAACATGAAATTGAATGGGCAGGCGATGGCGGTTGAGGAACTCGAGGGCATGCTGCCGGCCGCAGGCATCACGCTTCCATCGGGTGCGAAGCTGAATAGCGGCAGCCTCAATCTGAATCTCGCCATCAGTGGTCCGGTGGACAAGCTGGTAATCACCGGTCCCGTGAATCTTTCAAACGGCAAGCTCGCGGGCTTCAACTTGAAATCCAAGCTCGGGGCACTTTCTTCGTTTACCGGACTCGGTGGCGGAGGCGGAGGCGGATCGGACACTGAGATTCAGACGTTCAGCGCCGATCTTCGCGTGGATCCCACGGAAACGAGGACGAACAACATGAATATCGTGGTGCCTTCGATCGGGACCGTCACCGGGAACGGAACCGTCAGCGCGGCAGGTCAGCTGAATTTCAAAATGTCCGCGAAGCTCGCCGGCGCGATGGGCGCCATGACCTCGATGACTTCGATGCTCCCTATGGGTGGCGGGAAGAATTCGCAGGGTGGCGCGATTCCGTTCACCATCACGGGCACCACGTCGAATCCGATCTTCCTGCCAGATGTCGCCGGAATGGCCGGCAACATGGCGAAGGGCGTTGTAAGCACTCCCAGCGGCGCAGCGGAGGCCGCCACCAGCGCGTTCGGCGGCCTCTTCGGCAAAAAGAAAAAGAACTAGCCGCCGATCTTTCGCAGCGGACGGATAGTCGTCACTGGACGTTCAACATAATCGGCGCGTTCGCGGTCACGCCGTTGATTGTCACGGTGACGGTGATGTTGTATTGACCGGGCAGCGTGCCGGGATTGCCGCCTCCACCTCCTCCACCGCCACCTCCACTACCTCCACTACCTCCGCCACCGCATCCTGATGCCGCGACGAGGAGTCCGCACGCAATGACCAACAAAATGGCGCTGCGGATCCAAATCTTTCTCGCGGCCAGCGCCAACATCAACCAACAGAACATGCAGGCAAGCGTGATGATCTCCAGCGGCGTCCGCCTGTCGAAATTCGGCGACGTATAGCGAGAACGCGGCGCCAGCGACGACGGCGCCATCGTCGAGAACGTGAGCATCGCGGTCGCCGTGCCATTGGCGAGGATGGTGACCGACGCTCCGGAGCTGCAAAGGGATCCGTTCGGCAGGCCGGAGCAAACGGGAGTGATGGTGACCGCGCCGTTGCTGGTGAAGCCGTTTTGCGACGTGAACGTCAACGTGGTCGAACCGGTTTGCCCCGGGCTAGGCACCGGCACCGTCGTCGGATTGGCCGTGACGGTGAACGTGGGCGCCGGGTTCACGGTTTCGGTGATGCTGCGGACGTGGAACCCGAGTAGTTGCCGTCGCCGCTGTAAATCGCTGTGATCTGGAAGGCTGCCCGGCGGCAGAGTCAGACGTGGTGAATTGAGCCTGGCCGTTCGAGACAGTCACCGGCGACCCGCTGACCAATGATTCGAGCCCTTCGACTGAAATCATAATAAAATTGTACGGTGCCCGTCAGCGCCGGGCCGCCGCCCTGCGCGGGGGTCACCGTCGCAGTAAAGTGACGCTCGGGCCCTGGGTGATTGTGCTGCTCGATGAAGTCGACCGACGTCGATCGTTCCGAGGAAATTGACCGTCTCGGAGCGCAGCCGATCGGAGGTCGCAAAGTTGGCGTCTCCCTGATACTGCCGCGGCAATGTCGAGAGTCCCACCCGGCAAGCGCCGAGTCACGAGTTGCGCCTGGCCGTTGGACAGCGGCCACCGGGTGCCCATCGCCACACCGTTGTACCGCGAAAAGCACCGTTCCCGTGATCGCCGGCGCGCTCCGGCTTGGGAGTCGTAACTCGAGCGGTGAATGTCACGCTCGCGCCGTGCTGCACGGTTGGATTGGAAGATGCCGACGGCGTCTGGTAGCGTATAGAACCGTAACCGTGACCGGCGCCGAAGTCGAAGCTTGCATAGTTTGGTCGCCGTTATATTGCCCCGTGATGGGTTCTGGCCGGGCGGCAGTGACGGTTGTGCTGAAGGAATGCGCACGCATCTTGGTGGGCCGGCGAGTTGTCCCCGCATATCGCGCAGGGTGCGGCTGCCGAGTCAGAGTTGTCCCGGAGAAGAAGTTGACCGTTCCTGTGGGGAAGATGCCGCTAAAAAGTTCTGTGCCGAAAAATGTCGCGGACAGAGATACGTTTGAGCCAAGTGATACGGTGGTGACGCCAAGACCGCAAGATCGTTCGTCATCGTCGCAGCTGGGTGTGATCGTTACCGTGTCCGTGCCCGGCGCTGCAGGTACGGTGAAGCTGCTGTCCCCGCCGTACGTCGCGACAATGGTGTGCACGCCTGCCGGGGAGATCGATCGCTAGGTCCTCCGCGTAACCTTGAGCGTTCAGCGGGAACGTTCCGCCATCGAGTAGGTTGCTCAGTTGTCCATTAGCGAAACGGATGTTGCCGGTCGGGCAGCCGGTGTCTCCTGGTGCGTTGTCGGGCAGGCGTCGCCGGCGAGGCTCGTCACATTCACGCGCAGGAGGGACCAGGCTTCCGAAAACGGCAGTGGTTGCGCATTGGGGTTCGTCAGCCCGCCCGTGATCGGGATCGAACAGCTCGTAGGCGATCTGCACCTTGCTTGCTTCGGGTGCGACGTTAACGGTTACGGGCGGCGTCGATGCGCTGGACCCAAAGGTGCCGTCCCCGGCGTATTTCGCGCACGACGGTATAGTTGCTGCCGCCCGGCAACGCGTTCGTGGTGCCCGAAGCGGAGCCTGCATTCAGGATGAATCCCTGCTACGCCTTCGGACCCGCTGGTTCCCGTGTTCGCAACCAACGAGACATTCCCGGAAGGAGTTCCGCCTTTGCCGGTCACGCCGATGTTCACGTTCACGGATTGGCCGTGCGTGATGTTGATCGCCGCGTCCGGCGTTGAGCGTCAGAGTCGTCGTGGATCGGCGTGAGCGAGAAATTCTTCCATTTTGTTACGAGATTACTGGCGTTGACCGAGCCGAGTCCAGTGGCTAGGTCGTAGCCCGAAGTAGTGGCGTAGCCTGAAAGCACTCCCACCGAATCGTTTTGATTGGAAACAGTGCAGTTCGGGCTGCCTTTCGCGCAGGGCATCGCGATCGTCGAACCGGCCGGAGCGTCGTAAAAGACGCAGTGCTTGCCGGCTGACGCTGCGGATGTGCAGCTCGCGCCGGTCTGCGCAGCGAGTTTATAAAGAATGTAGTTTGCGTTCCCCTGGCGTGATCCTGTCGCTTGATTCACGAGTGCCATGATTCCTGCAAACGCCGGCGTCGACGCCGACGTTCCGCCGATTCCGACGGCGTCAGGATTGCGCGAGCGTTCGGATCGCACGACGTCGCCCCGTGACGTGATGAAGTCAGCTTCGCAGATCAGGTAGAAGCTCCGGAATTGAATCCGTCGCCTGCAAACAGAGAAACGTCCGGCACGTCGCGCTTGCCGTCATTCGGTACGTCGAGTGCCGTTTGCCAGGACGGTTTGGCGTAGCCCTCCGCCGCAGGTCGACGGGTTCTGTACCGATCTGCGACGTTGATGCAGTTGCTGTGTCCTCTGCCGCCGCTTCCCGCCACGGGGACCGCCAGAAAGACCATTCTGCATTGACGCTCCGGGTTATTGCACGTTTGCTCGGCCGTCGTCGCTGCCGAAAACATCTGAATACTTCTGGTTTGTGCAGGTGTTATTCCAGGTGCATTTCCGGGATGTAGCCCTTGGCGGAAGCGGCCGTGGGTGTGTCGCCGGACGTTCGTAGCTTCCAGAACTTGAGCCGTGTTGTTCAGTCGTTGAAATCGGTTCCGCCGACGGCGATGTTGTAGGGCGTGGATGAAAACCGCTCACCGCATAGACCGAATTGCGCCGGGCCCTTGTGCCGCGTTCCGGTCGCAGACTGCCGAGCCGCTGTCCCCGGTCGAAACCAGCGCCGTGATCCCCTGCGCGGCGGCCTGCTGCCACAGCTGGTTGTAAAACTGGTTTCCGGCCGTGCCCGATGAAGAATTCGCAGACTCCGTAGCTCTCGTTCAGCACCGGCGCCAGATTGTTGTCGACGACGTATTGCGCGGCGAGATCGACGCCCAGAAGCTCGTTCGTCGTCCGCGCAATCACGAAATCAATGTCGCCCCTTTGGGCGACGCCGCCCGCCCACTCCAAGTCGAGATCCGCTTCCGTTTCATCGCCGGGCTGCAGTGCCAGGATCCGGGCCGTCTGACGATTGACTTGAGCTGTCGCTTGGCGCCGGGCAGCCCGAAAATGTTCCGGAAATTTCGGATGTCCTCGGATCGTGATGTCGCTTTCGCCGACCATGGCGATCGCCTGCGCCGTGCCATCGAATCTGAGTCGGGGTCGCGGGGCTCAGAACGGTTCGGCACGTTGTACATCTTCGCGAAGTCGGCGGGCCGAGCCCGTAGCAATTGGAATCCGGGCATCGCCACAGTGACGGGCCGCCGAAAGTGAATCGACGAACCGGAAGGTTTCACGGTGTCCCGGTCTTGTCGTCCGGAAAACACGCCCACGACCTGGTGCATCGGCTGGCGCGGGAAGTTATGAAGCGTGTTGACGCCGGCGACGACGGGCGTGAGCGCCACAGGAATCTGCGGGTCGCTGGAGTTGGCCCAGTGGTCCTCGCCGTTCACATTGTACTTGTGGATCGCCGTGTGAAACGCCTCTTGAACCTGGCCCGCGGTGCCGGTGAATTCGATCACCGTGCGGCCGTTTGAAACTTTGGCGATCTGAAAGCCGTGTGATGTCAGCCACATCGTGATCGTTTGAATGTCCTGATCGGACGGTCCGAACTGCTGGCCGAACTGCGCGGGCGTGAGCCATTTGTGAAAGTTCGGCGAGGACGCGTCCTGCTGCTGTTCCATCAGCGCATCGAGAGCCGCCTCCTGATCCGGGCCGCGCTTGAGGACCAGGAGCATCCGCTGCATGGGCAGGCTGTCCGGCGCGGCTCCCCGGTCGAACTCGGGGCGAGCGAGCGGGTGCGTGTTGCCCTTGAGAATCGTCAGGCGGCGCTCGTCAATGGCCGCGGCGATGCGGGGCTGGACGTTAGCCGTCTGTGCGGAAGCAAGGACGGGAGCTACAAGAAAGATTACAGCGGCCAGGCACACACGGGAACGGCACTTCGGAAATCGGGAAGGGAACATCGAATCGTTTCGCATAGGGCCTCTGGGTGCGACTCATGCCTAACGACGATTTGTGTCCTCGCCCGACAGATACGGATGGCCCGAATACAGGATCCCCGTATGAAGGCACACGAACGCTCATGAACTAGGTACGGGTCGAGGGACGCAGGGCGGATTCTGCCAAATGGCTCGACGGGCGTCAACAACAAGTTAGTAAATGCTCCTACTGCTCGGGGAATCAGTATCGGCGAAACAAAATAGAACGCCGGAGACTAAAGCATCTGGCGGAGGACGTATTGCAGGATGCCGCCGTGCTGGTAGTAGGAAACTTCGAAGGGCGTGTCCACGCGCGCGATGGCGGAGAAATGTTTGGCTTCGCCGCTCGCGTCGCGGGCGGTCACTTCGATCTTCTTGCGCGGCTCGAATTTCCGGGCGAGCCCTTCAAAATCGAAAATCTCCAGGCCCGTCAGGCCGAGCGATTTGGGATTTTCGCCGGGCATGAATTCCAGCGGAAGAACGCCCATGCCCACCAGGTTGCTGCGGTGGATGCGCTCGAAACTTTCGGCCAGAACCACGCGGACGCCGAGCAGAATCGTGCCCTTGGCGGCCCAGTCGCGAGACGAGCCGGAGCCGTATTCCTTCCCCGCGATAATGAGCAGCGGCACATTCTCCTCGCGATATTGCATCGCGGCGGTGTAGATGGACATTGTCTCGCCGCTGGGCTGATGAATCGTCCAGCCGCCCTCGGTGCCTGGGGCGAGCTGATTGCGCAGGCGGATGTTGGCAAAGGTTCCGCGCATCATCACCTGGTGATTGCCGCGGCGCGCGCCGTAGGAATTGAAATCCTTCGGCTGAACGCCGTGAGCGATCAGGTATTTTCCGGCGGGGCCGTCGGCCTGGATCGAACCGGCGGGCGAGATGTGGTCGGTGGTGATGCTGTCGCCCAGGACGGCGAGCGCGCGCAATCCGCGCAAGTCCGCGATGGCGCTGGGCCTCACCTGCATGCCCTCAAAATAAGGCGGATTCTTGATGTACGTGGAATTCTCGTCCCACGCGTAGAGGTCGCCTTCGGGGATTGGCAGGGCGCGCCAGTGCTCGTCGCCGGTGAACACGTCGGCGTATTCCTTGGCGAACATTTCGCTGGTCACGGAGTTGCGCATCGCCGATTCGACTTCTTGCGGAGTCGGCCAGAGGTCGCGGAGGTAAACGGGCTGGCCGGCCTTGTCGTTGGCGATGGGCTCGTTGACGATGTCGAAATCCATGCGGCCCGCGAGCGCGTAGGCCACCACCAGCGGCGGTGAAGCGAGATAATTCGCGCGGCACAGCGGATTGATGCGGCCTTCGAAATTGCGATTGCCGCTGAGCACGGAAACGGCAACGAGATTGTGGTCCTTGATGGCTTTGCCGATCGGCTCGGAAAGCGGACCGCTATTGCCGATGCAGGTGGTGCAGCCGTAACCCACGAGATTGAAGCCGAGCGAATTGAGCGCGGGCCACAGCCCGGCCTTCTCGATGTAGTCGGTGACGACTTTCGAGCCGGGCGCGAAGCTCGTCTTCACCCAGGGCTTCGACTTGAGCCCGCGCTCAAGAGCCTTTTTGGCGAGAAGGCCCGCGCCGAGCATCAGCGAGGGATTCGAGGTGTTCGTGCAGCTGGTGATCGCCGCGATCACCACGGAGCCATCGGCCAGGTCGAATTTGTCGCCGTTGTTCTGCACGCTTGCGTGCTTCGGCGGCTCGGTGAGAGTCTTTTCAAACGACACCTTGGCCTGCGTGAGCGGCACGCTATCCTGCGGGCGCTTGGGTCCGGCCATGGTTGGAACCACGGACGCCAGATCGAGCTCGAGCCGGTCGGAAAAAATCGGATCGGAAGTGTGGTCGGTGCGGAAAAGCCCCTGTTCCTTCGTGTAGGCCTCGACGAGCCGGACCTGGTCCTCGGCGCGAGCGGTAAAGCGGAGATAGGCGAGCGTCTCGGAATCCACGGGGAAGAATCCCATGGTCGCGCCGTATTCCGGCGCCATGTTGGCTATCGTGGCGCGGTCGGGAAGAGTGAGGCTCGAAAGCCCCGTGCCATAAAATTCCACGAATTTTCCGACGACGCCCTTCTTGCGAAGCATCTGCGTGACGGTCAGGACGAGGTCGGTGGCCGTGGCGCCTTCGGGCAGACGTCCGTGGAGCTTGAAGCCGACGACCGCGGGAATCAGCATCGAGAGCGGCTGGCCGAGCATCGCCGCCTCCGCTTCGATGCCGCCGACGCCCCAGCCGAAAACTCCGAGGCCGTTGACCATGGTGGTGTGTGAATCCGTGCCGACCAGCGAATCGGGGAAAGCGATCCAGGAGCCATTCTGCTTTTCGCGGAAGACCACGCGCGCCAGATATTCGAGATTCACCTGATGGCAGATGCCCGTATCCGGCGGAACGACCTTGAAATTCTCAAAACCCTTCTGGCCCCAGCGGAGGAAGGCGTAGCGCTCGATATTGCGCTGCATTTCGAGATCGGCGTTGAACGCGAAGGCGTCCGCCGCGCCGAATTTGTCCACCTGGACCGAATGGTCGATCACCAATTCGGCGGGAAGAAGCGGATTGATCTTCTTCGGATCGCCGCCGAGCGCTGCGAATGGCGTCGCGCATGGCCGCGAGGTCGACGACGGCGGGCACGCCCGTGAAATCCTGAAGCAGGACGCGCGCGGGCATGAAGGAGACTTCTCTTTCGGTGGCGCCCGCGGCGCTCGACGGGTCCCAGCCCGCCAGCGCGGGAATATCGTCCGTGCGCACGAAGCGATCGTCCTCGTGGCGCAGGAGATTTTCGAGCAGCACTTTCAGAGAAAAGGGAAGGCGAGCGACGTTGCCGATGCCTGCGCGCTCAAGGGCGTCCAGGCGATAGACGTCAAACGAGTCGCTGCCAACGCGGAGCGAAGCGCGGGTTGAGAACGAGTTTTTCGAAGGCAAGCTCATGCGCGAATGAATCTCTCCTGTAGTAGAAACAAAGCCATTTTAGCGCAATCCGGGCGGTCTGAAGGCTCCCGTTTTCTGGATTTGAGCCTGACCGGCAAAAAACGCCACATCTTCGATTTTTCTCGATTAGAAAAATTTCCAGGCAATGTTTTCAAGGGATTTTGTGAGATCTAATATTTCATATTTTCGATTAAGAAAATCATAAGTGTACGCAAGTCTGCGTACCCGCCCTTCGGGCCGCCTTTCGCGCCGGCGGGGGCGCTGCTTCCTTCCCAAAGCCGCGAATTCCGTTCGTTGCCTTCACGCCTCCATGTTAGGCGCGGGGAAGTGGTTGTCAAGGGCGACATGGTGTGGACTCTTTGGCGTCGCGAGGAAGACCCAAGAAAACTGCCTTACCACAGAGATCGCGGAGAAGGCATCGAGATCACAGAGGCGGCCCGGAACCATTCCCTACGAGGCTGCTTACATCGTGTGGAGGTAGGCGAGGAGATCGTCGAGTTGCTGCTGGGTGAAGGAACCGCCGACGGCGGGCATCATGTTGCGGCCGTTGAGGATGGTCTGGCGGACGAATCGCTCGTTGGAGGGGAGTCCGCTGGGTAGAAATGGTTTCTTAAGCAGGCCTTTCAAGCTCGGGCCATTTTGTCCGGGGACTGAATGTGCGTCATGGCAGGGTGCGCAAGCCTGCTGATAGAGGTGCCGCCCCGCTGCCTGCTGGGAATCGAGGCCGAGCTCCGCGTCGGACTTTCCTGAGGTGTCGTCGCCGCAACCGGCCAGGAGAGCCAGGAGAACGAATCCGGCAAGGAATGGTGTTCGCATCGACTGGCAATCATACAAGACTCACCGCACCCTTCGCCAAGGCACACAGGGCAGAGAGAACGTCTGAGTAAGGCCTAAGATTCACCGCAGAGGCGCAGACATCGCAGAGAAGCCGAAGTCTGCTGACTGACGGCTCCTGCCGAACGGCGTTCCGATAGGATTCGGCCTGCGCCTCGCGTATATTTTGTATGGAATGGCTAAGACTGATGCGGAGAAAGAGCGCTGGCGGCTGGCGCGGTTGTACGGAAGCATGACCGAGGGCGAAGTCGAAAAGCTCGCGGCGGACGCGGGATCGCTTTCCGACGCCGCCAAGTGGGCGCTAAAACTGGATCTGTCGCGACGAGGGCTGAAAACCAAGCTTGAGGAGAAGGCTCCGCCGCCTGAAGCTGGAACCCCCTCGAAGCTGGTGAATCTTCGCCAGTATATGACCCTGCCGGA
Organism: uncultured Acidobacteriota bacterium; assembly: GCA_963752925.1. Classification (GTDB taxonomy): domain Bacteria; phylum Acidobacteriota; class Terriglobia; order Acidiferrales; family UBA7541; genus Palsa-295. The sequence continues at coordinate 307,358 of CAVVZY010000004.1, read as the reverse complement.
GGCGCTACTGGCGAAGAGCATTCTCGATTCCGCGGGGATTGAAAGCTTTCTGGGCGATCAGAACATCATTCGGATGGACTGGTTTTTGTCGAACGCGCTTGGCGGGGTCAAACTGCGGGTGCGTGAAGAAGATGTTGACGTCGCTACGGCTCTGTTGAAGCAGAGTGGGGAATATTCATCCGAGGTCTAGGGACTGTGGAGCGGTTTTGGCGTTGCCGCTGGACACGGGAATGGTGGCGGGGATACCCGCCACGGCGGGTGCAACCGGCGCACTTGCTGCAACAGAGGCCGCGCATTGGAAGGCGCTTCGCGCCGAACGTTTATGTCGGAGCTGAAGCTCCGATCCCCTAAAGGGCCCGTATCCCTCGGCTGCGCTTCCTTTCTCTGTCAGGCCAGGCGGGACACATTCGGCTCGGCTCAGTACAGGCAAGTCCAGCCACGGCCCACAAAGCTCCTCGGTTGACACTCAGGTCTCAATTCACGATGGCGGGGTGACCGCAAGCCAGCAGGAAGAATTGCTGCAATAGAGGCAGCGCATCGGAGGGCGCTTCGCGCCGTCGTCCTATTTGGCGGGGTTGAAACCCCGCCCTTCCACCATGATTCATCCGGCTGCGCTAGTATTGGCAACGATTCCGCAGTGGCGGGAGACAAGAAAAGAGCCGGCGGGACGTCCTTTCCGCTTGCGGCGAACTCATGATTGGCGAGCGACGACATGAAGAAATTCAAAAGCCCCACCCTCGCAAAGCGAGGATGGGGCACCCGAAGAACCGGTGGCGCTATCGTTTGTTGCGCGATGATTTATCCGGCGCGGTGTCCCACGCGGCGGCGACGGTTTTGTGCTCGCGGAACAGGCTGCTGGGGACGCGAATCTGTCCGCCGCGCACAAAGCGCTCGTGATTTTCCTCGAGTTCGTCGGGCAGGTAGCGATAGTTGGCGGTCACGCCGAATGACGCTTCCATTCCATAGGGCCGCAAATTTCCAAAGACATTGATGCATTCGAGACGCGCGCCATTGGAAAGATGAAATGTGGCGACCGGATCGTAGAGCTTCGCGCCGCGTTTCACTCGAGTGAGATAGGCGAGGGCGAGGCGCTCAAGCGGTTCCGCAAGGACGTCGCGATGAGCCAGAGGGTTCTCGAGTAACTTGAAGAAAGATTCCACGGGATCGCTGCACCCGGCGGCCGACGTGAGATCGCGAGAGTATTCGGCGAGCAATCGGGAGAGGCGGGCGGGCGTGAAGCCGAGTTCGTTCTGGTTGTCGCGGAGAGCCTGGGAGAAGAGCGGGAGTGGCGAGAGCGTGCTGTAGACGCGGATGTTGGGGAACTCGGCGGCAAGCTCGGCCACAACCTGCTTGATCAGGAAATTCCCGAAGGGAACATTGCGAAGACCCTGCAGGCAATTGTTGATGGAATAAAAGATGGCGGTATCGGCCTTTTCGGGCGCGAGAACCGGAGCGTCCACGTCGAGCAAGGGCGCGAGATCGCCGCTCAACCCCTTCGACAGCGCCACTTCGACGAAAATGATCGGCTCGCTCGCGAGCGCGGGGTGAAAAAACGCGAAGCAGCGGCGGTCAGCCTCCAGGCGGCGGCGCAGGTCCGGCCAGCCATTGATTTCATGCACGGATTCGTAGCGGATGAGCTTTTCAAGGACCAGGGCGGAGGTTTGCCAACTGATGCGCTCGAGACGCAGGAATCCGCGATTGAACCAGGATCTGAAAAGGTGCTTGAGGTCGGAGTCTAGCGCGTCGAAATTCGTGCCATTGGACTGCACGGAGAGCAGATGCTCCCGCAGAGTGACCAGAGTCTCGGTTCCGCCGGGGGCCGTATTGATCCGGCGAAACAATTCCTGGCGCGGCGCTTCGACGGCGTCGGAAAGAGCTTCCAGGCTGCTGGGGCTTGGCGCGCGCTCGTATTCGGCCGCAGCAAGCCGGACGGCGGCTTCGTCGGGTGAGAATTCGCGAGACAGGATTTCGAAGAACGCCGGACGCTGATCCGGCTTCATGGAGTTATAGGCGGTGATGATTTCCTGCGCGATGGCGGTTTGCGATGCCTCGCCGCGCTCGGAGAGCAGGCGATGGCAAAGAAAAGGCATGTCCCGGCGGCGTCCCTGGAGCGACTGCAAAAGGTTGGAGAGGAACCCAGGCATCAGAATAGAAATTATAGCTTAGATGTTTCGGGCATGTGTCGGGCGGAGCGAATTTGGGAGAAAAGTAGGTAACAAGAAAAAGCGAAAGTCGGAAGCCTGGCCGAAAAGCCTCGGGTCGTTCCGACACAAACCGTCGGAACGACCCGAGCTACATAAACCCTAGGCCAGAGAACTGTGCTACTTCGAGATGACGCCGCAGGCGACGCGATCGCCGGAGTTTCCGGACGGATCGCTCATCAAGTCGTCGGCCTTCGCGTGGATCACGAGAGAGGTGCCCCCGTCGTGGAAGAGCGAATTCGCGCCGTCCCCGAGCGTGACACCTTTGGCAACGACCGTGGCGCTGCCCTTGCCGTTCGCTGCGACTTTAAGATTGGGCAAATCACCGGCGTGCGGATGAGGATCCATGGTGTTGTTCATGCCGTGGTGAGCGCTGGTCGGATTGAAATGGCCGCCAGCGGTGGTGAAAGCGGGACCTTCGCATTTGCCGACGGTGTGGATGTGGATGCCGTGATCGCCGGCGGACAGGCCGGTGACTTTCACGGAAATCTGGACGCCGTCCTTGACCGCTTTGAGCTTGGCAGTGCCGATTTGCATTCCTTGTGCGTTCATGATGTTTGCATGTGCGGCCTTGGGCGCGGTATCGGCCAAAGCGGCTGCGGCGCAGAAGCCGAGAAGTGCCGGAATCAAAAGCAAATTTCGCATGTGCATGGGTGCGTCCCCCCTCAAGGACGTGGTCAACGATCCTAACGACCGAAATTCTAACACAGAGCCGGCACGCCGGAAGATTACGACGCGGTGGACGGCAGCGACTATTGTTTTGGGATGACGAAGCCTTCGGGAGGCTTCGAGCCGTCGCCGAAGAAGAACTGCTCCATTTGCTCTTCCATGATTTTTTGCGAGTTGGGGTCCATGGGATTGAGGCGGAATTCGTTGAGCAGCATCTTGGAATGATCCACCCACATTTTCCAGGCGTCCTTGGAGACATGTTCGTAGATGCGCTTGCCAATTTCGCCCTTCCAGGGAATGCGGTCGAGCCCGGGCAGCTCTTTTCCGAGTTTCACGCACTTCACCATGCGAACGTTCTGCCCTTCATCGGCCATTGTGGGGGAGCCTCCGTTGAGACGCGGTAACCATCTTAAACGCGGAGACCGGTGGCTGCAACTCGGAGTGGGAGTCGGCAAGACTCACCGCAGAGACGCAGAGAGCGCAGATAGAAACAAAGCAAGAAGAGCAGAGCTAAGACTTACCACAGAGAAGGCTTAAGACTTTACCGCAGAGAAACGCCGAGCAATCAAGGTAACTCCAATGCTCGCCGCTACCGAGGGAAGCCGCGGCTTGACATTGGCGAGGAGCGCCAACAGTATCTTTTGGACGTCGCGCGAAGATCAATTTGCGCAAGAGGGGGACGGCTTGCAACACGTACGACTTGGATCGACCGGTCTGAAAGTTTCGCGGCTTTGCCTGGGCACGATGACTTTTGGCTACCAATGCGACGAAGCTACGTCGTTCGCGATACTGGACCGCGCGTCTGCCGGCGGGATCACTTTTCTTGACAGCTCGGATGTGTACCCGCTCGGCGGCGGGCTGGAGCGGGCGGGGAGCACCGAAGAGATCATCGGGCGCTGGATGCGCGGCAAGCGGCACGACTGGGTCATCGCGACAAAGTGCTTCGGTGCGACCGGGCCGCTGCCGTTCCATGCGGGCAACAATCGCCGCCATATTTTCGACGCGGTGGACGCCTCGCTGCGGCGCCTAGGCACGGACTACATCGATCTATACCAACTGCACGGCTACGATCCGCAAGTGACGGCGGACGAGACGCTCGGCGCGCTCGACGATCTGGTCCACGCCGGCAAGGTGCGCTACATCGGCTGCTCGAATCACCTCGCGTATCAGGTGGCTCGTGCTCTTGGACGCAGCGATGCGCGCGGATGGGCGCGCTTCGTTTCGGTGCAGCCGCGCTACAATTTGCTTTGTCGCGAGATCGAGCGCGAGCTGCTGCCTCTGTGCGCGGAGGAGGGCGTGGGCGTGATCCCCTATAACCCGATCGGAGGAGGAATGCTTTCCGGCAAGCACGATTTCTCGAAGCCTGCGAGCGAGGGAACCCGCTTCGCGTACAGCGGCCGCATCGGAGAGCTTTATCGAGACCGCTACTGGCAGGAGAAAATCTTCAAGGCCGTCGGCGACTTGCAGGGCATCGCGACGCGAGCGGGAATTCCGCTGACGAAACTCGCGGTAGCGTGGGTGCTCACGAATCCCGCCATCACCAGCCCGATCATCGGCGCGAGCAAGCCGGAACAGCTGGATGCGACGCTGGCAGCGCTCGATGTGACGTTGAGCGCGGAATTGCTTGCGGAACTGGACAACGCAACGATGCAATTCCGCTAGGGTGCCGCGAGGTCTAAACCTGCGAACACATTCCGCGACACAGCCGGCGCAAAGGTATGCGCTTCGCGCCATACCGTTTATGTCGTGGCTGAAGCCACGACGCACACGACCAGACCAGCCGCGGAGCTGAAGCCGTGCGGCGGGTTTCTAGCGAAAGCCACCGGGCCGCCAGATGGCCGTGGCTGAACCAAGCATGATGGCCGGGTTCGCCTCAGCGGACTATGTCCCTACAAAACCGTCAGCAACGGGCTTAGGGTTTAGCGGCTTCCTGGGCGCGGCGCCAGGCGTAGTAGCCGTCGAGGACCTGAAGTTTTTCGAGATTGGGCACGGGAATGGATTTCGACGCAACGTCGAGGTTCATGTACTTGTGGGTTAGCGCCGGTGAAAGCGGGCCACGAGGCCATGCCCGAGCCATTCGGGTCACCCGTCTTCGCGAAGTTCACCCAATAAGAAGAGACGGAGTCCTCCACCGTTTTGTCGTTCGCCGTCGCGGACATGGCCGCCGTGAAATTTCCGAAAACGAAGGCAATCTCCGAGCCGTGGGCCGCGCCCCAATCCTTGAACTGCGGAGTATCGGGATAATTTGGCCGGTGACTGAAGTAGTAGACGAAGACTTTGCCTTTGCCCGTGCGGGACTGCAGCCGGGCCCAGGACCACGTGCCCCATCCGAAAGTGGAATCCCGGGCGAGATCGCGGGCCGAGCGCAGCGACTCGGCGTCCGTTCCGACGGGATACGCAGCCAGGATCTTGTCGGCGTAGTCGCCGTAAGCGGCTCGTACGCCGGCTGCGTAGACCGCGGAGGTGGTCGTTGGAACGAAAAGCGCGCCCTCGTCCGCGTTGCTTCCGATGAGAATGGGCGTGTCATTGTACTTGCCGGCCTCATAGAGTTTGTACTGATCGTCGGGAAGCACGTAGCCGTCGAAGTTGGGCCATGAACCGCCCAAGCCGGGAGCCGATCCTTTCAATATATCGTCCGCGGATTTCTTGCGGGCATCAGCGATGGAAGATGCTCCCACCTTAGACAGAAAGGCGGCTCCATTGTGCTCCGCCACTGCGAGCGGCGGAACGTTCTCGCCGCCTTCGTTCGAGAGGCGCGGTGGAGCGAACGATCCGCCGCTTTCCGAAATTGCGCCCGTGAACAATCCTTTGGCAAGCGGAGAAGCGGCCAGCATGCTGACGGCGATTCCTCCGGCGGACTCGCCGAAGATCGTGACGCGGTGCGGATCACCGCCAAACGCCGCGATGTTCTTCTTCACCCATTGAAGCCCGGCGATTTGGTCCATTAGGCCGTAATTGCCGGAGTGGCCTCCCTGCTCGGCGCTCAACTCGGGATGCGCGAGAAATCCGAACGCTCCGAGGCGATACGCAATGCTGACGAGCACCACGCCCTTCTTGGCGAAGTTCTTGCCGTCGTACTGGGCGAGTGAAGTGCCGCCAATCGTGAATCCGCCGCCGTAAATCCAGACCATCACGGCGAGCTTGTCCTTCGGCGTTTTCGCGGGAGTCCAGACGTTGAGGTAGAGGCAGTCCTCGTTGACGGTGACTGGATCAAGTCCGAGTGCCGGCATTACGATCGGGACTTGCATGCAGGCCGGCGCGAATTTGTCGGCATGCAAAACGTCTTTCCACGGAGAGGCAGGTTTCGGCGCGCGCCAGCGCAAATCGCCCAGCGGAGGCGCGGCGAAAGGAATCCCTTTGTAGATCGTGATTCCGTTTTCGACGGTTCCTTGAACGGGGCCCGCATCGGTGCGGACCGGCTTGGGCTTCTGGGCCGAAAGCGAGGAAGCGAATGCGAGTGCAGAGGCGAGCGCGACGGCGACAAAAGCGTGCATCCGAGTCTTCATTTTGATCGTCCTCCATTGGGTGATGCATTCGAAGCAGGAACGACGCCTGGCATCGCCCCTGGAGCAGGCCGCATTCTGATTGACCTGATCGCGCCGCCGCGCGGCGGATCGCCTGCTCCACCTCAGCCTTCTTGTCCGGTTCGCGTCAGTATCCGATGGTGATGCGCTCGCGATGGTGCTGCGGGCGCTCGAGCTCGTCCACCAAGGCGATGGCGTAGTCTTCCGCCGAAATCCTGCTCGCGCCATCGCTGCCGTAGAGCACGTCGTCCTTGCCGACGCGGTATTTTCCGGTGCGTTCGCCCGGCGCGATCATCACCGACGGAGCGACGAACACCCAGTCGAGGTCGGGCTCCTTCTTGAGCCAATAGTAAAACTCGCGCATGCCGCGAATGCCGGGCTTGTAGGCTTCAAAGGCGGCGGGGAAATCCGACGAGTCGAGGAATTCGATTCCCGCAGGCGTTTTCAGGCTTGCCGCACCGCCAACGCTGAGGAATCGCTTGATGCCGGATTTCTTGACGGCGGCGACGACGGCCTGGTGCCCGGCGAGGGTTAATTCGAAGGCTTCGGGACCGGCCACGCCGCGCGCGGGGTTGAGCGAGCTGACGACGGCGTCGTGACCCGTCAGGATTCGCGCCATCTCGTCCACGTGAAGCGCGTCCGCTTTCTTCGCGGTCAGATTCTTGTGCGCCTCGATCTTTTCGGGATTGCGGACAATACCCGTGACGTAATGCCCGCGTTGCAGGGCTTCGGCGAGAATCCTGGAGCCGATCATTCCGCTAGCCCCGATGAGCGCGATTTTCATTGGCAATCTCCCTGGGAACTGAAATGAGCCCCACCCAGCGCAGCCGATCCGCGTTGCCCGCGACGATTGACAGGCCGTAAGAACCGGGGGATTGTATCACTTCGCAATCCAGCCGCGAGGAATCCATGACAAAGAACAGGCCGTTTGGCGCTTCGGTCTCGACGATCACGGAGCCGAAGCTCGAGTTCGCTTTCGAAGTCCGGCTGCGGTTCACGCGCGCGCAGATGATTGAGGGCATGCCGAGTGGAGCAAACCGCAGCGCCGTGTACGTGGACAGCGGAGAATTTTCGGGTCCGCACCTGCGCGGCAAAGCGGTGCCGAATAGCGGCGGGGATTATGCGCTGTTCCGTCCAGACGACACGGCACAATTCGACGCGCGATACATGCTGCAGGAGGATGACGGCACGCTGATCCTGGTCAACAACCGCGGCTATCTGTGGGGCTATCACGACGACACGATGCAGCGACTGCGGGCGATGGCGTTCGCCGGGGGGCCGACCGTGAGCCCCTCGGAGTATTATCTGCGCGCGTTTCCGTCCTTCGAGGTTGCGGCGGGCAAACACGATTGGCTGACGCGCTACGTTTTCATCGGCGTTGGCGAACGCAAGACGGACGGCAATTTGATTCGGTATTTCGCGCTGCTGTAGCGCCGGACCCAGGTCTAAAGCCCGGAATAGCTTCGTGGCTTCTTCCTGGCGCTGAAAGCCCCAGGCTTCCCCCCAGCACGACTTACGCGCCAGATCAGATCGCCGCCGAATGTGTTCCCGATGTGCCCCGGCCGTTCGCGCGAAAATCGGGTGCGCACGGATGCTGCTTTTTTGGCGGAATCCTTCAGGCGAACGTAACGGGCAGCGGCGCAGATTATGGTAGGCTGTTCGCTTGCGGAGCGATCCAAGTCAGGGAAGGATTTTCCGGCCCCCTTCCTTCGGCCGAGTATTCCGCAACAACCCCAACGGAGAACGCCGATGAGCACGCGTCCCACCGAAGTTGCCGAAGCGCCACGAGCAGATTCCTACTTTTGCGAGATTCCCAACGATCCCTGCGCCATCGTGATGTTCGGTGCGTCGGGTGATTTGGCCCGGCGAAAGCTTCTCCCGGCACTGTACGATCTGGCTCTCCATTCCTGCCTTGCGCCGCGGTTCCGCCTGCTCGGATTCGCGCGCTCGGAGATGAACGATAATGCGTTCCGGAAGACGGCCGGCGAGTTTCTGTCGAAGGTGGAGAAGGACGGAGCGAACGGCGACAAACGGAAGGAATTCCTGGAGAGCCTGCATTATTTCCACGGAAGCTACGACGATCCCGAGGCGTACAAGAGACTGGCGCAGCGCCTGGAATCGCTCGATGGCGAGGGCAAGCTCGGAGGGAATCGGCTATTTTATCTGGCGACGCCGCCGGAGGTATACGAGAACATCATCGAACAGCTGGGACGAGCGGGACTCGCGAAATCGAAGAACGGGGATTCCTGGACGCGGGTGATCATCGAGAAGCCATTTGGCCGTGACGGCGCTTCGGCGCGAGCGCTGAACGCGAAAGTTCTGCGCGTATTGGACGAACGACAGGTCTATCGCATCGACCACTATCTCGGAAAAGAGACAGTGCAGAATTTGCTGGTGTTCCGCTTTGGCAATGGCATCTTCGAGCCCCTCTGGAACCGCAATTTTATCGATCACGTGCAGATCACTGCGGCGGAATCGCTGGGCGTCGAGCGCCGGGCGGCGTTCTACGAATCGGCGGGAGCTATGCGGGACATGATTCAGAGCCATGTGCTGCAACTCACGTCGCTGGTCGGGATGGAGGCGCCGGCGAGGTTCGATGCCACGTCGGTCCGCAACGAGAAAATCAAGATTCTGCAATCCATCCGGCCATTTAATTCCGAGACGGTCTGGAAATCGGTCGTACGCGGCCAATACGGGCCGGGAACGGTGAATGGCGCGGCTGTGCCGGGATATCGCAACGAGCCGGGTGTGAAGCCGGAGTCCGCGACCGAGACGTTCGTCGCGCTGAAGCTGCTGGTGGATAACTGGCGATGGAGCGGCGTCCCTTTCTATTTGCGCTCGGGAAAGCGGCTGGCGCGGCCGATGACGGAGGTCGCGATCCGATTCAAGAAGGCGCCGCATATGGTTTTTCAGGGCGAAAGCGTCGAGCCGAATTCGCTGGTCCTGAATATCCAGCCCGACGAAGGAATTTCCCTCTCCTTCGGAGCGAAATCGCCCGGTTCTCAGATGCGCATCAGTCCGGTGACCATGGATTTTCGGTACCGGCAGGCGTTCGGCGGAGGATCGCGCGAGGCCTACGCCACGCTGATCAACGATTGCATCCGCGGTGACGCGACGCTCTTTGACCGCGCCGACAGCGTGGAAGCGGCGTGGGGCCTGGTCGATCCGATCCTCGATGCGTGGCAGAACGCGTCCGCGCCGCCCTTCCCCAACTACCCGTCGGGCAGCGACGGGCCGCGCGCCGCGGACGATTTGACGGTTTCCGAGGGCCGGCGCTGGCGCCCGATCTAGCGCCGGTTTCATTCTCGAGCTATCTGACGCATTCCACGCTGAATTCCGGAGGGCTGCGTGATTCTTGCAGGCGACATCGGCGGAACGAAGACGAACCTGGGTATCTTCGACGTGCAGCAGGAAAAGCTGGTGCGCGTCGCCGATAAGCGCTACCCGAGCCGCGAACACAAGGGCCTGGAAGAAATCGTGGCCGATTTCGTCGGCGTCACCCAAGCGAAAGTGACGGCTGCTTCGTTTGGGATTGCCGGACCCGTGGTGGACAACCGCGTGCGCGCCGGGAACCTGCCGTGGATCGTTGACGGCGCGACGATGGCGAAGCAGTTGGGGCTTGGCCGCGTCCGGCTGATGAACGATCTCGAAGCCGCCGCATTTGGAATCAGCGTCATGGGGCCAGGAGACCTGGAGACACTTCACGTGGGCGTTCCCGCTCCGCAGGCGCCACGGGTCGTCATCGCAGCGGGCACGGGGCTGGGCGAGGCGATTCTATTCTGGGACGGTACGAAGCACATCCCGACGGCGACCGAAGGAGGCCACGCCGATTTCGCGCCGCACACCGATCAGCAGGCCGAGTTGTGGAAATTCATCAAGGCCCGCAGCGAATTCGTGAGCAACGAGTTGATACTTTCCGGAAGGGGATTCCGGACGCTGCACGAATTCCTGGACCCGGCGGTGCGGCATCCGGGATTCGACGACCCGTCCGTCGACCCCGCACCCGCGATCACGCGCATGGCTCTGGCGAAGGAGTGCCCCGTGTGTGTCGCGGCGCTGGATTTGTGGGTCGAGATTTACGGTTCGGAAGCGGGGAATCTGGTGGTGCGTGCGGTCGCGCGAGGCGGCGTATACGTGGCGGGTGGAATTGCGGTCAAGATCTTGCCGCTACTGAAGGACGGACGCTTCACCGCCGCGCTCCAACACAAGGAAAAGATGACCGATTTTCTCGCGCAGGTACCCGTCCATGTGGTGCTCGACGAAGAATGCCCTCTCAAGGGCGCGGCATATGCGGTGTGGAAGGGACTCTAAACCAAACGTCACAGCACGCATGATCTAGTTCCATTAGTTCTGGTACCCCTACCATGTTGCGGCTCCACGGATTTGCACACTAGTGAATGCGAATTCCGTATCCCGGCCGAAGGCTCTAATTGTCAGCTACTAACCCCGCAGGTAAGTTCCTCAATCGGCTACAGATAGGCTGTTGACCGCGTCTGGCAGGGCAATTGCCATAGTTCGGTGTACCGCCGGCGCGGCCGGTGGATGAGAGGCACATAGTTATGAAGAAACTCATCGGTGTTGCGACATTCGTTCTGCTGTTCTCCATCCCGGCGCATGGCCAAACGATGAAGAGTTCCCCTGTCGCCAGTTCGGCATCCACGAACGTCAATAGCGGAGGCGGCGGAGGCTATGGTGGCAGCCTCAGCGGCTCTTCTGCTGGCCGGCTTCCGATCTATCCGGCGGCGCACCTGGGAATGAAGGCGGTCAATGGCGGGGATCCTTCCTACGCGCCTTCGACCTTCCTAACTTTTGAACAGGCGGTCGCCGAAGGGAAAGCCGTGAACGCCAGACGGAAATCGGTCGCGGAAGTCGCCGCGGAAAATAACTCCGCACCCAAGGCGCGAGCCAAATTTGCCTTCGAGCAGGACGGGCACGGCAACGTGATCCCCGCACCGCACCAGTAGGCGCCTGGCAGAAGGATGGGCCGGGAAACTCGAGCTGCTTCCTCTTAAATATCCGCTTAGAAATGGAACGGCCGCCCGGCGGGGGATTCAATGCCGAGCGGCCGTTTCGGTGCAGCAATGCGGCTCCGCTGAGATGGCGACGGAGCCGCGGTTGTCAGTTTACTTCGCGTTCGCACTGCTGAAGTTGTAGACGAAGCTGATCGTTGCCGTGCTTTGCTGTTTTACTGCTCCAAAACCTTCGTTGACGGTAGAGCTGAAGCTTTGAGCGAACATCGGCACGCTCGCAAAGTCATACCGATATTCCCCGCGAATCAGCAACGCGCTGGTCAGGTTGTACGAGTAAGTCCCCGTAACTTCCTGAGCCCAACCGCGGAAGCCGGTGTCGCCATCGAATGGATCGACGATCAATCCGGTGAACCCTTGCGGGTCGTCGTAGTACTCATAGCGAACCACAAAGTTGGTTTTGGGGCTAAGCGTGTATTTCGCGTAACCTGCTACGCCCCACCAGTCCACCGCCGGGCCCGCCGGGCAATTGAATACTCCGCCCTGTGGTCGTGGTCCAGTTGAAACCCTGGCACTGTCGCACGCCCCTGAATTGTTGTAGACGACGGGACCGAAGCCGTAATCGCCATTGAGCATGAATGCCCACTTTGAGTTTGGCGTATACGAAACGACGGTATCGGATATCTGCTTCCATTCGTTGAGAGTCCTCCCGTTAAACCCGAACCCATCGGTTACGGGGCCGGCAAAGTAGTTCTCGGTGAATGACCACTTCATGTTTGGCGTGAAGGCCAGGCTTGCACCATACGTCAACCCAGAGCTTTGGCCGAAGCCGCTTGTTGTGTCCACCGAATCGTGGTTGATGATCGTGTTATTCCAGCCGTTGACCAGATACCCCGTGAGAGCCCACTTGGGATTGAATGCATATTTTGCGCTCGCACCGAAGTGGAAGAAGGGGATCGCGTAGTCGAAGAGAAGACCGCGCGAATAGTTCCAGTTCGCGTTGCTCTCGATGACTTCCGCACCCATCGGGGTAACGAATTTACCAACGGTGACGGTCAAGCCCTTCCCGACGGGAGCAAGATACGAAAGGTATGCTTCCTTGAGATAGAAGTTACTTCCGTCTGGTCCAAATCCGGTAGTGTCCGAACCATTGACGATTTTCGCGGCATATCCGTAGCCCGCGGAAACGTGGTAACCGAGCCGGCTTTCGGAAGTGGTCGCATCCGGCGCCTTGTCCAAAATTAACTCGGCCATGTTGAAGTTGAACCCGTTCGTCGGCGCCTCAAAGGAGCGCAGTCCGGCTTGGTTGTTGAACGGATGATTGTTGTCATAGCCGTAGTACACGTCGCCAAAACCGCTCAACGTGACCGGACCCAAGAGGCCCGCGAGGCTGATCTTCGCTGGGGCGTCCTCAGCCGTGGAACCAGGCGTAAAACCGCTCGCGGCCGGCTGCGATCCCGGCACGGCGAATGCGGCCGTCTTCATTCCCGGGGTGCTGTCGCTTTTCAGCGAAGCAATCTGCTGCTGGAGAAGAATCACTTCCTTTTCCAACTCCTCCAAACGCTGGTCCGCAGTTGGCTGCGGCGTTGCGGCCGGCTGTGACGCGGTGGCCGGTGACGTTGCGGAAGCCGGCTGGGTCGCGGCCGGCGAGGACGGTTGGTCCTCGGCCCTCGACGCAGGCGACCCAGCGATCGCAACAGTCACGGCGAATACCGCTGTGGCCCATTTGGTTAGACATCTCGTAGTGCAATTCATGTGGTTTTCCTCTCCCTCCCTGTCGCGCTCACAGTTCCACCTTATGAGTTCGCGACCTGTCCATAAAAAAGATTTGGTAAGACAAAATACAGGCGGCGGTTCAAATGGTCCAACTCATAAAATCTATGGATTGAATCCAAAGATCATTGAAATAGGCTTACGTAATCCTTATCTGGCCCAGCCAGGCCCTGCTCCCCTCCCGCCGCGAGCGAGGCGCGATCCTCGCCGACTGGCTGGCTGAACATCGCCCTACCCTAGACCATGGCGGCTAAAGGAGGCATAAGGGGCGAATAAGCAATGCATAAACACATCGAGGTAGTGCGGATCGGGCCATGCCGGAATGGCGTTTCAGGGCGTTCGTTGGCCGCCAGAAGCGCGCGAAGTCAAAATTTAGAGGGGCGGAGCGGGTAGGGGGTAACTGGGTAGCCGTTCAGCGCTTCGCGAAGAAAAGCATCAGGCCGAAAATGACGATGGGAATTAACGCCAGCATTATGTAAAAGAGGATTTTTCGTACCCACGGCGTGCGCCGCGTTTTCCAGTCGCGCAACTCAGGGCGCTCGGCGACCCCCACCTTTTCGGGATGTTGGAGATCCAGGGCCATTTCGTGGGCTGAAGCATATCGGTTCTTGGGGTCGCGCTCGAGCGCGCGATAGATGATCTCCTGCAATTCGGGCGAAATGGCGGGATCGATCTCGCGCGGCGGCACGGGATTGTTCAGCAGCCGGTCGTTCATGATGGCGAACGGATTAGGCCCCTGAAACGGGGCTTTGCCGGTGAGCATCTCGTAGAGCATGACGCCCAGCGCGTAGACGTCGCTGCGGGCATCGCCGCGCTTGCCCTTCACCTGCTCGGGGGAGATGTATTCCGGCGTCCCCATCACCTGCGAAAGCTTCGCAAACGTCAGCCTCCGCGCGCCGGCCCGGCCGGCGATGCCGAAGTCGATCAGCTTAATGCGGTCGTCGGAATCCACCATGATATTTTCGGGCTTGAGGTCGCGATGGACGATTCCGTGGCTGTGGATGTAGTGCAGCGCATCACAGATTCCCAGCGCGATATTTACGGCGCGGTCCGGCGGCAAGGTCTTCTTCTCGTCGAGGATTTTTCGCAGCAGCCTCCCCTCGACCCATTCCATCACCATGTAAACCTGGCTGCGGTCACCGTTGGCGTACACCTTCATCACGCCGGGGTGATCAAGGGCCTTGCCGATATCTTCTTCGCGATGAAACCGGTCGAAAAAGACCGGGTCGCTTTCCATCTCGGGATGAGGGACCTTGATGGCCACGGGGTGGCCGCTGCGCGTGTCCGTCGCCCGAAAAATGGAGGCCATGCCGCTACGAGCCACGACGCTGTCGATGCGGTAGTGGTCGAGTTGTTCGCCGGGGTGAACTGGAATCCTCGTTAGAGCGAATGAGGCAGGGAACCGCGCCGAGCCCACGTTTATGGAAGTCGGTAGGGTCGCCCGCGGTACATGCCCACGCGTTCGACGCCTCGAATGCGGATCAGCTGCAGGCTGATATTATCACTACCATCGCGCTGGTTGGCAATATCCACTAATCTCTTTGCAGCCGTTGCCAAGTCGCCCCCATGGCTGGTAATGGCGGCCATTTCCGAGGCTTCCACCGAGCCGTAGAGGCCGTCGGAGCAAAGTACAATCACATCCCCGGCAAATACCTGGTGCTCGTTGACATCCACGTTGACCGATAGACCGCTTCCCAGCGAGCGGCTGAGCATGTGGCGGGTCTCCGCATCGGCCGCTTCCTCTTTCGAAAGCAGTTTCAGCCGGACGTGTTCGTTCGCGACCGTGTGGTCGCGCGTGAGGAGGTTCGGTTGGCCGCGCCGGATAAGATAGCAGCGAGAATCGCCCACATGGGCCACGGCGGCGCGATCGTACCGAAGGGCGCATGCCACAATCGTGGTCGCCATCGAAGCGCCGCGCGTGGCTACCGCGTGGCCCGCGTCAATGACGCTCGTGTTCGCGTCTCGCACCAGGCGCGTCAGTAAGGCCGTGTATAGATCGTCCGGTGAGGCGGTCCGAAAGCCGGCCAACATGCTCTCCACGGCCGCGTGCGAAGCGACTTCTCCTAGGTCGTGCCCGCCCACGCCGTCGGCGAGCGCAAACAGATAGCCGCGCGCACGCACGTCATCCGTGGCCAGCGGGATCACGTGCCCGAGATAATCCTCATTCCCCTGGCGAACTCGCCCGACGTCAGAAAGCTCCGCGAACTCGACATCCATAGAAGAATATTGGGCCGAGCGGTAGGGTCGCGGCAACACCGCCAACACTCGCCGCCGCCGCTTGAGGGCCTCTGTACATTAGACCTCATCCCCGCTCGAAAAAAAACAGGGCGGGCTCGCGCCCGCCCTGAGTGTTAACCGGTTTAGGTCGGATCAGGCACGGGTCGTGACCAGTGTCGTCTTCCCCTGTTTCTTGCTATTGAGCGTGAAGTAGATTCCGCCGTAGATGGCCCAGACCGCGGCGATGCCCAAGGCAAAGAACGGTTCCATCTTGGTGCCGTACCCCATGAATGGCAGCACGATGTAGGCTCCCATGCACGCCAGGTTTGCGGCTACGCCGAAGATGGGAATCAACAAGTGCTTGAGGAAGCTGAAATTCGGGTGCCCGTGATAGCAGAAGATGCAGGTCACGCAGCTCAGCATGTAGAGAAGGAACGTCCCGAAGTTCGAAGCCAGAGTAATAGTGAGAAGGCTGTTGGGTAGAGCCGCCATCTTGTCATGCGACATGTACCCAAAGCTCGACCAGAAGCCGTGAGGCAAGGCCGCGATCGTAGCATCCGATAGGGCACCGGCATCGCCGAACAGCACCAGAAGAGCGACGCAACCCGTCGACCGCTGAGATGATCGCGAGCGCCCAGATAGCGCGGTGGGGACTCAGGTTCTTGTCGTGGAGAAGGCCGAAGTTTTCAGGCACCTCGTTGTCCTTGCCCATGGCGTAGGTGACGCGCGCTCCCGTGTTCATGCAGGAGAGCGTCGTTCCGATCAGCGCCAGGAAAACCGTGACCGCTTCGAACAGCATGAACGTGCGGCCGTGGCCCGAGCCGAACAGAGCATCGCCGACCATAACCATCAGGTCGCCGATGGGCGCGGACGAGCCGGCTGCATTCTGCGCGGAGTAGCCGGTACTTAAGACGTAGTTTGCCGCGAAGTACTCAAACAGGTAGCAGAACGCTCCTTGCACGAGAAGGGAAGTGATAACCGCGATCGGCACGTCGCGTTTGGCGTTGTGGCCTCACCACCCATCGACGTCACCGATTCGAATCCGACCAAAATCAGAATGGCGACCGTCGCCTGAACGAACATCCATTGGAATTTGTGGAGTCCGATCACGGAACCGGCGCTCGGATGGGACACGAAGTTCCCACTCGAATCGTTCATCGGGTAATCAACGTGGAAGGGCACCGGCTTTCCGGCCGCGTCCAGCTTGGGCTGAGGCACCATGTTCGCGTCACGCGTGATCACATCGGTAGCCGTGCCATTCACCATCTGGCTCGTGGTGGCGAACTCGTAGTTGTATGCTTCGCTAGTCGTGGAATCCCACTGGAAAGCCACGCTGCCCGGCGGGTGATTCGTGCGGTAGCCGATGGCCATAACGGCGAAAACGATCAGCGCCGAGATTTGAATTACGTTGATGGCGATGCTGACGGCCGTCGAGCCGTTCACGCCACGATGGGCGATATACGCGACGGCGAAAGAAAACACGATCGCGACCGCCATCATAAACATCGGACCAGGGTTGGACGCGCTCATGAAATTGGGCCAAAGCGTGCCGGTGATGTAGCCGCAGAATACTCCCGTGACGGCGACCATCACTCCCGGGTAGATCCAGTAGTAAAGGTGGGAGCCCCAGCCGACGATGAACTTCATGAGGCGAGCGTATTTCCATGCCTTGTCGTGATTCAAGAACGCCTGCTCGGCGAAGTAATACGAACTTCCCGTGCCCGGATAAAGCTTTGCCATTTCCGCGTAACACACGGCAGTGGCAAGACAAAGCAAAAGTGCGAACATGATGCCAATCCACATGGATGGCGCCGTTGCTCCCTCAATCAATCTGAGGCGCAAAGGTGAGCCATAAGAAAGCGCCGGGTGCAATCAACGCCATCGCGTTCATCGTCAACCCGGTCAAGCCTAACGTTGCTTGCATCTCTCCAGTTGTCTTCTCGGCCATTAGGTACTCTCCTCTTGGAAAGTAGGAACCTTAGGGCCGGACCTTATACGGAAGTATGGGTTTCGTAAAATGCAACGTTTTGATGGAGGGGATAGATGTTTCAAATGACTGCAAAGCCTACTTAAAAGCATGCTGGTCAGTAACATGCGACAGCACTCTTCGGGCGCAACGGGCGGCTCTGCGATCGGTGACTTGCGATTCTGTGCGTACGCAGAAGAAATGCGACGTGCAAATGGTGACGGATTTGATTTTGAAATGAACTCCGCGAGTCACTGTGCGGGAAGACAGGTTGCTGCGCATGGCCACGCAAACCGCTCGCAAGTTCTGCCGCTTAGTGCCGGTCCATGCTCTTGCATCAGCACACGTGCCTGTTAGTATGTTGCGATGACGTTTGCGCCGCTGTGCCTGCAGAAATGACCGAGAAACGACAATTCCGCGCCATCAAGGGCACGCGCGATATCCTGCCGCCGGATTCGGCGCTCTGGAACTGGTTCGAGCAGACCGCGCGCGACGTCTTCGAATCGTACAATTTCCGGGAGATTCGCCCTCCCATATTCGAGGAGACGGACCTGTTTGCGCGTTCCGTGGGCGCCGATACGGATATCGTAGGGAAGGAAATGTACACCTTCCAGGATCGAGACGATTCTTCAGTGAGCCTGCGGCCGGAGGCGACCGCGAGCGTGGTTCGCGCGTACATCGAGCACGGGATGCACACGCTGCCCGGCAATGCGAAGCTTTATTACATCGGACCGATGTTTCGGCGCGAGCGGCCGCAAAAGGGGCGCTACAGGCAGTTCTACCAGATTGGAGCGGAGGTGCTGGGCCAGTCGGATGCGCCGGCGATTGACGCCGAAGTTCTGGAAATGCTGCTCGTGCTGTTCAAGCGCGCCGGGCTTGCGCTGACGATGCTGCACATCAATTCCATCGGCTGCAAAGAGTGCCGGCCGAAATATGTAGAGCTGCTGCGGCAGGAGTTGCTGAAGGTGAAGGACAAGCTCGGCCCGGACAGCCAGCGGCGGATCGAGACGAATCCGCTACGCGTCCTCGATTCGAAGCTGTCCGAGGAGCAGTCCCTTATCGAAACGCTGCCGCGCATCGCGGATCATCTTTGCGCCGAGTGCCGCCAACATTTCTCGGAGCTGAAAGACGAGCTGAATCTGCGCGGGATCGCATACGAGGAAAACTGGCGGCTGGTGCGCGGGCTCGACTACTACACGCGGACCACTTTTGAAGTCACCGCCGAAGGCCTTGGCTCGCAGAACGCCGTGTGCGGCGGCGGACGCTACGACGGCTTGGTCGAGCTTCTCGGCGGCCACCCGACGAAGGGAATCGGTTTCGCCATCGGAAGCGACAGGGCGATTCTGTCCATACAAGAGGGCGGCCAGGCGCCCAAGCTGCCGGGCCTCGCCGTATTTATCGCCTGGATGAGCGCCGCCACGTATCCCGCGGCGGTTCAAATCGCGCGAAAGCTGCGCGAGTGTGGTGTCTCCGTCGAACTGCCAGCCGAGGCGATGAAATTCAAGAAATCGCTCGGGCTGGCCGACAAACTTGGCGCGCGCTATGCGCTGATCATCGGCGAGGACGAAGTCGCGTCGGGCACTTACACCCTCAAGCGCCTGGCCGACGCCGAGCAGAAGAAACTGAACGAAAACGATTTGCTGGAGTATCTAGAATCAGAAAGACGAAGTGGCTAGTGACTAGTGGCGAGTGGCTAGAATCTCGGAGGTGGCCAGTTGCCTGAGAGTTCGAAAGTAAGGCACTACAAGGAACTCAAGATTTGGCAGAAGGGAATGCACTTGACCAAATCTGTTTATCAACTCACTGCGCGGTTTCCGTCTGACGAGCGTTTTGGTCTGAACGTGCAGATGCGTCGTGCAGCCGTTTCCGTCCCTTCGAATATCGCCGAAGGCCAAGCTCGCCACGGCACGCGCGAGTTTCTTCAATTTCTGTCGCATGCGAGCGGATCGCTGGCAGAATTGGAGACTCAGGTATTGCTTAGCGTGGACCTGGGATATTGCGCGAAATCCGACACGTCGTCGATAACGGACGAGATCTCCGAATTGCAGAAAATGGTAGCGGCGATTCGAAGGAAGCTAGCGGTTTTCTAGCCACTAGCCACTCGTCACTAGCCACTTGGAGAATCACTTGCTTGACACACTCGGAAATTTGAAACGCACGCAATACTGCGGCACTTTGCGCGCATCGGACGCGGACAAAGACGTCGTGCTGATGGGCTGGGTCCACCGGAGGCGCGACCTCGGCCAGCTGATCTTCATCGATTTGCGCGACCGTGCTGGGATCGCGCAAATCGTGTTCAATCAGGAGCAGCATCCCGAGGCGCACGCCAAGGCCGAGGAACTGCGCTCGGAATTCGTCGTGGCGGTCGAGGGCCGCGTGATTCGGCGGCAGAAATCGAATCCCGAAATCGCCACCGGCGAAGTGGAAGTGGTCGCCACGCGCCTGCACATTCTGAATAATTCGAAGACGCCGCCCTTTCAGATCGAAAACGAAACGACCGCGAGCGAAGAGACCCGGCTGCGCTACCGTTATCTCGATCTACGCCGTCCGCGCCTGCACGGAAATATCGAGCTGCGGCATCGCGTGGTTTTTGAGATTCGCAAGGCGCTCGACGAGCTCGGTTTTTTCGAGATCGAGACTCCGATCCTGACGCGCTCCACCCCCGAAGGCGCGCGAGATTGCCTGGTCCCGAGCCGCATTCATCACGGACAATTCTACGCGCTGCCGCAATCGCCGCAGATCTTCAAGCAGATCCTGATGATTTCCGAACATGGATCGCTACTTTCAGATTTGCCGGTGTTTCCGCGACGAGGATTTTCGCGCCGACCGCCAGCTCGAATTCACGCAGCTCGACTTGGAGATGTCGTTTCCGCGCCAGCAGGATATTTTCGACGCGATCGAGCGCGTGATGGAGCGCGCCTGTGCCGTCGCCGGCGTCGAGGCCAAGGGGCCCTTTCGTCACTTGGATTACAAGGAAGCGTTGCGTCGCTACGGCTCCGACAAGCCGGACCTGCGCTTTGGCATGGAGCTGCACAACGTGACGGAGTTCTTCGAGCCCGCGCGCGCGGTACTGCATTTCGAAGGCAACGTGCAGGCCGTGGTCGCGACCGGAGCGGCTTCCTGGTCGCGCAAGCAGCTCGACGAGCTTGTCCGAATTCGCCAAAGGCGTCGGGCGCGCGCGGCGTTTACACGGTGAAGGTGACCGCAGAGGGCGTTTCGTCCCAGCTCGAAAAAAATCTGGGCGCCGATGGGCTGAAGAAACTGGTGGAAGCAGTAGGCGCGAAGCCGGGCGACCTGATCGTCGCCGCGGCGGCGAAAGAGCAGATTCCGCACACCGATACTTCGCTGCACATCGCGGGGCAGATTCGCCTGCATCTGGGCGACAGGCTGAATCTGATCGATCGCACCAAGTGGGAATTCGCGTGGATCACCGGCTTCGCGCTCTTTGAATGGAGCGAGCGCGAAAAGCGTTGGGTGAGCGCGCAGCATCCGTTCACCGGGATTTACGAGGAGGACATCGAAAAGCTCGAGACCGCTCCGTGGGAGTGCCGCTCGAAGGGCTACGACCTGGTTCTTAATGGCAACGAGCTTGGCTCGGGAAGCATTCGAATTCATCGTCAGGACGTGCAGGCGCGGATGTTCAAGGCGCTTGGGCTGAGCGACGAGCAGGCCAGGCAGCGCTTCGGATTTTTTCTCGACGCGCTGACCTATGGCACGCCGCCGCATGGCGGCATCGCGCTGGGCATCGACCGCGTGGTCATGCTGCTGGCCGGCGAAAAATCGATTCGCGACGTGATCGCGTTTCCGAAGACTACCGCGGCGGTTGATTTGATGGCCGAGTCGCCGTCCGAGGTCGATCAGGATCAACTCGACGAATTGGGAATCGCCATCAAGAAGGCGGCGGAGTAGGCAATGTCGCGAATACGAATACTTGCGGAGAATGTCGCGAACAAGATCGCGGCGGGCGAAGTGGTCGAGCGGCCCGCGTCGGTGGTGAAGGAGCTGCTCGAAAACGCGCTGGACGCGGGCGCGCGCTCGATCCGCATCGAAGTCGAATCGGGCGGCAAGCGCATGATCCGCGTGATTGACGACGGCAGCGGAATGAACCATGACGACGCGCTGCTGGCGTTCGAGCGCCACGCGACTTCGAAGCTGCGCACGGCGGACGACCTGCTTTCGATCGCGACGCTCGGATTTCGCGGCGAGGCGCTGCCATCGATCGCCGCGATTTCGCGCCTGCTTCTCGAAACGCGCACGCCGGAAGAAGAGCAGGGAACTCGCATCGAGTTTGCGGGCGGAAAGCTCGTCAGCGTGAAGCCGGCGGGCATTCCGGCGGGGACGTCGATCAGCGTCGCCGATATTTTCTACTGCGTGCCCGCGCGGCAGGAAGTTCCTGAAATCGGAAACGACCGAGCTGGGCCACATCGCGTCGCTTGTCACGCACTACGCGCTGGCGCATCCCGAGACGCATTTCTTGCTGAAGACACCGTCGCAGCTGATTCTCGATTGCGCGCCCGTGGAAAAGCTGTCCGAGCGCGTCTATCAGCTCTTTGGGCGCCAGGCGCTCGAGGAATTGATGGAGATTCCGCCGAACGAGGGCGCCGGTGCGGTCCGCGATCACCGAGCCGCAGCTCGAGGCGGACGAACAGGCGGCCACGCTGCGCGTCAGCGGATTCGCGTCGCGCCCCGAGGTGCAGCGCACGAACCGCAATGGGATCTACATTTTCGTCAACCGGCGGCTGGTGCGCGACCGCCTGCTGCTCCACGCGATTCACGAAGCCTATCGCAACGTGACGCCGCCGGGAGTTTTTCCGGTCGTGCTGCTGTTTCTCGATCTGCCGTACCAGGAAGTGGACGTGAACGTGCATCCGGCGAAAATCGAGGTGCGCTTCCGCCATCCGCAGTTCGTCCACGATTTCACGCGCGACGCGCTGCGCCACGCGCTCTCGATCTCGCGACCGATTCCCGGATTTCCGGCGACGCGTGCGGCCGCTGCCGGCGCGGCATTCGGAGCAAGTTCCGGAGCGCCCACGTCGATTTCCGGCGGCACAGGTCTGGCCGAAGCCGGCGCGGGCTTTGCGGCTGCCGGCTCGGTCGCGCTGCCCCCGGGACCTCCGCGCGCCGAAATTCCCATGTCGCTGGGATCGAGCGCGGCGACGGCGGAGGCATTTGAATTGAGCGTCGGCCCGGACCGGCCATTCGCGCAGCGGCTCGGCTTTGACTCGAACGCCGCGATGAATTTTCCGATGCCTGCTCTTGAGCGCGCGGGGAGCGATGCCGCGGCCATCGAAGTCCCGCTGAGTGACGCGGGCGCGCTTCCGAGCGTCGAGCAGATCGCGGACCTGAAGCCGCTCGGGCAGGTGAACGCGAGCTTCATCGTCGCCGTGAATGCCGAAGGACTCTGGATCATCGACCAGCACGTGGCGCACGAGCGCGTGCTTTTCGAGCAGCACCTGCGGGCGCGCCGCGAAGGGGAATTGGGCGGGCAGCGGATGCTGATGCCCATCATCGTGGAGCTGAATCCGCGGCAGCTCGCGATCTTCGAACAGATCGGCGAGGAGCTGCGCGCTAACGGATTCGAAGCGGAGCTGATGGGTGCGCGCAGCGTGGCGATTCAGGCCGCTCCGGCCGGCATCGACGAGCGGCGATGCGGAAAAGCTGCTCTTTGAGATCCTCGACGGGATCGGCCGCGAAAATCAGTCGATTTCCATCGATTCCCTGCAATCGAAGATCGCCGCTTCCACTTCCTGCCACGCGGCGATCAAAGTGAACACGCCTCTCGACACCACGAAAATGGAATGGCTGCTCGGCGAGCTTGCGAAAACCGAATATCCGATGAGCTGCCCGCACGGCCGCCCCGTCGTGCTGCGCTATTCGGTGCGCGAAATCGAGCGCGCGTTCAAACGCATATGACGCCGTGCACGTTGGCGCAGTGGAAGAGAGATTCCTCGTCCGCCGCGGCGGACTCGGAATGACAATACACGATTCCAATTCATCGTTGAAAGAACTGATCATCGCGATTGACGGGCCGGTTGGCTCGGGGAAAAGCACGCTCGCGCGGCGCGTGGCGGCGCTGATGGGCTACCTCTACATTGATACGGGCGCGATGTACCGGTCGGTGGCGTTGAAGGCGCAGCGGCGCGGCGTGTCGCTCGACGCAGCCGACCTGCTCGCGGCGCTCGCGGGCGAAACGCGGATCGATCTTCGTCAGCTGGCTGGCGCGCCGGAAGGCACGCAGCAGGTCCTGCTCGATGGCGAGGACGTGACCGCCTTGATTCGCACGCCCGAGGTTGCGCAGGCGGCGTCGAAAGCGGCGCTTGTGCCCGGCGTGCGCAAAGTGCTGGTGGCCGAGCAGCGGCGCGCGGGCGAGCGCGGCGGTGTGGTGATGGAAGGCCGCGACATAGGCAGCGTCGTTTTTCCCGAGGCGCAGCTGAAGATTTTTCTCACGGCGTCGCCCGAAATCAGGGCCGAGCGGCGTTGGCGCGAACACCAGCAGAAGGGTGACGCGATCGACCTCGCGCGCACGCTGGAAGAAATTCACGAGCGCGACCAGCGCGACCGCGAGCGCACAAACTCGCCACTGGTCCGCGCGAAGGACGCGGTGGTGGTGGACAGCTCCGCGATGGAACCCGAGGAAGTCGCACGGCTTGTGGTGATGCTGGCGCGCGAGTACGGAGACGGGCGAGCGTCCTGAAATTTGCCGCCGCGGGAATACTTGCTGCAAGAGATACTGCGCATCGGAAGGCGCTTCGCGCCGTCCGGATTATGTCGGAGCTGAAGCTCCGAGCCCCTATGAAGCTGTGCATGGTTGCGGCTTGCCAAGGATCTGCGCCGGGCACGGCATGCCGTGCCCCTACTACGGCAACCTGCGGTTCGCCCCGCACGAGGTTAGTTTGGGCACTGAGCGCCATCGGAACGACGATGCTTGGTGGCATCCGATGTCGAGCGGTTGACTAGCGGGAAGAAACTACGTCGGGCTGGACATGGACGACAGGAATTCCGCGTTGGTCTTGGTTTTCGAGAGGCGGCCCAACAGAAGTTCCATCGCTTCGACGGTCGATAGCGGGCTCAGCACCTTGCGCAGGACCCAGATGCGGTTCAGCTCGTCGGCCGGGAGCAGCAATTCGTCCTTTCGAGTTCCCGAGCGGTTGATATCGATCGTCGGGAAGACGCGCTTGTCCACGAGCCGGCGATCGAGGTTGATTTCCATGTTGCCGGTGCCCTTGAACTCCTCGAAAATCACGTCGTCCATGCGGCTGCCGGTATCGATCAGGGCCGTGGCCATGATGGTGAGCGAGCCGCCCTCTTCGATGTGCCGCGCGGCGGCGAAAAACCGGCGCGGGCGCTGCAAGGCGTTGGCGTCGATACCGCCGGAGAGAACCTTTCCCGATGGCGGCGTGACGGCGTTGTAGGCGCGCCCGAGACGCGTGAGCGAATCAAGCAGGATCACCACGTCGCGCTTGTGCTCGACCAGGCGCTTGGCCTTCTCCAGCACCATCTCTGCAACTTGAATGTGGCGCTGGGGCGGCTCGTCGAAGGTCGAGCTGATCACTTCGCCCTTCACGGTGCGCTGCATGTCCGTGACTTCTTCCGGCCGCTCGTCAATCAGCAGCACGATCAGCGAAATTTCGGGATGGTTCGTGGTGATCGAATTCGCGATGGACTGCAGCATCATCGTTTTGCCGGTGCGCGGCGGCGCGACGATCAATCCGCGCTGCCCCTTGCCGAGCGGGCACAGCATGTCCAGCACGCGCCCGGTGAGGTTTTCCTTGGTGGTTTCCAGGCGAATGCGCGCCGAGCGGGTAAAGCGGCGTGAGATTGTCGAAGAAGATCTTGTTGCGCGTGACCTCGGGATCCTCGAAGTTGACCGCCTCGACCTTGATCAGCGCGAAGTAGCGCTCGCCGTCCTTGGGCGGGCGGACTTGCCCGGAGACGGTGTCGCCGGTGCGCAGGTCGAATTTGCGGATCTGCGACGGCGAGACGTAGATATCGTCCGGGCCCGGCAGGTAGTTGTACTCGGGCGCACGGAGGAATCCGAATCCGTCGGGCAGGCACTCGAGAACGCCCTCGGAGAAAATGAGGCCGTTCTTTTCCGTTTGGGCGCGGAGGATCTGGAAGATCAGCTCCTGCTTGCGCATGCCGGAGGAGCCGGGAATGTTAAGCTCCTTGGCGATTTTCGCCAGATCGGTGATGTTCTTGTCTTTCAGTTCTGCAAGGCTAATGCTCATCGATTTCTTTCCTTCTCAAGCCCGACGATCAGGCGCGATGTTTGTTTGGTGTCGATCCGGGGCGGGCGCGTTCGATTGAGGCACTCAATCCCAGATTACAAAATGGGCTTACGTACAGAAAATCCTTACGCTTCGGTCGCGGGCCGGACCTGCCGGGGAGCAGGATGTGGGAGGACCGAAGGCCTTAATTGGTTAATTCATTGTCCTGCGTGACATCCGCGCCAAACTTGGGTTCCACTCCGCCAACAGGGGGGTGCCCAGAAATGGGCAGCGGCTTCTCCAGCGCAAAGTGCAAAACCTCGTCCATCGACTCGACGAAATGGATGGACATCTGCGCCAGAATCTCCGGCGGAACGTCCGCCAGATCTTTTTCATTATCTTTCGGGAGAATGATCGTGCGCAGGCCCAGGCGGTGCGCCGCGAGCAGCTTTTCCTT
Organism: uncultured Acidobacteriota bacterium; assembly: GCA_963752925.1. Taxonomy (GTDB): domain Bacteria; phylum Acidobacteriota; class Terriglobia; order Acidiferrales; family UBA7541; genus Palsa-295. Next base: position 281,377 of record CAVVZY010000004.1, on the reverse strand, counting down.
GACGCCGCCGATCGGCAACACCTTGCCGCGGAGAGTGATCTCGCCGGTCATGGCGATGTCGCAGCGCACGGGAATCAGGGTCAGCGCGCTGACGATCGAGGTGCACAGCGTGATCCCGGCAGAAGGCCCGTCCTTGGGGATTGCGCCTTCGGGAACGTGAATGTGGATGTCAATGTGTCGGTAGAAGTCCTTCGGCAGGCCGAAGAGATGGCTGCGCGACCGCACGTAGCTCATGCCGGCCTGCGCGGACTCCTGCATCACGTCGCCAAGCTTTCCGGTCAAGGTCAGCCGGCCCTTGCCCTGCATCAGCGTGGCTTCGATCGAAAGCACTTCGCCGCCGACTTCGGTCCAGGCGAGGCCGGTGGTCAGGCCGATTTCATTTTTCTTTTCCGCCAGGAAATCGCGGTACTTCAGGATACCGAGGTAGTTGTTGACGTTCGCGGGATTGATTTCGGCCGTGAAACTCTTTCCCTCGCCGACAACCTTGCGGGCCACCTTGCGGCAGACGTTGGCAATTTCTCGATCGAGGTTGCGCACGCCCGCTTCGCGCGTGTAGTGGCGGATGATGTACGTCACGGCCTCGTCGGTGAACTGCACGTTGTCCTTGGTCAGGCCGGTGGCTTCCAGCTGCCGCGAAACCAGGAAGCGCTGCGCGATCTGATGTTTTTCCTGTTCGGTGTAGCCCGGCAGCCGCAAAACTTCCATGCGGTCCTGCAGGGGCTGCGGAATCGTGTGCAGCACGTTGGCCGTGCAGATGAACATGACCTTCGAGAGATCGTATTCGACGTCGAGATAGTGGTCCGTGAACGAGTGGTTCAGCTCCGGATCGAGCACTTCCATGAGCGCCGCCGACGGATCGCCGCGGAAATCCATGGACATCTTGTCCACTTCGTCGAGCACGAAGACCGGGTTGGTGGTGCCGGCCTTGCGCATCATCTGGATGATCTGGCCGGGCAACGCGCCGATATAGGTGCGGCGGTGGCCGCGGATTTCCGCTTCGTCGCGCACCCCGCCAAGCGACACGCGCACGAACTTCCTGCCGGTGGCGCGTCCGATGGACATCGCCAGCGAAGTCTTGCCGACGCCTGGAGGCCCGAGGAAGCAGAGAATCGAGCCCTTTGGATTCTTCACCAGCTGGCGGACGGCGAGATACTCGAGAATGCGCTCTTTGATCTTTTCGAGGCCGTAATGGTCTTCGCTAGAGGATTTTCTCCGCGCGCTTGATGTCGCGGATTTCCTTCGAGCGCTTCTTCCAAGGCACGGCCAGCAGCCAATCCAGATAGTTGCGCGAGACGGTGGACTCGGCCGACATCGGCGGCATCATTTCCAGCCGCTTCAGCTCCTGCATGGCCTTTTCCATCGGGCCCTCGGGCATGCCGGAGGTCTCGATCTTCTTCTTGAGCTGCTCGATTTCGTTCGCTTCGCCGCGGCCCAGTTCCTTCTGGATGGCCTTGAGCTTTTCGTTGAGGTAATACTCTTTCTGGGCGCGCTCCATCTGGCGCTTCACGCGCGTGTTGATCGAGCGATCGACGTTGAGCTTTTCGATTTCGACTTCCAGGATGTCCGCGATGCGGTTCAGGCGCTCAGTCGGCTCGAAGATCTCGAGCAATTCCTGCTTCTCCTCGACGGGAATCTGCAGGTTGGCGGCGATGGCATCGGAAAGTTTCCCGGGATCCTCGACGCGCACGGCGGCGATCATCGTGTCGTAGTTGAGGCTCTGCGAGAGCTTGACGTACTGCTCGAATAGCGTCGTGACGCGCGCCGATGCCTGTTCGATCTGCGGCCCGGGCTCGGCTTTCACGGGAACCAGGCGAACCGAAGCGCGGAAGAAGCCTTCGTCGCTGGTGACCTGCACGATCTTGGCGCGCTCGGTGCCCTCGACCAGGACTTTGATATTGCCGTCCGGCAGCTTGACGCTCTGCACGATGTTGGCGAGGGTTCCGACCGTGTAGATTTCCTCGGGCTTGGGATCATCCACCGAGGCGTCGTGCTGCGTGACCAGGAAAATCTTCTTGTCGCCGGCCAGCGCGTCTTCCAGCGCGCGCACGGACGCTTCGCGTCCCACGATGAACGGGTGCATCATCTCCGGGAAGATGACCATGTCCCGCACCGGCATCATCGGTACGCGCTTCACGTCGGCTTTTTCCTTGTTGAACATTGAACTCAATTTTGGCCTCGAAACTTTACACTCGCACGGCGAAGAAGCGTTTGCCCGGGCTGCCTGGAGGAACTAGCCGGCCTTTTCGAGCAGGCTCCAGTTGATTTCGCGGCCCTTGACCATATCCGCGGTGACGACGAAATCGCGAAGTTTCCGCTGCGCCGGCAGGTGATACATCATCTCGAGCATCAGATCCTCGAGAATCATGCGCAGGCCGCGCGCGCCCACTTTGCGCTGCAGCGCGAGTTCCGCAACCGTTTCCAGGGCATCGTCGGTGAATCGCAGGCGGACGTTCTCAAATTCGAAGAGTCTCTGATACTGACGCACCAGCGCGTTTTTCGGTTCCGTCAGGATGCGCACCAGCGCGCTCTTGTCCAGATCGCTCAACACGCCCATCACCGGCAGCCGGCCGACGAATTCCGGAATCAGGCCGTAACGGATCAGGTCGGTGGGCTGCGCCTGCTGGAGCATTTCGATATTGCGGCGCGTCGGCGTGGTCGGCTGGGCATCCGCATGAAATCCCAAGGATTTCTGCCCCACGCGGCGTTCGACAATCTTTTCCAGTCCCACGAAAGCTCCGCCGCAGATGAACAGGATGTTCGTCGTGTCCACCGGCGTGAATTCCTGGTGCGGATGCTTGCGTCCGCCCTGCGGCGGGACGTTGGCGACCGTGCCTTCGAGAATCTTCAGCAGCGCCTGCTGCACGCCCTCGCCCGAGACATCGCGGGTGATGGAGGGGTTCTCGTCCTTCTTCGAAATCTTGTCAATCTCGTCTATATATATGATGCCCTGCTGAGCCTTTTGGACGTCCCCATCGGCGGCCTGCAGCAACTTCAGAATAATGTTTTCGACGTCTTCGCCGACGTAGCCCGCTTCGGTCAGCGTGGTCGCGTCGACAATCGCGAACGGCACTTCGAGCATTCTCGAGAGCGTTTGCGCCAGCAGCGTCTTGCCCGTGCCCGTCGGCCCGATCAGCAGGATGTTCGACTTGGTCAATTCGACGTCGCCGGGCTGGCTTATTCATGAAAATGCGCTTGTAGTGGTTGTAAACCGCCACGGCCAGCTTCTTTTTCGTCTTGTCCTGGCCGATCACGTACCCGTCGAGAAATGCCTTGATCTCGGGCGGGCGCGGCAGGCGGCGATTCGCCGGCGTCGCTTGTTCGCGCTTCTCGTCCTCGAGGATCTGCTGGCAGACGCCCACGCACTCGTTGCAGATATAGGAGCGCGGATATTCCGATGGAGAGCTGATGAGCTTCTCCACCTGCTCCTGCGTCTTATGGCAGAAGGAACAACGCAACGGCTCTTCTGGGGTGAACCGCTTCACGCTTGACGGCCCCTCTCGTCGGAACCACACGCACGATGAATCTGTCCTTATTCTAGGACGGAAGTCCCCCGGTCCTGCGGGGATTCATCGCTTTCACTACTAACCCTTTGAACGCCATTCCGTCTAATCGCCGGACTCGACTAGCGATGCTTGGTGATAATTTCATCCACGATGCCGTAGGCCTTGGCCTGGTCCGCCGTCATGATGAAATCGCGCTCGACATCCCGTTCGATTTTCTCAACCGGCTGGCCGGTGTGGCCCGCGAGCAATTGATTCAGCGACGCCCGCGTCCGGATAATTTCCTTGGCGTGGATATCAATGTCCGTGGCTTGCCCGGAAAGCCCGGACATCCAGGGCTGGTGGATCAGCACGCGGGAGTTCGGAAGGGCATAGCGCTTCTTGGGCGTGCCTGACGCGAGTAGTACCGCCGCGATCGAGGCCGATTGGCCGATGCAGTAGGTGACCACGTCGGGACGAACGAACTGCATCGTGTCGTAAATCGCCATTCCCGCGGAAATCGATCCGCCCGGCGAGTTGATGTAGATGGAGATGTCCTTCTCCGGGTCCTCGGACTCCAGAAAGAGCAACTGGGCCGTCACCAGGTTGGCCACATGGTCGTCAATCGGCGTGCCGATGAAGATGATGTGGTCCTTGAGAAGGCGGGAATAGATATCGTAGGCGCGTTCGCCTCGGTTCGTCTGTTCGACGACCATGGGAACCAGCGTCGTGGCACGCGGAATCGCGTCGTCAGTTTTTATCATTGGGAATATTTTGCGCGCTGAGGAAACCCGAACCAAACTTACTTTTCACTTTTGGCTGTCTTCTCGATTCGGGCGTTGCTATAGAGCCAATCGATCGTTTTATTGCTACGCAACTTCGATTTCATCGTATCGAGCGCTCCCTGCTTTGTCAAGCGAGCACGCAATGCCGTTGCCGATTCGCCACCGTGTTCGGCGAGATGAGAAATCTCTTTTTCGAGTTCTTCCTCCGTCGCGTCGATCTTTTCGGCCGTGGCGATGCGATCGAGAAGCAGTTCGGCCTTCACGTCGGTGACCGAGCGGTCGCGCTGCTGGCGGCGAAGCGCGGTCCAGTCCACATTCATGCCGCGCGGGTCCACTCCCTGTGACGCGAGCGACCGCACCATGCGCTCCAGGCGCGTGTCCATCTGGCCTTCGATCAAGGCTTCGGGCACCGGGAAGTCGTGTTTGCTGACGAGCTGCTCGAGAATCTTGTCGCGGGCCTGGGAGGCTTGCTGATGCTCCTTGGACGCTTCCAGATTTTCGCGGATCTTCTTCCGTAGTTCATCGAGCGTGGCCACTTCGGCCTTTTCGCCGGCGGCTTCCTTCACGAAATCATCGTTCAGCTCGGGCAGCTTCTTTTCCTTGATGCCCTCAACGTTCACGGAGAAGTCGTAGGTCTTTCCGGCGAGTTTCTTATCGGGGTAGTCGTCGGGGTAGCGCGCCTCGAACTTCTTGGTATCGCCCGCAGACGCGCCGCGCAGATTTTCGGTGAAGCTGGCGAGAGTTTCTTCCGCGCCCAGCGGAACAAGAACATTGTCGGCTTCGACGGGTTCGCCGCCGCCGGTGGGAATGCCTTTAAGCTTGATGAGAACGGAGTCGCCGTCCTTCGCCGGGCGGCCCTCGACCGGGACGAACGTCGCGGCGCGCTCCCGCATTTCCTCGATCGCTTTATCCACCTGCGCGTCGCCCGCCTCGATCTCGTCCACCTGCACCTGAAGATTCTTGTAATCACCCAGCTCGAATTCGGGAAGGACCTCGAAGATCGCGCGAAACTTCAGCGGCTCGCCCTCCTTGAATTCGACCTTGTCCACTTCGGGGCGCGTCACCGGAATGAGATTCTTTTCGCCAAGCGCCTTCTCGAGATATTCGGGAACGAGCGACTGCACCACTTCGCCCTGTATATCGTCCGCAAAGCGGCGCCGCACCAGCGTGATGGGCGCTTTGCCCGGACGAAAACCCGGAATGCGGGCGATGCGCGCGATATCGCGCGCCACTTTTTCGGCCGCCTTCGATACGTTGTCGGCCGGAATTTCCAGTTCGATTTCGCGTCTGCAGGTCGCTTCGGTCATGTGATTGTTTTCTAGGCAGCGTCGGCCAGCAAAACCCCGTCTCAATCCGCCTTTCGCTTTTCGGAATCTCAGAAGCAGGAGTGCAGGGAAGTGCGGCTAACCGCGCGCCGCAACAGAAAATTTAGTATAGGGAATCGGCCGGTGCGCGTCAACTGCGCCGCTCATGGCCGGAAATGTTGGTGCGGAAGAAGGGACTCGAACCCCTACGGCCTTTCGGCCACCAGCTCCTAAGGCTGGCGCGTCTGCCAATTCCGCCACTTCCGCTTCGGGCGATTATAGCACCGCCTCCGCGCCGGATTGAGCTTGCCCACACCGCGGGGTTTTGCTAGTCTCCGCGCGAAGTCGATATCACAAGGGGGGCGACATGGCATTTTGCGCGAAGTGCGGGGCAGCGGTTGCGGACGGCGCGGGCTTTTGCCCGGCTTGCGGCGCGGCGCAGGCGGCGCCCGGCGCAGTTCATAGCTCCCCGCCCGCCAGCGTGCCAGCCGCATCGCAAATGGATGAAAAAGTTGCGGGACTACTGTGCTATGTGCTTGGCTGGATCACCGGGATCATCTTCTACTTCATCGACAAGCGCCCCTTCGTGCGCTTCCACGCGGCGCAGTCCATCGTCGTGTTCGTCGGGATTCATATCATCTATTTTGTTATCGGCGCGATTTTCGGCTTCACGCTTTTCGCCGGAGGGTTGGGCGGATTTTCGATGGCCTTTGTGCTCTATCCGCTCATGGGCCTGCTCAGCTTCGGTCTGTGGCTGCTGCTGATGATTAAGGCCTATCAGGGCGAGCGATTTCGGATCCCGATCGCGGCCGACATCGCCGAGAAAATTTTCGGAGTGGCCTAAGCTTCGCGGAAGGTTTGCGGCGCGGGGCGCGGGTCACGCTGTGTTCCGCGCCATCCTTGTCCGACTCACAACTGTCTCGACTGGTTCGCATTCGTCCGTTCGTCCCCGTTTCGGCCACCGCTCTTGCCTTCGGCTATTGCGCAGCGTAGGATTGGATTTTGGTTTTGCCGCATCAGCCCTCCTGTAAGGTTTCATGTACGAGCCGGAGCGGAAAAGGTGCGACTCGTGTGGTCGTGGAGCGGCGGCGTTGGCGGACAAAGTTCGAACCAAGGCGATAGCGGTCGTCGGAGCCCAATGGGGCGACGAAGGGAAGGGCAAAGTCGTTGATTGCCTGGCTCTATCGTTTGACTACACCGCGCGCTATGCCGGCGGCCACAACGCGGGCCACACGGTCATCTTCAACGGCCACCGCTTCGTGTTGCAACTGGTTCCCAGCGGAATCCTGCGCCCGGAAAAGAAAGCCGTTATCGGCCCCGGCGCCGTGGTTGATCCCGCCGCGCTCGTAGCTGAGATCGAAAATCTACGCAAGTCCGGCGTCGAAGTCCGCGGACGCCTGTTCCTGAGCAACCGAGCGCATCTGATTTTTCCCTACCATCGCGAAATGGACAAGGCCGCGGAATCCGCGCGCGGCGAAGCGAAGATCGGGACCACTTCGCGCGGCATCGGCCCGGCCTACGAGGACAAAATGGCCCGCCGCGGAATCCGCGTCTGCGACTTGCTCGAGCCGGAAAGTTTCCGCGTCAAACTCGAGCGCGTGATCGCGGAAAAAGACCTGATCAGCAAGGCGTCCTACGGCCACGCGCTGGAAACCGCGGGGCTGCTCGAACAGAGTCTCGAGATCGCGGCGCACATTCGCGGACTCGTGGCCGATACGGCCGTGCTGCTCAATGACGCTATGGATCGCGGCGAATCCGTGCTGTTCGAGGGCGCGCAAGGCACGATGCTGGATATTGACCACGGAACGTATCCGTTCGTCACCTCGTCGAACGCCATTTCTGGCGGCGCGGCGACGGGGCTCGGCGTGAGCCCCACGCGCGTCACAGGAGTCGTCGGCGTGACGAAGGCGTATACGACGCGCGTCGGCAGCGGGCCATTCCCCACGGAGATGCCCGACCTCGACGCCGGGGCGATTCGGGCCCGCGGAAATGAATTCGGCGCGGTGACTGGGCGTCCGCGGCGCTGCGGCTGGCTCGACCTTGTGGTTCTGCGCTACGCCAAGATGCTCAATGGAATTGACTCGCTGGTGGTGACCAAGCTCGACGTGTTCGACGAGCAGCCCGAGATAAAAGTTTGCACCGGCTACCGCTACAAGGGTCAAACTCTCACGGAAATGCCGCCCGACGTCGAAACGTTGTTGCAGATCGAGCCCGTATACCGCACGCTGCCGGGCTGGAGGAAATCCACGCCGGGCATTCGCGAAGTCCGCGATCTGCCCATGGCGGCGCGCGACTATCTGAACTTCATCTCCGACGAGCTTCAGGTTGAAATCGGAATGATCTCGACCGGTCCGGAGCGCGACGCCACCATCGTTCCCCGCGGGACGAAACTCGCCGCGTGGCTGTAGCCTGCGATGATTTCCTTCGAAGCCGCGCGCGCCAAAGTGATCGAGACACTCTCCGCGTGTGTCTGCGCTCCTGAACGGGAGACTCTCGATCTCAGCGTCGCGCCTGCCGCTCCGCTCGGCCGCATTCTCGCCGAAAACATCGTCGCCGACCGCAACTATCCGCCATTCAATCGTTCGATTCGCGATGGTTTTGCAGTGCGCTCCGCCGACGCAGCCGAGCCGGGCGCGAAGTTGCGTCTCATCGGCGAAAGCCGCGCCGGAGTGGCCTTTAATGGCACCGTGGGCGCCGGCGAATGCGTGCGGATACTTACCGGAGCGCCCGTGCCGCGCGGCGCGAACGCCGTCGTGATGCACGAATTCACTCGCGAAGAAGATGATTTCGTCGTGTTCGAGCAAGCCGCCCGCGCCGGGCAGTATTACGTTCTCGCGGGCGCTGAAGCGCGCGTGGGAGAAGTAGTGGTTTCCCGTGGCACGCGGCTCGGTTACGCCGAGCTTGCCATGGCCGCGGAAGTGGGCCGCGCCCACATCGAAGTCAGCCGCCGCCCGCGCGTGGCGATTCTTTCCACTGGCGACGAGCTTGTCTCCCTGGATCGCGCACCCGGTCCCTTTCAGATTCGCAACAGCAACAATATTTCGCTGGCCGCCCAGGTCAGCCTCGCGGGCGGCGAGCCCTTGCCCGCAGGCTCCGCGAAGGACGAAGTCGCCGAGCTTCACGCGCGAATCGAGCAGGGCCTGGAGGCGGATCTTCTCCTGCTAAGTGGTGGAGTGTCCGCCGGGAAGTACGATCTCGTCGAACAGGTGTTGAAAGAACTTGGCGCCGAAATCCTTTTTGAAGCGGTCGCGATCCGTCCGGGCAAGCCGGTGGTATTCGCATGGTGCCGGGGGAAGCCCGTCTTCGGTCTGCCGGGAAATCCCGTTTCCACGATGGTGACGTTCGAGCTGTTCGTCGTGCCCGCGATCGAAGCGCTCAGCGGCTGCCTTCCGCAGCCCCTGCCGATTTTCAAGGCCAAGCTGGCGCATCCCGTGGATGAAAAGGGAACCGTCGCGCATCTTCTTCCCGCGCGCGTGAGCTGGCCCGCGAGTGAGTCGGGCGCCGAGCCCATCGTGGAAGTGCTTCTCTGGGAAGGCTCGGGCGATATCGGCGCGGTGGTGCGCGGGAATTGCTTCCTCCTCGTGCACGCATCGAAGCTCCACTTGCAAGCCGGCGAATGGGTGGACGTCTTGCCGCGCCGTGGGACGTTTTGACGGCCGCGCATAGCGCCCGGCCTGCATCGTTTCATTGCCGTCATTGAAAATTTAAAGGAGGGAAGCTCATGCTCGCTTCTTCGATCTCTCGCCGCTACTGGCCCGTTGCCGCCGCGATGGGAATGCTCGTGTCGCTCGGCGCAGCAAGCTCGCTCGGATCCGCCGAGCCGCGCCCCGCCGAACTCGACCCAACCCAAGTCATCTACAAATTGCCGAATCAGATTACTTGGACCGGGCGTCCCGGCGCCGCGGAAACGGCGGTCGTGCTGGGCGATCCATCGAAACCCGGCCTGTACATCGAGCTCGTCAAATGGTATCCGCACAACAACAGCCGCCCGCACTTCCACCCGAACGACCGCTATATCACTGTGCTTTCCGGCACCTGGTGGGTCGGCAGCGGCACGAAATACGATCCAGATTCGATGGTCCCGATGCCCGCGGGCAGCTACGTCGTCGATCTTGCGAAGCAGCCGCACTACGACGGTGCGAAGGACGAAGTCGCTGAAATCGAAATCGTCGGCGAAGGGCCTGCAACAATTACATCCGCTGAAGTAAAGTGATCGGCGGGTCGGCTCCGTCTACACGTCGCGCCCAACCGCCCTCCGGAGCGGCGCGCTGAGGGCGAGAATCGCGGCGCCGGCCGCGATGCCGAGCACCATCAGCATGGAAAAGAACGCTTCACGCGACATCGTCTCGTAGAAGGTTCCGAGATAGCCCGCTAGATAATTTCCCGCAAAGTTTGCCAGAAACCACATCCCCATCAGCATGCCGACCAGGCGTACGGGCGCGACTTTCGACACCAGGGAGTAGCCAACGGGTGAAAGATACAATTCGCCCACGGTGTAAACGAACGCGCAACTCACCAGCCAGAGCAGATTGACTCTCTGATCGGCGCCCAGCCCGTGTGCCACGAAGATAAGCGGTAGGAACGCCAGGCCCAGCAGCGCGCAGCCCATGGTCATCTTGATCACGCTTCCCGGTTCCTTGCCGCGCTTCGATTGCCAGCTCCAGAAAATGTTCAAGAACGGGGTCAGGAGAAAGATGAACATCGGATCCACGGATTGAAACCATGTGGACGGCAACTGCCTACCGAACACGTGCCAATTGACGTTTCGATCCGCGAATAACTGCAGCGTGTTTCCTTGCTGCTCGAACACGCCCCAGAAAACCACGTTCAGCGCGCAGAGCGCGACCAGGCCCAGGATCGCTTTCCACTCCGCCGCTGTGAGCGGAGCCGTGGTCTTTTCCGTGAGCGCGGTCTTTGCGCGCGTCAACGAATCCGCGGGGAGATAGGGCTGGCCCAGGAGATAGATCGTCAAGCCGATCACCATCCCCACCCCGGCGGCTCCAAACCCGTAGTGCCAGCCGTACACCTGCCCCAAAGTTCCGCAAACCAGCGGCGAAAGAAACGCTCCCAGATTCACGCCCGCATAATAGACCGTGTACGCGCGGTCGCGCCTCGGATCGCCGACGGGATAGAGGCTGCCGATCTGAGTCGCGAGATTCGGCTTGAAGCAGCCGTTCCCCAGGATCAGCACAAAGAGTGCCAGCAGAAACATCGATTCGGCCGCCATCAGGAAATGCCCGATGGCCATCAGTATCGCGCCCACGATCACGGTCTTGCGCTGCCCCAGTACGCGGTCCGCGAGCATTCCCCCGAATATCGGCGTGAAGTAAACGAACGCGGTATAGAGCCCGTAAATTTGCGAGGCCAGAGGCTGCGTCGCGAGAGCGCCGAAGGCGGACTCCAGCCCGTGCTGCAGGGCCGCGAATCCGAAAACGTGCGACGTCCCCGACTGCGCGCCCCGGATCAAATGGTTCACCATGTAAAGGACGAGCAGAGCGCGCATCCCGTAGTAGGAAAATCGCTCCCACATCTCGGTGAAAAAGAGGAAATACAGGCCGACGGGGTGGCCGAGGAAAGTTCTTTGCTTGCGGACCGTATCGAATGCGGAAGGTGGCACTCCGGGTTTCACTTCGGGGGCGCGCGCAGCTGTATCGCTCACGCGCGTCTCCTCGGCTCGCGGGCCCGGTCAGCAATTACCACTGATGTCAGGCGGCCGCTTTCTTACGGTTTGCGATTACGAACACCACGATGCCCGCGACAAACGCTATCCCGCCGTAGATCGACCACTGGGTCTGGCCGTTCATGAAGCTATTGCCCGGGAACTTGTTTATCCCTTGTAGAAACCACACGCCGCCGAAAAACACCAAAATCAATCCCACGATGTTCAATACGATTCTCATATTCCCCCTTCGATCGAATCGCCGCTATGAATCTTTCCCCTGTCGCCGCGACGAATCGCGCCTTCTTCGTTGGCGCGGAGCGTACTTCGCCGCCCCCATGGAAGTCAATGGAAGCGCGATTCATCCGCCGGTTGCCTCACTGTTCGTCGAACCGGGCGGCGGATTGCGGCGGACACTTGACACCGCGTCCAAAACGGATGTATCTAGCACGCATGAAAACACGCCTGAGTTTGCTCGCTGCACTCGCGATACTGTTTGCCTGCGTCCCTGTGATGGCCCAAGAACCGGTCGTCGGCGTCACTGGTGCGGAAGCTGATGCTCTTTTCACCAGCAAGAACCCGACGCTGAACACCAACAAGCAGGCCGCCTATCACATCATGAAGGACCTGTTGGAGGCCAATCACTGGGATCTGGCCGACAAATGGCTGACGCCGGCCTACCACCAGCACAACCCGAACGTGGCCTCCGGTCGCGATCTCGTGGTGAAGTTCTTCACGGGCTTCCGCAAGCCGTCGGAAATCCCGGAGCACATTTCGAAGACGCATATCGTCGCGGTCCTCGCGGATGGCGATCTGGTGATCGTCGTAACGCCGCGAGAATATCCGGACCCGCGCGATCCGTCGAAGAAATACACGACCGCGTGGTTCGATATGTGGCGCTTCGTTGACGGCAAGGCCGACGAACACTGGGACGGCGCGACGATAAGTGCGCCCGCTCCCCCCGCAAACATGAAGGTAAATTAGAGGCGTCCCGCCTTCTCGACGAAAGCTTCTTCGCTGTCATCCTGAGCCCGCGATAGCGGGCTCAGGATCGCAGGTAGCAACGTGTTTGACGTACCCCATCCACGACCACTGCCGGGACTCCTACTTGCGCCCCAACTTCCGATGTGCCACCTTGGGGATTCATGACTAAGCTCTCCCACTACGACAAATCGGGCCGCGTGCGCATGGTGGACGTCACGGCGAAGCCGGCGACCTCCCGCACCGCCGTCGCGCACGCCTTTGTGCGCATGCAGCGGGCAACTGTCGCAAGTCTCAAGCGCCTGAAATCGCCGAAAGGGAACCCGCTCGAAATCGCCCGGATCGCAGGAATCACGGCGGCCAAGCGTACCTCGGAGTTGATTCCGCTTTGTCACCCCCTGGCCTTGACGCACGTGGATGTGCGCGCGAACCTATGCCAGAATGGAATTGAGATCACCTCGGAGGCGACGGTCACTGGACCCACCGGGGTGGAGATGGAAGCGCTTGTGGGCGCGGCGGTTGCGGCGTTGACGATCTACGATATGTGCAAGGCCCTGGAACGCGGCATGGAGATCACCGAGTTGCATCTCGTGAAGAAATCGGGAGGGCGCAGCGGTACCTACTTGCGCTCGGGCGGGGGTTCCCGAAAGAGCAGAAAACGATGACGCCGATGAAGGACGTTAAAGTCCTGGTTGTGGACGATAACGCCCTGATCCTCGACTTGCTGATGAAAGGACTCGCGCCCCATTGCGAGGCCATCGCCGCGGCGGATGGCGCGGACGCCCTGCTGAAAATCGTGGACGATCCGCCGGACCTGATCCTTTGCGACTATCGCATGTCGGGCCTCGATGGGCGCCAGCTCTACGAAAAACTTCGCGCGCGAAAACAGACTAGGCTGATTCCTTTCATTTTTCTCGCCAGCCGAAGCGACATGGAGGAAAAGCTCCGTCCGATGGTCGAAGGCGTCGAGGAATTCATCGTCAAGCCGTTCTTCCTGAAGGATCTCGTCCGTCGGACCAAGAAGGTCATCGATCGTCTCGCCCTCGAAAAGCTCCAGAGCCGCGCGGTGCGTCCGGGCGTGATTCAAGGGCGCCTCGAGGAGATGAGCATTCTCGATCTCATGCAATCGCTCGAAATGGGGCAGAAATCCTGCCGGCTCACGATTCGCCACGAGGGCGAGATGTGCCAGCTCTTCTTTTCCGCCGGCCAATGCGCGGATGCCAGGCTCGGTTCCGTGGAAGGCGAAGCAGCCGTCTTTCAGGTGGTGCGCTGGCCGGCCGGCGAATTTGAAATTGATTTCAATTCCGCTCCGGAACGCACGACCATATCCCGCACGACGACGGGCCTCCTGATGGAAGCCTTGCGCTTGATGGATGAAGGGCAGCGCGACGGCGACACGGAAAACGTCGAGGCGACCGAGGGCTAACGAGTCCCGCCGATTCCATGCGCGTCTCCGTTCTCACAATCAGCGATTCGGTGGCCGCCGGCAAGGCGGAAGACCGTTCGGGGCCGTCGGTGATCGCGCGCTGCCGCGAACTCGGCTGGCAAATCGCTTCGTCGGCCGTTCGCGCCGACGATCGCGCCGCTATCGGGATTTTCCTCAAAGAAGCCGCCGACTCAAACGACGCGGATGTGATTCTCACGACCGGCGGGACGGGTCTCGGCCCGCGGGACGTGACTCCGGAAGCGACCGCCGCGGTCGTGGAGCGCATGATCCCCGGATTCCCCGAGCAGATGCGCGCGGCCGGCGCGCAGAAAACGCCGCGCGCGGTGCTTTCGCGCGCCGTCGCGGGAATCCGCGGAAAAGCCATCATCATCAACCTGCCCGGCAGCCCGAAGGGTGCGGTGGAATCCCTCGACGTAATCGCCGATCTGCTTCCTCACGCCGTCTCCATACTTCACGGCGCGCGTCACGAGCCTTAGTTCCGGGTCCTGCGCCGCGCGTGCAAACGCGGCTCGTTCTGGGCTAAACTCCCCTCTGGTTTGGGGCATTCATCACCCGATTAACAATCATTAATCTTTCCAGAGCGAGGAGAAATCCCAATGAGTCCGAAGCATAAGACGCGCCCGAGCAAATCGAAATCGAAGCGGAAGCACTATCGGCGAATCGCGACCGAAGAGGCATTCTCCATACCGGAACAGATGGATGCGCAACGCGAGCTGCTGGCGACCACTCAAGATTACGATCCCGACCTCTTTCTCTGGAAAATCCAGACCGATCCTTCCGGCCCCGTTTACCACAACCTTCTGGATCTGTTCGAGCAACGCCTTCGGACGATGGATGAGTACGACGTGGACATGCACCTGCTCGCGTTGACGTCCACGGGCGTGCAAATGATGAGTCCGGAAAAGGGCACCGCGGTCGCCGCCATAGGAAACGACCGTTTGCACGATGCGATCCAGCGGTACCCAGATCGCTTTGCCGGGCTCGCGACGATTGCGCCGCAGGATCCGGCGAACGCCGTGAAGGAAATTGATCGCGCCATCACCAAGCTCAAGCTGAGCGGCGTGATGATCAATTCCCACACGAACGGTGAATATTTGAGCGAGCGGAAATACTGGCCGATTCTCGAGGCCATCGCCGCTCACAAAGTCCCGCTCTACATTCACCCCCGCGCTCCGATTCCCCTGATGGCCAAGGCGTATCGGACGGATCATCTCGAGCACGCCATATGGGGCTACCAGGCGGAAACCGGTCTGCACGGACTGCGCATCATCACCAGCGGCGTCCTCGACCATTTTCCCGGCCTGCAGATTGTCCTCGGGCACATGGGGGAAGGCATTCCGTACTGGCTCTATCGCCTCGACTTCATGCACGGACGCGTCCGGATTCCCTTTGACCGGCCGAAGCTCAAGCTGACGCCGAGCGAGTACTTCAAGCGGAATTTCTACATCACCACCAGCGGAATGAACTGGGAACCGACGCTGAAATTCTGCATCGAAGCCATCGGGGCGGACCGGATTATGTGGGCCGTTGACTATCCCTATCAGGACCACCCGGACGCGGTGGACTTTCTGGACGCCGCGAGGATTTCGGAGAAAGACAAGCAGAAGATCTATCACGAGAACGCGGAGCGGGTGTTCAAGCTCAAGAAGAAGCGCTAAGGAGCGCCCGTGGATTCGCAAGAGCCCGCGCCCAAAAAGGATCCAGGCGCCATCAAACAAATGGCGCTGGCGATGGAACTGCCGTTCCTGCTGGTCGGGCCGGCAGTTGTTGGTGGCGCCATCGGATATTTTCTGGATCGCTGGCTGCATACGAAACCTTGGCTGATGCTCGTGCTCGGCCTCTGCGGTGTGGTGGTGGGGCTGCGCGACACGATCCGAATGGCAAGCGGCGGAGACAAGAAAAGTGAATGACGCGGAATATGCGGCCATCGAGCGCCGCATCGAACGCTTTCTGATCAGCCTTGGCGCTGCGATGACTTTGGGCGCCGCGATCGGCTGGGGAATTCGAGCCGGTGCGGGAGCGGCGGTGGGGACGGCGCTTTGCTGGCTGAATTTTCGCTGGCTGCGGCAGGGGACGGCGGCGTTGATCCGCGTGGGGCAGGCTCAGGCGGCAGCCGAAAATGTGCGCGTTCCGCCGATGGTTCACGCGAAGTTCCTGGGGCGCCTATTATTGCTGCTCGTGGTGGCCTATGTTATTCTCGCTTGGCTGCGGTTGCCGGCGATTGCTTTTCTGTGCGGGCTGGTAGCGGTGGTTCCGGCGGTCGTCCTCGAGCTGGGTTACGAACTGGTGCACGGACAACACCGCTGGAACACTCAGTAAATCTAATTCACACAAATATAATTCGAGCGGTTCCTCTTTCGGGAGATTCATGGGCGAAGAGCAAGTCCTCGGTGTGACAAGAGTGGTGAACGCGCTTTTGGGCAAGCCGGTGTTGGCACTGTTTGCACTCCTGCACATCCAGCCGTTGAATAACGAATATCCCATCACGAATGCTTTCGCGATGGAGCTTCTTGTCGTCGTGCTGGCCATGCTTTTCTTCCTGTGGCTCAAGGCGCGCGTCTCCGTAGACCGTCCCGGTGCGACGCAGCAGACCATGGAATTCCTGATTACGAATCCGATGGGCGTCGGCGTGAAGGATCTTGTGAACGACATGGTCGGACACGGAGCGGAGCGCCACATCGCCTTTTTTGGAACGATCGGGATTTTCATCCTGTTCAGCAATTTGATTTCATTGGTACCGGGATTCACCTCGCCTACGGCCTCGGCGACGGTTCCGCTCGGCTGCGCCATCATTGTATTCTTGTATTACAACCGCCTCGGCATCGGCCACCACGGGCCGGTCGGGTATGCAAAGACACTCATGGGTCCGGTGCCGGCGATCTCGCCCCTGATGGTTGTGGTAGAAACCATCAGCCACTTCGCGCGGCTGCTTTCGCTCACCATCCGGCTTTGGGCCAATATGATGGTGAGCGAGCTGATTTACGTTTCGTTTCTCGGCCTGACGCTCGCGCTGTTTGGATTTCTCGGCCATCTGAACCGTCTGGGATACGCTTCCGCCGTGGTACCAGTGGCAATTCCGCTGCTCATGGCGCTGCTGCACGTTTTCGTGGCTGTGTTGCAGGCTTTCGTTTTTGTGATGTTGTCCATCCTTTATCTCGGCCTTGCTGTTTCCGAGGAGCACTAATCCGGAATTAAACGCTGCCAGCGTGAGATCGGTCGTCCCCCCGGACTTCCGGCAACCACCTCCTGGCGGCAAATTCATAACGAGGAGAAGACATGAGCAAGAAAGCAGCGGTGGTTTTGCTAGTGGCGGTATTGGCGCTGATGGTGGCGCCGGTTACGTTTGCGCAGGCGGCTCCTGCAGCGGCTGCGACGACGAATTGGGTGGGCGTAGCCGCGGCGATTGCGCTGGGCATTGCGGCTGCGGGTTGCGGCATCGGCCAGGGAATGGCGACCAAGGCGGCTTGCGAAGGCACCGCACGGAATCCGGGCGCTGCCGGCCCCATCCGAATCGCGTTCATCCTTGGCGTGGCATTGATTGAATCGCTCACGCTGTATGCGCTGGTCATTGTTTTGATTAAGTAGTTTTGATCGAGTAGCGCACGACAAGGTGTGAAATTCGACGGCCCGGAATCTTGCAGTCGCGGAGATTCCGGGCCGTTTTTGTTTTTTGGCAACACTCGCGGGGTGAGTTATCGAGGGGCCGAAGTGTGTCGATTAGAATCCGGTGCGTTCTTCTTTTCAGCAGGTTACGGGCATTTCTAATCGCCACCGTGTCGATTAAAGATGTGGCGCGAGTGAGGAAAGAGAGATCCCTCGGCTCCTCCGCCGCGGACTCGGGATGCTGATGCTTGTCGCATCGTCAGTTTTCAAAGAACATTCAGCCCTCGTCGTGAGGACGGTCAACAAAGCGCCATGGCGCTAGTTCGTCCGACAGCGGGGCGAAAGACGTCCCCGACTGACGATAAGTCACGTCGAGGTTCGTTGTCTATTGTGGAGATTACGCATGCCGGTAAAGGCCAGAATAGGCGGGAGTCGAGCGAAGGCAACGTCAAGAGCGCCGTTAACGCTGCGGGGCAGCGACCGATCAGTGCGAGAACAGGGAATCGGCGGCGGCCTGAGCGAGGTCGAGAGACGCGAGAGGGAAGGATGCCCAGGTAGAGCGTGCCGGCAGCGGCGATGGCCAGGGCGATGCCGACGGCGGGCGCGACGCGCGACGGCGTGTAGTCCCTGGACGGCGCCTGGAAATACATGGTGATGATCACGCGCAAGTAATAGTAAGCGCCGATGACGCTGTTGATGGCGGCGATGACGACGAGCAGAGTGAGCGATCGTCGCTGAACGATGAGCGCGGACTGGAACGCGAAGAATTTCCCGAGAAAACCACCGGTGGCCGGCAGGCCCAGCAGGGAAAGCAGGAACAGCGAGAAGCACGCCGCTACCACGGGCTGCTTCGAGGCCAGGCCGGAGTAGTCCTGAATGGACACCCGCTTTTCATCCTGCTGGCCGAGGTGCGTGACGATGAGGAACGCGCCGACCTTCATGAATATGTACGCCGCGAGATAAAACAAAACGGCGGCGACGCCCAGCGAGGTCGAGGCCGCAAACGCTACGAGAATATATCCCGCGTGCGCGATCGAGGAATACGCGAGCATGCGCTTCACGTTGGTTTGCACGAGCGCCGCGAGATTGCCGACGAGCATAGTCAGCACGGCGACCACGCAAATCAACCAAAACCAAAGGCCCGTAAGGGGGCTGAAGGCGACGTAGAAAATCCGGATCATCAAGGCGAACGTGGCAGCCTTGGGCGCTGATGCCAGCAGCGCCGTGACCGGAGTGGGGGCGCCTTCATAGACATCTGGCGCGTACACCTGGAACGGCGCGACGACGACCTTGAACCCGAGGCCGACGAAAATCAATGCGAGGCTGAGAACCGCGAGCGCTGGTTCGCGCTGGTCGGCGGTGATGATCTTTTCGAGTGCTGCTTGAACCGCGTCTATACGCGTGGTGCCGGTGGCGCCGTAGATCATGGCAACGCCGTAAAGGAAAAACGCCGTGGCGAACGAGCCGAGCAGGAAGTACTTAAGCGATGCTTCATTTGAGGCGGACGATCGGCGGCGGAACCCGACGAGAACGTAGCTCGCGATGGAGCTCATTTCCAGGCCGACGAAAGCGGTGACGAGCTCGTTTGCGCCGGCGAGAATGCCCATGCCGGCCGCCGCGAACAGAACGAGCGCGTAATATTCGCCGCGCTGGATGTGCTGCTGGTCGAGATAGTCGAGCGAGCCCAGGATCGCGAGCGCCACGGCCACGAGGATGATCACGTGCGCGAACATGCTGAAGGAATCCACGCGGATCAGATCGCTATAGGCCGGGCCGGGAAAATGGTTCGCGATGTGGACCGAGGCGAGCGCGAGGACCGCGCCGGCGAACGCGACCCAGCCCAGCACGCGTTTGCGGGCGGCGCCAACGAACGGGTCCGCGATCATGACGAGGATGCCGAAGACGGACAGCACCACTTCCGGTGCGAGCCGGTGAAGATTTGCGAGTTGGTCGCCAACAAACGGATTCACGGCCGCACCTGCTTTTCGGCGAGTGTCGCGAGAACCGGATGCGCCGGCAATGTCACAACATGCCCCGCGATGGGGCGCGCGAGCGGAACGGCCGCGGGACGCGAAGCGTTTCGAGGCGCCGAGGTCTGCTCGATGATGTTGTTTACGGAAGCTTCCATGCGGCGCGTGAAGAGCGGGGAAGCGATGCCCATGAAGATGATCGCGACGGCCATGGTCACCAGAATCACGCGTTCCCGAATGGAAGCGTCCGGCAGAGTCTTATTCTTCTCGACGGTCACTTCGCCCAGCGCCACGCGCTGATAGGCCCACAGAAGATAGATCGCGGAGAGCACGGCTCCGCTGGCGGCCCAGGAAGCCCACGCGTGATGGCTCTGGAACGTGCCGATAAGGATGAGGAACTCGCCGATGAAGCCGTTGAGCGGCGGCAGCGCGAGCGACGACAGCGCGATAAACAAAAAGAACGACATCAAGATGGGCATGGGCGTCGCGAGGCCGCCGTACTCCTTGATTTCGTGGGTGTGCCGGCGGTCGTAGAGCATGCCCACGCCAAGGAAGAGCGCGCCGGTTGAAATTCCGTGGTTCAGCATCTGGTAGATGGCGCCCTGAATGGCGGTGGTATTGAACGCGAAAATTCCCAGCACGACAAAGCCGAGGTGGCTGACCGAGGTATAGGCCACGAGCCGCTTCAAATCAGTCTGTACCGTCGCGACGAGCGCGCCGTACACGATGCCGATGATCGCGAGAACGGCAATCGGCTGCGCCATGCGGTGCGCCGCCTCGGGAAAGAGCGGCAGGCAGAAACGCAGAATGCCGTAGGTGCCGAGCTTCAGCATCACGCCCGCGAGAATCACGGAGCCGGCCGTGGGCGCTTCGGTATGCGCGTCCGGCAGCCAGGTGTGCAGCGGGAAGAGCGGAACCTTGATCGCAAACGCCAGGAAGAACGCGCCGAACATCAGCAGCTCGGTGCGCGGCGGGAAGGAAAGCTGTCCCGATTGCATCAGGCTCAGGATGTCCGGCAGGTCGAACGTGCCGGCCTTGCCATAGAGCCACAGGATCGCGACCAGCATCAGGATCGAGCCGAACATCGTGTACAGGATGAATTTCACGGCCGCGTAGATGCGGCGCTCGTGGCCCCACATGCCGATCATGAAATACATGGGGATCAGCGTCAGTTCCCAGAAGACGAAGAACAGGAAGAGGTCGAGCGAAACGAAAACGCCGATCATGGCCGTCTCGATCACCAGCAGCGAGACGAAGAAGCCCTTCACGTTTTCGCGGATGGACTCCCAGGAGCAGAGAATGGCGATCGGCGTGAGGAACGTGGTCAGCAGGACGAGAAAGAGGCTGATGCCGTCCACTCCCAGGTGGTAATGAATCGCGTCGCCGATCCAAGCGCGATATTCGGTGAACTGATATTCGGGGTTCGTTGAGCTGAAGCCGCGCAGCAGGAGCAGCGAAACCGCGAATTCGGCGAGGGAAGCCGCGAGCGCGATCCGGCGGATCCAGACGTGATCGTCCGAGCGCAGCATGAGTAGCGCCGCCACGCTGAGGAGTGGCAAAAATGTGATGACGGTGAGCAGATAGGGATTTGTTCCCATACTAGTGCACCACGTCCAGAATCACGAACAGGATCACCGTAAAACCCACGGCTCCCAGGATCACCCACGCGGCGTAGCTGCGCGTGTTGCCCGACTGCAGCTTGCGCGGCCTGGCTGCCGGATTCGCGCGCGACGGTGGCCGTGCCGTTGACGACGCCATCGATCGCGCCTTCGTCCACGACGTGCCAGAGGACGTTCGTCGAAATCCAGAGCAGCGGGCGAACGATCGTCGCGGCGTAAATTTCGTCCACGTAGTATTTGTTCAGCAGTAGCAAATAGAGCGCGTGCGCGCTCTGCGCCATTTTCTTCGGGATGTCGGGGCGCTTGATGTAGAACCACCAGGCGACGAGCAGCCCGAGAATTCCCACGATCACCGGCCAGCCGGTCAGCGCGTGTACCAAGTCCATCGCAGGGCTCGAAGCTGCTTCCGTGGAACGCAGCGGTCATGGCGTCCGCTGCCGGCGCGGAGGCCGAGAAAACAGGCGCGAGAAATTTGTCGAAGTAGTCGATTCCGCCGATCAGCTTGGGCGCGGCGAACCAGCCGCCAAAGATCGAGAGAAACGCCAAAACCATCAGCGGCACGGTCATGTTTTTCGGCGATTCGTGGACGTGGACTTTGTGCTCGTCGTAGCGCGGCTTGCCGAAGAATGTGAGGAACACGAGGCGGAACATGTAGAACGACGTGAGCCCCGCGCCGACCACGCCCAGCAGCCAGAGAATCAGGTTCGCGTGCGGGCCGTCTTTCGCGGCTTCGAGAATCGCGTCCTTGCTGAAAAATCCCGCAAAGCCCGGAATACCGGCGATCGCGAGCGTGCCGATGAACATCGTCCAGTACGTGGCCGGAATCTTCTTGCGCAGACCGCCCATCTTCATCATGTCCTGCTCGCCGCCCATGGCATGGATCACGCTGCCGGCGGCGAGGAAGAGCAGTCCCTTGAAGAAGGCATGCGTCATCAGATGGAATATGCCCGCGGTATAGGCGCCCACGCCGCAGGCCAGAAACATGTACCCGAGTTGCGACACGGTCGAGTACGCGAGAACCTTCTTGATGTCGGTCTGCACCAGGCCGATGGTGGCGGAATAGAACGCGGTGACCGCGCCGACGATGGCTACGGCAAGCATGGCGGCCGGCGCGCGCGAGAAAAGCGGGTTCATGCGCGCGACCATGTAGACACCGGCGGTGACCATCGTCGCGGCGTGGATCAACGCGCTGACGGGCGTCGGGCCTTCCATCGCGTCCGGGAGCCATACGTAAAGCGGCAACTGCGCGGATTTTCCGATCGCGCCGGCGAAAAGGAGCAGGCAAATTGTAGTCAGCACGCCCTCGGAAACCGGATTCTTCGCAACGCTATCGAAGATCTCGCTGAATGCCACAGTGCCGAACGTCGCGAACACCAGCAGGATGCCGACGGTGAAGCCGAAGTCGCCGATACGCGTGACGATGAAGGCCTTTTTCCCCGCGTCAGCCGCGGATTTCTTCAAGAACCAGAAACCGATCAGCAAGTAGCTGCACAGGCCGACGCCCTCCCACCCGACGAACATCACGATGAGATTCGCGGCCATCACCAGCGTCAGCATGAAGAACATGAAGAGATTGAGATAGCAGAAGAAGCGGTAGTAGCCGCCCTCGTGCGCCATGTAGCCGGTGGAATAGATGTGGATGAGCATGCCGACGAAGGTGACCACCATCAGCATGACAACGGTGAGCTGGTCAACCTGCAGCGCGAAATCCACGCGGAAGGGATGCGGCGTCGCTTCGCCGCCGACCATCCAGGTGAAATAGTTTCCGACGAAGGGAATCTGCCCCGGCGCAAGCTGGAAGAATTCGCGGACGGTTTCCGCGGCGGCCAGAAACGAGAGGACCACGGAGCCGACGGCGACCGAATTCACGGCGGACTGCGGCCAGCGCTTGCCGAATAGTCCATTGATCGCGGCGCCCGCAAGCGGGAGCGCGAGAATGATCCAGAGATGGTTGAGTAGCAGCATTAGAGCTTGAGCAAGTTCACGCGCTCGACGTTGAGCGACTGGCGGTTCTGCGCGAGCATGATCACGATCGCCAGGCCCACCGCCGCTTCCGCCGCCGCGACGACGATCACGAAGAAAACGAAAACGAGCCCGTCGAGCTCGCCGCGCGCGCGGGCAAACGCCACGAACGCCAGATTCACGGCATTGAGCATCAGCTCGATGGACATGAAAATCGTGATGATGTTGCGCTTGAACACGAACGCCACCACGCCCAATCCGAACAGGATGGCGCTCAGCACAAGATAGAACGAAATGGGAACGGCGCTCATTCTTCTTTCCTCGCCAAAACCAGCGCTCCCAGAATCGCGATCAGAATCAGGATCGAGGTTGCCTCGAACGGGAACAGATACTGCCGGAAAAGCATCTCGGAAAGCTCGGTCGTGGAAGCTTCCCCGGCGGAAGAACCCGGCGCCGTTGGCAATCGCCGCGCCTACGGGGGAGTGCGCGAGCCAGTGGGCGATTTCCAGCAGCAGGAAGAAACCCAGCGGCACGCCCGCGAATTTCGCGAGCTTGCTGAAATCGGTGCGCTCTTCCACGCCCGCGTTCAGCAACATGATCACGAACACGAACAGCACCATGATGGCGCCGGCGTAAACGATGATCTGCACCGCCGCGATGAACGGCGCGCCCAACAGCAGATAGAGCACCGCGAGCGCCATCATCACCACGACGAGCGCGAGCGCACTGTGAATCGGCTCGCGGGCCAGAATCAGCACCACCGCCCCGGCGACGGCGACGAGCGCGCACACGAAAAACATGATGACGGGGATGCTCATCCGCGCCTCATCCCTTCCTCAACAGCGGCCAAACGATCACGAACGCCGTGATCACGAGATTCGCGAGCGAAACCGGCAGAAGCAGCTTCCAGCCGAACGACATCAACTGGTCGTAGCGGAAACGCGGCAATGTGGCGCGCATCCAGATGTAGAAGAATAGGATCGCCAGGATTTTCGCGGTGAACCAGAACGGCCCCTGTATGCCCGCGGCTATGGGAGGGTAGAGGCAGATCAATCCGCCGCCGCCGGCGAGCAGTGTCACGACGCCGAGCTGGAGCCGCGCGATCCCCCGCATCTCCGACACGGTGTTCCACGCGCAGTACGCCGCGAGTATCAGCAGGCCCGCGCCGGGCAGATAGTTCTGCCAGGTCCAGGTTTCGGGAAAGGGCGAGAGCCATCCGCCCAGGAAGAGAATCGTCGCGAGGCAAGATACCGTGATCATGTTCGCGTACTCGGCCATGAAAAACATGGCGAACTTGAACGCGGAGTATTCGGTGTGGAATCCGGCGACCAGCTCGGTTTCCGCCTCGGGCAAGTCGAACGGGACGCGGTTGGTTTCCGCGATCGCGGCGGTGAGATAACACAGAAATCCGACGAATTGCGGAATCACGTTCCACTTGGGAATAAAGTGCAACCAGTAACCGGTCTGGCCCGTCGAGCCGTTCGGAACCCCGCCGATGATCTCGTTGAGATTGAGGGTTCCGGCGAGGAGGATCACCCCGACCACGGAAATCGTGAGCGAGACTTCGTAGCTGATCATCTGCGCCGAGCTGCGCAGGCCACCCAGGAGCGCGTACTTGCTGTTGGAGGACCATCCGGCAAGTGCGATGCCGTACACGCCCATCGACGTGATCGCAAATAGGAAAAGTAATCCGATGTTGAGGTCAACGACCGAAAAAATCTGTTGTCCATTCGGGAAGAGAGCCGAAGGCGGGCCGAAGGGTATCAGGGCGATTGCCGAAAGGCCCAGCGCCAGCGCCAGGAACGGCGCAAGCGTGTAGATCAAACGATCGGCAGCAGGTGGAGTGACGTCCTCCTTGAAAAGAAACTTGATGCCGTCAGCCAAAGGCTGCAGCAACCCGTGGGCGCCCACATTGTACGGGCCCCAACGCGATTGAATATGCGCGATGACCTTGCGTTCGAGCCAGGTGAGGTACGCCAAGGCCGTCATCACAATAAACAGCAGGACGGCGATCTTGACTACCGCTGCCACCAGGACTGGGTGCTGGGAGATGAAGTCCACGGAATCTGTTTTGCCTCGTTCGTCGAAGTGAGCCTGGAACAGTAACGGCCCAGGGTGCCGCTCGTAAACAAATAATCCTGTGAGGAGAAAATTGCGCCCACCGGCACGTCGTAAGCCGCTTCGGGCGCCTTGCTCGTGGCCGTCGCAAGCTCGGATCCGCCGGCCAGCAGATTCGCGTAAGCGAGATCGTAGCCCGCGACATTCTGCCGGATTTCATCGAACGCCGCTTCAGGCGTGCGCAGCCGGATGGGTGTGCCGAGCCCCAGCATGCTGAGCTGATGCGAAAGGATGCGCAGCAGATCGAAATCGCTGCGCGGGCCCTGCGGATCGATCGAGCGGTGCGTCAATTGCACTTCACCCGCCGTGTTCGTGAGGCTGCCGTCCTTTTCGTATGTGGATGCGGCGGGCAGGACGACGTCCGCGCGCTGCGCGGTTTCCGTCAGGAACATATCGTGGACGATCAGCAGCTCGAGGCCGGCCAGCCGGTCGGGTTGCGCGACGCCAAACGTCTTCAGCGGATTCGCGCCGACTACGTAGAGCGCTTTGAGCTTTCCGGCGGCGGCCGCTTCCATCATCGCGCGCGCCGTGAGGCCCGGCGTGGCCGAGATTTCGCCGCCCCATAGCTTGCCGAATCGCGCGCGCTCGGCGGAGTCCGATAGATGAGCGTATCCGGGCAGGCGGTCCGGCAGGATTCCCATGTCGGCGGCGCCACGCGAATTTGCGTAATCGCCGAGCGCCATGAATTTCGTCTTGCCGCCGAATCGTGCGCCTAGCGAAACGAGGTCGCGGATCGCGGCGCCCTGAATATCCGCGCCGAAGAGAACCACGACATCCTTCTCGGCTTCGAGCGCCGCTTTCAGCTGCACGAGCGCTTCGGTGGTTTTCGCGTCGAATTGACCGTGTTCGCTGGCCAGCCAGCGCAGCGCCTGATGCTCGCCGCCCTTGGCCACTTCGACAGCGATCTTCGCCTGGCGATGAATCTTGCTCGGAAGACTATTGATCGCGTAGAGCTTTAGGCCATGATGGCGGACGCCGGTGCGAATCTGCCAGGCGACCAGCGGATTCTGTTGCGTGACGTCGTTGCCGATCAGCAGGACGGCCGGCGCGTTGTACACATCCGCCATCGTCGCCAGAGAATCTTTCGCTCTCGACCCGAGCGCGGCCGCGAGTCCGGCGTAGTCCGCGGTGCGGTGATGGTCGAGGTTGTTCGTGCCCAGAGTGACGCGTGCGAAGCGATTCAGCAGGTAGTTCTCTTCGTTCGTCGTATGGTTCGAGCCGATCACGCCGATGGCCGCGGGGCCGCGCCCCACGTGCGCCTGCTTCAGCCTGCGCGCGACTTCCTCGAGCGCGTCTTCCCAGCTCGCGGGCTCGAGTTTGCCATTGCGGCGCACCAGCGGCTGGCGGATGCGTTCAGCATTCGACGTGAAGTCGTATCCAAAGCGGCCCTTGGCGCAGAGGAACTCGCCGTTGATGCCGGAATGGTCGCGGTTATTGGCGCGCAGGATCTCGTTGTTGCGCACGCTGAGCGTGGTCTTGCAGCCGTTGGAGCAGTGCGCACAGGGATTCCCGACGTAGGTCATTTCCCACGGGCGCGTCTGGTAGCGATACGTGCCGCTGGTAAGCGCGCCGACGGGACAGATGTCGATGCACATGCCGCACTCTTCGCAGGCCAGCTCGTCCGGTTTGTTGGGCAGGATCACGGACAGCACGCCGCGCGACCCCACGCCGAGCGCTTTCACATCCATGCCCTCGTCGCAGACGCGCACGCACCGGAAGCAGAGAATACAGCGTGGCGCGTCGTAATAGACCAGCGGCGACCATTTTTGCTCGGGCGTGTGGAGCTTTTCCTCGACGAAGCGGGTCTTGTCGAGGCCGTAGCGAAACGTCATGTCCTGCAATTCGCACTCGCCGCCCTTGTCGCAGACGGGGCAATCGAGCGGATGATTCGAGAGCAGGAACTCGATCATGTCCTTGCGCGCTTTGTGGACCTGTTCGGTCGAGGTCTTCACGACCATGCCCTCGGTCGCCACGAGCGTGCAGGCCGTCTGCAGCTTCGGCATTTTTTCGACTTCGACCAGGCACATGCGGCAGGCCGCCTGAAGCGAGAGTCCCGGGTAGTAGCAGAAGGACGGAACCTCGATCCCCTGTGTCTTGGCGGCTTCAATCACCAGCGTGCCCGCCGTCGTGGTGACCGGCCGGCCGTCAATTGTGAACGCGATCTGTTTTTGATCCGCCATGGTCGCCCTATTGCGCTCCGGCAATCAGCTCTGCGGCGTTATATGCGCACTTGCCGTGGAGATGATCCTCGAATTCGTTCCGCCACTTCTTGACGATGCTGATCGTGGGCAGCGCCGCGGCGTCACCGAGCGGGCAGAATGTGCGCCCGAGCATGTTCTTCGAAAGCTCATCGATCAGCGGGATATCTTCCTCGCGGCCGCCGCCTTCGTGGAAGCGGTCGAGCATCTTTTTCAGCCATGCGGTGCCTTCGCGGCAGGGAATGCACCAGCCGCAGGATTCGTGCGCGTAGAAATGCATGATCCGCCGCGCTACGTCCACCATGCACGTGTCTTCGTCCATCACCACCGTGCCGCCCGAGCCAAGCATCGAACCGGCCTTCGCGACCGAATCGTAATCCATGGCGATATCGATCTCGCCGGCCGAGAGCAGCGGGCACGAACTCCCGCCGGGAATCACGGCTTTCAGTTTCTTGCCGCCGCGCACCCCACCGGCGACTTCTTCAATCAAGCGCCGCAGAGGGAAGCCCAGGGGAAGCTCGTAGATCCCCGGACGATTCACGTGGCCTGAAATCGAGTAGAGGCGCGTTCCGCCATTTCTGGGTGTCCCTAAACCCGAATACCAATCGCCGCCCTTCAGAATGATCGCCGGAATCGTGTTCAACGTTTCCGCGTTGTTAATCACGGTGGGGCAGCCGTAGAGGCCGACGACGGCCGGGAAGGGCGGCCGAATGCGCGGATAGCCGCGCTTTCCTTCGAGCGATTCCATCAGCGCCGATTCCTCGCCGCATTCGTAGGCGCCCGCGCCCGTGTGCGTGACGAGATCGAAATCGAATCCGCTGCCGAGGATGTTCTTCCCCAGATAGCTCTTGGCGTAGGCTTCGGCGATCGCCGCGTCCATGATGTCGATGATGTAGCGGTATTCGCCGCGTATGTAGATGTAACCCTGGTGCGAGCCGACCGCGCGGCCGGCGATGACCATGCCCTCGATCAACTGGTGCGGGTCCATCTCCATCAGCGGGCGGTCCTTGCAGGTTCCCGGCTCGCTCTCGTCGGCGTTCGCGAGAATGTACTTTGGTTTGGAAGTGTCCTTGGGGACGAAGCTCCACTTCATTCCGGTGGGAAAGCCCGCGCCGCCGCGCCCGCGCAGATTCGATTTCTTCACTTCGTCGATGATCTGATCGGGCGTCATCGTCAGGGCCTTTTCCAGTGCCTGATAGCCCTCGTGTTTGCGGTACACGTCGATCTTGTGGGAATTCGGGATCCCGAAGCGCTTGCTGATCACGGGCACTTCGGCGGGCAATCGGTCGTGGAGCGATCCGGCGGTGACGGCGGAAGGCTTCGGTTTCTTGCCCTCCTGAAGCTGCTCGAAGATCGCGTCCACTTTGTCCGGGTCGAGGTCCTCGTAGAAGTCGTAGTTGACTTGCATGGCCGGAGCGCCGGTGCATGCGCCGATGCATTCGACTTCTTCGAGTGAAAACGTGCCGCTGGCGGAGACTTCCTTGTGGCCGATGCCCAGCCGCTTCTGGACGTGCTTGTAAAGTTCGTTGCCGCCGCGAAGCATGCAGGAAATATTCGTGCAGACCTGAATGTGATTCCGCCCGGCCGGCTTGCGCCGGAGCATGGAGTAATAGGCGAGCGTTTCCTCGACCTCGATCAAGTTCAGGCCCAGGCGCTTCGCGATCTCCTCGAGGATCTCATCGCCCAGCGACCCGAGATGATCCTGGGCGTAGAGCATCATGGGAATCAGCGCCGAGCGCTTGACCGGGTAGCGTCCGGCAAGCTCGTTGAACTTTGTCTCCAGTGGTGGCGGCAGTTGCATGTTCCGGTTTTCGGTCACGAAAGCTAGCGGTCCACTTCTCCAAGAACAATGTCGGTTGTGCCGATGCAAGCGACCACATCGGCGATCAGACGTCCTTCGCAAAGCTTCGGCAACGATTGCAGGTTCACAAACGACGGCGTGCGGAACTTCACGCGGTACGGCTTCGCGGAACCATCACTCGCCATGAATATGCCCAATTCGCCCCGCGGCGACTCGATGCACTGATAGACCTCGCCCGGCGGCGGAGCGAATCCTTCTGTGAAAATCTTGAAGTGATAGATCAGGCCCTCGATGGAGGTCTTCATTTCCTCGCGCGATGGCGGGATGATCCCCCGTGCTTCGGCGCGGAAAGGCCCTTCGGGCGTAATTTTGCTCCATGGCCTGGCGGACGATCTTGATGCTCTCGCGAATCTCGGCCACACGCACCTGGTACCGCGCGTAGCAATCGCCGGCCGTTTGCGTCTGCACGTTGAAATCGAAATCTTCGTAGCTGGAGTAGGGGAAAGCCTTGCGTATGTCGTAGGCCACGCCGCTGGCTCGCAGCAGCGGGCCGGACACGCCGAGCGCGATCGCGTCCTCAGCGCTCAAATTGCCCACGCCCTTCGTCCGCGCCATCCAGATGCGGTTTTGCGTGAGCAAAGTTTCGTATTCGTCGATGTGCCCGGGCAAGGCATCGATCACACGCCGCACGCGTTCGAGCCAGTCCGGCGGCGGTTCGAGCGCGAGCCCGCCGATGCGGAAGTAGCTGGTCATCATCCGCTGGCCGGAGACGTACTCGTAAATCTTCATGATCTCTTCGCGCTCGCGGAAACTGTAAAGGAATACGGTCATCGCGCCGAGGTCGATGGCATGCGTTCCGAGCCAAACGAGGTGCGAGGTGATGCGCGTCAGTTCCGTGAGCAGCACGCGGATGTACTGCGCGCGCTTGGGGACTTCGATTCCAATCAGCTTTTCGGCGGCGAGGCAGAAACCCAGATTATTCGAGAGCGGCGCGAGGTAGTCGATGCGGTCGGTGAGCGTGATGCACTGCGAATACGTCTTCGACTCGCACGACTTTTCGATGCCCGTATGCAGGTAGCCGATGTCGGGCTTGGCCGTGAGGACGATTTCCCCGTCGAGCTCGAGAACCACGCGCAGAACTCCGTGAGTGGACGGGTGCTGCGGCCCCATATTGAGGACCATCGGCTGGGCTGGGCCGGCTGCTGTCTCGATGACGGTCGTCTTTGTGGTCATAGGTCAGCGCTCGCCCGGCGAGTCTAGCGGAACCCCTCGACGGGATAGTCCTTGCGGAGCGGATGTCCCTCCCACTCGTCCGGCATCAAGATCCGGCGAAGGTCGGGATGTCCGTGAAAGCGAATGCCAAAAAGATCGAAATTCTCGCGCTCGTGCCAGTTCGCCGTCGGCCAGATGCCGGTAACGGACGCCACGGCTGGTTCCGCGCCCGGCAGGCGCAGCCGCAAGCGCAAACGCAGCCCACGATCGATCGAAAGCAGGTGGTAATTCAGCTCGAAACGCGGCTCCATCGGGAATCGGTCAACCGTCGTAATGTCGGAAAGAAACGTGAACCGCAGGGAGGGCTCGGATACCAGATATTCGGCGACGCGCACGAGGTGCTGCGGGGGGACGACCACGGTCGTTTCGCCCCGGAATTCAATCACTTCGGCGACGGCCTGGTTGTCCCAGTCCTTGAGCTTCTGCAGCGCTGCGTGCTTGCCGATTTCTTGCGATTCCACGATGGATCCGATTCCGGACGGGCGACTAGCTATCCCAGTTCAACGCGCCCTTCTTCCAGAGGAAGATGTAACCGACGAGCAGAATCATAATGTAGAGCAACATCTCCACAAAGCCAAACACATTCAATTTGTGGTAAACGAGCGCCCAAGGATACAGAAAGATGGCCTCGATATCGAACAAAATGAACACCAGCGCGACCATGTAAAAGTGCACGGAGAAGGGCTGGCGCGCGTCGCCCGTGGGGACAATGCCGCATTCGTAAGGCTGATCTTTCTCGCGCGATTGCTTGTGCCTGCCTACGACCGTGGAAAGCGTAATGAGCAGGCCGGCCAGTCCGCCAGCCAGTATAAACATGAGCAAAAGTGGGCCGTAGCTATCGAGGTAGTTGCTGTTCATTTTAAGGGCGCTGCTATAATAGCGTTCGAGAGTAGATCGGTCAAATGAACTCCCCAGATTTTAATTGCCGCGGCGGCCGTCGCGCGCCTCGGGAGGGAATCGCCAGGCGATGAGTTCCGGATTTAACACGGACGTACACGTGGGAGACCAAATATTCCACGTGCAGACGGAGGACCGGGGTCCGAGCCATCCGGTCATAGATACCGCCGTGTACCAGCACGGACGAATTCTCCACCGGCTCGCCTCAGACTATCAGGAATTCGCAGGATCGACCGAATTCAGCGCGGATGGGCTGCGCGAGCGGGTCCACGAGCAGCACCGAAGGATCATCGAGGATTTGCGCGCCGGTGTGTATGACGCGGAAATCGCCGCGGCGCTGGAGCTCGCAGTTCGCACCGGCGGTATTCAGGTGCAGCTTCTCAATCCAACGTCATGGCTGGCCGGAGGGAATGTCTTGCTCGACGTCGAAATTGTGCGGCGAGCGGATCGGCAGCCGCAGGCCGGCGCTCAGGTGGAAGCCGCGATCGAGGGTGCTGCACAGGCGGCTCGCCACGCCGGCGTCAGCGACGACCGGGGTCGCGTGCGGATCGAGTTTCCGTTGCCTCCCCTCGGGAAGGGTAATCTGGCGCTCGTGATTCACGCGCAAGCGGACGCGGGCAAGGACGAGATCCGCTTCGCCATGCGTTCCCGTCCCAAGTGACGATCCGATGACCGTCACGATTAACGGTGAGCGCCGCGACATTCCCGATGGCCTCAGCGTGGCAGCGCTGCTCGATCATCTGGGCATGTCCACGGGGCGCGTCGCCGTC
The DNA here is from genome assembly GCA_963752925.1 of uncultured Acidobacteriota bacterium. Classification (GTDB taxonomy): domain Bacteria; phylum Acidobacteriota; class Terriglobia; order Acidiferrales; family UBA7541; genus Palsa-295. The sequence continues at coordinate 249,512 of CAVVZY010000004.1, read as the reverse complement.
GAACGCAACCTCGATATTCTTCCGCGCGCTCAGTGGCAGGGAACCATCGTCCAATCGGACGACAGCTTTGAAATCGTCCACTTCGTGGGCGGCGGCTAGCGGCCCTTCGATTTCGCCGCCAGATACCTCTTCCACGGCTTCCAGTAATAATTCGGCCAGCCCCGCGTGACGCCTTTGTGGTCCTGCGGCGGCACGTTCACGTGCACGAGATCGACCTGCCCGCCTCCCGGCGCCTTGCTGAATTCCAGAATCAAAATCGAATCGGCGTCACCGGGTTTGAAATTCACGCTGCGCCACGACTGTACGATCAGCCGGTTGGGGACGATCATCAAGTTTCTCCCGCGCAACATCTTGTTCCATGCGGTAAACGCGCCGCCGACTTTCCGGCTCAACGTTGCCTTCCCGCCGGTCGCGGCGGAATGTTTCGTGGAATCGAGATACATTTCAAACAGCGTCGCTGGTGAGGCTGCAAAGCGCACGGATTGCTGGATGGTCTTCGTCATGGCTGCTCCTCGGGGCGAGTCTAAAGCGTCTTCCGCACCAATGGGAACAACGAATTGTTAATTCCCGGATCGGGCGCTCGGATTTTGACTGGGTTATACGATCGGGCAGGACCGGCGCTAAATGCCCGGGAGTAGGTGGCCCATTTTGTCTTGCTTGGTGCGCAGGTAGGCACGCGAATGGTGGTTGGTGCGCGGGCGGCAGGGAATTCGCTCGACCACGCGAATGCCCGCGCGTTCGAGCTGCTCGATCTTGTCGGGATTGTTCGAAAGCAGGCGAACGGAGCGGACACCCAACGCTTTGAGCGCCTCGGCGGCGAAATGGTAATCGCGCGAATCCGCCGCGAACCCGAGCTTGCGGTTTGCTTCCACCGTGTCGAGGCCTTCGTCCTGCAACTGGTACGCTTTCACCTTGTTGATCAGGCCGATGCCACGGCCTTCCTGCGGCAGATAGAGCACAATGCCGGACGCCGCCTTGGCGATTGCGCGCAGGGAAAGCTCGAGCTGGGCCCGGCAGTCGCAGCGCTCAGACATGAAGACGTCCCCGGTCAGGCACTGCGAATGAATCCGCACGATCGGCGACCGCCCGTTCGCGAGCCGCCCGTGTTGAATGGCCACCGCCTCTTCGTTCGGTCCGCGCCCTTTGATGCCGGCAATTCGAAACCGCCCGAATCGGGTGGGCAAACTGGCCCTCGCCACGACCCGCACCTTCCTGGTCTTCTTTCGTCGCTTCATGGAAGCCCATAAGTATAGCAGGGTTGCAGGTGGCCCTCGGACGCGTGAACAGGATCCCCATCCACTCGGCTCGCTATTTCCGAGCCGCCGGCCTGAAGAAGGGAAGGCTGATGCGTTCGATCAATTCTTTCCGTAGAACCTTGCCATGCTCCTGTTGATAGAGTGAAGCCATGGGAGCCGCTCCGGCGCACATGGTGAACCCTGGCTTGTTCGGGGGGTACGAGACGGGGAGCTTTTACGACGAGATGTTTTCGTCCCCTGGCCGCCCCCGCGCCCAATACACCAAGCTTTTCCAGAAGCTTGCCTCCATGGCGCCCTCGCAGTTCGAGGAGCGTCGCAAGCTCGCCGACCTTTCGTTTCTGATTCAGGGCATCACCTTCACGGTATACAGCGACGGCCGCGGCACCGAGCGATTGTTCCCGTTCGATCTTATCCCCCGCATCCTGCCGCATTCGGAATGGGAGCGCATTGACCGCGGCCTCTCCCAGCGCGTCATGGCGCTGAATCTTTTCCTGCAGGATGTGTACGGCAAGCAAGCCATTCTGAAAGACAAAAAGATCCCGCGCTGGCTGGTCTATTCCTGTCCGAATTTCCGGCGGGAGGTGATCGGCGTCGAAGTTCCGCGCGGCATTCACACTCACATCTGCGGCATTGACCTGGTGCGCGATTCGAGAAGCGGCGATTTCTACGTGCTCGAAGACAACGTTCGCACGCCCAGCGGAATTTCCTACGTGCTCGAAAACCGGCTGGTGATGACGCGCACTCTCCCCGACGCCTTCCAGGCCTGCGAGGTTCTGCCCGTCCACCATTATCCGGCGGAGCTGGCCCGCATTCTGCGCAGCCTCTCGCCGCGCGGCGAAGAGGATGCGCAGATCGTCCTGCTGACGCCCGGCATTCACAACAGCGCCTATTTCGAGCACAGTTTTCTCGCGCAACAGATGGGGATCCAGCTGGTCGAAGGCCGCGACCTGATCGTGGACGGCGGTATCGTCTATACCAAGACGATCCGCGGCCTGAAGCGCGTGGACGTAATTTACCGCCGCGTGGACGACGAGTTCCTCGATCCGCTCACGTTCCGCGCGGACTCCGTGCTCGGTGTGCCCGGCCTCATGGGCGCCTACCGCGCGGGAAACGTGGCGCTCGCGAATGCCGTGGGCAACGGCGTGGCGGACGACAAGGCCATCTACGCCTACGTGCCGGAGTTCATCCGCTATTACCTCGGAGAAGAACCGATCCTGAAAACGGTCGAAACTTTCCTCTGCGCCAATCCCAGCGATCTCTCCTACGTGCTCGACCATCTTCCGCAGTTGGTGGTGAAGGCCGTGGGCGAATCCGGTGGCTACGGAATGCTGATGGGTCCGGCGGCGGATCGCGCGAAGCTCATGGAATTCGCCGAACGCCTGCGCGCGAATCCGCGAAACTATATTGCCCAGCCCGTCCTCGGGCTCTCGCGCGTGCCTTCCTACGATTCCGCGACGGGCAGCGTGGCCGGACGCCACGTGGATTTGCGCCCCTATTGCCTCTACGACGGAGAGAAGGTGACGATCGTGCCCGGGGGGTTGACGCGCGTCGCGCTGCAGCCAAATTCGCTCGTCGTGAATTCTTCGCAGGGCGGCGGCAGCAAGGACACCTGGGTTTTGCGGGGACAGGACTGAAATGCTTTCGCGGATCGCCGAGTCGCTTTTCTGGCTGGCGCGCTATATCGAACGCGCCGAGGACACCGCGCGCATTCTCGACGTGAACTACCACATGCTGCTCGAGCAATCGCAGCAGTCCTATCGCCTGCGCTGGGAGCCGCTCATCATCATGGCCGGCGAGGAAAAGCTGTTCAGCAAGCTTTACAGCGAAGTGAACGCCGAAAACGTCTTCGAATTTCTCGCCTTCAGCGAGGACAATCCCAGCTCGATCGTCCAGTGCATCTCGAAGGCGCGCGAAAACGCGCGCACCATTCGCGACCGGATCTCGCGGGAGATGTGGGAGGACATCAACGGCCTGTACTATACCGTCACGCGCTTCCACCCGCAGGAGGAGATCGCCGCGGGCCCGCACCGCTTCTGCGACAAGATCAAGTTCGGCGCGCACCGCTTTCACGGCGTGACGGACGCCACCCTGCCGCACGATGAAGGTTGGGAATTTCTGCGCATCGGATGGTCGCTGGAGCGCGCCGAGATGACCGCGCGGCTGGTGGACGTGCAATACCACAATCTGCTCGACGCGCTGCCCTCCGTCGGCGCTCCCGATAATCACCAGTGGATGGCCGTGCTCCGCTCCGTCGGCGCCTACGAAGCCTATCACCGCGAGTATCACTCGGCCATCGAGCCCGAGAAAGTGGCCGAGATGCTGATCCTGCACCATCGGCACCCGCGCTCGATCCGTTTCAGCGCTTCCGAGGTGCAGGCGGGTCTTCGAGCGGTCAGTGGCACCACGCAGGGTGATTACGTCAATGAAGCCGAAAGACTCGCGGGCAAGGTTGTCGAGCGGCTGCGGTACGACCGAGTGAACGAAATCTTCAAGCAGGGTTTGCACAGTTATCTGGACGAATTGCTACGGATGTGCGGAGCGATTGGACAGGACATCGCCCGAACCTACTTCTACTACGCGGTGGTGGCATGAATCGATATCGTCTGGTGCATACGACTGACTTTGTTTACGACGGGCCCGTTTCCGAGAGCTACAACGAAGTCCGGCTGCGGCCGCTGCATGACGAGCGGCAGAGTTGCCTCTCGTTCCGCCTCACCACCACTCCCGCTTCGCGCGGCACCGCCTACCGCGACGCCCATGGGAATTGGGTGCATCAATTCAACGTTCTCGCCGAGCACCGCCGGCTCAGGGTCGAGGCGGAATCCGTCGTCCTCGCGCACGAGGCTTCGGACGCGCCCGCGGACGGCACCACCCTCGCGGAATTCGATTCGCGCAGCCACCAGTTGGACGAGGAGCATTTCGACTTCATGGCTCCCACCGGATACGTCCCCCATCTCGCCCAGCTCAAGGAAATCATCACCACGGCCGAACGATCGTGCGACGGGACGGTGGCGGGATTCGCACAGGCGGCTTCTGATTTGATTCACGAGCGCTTCCGCTACGTGAAGGGCGCCACCCACGTGCATTCCTCGATTGAAGATTCGCTGTCGCTCGGCGCAGGCGTCTGCCAGGATTTCGCCCACGTGTTCCTCGGCGCGATGCGCATGCGCGGAATTCCGGGACGCTACGTCTCGGGTTACCTGGTTCCCGGAAGCACCGCCGCGCCCGAGGCCAAGCAAGAGGACGTCATCGGCGGGCAGGCCTCGCATGCGTGGGCGGAAGTCCTGATACCCAATCGTGGCTGGACGGGATTCGATCCCACGCTGGGAAATCCGGTGGGCCTGCGGCACGTTCGCATCGCCTATGGGCGCGACTATGGAGATGTGGCTCCCGTGCGCGGCGTTTATAAGGGCCACGCCGGGCAGAGCCTGTCGGTGGACGTGCGCGTGCGCCCGGCCATCGATGATTCGGGCCGCGAACAGCTTAGCGAGATCCCCGCTGGCACCGTTCCGCCGCCCTCGGTCATCGAGCGCGCCCAGCAGCCTGCTCAGCAGCAGCAACAGCAGCAGTAGCAGCAGCACGTAGACGCCAATCGCGCGTGTTTCTCGCGTGTAGCTTCCCTTTACATCCCCGCTCGCATTGGCTAACTTAGCCTCAGGATTTCCACACGGCGGCTTGCGAACGACATGGGCGCACTCTTAGAAGGAAGGGACCTGCTATTCACGCTGGTCCTGAAGGTGGGCTGGGCGGCGGCGCTGGCGGCGCTGCTGGTGCGCTTCCGCTCGTTCCGCAAGCTGGTCTTCAGCGAAAATCGCGACTCCGACCAGAAAGTCATGCTGCTTCTGTTCCTGGTGCCGCCTCTTGGCGATCGGGACGATGCTGCGTCTTGTCGCCGGCTATAACTTCTTCGATCTGACTTTCGAAGGCTCGTTTCTCATGGGACTAATCGGCGGGCGGATCGTCGGTTTGCTCGGGGGATCGCTGATCAGCCTGCTGCCATTTGGATTTCACGAATGGCTGTCCGCGCCGATGGCCGCGCTCGTAGGATTGCTGGCCGGCGTGATCCGGCAAGGCATGCCGGAAAAAGAAGATATCTGGCATTTTGGGCCGTTTCTGTTTCTAAACATTCCGCAGTGGCTCGTGAAACTCGTTCGCGATCGAAAGGGCGACTGGGCGATGCTGCCGCTGTTCTGCTGCGCCGCTCTCGAGGTCGGTCTGATTGTTTTGGCCGACGTTGTCCCCTCGCGCTGGATCTTCTCGATTCGCGCGGGGAATTGGGGTTACGCGGCGCTCGTGGTGCTTTCTTCGGTGATGTGCGTGGCCATGGCGGTCAAGATCTGGAACAACACGCGCATCGAGATGAACCTCGAGCAGAATCAACAGTACTTGCTCAAGGCGCGCATGGACGCGTTGACCAGCCAGATCAATCCCCATTTCCTTTTCAACACGCTCAACACCGTCTCGTCGCTGATTCGCTTCGACCCGGACATGGCCCGCGGCGTGGTGCTGAAGCTTTCGAACATCCTGCGGCGCCTGTTGCGCAAACATGAGACGTTTGTGCCGCTGCGCGAGGAGCTTGACTTCATAGACGACTATCTCGATATCGAAGTCATTCGCTTCGGCCCCGACAAGCTCCAGATTTTTAAGGAAATCGACGACGAGACGCTCGAAGCGTTCGTCCCGAGCATGTTGTTGCAGCCCATCGTTGAAAACGCCATCAAGCACGGCCTGGCGCCACGACTTGCCGGAGGTCAAATTCATATCCGGACCCATCGCCGCGACGGCCGGCTGGCGATCGAAATAGACGACAATGGCATGGGCATGTCGCCCGAGCGCCTGCGGGAGGTCTACGGCGGCGGCATCGGGATCAGCAACGTCCACGAGCGCCTGCGGCTTCTCTACGGCGATCAATTCGAAATGGATATACGCAGTCAGGCGGGTGAGGGCACGCAGATTCGCATCGAGATTCCCGAGCTCGCCACCGTCGAGCCCGCCCCCTTTTAGGCGCTGAGCGCGGTGCCGTTGCAGGGGCACGATATATCGTGCCCCGCGCGGATGCTTGGCATGATGTTCGCGATCCATCTCGGCGGCGCTCGTTCGCTACTTATTTCATGGCGCCATTTTGTGCGGAACAAATCTGTAACTAACTCGGCGCATGTGAAGGATTCAATGGAGAAAGTGAGCTAGTGGCGGCTTCGGCGATCCGATGGTCCGAGACGTGGCACCTGGCGATCGAGGCGTTGCGCGCCAATCGTGTGCGCGCCGCGCTCACTATGCTCGGTGTCGTGATCGGCAGCGGCTGCATCGTGCTGGTCGTCACCGTGGGGCTTACCGGCCGGACGTTCGTTCGCCACCAGATCGAAGCGGTGGGATCGAACATCGTCTTTGCGTCCCTCGAGCAAGAGAGCACCTCGCAGGGCGTTGCCTTGGGCGACCGAATTTCCCTAGCCGACCTGGACGCCGTGCGCCAGGAAATCCCCCAGGCCGTGCGCGCGGCGGGCACAAACGATCTTCCGTTGTCCATCGTGGCGGCGGGGAAGACCTGGCCCGTGATGCTCGTGGGCGTGACGCCCGACTTCCAGCAGATTCGCAATCTCATCATCCCGCGCGGCCGCTATTTCGACGACGACGACTTTTCGAGTGTCGGCAAGGTTTGCGTCGTGTCCGAACATTTGGCGCAGATCGCTTTGCCTGGCCAGGACCCGGTCGGGCAAAACATTCATGTCGGCGAGCTAACCTTTACCGTCATCGGCGTCTTCCGCGAGCGCATTGACACGTTTGGCCAGTCGGAAATCCGCACGGACTCTTTACTCGTCCCGTTTCCGCTGGTCCGCTATTACACAGGCGACTCCTTCGTTGTGACGCTCTACGCACAGGCGGACCGCCCGGAGGACGTTCCGCTGGTCACCGAGAGAGTTGCTCAGACACTGAAGAGCCGCCATCGCCCCGAAGCGGAGTATAGCGTCCAGAATCTTTCGTCCATTCTCGACACGTCGCGCCGCATCTCGTTCGCGCTGACCATCGTTCTATTGCTGGTCGCGTTGCTCGCTCTCCTCATCAGCGGCATCGGCATCATGAACATCATGCTGGTCACCGTTACAGAGCGCACGCGCGAGATCGGGATACGCAAGGCTATCGGCGCCCGCCCGCAGGAAATTCTCTATCAGTTTCTGTTCGAAGCCATACTCATCAGCGGCGTCGGCGCGGTGATCGGCATCCTCGTGGCTGTGACGATTCCGCTGTTAGTCAATATTTTCGCGCCATTCCTGCCGCTGCCCGCCGGTCTCAGCATTCCGATTTCGTGGCTTTCGGTGGTGTTAGCCTTTATAGTGTCCTGTGCGACGGGCGTGCTCTTCGGATACCTGCCGGCCAGGACGGCCGCCCAGCTTCAGCCTGTGGAATCTCTGCGCTATGAATAGAACCGCCGGGACGAGTGTAGATTCCGGGTGTCGCTTCCATCGAGGAGTATCGCCACTTGTGCGGAATCGTCGGCTTCACCCATAAGAACTGGTCGCCAGGCGCCGATCGCATTCAGAGCGCCGTGGCTACGCTGTTCCATCGTGGGCCCGACCAACAGGGTGTCTTCCGGTCGAACGTCGTCTCGCTGGGCGCCACGCGGCTTAAAATCATAGACCTCGCATCCGGCGACCAGCCCATCAAATCAGATAACGGTGACACGGTCATCGTTTTCAATGGGGAAATCTACAATCACGCGGAACTGCGCGTCGAATTGGAAAGACTTGGACACCGATTCCACTCCCGCGCCGATACGGAAACGATTCTGCACGCTTTTCTTCAGTGGGATACCGCCTGTTTTTCCCGGCTGCGCGGTATGTTTGCGGTCGCACTCTGGACCGAATCGAGCCAGCGCCTCGTCCTTGCCCGCGATCGCATGGGCATTAAGCCGCTCTACATCAGTCGCCGCGGAGGGGACCTTCTCTTTGGCTCCGAGCTGAAAGCTATCCTGGTCCACCCGGAAATCGACCGCCGCCTGAGTATGGCGGGGCTCGATTGCTACCTGTCCTTGAACTATGTCCCCTGCCCGTGGACGCTCGTGGACGGCATTGAAAAGCTCCCTCCGGGATGCTGGCTCGAATGGCGAAACGGCCAGATCCATTCTGAATCCTACTGGACATTGCCGTTTGTTCCGCCCCAGGAGCGGACGTTTGATTCTGCGAAGGAGGAGTTGGATCATCTCTTGCGGGAAGCGGTGCGCGAGCACCTTCTGTCCGACGTCCCTCTGGGTGTCTGGCTCAGCGGCGGTATCGACTCCTCCACGATCCTGCACTACGCCGCGGAGGCATCCAGTTCCAGACTGAAGACGCTTTCTATTTCTTTTCGAGGCCGCAGCTTCGACGAATCCAGCTATATCCAGCAGGTCGCCGCCCAATACGGGACCGAGCACGAGCAATTCGACCTCAACGCGGACGCGGATCTTTCCGGAGCGATCGAAGAATTCGCGTACTACTCCGATGAGCCCACTGCGGACGCTGGTGCGTTGCCAGTTTGGTTTCTCTCCAAGATGAGCAAGACAAAGGTGACTGTCACCTTGAGCGGGGAAGGGGCCGACGAAGTCTTCGGCGGCTACCTCACGTATCGGGCGAACCAGTTCGCGCGGCGCATGAGACGCCTGCCTTCCAGTGCGCTGCGACTCGCTCTCGTTGGACTGCGCGGCTGGCCGGTCTCAGACGAAAAAATCAGTTTCGAATACAAGCTCAAGCGCTTCCTCGAAGGTTGTCTGATGCCTGCCGATCAGGCCCATGTCTATTGGAACGGGACCTTCTCGCCGGCCCAGAAAGCCGCGCTACTTCGCTCGCCGCTCCCCGATGCACTGGATCGTATCCTGGGCGAACTGCGTGAGCGCTCTCCAGGGGGTGACGGTGTGACCCCCTATCTGTGGTTCGATCAGAAGTACTTTCTGCCGGACGACATCCTCATGAAGGTGGACCGCATGAGCATGGCTCACGCGGTGGAGGTGCGGCCTCCCTTTCTTGATCATCGCATTGTCGAATTCGCGGCGTCGCTGCCCGCGTCTTTCAAAATTCGCGGTTCGCGCCAGAAATTCATTCTCAAGGAATTGATGAGAGGAAAGCTGCCGGCGTCCGTTCTGCAAAAAAAGAAGACCGGACTCGACATCCCCTCCCACGAATGGCTCCGAGGGCCGCTCCGGCCGCTGATGCTCGATGCGCTGGGGAGCGGAATGGCGGACCATGCTGGACTTTTTAAAAAAAGCGTGATTGACGCGTGCGTAAACGATCATCTCGAAAGGCGCGCCAATCTCGGCTATCACCTTTGGGGCTTGATGATTCTCTTCTTATGGATGAGGAAATGGCAGATCCAAACCGAACCGCTTTCCGCACTGAGCCAAAAAGTGACCGAAAGAGTTCTTACCTCTATCTAGCAGTACTGCTTTTTGCCGGCGCCGTGTATCTCGGCTGCATTGTTTCTCCGCCGTCGCTGATGGACGACGTGGACGCGGTGCAGGCGCAGATAGCGCGCAACATGCTCGTGTCCGGAGATTGGGTTACGGCAAGGCTCGACGGACTCACCTACCTTGAGAAACCGCCGCTGATGTATTGGACGATCGCGGCGTCCTACAAGTTGTTCGGAGTCCACGACTGGGCCGCGCGATTGCCGATCGCTCTCGCTACGGTCGCGCTTTGTCTTCTGACCGCGGCTTTTGGCACTTGGGCTTTTGGAGGGCGCGCCGGCTTTTATGCCGGTTTATGCATGTCCACGTCCATCGGTCTATTTCTCTTCACCCGGATCTTGATCCCGGACGTGATGCAAACTTTCACGATCGCCCTGGCGATTTGGGCGCTCCTGCGAGCTCTCGACGAGGAGGAAACTCATCCTAGGTTCTGGGCCATCGTACTGGCTGCCAATCTTGGCGCAGGCCTGCTGCTCAAGAGCCTGATTGGCGTGGTTTTCCCAGCGGCTGTCGGCCTGATCTACCTCCTCGTAACGCGCCAACTTTTCTCCGCCAGAACGTGGAAGCGGCTCCATCCCTTCAGTGGCGCGCTGATTGCCATCCTCATTGCCGCGCCTTGGCACATTCTGGCGACGCTGCGCAATCCGCCGCATTTCGCGTTCACGCTGCATAGCGGCCCGGGCCAGTACCACGGTTTCCTCTGGTTCTTTTTTATCAACGAGCAGCTTCTCCGTTTCCTGAATCTGCGCTACCCTCGCGACTACAGCACCGTCCCGAGACTGTGGTTCTGGTTACTGCATCTCGTTTGGCTGTTTCCGTGGAGCGTCTATTTCCCCGCCATCGCGAAACTATCTTTCAAGCCAGTTGATCGTGCCGGGCAAGTCCGTTTGGTCGCGCTCTGCTGGGCGGTTTTCATACTCGTCTTCTTCACATTTTCCACAACGCAGGAATACTACTCGATGCCGTGTTATCCCGCCCTCGCGCTGCTACTGGGTTGCGCGATGGTGCAGGGAGGCGACTGGGTACGCTGGGGCACGCGCGCGCTTTCGATCCTTGCCGCATGCGCCGCTCTGGCGATCGTTGCCATTTTGATTCATGTGCGGGGCCTCCCCGCGCCAGGAGATATTTCGTCGGCGCTCGGACACCATCACAGCGCTTACACGCTGTCACTTGGCCATATGCAGGATCTGACCTTCGATTCATTTGCGTACCTCCGTCTGCCGCTCGCAGTTGCCGGATTCGCGTTTCTCATCGGCGCCTTGGGGACCTTTCGAGCCGCCGCGCACCGCGCGTTTCTGGCCGCCGCTTTGATGATGGTCCTGTTTTTTCACGCGGCGAGGATCGCCATGGTCGTTTTCGATCCGTACCTGTCTTCGCGACCGCTGGCAACTGCGCTGATCCATGCGCCGGAAGGCCCATTGATTGCCGAGGGCCATTACTACGAGTTTTCGTCGGTTTTCTTTTACGCCAACCGCACGGGATTGCTCTTGTCCGGGCGCCGCGTCAATCTCGAGTACGGTTCCTACGCCCCCGGCGCGCCCCAGGTTTTCATTGACGATTCGCAGTTCAAAAGTCTGTGGACGGATCCGGGCCGCTATTATTTCGTTACGCTCCGTTCCGCTTTGCCGCGCTACCAGGACTTGGTCGGGCCGGCCCAATTGAACGTAGTGGCGGAGAGCGGCGGAAAGCTCCTGCTGACCAACCATCCGTTGACTTCTTCTGTTGCGCTACCGAGTCCTCCTTTCTCCGAATCCAATTGATGTACTACAATACTTCGCATGAGCACTGACCCTCTCCCAGTCTCTTATTCCATTGTTGTGCCGCTCTTCAACGAGCAGGAAAGCGTGCCGCAGCTCTACGTCAAGATCATTGACGTGATGGACGCCGTCGGTGAGCCGTTTGAAATCGTATTTGTGGACGACGGCAGTAAAGATGGAACGTTTCGCCAACTTTCGGAGATCGCTCGCGACGACGGGCGAGTGCTCGTCGTACGCCTGCGCCGCAATTTCGGACAGACCGCCGCGCTCAAGGCGGGGTTCGATCACTCCCAGGGCGAGATCATCATTTCGATGGATGGAGATCTGCAGCACGATCCCGCCGAGATTCCGAAGTTCATCGAAAAAATGAAGGAAGGTTACGACATCGTAAGCGGCTGGCGCGTGGCGCGCACCGATGCCTGGCTAACCCGGCAGTTTCCCAGCCGCGTTGCCAACCGGATCATGGCGAAGCTTTCCAGGGTGGACCTGCACGACTTCGGCACCACGTTTAAGGCGTATCGCCGCGAAATTCTGTCGGAAATTCATCTCTATGGTGAGCTCCACCGTTTCATTCCCGCGCTCGCCAGCTGGGCGGGCGCTTCAATTGGCGAGGTGCCCATCACCAACGAGCCGCGCAAGAGCGGGAAATCAAACTACGGAATTTCGCGCACCATCCGCGTGCTGCTGGACCTCGTGAGCGTAAAGTTTCTGCTGGATTATTCAACCAAGCCGCTGCAGCTGTTCGGCGTGGCCGGTCTCTTTTGTCTCAGCGGCGGTTTCGGCATTGGGTTGTGGGTCTTCATCCGTAAGGCTATCTTGAACGAAGGCCTGATGGAGAACCACGGCCCGCTGCTGCTTCTCGGGATGGCGCTGGTAATGGGTGGCATCCAGTTTATTTCCATTGGCCTGATCGGCGAGTTGCTCGCCAGGACGTACTACGAATCCCAGAACAAGCCTGTCTACAACGTGCGCGAGTTGCGCGGCCGCCGGGGCACCAACGCGGGACGGCCCGATCCTCCCCGGACAGCCGGCGCGGCCGGCCGTTAGCGCACCGTCCTTATGCGACGCGAAGTTCTAAGCCTCCTTGCTTGCCCTAACTGCGGTGGTGAGTTGTTTTTGTGTTCCGGTGACGTTCGCGAAGACGGCGGACACGTGATGGCCGGCGAACTCGGTTGCCGCGCGTGTGACTCGCGTTTCACGATCCGCGATGGCGTCCCCGTGCTGCTCCCAGGTAACGTCGACGCCGTGAAGACTGAGACTGCTTCGCGCTTCGCGGAGGAATGGCTTCACTGGAGTGAGCTCCGCGATTATTACGAGCAGGAGTTTTTTGCCTGGATCGCCCCTCTCACTGCCGCGGATTTCGAGGGCCAACTCGTGTTTGAAGGAGGCTGCGGCAAGGGTCGCCACACCGCGATTGTGGCGTCGCATGGTGCCAAAGCAGTCGTCGCCATCGACCTCGGCGCGAGCGCCTTCGTGGCATTTGCGCACACCCGCGATCTCCCCAATGCCCACGTTATCATTGGCGACCTCATGCAGCCGCCCGTGCGCCCGGTGTTCGATTTGGCCTTTTCGGTCGGCGTTCTTCACCATCTCCCCGATCCCGCCGCCGCTTTTGCCAGCCTCGCTTCACGTGTCCGTGAGGGCGGGCGAGTGTCCTTCTGGGTCTATGGGCTAGAGGGCAATGAGTGGATCACACGCTATGTAGATCCCGTCCGCACCAAGGTTACGTCCAGGCTTCCTGCCGGCTTTCTTCGCGCCGCATGCCTCTTGCCTTCAGCTTTTCTCTGGGCTGTGATTAAATTGCTCTACCGCCCGCGCGCCACCGGTAAGGGACCCGCCTTACTTCCATATGGAGACTACTTCGCGTCGATGTATTCGTACCCGTTCGATGAAATTCACGCCAACGTGTTCGATCAACTGGTGACTCCGGTAGCGCATTATCTGACGGGCGATCAAGTGCGTGCATGGGTCGCCACGGGCTTCCGCGACGTGAGTGTGCGTTCGCATCGCGGCTATAGCTGGACCGGACTGGCAACCGTCGCGCGCGGCGCGACCGGCCGCTAACATGACCGACGAAGGTCCTCCCATGGCCGGACCTCGCGAATCCGCAGGAGAAATTGCCTCCCCTGCACGACTCGCCCGCAAAGTCTTTTGGGTTTTGGTGCGGCTGGCGATTGCCGGCGGCCTGCTCGCCTATCTCGCCAGGTCCGGAATAATCGATGTGCGGGCGCTATCGAGGCCCTTCACGGCCTGGCCCATCGCGTTGGCCGCCGTCGCGCTGATTCTGAGTGATGTCGGGCTCATGGCGCTAAAGTTTTCGTGGCTGTTCCGGCCGCGCGGTCTTTGCCTTCCCTGGGGGAAATCCTTTCAACTCACGCTGGTCAGTTTCTTTTTCGCACAATTTCTACCGGGCGCGGCGGGTGGCGACATCGCGAAACTCTTCTACGCTGCAAAAGAGAACAAAGGCCGCCGCTCGGAAATTATCACCGTGTCGCTTTTCGACCGGGCGATCGGCATGCTTTCGCTGCTGCTCATGCCGCTGTTATTTGCCCCGGCGTTCGCCGGGTTGATTCGATCCACACCGGCGCTGCAAGCCTTGCTCATCAGCTCCGCGGTTCTGGCCGCGCTTCTTCTGGCTGGCTTCCTGGCCTGCGTGTTTTATCAATCGCTCGTGGAGCGGGTCGCGCAAGCGCTGTTGGCATTCCTGCCTTGGAAGGACTGGCCCATAGAAGTAATTCGAACGATCGCCTCCTATCGCCACCACCTCGGGACAGTCGCCGCCGCCCTTTGTATCTCGATTGCGGCCAATTTTTTGAATCTCATCGTGATGGTGCTGGCCGTTTTCGCCCTAAATCCAGCGAGGCTCAATCTAAGAATGTTTCTCATCGTCCCGCTGGGTTTCGTCGCCAATAGCTTGCCGTTCACTCCGGGCGGGCTGGGCGTCGGCGAAACGGCGTTCAACGCACTGTTCGTGGTGGCCGGACTCACCGGAGGCGCCGAAGCTCTTCTTTGCTGGCGGGTCTGGACAGCTTTGGTCCGCCTTCTCGGGCTAGTTTTTTACCTGCGCGGAATTGAGCGAGTCTTCGGCCATCACGCCGCCAGCGACCGCAATCCAGCTCCGGCCACCCGGCCGTAGTCTCGCCAGCCCGTCCTGTTGATGGGTTGGATCAGGAAACAAGCGCCTTCGCGCGATAGCACCAAACAAACAAAAGTCGCTTGCCATGCTTCCGTGCCACAGGGTAAAACGTTACAATTGGATGGATCGAGTCTGGCCATCGCGATTCCTGACAATCAGGCGCGACAATTGGCGCAGCAGGGCATTCAAGCCGACTGCTCCTTTGATTGCTCCGGCGGTACGCATCGGAGCGGAAAAGAGAAGACACTCTTGCATCGAGAAATAGACCACTCGCGCCGCGGTTTGACCGTCTGGCTTACGGGATTGCCTTCTGCCGGCAAGACCACGCTCGGCCGAAACATTGCGAAACGGTTGCTGGATGCCGGCGAGGCCGTCGAGCTGCTCGATGGCGATCTGATTCGATCCAAGATTTGTCTGGATTTGGGGTTCTCCCGGAAAGATCGCGAGGACAGTCTGCGCCGGATCAGCTTTGTGGCCGATCTGCTGACGCGCAACGGCGTTAATGTCGTGGTCGCGGCGATCTCCCCTTACGTCTCGCTGCGGAGCGAAATCCGCGAACAACTTTCCCCGTTCCTGGAAGTCTTTGTCAACGCGCCGCTCGCGGTGTGCGAGAAGCGCGATGTGAAAGGCCTTTACAAGCGCTGTCGCAATCATGAAATCACGGGGCTCACAGGCGTTGACGATATCTACGAGCCGCCGCCTTCGCCGGAAGTCGAGTGCCGCACCGATCTCGAGACAGTGGAAGAGAGCGTCGACAAGATATTGGCGGCCATTCGCGTTCGGCGAGATCCTGACTTCGTGGAATCGAAATCCACTTTCCGAAGTCGTGCTGCGCTCAAGGATTGAGCTTCCTGCGTCCGTCGAGTCCTCCTGAAATCGAAATCCGGCCGGCCTTTCTCGCCGCCTGAGATTTTAACAACCGTGTTATATTTACGTGTTCGATTTTGGCTGGGGGCGGGAGGCCACGCGCTTGCCACGAAAAAGATTCAATGGCTTTGACATCAACTAACCATGTTTTGCTGGGGATAGCGGCCCTTCCCTCCATCTACTATCCTTTAACCCTCCAGAGTTCCCGGCGGTTTTTTCGCCGTTCACTGAACGGGCTAACTGTCGCAGTCTCTCATTCGATTTCGCCCGCATCACCCAAGAGGCGCATCCAGTGATCCTTTCGATCCACGTCCCCAAGGCGGGCGGAAATTCGTTCCGCGAGCTGTTGATGAACGACTTCGGCGAGCGATTCATGAAGGACTATGGCGATTGGGCGGGATTCAAGGTTCCCGAAGCCATCGAACGCTGCAGAGTCCGCGCGCTCGCGATGCGCGCCCGCCGCGACGAGCTCCTGGAAAAGTACGACATCATTCACGGCCACTTCGCGCCGGACAAGTATTTGGGGATGTTTCCCGCCGAGGATTTCGTCGCATTCTTCCGCGACCCGTATCAGCAGACCTATTCGCATTATTGCTTTCTGCTGCGGAATCCGCAGCGCGAGCATCTGGAAGAAAAGATGTTCCACGAAGCCAAGATGACCTTGCGCGATTACTTGGAGTGGGACGCTTTTCACAATCAGCAAACGCAATATCTCGGGAGCCTCTCGATCGACGACCTCGCGATGGTGGGAATTGCGGAGGAGTTCTACCGAGGGGTGAACCTGTTCAATTCCATGTTTGGCCGCAATCTGCGAGGCGAGAGTTTTCTCAACGTCAATCCGGACCATAACGGAGCCGGGTACACGATCGACGACGACTTTCGAAAAGCGGTGGATAAATATCGGGGCGCCGACGTCGAACTCTACCGGCGCGCGAAAGAAATCTACGCCCGGCAAACCGCCAAGGCGGGCGTCTAGCTATTTCGCAAGGCCCTGGCGGCCCTTTGAAAGAAACCACTGCCAGGTCGTTCTGAGTCCGTCTTCCAGTCGAGTCTTCGGATCGTAACCCAACATTCGCCGCGCTTTCTCAACGCTCGCGTAATTGCGGATGATTTCTCCGGCCCGCGCGGGTTCGTGCCGGATGTCGAACGTGGCGTCCGGACACACTTCCTGCATGGTCTTCAGAAGGCTCAGGACGGACGTCTCGCGGCCCGACGCGATCTGGAAGAACTCTCCCGGCGCGTTCACCTTATCCGCCAGCAGGATGGCTTGCACCAAGTCCTCCACATACACGAAGTCCCGCGTCTGCTTCCCGTCGCCATAGATTACAATCGGCTCCTTCTGAATTAGATTCCTGAAGAATTCAGCCACCGCGCTGCCTTTGTGATAGGAGTAGGGGCCGTAGACATTTGAAAAACGGAGTGCGACGGTGTTGAGCCCGTACGACCCGCAATACGCGGAGCAGTAAGCCTCCCCGGCGAGCTTGCTCGCGCCGTATGCCGACACGGGACGCGGCACCATGCCCTCGTGTACCGGTGGAATTTGTTCGCCGAGGATGGCGCCGCCGGTCGAGGCGAAAATCATTTTCTTGACGCTCGCGGCGCGGCACGCCTCGAGCACGTTCAACGTTCCGACCGCGTTGATCTCGAAATTCAGTCGCGGGTTCTCGACTGATTCGATCACCCGTGTATGCGCGGCCAGATGCACCACCACATCCACTCCTTGGCACGCTTTCGTGACTGCTGCGGCGTCCCGAATGTCCCCTACCTGCAATTCGACTTTGAATCGTTCGATGTCTTCCCGCTTGCCCAAACTCAAATTATCCAGCACCCGCACACGATCGCCGCGCGCGACCAGCTGCGTTAGCAGGTTGACGCCGATAAAACCGCAACCGCCTGTGACCAAATATTGTTTCATCTCAGGTTCCTGGGGTCCTCTCTGTTTTGCGTGCAGCTAGGCTCCGGTGGCATTTCGCGTCTTAATGGTCGTACTTTTCGCGGCGCCGGATGCAGCTGCGATCAACCTGCCATCCCTCAGGTGGTAATCCACGCCCCGCCAGCGAATCGTCCTGCGAGTGAAACTGACCAGCCAAATTCCAAACGCAAGTGCGTCCCACAGTGGGATCAGCGGAATGCGTTTCCAGATTCCGGGCTGCTTCATCGTACGCACTCCGATCAGCCAGGTGATGCCAATTCGCATCGCGAGGTAGCCGCCCAAATAGGCGATGCCGATCGCAAGCGTCGGATGCACGGCCACGGCCAGCAGCGCCCAGGGCAGGCCCCACGTGAAGAACAGGCCTGCGTGGCCCCACGGCCGCATGATACGCATTCCCGTCATCCACCGCACACGCTTGTAGAGGAATTCACCCCACGTGCGAAAATCCGCGACCGACTCGACCACGTAGGGAAGAAGTTTCGTCTCAAATCCGTTTTCGGCGGCCAGGCGGCCGACCTGCATATCGTCCACCGGGCGGTCCTCGAGGTACGCATAGCCCCCGAAACTCTGTATGGCCGCGCGGGTGGTGAGGATGGATTGCGCCAGCGTGAACTTCACTCCGTCCAGCTTCCAGGCCACCAGAATTCCGGCGAAAAAGTCGGAGGCCATGGAAATCGATTGGAGGCTTTCAAGAAACGTCCGTTCCTTCGTGGCCCGGTAGAGGCAGGTTGCCGCGCCCAGCTTGGGATTCCGGAACGGCGACACGACCGAGCGCAAGTAATCGGGACCGACCCGCACGTCGCCGTCGGTGATGATGAAGATGTCGTACTTCGCTTCGTTCG
Source organism: uncultured Acidobacteriota bacterium (assembly GCA_963752925.1). Taxonomy (GTDB): domain Bacteria; phylum Acidobacteriota; class Terriglobia; order Acidiferrales; family UBA7541; genus Palsa-295. Next base: position 231,290 of record CAVVZY010000004.1, on the reverse strand, counting down.
TGAGCCGCGTCAGCCGCGCCACTTTATCGTTCACGGCCACGCGGTTGGAGCCGAAGAGCACGCGAATATCCTTCTCCGGAAATTCGCGGACCAGTCTTTCGATGACCGCGAGCGCGGGATCACCCGGATCGATGCAGAAAACGATTTCGTATTCGGGGTAATCCTGCCGGCAGAAGCTCGCATAGTTCTCGTAGGCCTCGATGTCCAGGCCTTTGATCGGTTTCAGGCAGCTAACCGGGGGAGTGAAATCGTCGTTTCTTGGGTTCTCGCGTTTCGAGATTTGCAGGAATCGCGCCGTGCTGTATATCACCAGAAGGTAATAGATGAAGGGAATCGCGGCGAAGGCAAGAAGAGTGTACTCGGCGGCCGCGCGAATTATTGCACCTCGCTGACCGAGTATAGCATGAAAGCAAATCGAGCCTGGGACCCCCGCCGCGATCTCATTCGCCGCGCGGTTTCGGCGAATGGACGTTTCAAGTCCGGATTACGCACTAACCGAGGCAAGGCATTTGTTTTCGCCGTATCAGCGTTGCCAACTTCGCATCGCGCCGAAAAGAATGTAGGATATCGGCGATGATTCGACGCGCCCTCGCAGCTTTTCTGTTTCTGATCCCGGCCGTTTCTCTCGCTTCGCATGCGTGTACTTGTTCGGACGCGCCGCCCGGAAAGTGCCCGGGCCTGCAGAAGGACGACGTCGTTTTCCTCGGCACCGTGACGGCGGTCGAAGACATCGCCTACGCCGCGCCGCATGCGTCCGATTCGCCCGGCGCGGCATCCGAAGCCCCTGCGAAGGACACCGCGCCCGTGGACATCATCGCCTCGCGCCTGACGCGCTATCATTTCCGGATTGATGAGAGCTTCGCCGTTCCCGGCGCGCCTGAATCCGCCGCGGAAATCGACATCTTCGCCGGCGGAGAGGATGGCGACTGCGGCTATCGCTTCAAGCCCGGCCAGCAATACGTCGTGTTCACGCACCAGGGCGCCGACAATCGTCTTTTTGCGACCATCTGCAGCGGGACGCGTCCAGTCGGTGAAGCCCGCGCGCTTCTCCCGCAACTCCGCGCGATGCGCAACGGCCAGCGCGTCGCTTCCGTCTTCGGAGTGCTGCGCCGCTCCGAGCCTCCGTTTCTTGCGCTGCCCGATGATCCCGACGAGCCTCTGGCGAATGTTTCGTTGAAATTGCGTTCGCGCGACGACCGCTTCGAAACCAGCTCCGATTCCGACGGCGTCTACTCCTTCTACGACGTGCACGCCGGCGTTTACAATTTCACGGCGCGTCTGCCGGTTCGCATGGAGTTGACGCGCAAATCGCTCACCGGAGGCCTGCCGCCGTTCAAGATTCCCAACGGCGCGTGTTACGAATACGACGTGGATGCGTTGCCGACCGGGCACATTCGCGGCAGTGTTCTCGGCCCCGGCGGCAAGCCGCTCCCGCTCGCGTCGGTCGAGCTTTACCGCGCCGGTACCTACGACGATTCGCGCCCCGGCCTGTGGGGATTCCAGGGCGCCGAGGGAGTATTCGATTTGGACCACGTGGGAGCAGGGGAATACATACTCGTCTTCAACCGCGCGAACCGCATGGATCCCAACGCGCCCTTTCGTCGCGCCTTCTATCCTGGGGTTGCTGACGTGAGCGACGCGCGCACGATCAAGCTCAAGGATGGACAGCAGCTCCTGAAAGTGAATATGCAGGTGACCGACGGCTATCCATCTCATCTTCTCCGCGTCCAAGTGAAATGGCAGGGCGCCCGTTTGCCTGGAAGCGTTACCGTGATGGCGAAGGCGGATCAGGGTGAGAATCCGTCCGCGGAAAAGCTCGGCGATGGCCTCTATCAGTTCACGTTGCTCGAATCGGCGAACTATGCGATTTCCGCCTGGGAGGATCTGACGCCACGGCGGGCCGCTCCCGGCCGCGCCGATTGCCCGGCGCCCGCACGAATCGAAGCCGCGCCCGTGACGGTTTCCGGATCCGACGGCAGCACGAAGGCGATAACGCTTACTCTGATCAATCCGGCATGCGACAAACCAACGCAGTGAAGGGAGCTTAGGATGAAGAAGATTCTGGGTCATTGTCTGGGATGGGGCGCGATCGCGCTGCTTCTGATTCTCGGACAGACCGCAAGAAGCGCCGCGCAGGAGCCCGCGAAAGACGCGAAACCTGCCGACGCGAAGCCCACGGACGCCAAGGCCGCGCCGGAAGAGAAGCCCAAGGAGGAATCCTCCGCGACCGACCACACGATTCGCATCGGCGGACAGACCATCAACTACAAGGCTACCGCGTCGACAACTTTGCTGAAGGACGACAAAGGGGAGCCGACCGCGCTGATGTATTCGACCGCTTACACTCGCAGCGACGTGAAAGACTTCAGCCAGCGGCCGATCGCATTCATTTACAACGGCGGCCCCGGATCGGCGTCCGTGTGGTTGCACATGGGCGCGTTTGGACCGCGCCGCGTGGTTACCGAGAACGCTTCGGCGACCCCTCCCGCACCTTACAAGGTTGTGGACAATACGGAATCACTGCTCGACAAGACGGATATGGTTTTTATCGACCCGGTTGGCACAGGATTCAGCCGCGCCGCCGGAAAGGCACAGGACAAGGATTTTTGGGGAGTCGATCAGGACGTCAAGTCGCTCGCGCAGTTCATTTCGACTTATGTGAGCCGGAACAACCGCTGGAACTCTCCCAAGTTTCTGATTGGCGAAAGCTACGGGACGTTTCGTTCCGTGGCGCTGGCAAACTATCTGCAGACCCACGAAGGGATGTACGTCAACGGCATCGTGTTAATTTCGAGCGTGCTCGATGCGGGCACGCTTTCGTTCAGTGCCGGCGACGACCGGTCGTACATCTTCTATGTGCCCTCTTATGCGGCGACGGCGTGGCATTACAAGCTACTGAAGAATCGCCCCGAAAACCTGGACGCTTTTGTAGAGAGCGCGCGACAGTTTGCCTCCACCGAATATGCGGCCGCGCTGATGAAAGGCTCGAAACTCAGCGACGCCGAGACGGCGGAAATCGCCAAGAAACTTTCGGGCTTCATTGGCCTGAGCGAGGATTATCTGATCAAAGCGGAACTGCGGGTCGCGCTGCCTCAGTTCAGTGCCGAACTCCAGCGGAGCCGCGGCCTCACCATTGGCCGCTACGATGCCCGGTATAACGGCCCGACGTACGACCTGCTGACGGAAAATGCCGAATTCGATCCATCGTACACGGCTGTGGTTGGCGCGTTTACGGCGGCGCTGAACAGCTACGTGCGCGAGGATTTGAAATTCGGGCAGGACAAAACTTACAAGGTGCTTCCGAACGAGCCCAGCCAGGCATGGGACTGGAAGCACAATGTCCCTCCAGGCGAATTCTTTCCCAGTGCGCCGACCGTCGGGAACGATTTGGTCCGGGAGCTGATCGACAATCCCCGCCTGCAGGTGCAGGTCGAGAATGGGTATTTCGATATGGCCACTCCGTTCTTCGCCACGGAATACACGATGGACCATCTCGCTCTGCCGGCGGATGCCCGCGCCCGGATTCATCTCCAGTATTACGATTCGGGCCACATGATCTACCTGCACGACGAGGATCGCGTGAAGCTGAAGGCGAATATCGCGGGGTTTATTGATGGGGCGGTGAAGCAGTAGCTACGGCGCACGCGTTTCGAGTTGTCGCGAATGCGACGTACGCTCCCTCGGCATTTCGCCCCGGTCGGTGCGTCCGCTCCCGCAAGCGTAAAGTCCACAGGCGTTCGCGCTTCCTGCTCCGTTAACTCCGTGCTAGCCTCGGCATGTGATGATGCGAACTATGTGGATCGAGACGGATGATCGGCCGGCACGCCGGTTTATCTGGCCGCCCACCCCTACGTCCATCCATCCGCGAACTCAAAATGTCCCTGCACCGCCCGCGACGCTTTCTCCGTGCTGTTCTGCCCCCAATTTACTCGACACACCTTGTCGAGTAAGAAATCGCCTAACTCGTTCAAAACAAAGGACGGATGCCTATGCTAAGTGTCACACTTTTGCAGCGCTGAGTCAGCCCTGATGCCGGCCACCATGGTCGTCCCGAAGCCGTTCGCGCTGCGCGCGCATCCGCATCTGTACGAGATCAACACCTGGGCATGGCTCGAGAAACTGTCGGCGCCGCTGGGGCGTTTGATCAAGCTCGCGGATGTGCCGGATGCGGAGTGGGACGCGATTGCGCGGCTCGGGTTTGACATCGTGTGGCTGATGGGAGTGTGGCAGCGCAGCCCGGAATCGCGCCGGATCAAGCTTGGCAATCCCGCGAATCACGCGGAATTCGATCGCGCGCTGCCGGGCTGGAAGCCGGACGATGTGATCGGCTCAGCCTACGCCGTCGCGCAATACGTTCCCGATCCGCGCATCGGCACGTGGGAATCCCTCGATGCGGTTCGCGTGAAACTGCGGGCGCGCGGCATCGCGCTCTTCCTCGATTTCGTGGGCAACCACACGGCGCTCGATCATCCGTGGACGCGCGAGCACCCGGACTTCTACGTGCAGGGAACGGCGGAGGATTTTGAGCGGGAGCCGGGCAGCTTTTACAAGATCGAAACGCCGAGGGGCGTTTTTTATCCGGCATACGGACGCGATCCGTATTTTCCTCCCTGGGACGACGTCGCGCAGCTGAACCATTTTTCGCCGCAGATGCGCGCGGCGCAGATGGCCGATTTGCGCACCATTGCGAGCCACTGCGACGGCGTGCGGTGCGACATGGCCATGCTGCACCTGCACGACATCTTTGAAAAAATCTGGAGTCAGTATTTGCATGGGGCGAAACCGCCCGATCAGGAATTCTGGGCGAAGGCGCACGCCGCCGTGCCGAACCTGATCCTGCTCGCCGAGGCGTATTGGGGAACGGAATCGCGGCTGCTCGATCTTGGTTTTTCCTTCGTGTACGACAAGGGCCTGTACGACGCGGTCCGCGGCATTCAAATGCCGGACGTGCACGCGCAGATGGCGGCCCCGGCTGCGTATCAAAGCCGACTCGCGCGCTTCCTTGAGAATCATGATGAGGACCGCTGCGCCGCCGTTTTCGGCAAGGACCGGCGAACGTCCGTGGGAACACTGATGGGTACGCTGCCCGGCATGCGCTTCTATCATCAGGGCGAGATCGAAGGCGCGAGCATGCGACTGCCGATCACGCTGCGGATTGGCGCGGACGAGCCGGCCGATCCGGCGAGCACGGCGTTCTTCACGAGACTCTTGAGGATTACGCGGGACGAGGTGTTTCACCGGGGCGAGTGGAATCTTCTGTCCGTCACGCCCGAAGGTGATGACACCGCCGGCAACCTGGTCGCGTATGAATGGCGGTCGGAAAAGGCCTGGAAGGTGATTTCGATTAATCTCGCGGGCTCTGCTTCGCAGGGACGCGTGCACTTCGGCGAGCGCGCGCTGGCCGCGAAGGATTATGTCTTCTACGACGAGTTGAATGACGTCCGCTACATTCGCAGCGCCGACGAGCTTCGCAGCCCCGGTTTATTCGTGCGCCGCGACGGGTTTGACGCGCACTTGTTCAGTGTATCTCCGGCGTGACAGGCTGCGAAGCCGGATCGAGCGCGAATGTGTCGCACCTACGGCGCTTGGAATGACGGCGGCTTAGTTTCCCAACGCTTCCGCGTTGGGCTAAGGTCTTACGCGCCTACGGCGCTGGGAACATCGTGCTTCCACTACCAATTGCTTCGCCCCAGCGCGCGCCGCTCTGCATAGCCCGTGCGGAATCGGAGCGGCTGTGTGCGACTGGCCGCCGAACGCCGCGATATTTCTGATATCCTTTGCGCCGTGCGGAATTCTATTCTTCTGTTGAGTTTGATGGCGGCGGCGTCCGTTTTCGCGGCCAGCGCGAAGGCGCAGGCAACACCCGCGCCGCAGCAGGAGGCGCCGGTGGCCGCGCCCGCTCCTGCACCGCCGCAGGCTGCCGCGCCTGCCGGAGGACCCGTCATCGTTCTCGATCCAGCGCACGGCGGCACGGACACCGGAGCGCGCGGCGAAACGATCTCCGAGAAGGACATTGTGTTGAGGATGGCGCAGTCGGTGCGCGCCGAACTCGAGCGGCACGGCTATCGCGTGGTTATGACGCGCAGCGACGACTCGAATCCCTCCTACGACGACCGGGCCGCAGTCGCTAACGCCCATCGCGACGCCATATTCATTAGCTTGCACGTTTCCTCGACTGGAACGGCCGGCACGGTGCGCGCCTACTACATGCAATTTTCCTCGCCCATTCCGCCCACGCCGGTCGCCAACGGGGGGAAGGCTCCCAATTCCGCGTCGTCCGGATTGCTCGTGTGGGAGGAAGCGCAGAGGCCATACCTCGAAGCGAGCCATCGCCTCGCGGATTCGATTCAGGGAGAACTGGCGCAGGCGTTCTCCGGGTCGCCTCCCACTTCCACGGGAGTTCCTGTGCGCGCGTTGCGCTCGGTCGCGACGCCGGCCGTGGCCATTGAAATCTCGAGCGTGTCCACGCCGACTCCCGATTTGCTGACGGCTTCGGCCACGCCGCTGGGGGCCGCCATCGCGCGCGCCATCGCGGCGTCCCGGCAAGCGAGCCCGGGTGGAGCACGATAATGCCGCGTGCGATGAAGATCGTGATCGGAGTGCTGATCGTGGCGGTGGTGATCGGATTGATCAGCTTCCGCGGACTGCACCGGCGCATGCAGCGCCTTGCCGAATCGCAAACTGCCGACGAAAAAGCGCGGCATGAAGTTCTGGCTCCGCCGATTTCCACGCCGACAGACGTGACCGTCAACGCGAAGATTTTCTGGGCCGCGGGCTCGGATAAAATCGCGCCGGTCGCGGTCCAATTGCCGCTCTCCGCCGACCCGGTCGAGCGATCGAGGCAATTGCTGCACGAGCTTACCGTGGACCCTCCCACGCCCGGGCAGCGAACGATTCCCGCCGATACCGCGCTGCTGGGTTTCTACATTCTTCCGGATGGCACGGCCGTCGCCGATTTCTCCGACGCGCTTACTTCGGAGATGCCATCGGGAATTCTGAGCGAGGAGATGGCGGTAAACTCGATCGCGCAGACGCTCGGGAGCAACGTGCCGGTCCTTCATCGCCTGAAGATTCTGATTCACGGGCAGGAAGTGGACACACTGGCCGGCAACGTGGACTTGACCGGGTTCTTTGATTTGAACCCGGCGGTTGCGCCCTCGACGGCAGCGAAATCCGCGCGTTAGAAAATTCCGGGGCTAAAGCCCATTCTTGTGCGAGGTTGGTCCGTGGGCCTGAAGGCCCACGCTTCTACCTTCGGACAAATGCGCGGAGCTGTTGACACCCCACGCTTCCACCTTCAGACAATTGTGCGGAGCGGTTGACACCTCCCGGCGCAGTCGTCAAACTGATTTCCCGAACGAAGGAAGACGGCAGCCAAAGGAGCAGTGATTGCGACCAGACGGACGCGCAGCGAACGATTTGCGGCCGGTGAAGATGACTCCGGACTTCATACCCAGCGCCGAAGGCAGCGTGCTGATCGAGATGGGCCGGACGCGCGTGATCGTGACGGCGACGGTGAATGACGGCGTGCCGTCGTTTCTCAAGGGCACGGGCAAGGGCTGGGTGACCGGCGAATACGGAATGCTGCCCCGCGCGACCGAGGAGCGCACGCCGCGCGAGTCCACGCGCGGACGCCAATCCGGGCGCACGCTTGAAATTCAGCGGATGATCGGGCGCACGTTGCGCGCGGCGACCGATCTGAAGGCGCTCGGCGAGCGAACCGTGTGGCTCGATTGTGACGTGATCGAAGCGGACGGCGGCACGCGAACGGCATCGGTTACCGGCGCGTTCGTGGCGCTGGCGTTGGCGCTGGAGCGCATGGTAGCGGCGGGAATGCTTCGCACGGTGCCGCTGCTCGATTCCGTGGCGGCGACGAGCGTCGGGATCGTGGATGACGAACCCCGGCTCGACCTCGCCTATGAGGAAGATTCGCGCGCGCAGGTGGACATGAACGTGGTGATGACCGGCGGCGGACGCTACGTCGAGGTGCAGGCGAGCGCCGAGGGGCGCCCGTACACGAACGAAGAATTGCAGCAGCTTCTCGATCTTGCGTCCGGCGGCATTCGCCACCTCAGCAAGTTGCAGCAAGAAGTCGTGGGCTTGAAATTCCGTGGCCGGTCGCGATAGCTGGGCTGAACGCATGCCCGTGCGAATCGTGCTCGCGTCTTCCAACGCCGGCAAGTTGCGCGAGTATCGCGGACTCGCCGCGGGCACCGGGATCGAAATCGATCTGCTCCCCAATTTTGAGAAACTTCCCGCGTTCGAAGAGTCCGCGCCGACGTTCGCGGAAAATAGCGCGGGGAAGGCGCTGCACTTCAGCCGGTTCACGGCCGAAATGGTTCTCGCGGATGATTCCGGATTGGTGGTGCCCGCTCTCGGCGGCGCGCCCGGGGTTCACTCCGCGCGTTATGCCGGACCGAACGCCACGGACGCGGACCGCGCAAGCAAGTTGCTGCGCGAGTTGGAGGGGAAAACGGGCGAAGGACGGGGGGCGCGGTTCGTCTGCGTCGTGGCCGTTGCACGCCAGGGGCGCGCGCTCGCGGTCGTGTCCGATTGCGCAGAGGGAGTCATTGCCGGCGAGCCACGCGGAGCGAACGGATTCGGTTACGATCCCATTTTTTGTTTCCCGGATGGTCGTCGCACCTATGCCGAGGCATCCGCGGAGGAAAAAAATCTGGCGAGCCATCGGGGAAAGGCATTCCGCAAGCTGATTGAATTCCTGGTCCCGAAGAATTAGCTGTCACTTTCCTACAGCCTCTCGCATCTAAGCCTAGGTAACAAAATTCCTTGCCCCGGGACTCCCTGCAGGAGTACAAAAGGGAACCCTGCCTCTGAGGTGACTAATGGCGACCTTCCGACTAGCGCCGCACCTTCGCCCGGTTCTACATTCCCGATTGGAAGAGGCACGCGCGCGGACCGACGCGCTGTTTGAGTGCCTGCCGCCGAACTCGTTTTACGACCGCCCGATCCCGGAACGTCATCGGCTGATCTTTTATCTCGGGCACCTGGAGGCGTTTGACTGGAATCTGTTCGCGCCCGCGCTGGGACTTTCATCGCGCGATGCGGATTTTGACAAACTTTTCGCGTTCGGGATCGACCCGGTAGGCGACGGGCTGCCAACCGACATGCCCGAAGATTGGCCGAACATCGCCCGAGTGGAAAAATACAACCGGCGAGTGCGGGAGGCGCTCGACGAAGGGCTGAGTGGAGCCGAGGGACTGCGGAGCAGCGCTCCGGAGATCGCCGACGGCACGCTACTGCATGTCGCGATCGAGCATCGGCTGATGCACGCGGAGACACTGGCCTATCTGTTGCACAATCTGCCGGTCGCGCGAAAAATTCCCCAAGGCGCAACTTTTGCCGATCCGCGCCCTGCGCCAAAGCCACGGGCAGTAACGATTCCCGCGGGCGTAGCCACGCTCGGCCAATCGCGCAACCTGCCGCGCACTTTCGGCTGGGACAATGAATTCGGCGCGCAAGAAATCCACGTGCCGAGATTTTCGGTGGACGCATTCCCCGTGACCAATGATGAATTTCTGAAATTCGTGCGCGCGGGTGGTTACCAGGACGCCAGCTTGTGGAAACCCGAGGACTGGGAATGGAGACATCGGGAGCGGCTGGAGCATCCGCACTTTTGGGTGCCGCGATCGAGTTCGCTTGCGACAGACCCGGACATGCAATGGGAATACCGAGCCATGTTTGGAGCGATTCCGCTGCCGATGTCGTGGCCGGTTTACGTGAGCCACGCCGAGGCTTCTGCTTTTGCGCGATGGTCCGGCAAGAAGCTTCCGACCGAGGCGCAGTGGCATCGCGCAGCGTACGCCGCACCGGATGGAATCGAGCGCGCGTATCCCTGGGGCGATGACTCGCGCCCGATCGGTCGCGCGGGAATTTCCATCATGAGCGCTGGGATGCGACGGCGGTGGACGCGCATCCGGCGGGCGCCAGCGCATTTGGCGTATTCGATCTGCTGGGCAACGGATGGGAGTGGACCTCGACCGAGTTCGGGCCGCTGCCGGGATTCGAGGCGTTTTCATTCTATCCGGGCTACTCGGCTAATTTTTTCGATGGAAAGCATTTTGTGATGAAGGGCGGATCGCCGCGGACGGACGCATGCATGCTGCGCCGGTCTTTCCGGAACTGGTTCCAGCCGCACTACCCGCACGTGTACGCCACATTCCGCTGCGTGGAGGAATAGCTCATGGCGTCAGCTCCGCGAATGACACCTGTAAGTCCGTCAACTCAGATCTTGTCGGAATTCTGCTCGGACGTGATGGTCGGACTGAGCCAACCGGGGCAAAAGGAACTCCCTTCGAAGTATCTCTACGATGAAGTGGGTTCGGCGCTCTTCGACGTTATCTGTCTCTTGCCGGAATATGGCTTGAGCCGCGCGGGAATGCGCATGCTCGAGCGATACTCCGGCGAAATCGTCAGCCGCGTGCCGGGGCCGGTGGTCGTCGCGGAACTTGGCAGCGGAAGCGGCCAGCAGACGCGCTGGGTGCTCGAAGCGCTGGCGCGGCGGCAGCGGGTGAATTACTACCCGATTGACATTTCCGGCAGCGCGCTTTTCCGGTGCCAGCAGGAGTTGGGACAGATGGACCTGGTGAGCATCGTGGGATTCGAGCGCGCCTATCTCGACGGGTTGCAAGAGGTAGCCGCGCGACGGCGAGACGGGGAGAGGTTGTTCGTTCTCTTTCTGGGCAGCACGATTGGAAACTTCGACCGCCCTGCCGGCGACCAATTTCTGCGCGAAGTGCGCTCGATCCTGCGCGAGGGCGATGCGCTGTTGCTTGCGACCGATCTGGAAAAACCGGTCTCGAAGCTGATTCTGGCGTACGACGATCCGGCCGGCGTGACGGCAGCGTTCAACAAGAACCTGCTCGCGCGCATCAACAGGGAACTCGACGGGGATTTCGACTTGCAGCGTTTCGAGCACGTGGTGCGATGGGACGAGGCCGAGCGCCGGATCGAAATGCACCTGCGCTCGACCGTCTGGCAGCACGTCACGATTCGCAAGGCGGGCTTCCGGTGCTATCTTCGCGAGGGCGAAACGATCTGGACGGAGAGTTCGCACAAGTACGATCCGAAAGCGGTTGTGCAGATGGGCGAACGCTCCGGTTACCGCTGCGCCGGGCAGTGGCTCGATTTCGAATGGCCGCTGGCGCAAAATCTCTTTTTCGCGGTGTAGTGGAAATGGGAGGATGAAAGTGGCCAAAGCCCTGTGGAACGGAGCGGTGCTCGCCGAGAGCGATCGCACCGTGGTTGTGGAAGGGAACCAATATTTTCCCCGAGATTCCGTTCACGCCGAGTTCTTTCAGCCGAGCGACACGCAGACGGTTTGCCCCTGGAAGGGAACCGCGAGCTATCACCATGTCGAAGTGAACGGCGAGCGCAACGCCGACGCCGCCTGGTATTATCCCGATCCGAAGCCAGCTGCCGCGGAGATCAAGGATCACGTCGCATTCTGGAAGGGCGTGCGCGTCGAGCTGTAGCCGCAGCTGTGTTATATTTTCCGCTCCATGGCCCCCGCAAAAAAGAAGAAGTCTGCACCGAAGAAATCGGCGCCTGCGCGAAAATCCGCGAGCGGGCGTTCGAATAAGGGCGCGGGTCCCGGCTCCGCGGCCGGGAAGGGAATCGATCCCGGGCGCGTTCGGGCGATCCTGAAGGGACTCGACGAGGCCTATCCCGCGGCTACATGCGCGCTGAGGCACGGCAACGCATTTCAGCTGCTCATCTCGACGATTCTTTCGGCGCAATGCACCGACGAGCGCGTGAACATCGTGACCGCAACACTTTTCCCGAAGTACCCGAACGCCAAGGCTTTCGCTTACGCGAATCCGGCGGAGCTCGAGCAGGATATCCGGCCGACCGGTTTTTTCCGCAACAAGACCAAATCCATCATGGGCGCGAGCAAGAAAATCGTCGAGGAATTCCACGGCGAAGTGCCGCAGACGATGGAGCAGTTGCTCACGCTTCCGGGCGTCGCGCGGAAGACGGCGAATGTGGTGCTGGGTACGGCGTTCGGCATCGCCTCCGGCGTAGTCGTGGATACGCACGTCATGAGGCTAACGGGCCGGCTTGACTTGTCGAAGAACACCGATCCAAAGAAGATCGAGCAGGATTTGATGCAGATTATTCCGCGCGACAGGTGGATTCTTTTTTCCCACCAATTGATCTGGCACGGACGGCGAATCTGCCAGGCGCGCAAGCCGAAGTGCCTCGAATGCAACCTGGAACGGATCTGCAACTCGAAGGACAAGACGGTCTGAGCGGCGCGGGTTGCGTGTGCTAACATTTTGACATCGGGGCGTAGCGCAGCCTGGTAGCGCGCCTGCCTTGGGCGCAGGAGGTCCGCGGTTCAAATCCGCGCGCCCCGACCAAAACATCTCGCGTATTTTCTTGGGCTTGTCAAAAGCCCACTTCACCCAATACTTCGTAGTGGAACTCTCCCGACAGCAGGCCCAGATTCGCAAGTCGTTTAATTGCCAGGACTTTGCTGGGCTTTCAGCACGAAGAAATCCTGGGAGGCAGGAGTGCTACCAAGAAAACTGACGTAAGATTTGGATACATCGCGTTTTCTCGGGTCAGCGGGAAGATTCAGGGGACCCTGTGCATTTCTGCCTTCGTCGACCTGCCGACTAGCATGTTGATGAGCATTCAAGTAGTAGTTCAGCCCGTTCCGCCGCTCTCACAATCGCTTTGTCGTTGCCAGCCCCACGGCAGCCCGGATCCTTGGCGGATTTGGACCCAACGCGCATCGTATTGGCGAAAGCGGGAAGCGACCTTGTTAATAAACGATCCCCTCTCCCTCCGCGACTGCGCGAGCCCGTTCGTCGTTCGGATACCAATAGTGTAGATGACAATTCTCGCAGGCCTTGTCTACACCATCCTCCGCTTGAAAGAGAGCATCCTTGTTTTTCGCGTCCACCGCCTTCATCGCCACTGCGGCAGCGTCCTGAAGCCCTCGCGCACGGCGAATGAAGGCAGAGCGGTCGCCGTCTATCAGGTCCTGAATTTGCGCCGGCTCAAGTTCGATTCCGGGATTCTGGGATGTAACGTCGGGCGGCGCGACCTTGCGGCCCGGCATGACCAGGAGATTCGGTGCTTCAAGCAGGACGACGACGTGTTGGCGGATTGCCGCCCAGTCCGCATCCGTGTGCGGCGCTTTTTCGCGGATACCGTGCTCGTCCGAGATCTGATAGACCGAATCGAACACGAACTCTCCGCTGGGATTGACCATGGAATCCATAATGTCCTTGATGGTGGCGGGCTTCAAAAGCTGCGGCGCCTGCCCAGAAGACGGCCCTTTCCGACAGCCCGTTCCAAGAATGGCCAAACCTGCTGCTAGAACCCAATAGTTTAGCTTCATGCCTTTCTTTCTCTCCTGCCGACGATTTCCGTCCCACGGCGTTTAAACCATCCTGTGAAAGTACCACTCCATCGATATCGCGTTTGCGTTTTGCTTTGCATGTAATGATGCAACATTTTCATTTGCGTCTGACCAGGAATTCGGAAACTCCTGATGTTTCGCCGTCTCGTAGCGGATCATGTTGACGGTTCTTCGGTTTCGCCGATTCGAATTCTTCCGAAATTCGTCGCCGCAGGATGGCATTTCGCATGCGCCGACTCTTATTAATTTTCTGTAATTAGATTGACATTGCTTTTTGAGCAGCGTATCCCCGTTACGGTGAGCGGTGTCCATATGCATTTCGCACGTAGAGTAGGCCCGGATAACGAGAAATTGAAGTTCTCGCCAGGTTTCGGTAACTGCCATATGATCTCGTGCGTCGAATGGGAGTAAGCCATTGCGGAGGGGGAGCCGTAATGAAGAGTAGAGGGTGTGTGGTTCTGTTTGTCTTCTTGGTCGTGAGTGCGCTCGCCTGGATGTCCCCTATCTCATCAGCACAGGACCAGCAGCGTGTGCAGGCGCATGAGCAAAGCCAGCAGGATCCACTGGCGCAGCAATGCGCGGAGGTACAGCAGGGCCGGCAGGGATTTGGACTCCCTCGCAACGCCTTCTCGGGACCTCATGGACCGTATACAAACGTCATCGGGCCACTCAGCATATGCACACCAACATCCAAGGAACCGCCGGCAGGAATGACGGCTCTTCCAGTCGATCTGTTTACATCGAAAAACTTCTATCTGGATAGGAAGTACTGGTCGGATCCGCGCTATTTCCGCTGTAATACGCCGCGCCAGCTAACTGATATGTGGACGGCCCGCCGCTTCTATTTTGATTCCGGAAAGGCGCCGCAGTCGGCGGCTTGGGGCGACTGCAAGTGGGATATTGCAAGAGATCAGCTTGTCAGCCACTACCCTTATAAGACGGCCAAAGAGCATTACGATGCCTTGCTGGCGGCGGCGAAGGCAAAGGGTGGCCCGACCGTCTACACGAAGGCGACGATTCCGGACTGGGATGGGTGGTATACGCGCGACATGGAAGCAGATACTCAAGCCGAGTGGATTTGGGGGACAGTTACTCAGGTCCCGACGATTCTGTCTCTACTCACGCCGGAGTACGAAGCGCGCATGGTTCAAGACAACTATCACGAGACGGTGGACAATGCGCCGCAATGGGAAGCCGCCTTCTGTTGGCCGGAAGGATTCATGCGCTGGTGGGCTCAGGCTTCGCAAGGCGGAGATTTCCAACTCACGATGGGCCCTTGGAATGTCCAATTCCTATCTGGCATCGCGGCTAACTTCCTGCGCCAGGTTTGGATCGGAAGGGAGCCTGTGCAACAAGTCCCGCAGTGGTACGGGGAGACCGTCGGATTCTGGAACGGAACCACCCTGATTACATGGACTTCGCATGTTCAAGCCTGGAACCTGTCGCATTCCATGTTTGAGAATAGCGGCAAGCTGGAGACGGTCGAACTGTGGAAGCCCGTACTCGACGACAGCGGCAAGTACGTGGGACTCGATCACGAGACCATATTTTATGACCCCGAAGCGTTTGTTCAGCCGCTACGTGCTACCTATCGTTATCGTCGGATAGGAACCTTGGACTCTCCGACGATGCGATACACCTACGTCGAGTGCCTGAGCAACATCAAGGACGTGAATGGCAGGGCGACTCAGCTTACTCCCGCAGACCCTGACTTTGTGGACTACTACGGCCGGCCGTGGGCTCAGGACTGGGAAAAGTACTTCGAAAAGGGTTGGAAGGGCAAGCCGAGCAATAATCCTGTACCTCAAGACATACTCGATTTGTTAAATGGCGACAAAAAGTAAGTACTTAAGCGGTTGAACAAGCAGGCTCGAGAGATTGAGGCTACCAACAGCACAGAGAGCACAAAGATGAAGAATCCAATCATCGCAGGCTGGGTTATTGCCGTATGCGTTGTACTTGTTGCGGCGGGTATCGGCGTCAACCCGGCGTTCGCACATCACTCGTTCGCCATGTACGATCAAACCAAAGTCCTGGTGTTCACCGGCGTGGCCCACCAGTTCGTCGCTCAGGCGAACCATGCCGAGCTGCACTTCTACGTGATCGGGCCTGACGGCAAGCTTGAGAAGGATCAAAACGGGCAGCTGATTGACTGGGGCGTGGAGATGGCGGGTGCTGCAGCTGTGGCGAGGCAAGGCATTACGGCAGAGTCGTTCGCTGCCGGCACGATATTCACCGTACATATTAATCCGCTCCGAAGCGGCGGCAATTTCGGATCCCGCGTCGGCCCTATCTACAAATGTCCCTGGAGAACGCCTCCCTCCCCAGGTAAGACCTGCGACACCGTTCAGGGCATGACGACAATCGGTGGAAACTTCTAAACGCGATATGGGTCAATGGACCGCGGCACTGCGGCTGTCGTGCTTTCGAATGGTCCCAAGCAAAGCATTTAGCAGCGAAGAGACGAACCTAGGAAGGCTGACGTGAACCGATTCGCTGAGTGGCTGGCCAAAACTCCGCCGAGCCATGCATTTCAACTCCATGAAAGTTGGCTCATCCCAGGCGTTCAATCCATCCACATTATTGGCATCGCGGTCATCATGGGATCCGTATTCATGATCGTTCTCCGCATTCTAGGATGGGCAGGGACGGATCAAACGCTGCGCCAGACTACGGACCGGTTCGGTCCCTGGTTGACAGGCGCGCTGTGCCTGCAACTGGTAACGGGAATCGTGATGATAATCGCGGAGCCCGTGCGTGAACTCGTGAACTTCTCGTTTTGGACGAAAATGGTTTTCGTAGCCGTGGCTACGGTGCTTTCCGGAATTTTTCTAGTCGCGCTTCCAAACCACGAGCAACGGTGGGAAAGGCTCGTGAACCGCAGATCCATAAAGTCACTGGCGATCCTGACGTTTCTGATTTTTCTCTCCATTATTGTGCTGGGACGCCTAATCGCTTACGACCATATCTGGGGTTCTTGGTCGCCTGCAACACAGGAATACTAATGATTGTGGAACAGAACCCCTATGCAAATTGACGCGTTTCTCAAGTTGCTCGAGGCGTCTCGCTTCGCGATCACCGTCCGTGATTCGATCTGGATGTTTCCCATAGTCGAATCGATTCACGTCATCAGCTTCACTATGGTTGTCGGCACGATTGCGATAATTGATCTCCGGTTGTTGGGACTTGCTTCGATCGAGCGGTCCTTCCGGCGGATGGCCTCAGATATCCTGAAGTGGACGTGGGCCGCTTTTGTCTTGACCGTGGCAACCGGGCTAACGATGTTCACTACGAATGCCGGAATCTATTATCACAATCCGTTTTTCAGAATAAAGATGCTGTTGCTGTTGCTCGCTGGTGTGAACATGGTTGCTTTCGAAGTGACCGCGGGCCGGACGATTCATCAATGGGATAACGCTCGTTCAGCACCCAGTCCGGGCAAAGCAGTGGCGATGCTGTCACTCACCATATGGATCGGTGTCATATTCATGGGTCGTATGATTGGCTTCACAACCCACCCGGGCAAAGTGCTGCCGCCCCCACCCGGCGTCGATTTCGACAACTTTCTTCAGCCACCACCGAGTAGTAATACCAACGGAACCTCAAACGCACCTCCATTTAATCCAGTAAAGAAGTGAATCTATGCCGACTCATAGACCGAAATAGCGGCACCCGACGTCTCGAATGGCAATTAGGAGAGTACGACGATGGATCGAAGATCTTTTCTCAACTATAGCACCATAGCGACGGCGAGCTTTTTTGTGCGCGGGGCATTCCGGCGAGCATGGGCACAGGATCTTGGATGTTCATCGCAGAGCGCCGTCGTTCGCACGACTTCGGGACGAGTACGGGGTATAACGCGCGATAAAGTCAGCGCATTTTTCGGTATTCCCTATGGTGCCTCGACTGCGGGTGCGCGGCGTTTTATGCCGCCCTCCAAACCGGACCCTTGGACGGGCGTCCGGGAGGCTGTGGAGTTCGGCCCCAGGTCGCCTCAAGGCCCATCGAGTTTGATTCCGGAGATAGCCGCTGTGGACCGAAGAGAGCCGGCGAGCGAGGACTGCCTGCGTTTGAATGTGTGGAGCCCCGGTCCAGGCGCAGGCCACAGGCCAGTCATGGTGTGGCTGCACGGAGGCGGGTATTCCCAGGGATCCGGTGCTTTCATTATTTATGACGGAGCGAATTTGGCGTGCCGACACGACGTCGTAGTCGTCACGGTGAATCATCGCCTCAACGTGTTCGGGTATCTGCATCTCGCCGAACTGGGTGGGGAGAAGTACGCTAACTCGGGCAATTTGGGGATGCTGGATATCGTTGCTGCGCTGGAATGGGTGCGGGACAACATTGCCGCTTTTGGAGGTGATCCTACCAACGTGACGATCTTTGGCCAGTCGGGCGGCGGCGGGAAAGTCAGCACTCTGATGGCGATGCCATCGGCCAAGGGGCTATTTCATCGGGCCGTAGTGCAAAGCGCTTCCGCAATCACGGGCGTTCCCAAAGATGAGGCAACGAGTTCGGCCGAGGCATTTCTCGCGAAGCTGGGACTTAAGTCCAATCAGATTGATCAGCTACAGAATATGCCGGTGGAGCAGCTCGTCAAGGCAATGGGCGACGGCGGTGCCGTTGGCGGTTCGAGTCTCCGTTTAGCGCCGGTGGTGGATGGTCGTTCGCTGCCGAGGAACCCGTTCGACCCCAATGCACCGGAAATCTCAGCACACATACCGCTATTGATCGGCTCCGTTGAAACCGAGGTCACCTTCCTGCGTGGCACGCCGCTGGATCCGATGGACGATGACGCCCTGCACGCACATGTCAAACAAGTCCTACGCGGCGTCGACGACAACGCGGCGGATCGGCTGATTCAGGTTTATCGAAAGGGTCGTCCGAACATCAGCAACACGGATCTCCATTTAATCCTTTCATCGGACGCCACGTTTCGTGCGGGCGTGTTGACTGAGGCTGAGCGCAAAGCCGACCAGGGGGCAGGGCCTGTCTACATGTATTATTTCACCTGGAAATCACCGGTGCGGGACGGAAAGTTGAGGACGTTCCACACGCTCGAAATCCCGTTTGTCTTCGACAATGTCGACTTAGCGACCGCCATGACCGGCTCCGGTCAGGAACGCTATGCTCTCGGCGACAAAATCAGCAGCGCCTGGGTTGCTTTTGCGCGCACGGGAAACCCAAGCCACGAGGGCGTGCCGAACTGGCCTGCCTTCAATACCAAACAACGCGCAACCATGATTCTCAACAACGAATGCGAAGTCATCAATGATCCGAACGGCGAGGAGCGGCAGACGCTCCGCGCCATCCAGCACCAGTGAAAATGAATTTAGCAGGTGCGAAGGAAAGCGGTACGCGCACCTATTGACGATTACAGCCCACCAGCTACTTTTTGCAATCAGATGGTGTCGGCAACGGAAGGAGTAACTGGCACAGATGAGTTACCGAAGCTTGGAGGAAGTGTTACAAACCGTCGAGAGTCCAGTCAAGCTGTTGCGTAATTCCAAGATAGGACCATATGCCTTTCCGGTGGTCCGGTCCGAGTTTTCGAACTGGAGAGATGAGCAGCGTGCGTGGAAGGAGACCTGCGCACTTTTCGACCAGTCCCACCACATGACCGATCTTTACGTGGAGGGTCCTGACGCCCTCAAACTGTTCTCTGATTTTGGTATCAATAGCTTTAAGAACTTCAAAGTCAATCAAGCCAAGCAATTCGTTGCGTGTAACCATAATGGCTATGTGATTGGCGATGCGATTCTCTTTTATCTGGATGAAAATAGATTCAGCCTCGTGGGGCGTCCGCCCGCTCACAATTGGGTGCAATACAATTTGGAGACTCACCGGTATAAGGCGTCAGCCGAGAGGGATGAAAGGTCCGCTGTCAATCAAGGCCACCGGAAGGTTTTCCGTTACCAAATTCAAGGTCCCAATGCTCTCCGGGTTATGGAGACAGTCACCGGAAAGCCTGTGCCGGATATCCGGTTCTTTAACATAGGTCTATTCACGATTGCGGGTCGGGATGTTCACGCCTTGCGTCATGGGATGGTTGGCCAACCCGGATGGGAACTGTTTGGTCCCTGGGAGTACGGTGACGAAGTCCGAAACGCCATTCTTGAAGGCGGTCAAGACTACGGAATTCGACAAGTAGGCGCTCGAGCTTACCCTACCAGCTGCCTCGAATCGGGGTGGATCCCATCTCCCCTTCCGGCGATTTATGCGGATGATGAGATGAAGGGATACAGACAGTGGCTGAAGGCGACGAGCTATGAGGCCACGGCGTCACTCGGAGGTAGCTTTTACTCCGACGACATCACCGACTATTATTTGACGCCTTACGACCTCGGCTACGGGCCCTTCGTCAAGTTTGACCATGATTTCGTTGGACGGCAGGCGCTCGAGCAAATGCAGGACAAGCAGACGCGGAAGAAAGTAACGCTGGTCTGGAACCGAGCGGATATCGCACGTGCCTCGGATTCCTTATACCAGGGTGGAGATATCTTCAAGTATATCGATATGCCGCTGGCTAATTATTCGACTCTTCCATTTGATAAAGTGTTGAAAAATGGGAAAACAGTCGGAGTGTCAACCTACACTGGCTACACCTACAATGAACGCGCTATGATCTCGCTGGCCGTCGTGGACAGCCAGCACAG
The DNA here is from genome assembly GCA_963752925.1 of uncultured Acidobacteriota bacterium. Lineage (GTDB taxonomy): Bacteria > Acidobacteriota > Terriglobia > Acidiferrales > UBA7541 > Palsa-295. The sequence continues at coordinate 211,244 of CAVVZY010000004.1, read as the reverse complement.
TGAGGTGGGCACCGAGGTCACGATCGTCTGGGGCGAAGAGAATCGCGGATCGTCAAAACCCACAGTCGAGCGCCACGTGCAAGCTGAAATCCGGGCGACCGTTGCGTCTGTACCTTACGCCGAGGTTGCCCGTGTCGCCTATCGGCCACACTGAGCCGGCGCGGTTTAGGAGAACATTCGATGGCATACATATTTAATCAAGACGAACTGCCGAAACTGATCTCGGTGGTGCCGGGTCGCGAGCGGACGTTCTTCGTCAACAAGGAGCTGACCAAGATCGACGACATGCTCGCGGGGATCATGCACTACGTGAAGGGAGCTTCCTCACCGTATCATCTGCACAAGAACTGCGAACATTTCTACTTCATCATGGAAGGACAGGGCACCGTGGAGTCGGAGGAAGGTACCCGCGAGGTGGGGCCAGGTGATTTGGTTTTCATCCCAGCGGAGGAAAAGCATCGTCTTCGAGCTTCCAAGACTCCTCTGTTCTATTTTGAATTCCAGGCGCCCAACCGCTTTGTCACAACGATTCTGGACGGTACACCTGACGACCTTCGCTGGAGCCGCGTAGAAGGCGGAGTCTGGGTTCAGACCTAGAACACCGCTCAGATCCAGGAGGATTTAATGCTGACATTTATCGATACGAGCAAGCTCCCGCGCAAGAAGACAGCGGAGGGCGAAGTAACTGAAGTGCTGAACCAGGATCTGTGCGGCGCCAAGAATGTTGTGGCGGCGCTGCGTTGGCTGAAGTCCGGAGAGAAGTTCAAGGCCGAAGCCTCCGACAAGCACCAGCTTCTCTACCTGATGGAGGGAAAAGGAACCATCCGCCTCGACAACAAGGATTATGACGTGTCGAAGGGTGCGGGCGTGTATCTCGGCCCGTCAGAAAGCGCGACGATACAGCCGGCGACGAGCGCTTCGTTGAAGCTCTTGCATCTGGTGGTTCCGCAGATTCCAGGATGACGAACTATCTTCCCCTGATGTGACTTCCCGCCTCTGTCGCTACTGAATACTCGATCCGCAATTCGTCTCGATTTCCTGGATTTCAGCCCACAGCCCGACAATCTATAGCCGACGTCTTTCAAATTCAACCGGTTCAACGAAAGTCGAATCGCTGGTCGGGACAGGAGTCAGGCTAGATTCCGGCGCAAGGTCTCGCGATCGATCTCCTTCTCCCATCGCGCCACTACGAGCGTAGCGACACCGTTGCCCACCATATTGACGAGCGCGCGGAACATGCTCATGAAGCGGTCGATGCCTAGAACGAGGGCCATGCCTGCCACCGGGATCGTGGGGATGACGGTCAAGGTTGCCACCAGTGCGATGAAGGACGCGCCCTGCACGCCGCTCGCACCCTTCGAGGTCAAGACCGCGACCGCAAAGATCGTGAGCTGTTGAGTCAACGTCAGCGGGGTGTTCGTCGCCTGGGCCACGAACAACGCCGTCAGGGTCATATAGATGCTCGTGCCATCGGTATTGAATGTGTAGCCCGTCGGAACGACAAGTCCAACCAATGGCTTCGAGCACCCCAGATTTTCGAGCTTAAGCATCAGCGTGGGCAGCGCCGGTTCCGATGAACTCGTGGCCAGAACGAGCAGCATCTCTTCCTTGATGTAGAGGAGGAATTTGATGATACCGAAGCCTGCGACACGAGCAGCCAGACCCATGATGACCAGCACAAACAGGATCGAGGTGGCATAAAACGTAAGGATCAACTTGAGCAGCGGCCCGAGCGACGTGATGCCGTACCTGCCGACCGTAAACGCCATGGCGCCGAACGCGCCAATCGGGGCAAGGCGCATCAGGATGTTGACGACGCCGAAAACCGCATGGGTCAGCGCATCGAAGAGATCGACAAGCGGTTTGCAACGCGGTCCGATGGCCGACAAAGCGAAGCCGAACAAAATGGCGACGACCAAAACCTGCAGGATGTCGCCTTTCGCGAAAGCGTCGACCACAGTGGACGGAATGAGGTGCATCAGAAAATCCGTCACACTTTGCGCTTTTGCCTGGCCCGCATAATCTGCTACGGCCTTCGGGTCAAGGGTCGCGGGGTTCACATTGAAACCACTGCCGGGGCGCACAACATTGCCGACGACGAGGCCAATCAACAATGCCAGGGTGGACACGACCTCAAAGTAGAGGAGCGCCTTGCCGCCGACCCGGCCGACCTTCTTCAAGTCTTCCATGCCGGCGATGCCGGTTACCACCGTGCAAAAAATGATCAGGGTAATGATCATCGTGATCAGCCGGATGAACCCATCGCCCAAAGGCTTCATGGCAATCGCTTTTGCCGGGCTCGCATATCCGAGCACAACGGCAACAGCCATCGCGAAGAGCACTTGTACCGACAGACTCTTGTAGAAGGGCTTCTTACTGGAGGTGGGAGTTGTCATCGGGGAGACGGCGATGCCAATTTGCGGCAGAGTTTGATGGCGATCGGCCGGAATTGCGCCGCCCTGCTCAACTGAGCATTTCTATGGGACGCGAGATGGCTTCGGACAAATCTTTCATGAATTCCGCGGCGCGCGCTCCATCAACGACGCGATGGTCGCTCGAAAGCGTCAGAATCACCACCGGGCGGATACCGGGCTTGCCATCCACCGGAACCACGCGGTCGATGATGCCGCCGACCGCCAGAATCGCGGCCTGCGGCGGAGTGATGATCGCGGTGAAAGCATCCACCTGGTACATGCCGAGATTGCTGATGGTGAAAGTCCCGCCGGAAATGTCGGCCGGACGCAGGCGATTCGCTCTCGCACGTTCGGAGAGATCGCGGCGCTGGACGGCGATTTCACCAAGCTCCGCTATGTGGGCATTGCGAATCACCGCGCCAACGACACCGTCCTTTACCGCCATGGCCACGCTGATATTGATGTCCCGGTGGAGGTGAATCCCCTCGCCGGTCCAGCTTGCGTTGATTTGCGGATGCTTCGCGAGAACTCGGGCGACAAGCGCAACGAGCAAATCCGTGATGGTCAGCCGGACACCTCGCGCCTGTTCGATAGCAGGGGCGAGACGCTTCTGCGCGGCGACGAGTTCCGTGCAATCCACTTCTCGAACCAAGAAGAAATGCGGCACGCTCGTCCACGATTGAGTGGTTCGCTCGGCCATCAGCCGCGCGATCTGACTGAGGGGTTCGACTTCCGATGCAGGAGTGGCGGCTGGCGCGGCGGAGGATGCTTTTGAATCCACGGCGGATTGCACGTCCTCAGTCGTGATCGAGCCTTCGGGACCTGTTCCTCGCAAGCGGCTGATGTCTAGTCCCAGTTCCTTGGCGAGACGACGGGCTTTGGGCGAAATCCTGGGGGCTTCGTTCGGCGCCTGCTCGGACGCTATGGGCACAACGTCCACTGAGCGCGCGACAGTGCTGGTGGCGCGGGCAGATGGCGCGGGGGGCCCCGCCTGCACGGGAGGATTCTCCCCGGGAAGCACCAGCCACGCAATCGTCTGGCCCACGGGAATCACGTCACCCTCGTGCGCCGTGATGCCCGCGAGAATTCCTTCGCCGGGCGCCTCGATTTCGACGACGGCCTTGTCCGTCTCGATTTCGAGGAGAAGCTCGCCCTTCGTGACCTTCTCGCCTTCTTTTTTCAGCCACGAGATAAGCTTGCCGGTTTCCTGCGCCATTTCGAGAGCAGGCATTACGATGCTGATCGCCATAGTCCGTTGTCCGTCTGCCGGGCCCCGACCGTCAGTCGGTTGCTATTAATCGTTCCTTTTTTGCGCTGGCCTCGACCATTTCGACGACGCGCCTGCTGGGCTCCGCTTCGTTCTCGCGTGTGGTCGAGAGGGGGCCATTAACGGTGAAATAGTGTGCGCCGGCCACCATGAGTTGCTCCGCCGGGAAGCGCGTGATCACTTCGTGGCCGGTTTCCGTGACGACGATTTCCTCTTCGATGCGCGCGGCGCTCCAGCCGTCGGTGGAGGGCCAGAATGTTTCGAGCGCGAAAACCATCCCCGGTTTGATCTCATGCGAATGCTCGAGCGAAACCAGGCGGCTGATCACCGGCTTTTCCCAGATCGCGAGACCGATGCCGTGGCCGAACTGGAGAGCGAAGGCGGCCTCCTCGTCCGGGAATCCGAATTCCTGCGCCTTTGGCCAAACTGAAGCGATTTCAGCGGTGGTCCGGCCGGGTCGCACGAGAGAAATGGCCGCGTCGAGGTACTCGCGGCACCGCTTGTAGGCGTCGATCATGGCGTGCGACGCATAGCCGATCGTGAAGCAGCGGTAATAACAAGTGCGGTATCCCATGTAGGAATGAAGAATGTCGTAGTAGACGGGATCGCCGGGGCGAAGCACACGATCGGAGAACACGTGGGGGTGCGGATTGCAGCGCTCCCCGGAGATCGCGTTCACGGCTTCGACATACTCGGAGCCAAGATCGTAGAGGACCTTGCTGGCCAGCCCTACGGCTTGGTTTTCGCTCATACCTGGCTTCATCGCGCGGTACAACTCGTCGTAGGCGGCGTCTACCATCATGGCCGAATGATTCAACAACGAAATCTCGTCCTGCGTCTTGATCACTCGCGCATCCGACATGAGCTGCTGACCATCGACCACGGTGATCCCCTCGCGCTGCAAAGCGAAGAGGATCGGCGGCTCGACGACGTCGATTCCCAGCGGCTCATTGTGCAAGCCGCGCTTTTCGAGCTCGATCTTGATCTTGCGCGCGACGTTTTCAGCGCGACCCATCTCCGGCGACATGGCGCCCCGCAGGAGCGGGATTCCGGCGCGCGAGCGTTCTCCCAGCCACGGACAGTTGAGCTGGTGGTGGCGGGCGGCCGAGCCGAAATCCCACAAGATGGGCTCGTCATTTTGCGGAAGCAGGGTGAAGCGGCTCATCTTGTCCTGTGCCCAAGAGCCGATGTGCGTGGCCGTAAGATAGCGCACGTTGTTCATATCGAAACAGAGGAGCGCGCCCATCTCCGATTTCGCGAGAAGGGCCTTGGCGCGCGCCAGGCGTTCGCGGCGCAGCCGGTCGAAGTCGATTCGATTTTCCCAATCCACCGCCATCGTTCCATGAGTCTTGAGTGCCACGATGCGCCTCCTTTTCTATTGTCCTCAGGCCTTGCCGCAGAGAGCGCGGGCGGCCTCGAATACCGTCTGCTCTGTGGGTACCGTCAAATCCTCGAGCGGGGGAGAAAAAGGAATCGGAACGTGCATTGCCCCGATTCGCTTCACAGGGGCTTCCAGATCGTAAAACGCACCTTCCGCAATCACGGAAGCGATCTCCCCGGTGACGCCGTAGCGTCCGTAGCCTTCATCTACGACCATCGCCCGGGACGTCTTTCGGGCGGATTCAACCAATGTCTTTTCGTCGAGTGGCCAGGTGGTCCGAGGATCGACCACTTCGGCGCTGATGCCGACTTTCTCGAGTAATGCCGCCGCACCGAGTGCGACTTGCACCATGCTGCTGGTGGCGACGATGGTGATGTCCCGGCCGACGCGCTTCACGTCCGCAAGTCCAAAGGGAATCGAATAATCCTCTTCCGGCACCGGCCCTTTCAGCTTGTACATCATCTTGTCTTCAAAAAATACGACGGGATTTTCATCGCGAATGGCTGTCTTGAGCAGCCCCTTGGCGTCATAAGGAGTGGACGGCAGCACGACCTTCAGTCCCGGAACGTGGCTCAGCCAGGCATGGAGCGATTGCGAGTGTTGCGCGGCGGAGCGGCGCGTGGCGCCCAGGGTCGTCCGCAGGACCATCGGAACTTTCCATTTGCCGCCCGACATATAGTGCACCTTGGCGGCCTGGTTCACCATCTGATCCATCGTCAACGTCAGGAAATCGCCAAACATGATGTCGATCACGGGACGCATGCCCGTCATCGCGGCACCGACGCCAACGCCTGTGAAGCCGGCTTCGGAGATCGGCGTATCGATGACGCGTTCCCGGCCGAACTCCTCGACGAGTCCCGACAGGACCTTGAAGGGCGTGCCCGCCTCGGCCACATCCTCGCCAAGAATGCAGACGCGTGAATCGCGGCGCATCTCTTCGGCCAGTGCTTCACGTACTGCCTGCGCGAACGTCAATTCGCGTTGTGCTGTCTCAGGCATACACGTCCTGATCCACCTCGTCGGGGCTGGGGTAAGGCGCGGAAACGGCAAAGTCGACGGCCGACTGCATCTCCGATTTGACCTCGGATTCGATGCGATCGAGAGCGGCGCGATCGGCCATCTGCTGGCCAAGCAGCCAATCTGCAAGTAGCCGGATGGGATCGCGCTGGGTTTTCCACTCCTGTTCTTCCTGCTTGGAGCGATAGTATTCGCGGTTGATGTCGCCCACGTGGTGGCCGGTATAGCGGTACGTGTTGCACAGCAGGAATGCGGGCCCTTCTCCCCGGCGCGCGCGATCCACGAGTTTTGTTGCCACGGCGTGTACGGAGCGAATGTCCTGGCCGTCGACACTCTCCGCGGGTAAGCCGAATGCCGTGCCGCGCGCCAGAATGTCGCCAGCTGTCGTCTCCGTGAAATGCGTGTATTCGTTGTAGAGATTATTCTCGCAGGCATAAATCACCGGCAGCTTCCACAGGGCCGCCAAGTTCATCACTTCGTAAAGCACTCCCTGGCCGAGTGCGCCTTCGCCAAAGAAGCAGACAGTAACCTGTCCGGTGCCGAGGTGTTTGGAGGAAAATGCCGCTCCCGTAGCGATCCCCGTGCTGCCCGCTACAATGGCGTTGGCTCCGAGATTCCCGGTCGTCGGATCGGCGATGTGCATCGATCCACCCTTGCCCCGGCAATACCCCGCTTCCTTCCCGAGAAGTTCGGCAAACATCCGGTCGGGCGATGCTCCCTTGGCCAGGCAATGCCCGTGGCCGCGGTGGGTGCTGGTAATAAAGTCGTCGGGGCGGAGCGCTTCGCAGATTCCGACCGCTACGGCTTCCTCGCCCACGTACAAGTGAGCCAGGCCGGGCATCAACGCGCGGGTATAGAGCTCGTTGACATGTTCCTCGAACAGTCGAATCATCTGCATGCGCCGGAACATCCGCAGCCACTTCTCGACTGCGACACCGGAGTCGGTCTTCGATTGATCCGCGGCAGTCTTCATTTCTGGACTCCTGACATCTGCGCCAAAACGTCGAACACTACGGCAAAATCCTTTTCGACCCAGCCCATGCCGCGCGCAGCCGTCAGAAACTCATTGCTGACTGCTGTCGTCGGCAGGGGAACATCGAGTTGCCGGCCCAATTCCAACGCCAGGAGCATGTCTTTCTGCATCATGTTGACGTTGAACCACGCTTCCTTCGGCATCTGCAAAACAAACGGACCCCGGTATTGGATCATGGGCGAGGCCACAGCACTATGCGTGAGCACGTCCACCGCGACCTCGCGGGCGATGCCGCCCTTCTCTGCGAGCAGTATCCCTTCCGAAAAAGCGAGCATCTGCACGGCGAGACTCAAGTTCGTGGCAATTTTCATCACCAGAGCGAGACCGCTATCGCCGACGTAGGTTACCTTGGGACCGATCTCATAGAGAAGCGCTTTCACGCGTTCGAACGTTTCGCGTCGCCCGCCGACCATAACCGACAACTTTCCTTCTTGCAGGGTGATCACGCTGCCGGAAACCGGTGCATCGACCATGTCGGCGCCCTTTTCACGCACCCTGGCGGCGATAGACCGGCTGAAGGCCGGGCTGACCGTGCTCATGTCGATGAGAAACTTGCCCGGGGCCAGCCCAGCCAGAATGCCGTCCGGCCCTTCTGCGATCATCCCCAGTGCGGCAGAATTCGTCACCATCGAAAACGTCACATCTGCCGCTGCGACTACGGCGCGCGGCGAATCTGCCCATTTCATCCCGTTTTGAATAAGCCATTCGGCTTTCGATCGCGTGCGGTTGTATCCCGTGACGGCGTGACCTTTACCGAGCAGACGGTTCACCATCTCCCCGCCCATCACTCCGAGTCCGACGAATCCGAGGTTCGCCATTATGTCCGGTCTCCTAGCTCAAACGAGAGTGTTGAATCGTTTCGACGTGTGAGTCCTCGCGCACCTGTCGCAGATGGGCGCGCATGGCTTCCCGGGCGCCCTGAGGATCGCGATGCTGAATCGCATCGAGAATTCTCTTGTGATGATATTGTCCCCGCTCGGGACCGCCCTCGACTTTGAAGATTTGCATTCGCTGCTCACGCAGCACGGCGACGATGGAGTCTATCAGAGACAGAATCAACGGATTCGCTGCCGCTTCCGCCAGCGCCAAATGGAAGTCGAGATCGGCTTCGATGAAAGCATCCGGATCGTACTTCGAATTATCCATCACCGCGACCGCTTCCCGCATGGATGCGACCGCTTCTTCATCGGCCCGCGAAGCTGCCATCGCCGCGATCTCCGGCTCAAGTATTTCGCGAACCTCCGCCACATGCGCGGTTCCCGCCTCCGGCCCTGTCCGCAGAATCCAATCGAGCGTCTGCCGAATTGAATGTGAGGTCCCGTTTGTAATGAACGTGCCGCGCCCTGGATACGCCTCTACGAGGCCCTTCTCGCGAAGCGTCTTGACGGCTTCGCGTATCGCCGTGCGGCTCACCCCGAACTGGTGCGCCAATTCTCGCTCAGGAGGGAGCTGGTCTCCCGCCTTCAAGGCGCCCTTGAAAATGGAATCCTCTATCTGCTGAACGATTTGTTCGTAAAGACGGGAAGTTTGGACTGTCTTATACATCGGATCGTCTCCAGATAATCACGCTGCGCCTTGGCCCTGCAATTACTCGACTGAATCTCCGCCTACTTCACCCAGACCGTCTTGATGTTCATGAACTCGCGGATTCCATGCACGCTCAATTCCCGGCCATGTCCGGATCTCTTCACCCCGCCAAAGGGAACCCTCGGGTCAGAGGCCACCAAGTGGTTGATGAAGACCATTCCCGCTTCCAGTTCATTGATGAAGCGTTCCTGCTCGACCGGATCATTTGTCCAGGCGCTCGCGCCCAATCCATACCGGTTGTCGTTTGCGACGCGAATCGCATCATCGACGTTCTTCACGCGAAAAAGGGACGCGACCGGGCCGAAGAGCTCTTCGCGATAGGCCGGGGAATTTTCGGGAATATCGGTCAGCACGGTGGGCAGATAGTAATTTCCGGAGCGGTCTGCCGGCTTGCCTCCGGTGAGAACACGGGCTCCCGCCTGCACCGTCTTCTGCACATCCGCGTGGAGCGAAGTCACTGCGTCTGCGGTCGCCAGCGGCCCCACGTCCGTTCCTGGGTCGAAAGGATCCCCCAGCTGCAGCGATTGCATGGCCGCCACAAACTCGCGCTCGAATTGATCCGCCACTCTTTCCGCAACGATAAAACGCTTCGCCGCAATGCAGGATTGTCCGTTGTTAAGCGTCCGCGCTTTCACAGCGGTCGCTACGGCATCTTCCAGCTTGGCGCTCGGCATCACGATGAACGGATCGCTGCCGCCCAGCTCGAGGACTACTTTCTTCACTCTCTTTGCGGCGGCCATTCCCACCTGGATTCCCGCCTCTTCGCTACCGGTCAATGTGGCTGCAGCGATGCGCGGGTCGCCCAGGATTCGATCGACTTTATCTGATCCAATCAACAGCGTCTGAAAAGTCCCTTCCGGAAAGCCTGCCCGGCACAGTATCTCTTCGATCTTCAGCGCGCACTGCGGAACGTTCGACGCGTGCTTCAATAACCCCACATTTCCGCCCATCAATCCCGGCGCGATGAACCGGAAAACCTGCCAGAAGGGATAATTCCACGGCATGATGACCAAGATGACACCGAGCGGCTGATAGCGGACGAAACTACGGCTGGCCACCGTGTCGATTACCTCATCGGCCAGGAATCGCTCGGCATGTTCTGCATAGTAATGGCAGACCCAAGCGCACTTGGCGGCTTCGTCAACCGCCGATCGGAGCGTTTTCCCCATCTCCGTGGTCATGAGCGCGGCGAGCTCGTTCTTCTCGCTTTCAAGAATGTCGCCGGCCTTCGTCATCATTCCTGCTCGTTCGGCGAACGTGAGGCTCCGAAACTTGGGGAACGTCAGGGCGGCTCGCTGGAGTTTCTCCTCGATTTGAGAATCCGGTATCGGCTCGAAGGTTTTCACAAGCCGTCCTGTCGCTGGGTTCACCGTCGCGATTGCCATTGCACCTGTCCTTCCGGAGGAGATTAGCTCCGTTTCATCTGCGGCGGCAGCAACGCTCTCTCGCTGCCCGGCACTAAAGCCAGAATGCCAATCATCGAACACAACTGTGTACGTCTCGCCGATCCTGTTACGAACTGCGGAATCACGACATCGCCTAAAGGCCGACGAGGCAACCGCTTCTCGAGTGGCTGAGGCGCCCAATGGTAGGACCAACATACCAAATATGCAAGCGGGACTATGTAGAAATCGCTCCCAAAATCTTGAACGCAAAGGTCGGAGTCCGACGCGAAAATCGCTCTATTTGCTATTGTTTTAGACTGTTTCTAGAATTCAGTGCCGATTGAATTGCTCCGCTGGTCAAGCATAACTACGCTACAGTCTGAGACACAAACCGCTTGACATGGCCTAATCATCCGGTGGTACAGTCGCCCGATCACCCGGGGGATTCTAAAGCTCGAGGACTATTAGGAGGATTCAATGCGTGTTTCTTTTGCATTCGATGGCGGGGTGCGAGCGAGTGCGAATGTACGCGGGGGCATATATGCTCTGGTCCTAAGTTTCGCCGCGTTATTGACGTGTCTTCCGACCATGGCTCAGTCTGTCAGCGGCCGAATACTGGGTATCGTGACGGATAAATCCGGCGGCGTCGTGGTCGGTGCCACTGTGATTGTCACGGACGTGGAGAGGGGCGCAAAGCGAACCATGGTCACGGATGCGTCGGGACAGTATGTGGCGCCTGAGCTCCCCCCGGGCATCTATACCGTGCGGGTCGAGGCCGCGGGTTTCAAGGCCGTCGAGCGCCCAAACATACAGTTGGAAGTTGCGAAGGATGTGACCATTGATGTCTCACTCCAGCCGGGCGAGGTGACCCAGACTGTCACAGTGACACAACAAGTTCCGCTTCTCGATACGACATCCTCCTCCTTGGGCGGCACGCTCAGCAACGAGCAGATCAATGACCTGCCGTTGAACGGACGCAACTACCAAAACCTCCTGCAACTGCGCCCTGCCGTGGTGCGCTATCCGGGCGGCGGGTTTTCCACCACCAGCACGAACGGCCTGCGCGCGGAAGACAACGCCTATGTGATCGAAGGCCTGCTCAATAGCGAACCGTATTCTGGCCAGGGCATCATCAATGGTGCTGGTATTGTCGGCGACTCGGCCACGATTCTGCCCATCGACGCGATTCAGGAATTCAACCTGATCGAAAATCCTCCTGCGGAATACGGCTGGAAACCAGGCGCCATCGTGAACGTGGCGCTGAAGGGCGGAACCAACAACCTCCACGGCACCGGATACGCGTTCGGCCGGGACGACGCCTTGGACGCCCGCAACTTCTTCAATGCGGCGCCGAGTCCGAAAATTACTACGTTGGAGCAATTCGGCGGAACTTTGGGCGGCCCGATCGTCAAGGACAAGCTCTTCTTCTTCGGCAGTTACGAGGGCCAGCGCTACCACTTGGGAAACACTTTTGGGGTGACCACACCGATCACCGCCTCATCGGCTCCTTTGGGAACAGACCCGGTCAATGTTATTCCTGACGCAGTCCATGACCTGCTGGCGGCGGATGTGCCAATTAGTCTGGTAAGCCAGAAGATTTCGGGCTGCACGGTGACGGGCTCGTTTCCAACAGAGGTTACCACCTGCAACGGCAAAGGCTTCCCGACCAACACGACCGGTTCGACCGGTGTCTCACAAGGCTTCCCCAACGACGCAAATACGGACGACGCTTTGGGCAAAGTCGATTATCACGTGAACGACCGCAACACCGTAAGCGGCATGTATTTCTTCGGAAACAACTCGGGCATTGCCGAGGACTTCCCCGAACTGCAACCGAACTGGCGCACCGTGATTCACACACGTGCTCAAGTGGCCGGTGGAAGCTGGGTATGGACTCCGAGTGCCCGCTGGGTGAACGAGGCCCGAGTCGGGTACAGCCGCCTCTATCAGCCGACCAAGCCCGCCGACCTGAATGTGGACCCGAACGCCGCCTACGGGCTGAATACCGGCGTGCCGTTTGGCCCGCTCACGGGCGGCCTGCCGCGCATCGGGTTTGGTCCCTTCTTCACGGGATTGGGCGGCTTTAAATGGCCCAAGATTCAAGGGCCGAACACGATTACGCAGTTCATTGACCACGTATCCTACAGCCGCGGCATCCACGCTATTAAGTTCGGCGGAGAAATTCACCGCGACGGAGTGACCGGCGGCCCGTTTGGGAATGCGCGAGGCAGCTTCAAATTCCTGGGCTGCGGTGCTGTTGGGGGTGACGGAAATACTTGTGATGGTACCCCTGCCGGCGGCAGCAGTGCCCTAGAGGATTTCTTGGCCGGTTTCCCGGCGGTCGCAAGCGTACTGGCCGGCAATCCCACGTTCCATCTGAGCAACTGGGCCTATGCGCTGTTCGCCCAGGACGACATCCGACTTACCCGGAATCTGACCATCAATCTCGGGCTGCGCTATGAACTGAATACCGTCATCAAGGAACAGAACAACCTGCTCGGCAATTTCGATCCTAACGTGGGGCTGGTCCAGGTGGGCAAACAGATTGGCTCTCCCTACAACGGCGATCACACGAATTTCGCACCGCGCGCCGGCTTTGCGTGGGATCCCTGGGGTACGGGAAAGACGGTGATCCGCGGGGGCGGTGGCTTAGTGTATGAAGTCGTCAACTGGCAGGCGTTTATGGCGTTCAACAACAGCTTCGGGCTCAGTAACATCCCGACCGGCTTTCAGGGAGTGACGCCGGGGGGGGGAACAATCAAAGCTGGCAACCTGACCGTCTTTCCCGGTCAATGGGATACCGGGCCGGTCTTCGGAAATATCGGCCCCAGCAGCTTGAGTTGCGCGGTGAACCCCTGCGCGATTATGGGCGTGGATCGCAACCTCACGACACCCTATGTCGCGAATTGGACTTTGAATATCCAGCATGCCTTTACGCCGAACCTGTCGCTGGAAGTGGCGTATGTCGGCAATCACGGTTTTAACCTAACCGGTATCCGCGACATCAACCAGCCGCCCGTGGGCTCGGGCTGGACGCCGGCAGCACTAACGACATGCTTGGCCTCTGCGCCTGCTTACGATAGTTGCGCGCCAGACGGTGGTGCCGAGCAGGCGGCACGGCCCTTCAATACGAAGTTCCCCTTCCTGAGCAATATCTTCCAGATGGGAAACATCTACAAGTCCAGCTACAACGGTCTGCAAACAACCCTGACGGCGCGTAATTTTCATGGATTCAGCGGCGTGGCCGGTTACACCTACTCTCACGCTCTCGACGATGTGGGCGCGAACTGGCACTTCGGGTACGGAAATGGCTTGCCTATGAACTCGTATAACACGGGCCTGGAGTATGCGAGCAGCGACTTCGACATGCGCCACAGACTGACGCTCTCGCTGACCTACGCGATTCCGGGCAGGAAGTCGTTCGCGCAGTTGCTTGAAGGGTGGCAGCTCACTTCCATTGTGACTCTGGATAGCCCGCAACCCTGGGGCGTCATTGATTTGGGAACGGATGTTGCCGGAACGGGAGCCTTGCCCTTCAACCCGCCGGCCAACAGCGTTAATCGATGGGACTTCTTCGGGAATCCCAATGCGTTCACGTCTGGGCCCACACCGATCCCCTTCCTAAGTGCTTCCGACCCGAACGCAGCCGCTTGCAACGCAAAAGCGCTGGCCCTGGACGGAGGCTCACCGGGCGCGGCGACTGCCGCGCTCAACCTGTTTGGGTGCTACGCAAAGGGCGGCGCAATAATGCTTCCGCCAGCACTCGGAACGTTTGGCACTATGCGCCGTAACTCGTTCAACGATTCCGGCTTTCGCAACTGGGATTTCTCGATTGGGAAGAACTGGAAGCTCGGGGAACGGTTTAACGCCCAGTTTCGCGCCGAATTCTTCAACGTTCTCAACCACCCCAACTTCGCCAATCCGTATGGCGGACAAAATGGCCTCGGTCTCAACGATCCGTCTGCGCCACCATTCGGCTGCGGCTGCGTCACACCTGACGTGGCAGCGGCAAACCCGATTATCGGGTCGGGAGGCGCCAGGGCCGTTCAGTTGGGCTTGAAACTCAGCTTCTAGCCGTTGCGGACAAGGATGCAAGGAAGGTGGCCGGGTTCACGCCCGGCCATTTTTCATTGCGGCCGAGCCTAATCTGACTACATTCGGAACCACGGAAATGGACGGCACGCTAGGAATTCCCGCGGGACGATTCTGCAAGGCCGACAAGCGGCTCGACGAAGAATTCAAGCGAGGAGCCCATCCGCTGCCGCTTCAGTTGGAGAGGCCGGGGCTCCGCATTCATGTCAATCTTCCGGGCCTAGGACGGATCGCGGATATCACGTTGGTACGGCACTAGCGGGGTTCATTTTGCGGCTGCACGTCCAGCGTGCGGATCAGCCAGGGAATAATCACCGTGCGGAAAATCACCGGATCTGGCAGGACCTTCACTTGTCGACCCAGGTGGCCACCCTTCGGGTTGATCCATGCTTCTTTCGGAACGTCACCATTGCTGAGAAGCAGATAAGCGTCTGAAACAGGAACCTGGGTGTCAAGGGCGCCAGTGATGATGAGCATCGGCGATGTCGGTTTGCCGATCAGATTCTGAGTCACCAGGGACATCCGCGGATAAATCGCCGCCAGATCATCCACCGTCTTGACGCCATCAAAAATGGCCATCATCGCCGTAGGCAGACCGAACAAATACTCCCGATTGCCGAGAAGCGAATTCATCAGAAAGTCCTTCTGAAAGCTGGCGTCGATAGGCGGGGACTGGACTACCACTCCTTTCAGGCGAGTGTGCTCGACGATCGCGAGCTTCGTCGCCCAATACCCGCCGAAGCTCTGCCCGTCGACGGCGATCTTCGCCGGGTTTACTTCGCGTCGCGTCACGAGGTAATCAATCACGCGGGAAAGCATGCGCTCCGCCGTCTCGCTTGCCTTGATCGGAGCCTGCCCCGTGCCTGGCCCGTCCACCGCAAAGAAACCGATTCCGTAAGGGAGGATGGCGCTGAAGTTTACGGCCATATCCTCCTTGCGACTATCGAGACCGCTGATTGCAATTACCACTGGCACCGGCCCTCGGGCATTCTTCGGCAGCCGGAGATAGCCGACAATTTCCGTTCCCTCAAATGGAATTCGCACCACCTCCAGCGGCGGATCCGTCAGGCGAGCGTTGGCGAGAAATGCCTCGAGCGCCTTCGCATAGGCTTGCTGTTTCCCCGCGGAAGATGGCACGGGCCAGCGGCCGAACGAATAGAGGCGCCATGCGCGCAGGTAAGCGGCGCCGGCCTTGGCGGAATCGCTTGTTTCGAGCGCTTTGCCTTGCGCCATGTACGGGTCGGCGACATGCACGAAAGCCGCGGCCCACTGGTCATCGTCCATTCTTGTGATCGATGCAAACGCTTCGCGCACGTCAGCGGGATCAAGCCCAATCAGCGGGTACATCCCATTTTCTGCGCGAATAATGGCCTCTGCCTTGACTTCGTCGAGCGTCCGCTCTCGCTTCTCCTGCGCCCAGGCGGGGCCTGCAACAAGAAGGTATACGAACAGCAACGAAGTAAGGACACCCGAACAGGTAAGTCGCAGAAACTGGCACATCGATGTCCTCCTAGGAGATATCGATCGTGGTGTCAAGCCGGCGAAAGTCTATGCTAGATTCGTCGACAATTCCAGCGACCCGGTGCTAGACTCGCTCTGCCACTGAGCTTCAGTTGCCCGCGACTCGTCCAAATTAGTGGCCACCTTTCGAGTGCGGCTGCATGGTGTTCTGACGATGCGAGGAGATATTCCCGCCGGGAATGTCCACCAGTCCCCTGGAATGAAGCTTTCCGCGAACGAGGCCTCCGGATGGCGAACGTAACACAGCTAAAAGTAAATCAAGCGGTTTACCCCATCGACGCCGATCCGCAATCGAGCCTGCTGAGCGTGCTGCGCGAGCAACTCGATCTGACGGGCTCCAAGTATGGATGTGGAGAGGGCCAATGCGGCGCGTGCACCGTTCTCGTCGAGGGCCAGGCTCGCCGGTCGTGCATCACGCCGGTAGGAGCGGTCGTTGGCAAACAAATCACTACGATCGAGGGCTTTGCTCGGTCTGATCGGCTCCACCCTTTGCAGCAGGCCTTCCTCGACGAAGACGCCCTGCAGTGTGGCTATTGCACGTCCGGCATGATCCTCTCAGCCGCCTCTCTCCTGAACGCAAAGCAGAATCCTTCCGACGCCGAGATTCTGCAATTCATGCAAGGCAACGTCTGCCGCTGCGGCACTTATCCGCGGATTGTCGCTGCGATCCGCCGAGCCGCTAAGGCGTTGCGGGAGCCCCGCGGATGACACAGCGAATCGATTTTCAGTTTTCGCTGGAACCGGAACGCTACGAATTTGCCGAGGCCCCCGCTTACCGCTTCGAGCCCGGTCGGCGCGACTTCTTCAAACTGCTCGGCGCCGGAGTTGCGGTCCTGTACGCATTTGAGAGCGCAGTCGCCGGTCAAGAATCAGGTGGGGGCGCTAGGCCGCCGGATGAGCCGCTTCCGAGGACAATTGGCGCGTGGCTGCACATCGGCGAAGGCGGCGGCGTAACGGTTTTCACGGGCAAGGTTGAGATGGGCCAAAACATACGGACATCTCTCGGCCAAGGCGTCTCCGAAGAACTGAGCGTTCCCCTGAGCGCCATCGAGATGGTCATGGGCGACACGGAGCGAACGCCGTTCGACATGGGCACTTTTGGCAGCCGCACGACGCCGACTATGAACTTGCAGCTCCGACGGGTCGCGGCCGCCGCTCGCAATATCTTGATCGGCCTGGCAGCTGCACAGTGGAATGTCGACCGACAACGATTGTTCGCGGCCGATGGCAAGGTCACGGACAAGGAAACTAAGCGATCGATCGAGTACGGAGCGCTGGTCAAGGGGCACGAGATTGCCCAGGTTCTGGCCGCAGACGATCCCCTGGTCGCCGCTTCTGAGTGGAAAGTGGCCGGCCAGTCTCAGCCGAAAGTCGATGGCCGCGACTTCGTGACCGGAGCGCATCGCTATCCCTCGGACCAGAAACTCCCGAAGATGCTGTACGGGAGAATTGTCCGTCCAACGTCTTTCAATGCGACGCTCGTCTCGGCCGACACGCAGGAAGCGGAAAAGATCCCGGGCGCCACGGTGGTCCGCGATGGCAACTTTATCGGCGTGGCTGCGCCAAGCTCTGCCGTTGCAGCTCGCGCGGCTGCTGCGATACGGGCGGAATGGAAGGCCGACCCGCAGCCTTCGAATGGAGAACTGTTCGAATACCTGAAAGCGAATAAGCTCCCGCAACAGGAAGGCGCGGGCGGAGCGCGGTACGAGGTGGGAACGATCGAGCCGGCGCTGGCCGCGGCCGATCGTCGATTGCAACAAACCTACAACGTCGCGTACATCGCACACGCGCCGCTCGAACCACGCGCGGCCCTCGCGCAGTGGACCGGAGATCAGCTGACCGTTTCGATAGGGACGCAGCGGCCCTTCGCAGTACGCAGCGAACTCGCTGGAGCTTTCCGCATTCCGGAAGAAAAGATTCGCGTTTTGGTGCCGGATACCGGCTCAGCCTATGGTGGAAAACACACGGGAGAAACGGCGGTCGAGGCCGCGCGGCTCGCTCGCGCGGCGAAATTGCCCGTGAAGCTCGTTTGGACGCGCGAAGAGGAATTCGCCTGGGCGTATTTTCGGCCTGCAGGCGTCATCGAAATCACGAGCGCGGTGGACCGCGACGCCAAGATCACCGCCTGGGATTTTCACAACTACAATTCCGGCGCGGCGGGCATCCGCACCTTTTACGACATCCCAAATCAGAGGATTGAATTTCATCCCACGAAGTCGCCCCTGCGGCAAGGATCCTACCGCGGGCTGGCCGCCACAGCGAATCACTTTGCCCGCGAAGTCCACATGGACGAATTGGCTCGCCTGGCGAAGATGGATCCCCTCGAATTTCGCATGAAGAATCTGACGGATGAGCGGCTGCGCGCCGTATTCTCGGCTGCCGCAGAAAAGTTCGGCTGGGCCAAAGGCAAGACGGAAGGGCACGGCCACGGAATGGGCGGCGGCTTTGAAAAACTGGGAAACATTGCAACGGCCGTCGAGGTTGCGGTCGATCGCGCTACGGGCCGCGTCACCATCGTCCGTGTCGTGACGGCGTTTGAATGCGGCGCCATCGTGAACCCCGATCAACTTCGCAATCAGGTGGAAGGCGCGAACATCATGGGTCTCGGTGGCGCGCTGTTCGAGGAGATTGAATTCGAAAACGGGCGAATCCTGAACGGGCGATTCTCAAAGTATCGCCTCCCCCGGTTCAGCGACATTCCACCTATCGAAACGGTACTGCTCGACCGCAAGGATCTGCCCTCAGCCGGAGCTGGTGAGGCGCCGATCGTCGGCATCGCTCCTGCGATTGCCAACGCGATCTTTGACGCCACCGGTGTGCGACTCCGGTCCCTGCCCCTGGTTCCGCATGGCCTCAAGCTTTCCTGACGAGCTCTCGCAAGCGAAGAGCGCCTGAACCGTGTGAAACTGCATCTCAATGATTGCAGATAATTTCGTAACTGCGAAAGCATCGACTTTCAACAGGGATCAACAGACTTCAACAAGCACCCTGCAAACGGTTCGACAAGAATCACTTGAACAGGCCAGCGATCGAACCGTTGCAATCCTGGCCTGATCGCATCGAGGACCTTTCGAACGAGCAACGCTCCGGGATTTCGCTATCGTTACTTCTCTGGAATGACCGGGACAAGCAGATGCGAATCATGCTTTCCTCCGGCGTAAATAACGTGGCGCCCATGGTTTACCGTGTCTTCGTGGCGATCCGCCATCGTCGGTTTGGAGTATTGATATACGTCGACGCCCTGAATTATAAGTCTCAATCTTTCTCCAGCCTCAAAACGGGTGCCGGAGGGCCATATTTCGATCTCGAGCGGCACAATGGTCCGGTTTTCGATCTTGAGCTCTCGGCGATGGGCGAGTATGGGCTGATACTCGGTCGATTTCGCCTCATCGAGTTCGCGATGTGATGCTCGCAACCAGCCCAATGCGACGGGTCCGTTGTCAAAGTGGGTCCAGAAAGCAAACGGCACTAGATTTCCTGCTAAGCCGAGCTTCTGAATCGCGACGAAGATATCCATGTCGTCCGCCCCGTCCGGCGCCATCCACACCTTCAGCTTCATGTGGCCGATTAACTCCGTCGATTTTTCGAACGTCAGATCAAATTGCGCGCCATGTGGACCCAGCCCTTCGGACCGGGCGTCGTAGGAGTACGATTGCTCCTCCGGAACGGCTTCGCGCTTGAGCGACCCCGTTTTGACGTCGAGATAAAGCTTCGTATATTGGGTGCGAGAGATCGGCCACTCGTTCTCCGGCTTCATTGATCCCACAGAGAACCTCTCCCGTGCCTCGAGTCGCACCTTCGGCCACTGCGTGACCGAGGTGGGAATGCCCTTCAAAAAGGAATCAAAGAACTCCTGCTGACGGCGCACATTTTCCGGTTCGTAAAAGTAGGCCCATTTTTTTCGTCCATGTACTTCGAGCCATTTATCCGTGGAGGCGATTTTCTTGAAGCCCTCGAGCGTTCCCCGCGTATGCAAACCTTGGTCCGTCCAACTCGCAACCACGTAGGCAGGGACATTAATTGTCGAAAAGTCGGCGGCCTTCGAAGCCCAGAATGCGTCGAAAAAGGGATGTTCCTTATCTTCGGTAAGCAGATCCTCCACACGCGTGGTGCTTCGGCCCCAACGACCCGGAAGGTAGGGCCAAAAGTAGGTCTCCGGGATGCCGCCGTGACGCACGACTTCGCGATACGTGTCGGTCCAGCCTTCGTATGGATTGATGGCCGCCAGATGCGGCGGGTTGAGAGCTGCGACCCGCCATTGAGAACTGGTTAGATAGGAAACGCCGGACAATCCGACCTTGCCGTTGCTCCAGGGTTGCGTGCCGGCCCACTCGATCAGATCGTAGTAATCTTCCGCCTCTTCCGGAGAGAGATACGTGGCGTGGCCCTGCGAGTACCAGGTGCCGCGGATATCCACATTGATGACGGCATAGCCTTGTGGCACCCAGTATCCGGGATCAGGCGCCTCAAAAGCCGCATATCGAGATTGCGTCTCCGGCTTGACGCCACAGTTGGGGAAAACCTCGTGATAGTTCGTGTGGCCGTGTTTGCCGTAAGGTCCCCAGGCAATCAGCGGCGGCACCCGCTTCTCGCCGGCGGGACGAAACACGTCAATGTAAATCTTGATTCCATCACGCATCGCAACAGCAACATCGCGTTCGATGACCATGCCATTTTCAACGGTGCGTCGATAGACAGGCGGCGAACCGCCGCGCTCTCTGGGCGCACCTAGCGGATCGCAGAATCTATACTCGAACTCCCCTGCTTTCATTCAGCCCTTCTTTCCGCATCGTGCTCATTCCTATCCGACTACAGATCCATTGACGCAATTGAGTTCCCGGGGGCGCACGGCGGTTTGCTCTAGCGCCAAATGCGTTGTGTCGATGAAAGGAGAAGCGTACGATGCGCGAGCCAGAGATCCAAGTCGGAAATTCCGGCCAGAGGGACTTCCCATGCCAAAATCGATGATCACGGTTCAGCGGCACATCCTCGAGCAGGAGCGCGCCCACCCGCATGCGAGCGGCGAGCTGACAGGCCTGCTCTGGGACCTGACGATCGCCGCCAAGGTGATCTCTCACCAGGTGAACCGCGGAGGGCTGGCGGATATCTTCGGAGAAACCGGCGAGTCCAATGTCACGGGAGACTTAGTGAGGCGCCTGGACTCGATTGCGCAGGACACGATCTATAGGGCCATGGATCATGGCGGCCACCTCTGCGTAATGGTTTCCGAGGAAAACCCCGACATTATCCCCATTCCCGCAAAGTTTCCCAAGGGGCCGTACGTCCTACTCTACGACCCGCTGGACGGCTCCTCGAATATTGAAGCGAATGTAAGCATCGGCACGATCTTCTCCGTCCACCGCCGAATTTCTTCTTCCGGGGACGGCACGCTGGGAGATTGCCTTCAGAAAGGATCGGAGCAGATCGCGGCGGGCTATTTTCTCTACGGGTCCAGCACCATGATCGTTTACACCACCGGGCAGGGCGTCTACGGCTTTACTCTGGAGCCGAGCATCGGTGAGTTCATCCTCTCGCACGAGCGAATCGTCATCCCGCGCAAAGGCAAGTATTACAGCATCAATGAAGGCAACGTCGCCGCCTGGGACGAACCGACGCGGAGATACATCGAGTATCTGAAGCAAAAGGACGCCGCGACTGGCCGGCCCTACTCGCTGCGCTACATCGGTTCCCTGGTGGCTGACTTCCATCGCACACTGCTCTATGGCGGCGTCTTCCTTTATCCTGCCGATTGCAGCAACCCGCAAAAGCCAAAACCGAAACTGCGCCTCCTCTACGAAGTGGCTCCCATGGCTTTCATCATGGATCAGGCGGGAGGCGCTGCCACCACTGGGACGCAAAACGTGCTGGACATCCAGCCCAGCTCTCTCCACGACCGGGTTCCCGTTGTCATGGGAAGCACGCAGGACGTGGGGATCTACGAAAAGTTTTGCACCGATTCCAATCGGAACCCCGCGAATCTTGCAAGTCACACTCGCTGAATCATAGGATCCCGCTTGTCTGGCGATAAATCAGCCGAATGACTTCAGGCGTTGACGGCACCATCCGCGTAGTCTAATATATTTAAATAATTGAATATTCGAATGCCACACCAACTTGCCAATTTCAAAGCGGAGTTCTTTAAGGCGCTCGCACACCCGATTCGCATTCGGATCGTGGATTCCCTGCGGGGGGGCGCGAAGGGCGTAAGCGAATTGAGCCAGATCCTCGAGGTTGAACCTGCGAACGTTTCTCAGCAGTTGGCAATCCTGCGCGTTCGAAATATCGTAACCGGCCGGAAATCCGGGTCGAGCGTCTTCTATTCGGTGTCCGACCCGGCGCTTTTTAGACTGCTCGACGTGGCAAAGGATATTTTTAACAACCACTTGGCGGGCGTTCGGGAAATGTTGGAAGAATTGAAAAACGGACGGCGCCGAAAATAGGTACATGCCGATCGGACCCACTGGCGCACTGTTCGTTCTCCTGGCAGTTGCTCTCGGCGTCGCCGTTCCCGTTATTTTGATGGCCAGCCGAGCACCGGGTGCACGAAGGCTCGCGATCACACTGATCTTAGCCGCCAGCTTTGCCGGTTGTGTGCTGGCCGTGTTCGGTTTCTTGGGGCGAGCAGCTCCCCGGCTGGATTTGTCACGGGCGTCGCCCTTCCCTTTCTCTTTCGTTGTTGACCGTCTCAGCGCATTTTTCCTGCTACTGGTCTGCGCGGTGGCGATTCCCGTCACTATTTTCGCTGCTCCCTATTTCGATCTTCACTACTCCGAGCGGCGCCGCAATTGGACCTGGGGGTTCTTCTCGCTGTTTCTCCTGTCGATGATTGTCGTAGTCACGGCGGCGACAGGATTTTCATTCTTGGTTGGTTGGGAACTGATGACGCTTGTGTCTGCCGGGTTGATCTTGATCGAAGGAGATTCGGCTGAGCGCCGTCACAACGTCTTCATCTATTTGTTGATGATGCACGCGGGCGCAGCTGCCGTCGCGGCCTGCTTTTTTCCTTTTCCTCCCGTATTCACACGGCCTGGATTTTGAAGCGATTCGCGCGTCAGGTGCCGGGATGCCGGGCGGAATTCGTGCCGCGATCTTCCTGGCGGCGTTCGTGGGATTCGGAGCGAAAGCCGGTCTGATCCCGTTGCATTTGTGGCTCCCCCGGGCCCATCCCATTGCGCCCAGCCCCGTTTCGGCGTTGATGTCCGGGATCATGCTGAAGACGGCGGTCTACGGATTTGTGCGCTTCACATTCGACTTTCTCGGAGGCGGCCCTTGGTGGTCCGGTTACGTCGTGTTGATCGTAGCCGCGGTTACGGGTCTTCTCGGCATCCTCTATGCGATCGCCGAGGATGATTTGAAGCGGCTGCTGGCTTACAGCAGCGTGGAAAATATCGGCATCATCTTCCTCGGGCTGGGTGCCTCGCTCATCTTTCTGGCCCACGGGGTCCCGCTCGGCGCGGCTCTGGCGCTTATCGCTGCGCTCTTTCACACATTCAACCATGCTTTTTTCAAGAGCCTCCTGTTTCTCGGCGCCGGCGCGATTTCGAACTCAGCTCTTTCTGCAAATTTGAACGAATTGGGAGGGCTGCAGCGTCGAATGCCGTTCACCGGGGCGGCTGTTCTCATTGGTTGCTGCTCGATCGCAGGACTGCCACTTTTCAGCGGATTTGTCAGCGAGTGGCTCACGTTTCGAAGTCTTCTCGCAGGCTCGGCGCTGATCAACACCAAGGCGCAGATTATTCTGCCCTTGATGGTGGGCATTTTGGCTCTGATCGGCGGCCTGGCTGCCGCATGTTTTGTGAAGACCTTCGGGACGGCCTTTTTGGGGCGGCCTCGAAGCGCGGGCGCCGAGCATGCGGAGGAAGCGCCTCTCGGTATGCGCACGGGTTTAGCGCTGCTGGCCGCCGTGTGCCTGGCGATTGGAATATTTCCGGGGTTTCTGCTGCGTCCACTGGTGGCGCTGGCCCAAGCGCTGATTCCTGGCGCTGGCGTGCCGGAGGAAACCCTGAGCATCGCTCGCATCCTTCCGTGGACCGCAGCGATTGTGCTGGGGACGGGTGCCCTGGTGGCCGTCTTCAAACGCAGGGAGAGAATAGCCCGAACATGGGCGTGCGGTCTGCCCGGGCTGTCGAGCCGCATGCAGTACACCTCGACAGTTTTCTCGAAGCCGCTCCGTTTTGTTTTTGCCCAAGTCTACCGGCCGGATCGCAAGGTCGAGGAACTCCCGGCTGATCAGCCCTACTTTCCGGTTTCCATCTCGTACCGATCGGTGCGTACGACTTCCTATGAGCGGGTCTTCTATCGGCCCTTTGTTGAACTCATCCTTTCTCTGGCATACCGATTGCGCCGATTGCAAACGGGGAACATCCAGGTCTATCTCCTGTACATCTTTCTGGCTCTGGTGTCGCTGCTGGCGTTCCTGAGGTTCGAGAGATGAGGATCGCCCTCGACATTCTCCAGGTGTTGCTACTCATCCTCGGCGCGCCGCTGGTGCGTGCGATCATTGCGCGCCTGAAGGCGCGGCTGCAAAGACGCCGGGGGGCTAGCATTTGGCGTCCCTATGCCGAGCTCTTCAAGCTCCTCCGCAAGGAAGAGTTGGTGCCTCCCACGTCGTCCGCGGTGTTTCGTCTTGCACCGATGGTGTTGTTCGGAGCCACCATCGGTGCGGCGGCATTTGTGCCAGTGGTGCACGCCTCGGCGCTACTCGGGTCACGTGGCGATTTCTTCTTGTTTGTTTACCTGCTGGCCTTAGGGCGGTTTTCCCTCTCCGTTGGCGCGCTGGACGGGGGGAGCGCATTCGGCGGTATGGGCGCCAGCCGCGAAGCATTGGTTTCGAGCTTGGCTGAAGCTCCATTCCTGCTGGGATTAGTGGCGATCGCCATTGTGGCGTCTCGCGTCGACATCGCGGGAATGGTCGCGTGGACTCTCGGGCAAAATATCTTCAACATTTCCGCGGTACATATTCTGGCCTTCACGTCTCTGGCGATGGTGATCCTGGCTGAGACCGGCCGCATGCCCGTGGACAACCCGACCACCCACCTCGAGTTAACGATGATCCACGAGGGAATGGTGCTCGAATACTCGGGCCCCAGTCTCGCGCTGATTGAATGGGCAAGCGCGATCAAGCTCCACACCATGCTTGCCTTGCTCATCGCGTTGTTCTTTCCTTGGGGAATGGCGTCCAACGGCTCTGGGTGGGGAATCGCCGTGGCCCTGCTCCTTTATTGCGCCAAAACCGCGGTCCTCGTGGTTCTACTGAGTGTGATCGAGAGCTCCGTGGCCAAGCTCCGGATGTACCTGGTTCCAGATTTTCTTGGCGTGGCTTCGGCGCTGAGCGCTCTTGCTGTGATCTTTACGATGTGGGTGAAGAGGTAACGAGATGGGCCTGGTCGGACTTGCGACAGAAAAAATTCTGAGTTCGTTCTCCGTATTCCTGTTTCTTACGATTCTTCTGCTTGCTGTGGCACGCCGGATTTCCACAAGCGTGCTTCTCTTCGGCTTGCAGTCCGCGATCATTGCAGCGGAAGTTCTTGCGACGGCATTTCAGGAAAAGCTCCCGGAGGTCTACATCGTCGGCGCGCTGGTGTTCGTAATCAAGGTGGTTGCAATCCCCCGGGCGTTTTTCCTTCTCACCAAAAGGTTGAAGACCGTGCGCGACGTGAAAGCTTCTACAACCCCGACTCAGTCGGTTTTTATCGTCGCAGCGATAATCTACCTGTCATATGCGGCCGTCCATTCCTATGGCAGGGCGGTTCACGTTCCGGACGATCCTCTCGCCGCAGCCGTCTCCCTGATTCTTACCGGCGCGTTTCTGATGGTCAGCCGCAAGAAGGCGCTCATGCAAATGCTTGGGCTGCTCGTTCTGGAGAACGGCATTTTCCTGGCCGCGTTGATCACGACGTTTGGCATGCCGCTGGTCATCGAAATTGGAATCTTTTTCGACATCCTCATGGGGCTGCTTCTGATGGGAATCTTCACGTTCCGCATTAGCGACACGTTCGAACACCTGGACGTATCCAAGCTGCGAAAGCTCCGGGGCTGAGGAAATGATTCTCCTACTGCCACTCGCAATTCCGGTTCTCGGAGCTGGACTTATCCTCGCCTTCCACAACCCGCGAGCGGCCACACGCATTGCACTTTTCGTTGGAGGGGTGGAAATCGCCGCACTGGGCGCCGTTGTATGGCAGGTTCACGTGCACGGTGAATTGCAGCAGGGACGATACCTGCGGGCCGATGGCCTGAGCGCCTTTTTCCTGATGGGCATCGCGATCGTTTCCGGCCTCGTGTTGGCATATGCCTCGGGCTACCTTCGCCACATCGGAGAAGGCCGCTTTTCTTCGCCGCGATGGTTTTACGCCCTGGTTTTCCTGTTTCTTTTCACGATGATCAGCGTCTGCCTCTCGGCAAATCTCGGCCTGATGTGGATCATGATGGAAGGAACGACGCTGGCGTCGGCCCTGCTCGTCGGCTTCTACAACACCGAAGGCGCAGTCGAGGCCGGCTGGAAGTATCTGATCGTCTGCACCGTGGGAATTGCATTCGCGCTGTTTGGGACCATCGTGTTGTATCTCGCGGCCGTCAAGGCGGGCATGAATCCGGCTTCCGCACTCGATTGGGTTTCGCTGATGGATGCCGCATCGCGCATAGGGTTTGACCCGCACCTGGTGAAGCTCGCATTCGTTTTCGTCATCGTTGGCTATGGAACCAAGATCGGGTTCGTACCCATGCACAGTTGGTTGCCGGATGCGCACGCTGAAGCCCCCACGCCCATCAGCGCGCTGCTCTCGGCAGTTCTGCTGAACTGCGCCATGTACGCTTTGATGCGTTACGATGCGATCGTCTCGCGTTCCGTAGGGTCGGCATTTCCTCATATGTTGCTGCTTATCTTCGGTGTGATGTCCATGGTTGTGGCCGGGCTCCTCATTTTGGTTCAACGGAACCTCAAGCGCCTGATGGCCTATAGCAGCATCGAGCACATGGGAATCATCGCCATCGGCCTCGGCTTGGGAGGCCCCCTGGGGCTTTTCGGCGCGCTACTGCACACGTTCAATCATTCAGTGGCAAAGTCTCTTCTTTTTTTCAGCGCCGGCAACATTCGTCACAACGTGGGCACGCTGCGCATGGATGAAATCAAAGGCATCTCGCGCACCATGCCGCAAACAACCGCAGCTCTTCTTGTCGGCGGGTTGGCGATTGTGGGTCTGCCACCGTTCAGCCTGTTCATCAGCGAGTTCGCCATTTTGTCCGAAGCGTTCGCGCAGGCGCGTTACCTTGTCGCGATTCTTTTCTTGGTCGTGCTGTCGGTCGTTTTCGGCGGGTTCGCGTTCCATTTCTTTCGCATGCTCTGCGGAGAGCCGGATCGGCCTCCGGAGAATTCGAAGCTCATCCCGTCCGAATACATCGCGATGGGGATGGCCGCTCTCTGTGTGTTGTTCTTTGGTATGCGAATTCCCTACATGTTCGGTCGCCTCTTACAGGAAGCTATGGCGGTATTGCGATGAAGGAAGATACGCCTTCACTTTTTGCGCCCGGCGGGCAAGCTTCTCCGGGAACCGCGTTCACGCTCCCTCAATCCAAGGACGGAGGCACCGCCCGGCTCGTCACCATTTTCGGAAGCCTCGATCCGCACGGGGCCAGACGGGCTCACTACGTTTTTGATGTGGGAAAGCCTGCCTACTCAGAGATCGTGCTGCCGGCGGATGGTCCGCTTCATTCTATCGCGCGCGAACTGCCTGGCGCGGCATGGCATGAGCGAGAGCTGCACGACCAGTACGGCATAGAAATTGTAGGGCATCCCGATCTGCGGCCTTTGGTTTTCCACGACAATTGGCCCGATGGCGTGTACCCAATGATCGGTCGAGTTGACGACGTGCCGTGGTCACAGCGGGAGTACCGCTTCCTGCAGGTCCAAGGCGAAGGTGTTGCGGAAGTCGCCGTGGGCCCCGTTCATGCGGGCATCATCGAGCCGGGACATTTCCGATTCAGCGTGGTGGGCGACACGATTCTCCATCTCGAGTTGCGGCACTTCTACACTCACAAAGGCACAGAGAAACTCTTCGAGGGGAAATCCGTTGAAGACGGAGCGATGCTCGCGGAATCCGTCTCTGGTGATAACTGCTTCGCCCACGCGGTTTGCTACTCGCAGGCTGTCGAAAATGCCTACGGAATCGAAGTCCCCCCGCGAGCCTTGGCCGTCCGTTTGATTGGACTCGAATTCGAGCGCCTGGTTTGTCACATCTCGGACGTCGGCGGACTGTGCACCGACGTTGGGTTCAGCGTGGCCGCGGCGTATGCGACGCGCCTCAAGGAATCCGTGCTTCAAGCATCCGTGCAATGTTGTGGAACGCGCTACTGGCGGGGAATCGCGGTTCCGGGCGGCGTGCGATTCGATTTCGACTCCGCCAGGGTGGCCGAACTCGCCCAGGCTGTCGCGCGAGCTGCTCGCGACTTCTCCAAAATCGCTCGTTTGATCGTGGAGACGCCTTCGATCCAAAATCGCTTCGAGACGGCTGGGATCCTCACCCCGAAAGCAGCGCGGGACCTTGCAATCGTCGGACCCGTGGCGCGCGCCAGCGGCATGGATCTCGACGTCCGCCGCGACCATCCTTACGGCGACTACGGCAAACATCCGATTGAAGTGCCCGTCACGCATTACGGAGACGTAATGGCGCGGGCGCGAATCCGCATCGCCGAAGCGGCGGTCTCAGCGCAGCTGATTCGAGACGCCGCGAAATTTCTTCCGGATGGAAGGGCATTCACTCCCATCGCCTCTCAAGCGGACATCCAGGGATTTTCTGCCGTGGAATCACCCCGAGGGGAGCTTTGCTACTGGGTGGAGGCTCGTGGCGGCCGCGTGATTCGGTGCCACATCAAGTCGCCCTCGTTCCAGAATTGGCCCGCAATGCCTCTCGTCGTGGCGGGCAATATCATCGCGGATTTTCCGCTGATCAATAAGAGCTTCAACCTTTCCTACTCGGGATGTGACCGATGATTGGCGACGTGATTGAACGGAGCCTGGGTCAGCGCAGTCCGGTGATTCCGGTAGAAGCTTTGATCGGAAATTGCGACGGCAGCCGCATGCCCGAGATCGTCGCGGATCGCTTGACACCGGCCATCGCTCAGAAGCTCGTCGAAGTGTGCCCCACTTCAGCCCTAGGCATCGAAGAACGCGAAGGTCGCCGCTGCCTAAGGCTGTCGTACGGTCAATGTATTGGCTGCGGCAAGTGCGCGGAAAAAGGCCAAGGGGCCGTGGCCGTTGCGAGGCAATTCAACCGCTGCGGCGTGGCGAAAGAGCAGACAGTTCGCCTCTGGGACATCGACGGCCGCGCAGAGGTGACTCCTCCCGCTCCCAACGCGGAAGAGGCGCGCGCGCGGATTCATTCGCTGCTGCAAAGGGCGCTGAACGTCCGTCAATTGGACGCCGGCTCCTGCAACGGATGCGAGGCAGAAATCACAGCCCTGACGAACCCGTATTACGACTTGGAACGATTCGGGATCCACTTCGTCGCGTCCCCAAAACACGCCGACATGCTGCTGGTTACCGGACCCGTCACGCGCAACATGGCAGAAGCGGTCAAGGCCACGTATGACGCGGTTCCGGCACCAAAGTTGGTGGTGGCGGTCGGAGCGTGTGGATGCAGCGGCGGGATCTTTGCGGGAAGCCACGCGATCGTCGGCGCCGTGGACTCGGTAATCCCCGTGGACGGGTACATACCCGGCTGTCCGCCGACTCCGGCGATGTTGGTAACTGGAATCTTGGAAGTCTTGCGGCGACGCGTTGCGAAATGAGGGGGTCTACGGGACGCTTGCAAGCGACCCGAACGCAATTTACGGCCACGCCTTTTGATCGGGAGCCCCTCATCCGAAGCTGGGCCAGCCGCTCGGCGATCTAGACGGGGGCGGCCTCGGCTTCTTGCACGGTCGGGTAAATGGTGAAGAGGGAACGAATGCGGGTCATCTCGAGCAACGTGACCACCTGGGTGTTCATCGAGGCGAATGACAACTTTCGACGCGCCTTTTGGGCCGACACATGGGCGCCCACCAATGCGCCCAGACCTGCGGAGTCGATGAACGGAACACCGCTGAAATCGATAATCACGTTCGGCGAGGATTCAGCGCGCACTGCGCTCTGAAAATCAAATACCGTATGAAGACTCAGCGGACCCTTCAGGCGCAGAATTCGTTGACCTTCTCGGGTCCCGTCGGAGGCTACCATCTGCATGTTTTCCAGTGCCATGAGTCGGAATTGTAATGGAAGATCAAAGCTCAGAAAATTAAAATACGGTTACAATCGCCCGAGCCGGTAGCCCGGAGAGCGCACGATCCTGAGCTTAGGGGCCGGAATCGTTTGAATCTGCCAGCGATAGGCCGGGTCAATAACATGCAAAGAGTTGCACATCTTAAAGTAATGCTTTCTAGGCTGGCCCTGTGGTGTTGCAAATAAAGGGGTTACGGAACTGCTGGATTATCTCAATTTGGCATTGAGCGTGCATGGAGTTACGTGCAGCTAATTTACGGGGGTGTGCAGATGAAATTGAGCAGCCTGTTTGTGGCGGGTATTTTGGTCGCGGCGGCGATGGTCGCGTCAGCACAGGTCGCGAAGGCAGACGGCGTTATTGACCCTCGTATCATCATCAACGGTGGCGGGGACCCCTCCTGCGGCGGCGTCGGCGAACCTGCCTGCTATGACGGCCTTGCTCCGCTGACGACGGTGTTCAACGGCGTTGACTCGAGTTCTGACTTTGTGTACACGGGAGTTGATCCTCTTACCAGCTTGATTGTTGATCTCAGCAACGTGCCTCTTCTGGCTCCCGTCTCGTGCGAAAGCGATGTTTTCGTGTCGTGCAGCATCCAGCCAATCGACTTTTTTTCCACGGATGCAGGTATATTTCTCACCTATCAATTCACGTTCAACGATACCGTTAATGGCGTTCCGGTTGATGTTCCCTCGCCATGCGTGAACCCGTTTACGCAGGGGGCAACCTGCGCCGGTTCGATTGTGCAGGGCGAGTTGATCCATGAAATCATTCAGACTCCGGAACCTTCGTCGCTCGCTCTTCTCGGCGCTGGATTGATTGGCGTTTTCGGATTCGGCAGAAAGCGTTGGATGACCGCCAGTTCGAGCTAGGGCTTCTTCGCGGAATACTTCTTAATCAGGTTCTGGAATTCGGGGTTGCCCTGCAAACTTACCAGATCTGCGTCTCCGGCAGCATATTCGGCGGGGTAGTGTTTTTCAAGTGCCTCGCGCAGGACCTTCAACGCGTCATCTGACCTTCCCAGCAACGCATCAATGACCGCTTCCTGGTAGATGTAGTTCACATTGTTGTGGTCGATTTTTCGCACGCTCCGCATGAGATTACTTGCTTCCTGGGCATTGCCGATCTTGGCGTAGGCAAGAGCGATTTCGACCATCACGTTCGTATCCCGCGGGTTCGTCTGCAATTCTTTGTATCCGAGAGAGATGGCCTGTTGGTACGCAGTGTGAGCCTTGTCCTGCTGTCCCGAACCACGATAGGCGTCTGCCAGGTTGACGGTCATCATCGTGTCATTCGGATTGAGGGCCACTGCCTTCTCGAACATCTCCGCGGAACTTGAGTATTGTTTCAGGAAGAAGTAGGCGGTTCCTAGATTTGAATACGTCGACGCATAGGGCTCAATCGTGAGCGCCTTCTGAAAATAGGGAATACACTCCTGGTACTTAGCTTCTTGGAGATAAACATTCCCGATGTTTTCGTATCCGGCGTCAATATCAGGCTCGAGCACGGTGATCTGCGTGAACGCCTGCAGAGCTTTGGGGTAATCGCCCAATTGGAAATACGCATTACCCAAACCGTCCTGATTCACCCAAAAGTAGGGATTGAGCTCGATGGCCTTCTGAAATGCCTCAACCGCTTGTGCGCCATCGCCGCTTGCCAAGAAGGTGCTTCCGAGGTGCCGGTAGGCTTCGTCTGAGTTAGGTGCAAGAGCCAGCGCGCGCTTAAGCTCGGCGATTGCTTCGGAGTACTTGCCGGTCGCACTATAAACGGACCCCAGTACGGCGTGAACTTCCGGGAGCTTATCGTTCAGCTGTTGCGCTTGCTGGGCCGCAGCAAGCGCCTTTTGCGTCCAAAGGCTGTCCTTCCTGGCTCCGTACATCCGTAGACTCGCATCGGCGATGCCGGCATAGGCGAGTGCAAACGTTCGATCGTTTTTCAGCGCTTGATCGAAGAAATCGAGCGCGGACTGAATGCTCTTGACATCGTGTCCGCGCAGGGCATTGCGGCCACGAAGATAGAGGTCGTACGCGGCGACATTTTCGGTGGGCCGTGCCTCGGCCTTCGCGAGTTCTTCGTTTGTCGGATTGAGATTCAACGCCGAAACCAGTGGATTGTAGATTTCGTCCTCGAGCGTGAAAAGGTCGCCTGTAACGCCATCGAATTGCTGGCTCCAGAGTTGCTTACCATCCGCGACGTCCTCGAGCTTTAGGATGATTCGAATCTTATCTCCCGAGCCTTGCAGCGTTCCCTGCACCACCATATTGGCGCCGAGCGCCTCTCCGATTTTCAATAAGGACTGCTTCTGATCCACTTTCGCGGCGGCTTCGGTACTGGTTACGCGGATATCCTTTAACTGGAAAAGCTTCGTCGAAAGAGCTTCTTCGATTCCTTGCGCAAGGTACCCGAGCTGCGACTCGTCCCCCAGAACTTGCAGAGGTAATACCGCAACGAACCGGCCGCTGCCAATCGGAGGCACGCCGCTGGTACCCGGAATGGTCGACGGATGATTCCAAAACGGAATCAAGTGTCTGACCGACGGAATGGCTAGGGATAGCGCCAAGAGCGCCACTACGCCCGCGACAGCCCAAATCCAGCGCTTGCTCGTGAATTCGGGGATTTGAATCTGAACGGTCCGAGTCGCTCCGCCGCCGCGGTACGCAGAAACGGTGGACTTCGCGCCCTGCAGATCGAGAACGATCTCGTCCGCGCGCTGATAGCGGAGCGCCGGATCTCGTTCCAGGCAACGCATGACCACCTGGACGAACCAGTTTGGCAGGTCCGGGTTAAGCGTCTTGGGGTTCTTGGGTTTCTCCTGAATCCGCTGATACATCACCTTTAGCGTGGATTCTCCGGTGAACGGCACATCACCGGTCGCCATTTCATACAGAATCAGGCCATAGGCGTAAAGATCGCTCCGCAGGTCCGCGGCCTTGCCTTCCACCTGCTCGGGGGACATGTAGCGGGGCGTGCCCATAAAGGCGCCGGTACGAGTCATCTGCACGGCGCTCTCTTCAAACGATCTCGCCAGGCCAAAATCGGAAACGTATAAATGGTCGTCTTTGCCGACAAGGATGTTCTGGGGCTTCAGATCCCGGTGCATGACGCCCTCGGCCTGGGCGGCCGCGAGGGCCGCGGCGAATTGCTGGGCGAAGTTGACCACGCGCTCAAATGGCAACTTTGGAGTCGCTTGCAGGATATGGTGAAGGTCCGGGCCCTCGACGTAGGCCATGGTGATGAACTTCACATCTCCGACTTCACCCATATCGTGAATGCGAAGGATATTGGTGTGCGAAATCTTGCTGGCAAGAAGCAGCTCCTGCTTGAAACGGTTCAGGGCCTCCACATCGGCCATCATCCCCTGCCGTACAACTTTTAGCGCGACCGTGCGGTCAAGAGTCTTGTCATAAGCCTTGTAAACACGGCCCATACCGCCTTGGCCGAGCAAAGACTCGATGCGGTAACGTGTACCAAAATCACTGCCGACAGAGAGAGCGGTGGGGTCAACCACACGTATAGTAGCTGAGTCGCTGATCGGCATGGGCGTGCCGCAGTGACTGCAAGACTCGGCAAAATCAGGATTTGCGGTCGTGCACTGAGGGCAATTCATCTTACGAAAGCCGCGGAAAAGTGCTGGTCGTGCGTCCTATGGATTCTTGGATTATCCAGCACGATCCCATAGCGCGCAACCATAATATTATGACGAATTGCGCATAATCCAGATGCGTCTCGAAACGGCGGCCTCCACGTGAGATTCGTGCCCAGCCTGCCTAACCAGCATTGCCTTTATACTGTACGACGAGGATGGTAATGTCGTCGGACTGCGCCGCGCCTTCGGAAAAAGCCTTTACACCTTCACGAATCGTTCCCGCGAGCTCGTCCACAGTCTGCCCCTTGAAATTTTCCAGCAGGTGCCGCAGCCGCTCTTCTTCAAACATCTCGCCTTGAATATTGACCGCCTCGGAAACGCCGTCGGTGTAGATCACGAGAAAGTCGTCTTTTTCCAGCTTGACCGAAGCGCTTGCGTAATCGGCCTCGGGAAACATCCCGACGGGAAAACTTGCCAGGTCAAGTCTTTCGATGGCTCCGGAACGGCGCCGGATGAGCGGAGGAACGTGGCCGGCGTTGACGTATTCGAAGCCGCCCATCTTGTCGAGCACGCCGTAAAACACCGTCGCGTAACGGTCTCCGCCGCTGCGCTCGCACAGGTACTTGTTCACACGTGAGAAGACCCCGGGAAGCGGTATGTCTGTTGACGCCGTCGTAAAGAAAATCCCCTGAAGCAAGGTTGCGAGGAGCGCCGCCGAAATCCCCTTGCCGGAAATATCTCCCAAAAAGAATCCGTGGCGCCCGCCATCCAACTCGATCACGTCGAAGCAATCTCCCCCGACCGAATAGCAAGCCAGCGTGGAGCCCGCCATCGCGACATGCGGCAGATTCGGCAACGCCTTGGGCAGCAGCCCTTGCTGAATCTTGCTGGCGATTTCGATTTCGTGATCGAGCCGCGCCTTGACGCGTGCGGCGGAAAACAAGCGCGCGTTTTCAACGACCGTCGCGGCTTCGTGCGCCAGCGTTCGCACCACTTCGCGGTCGAGCGCCGAAAAGGTGCTGGAAGGAGCGCGGCTGTCCAGATACAGAATGCCCAACAGGTCGCTCTGGCGCGCCGCGATGGTGGCGTCAACCGCTTCGATCACCGGCTTCTTGTCAATGGGAATTGCCACGACCGTGTGGAGATCGAGGCGCGTGATGCTTTCTCCCGGATTCATCCGTCCTACGTCCGCGGCGTCCGCAACTGTATCGCCGACGATGATTTCGCGGCGAGAACTCGCCACGCGTTTCACAACGCCTTGCGAGACTTGCATTTCTTCGGGGCGCAGAGTCCCGCGCTGGGCATTCCGAGCCACGGCCGTTTCCAGCTGCCCTGCTGAGTTTGCAAGTAAAAGCACGCCGCGCTCCGTTCGGGTCACCGCGATCGCAGCGTCCACCACGGTCGTAAGAATATCCTCAAGCGAGAGCCCGGAGCTGAGCGTCCGGGCGACATCGAGCAGAACGCCCAGGTGATGGAGCTCGCGCGGGCCAGATTGAGCGGGCGCAGGTGCATCGATGCGTTCGACAAGTTCCTCGATCGTGGCTCCCTCGCCGACATAAATGACATGGTAGGAATCGGGCACCCCAAAGTCGATTTGATCGCTTACCTTGAGTTCGTGGCGGAGTATCTTCTCCCCGTTCACGAAAGTGCCGTGGCTGCTGCCCATGTCCTCGAGTACCATGGTGCCGTTGACGTCGGTGATCTGGGCCTGCTGGCGGCTGACGCGGCTGTCCCGCAGCGTGAGCTCGTTTCCGGCCTGGCGGCCGATGCGGAACGGAAATATGCTAATGGCGACGTCGCGGCGCACGCCATTCGGATCAACCACCACAAGCCTTGGACTGCTAGACATAACTCAATTCCGCCTCGACGGATGAGGTGTTGAATTATTCGCACTCGGGAACGGGAAGCACCGCCAATGGTAGGGAAACTCGGGTGCGAAGTAAACAGGAAGGACCGACCATGAGATTTGACGCGATTGTGATCGGATCGGGCCAGGGAGGGAATCCGATGGTATATGCCTTGGCGGATCATGGCTGGACCGTAGCCCTCGTCGAAAAGGCACATCTGGGCGGGACCTGTGTCAACACGGGCTGCACACCGACGAAGACGATGGTCGCCTCGGCGCAGGTGGCGCATTACGTGCGCAACGCCTCTCGCTGGGGTGTAAAGACCGGCGAGGTTAGCGTCGATCTCCCCGCGGTCGTCGCCCGCAAGAATGCCGTGGTGCAGAGTTTTCGAGCCGGCCACGAACGAAAGGTCGAGCAGCGCCCCAATCTTCATCTTTATCGCGGCCACGCTCGGTTTCTCGCTCCGCGCGAGCTGCAGGTGGGAGACGACGTGATCGAAGGCGAACGGATATTCATCGATGTGGGAACGCGTCCCGATCCGCCTCGGCTTGAGGGTCTCGAAAGCGCCGGTTATCTGACGAACGAATCGATCATGGAATTGCAGCAGATTCCCGAGCATTTGATCGTGCTGGGCGGCGGCTATATCGGGCTCGAGTTTGGCCAGATGTTTCGCCGCTTCGGAAGCCGCGTGACGGTGATTCATCGCGGCGAACACTTGCTTGCGCGCGAAGACGCCGATATCGCGCAAGAACTGCAGAAGGCGCTCGTCGCGGACGGCATCGAATTCCGGCTGAACTCCAATCCCGTCAAAGTTGAAAAGCAGCAGGGTCAGGTTATCGTCGCCATTGCGAGCGGGGAGCGGACGGAAACAATTACTGGGACGCACATTCTTGCGGCCACGGGACGCCGTCCCAATACGGATGATCTCGGCCTGGATAAAGCGGGAATTGCTCTGGACTCGCACGGATATATCAAAGTGAATGGGCGGCTCGAAACTGGGGTGCCGGGTATATGGGCGCTGGGCGACGTGAAGGGAGGGCCGGCCTTTACGCACATTTCCTACAACGACTACCAAATTGCATATGCCAATATTATCGGCGGCAAGAATCTGACCATCGTGAACCGCTACCTTCCTTACTCGCTCTTCACTGATCCACAGCTCGGCCGCGTGGGAATGACCGAGAAAGAGGCCCGCGCCACCGGCCGCAAGTTGAAAATCGGAACGTACCCGATGGCGTACGTGGCACGCGCGATCGAGCGCGACGAGACCTCGGGTTTCATGAAAATCATTGTGGATGCAGAGACGGACCGAATTCTGGGCGCGGCCATCCTGGGCATTGAGGGCGGGGAACTGGTGCAAATTCTTGGCGCGCTGATTCTCGCCGATGCACCCTATACGGTTCTCAAGGGCGCCGTTTACATCCATCCGACTCTGGCCGAGGGATTCTTCGGCTTGATGGATTCGGTCAAGCCAGTGAACTGAGCACTCTGATACGCGAGATTCCCGCGTCGCGGTTCCTAGGATTGGTTTTTCAGCGGCCGGACGAGAAGTGTCAGGACGAAACCTCCCACCAGCAAGCACGCAAGCACCCGGAGCGGTTGGTCGTAGATATGTACGCGGCTCGCGCCGGGAGCGAGGCCCGCTTTCGCGAGTTCGGAAAGCTGCGTGATGATGACCGGACCTGCGACCGCGGCGGCGCTCCATGCCGTCAGCAGCGCGCCGTGAATCGCTCCGACGTTGTCTTCGCCGAAGATATCCGCCAGAAACGCCGGAACGGTGGCGAATCCGCCGCCGTACATCGTAAACACCGTGAAGATTGCTGCCTCAAATATCACCCAACGTCCGTCCGCGGCCAATCCGGGAATAAGCAGAAAGAGCACGAACTGAACAACGAAGAAAGTGAGATAGGTGTTGCGCCGGCCGATATAATCGGAAAGCGACGCCCAGAAGAAACGTCCACCCGCGTTGAAGAGGCTGATGAGAGAAACCACCGCGCCGGCCTCGAGCGCCGTCTTGCGGAACATGTCCTGCATCATCGGCGAGGCCTGCGCCAGAATTCCTATCCCGGCCGTCACATTAATGAACAGGATGCCCCACAGCAGATAGAACTGCACTGTGCTCAGGGCGGCGTTCCGGCTGACGCTCTGCGTCGCGATCATTTTGTTCGTTTGGGCAGGAGGCGTCCAGCCGGCGGGTTTCCAGCCCTGGGGAGGTCGGCGAATGATGCGCGTGCCGATCATCATGATGATGAAATACGCGACGCCGAGAACCATCACCGTGCGCGCCACTCCAAAGAGACCCATGAAATAAACGTTCAAGTAACCGGCCAGAAATGCTCCTCCACCGAATCCCATGATCGCCATTCCCGTGGCCATCCCGCGCCGGTCCGGAAACCACTTCACCAACGTGCTGACTGGAGAAATGTAGCCGAGACCGCAGCCAATACCACCGATAATTCCCATTCCGATCCATACGAGGACGGATTGCCGCAGCGCGAGACCGATTCCGCCGATCACCAGCCCGCTGCCAAAGAAAAATGCCGCTGCGGTGGCCGCTACGCGCGGACCGCGCCGCTCTACCCAGGGCCCGCCGAACGCGGCACTCAGCCCAAGGAGCACCAGCGCGGTCGTGAATGTCGTGTAGGGCGGACTGAACCACCAGGGTGATGTTGGGAACAGGAGTTTGATTGGGCGGTTGAACGTGCTCCACGCGTAGACCGAACCGATGCAAATATGAATCGCGACCGCGGCGACGGGAACCAACCAGCGATTGAAACCGGTGGCCGCATCCGCGTGCCCTAGCTCAGCCTCATGCGAGGTTGCCATGAAGGCATCTCCTGTCGTTTCGTGTCTTAGGGCCGACCGCTTGAAAGGGTGAGGTATCGGTGACGCCACCGCCGATTTGCCCGGCAGTCATAACACAAGACCGGCGGCGACACACGCGATTTGCTTCGTAAAATCACTCCGCGATGCCGTCACATTTCATCCGGGCGTAACACGGCTGCAGACCGCGAGAGACGCGAATCCCGTCCACCGAGCGGTGCTGGAGGCGCGGGCTCGTGGGTGACGGTCGGGGTGGGCCTGAAAGTTTTCGACCGCGCACGGCTCGCGCGTCCGTATACAATGGAAACGTTGCGCCGGGGCTTCCGGCGTTTCCCCATATGGTG
This sequence comes from uncultured Acidobacteriota bacterium, assembly GCA_963752925.1. Taxonomy (GTDB): domain Bacteria; phylum Acidobacteriota; class Terriglobia; order Acidiferrales; family UBA7541; genus Palsa-295. Next base: position 172,695 of record CAVVZY010000004.1, on the reverse strand, counting down.
ACACTGCAAACGATCAAGGCCGCCGTCGGCCGCATCCGCGAATCGATATTCTTGTCTCCGTTCGTCCGCTCGGAGACGTTTTCCAAGCTTACCGGTAATACGATTTTCTTTAAGCTGGAAAACCTTCAGATGACCGGCTCCTATAAGGAAAGGGGTGCGCTCAACAAGATATTGCTTCTGACGGAGGACGAACGGCGCAAAGGGGTCATCGCCGCATCGGCCGGCAATCATGCACAAGCGGTCGCCTATCACGCGATAAAACGCGGAATTGCCGCGCAGATTTGCATGCCGTTGACGACGCCGATCGTAAAGGTGTCCGCCACGCGCGGCTACGGCGCCGAGGTAATTCTCTCAGGTACGAACTACGACGAGACCTGCCAAGAAGCGTTGCGCCGCTGCGAACAGCAGGGCCTGACATTCATTCATCCCTTCGACGACGAAGCGGTGATTTCAGGGCAGGGAACTTTGGGACTCGAGATGCTCGAACAGCAGAGTGACATTGATGTTCTCGTCATCCCGATCGGTGGAGGCGGCTTGATTGGCGGCGTTGCCTGCGCGGTCAAGGAAATCAATCCGAAAGTCCGTGTGATCGGCGTGCAGACCTCGAAGTTGCCTTCGATGAAGGCGGCGCTCGAGCATGGTTCGCCGATAACTTTGCCTCCGAAAGTAACTATTGCGGATGGAATCGCCGTGCGCTGCGCGGGCGCGATCACGTTTCCGCTGGTGAAGCGGTATGTGGACGACATCGTCACGGTTGACGAAGAAGAGATCGCCAACGCGATTCTCTTGCTGCTCGAAAAGGAAAAGACGCTTTCGGAAGGCGCGGGAGCGGTTGCGACGGCAGCCATGCTCCAGCATAAGATTCCGCTCAGCGGCAAGAGAGTGGGAGTCTTCATCGGCGGCGGAAACATAGATGTATCACTGCTCTCGCGCATCATTGAGCGCGGCCTGGTGAAAGACGGCAGGCTGGTGCGCCTGCGCATTCATCTTCCCGACCATCCCGGTGCGTTGCAGAAACTGGCCGGAGTGATTGCCGGACAGAAAGCGAACATCGTCGAAACAAACTATGACCGGGCGTACTACGGTGTCCTGCTCGGCGACACCGTTATTGACATCACCATGGAGACACGCGGGCCGGAAAATATCGCCGAGCTTACCGCGGCCCTGGAAGCAGCCGGCTACGCTCACGAACGCGTGCTGTAATGAGCCAGCGCAAACTGAGCATCAGCGAGACCCGCCGCGTCCTGAACGGCATTCCATTCAACAAACTGCTGGGAATGATTCTCAGCGGCACGCCATCCGCTTCGTCGTGAGCCATGTTTTCAAAGCGCACCGACTGGAAATTCGAGGAAAACGCCTACACGCAGGCGCTGCGCCGGCACCGGCACAGCGGTAAATCAATTCTGGATCTTACCGCCTCGAATCCCACAACGTGCGGTTTTCAATATGACCACGCCGCGATCCTATCGGCCCTGCATCCCACGGAGGCTTTGCACTACGATCCCGATCCGAAAGGCCTACTGTCCGGCCGCACGGCGGTCGTTGAGTATTACCGGCAAAAGAATCCTACCGGGCCACTTGATCCGGAACGCGTAATACTGACCACCGGCACGAGCGAAGCGTACTCATTTCTCTTTCGCCTGCTATGCGAGCCCGGCGACGAAATTGTGATCGCGCATCCCAGCTATCCGCTCTTCGATTTTCTCGCCACGATTCAGGATGTGGAGCTCCGCCCGTTTCGTCTCCTGTATGACCATGGCTGGCAAATCGATTTTCATGAACTGGATAAACAAATCAGCAGGCGAACTCGGGCGATTCTGCTCGTGCATCCGAACAATCCGACTGGACATTTCATCGGGAGCGAGGAAACCGGACAGTTGAAGAAGATTTGCCGGGAGCGCGAAATCGCACTCATTGTGGACGAAGTGTTCCTCGACTACGAACTCGATGTGGCGAGCGCTCGCACGAAACGTCACGGTAGTTTTGCCTTCGACGATACCGTGCTCACCTTCGTGCTGAGCGGATTGAGCAAGATCGCGGCTTTGCCGCAGATGAAAGTTGGATGGATCTCAGCGAACGGTCCGGATGCGCTCGTGCGCGACGCGATGGCTCGTCTGGAGGTCATTTCCGACACCTATCTTTCGCTCAGCGCTCCACTGCAACTCGCGCTGCCGGCATTGCTGGGGCAGCGAGAGAACATGCAGCCGCAGCTTCTCGCGCGGATCGAAGAGAATCTGGTCAATTTGGACGCGCAACTAAGGCAACAGAAATTGGTTTCGCGCCTCGAATTCGAGGGTGGATGGTACGCGGTGCTGCGCGTGCCCGCGGTGCAGTCGGACGAAGACCTTGCCATACGGCTGCTTCAGGATCACTCAGTTCTGCTGCAGCCCGGGCATTTCTACGACTTCGCGGACGAGGGGTACCTGATTGTCAGCTTGCTGACGCCAGCGGAGGAGTTCGCGGAGGGTATTCGCCGATCGCTCGCATGCGTTGCCGCCTGATGACCGGGCAACGCACGTGGCGCGAGGTGCGAAAGAGGCGTTTTAGGGCTTCTTCTTGCCGAAGGTGGCTCGAACGTATGCCACGACCCCTTCAATCTGTTCCTTGTTCAGAGTGTTCTTGAATGGCGGCATATTGTTCTTGCCGTCGGAGACTTGCGCTTCCATTTGTGCCACGGTCATCTTCTGAACAACGTCAGAATGCAAGTCGGGAGCTTTGAGAGCCTTACCGGTCGGCGAGCCAGTCCCATCCGCGGCGTGGCAGACCACGCAATTCGATTTAAAGGTCTGCTCTCCCGCAGCGGCATCGGCTGGAGGCACAGCGCCTGTCCGCGAAGCAAAGCCCAAGATTGCAAGGGCGATCACAGCCCCCAGAATAATGGCAAAAGAACGAAGCCGCGCCGCGCGGTGGAACGAAGCCATGACCATAGAATTTGAACGGGAACCGTCTAGCGAAACGCACTTTTCGTTGTCGAGCATCTATCCTCCCCTGGAGATTCCAGACAGCCTACTTTCGGCCGGGTTCCGAAGCGACTAGACCCGCTGCCGAAAGCTGAACTATTCTGCACTAGCGCCTTGCGCTCTGCAAAGGGAAACATGCCTCCCCTTCGTAGTTGGATGCATTACACAGGAGTTGCGATGTTTTGCGCGAGACCACTGTTCCATCCCGAAACTGGGCATCGCCGCTAAGAAATCGAGGGGCCCGGCCATGGGGACACGGCCGAGTATCGGCCAATTTATGCCGAGTTGCCGTTCCGGGCGATCCCAAGTAAACTGATCTGCGATGTTTTGCAGGTTCGGGGCGTAGCGCAGCCTGGCTAGCGCGCCTGGTTCGGGACCAGGAGGTCGGTGGTTCAAATCCACTCGCCCCGACCAAGATCTCTATCTATCCAGAGGGCACCGCTCAAGTGGGGTCGATTAACCGATCGCTCCTTGCTGCCGCAAGGAAGCGATCTCGTCCGCCGACAAGGACAGCAATTGATTCAGCACCACGTCTGTGTGTTCCCCCAGCCGTGGCGCCGGGCTGGAGATCGTGCCGGTCATGCCCGACATCTTGATGGGATTGCCCGGTAACCGCATCTTGCCGACGTCGGGATGATCGTACTCCACGATCATTTCGCGCTCCGCGACTGGCGCCTCCGCAAATGCCCGATCGAAATGGTTGACCGGCGCAGCCGATAGGTCCGCTGCTCGCAAGCGTTCGATCCAATCCACCACTGGGCGCGTGCCGAAGATGGCTTCGAGGTGCGGCACGAGGATGGCTCTGTTCCGTACGCGATCTTCGGGAGTGGCAAACCTCGGATCGTACGCAAGTCCCGGCTCCCCCAACACTTCGCAGAGCCGTACCCACGTGGCCGGTTCGCGCACGGCCACCACGAGGTACCCATCGCTGGCCGCGAACGCCTGCCATGGAACGGTGTAGTTGTGAGCCGAGCCGGATGGTTTGGGCAGTTCACCATTCGTGAGCCACATCGTACCCATGTAAGTGAGCAAATGGAGCATGGCATCGAACATGGAAATGTCGATCTGCCGCCCTCGCCCAGTGCGTTCCCGGTCGAAAAGAGCAGTTAGCACGCCCTGGCTGGCAAAGATGCCGCCGCTCAAGTCGCCCAAGGGGATCCCAACGCGCGACGGCGGACGCCCTGGCTCACCGGTCACCGCCATATGGCCCGCGATGGCCTGAATGCTGAGATCGAGCGCCGGATAATCCTTGTAGGAGCCGGTCATGCCGAACCCAGTGACGGAGCATTGAATGATGCGCGGATTGATTTGGCTCAACGTCTCGTAATCAATCTGCAGTTGTTTGAGAACGCCGGGCCGAAAGTTGTCGATGACGACATCCGACAGCTTTACGAGGTTGTAGAAAATGCGGCGCCCGGCGTCGGTCTTGAGGTTGATCACGACACTCTTCTTGTTCCGGTTGAACGTCAGAAATAGGCCGCTCAGGCCGCGATAGGGCGCGACTGAGTTATTGCGCCCGAGATCGCCTTGCGGCGATTCGATCTTGATCACTTCCGCGCCGAGATCGGACAGCACCTGCCCCCCATAAGTGCCGGCAATGATCTGGCCCAGCTCGAGGATGCGCACACCTTGGAGCGGATAGGACATTTAGACTCCGAGAGAACTTTCGATCGCCTTGCCCACCAACGAATTGCCTTCGCCACTAGGGGCGATCGGCACTGTATCTTCAAGATAGAATATGGCCGGATCGGCACGGCGTTCCAGTGCGTTGGCCATCACACAGTTCTTGGTCTCCGGAGCAGAGAAAGTCACGCGAAGTTGCGTCACAAGCTCGCGCATGAGCAATAAACCATGCGATTCCCACTGTATCGAATCAAAGACCTCTGGCTCGCGCATCGTATGCTTCTCCTGCCATCGACACAACGAATTTGCCACCGGAGCAGGCCCCAGCGAGATCAGCGGGGCTCCGAAGACTAACTCCTGATAGACGCGCTAACCGGGAAAGTTCGTACCGGGACCAACATGTCCAGGAATCCACTAATGAGGAGTCAGTGAGGGCGCGGGGCTACAACCGCCGCCGACTGCAAACGGTCCAAACGCTTCAGAAGCGTCAGCAACCTCGGTCTTTCCGACGAGGAGAATGGTTCTAATAGTCGCTGCTGCACACGTTTGACGGCGGGCTCCACTCGCCTTAGAAGCGCCGTCCCTCCAGGCGTCAGTCGAATTAGCTTGACCCGCCTGTCGTCCCTGGAACCTATGCGCGCAATCCACCCTTTCAACTCGAGGCGTTCGATAACGTCGCCAATGGTTGAGCGGTCGAAGGCGATCAGTTCGGCCAGCCGAGTCGCGTCCAGCTCGCCTGCCGCCCGAAGCATGAACAACGCCGCAAATTGAACCGACGTCAGATCAAAATGTCTGCATTCCTCGGCAAAAAGTGCGGTTGACACCTGGTGCGCGCGTCTTACCAGGTGACCCGGCATCTCTTGCAGCGCAGCGAGGCCCGGAGCCCGTGATGTGCTCAGAGGCTCCGCCGGTTTCGATCTTGGTGACTTCAACCTGCGCTCCATGAACCGATCTGATCTTCGGTGAATATATTCTCTAACTCGTCAGGTCATGCAGGAAATTCTGAAGCCCGCGGCCGAACTCTTCGTCCTGCATACTCTGCATGTGATCGCGAGCATAGTTTCTCGGCTGGCTCGCGAGATAGAATTTCTCGTACAACTCTACGCGACCTCCCAGCGCAGAACCGACGAAATCCCAAGCCGTGCGAAACACTTGCGCGCGTTCCTGTGCAGTTGCTCCGCCAGCTCCGGGGAGATAGCGTTCGAGCAATTCGGCCATGACCGGGTTGTCGAATGCCCTGAGGGACGGTGTAGCAATTAGATTGTGCGATCCGATCGCCCTGACAATCTCGTTAACGCGCGCCATCCATGCCGGCATGATGTCGCGCAGAGCTCGAAGAGGCCGATCATCGCACAGGACTGCGCCGTTGCCCCATTCGTACGCGCCTGCTTCCGCAGCCTTGATGGCGCTCCTAGTTAGTTGGGCATACGCCCATATCTCCCCGAGCATGACGGCGTAATCCGCCCGGCTTTCGGAGTTCATTAATTTCGCCATTTGCGTGCAAAGCTGATGCGCAAATTCGAGTTTGTTGGCGGCTCGGATCGAGGTCTGGTGATACGCATTGGCAGCCCAGCCGGAACCGCGTATTCGGTTGTACGCCTCCAAATTGCAGTCGATAAACAGGCGCTCGTAAGGCACCTCGACATCGTCAAAAATCATGAAACCATCCTGTTCGTCAAACCGCGATGAGAAGGGATGGTCCCTCTTGTCGCCCCCCGTCCCGTAATGATCGCGACACACCGTGATAAGTCCTTTGGTCGCCATAGGAATCGAGAAACACAATGCATAAGCCGGATCCGTCCCCTGAGGCAGCGGCACTTGCGGATAGACGAAAATCTCATCGGCAAAGGGCGCCAGCGTCGCCAGCACCTTTGCGCCACGGAGGATCACGCCGGTTTCGTTGCGTCGGACCGCGCGCAATGCGATCTCCCCGTTCAATCCCTGCAGATCACCAACCGACTTATCGATCGCGGGTTGGATAATCGTGTGCGTGAGTGCGAGGTCGCCCTCGACAACGTCGCGGTAGAAACGGGTGAGTCGCTCGGCATGCGGGCTCGAGCGACTGCCGTCTGCGAACATGTCCGAGCGCGCCACCAAGCCCGCTACTGTCACATTTAAGTAGTCAGGTGTTCGTCCAAGCATGCCGTAGGAGTACTTTGCCAGTCGATCAAGACAGCGATGGCGGATTTCGAGGTCGCGGGCGCACTTGGGAATCACCAAGCTCGCCGACATCGGAGCGCCGCTCACCCCGTCCTCCACAAGGCACTCCTCGGCGTAGGTGTTCTGCCAATCAAAATAGCCCGCCACTCCCTGTCGGGAGCCGGCAAAATCGGGGTGGGTGAGCACGTCGACTTGCGCATCGCCGAACCAGACGCGGCGATCGTCCTTGAGGCCTTCTAGATACTGCTTGCCGGTTCTCGCGGCCATCAGTGGCCTCCGGAGAGAGTCGATAGGAACGAATGCGTACAGTATACGTAATGTAGGAATACTGTCAAAAGTGATTTGCATCTGACGAACGGAAGCTCGAGCAAGTAGCTCTCTAGAACTACGTGTAGGACATCACTGGAGTGTTCGGAACTCAGACGGGCGTGGATTCGCGAGGAGGACGTCGTCGAGACATTCCACGACGAAACGGGATGTGAGTAGCGAAGCGAGTTGCCGAGGATCAAACCGGCCGCGTGTGAGTGGGAATCATCACTTTCGGTACAAAGGCAGGCCGATAAGGTTTGCCGCCCCTTACTTCAAATGCGTGCCTTTCGGGTCGATTTCCTCTCGCAACAAGCGCAACTCCTCGGCACTTGGAAGGGGCGTCGTGGGAATTTCGTTCGGAATCTGTAATGGGAATCCCGTATTTTCCACCAGATCTTCCAATCGAATCCCCGGATGCAACGAGATCAACGACATTGCATGTGTCTTGGCGTCAAATCCGAGAACAGCCATATCAGTAATCAAGCGGCTGGGCCCGCCTCCGCGCAAATTCAATTCTTGGCGGCTGCGCCCGCCTACGAAGCCGGGACTTGTGATGTGAGCCACGGCGAGGGGAAGTTTTCTCTTCTCATGGCGCATAATCACAATCACGCGCTTGGCCAGCGAGGCGACATCATTTCCTCCGGCGCTGCCATTCACATACCGGACCTTCCCGGAATCATCTTTCACCAGCGTCGTATTGATGTTGCCGTACCGGTCCAGCTCCAAAGCTCCCAGAAACCCCACGTCGACCACACCTCGGTGTAAGTTCATACCCATCACATCGAGGAAGCCGGTCCAGCACGTGGCTCGGTAAAACGATCGGGAGTCCGGCAACCCCACCGGTGTGTCCTTCGGGCGGGGGTTCATCACTCCAGTCTCGAGAAGAGTCGCGAGTCTCGGCGCGTGGGTACGCTTGGCAAGCACACTGGCAACTTCGGGCAATCCAAGGCCTACGACGACCACTTCACCGTCATGAAGCTCTCTGGCTCCAGCGGCCGCCATGATTTCGGTGGCACGGATATCGGACACTGCAGTTCTGCCTTTCGTTCCTTCGGTCACCGGCATCGAACGAATCCGTCCTTTCTAGACTGCGCGCTACGTTCCCGGTCAGTAACCTGAGATGGGCTCGGCTCTCAATTCTTCCGTTCGCCGTAGCCCGCCAAGCTTCTCCACGAATTCCCAATGGTCGCGGCAGCCGAAAACGTAAGTTTTCAAATACTCTTGGAAGCGCCCCGGGTCCTGCGCGTGTTTTACGTAGAGGCGCAAATGATCGGCATCGTAGTCGTAGCAACCATGAACACAGGTTGGCATCGCACCAAACGGTTGATGAATGATCGCCTCTACTCGGTGTCCCGGTATGATTGTCCGCTCAGGCGACCGCTGGATAAACTCGGTGGAAACAATCTCCTCCGTCACTACAACCAACCGGCGCCCCGCCTTCGCTTGCTCCTCGTTCCCCCAGAAAGGTCCGTTGATCTGACAATTTCCGTCGCGGTCCGCAATCTGCACATGAACGAAGGACACGTCCGGCGTAAGCGCCCTCAACAGGATGTACTCCTCCCCGGTGAAGGGACACTTCGATCGCTTCAAATCTGAGGCGCCCGGCCCTGCCTCTAATCGCTCCAAGATCTCGGAAGCAAACAACGACTTGATGGGAATGTAGGAGAGACCCAGCGCGCCTGCCAAATAGCGAAAGCAAACTGAAAGGCTCGTATAATCTTCGCACTGTAGCGACTTTGTTTCGCGTGCGCGGTTCACACAGTGGGCGGGGCCAAATCGGTCTAGCGACCCTCCACCCATGATCAAGTGCCCTACGAGACCAGCTCCCACTAGTAAGTCAGTCTCGAGTCCCACCACTCCTTGGGAGAGCGTCAGATCCCCCTTTTGTTGGCGGATCAATTCGTGGACAACTGTAATTAGGTTGCGGGCAATCGCGAAACCGCCCAACGCAATGTGGCTTCCCGAAGGAATCGTGCGAACGACTTCGGAAACGGACTTGATCTTGTCAGCCATACTCGAGGTACCAGCCTGTCTGTCGGTGCAGTCGAATTGTGATGGTGTATCGTCGCGAAAGGGCAGAGCTTACCAAGCAGAGTGCTCATCGTCAACAAGCACGGCCTATAGAGACCGCCATCGCCATCTTGGCAAGGAAGCTTCCGAACCTCTCCTAGGTGGTGATGGAGCTCGCGTCGGAGGGCTCAGGAAAAGGGGCCGCTCGAAAATACGCGCAGGGCCGGCACGCTATTTTCGGTTTCCGGATGCGGTAAACTCTGCGGGAGGCCGCCCAGTTCTCGCAGCGTGCAGGCGACGTAATAGCGCGCCATGTGCTTGCGCCAGGACATGGCAAAATCCGTATTGTCGAGAGGCTTTACAGGAGAGTAAGCCGCCTCTGCGGCGTCATGGATCGTTTCTTCCGTTAGCTTCTTCCCGATAATCGCCTTCTCTGAGAGCGTCACCTCAATGGGATAGGAGCCAACCCCTCCCAAGACGATTTTGGCGTGCTCCACCGTCCCATCGCCTGCCAGGCGCAGGCAAGTAGCCACGCCGAGAACCGGGAAATCAAACGAGCCGCGGCGGCGAAGCTTCCAATACGTTGCTCGCCAGCCGTTCGTCGGCGGCAGGTGGATCTCGGTCAGCAGTTCGTCGGGCCGCTTGTTGAGGTAGCGGATTCCGTCATCGTTATAAAGTTCCGCCACCGGCAGCAGTCTTTCTTCCGAACTCGAAATCAGCTTCACTTTCGCTCCGATGGCCACCATCACCGGGGCGGAGTCGCTCGACTGCACCGCCCAACAGCGCGGGCTGGAGGGAGCCACCCAGCAGATCTCGCCGTCCTTTTTCATGCAAAAGTTAATTCCCTTGCGCCACTCGTAGTTCTGGTCGTAGTAATTGCAGCGCGTATCGAGCAGCAGGTTTCCCCCGATGCTGCCCATGTTGCGTAGCAGCGGCGTGGAGATCAACTCGGCGGCCTTCGAAACGGCCGGATAGGCACGTTGAATGCGGCGGTCCTCCGCAACCCCAGTCAGCGTCAGACCCGCGCCCAAGACCATTCCCTCCGCTGGCTTGCCTTTGATGGTGCGCAGTTGCTTGAGCTGCGCCAGCCCGATGACCACCTTCGGCACCTGCTGGCGGCGCTTCATGTTGGGATAAAGGTCCGTACCGCCGGCTACGAACAGGGTGTCGGGCCCTGCGTCCGACATCATGCGGACAGCCTCGGCCAAAGACTTGGGTTGCAGATAACGAAATTTGGGAAGTCTCAGCATTCTTGATCCTGCTTAGCACAGACGTCTTCGTTTATGAGAATAAGATCCTCAGGCAGCAATGCTTGTCTTACAGCCTGCTCTTAAGCCAAAACAGGCTGGCGTTCTACCGCCTTGCCGTCGCCGCCTTCTTCCGGCGTCGGCACAAAAATCGAGGCGGGCATGTCGCAGTGCGGGAACACGGTAGGCCCGTATCTGCCTTCCTGCCCCTTGGCTTTCGCCCGAATCGCTCTCAGCACTTTATCGGGTGTCATCGGAACCTCGTCAATGCGAACCCCTACCGCGTCATAAATCGCGTTGGCGATCGCGGGGGGAACCGGCAACTGCGGTCCCTGTCCGGCTTCCTTGGCCCCGAACGGACCGTTGGAATCGTGATCCTCTATCAGATAGGTGATAACGTCGCACATCTCCATTGTGGTGGGGCTCTTGTATTCGAGGAAAGAGGGGAACTTGTGAACTACGTTGCGGTTCCCGCGGTAAGTCATCTCCTCCATCAAGGCCTCCCCCAGGCCCATGTAGATGCTGCCTTCTATCTGCCCGATCGCCAGCACGGGATTGATGCACTGGCCGATGTCGTGAGCCATCCAAATGCGGGGGACCACGACAATGCCAGTTTCGGGATTGACCTCCACTTCGGCCACCGCCGCAGAATAGCTGTAAGCAGGCGAAGGACCGACTCCAGATCCCTTGAACTTTCCAGGCGCGGCTGGCGGCTTGTAAGAACCAACCGTGCCGAGCGTGCCGAACTTCGTTTCGGCAAGCCACACGGCCTCCACAAACGTCACGCCTTTCTCCGGATTCTCTATGTCGAAAACGCGGCGATCGGCGAAGAGCAGCCGGTCGGCCGGAACCTCCAATTTCGCGGACACTGCCTGGATCAACAAGTCCCTTGCCCGCTCGGCGGCCTGGATGGCGGCATTCCCGGTCATCATCGTGACGCGACTTGAGTAACTGCCTAGGTCCACGGGAGTTAGATCCGTGTCGGCCGTGACGACCCGAATGTCAAAGGGATCGATCCCAAGCACTTCTGCGACGATATAGGCCAAAATCGAATCGGAGCCCTGACCGATCTCTGTTGAGCCGCAGAAGACGGTCACGCCCCCGCTGCGGTCCAATTTCAACTGCACGCCGGAGTGCGGCATATTGTTCCAGTAGATGGGAGTGCCAGCCCCGCACATGTAGCCGCTGCACGCCAACCCGATGCCTTTTCCGTAGGGGAGTTTGCGGAAGCGCTCCTTCCAGTTGGAGCCTTCCACGACCTTGTCAATGCACTTGCCCAAGCCCATGCTGCCGATGCGAAGCCAATTCACTGTCAGCGAATTGGACGGGACCAGATGCTTCTTGCGCATTTCGGCAGGATCGAGTCCCAACTGCTCCGCGATCTTGTCCATTTGAATTTCCTGGGCGAAGCGCGGTTGGGGAGTCCCGTGTCCCCGTTTTGGGCCGCCAGGAGCCTTGTTGGTGAACACCCGGACGGCCTCAAACTTGTAGCGCTTCATCTGATAGGTCGTCGGTTGCAGCACCCCGGTATAGAACGTGCTGGCCACACCGTGGCCTCCATAGGCTCCGCCGTCCAGGAACGTGCGATGGTGCATGGCCGTGATGGTGCCGTCCTTCTTGAACCCGGTCTTGGTGGACATGAGAACGGGATGCCGACCGCGATGGCAATAGAAGACTTCCTCGCGCGTGAGGCAGATCTTGACGGGGCGCCCCGTCATCATCGCCAGTTTCGAGACGATAATTTCATGCGCGAAGGGATCGCACTTTCCTCCGAAGCCGCCTCCGTTGGTGGTGGCAATGACGCGGACATGACTCTGCGGTAGCTCCAGCACTTTGGAGAGCGACCGATGAAGGTAGTGCGGGTCCTGGGTGCAAGTCCAGAGCGTGAGCTTCCCGTCATGGCCGAACTGGGCCACGCTGGCGTGTTGCTCCAACGCCAGATGGGTGCTGCCCTCATAAAAGGTGATGTCTTCCCGGACGAAGTCGGCCTCGGCAAAGCCTACTTCCACGTCGCCGAATTCGTAGACCTGTCTTCGATGGATATTGCCGAATTCCCCATATTCATGGATACGAGGTTCCGGGTTGTCGAGTGCAGCCTGGATCGAGGAGATGGCCGGGAGGAGTTCGTACTCGACGTCGATCAAGTCCAACGCTTCGGTCGCCACATCTTCATCCACTGCGGCTACGGCAGCCACCGGGTCTCCCATCATGCGGACCTTGCCGATCGCCAGCGCGTGTTCATCTTCGCTGACGGGCAGAGCCCCGTATGGGATCGGCATCTCTTTTCCGAGGAGCACCACCTTGACGCCTGGATAACTTTCCGCCTTGGAGGTATCGATCTTCAGGATGCGGCCGTGCGGAACTGTGCTGCGCAAAATCTTGGTGTAAAGCATGCGGGGGAAGACGAGGTCGTCGGCGTACTTCGTCTGGCCGGTGACCTTCGATGCAGCGTCCACCTTGCGATGAGGCTTTCCTATGACGCGCAGGTTCTTTCGCTCAGCTCCGTTAGCGCCGCCCATAGATACTCTCCTTGCTGGGTTCGGCCGGCTCGCCCGCCATCCGTGCGGCAGCCAGCTCCACTGCTTCGAATATCTTGATGTAGCCGGTGCAACGGCAAATGTTTCCGGCAAGGGCCTTTTTGATCCGTTCGCGGGAAGGCTGTGGAGTTTCCTCCAGCAGCACTTTTGCCGTCAGAAGAAATCCCGGGGTGCAATATCCGCACTGGGCAGCTCCGAGTTCAGCGAACGCCTCCTGCAATGGATGGAGCTTCGCTCCCTCTGCCATGCCTTCGACCGTGGTAACTTCATGTCCTTCCAAGGCGACCCCCAGGACCAGGCAGGAAAGTACAGGACGACCATCCACAAGCACGGCGCAACATCCGCACTCCCCTAACTCGCAGCCGTGCTTGGTGCCGGTAAGCGCCAAGTCTTCGCGAAGGACTTCCAGAAGCGTCTTATGCGGGGCAAACGCCACCTCGACCGGCTCGCCATTCACCCGCAGGCAAATCTGCGCCTTCCCCGGTTTGCCATTGCTCTTCTTCTTCGTTGGTTTCATTCCTTGCCCTTAAATTCTATTCAGAGATTCCGTAACCAAACGAATTCAACAGAATTTCAGCAGCTTGGTGATCAGTCCAATGCCCATTATCGAGTTTGGTTCCACTCAGTACGATACTCTTGGCCGTCGCTGACTGCAACTGTCAGCCAGGATTGTACTGAACGCTGGCCGCAGGGATCATCGCGGGAATGGGCGCAGATATGAGTGTCTTGGTGAGTGTTTCGCAGCTGGGATCTTGGGCCGGCACTTGTCCTGGCAATGACGAATCTGGCGGAAAGCGTAGGAGCAGCCGCATTCCCAGGGAGAAGCGCAAAAACTCTCAGCGAGGGGAGAAGTGTCTTTTCTTGACTCCTCCGTTTATAAAACCTATCAGGAGTTAGGCCAATCTCATTCTGGCAGCACGCGGCGACTGCCAAGAGTATACTGCGCGCACGAGGACGGAATATCTTGCAACAAGTTAATCAAACAGAGGCCCGGGACATCGAATGGTCTTGTCAGGCTGTTTCGCCCATGGCTGGGCTCTGCGATTCGGCCGCTACTGCGGTATCTGGGGGCGATGGTTCTGTGACGTCCATGCCGAGGATGAGACCTGGCACGCCTGTACCCTCGCGACGGGAGACGAAGGAGCGAGGCTTAGCTGGCTTCGCCAACCGAAAACAAGCAACGCGGATGATTCGAGTGGATGTCCGCTTGCAAACCGAAAATGTCCGGCAATCAGACTAGCCAGGAGTTGGTCGTATAATCCTCGTAAACGAGGAATCAACTACTCATGACCCAACCGGAGAGAATCCTTTACCGAGGCGTTCCGATGATTGAGGGCTGGCCTGAGAAGATTATGGCTGCTCAACAAATTGTGTCGCTTACGCAGGAGGGACGGGCGACTCCTCGCATTCGTTACGGCGACGAGCACGATGACTGGGGAGTAGATAGAAACGCGTGCCCTGATTGCCGAGTTCTGAAGGGCGAATTTCACGTGCCGAGTTGCGATTTCGAAGAGTGCCCTGTGTGCGGTGGCCAACTCCTTTGTTGTGACTGCATCTTCGAGGATGGCGCGGAAGACGCCTGATTAACTCTAGCGGCTGCCTCGACTGAGCCTTTCCAGAATTTCTGTGAAGCTTGTGTTGCCCGAGGGATGAAGCCGCATACGGCGCGACTCACGTTGGCATGCAAGATTGCCGAGATCACTCTGCTCGTCTGGAAGAAAGGAGTTCGTTTCGACGCCGAACATCTGAAACAACAAGCAACTTGAGCGCCTAGTCGAGAACCCTTCCATTCCCGGACATTGGGAGTTCCTGCCGGGCTCATTTGTTCACGGGACGAAGGTGGACCGCGATGGCAAGCCTTATCTGATTGCAGTTTCGCTTGAGTCCTAATTAACGCGCTATCTTTAACGGCGCCGGCCGTGGCAAGAGTATTTTCTTTGGCTGATCGCTGGGTTCGAGCACACTTCTTCGCCGGCGCACGAACAGCGTCTTTCTCTCAGTGGCTTCGATCCCCACGCGCACCGGTCCGGGCAGCGCCGCATAAAACTCCTGCACGTTGCTGCCGCTGTGCGTCAGAGTCATTTTCACCACCTCCCTCGTTGTGGTGTCCAGCATCGCCAACGTTTGCTGACGAGCGTGTAAGTCACATCCTATAATTCGCATCTCGGCCTCCTTCGGTCCGAGCACTGTTGGGGTGAACACCGAACAGTCTACTCGGGCCGTCGCGAGGCCGGCGTCGTTATGACATCCACCGGAGAAGTGGGTACTGGAACGAACTTGATTGCATAACAATGTCGGCCCCCCTCGGCTCGAGTGGCTTTGGTTGGTAGGCTCGGGAGGAAGGAGCCGGAATTCGGTTCGCACGCGGGACAGCTCGGTACCGGACATGGCGCGCGCACTAAAGCGCAGTCCACTTGATTGGGCATCCCGCTCCCTCGCAAGAGGGAGTTCGAAGAAGTAATGATGGTCGAAGTTTTGATCGAAGAGATGTATGGGCCGGACTGAAGCCGACCGCTCGATTACGAGTGAGCCGTAGTCGTCAATGCCGAGAAGAAAGACAACTAAGGAAGCGGAAGATAAAACTCTTTTAAGTGATGGGAGAAGTTTGCTCAAAAAGTGTTTGACAGGGCCGACATTGTTAGAGATGTCCGGTAATCCGACTTATCGCACTACCTGCTGAGCCGACACGGTAGAGACTGAACGCCTTGGCTAGTCGCCGGTGTGATCCTCGGCACAAGCTTGTGTAACGAACGTCACATACCAATATACGCCGCGACGGTATCCTACCAGCGTAATCGCGGGGGAGTTTGCGAGACCTATGGAGGCTGTATGGCGTATATCACCGACCAGGAAAAATGCGAGAAAGACGATAACCGCGTTGAGGCATGCCGCGTCGAGACTATCGATAAGAAAGACGCAGCCCTAGGACCAAACGAAAGGCCTATTGTTCCCAAGATCGTCAAGCGTCATGAGTCTAAGGTGAACTTGAAAAGGATCCTCATCGCTGTGGACGACAGTGAGTTTGCGGCGCGCACTGCGGATATAGGTGTTGAACTTGCGAAGTCACTTCACGCGGAAGTGGGCTTCGTTACCGTGTACGACCCATCGGTCGGACCTGGCAGGATGTGGGGCGTGCCGGCTGACAGGCTGGCTGAGATGTCTGAATTTGCAGCGAAACATTTTCTTGCGACATTTCGGAAGCCCACAGCGACCCGCCGCTCTGTCGTTTCCGAATTCGTCGAGCCCGGCGAGCCCGCGACTAAGATCATTGAGGTAGCGAATAACTGGCACGCCGATCTCATTGTGATGGGCAGTCACGGGCGCGGGAAAATTCAAGGTCTTCTTCTCGGTAGCGTGTCCCAAGGGGTCTTGCATCACTCCCCCTGTCCTGTCCTAGTTGTTCGGGAACACACCTAATCGTTTTCGGTACAACCGCCAGCGGAATGCTGGACATAGCGAGGGAACCATCAGGGTTCTCCCTCTGAGCAGCTGCGCGAGATGCTGCGACTTCAAGTCCGACGTCTGGATGGCAACGCGGAGGACTCCGTCGGTAGCGTTTGCGATGGCAACACCATGTGCTTTGACTCGCCAGATTTGCCGCCCAAACCTCTAGTGCTCGATTAGTCGTGCGGGCAGAGGCTGGCGTCTTGACACTGTGAGCATGGTCACAAGCAAGGGTGACCCCCCTCACCGCCTCAAGCGTGCGTCGGAGCTATAAAACGTGAGCGAAGGTCGGACTCCATGAGACCGAAGCAGTAATCGGACGAACCCGAGGTTCGACAGGTCGCAAACACAATTCCGCGTAATTTCATGGTTCGGTCTTCGAGGAGGAAACAACGATGAAAGTAGGAAAGGTAATCTCACTAGTTCTTGGGCTGATCGTGTTCGCCGGAGTCGTGGCGATCCAAGCCCAGGCCCAAGTTTCCCAGAAGAGAACCAGCGTCACATTCGACCAACCTGTGGCAGTTCCGGGAATGGTTCTGCCGGCGGGGAAGTATACATTCACCGCGCTCGATTTGACCGGCTTCCAGCACGTCGTGCAGATTTGGAACGGAGACAAATCGAAGCTGATTACCACAGTTCTAGCGATTTCGAACTATCGACTGAAGCGCGCTGCGGATACGATCATCGAATTCGGCGAACGGCCGGCAGGCGAGCCTCAGGCCCTGAAAGCGTGGTTCTATCCTAGTTACAATCACGGCTTCGAATTCGTCTATCCGAAGAAGGAGGCAATTCAGCTCGCTCAGGCGTCAAATGAAGTGGTCCCCGCCGAAGCCGTTGAACCGACTCCCAGCACGCTAGAGACGCTTCCACTTGTGGCGATTACACCGCAGGGGAAAGAAGAACCAATAGCCGAAGCGTTCCCAGAAAAATCTTCTGAGGCGCCGTTGGTGGCCAAGGAACTGCCGAAGACGGCCAGCCCACTTCCGCTGATTGCGCTGCTCGGTGCGTTGAGCCTCGCAGTAGGATTCGGCGTCAGGCGATTTGCATCAAAGAACGTGTAGGTCCAGAGATTCTCTTGGCGCCGCGGGACGCACGAGCAGACCTCGTCCCGCGGTGCCGAGAGAGTTGTCGAAGGCGAAAGTCTTCATACTCCTTTTGCCAACGGGCTGTCTTCCGGCCTCGAGACCTATTGCGGCACTGTTCTTCATCGCCCCGCAATTTAGTGGCGCAAACTGTTCCAATACAAACGCAGGCGGGATTGTGAAGCGACGTGCCCTGCCCTCGCGACGGGCTCATCCTTGGCGGTCTGCCGAATTGGATCTTCTGACCTGCGGTGAATGCGTCCCGGTTTCTAGCGCGATCCGACTGCGAGGAATTCTGCTGAAGACTTCCTCGATTCCCTTCGTTGTGGTCAGTAGTTCGCGTTCGAAAATCACTTCGCCTGCTTCATTCAAAATGCAGTAATGACTGCTTCGATCTCCCAGATCCAAACCGATCGTTAACGGGCTCTGTTTGAAAATCTGGATTCTCTCGATCGCCACAGTGCTAATCTTTTCCATTGCCGGTCTCCTTTGCGCCTCGAGCGCGTCGTTCAATGGGAGCGTATCGTATCCCGCTGGAGACCGGACTTCTCATCCCATCTGAAAAACGCGGTAACCGGACATCTCTAACAATGTCGGCTCTGTCAAACTCCATTTTGAGCACACTTCTCCGTTCACTTCGAAGAGTGTCCTGTTTCGCTTTCGTGGGGCCTTTGCATTGACGACCGCGGCTCGCTCGTAATCTGCCGGCCAACTTCAGTTCGACCCAAACACCTCTCCGATCAAAACTTCGACCATGATTACTTCTTCGAACTTCCTCTCGCGAGGGAGCGGGATGCCCAATCAAGTGGATGGCGCTCTAGTTCACGCCATGTCCGGTACCGAGCTGTCCCGCGTGCGAACCGAATTCCGGCTCCGTCCTCCCGAGCCTGCCAACCATAACCACTCGAGTCGAGGGGGGCCGACATTGTTATGCAATCAAGTGGTTCATCAACATCCGAGTCCACGAAGGAGCGTCTCGTCCGCGCGGCTCGTAAGCTGATTCACTACCCGGCGTTGGAAACTCTTGCATCGGCCGCGTCCGCTTCGTACAATGCCTCGCCTTCCAACCCTCTGCCATGTCCTCAGCCATAAAGGTCCCGCTCACCAAGAATCAAGTCCGAGGCTTTTGGGCCTCCTGGGCCGGTTGGGCTCTCGACGGCATGGACTCCTTTATCTATGCGCTGGTTCTTGTCCCTGCCATGCGCGAATTGCTGCCCAAGTCCGGCATCGCGGCGACCCCTGCCAACACTGGCTTCTACGGTGGGTTGTTGTTTGCCCTGTTTCTTGTGGGCTGGGGATTGGCTCTGGTCTGGGGACCGGTTGCCGACCGGTTTGGCCGCGTGCGCACCCTCGCGCTGACAATCCTGTGCTACTCGCTTTTCACATTTCTGGCGGCTTTTGGGCAAAACATCTGGGAAGTTGCCATCTGCCGATTGCTCGCCGGGGTTGGGATCGGCGGCGAATGGGCCATGGGCGGCACCTTCGTGGCCGAGGAGTGGCCCGAGGATCGCCGCAAGATGGGCGCGGCCTACATGCACACCGGCTACTATTTCGGATTCTTTCTCGCCGCGATTGCGAATCATTTCGTCGGCGAATCCCATGGATGGCGGCCTATGTTCATGATCGGAGGCGCGCCGGCGATTTTGATCGGGTTAATTCTTTACAGCGTGCGCGAGCCAGAGCGCTGGAAGGCCCGCGCCAAGCGAGTGGCCAGCCCCTTCGTCACGATTTTTAAGCCCGAATACCGCCGGCGCACGTTGCTCAACTCCGCCTACGTCCTGATTTCGATCATCGGTTTGTGGGCCGGAACCGTGTACGTTCCCACTGGCGTCAACGAGATCGCCGGCCGCATGCATTTGGCCGCCGGCGTGGGACCGCGGCTGGCTACCTACGGAACGATGGTGCTTTCCTTCGGGACGATCCTCGGCTGCCTTCCGCTGCCGTGGATCGCCGAACGACTCGGCCGCCGCAAGACGCTGGCGATTTATTTCGTCATCATGGCGATAGCGATCAGCGCGAGCTTTGGCTTCGCCTTTTACCTCGCGCAGGACGCGATGACCTGGTTTTTCGTCGGCCTGTTCTTTCTCGGGATCGGCGGCGCGAATTTCGCCATGTACACGCTATGGCTGCCCGAGCAATATCCCACCACCTGCCGCGGCAGCGCCTTCGCGTTTGCCACGTCCGTGGGCCGGTTTGTGGGCGCGGGCTTTTCGTTTATGGTTGGCGCGGGTGTGGCCCACTTCCATACGGTTGGCATTCCTGTAGCGCTGACCGCGATCCCGTTCGTCCTGGGCCTGTTCCTTCTGCCGTTCGGTCTGGAAACAACCGGCCAGCGGCTGCCGGACTAATATCCGCGTATTGACATATTCTCGTTTTCGCGATTTTGTAGGAACGCGTGAAATAACCTGCTGCTTCTGCGCGTAGTAAGTGGACGAGGATGCAGGCTCGATCTCGATCGGACGGGAATCCGTGGACGCCATCGCGCTTGAGAACGTCACCAAGTCGTACGAGTCGGTAACCGCGGTCAGCGGAGTCAACTTGCGCGTGCGCCAGGGCGCCGTTCTCGGCCTGCTCGGTCCCAACGGCGCAGGCAAGACGACCACTATCCGTATGGTGATGAATATTCTCGCGCCCGACGAAGGCTCGATTCACGTCCTCGGTAAGCCGGTGAGCGACGAATCGCGCGACTCAATCGGATACCTCCCTGAGGAACGCGGCCTTTATCCGCGAATGAAAATCCGCAGCCTGATCGTCTTTCTCGGCGCGCTGCACGGCCTATCGGAAGCCGAAGCCGACCGCCGCGCGCGAGAATGGCTCGACCGCTTCGAGCTAGGCGAATGGTCCGAGAAGAAGATGATCGACCTCTCGAAAGGCATGCAGCAGAAAGTGCAGTTCATCACTTCGGTTCTGCACAAGCCGCCGATCGTGATTTTGGACGAGCCGTTTTCCGGCCTCGACCCCGTCAACGCCTCCACGATCAAGGATGTGATGCTCGAAATGCGCGATCAAGGCTCGACGATCATTCTTTCGACGCATCGCATGGAGCAGGTCGAAAAAATGTGCGATTCGATCTGCCTGATCAACAAAGGCCGCAGCGTTCTCGATGGGGAGCTCCGCGCCATCAAGCAGTCCTACGGAAAAAACACCGTGCACATCGAATTCACTGGCTCTGACGCCTTCCTGAACCATCCAGCGATTGCCTCGATCAACCGCTTTGGGACCGGAGTGGAAGCAAAACTGAAGCCGGGCGCCGATCCTCAGGATATCTTGAAGGCGGCCGTGCAGTCCGGCGTCCAAATCAACCGGTTCGAGCTGCTCGAGCCTTCGCTCAGTGACATTTTCATCGAGAAGACCGCCCATGCATAAACTCTGGCTGATCATCAAGCGCGAGTACGTCACACGGGTGAAGACCAAGGGCTTTGTGATCGGCACGGTGATTGTGCCGCTCATAGGCATCGGCTTTACTCTCCTGATCGTGTTTCTCGTCAGCCACCAATCAAGGCAGAGCCTGCGCCTGGTCATCGTGGACAACGCCGGAGGTCTCGCGCCGTCGGTCGCCGCCGGCCTGCAAACGAAGATGCCCGACGGAACGGCGCGGTTCAACGTCGTCAACTCAATCGACCGGCCAGCTTCGCTCGCCGCAGCGCAGGACGATTTGCGCGCCAAGATCAATTCAGGTGCGCTCGACGCGTATCTCGTGCTTCCCAACGAACTCAGCCAACCTGTCGAGCTTCACACCAAGAATCCCGGAAATTTTTCGCTGCTCGGTCAACTCTCCGCCGCCGTGAATCAAGCGGTGGTCGAGGCGCGGCTGCGCGCCCGCGGCATCCACGTGGATGACGTGCGGGATCTCGTCCGCAGCGCCGACTTGCAGGTCATCAAGGTGAGCAAAACGGGCGAGTCGGTTGAGAAAGGCCAAACCATCGGTGTTGCCATCGCCCTGGTGATTCTGCTGTACACCACGCTGTTGATGTACGGCATCATTACCATGCGTTCCGTGCTGGAGGAGAAGACCACGCGCACCATGGAGGTCTTGATCTCCGCCGTGACGCCTTCGCAGCTTCTCGCCGGCAAGATCCTCGGTGTGGCCGGAGTGGCTTTCACGCAATTCCTGATATGGACCGCGTCACTGGCGTTGCTAGGATCCTACGGCGCCGCAATGGCCGCCATGGGTGGGGGAAGCTCGATCTTGTCGGCGCTACACGTTCCGGCCTCGCTGCTGCTCTGTGCACTGGTGTATTTCTTCGGCGGATACTTTCTCTACTCTTCGATGTTTGCCGCCGTAGGCGCGGCGTGTTCGAACGAGCAGGATGCCGCGCAGTTGCAATGGATTGCCATGGCGCCGCTGGTCTTCACCATGGTGATTTACAGCCTGGTTCTGAACGATCCGGCGTCGCGCGCTTCGATCGTGCTTTCCGAGATTCCGTTTTTCTCGCCGGTACTGATGCCGCTGCGCGTCTCGCTGCAGGCTCCGCCGGCCTGGCAGCTTGCGCTTTCGATCAGCTTGCTCTTCCTTTCAATCGGCGCGGTGGTTTACGGCTCCGCGAAAATCTACCGCGTCGGCATCCTGATGTACGGCAAGCGACCGACGCTCCCCGAACTCGTCCGCTGGCTCCGTTATTCCTAGGCTGTCACGCCCCGCTGTGCGAGGGAGCCGAACTGTGTCGATTAGAAATTGCCGCCACCTACTCGGCCCGTACGCGCATACCATCCGCCAATTGATTGGGTGGGTGCAATATCACTTGCTCCCCCTCGTTCAGGCCTTTCAGAATCTCCACTTCCGATTCATTGCGGTGCCCGATCTCGACGCGTTGTGCCCTTGCCCGGCCCGCAGAAACAATGAAAGCGCTCCAGCCCTCTCCGCGCCGGAAAACACCGCTCAATGGTAGGCGCACCGCGCTTTCACTTGACCAAATTACGATATGAGCTTGCACCCGATAGCCGTCTCCTAAAGGCCCGGGGGAATCGACGAAATCTGAAATTACGTTTACGCGTTGCTCTTCGACTCCAAGAGCTGAGACCTTTGTGAACCCGTAAGGCTCGACCAGTCGCACTCGCGCGCGGAGCGGGTGATCGCCGCCCCATCCGTCGAGTAGAACAGGCGCTCCCGGTCGAATCTTCACGGCGTCCGTCGAGAGAACGTCCGCAACGATTTCGATCTGCCCGGGTTCGCCGAGAATGAGGATCGGAGTCCCAACGGGAACGACGCGCTCGCTCTTCTCAACAACCCGTAACACGCGCCCGGCAATAGGGGACCGCAGTTCGATGAGCGGCCTTGGCTTTCCAGGGTCCGTATCCACACTAACAAGCCCTGCTCGCGCGACTTTCTCCTCTGAGGCGGCTACTTGCACGCTGTACCGAGCCGCGTTCAATTCATCATCAGCGGTGACGTCTGCGTTCCTCGCCTGCTCCAATGCCTGTGCGGAAATCACACCTTCCTTTGCGAGACGCTCGGCACGCTCCCGGTCTCGATGAGCTTGCTCGCGGTCTTCCCGAGCATGTGACTCGCGAGCCGTGGCCTGGCGGAGCGCGGCGCCCGCAGCTTCGACTCGCGCGTAGACTTCCTCCCGCTCGCGCTGATTCAACGGCACCGGATCAATGCGGGCCACGATTTGCCCCTTTCGGATCGAGTCACCGTCGTCCAGTTCGACGCGTATGAGCCGCCCAACAATCGGCGACGAAAGCACAAAACGATCGTGCACTCGCGTCTCACCTTCCTGGTCGATAGTGACTTGTAACGGCCCACGGCTGACAAGGCCTGTTTCCACTGTGAGTCGAGAGGGCATCAGCGCAAACACGACTAACGCACCGACAATCAACACCACGACCAGCGTGATAATCCGTCCGCGGAGTTTTTTGCGATCCAACTTATTCCCTCGCTTTCAAGACCGCAATCAAGTCCAGGTGCCGCAGGCGCAGCAAGATCAATATCCCGGAAAGAGCGCAGGCTAGAGTGACAATCAGCGCTGAATATGCGTATGTGCGCCCGGTGACCACGAGCGGCATGCGATAGAGCTCTGAGGCCATGACGCGAACGAGCGAGGCGCAAATTCCGTAACCAAGGAGGAAGCCGAGTGGAATTGAGAGGCCCGCGAGCAGGCCTTGCTCTCCTAGCAGCATCCATCCCACTTCTCCCTGCGTGAACCCGAGAACCCGGAGAGAAGCCATCTCGTGGGAGCGCTCCGAAAGTGTGATGCGCGCGCCATTGTAAACTATGCCGAACGCGATCACACAGGCAAAGCCTACCAGCGCGCCCACGGAGATGTTCAAGCTGCGCGCAATCGTGGCTCGAAAACTCGCGAGCATCGCCTCGCGGACACTCACTCCGCTGACGGCGGGTGTCCTCTTGAGAAACGAATAGAGGCGTTCCGCCGCGAGTGGATCCACAGCAAGGAAGGCGCCCGATGTCGTAGGACCTTCGTCCATGAGCCGGTTCAATGCATGGATGTCCATATATGCCGACGTGCCGATCAGGTCGTCCACGACGTCCGCGACGGCGACCTGCCGCACCGGACGCTTTCCTTCCAGAACTTCCACGGTGATCCAATCTCCCGGCATAACACCCAATATTGCAGCCAGGCTCGACGAAAGCACGACGCCGTCGGGCGGAAGGTCGACGGCTTGAAGATGAGCGTCAATCAACCGCCGAAGTTGGCGATCCGGTTCGAGTCCCATAATCGCGATGCGGCGAGACCGATGCTCGAATCGAAGCCGCGCAGCGACAACGCGGAACGACTCGGTTCGAAGCACACCCGGAAGCTGCGCAACTGCATAGCGAGCTGAAGAGCCGTGAGGTTCATTGAAGGTGACCGTCACGTCTTCGCGTGAAGCTGCCTGAAACTCGACTCGAATCAAATAGTTGATCGCGTCGTAAAAATAGAAACCCACAACGAGAATTGCGCCTGCCAGCGCTAGAGCAAATGTCGAAATGATCGCTTTCCATGGCCGCCGCTCGAGATTACGCAGGATCATTCGCGCCGAAAGAGGCACGAACCGCTGTAAGCCAAATCGCTCGGCGATCCCCGCTCGAAAATGGGCAGGGGCTTCCGGCCGCATGGCCTCGGCAGGTGGAAGCGCCACGACCGAGCGCAGCGCACCCAGAGCGCCAATGCAGGCGGCAGTCGCACTGATCAGGATCGCCAATCCGATCATTCCGGGACTCGAAACAAAACTAAGCTCTGGAAATCGGAAAAAGTCCTCGTAGATCTTTGCCAGACCACGGCCCAGCCAAATCCCCGCCGGAGTTCCTATCGCTGTTCCCAACAAGACGGCCGTCAGACCGAATTTCAAATAATGGAGGCCGATGGAAAGATTCCCGTAACCGAACGCCTTCAATAGTCCGATGGGGCCGCGTTGAGTATTGACCAGCCGCGATAGGACGACGTGGAGGAGAAAGGCCGCCACTCCAAGAAAAACTGTGGGAACGAAGATGCCTGTAATGCGATCTTGCGCAATCTCGTCCGCAAGAAATCGGTTGGAGAGCTGGTCGTAGCGACCGTAAGCACCGAGCCCGCCGTACGGGTCCAACAGTGTATCGAGCCGCGTTATGACATCGGCCTCGCTCGCACCCGGACCCAACGAAACGGTGAGGTCATTGAAAGCCCCTTCCATATTGAAAGGAGGTCCGAGTGCGTCGCGGCTCATCCACATGACTCCAAAGCGCCGGTTATCCGGAAACACCTCTGAACCGCGAATTTCATAGACATACTCGGGCGAAATGGCAATGCCCACGATCTGAAGCCGTTCCCAACGCCCGTTGATGACCGCGCCAATCGTCTCTCCGACATTCAGCTTATTGGCGTTCGCAAACGATTCGCTGACGATCACCTCGTCGCGCCGGCTCGGGTCGAGATAGCTTCCGTTTCGAATGCACAGACTGTTCAGCATGGGCGTTTCGCGCCCCGGAATGGAAATGAGCCTGCCCAGCGCCGGCTCGTCGAGTCCGGGTACGTCCAGAGTCACCTCGACTACCACTCGGGTCTGCACCGAGGAGACACCCGGTATCGCGGCGATGGCTGCCGCAAGAGAATCCGGAGCACGTTTCAAGTGAGCAAAAATATCCGCAAAGCGGTAACGACTGTAGTAATCCTGCTGCGCGTTTCGAATGGATTCATATGCTCCGCGCATGGTCACATATGCGGCGATGCCGCACGCGACGACGAGCGCAATCGTAATGAGCTGGCCGCGCATGTGCCAAAGATCACGGAGGAGCTTTTTGTTGAGAGCGGTCATATCCGGCTACCAGGTCAATTCGGATGGTGCCACTTTCGTTTCATTCTTGTGGATGTCGATGATTGTGCCGCTGCTGATCCGAATCACGCGGTCTGCCATGGCGGCAATCGCAACGTTATGAGTGATCACCACCGTAATCGTCTTAAGTTGGCGGTTCACGCGCTCGAGAACCTCCAGCACGAGCTTCCCTGTCGGGTAGTCCAAGGCTCCAGTTGGCTCGTCGCAGAGAAGCACTTCCGGGCGTTTGGCCACGGCCCGAGCGATAGCCACTCTTTGTTGTTCGCCTCCTGACATTTGAGCGGGGAAATGATGCAGTCTGTGCTCTAGACCAACCAGATGGAGGCACTCTTGCGCGCTGAGCGGGTTCTCTGCAATCTCAGTAACAAGCGTCGTGTTCTCAAGCGCCGTCAGACTCGGAATCAGGTTGTAGAACTGGAAGACGAATCCCACATGCTCTCGACGGTAGCGAGTAAGTTCATGCTCGCTGGCAGCAGTGAGGTCGTGATCCAGGTACAGGACCTCGCCAGACGTCGGGACATCCAGGCCCCCCAGTATGTTCAATAGAGTCGATTTGCCGCTCCCGGAAGGCCCAAGTAAGACCACAAACTCGCCGGGAAACAGATCCAAGTCGACGCCCCGGAGTGCGTGTACTTCGGTCTCTCCCACACGGTAAGTCTTGGTAACGCCCCGCACGTGAAAAACGGCATCACCGGCTGCGTGTTTCAGGGCCGGAGCATGCCAAATTTTTCCAGAGCTGTGACCAGACTCCGCCACGTTCCACCTCCTCGCAAACGTCCACGGATCTCACCGAGCTGGTCTGCGGGGCAAGCGCCAGCGCGTCTAGCAGAACATGACGCAAATTGGCGCCGATGTCTTCACGGGTTAGTCTGCGTCGATTCTGGTGCCGTCCCTGGTTGAACAGTCTGTGTCCAGCGGCAGACCGCCTGTATGTCTGCGTCCGTAAGCTTCGCGGCCGGGTGGAGAATGGGATAGAAAAGCCCGGGCATCTCTTTTTCCGTCAGTTCCTTGCAAATCTCCTTGAGTGTGTCCGCATTCTTCTTCGGGCTCCCCAGCCCCCACTCGGAGAAATTCAGCGCGCTCCGCCCATGGTTTACATCGTAAGCGACCAGCCACGATACGGGGGCAACTCCGCTATACGTCGGCCAGATCGTGCGATTCGTATGGCAATCGTTGCAGGACCTGTTGAAGATGGTCGCAACTTCTGGGGGCACGGCCAAGCTCGCCGCAATGTCATTCTTTGGATCCACAGTTGGATTGGTCCTGGATGGCCGGTAGACTTGGATAACCACCAGCACCACAACAGCCGCGAGGATCAACCGTTTCAGCAAAACCATGGCAGCCCTCCGTTACTACCTTCCGAGTCTCTGATGATTCAAAGATTCGGTACGGTGATGGCGGTCACAACTAGTGGTGAGTGTAATCACCGTGACGAAGCCGCCTTAAGGCGTACAAAGTACTCGAAGGTCGGATTCCATCAGTGTGAGGCAGGGAAGAGAACAAAGTCCCGGATCAACAGGACCCAATTCAAGCGCGGATAGTTTCATGGTTCGGCCTTCGAGGAGGAAACGGCGATGAAAAGAAGCAAGGCAGTATCTCTCGCTCTTGGGCTCATCGTGTTCGCCGGAGTTGCGGCGATCCAAACTCAAGCCCAGAGCTTTAACAAGAAGACTTCAGTCACATTCAACCAACCCGTGGCAGTGCCCGGATCAACCCTTCCTGCCGGGACCTACACGTTCACAATTCTCGATTCGTTCGGCTCGCGGAACATCGTCCAGATCTGGAACGAAGACAAATCGAACCTGATCACCACGATTCTCGCGATTCCGAACTATCGGCTCAAACCCACCGGCGAAACGGTGATTGAATTCAGCGAGCGGCCGGCAAACGCGCCACAGGCCCTGAAGGCATGGTTCTATCCGGGGCACGCCTACGGCATCGAGTTCGTTTATCCGAAGAAAGAAGCGCTTCAGATCGCCCAGGCAGCGAATGAGGTTGTTCCCGCCGAAGCCGTCGAGCCTACTCCAAGCACGCTGAGGACAGTTCCTCTGATCGCAATCACTCCCCAAGAAACGGAAGTGGCCATTGCAGAGGCATTTCCACCCCCCGCCAAGACAGCGGAACCCGTTACGGTTGCCAAGGAATTGCCAAGGACGGCGAGCCTAACTCCGCTTATTGCGTTGCTGGGTTTCGTCAGCCTCCTCATGGGATTCGGCCTAAGGCGACTTGGATCAAAACCGGTGTAGTTGAAACAATTCTCGTTGTGCCGCGGGGGGACAGAACCGACTCCCGCGGCACGGTGAGAGTTGCGAACGGCGGGAGCCGATATGTCTCGCTTGTTGACCCAATGCCTTACCGGAACGGCAGTTATTGCCATGGTGTTTTCCATGGGACACGTAGCCCATTCTCAGGTCGGCGCAAAGCCACCTCTCTCCCAAGGATCGAATCACCCGTCCATCCTTTCTTCAAATACGGAGCTGGTGGCGCTTCCGGTGAACGTAACTGACGCGCATGGCGATTTCGTCGCGGGTCTGACGGCCGACAGTTTCCGTGTTTTTGAAAACGGGCAGATTCAAAATATAAGTTTCTTCGAGCAGGAAGACACTCCGGTGACCGTGGGTTTGATTGTCGATCATAGTGGCAGCATGGGACGCAAGCTTCGCGAAGTGGCTGCGGCGGTGCTTGCTTTCGCTCATTCAAGCAATCCTGAAGATGAAATGTTCGTCGTCGATTTCGATGACAGCGTGTCGGTCGAACTGCTTCATGGCAAGCCTTTCACCAGCGATGCACAGGAACTCGAGCAGGCTGTCACGGCCGTATCCGCCAGCGGTCAAACCGCGCTCTACGATGCAGTCGTTGAGGGATTCGTTCATTCGAAGCTGGGCCAATGGAATAAGAAGGCCTTGATCATCGTAAGCGACGGCGGTGATAACGTCAGCCGGAACCACTTCTCGGACGTTCTGGAAATGGCGCGAAGTTCTCGCGTGGTGATCTACGCCATTGGGTTGCTGAGCGAATCTGGCCGGGAAGAGAACCCGGGAATTCTTCGGCGGCTCTGCAGCGAGACCGGCGGAGTGGCCTTCTTTCCACCCGTGGGCGCATCCATTGAAAAGATATCAACGCAGATAGCCCGCGATCTGCGTAAGCAGTATATGCTGGGATATGTTCCGCCAAAGAGCTCCGATGGAGACTCTTTTCGGAAAATCGATGTGAAAGTGTCCGTTCCCGGCCGGGACAAAGTTCGGGTTAGAAGCCGGACTGGATACTCTCCCGCGATATCTCCGCCGGTACCGTCCGGGAGCAACGCGCCGTGACCGTCTTACGCCTATCAACGAGTGAATCGGGAGGATCTGTGCGCTGGATGGCGCGTTGGGCTTCTGGCTTGCTGCTCGTAGCCGGTACCCTTGCTCTCGTGTATGTCACCTACGTCCTTGTGAGCGCCCGATACTACCAGGCGATCGAGACGAGCAGACTCGAGCGAACGGTTGCCCATCCGGAATCTGGGCTCGATTCGCGCGTTGTGACGGAAGGCGATGTGATTGGCGAAATCCAAGTTCCCCGCCTCGGGCTAAGTGCGATCGTGGTTCAAGGAGATTCAGACGACATTCTTCGCCGTGCGGTCGGCCACGTCCCGGAAACTGCATTGCCAGGACAATCCGGGAACGTAGCGCTCGCCGGACATCGCGATACTCTCTTTCGTCCGCTGCGCGATATCCGGGTGGGCGATACGATTACTTTGAGAACGTCCGTCGGCAATCACACGTACCAGGTGAATTCCACGGAAGTAGTGCCTCCCACCGACATAGTTGTACTTCAATCTCGGGGAATCAACGAGCTGACGTTGATTACCTGTTTTCCTTTTCACTTCATCGGCCATGCACCCAATCGTTTTATCGTGCAGGCTCGCGAGGTGGGAGAGTAGGCAGCTAACAGATTGTGAGAGGAATCAGGGGGAGTCAGGCGCACGCGGCGTCGAGAGATCCCCGCAAGTGACCCACCCTCCGCTTCACATTCTCACGTCCATCCAAGAGTACCCCTGCGCGGCTCACAGCAGCGTTCATCCGAGCCATGCGTGACATTTTGAGGGTGCCGCAGCCCTTCGATCTTCCGGAAGGGTGCCGGAGGGAACGTTGCCCTTAACCGTTTCTCCTTCGGCTTCCAATTTTGGATCGGCCCAGACATGCTCGTTTCGGCCGATTTCAGCCTGGGAATCTTCTCTTTTGGTTAGGGTGAGAGGGGATTCGTCGCTCTGCGTGGCTAGCCAGCGACATTGGTGCGTGAGCCGAAGAGCGCCGTGCCCACACGAATCTCGGTTGCGCCCTCTTCGATGGCGACTTCGAAATCGTGGCTCATGCCCATCGAAAGGGCGGGGCAGGGCCGCCCGAGGCGGCGGCTCAGACCGTCCCGAAGCTCTCGCAGCTTCCGAAAGTAAGGACGGGTGCGCTCTGGGTCGTCTGAATAGGGAGGAATCGCGAGCAGGCCGCGCAATTCGAGGTGCGCTAGCGCCGAAAGATTTTCGGCAAGCGCCGATAATTCTGTCTCGGCGACGCCGCTCTTTGTCGCCTCGCCGCCGAGATGCACTTCGATCAATACCGGCAGGCGTTTACCATATTCCGCGGCCGCTGAATCCAGCTTTTGGGCCAGCGCGAGGCTGTCCACGGAGTCCACGCGATCGAAGAGTTGCGCCGCGCGCCGAGATTTATTGCTTTGCAGGTGGCCGATCAAATGCCAGGTGGAGTCGAGGTCCGCGAGCTTCGGGCGCTTCGCCTCAAATTCTTGCACGCGGTTCTCGCCGAACTCGCGCAGTCCCGCATCGTACGCGGCACGAATCGCCTCCGCCGGAAAAGTTTTTGACACCGCGACTAGGGTGACCTCGTCGGCACGGCGCCCGGCGCGTTCCGCGGCGCGCGCCATTCGCTCGCGAACGCGCGCGAAATTCGCCGCAATCGCACTCGTTTGGTCCGGCATCGCGGCGATTCTAGCATGCGAGCACGAACCACTAGTCACGAGTCGCTTGTGGCTGCTAGACTGGCCATCACTTCCATGCCTGCCCGCGGCAAATTCATCGTGCTCGAAGGAATCGACGGCTCCGGGAAACGCACGCAACTCGAAGCGCTCGCCCGGGAATTCAGCCGTCGGGGAACGGCATTCACGCAAATCAGCTTTCCCAACTATTCCGGCTTTTTCGGCAAGCTCGTGGCGCAATTTCTGAATGGCGAATTCGGCCCGCTAGCCGCGGTGG
This sequence comes from uncultured Acidobacteriota bacterium, assembly GCA_963752925.1. Lineage (GTDB taxonomy): Bacteria > Acidobacteriota > Terriglobia > Acidiferrales > UBA7541 > Palsa-295. Next base: position 141,831 of record CAVVZY010000004.1, on the reverse strand, counting down.
ACCCGCACTTTTCCGCGCTACTCTATGCCGGCGACCGGCTGGAATCGAAGCCTGCGATCGAGTCCGCGCTCGCGTCAGGCAAGATGGTGCTTGCCGACCGCTACGTCGCTTCGAATCTGGCGCATCAAGGCGCGCGCGTGCCGCGCGAGAAGCGCGCCGAATTTCTGGCTTGGCTGAAGCAGCTCGAATACGAGGTTCACGCGTTGCCGGCCGAGGACTTGATCATCTATCTTCGCATCCCGGTGGCCGAGGCGCACCGCCTCGTCGGCGAGAAAGGTGCGCGCGACTACACCAACTCGCGGCGTGACTTGCAGGAAGCCGATCTGGCGCACCTCGAAGCCGCGGGTCAGGTTTATGACGAGCTGGCGCGGCAGCGAAACTGGATCACGATCGAGTGTTTCGACGCCGGGTCTGGCTCGCTTCGCGCGCCCGTGGCGATTCACGAGGAGATTCTGGCAGCCGTGGAAGCGCGCATGCACTCGGCGCTTCAGGCCGGTGGGTAAGCAACTCGGGTAAACAACTCAGGTAAGCAAGTTAGGCAAACAAATGGGCTTCGACGAATTTCTCGGCAATCAACGCGTGGTCAGCGCCCTGCGCGGAATGCTCCGGCGCGAACGCGTGCCGAGCGCGCTGCTGTTCACCGGCCCGCGCGGCATCGGCAAATACACGCTGGCGCGCATGTTCGCGCAGGCGGCGAATTGCGAGCGGCTCAAGGACGATTTCTGCGGCGAGTGCCCCGCGTGCCTGCGGATCGCACGTCTCGTCGATCCGGCGCCGCTGATCGAAGCGGGCCTCGCCGAACGCGGCGAATCCGCCGACACAGCTGCGGTCGAGCGCACGCCCCTCATTCTCGAAACACATCCCGACGTCTGGCTGATCGTTCCGGACCCGGTGCGGCTGCGCAATCCCGTGGCCCGGCCGATGATTCGCGTGGGGCAATTGCGCGCGGTGCAGCGCGCGGCGTATTTCAAGCCGCAGGGGCGGCGGCGCTTGTTCATCCTGGATGGCGCGGATACGATGCGCTGGAACGACGCGGACCTCTTCCTCAAGATTCTCGAGGAGCCGCCTGAATCGGCGACGCTGATTCTGCTGGCGATCACGCCCGATGCGCTGCTGCCGACGATTCGCTCGCGCTGCCTCCAGTTCCATTTCGCGCCCGTGCCGGCCGAGCAGGTCGAGGTGTTTCTGAAGGATCGCTCGGACGCCAAACCCGCGGAGCGAAAATTGGCCGCGCAACTTTCCGCCGGCAGCCCGGGCGCGGCTCTCTCGCTCAACCTTGAGGAATCGGCGCGCCTCCGGAAAAGCGTCCTCAGCCTGCTCGAACGGGCCGTCGCCGGAGAAAAATATGGCGAACTCTTCGCGGCCACTGCTCAGCTTTCCAAGCAGGAGCACGAATCATTTGAAAACATTCTCGCGCTGTTTTATAGTTTGTTTACGGACTTGCTGGAATCCTCGGAGGGCTCCAAGAGTAGTCTCCTACGCAACCCTGACCTGCGAAGGGAAGTGGAGGCCCTGGGCAAGAAGATTAACTGGGAGTGGGTTTTGCGGGCCACGCGTGGCCTGGACACCCTCGAAGGCCGAATGCGCCGGAATATCGGCCGCCAGTTGGGTCTGGATGCTCTTGTCACATCTCTCGGTGTCCGTTAAGGCCCCGGGCCAGCCTGAGTTTGTTGCGAAAAGTTTGCAACCGATTGTCATCCTACGTAGTCATATAAAAGCAGGAAACTGAGGAGCGCTTATGGTGAACCGCAAGCTGTTTCGGCCCGCTCTTACCGATATGAAGGAATCATACGCGCCACGGCAATCGCAGCCCGCTCCGCAGGCAGCGCCTCCGCCGCGCAAGAAGCCGGCTCCGCCCGAACAAACGTTCGCGGAGAATTTTTATTATGTGAAGCAAATGCAATCGCACACGCCCGTGGCCGTCGTATTGACCGACGGCGAGGTACTGCGCGGCACCGTGGAATGGTACGACCGGGATTGCATCAAGCTCACTCGTTTCGGCAGCCCGAATCTGCTCATTTATAAGCACTCGATAAGATACCTCTACAAAGAAGGCGAAGACGCGGCTTTGGGCGGCACGAACGGGCAGTAGGATTCCGCCTGTGCGAAATACTCGATCGCATCTCTGTGCTCGCTTAGTTTCGATCTGGCACGGGCGCCAACCAGCATGAAAATCGGGATTACCTGCTACCCAACCTACGGCGGCTCCGGTGTGGTCGCTACCGAACTCGGCATTGAACTTGCCGCGCGCGGCCACGAAGTCCATTTCATCAGCTACGCCATTCCCATTCGCTTGACCGGCGCGAGCGAGCGGATATTTTTCCACGAGGTGGAAGTCACCACCTATCCGCTGTTCGATCATCCGCCCTACACGCTGGCGCTGGCCACGAAGATGGGCGAAGTCGCCGAGCAGGCGTCGCTCGACCTGCTGCATGTCCACTACGCTATTCCGCACTCGGTCAGCGCGCTGCTGGCGCGCATGATGGCCGCGCCTAGGCGATTGCCGTTCATCACCACGCTGCATGGCACCGATATCACTCTCGTCGGCAGCGATCGCAGTTATCTGCCCATCACGCGCTTTTCGATCGAGCAGAGTGACGGAGTGACGGCCATCTCGAACTATCTGCGTGACCGCACGTTGAAGGAATTCGAAATCAAGCGGCCGATTGATGTGATTCCGAACTTCGTCAACTGCGATCTTTACAAGAAGTCCGACGATGCGGCGGCTCGGGCACGATGGGCGCCCGGCGGCGAACCGATCCTGATGCACCTGTCGAATTTCCGCCCCGTAAAGCGGCTGACGGACGTCGTCGAGATCTTCGCGCTGGTTCGCGAAAAGATCCCCGCGAAGCTTGTGCTCATCGGAGACGGACCGGACCGCGGCGCCGCCGAATACATCGTCCGGAAAAAGCGCCTCACGAAGGACGTGCTGTTTCTCGGCAAGCAGGACCGCGTGCACGAAAAGCTGGGGTTGGCCGACGTGTTTCTTCTGCCCAGTGACGAGGAATCCTTCGGGCTTGCGGCGCTGGAAGCGATGGCGTGCGAGGTTCCGGTGGTCGCCACGAATGTCGGCGGCTTGCCGGAGGTCGTGACGCATGGCGTGGACGGCTATCTCTTCGAGCCGCGCGATGTGCATGCCGCCGCAAAATACGCGCTGGAGATTCTCACGCGTCCCGACCGCGGCCGCATGATGGGGGAGATGGCCCGCACCAACGCCCGCCGACGGTACTGCTCGAACGACATCATCCCGATGTACGAGGCCTACTACCAGAAAATCCTGAATTCGGCCGGCTCTACGGCTCGCGCGTAACAGGAACTATTGCGGCACCGTCAGCTCGAGGATTTTGCGTCGCCGCGATTCTTCGTCAACTTGCGGATTACGAATTCCTGCAGAACGTTCGCGGCCGCAGTTGCGCCCACACCGATTGCCGCATTCTCGAACGTCAATCCAATCCCGCGATTCTTCGCCGGATAGTAGGTATTGGAGATGCCGCTCGCAGCCAAGTCGCCGAGAAGATATGAGTAGTTCATTTGCCAGCGCCCATTGTCGCCCTTGCAGATTACGGCGTTCGCCAGAGCGTAGCCAAACCGCGCACGAGTGCTGCCCGTTCCCTTGTAGAAATATCGCGGATCTTGTTTGAAGAGAGATGGAAATAGGGCGTCTCCGAGGTACGTGCTGAAAATGAAATCTCCGTAGGCAGCGCCAAAACGCCTTCCGTATCCGGCCGCGCCTTGTCCATATCCATCGTACAAATTGCCGGCCTGCGCCAATCCCGCAGTGGCTCCGGTCAACACGATGTTGACCGGATCGAGCGTGGACTTCCATGCCAACTGGAATTTCTGCTTCGGCGAAAGCGGCGCGGCGTTCGGGACGTAGGTCACATAGAAATTGGGAATGACGCCGAGTACGCGCTGCTTCTCTTCGGCTTTCAGTTCCACCTTTGCTTGTTCTTCCGGCGGACGCACCACCACCCTCGTGACGTTGGAGGCCACCGACAGCGCGATGGGCGGCAAGAGGACCACTTCGCCGGGATGAAGCGTTCCCGAAAATGTGCGGGTTGCAAACGACGCCGCGGAAACTGTCAGTTGAAACGGTCCGGGTGGAATTGCGGAAAACGAGTATTGTCCGTCATCGCCGGAAACGACTTCCTGCTTCGGCCCCTGCAGGTCAAAGGAAAGCGTCACCTTCGCGCCCACGATAGCCGATCCGCTCGAGTCCGAGACGTTTCCGGTGATGCTTCCGGGCGCCGGCGCTTGCGGTTGCTGCTCTAGTTGGGCCGTCGTCGACGAAGCGCAGGAAATCAGTGTAAGCAGCAGCGCCGCGACGACGGCGGGAATGCGCAGGCCTCGATCGCCGCGTGTCGGTCTGTGGGTGCAAAAAGTTCTCATAAGAGTCACGCTCATTACTTTATCAGGAATCTCCGTATTGGCCATCGCCAGCGCGTCAAATGGTTTCCTTATTTGGGTGCACTGTGGTGACCGGGTATTCTTCGACGCTTTCGTGAATTCTTTGGGCGGGACTGGGCGTTCCGATATTTTCGCGAACGCGATTCTTGGGCAAAAGAACAGAAGGCCCGCCTTGGAGCGGGCCTTCACGGGGAAAAAGCTCTACGGCCAATGCGCGGATGGCTTTCGAACCCTGTCCTCGGCCGTAGTCTAGGAGCCGGTTTCCGCGCTGTCAAGCAGGAAGCCCGAACTCAACCAATGCCTCTAAGTGCCTTTATTATCAGCGAAATATGCGCAGGGCAACCCGGTCGGGCAGGTTTTTATCCACAGGGTTCCCCGGGCCAGCTGGGGCGCTATAGCCGTAAAAGTCGTCTGAATTGATGGCTTTGCTGCCGAGACCAAGCTGCAGAACCTCGAGATGTTTCTTGGTGTCGAAAATCTTCCCGGGCATGAAACGCTTCATGACGAGCCGCAACCCGCCAAACGAAAGTCCCGCGATCAGCGCGAACATGCAGATCGTGCCCGCCCCGATGATCGAGCCTTCGATCATCATCTCGATACTGGGCTCTTTGAATTGGAATGTCGGCTCGTTCCAGGTCAGCTCCGTTTCCATCTGTACCTGATCCAGCAAGGTGTCCGCTTCGGTCTGGCTGGTCGCGCCGGAGACAATCGCGAGCAGCCTTGCGGAGCGCTTGGCAAACAATTGGGGCGCGCCGCTGGCCTGACTCGCGCCATTCACATTGAAGTTTTTCTGCAGCTCGGCTATCTGCCGCATCGCGATTTGATCGGTGGGGAAGCTGACAACTAGGAGCGTGGCGTCACGTCCGAGAAGCCGGTAGTGCGCGAGTTCCGCTTCCGCACCGCTCTGGAATCCGAGCGATTCGCCGATTCCGCCGGGAAACAGCTGGTTCAAAGTCTGCGGGCCGAGGACGTAGTGGTCCGTTCGTTCGATCATGCTCTTTTGGGGCAAGTACTGGCCCAGCATCGGGAGAATTCCTTCGTGTGCCCTTGGTTGAATTGCCGCGACCAGCGCCCTCAGTTGCGGCTCAAATTTGGCAATATCCTTCCCTTGAACATCCAGCACCAGATCCCCGGCGAGCACGAGCGCGCGTTCCCTTGAGATCGAGGAATGATCCGTGAAATTCGCGCGCGCCATATCCGGCGCGCGCAGATAGGAATAGAGACCGTACGCGCCGCTTGGATCTTTCAACTTGAACAGTACAACGCCAATACCTTGCGAACGATCCCCGTAGACCGCCGTCTCAACTGAAGTCTTACCGTACTCAGCTAGGATCGGCGAGTCATAAGAGAGGGTTTCGACAGGCACCACGTCCACGGCCTGCGTCCATCCCGCCAACTGCATGGGAAGAATCCGCTGGGCGGAGACTGGCAGAGCAGCCAGGAAAAGGACGGCGATCGACAAACCGGTCAGACGGCGCATGAACTCCCCTGCGTACTAGACACCAAAATCTTACTTTGGATTCCCGTTTGACGCCACTGATGTGGGTTCGAGGTGGCTGCCCGAGGTGTGATTCTGGGAGACGAGCCTTTGTTTGTTGTAGGTCAGGCTGTTCAGGTTATCGAGGTAGGCCGCGACTCCGCGATAGAGTCCATCGGCGATCCGCTGGCGTTGGTCGGGCTTGCGGAGCAGTTTTTCATCGCCGGGGTTGCTGACAAACGAGATTTCCGAAAGCACCGAAGGCATATTCGCGCCGATGAGCACGACGAACGGAGCCTTCTTCACGCCGCGATTGCGTTGCCCGTGGCTCACCGGTTGCAGGCGGTCAAACAGGTTGTCCTGAATGTCTCCCGCGAGCTCCCTTGATTCCTCGATCTTTTCGTTGCGCGCAATCTTCTGAATCAGGTCCTGCAGATCGTGCAGCGACTCCTGCGAATTCGCATTTTCGCGGGAGGCCACTTCCATGGACTCCGCGGACGTCGCGAAGTTCAGGTAATAGGTCTCGATGCCGCGCGCCGCCGGGTCGTGGCTCGAATTCGCATGAATGGAGATGAAGAGATCTGCCTTCGCCTCATTGGCGATGGCGGTCCGCTGCTCGAGCGGGATAAACGTATCGTCTTTACGCGTGTAGATCACGTCCGCTCCCGGCAACTTTTGGTCGATCAAGTTCCCCAGGCGCAGCGCCACATCGAGGCACAAATCTTTTTCCATCAGACCGTGCGGACCGATCGTTCCCGTGTCGTGGCCCCCGTGTCCAGCGTCTATCACGATGCGGCCGATCTTCAGCCCCAGCGCCCGCGTCAGCGAGCGGTCGCCGTCGCGCGTGGGCTTGGGTTCGGTGGGCGGCACAAGCGCGGCGACAGGAGTCTTTTTCACAGGTGGCAGCGGAGTGACTTTTGCCGCAACCTTTGCAGCCGTGCTCGCGGAAAGCGGCCGGGCGGCGGAGTTTCTGGTGGAACTGGCCGAGACCGTTTCGCTGACGGCTGCGGGGGCCGGCGCGGGAGCGGGTACGTTCTTCGCGGTGGCGACGGATTTCGCATGAACGTCGATGACGAGCCGGTAGGGCTTCGCCAACAGATAGGCCGAATAATCCTTTGCGCCGTCCACGTCGAGGACCAGCCGCACAACCGTCTGCTTGTTCTGCGCCACGCGAACGGATTTCAGCAGGCCGCTCTGGACTTCAATGGGCTTGCCCGGAAGTTTCGCGCCGAGTTTCGCTTTATATAGATCGAAATAGATGCGATCGGGCGACGCGATGCGCACCACGTCGTACTTGATCGTGTCATCGAGCGTCACGACGATGTGAGTGGAATCGGCGGCGTTCCAGGTTTGGACGCTTTTCACGCTGGGCGTTCCACGATCGGACACGCGGGGCTCGACGCGCGGGCCTTCCTCGTCCGGCGCCTGATCGACTTTGCGACCCGCATCGGCCGCAATTTCCTTCAATGCTTCGCGGGCATCGTTCGCCTTATCCGAGCGCGGGAAACGCTTCACATATTCCTTGTAGGACGCTTCCGCATCGACCGGCTTGTCCAAATCGTCCTTTTGGATTTGCGCGATGGCAAGCAAGGCCTCGCCGCGGTAGCGGCTTTCCGGATATTGCTTCAGAAGGAACTTGTACGCCTCGATAGCGGATTGAAAATATTTCGGATCGAAAAGGCGGCCCATCTCCTGGTACAGCTCGCCCTCGGCCACCAGCGACGGTGTTACTTCCTCGGCTTGTGTCGAGATCAGGTAAACCTTGTGATAGGCGGAGATGGTCTGGCGGTAATCGGAAAGCGTGCGATCCTTCTCGAGATAGCCCTCGAGCATCGTGCGCAGCTTGACGGCGTGCTCGAATTGGTCCCGCGCATCGGATTTCTTGTTGGCGCGGACAGGAAGGGCAAAACACACCGCAAGCACGGCAGCGATTGTTGCCGCGCATAGCCCTCTAAAAGCGAAGTGTTTCCCCCAAGAAGCGATGCGTTTCATTCGTTCGTAAAGACGACCCGGCCATTCGAATTCACTTCCCGGCGCACGGGAGGCTTTGGCGGACTCCACAGCGTCGGGATGCGGCCCGATCCGGGCTGGAAATATGCTTGCGTAACTTTCTGCACGTACCGTTGCGTTTCCGGATACCATGGCACGCCACGATATAGATCCACGGCGTGCTCTCCGGCGTTGTATGCGGCGAGCGTTTTTGGCAGATCGCCGTTGTATCTGTCGAGCAGCCATTTCAAGTACGTTGTTCCGCCTTCGACATTCTGCGCCGGATCGAACGGATTACCGACGCCGTAACGTTCCGCGGTTCCAGGAATCAATTGCATCAGTCCGACGGCTCCCTTGCGCGAGACCGCCCGCGGGTTCCACCCGGATTCCGTGCTGATCACGGCTTTGACCAGCGCCGGGTCCACGCGGTGGCGTTCCGCGGCTTCGCGGACGATTCGATCCATCGGATCCGTCGACACCGCGACTGGCGATAGCAGCGATCCTGTCGCCGCCGAATCCGCCGTCGAAGGAATCGCCGGCGGCAACGGTGGCTCGATCGTTCGCTTCGGCTTCGCGGGTTCGACGGACTCATCCGTTGTGCGCGGCTGAATCTGCGTCTGCGCGGGAGCCGAGGGAGGACTAATAGTACTCCCACCATGGTGTCTTTGTGAATTCGCGTTGATGAACGTCATTCTGCCTTGTCCGTCCACGGAGGCCGCAATTTGAGCATGAGACTGGGTGGGCAGCGAGAGCCAGGCCACAGCCGCCAGGATTGCGATGGCGATGCTGGACCTGGTCACGAGCCGCTCACTTCGTGCCCTTGGGGAAGGCAGAACGCTGCAAGTTCGATAGAGAGTCTTGATCATCGGACAAACACCGATACGCCTCGGGGAAAGAGCTTTCCCGGCGTAAACTTCTGGCACCACGGGGATTATAACAACCGGTCGAGGAGGGGGTAAATGGAACGCAAGGCACTTTCGATGGCCGATGTGTCTTTTCCGCCAGCCTCTGCCAAATCCGGCTTTCCGCCCCCGGAACCGCCTACCTGTTTGGCAAGCTCCTGGACGATCTTTCCGGCGTGTAATTTTTGAGTCAGATCCTTCGTAACTGCTGCAATTAGAGCAACTTTGCCGTCCTCGGCAGAGGCGAGAACTACGACCCCGGAACCGAGCTTTTCGCGCAGGGAGTCCACCATCTGGCGAAGGGCTTCGCGGCTGGCTCCTGTCACCTGCGCGGCCAGGACGCGGACCCCTTTGACCTCACGCACGCTCTCCAGAAGTTCCTCGGCCTGCGATCCGGCGGCCTTGCGTTTCAGGCCTTCGAGCTGCTTTTCGAGGGCTTTGATCTGCTCGATTTGGCGCTCGAGGGCGGGGATCAGCTGGTCTTCGGATGCGTTGAGCATGCCGGCGGCGGCGCGCAGAGTGGTTAGGGCGCGCTGGTAATCGGCGAGGGCGCGGTCGCCGGTGATGGCTTCGATGCGGCGGACTCCGGCGGCGGTGGATTGCTCGGCGACGATCTTGAAGACGCCGATTGCGCCGGTGCGAACGACGTGCGTGCCGCCGCAGAGTTCCTTGCTGTAGAAGCCGCGCGGCGAGGAATCGTCGGGAATGGTTACGACGCGAACGTTTGCTTCCGGATACTTGTCGCCGAAAAACGCGAGCGCGCCGGATGCGAGAGCGTCGTCAATGTTCATGATGTCCGTGCGTATTTCGAGGTCTTTGCGGATTTCTTCGTTCACTTGCTGCTCGATTTCGGCGATTTCGCTGGGGTCGACGGCGGCGAAGTGCGAGAAATCGAAGCGCAGATGGTCGGGCGCGACCAGCGACCCGGCCTGCTTCACGTGCGTGCCGAGGATATTGCGCAGCGCGGCGTTCATCAGGTGCGTGGCGGTGTGGTTGCGCATGTTGCGCTCGCGGCGGGCAGGATCGGCGAAGGTGGCGACGCGATCGCCCACGTGCAGATCTTCCTTGGCGACGATCCGGTGGGCGATGAGCCCGGTGACCGGATAGTATGCGCCGCGGACTTCGGCGACTTCGAGCGATTCGGATTTGTCGTAGAGTCCGCCGGTGTCGGCGACCTGTCCGCCCGGATTCGGAATAGATGGAGGTGCGGTCGAGAACGATTTCGGCTTCCGCGCCCTTCTTGATCTCGTTTACCGCGCCTTGTTTGGTGATGATGGCTTCGATGCGGCAGTCGCGCGGCGCCGTGCCGAAGTAGAAGTCCGGCTCGGTCTTGAATGTTTCCGCGAGTTTGGCGTAGGCGGGATTGGCCGATTCCTTGTGCACGCCTTTCCAGGAGGCCTTCGCGCGTGTGCGCTGCTCCTGCATGGCGCTGTCGAAGCCGGCCCAATCGACTTCGAATCCGTGCATCGCGTACCACATCTTCGATGAAGTCGCGAGGGAGGCCGTACGTGTCGTAAAGCCGAAAAGCATTTGTCTCCGGGATAATGTCATTCTCTCTGCGAGCTAGCTGGAATGCTCCGGTTTCGTAGTTGGGTACCTCCGCGCCTTGCATCTTGCTAATCTGCAGTTGAGTCGTACCGAGTTCTGTATTGCTGCCGCGACAGCTCCTCTCGAGTTTCTCAAGACCCACGTCCACCGTGCGGCGAAACGGTGCTCTTCTTCATCGAGACGACTTTGAGTACGCGCGCACCAGCTTCGCCGAGCAGTTCGGGATATGCGTTGCCATCAGGTCGCGGACGGCAACACCATCAGTGAAGAACGGTCTCGAAGGATCGAGCAGCCGCGTATGGCGCATGCGCGCGGCGCATGATTTTGCGCAAGCACGTAGCCGCGCCCTTCGTTCGACGGAATGACGCCATCGCCAATCAGAAAAGTGGCGGCGCGGGAATGGTCCGCGATGATGCGGAATGAGGGATTGCGTCTTCGCGATCGGCTCGGGATCGTGCCCTCGCGAATTCTTGCGGCCTTCGTGCATCAGCGGCATGAAAAGATCCGTGTCGAAATTGCTGATCTTGTCTTGCAGCACGGCGGCCATGCGGTCCAGTCCCGTGCCGGTGTCCACCGAAGGCTTCGGAGGAGGCGGATTCAGCCAGTACTCCGTCCTTCGGCGCCTCTCGATTGAACTGCATGAAGACGAGATTCCAGATTTCGACGTAGCGGCCGCAGTCGCATGCCGAATTTGCAATCGGCGTGGCCCTGATCGGACGCGGCGGGGCCCATGTCGTAGTGGATTTCGCTGCACGGGCCGCAGGGGCCGGTATCGCCCATGGCCCAGAAATTTTCCTTCAGACCCGGGACCGCGATGATGCGGTCCTTGGGCGCGCCGACTTTAGCCCAGAGATGTTGCGCGCTTCGCTGTCGACGGCGAACTTGAGTGCCTGAGACTTCCGCGCCGCCGAAAACGGTGAAGTAAAGTTTGTCGAGCGGAATGCCGTACCACTTCGTCGGACGTGATCAACTCCCATGCGTAGGCGATGGCTTGCTCCTTGAAATAATCGCCGAAGGAAAAATTGCCGAGCATTTCGAAAAAAGTGTGATGGCGATTGGTGAAGCCGACGTTTTCAAGGTCGTTGTGCTTGCCGCCGGCGCGGACGCATTTCTGGCAGGACGTGGCGCGCTTGTAGTCGCGCTGCTCGAGGCCGAGGAAAACGTCCTTGAACTGGTTCATTCCGGCGTTGGTGAAGAGCAGCGTGGGATCGTTCGTCGGGACGAGCGAAGAGCTGCGCACGACGCGGTGGCCGCGCTCCTCGAAAAAGTTCAGAAACATTTTGCGGATTTCGTTGCCGGTCAAATTTTCCTCAGTCTCGTGCCAGCGAATTTGAAATCGAGCGGCTCCGGCAGTGGAAAGCGGAGCGGAGATTGCACCAAAAATGGGCAAAATGCCCCCTTGCGTTTTTTCTCGATTAGAAGCGCTCGCGAGTCTGTGTTTTCAATAAGATACGCGATTTCTAATTCTAGAAATTCTCGATTAGGATTTCGCAGAGCGGCAGATTGCGGGCCGCTCGCCCGATGTCCGAATCTTCGTGCGCCGAATTGTGTGCGCTGCTTCACGCTAGCCATATTAGGGAGAGAAGCGAGCGAGCGCAAGGGATCCTGCGTGTGGACTTTTCCGGGGTGCGGGAAAAAGCAGAGGGGCGTTCGGCGGAGGCGGACGATGTGGAACCGGTTGCTGCGGGTGAAGCTGCGCAATGGTATGGCGCTGCGCGCCGGACGGATGCGCCAGGGCTGAAGCCCGTTTTCATTCGAGCCTTCTATTCGTGGGGCTGAAGCCCCACGGTGGAAGCGTGGGGCTTCAGCCCCACGCTTCCACCGTGGGCCGACACGTTCGACTCCGCCACCGGCGGAGTCTCAGTGCGAGAATGCCTCACCCCAACAATTCGGGGTGAGCTACATAAAGCCAAAAGCATAAAAGCTAGCGACGAATTGCGCTGCCGGAGTGGCAAAATGGAGATGTGAGCGCGCAAGCTACTTCAACGGCTACTTCCCCCGTAAAGTCTGGCGGCATATCGTACGCTTGGCGTTCTCTGCGGCATCGAAACTTTCGGCTGTATTTCGGCGGGCAGGGAATCTCGCTGATCGGCACGTGGATGACGCGGCTGGCGACGAGCTGGCTGGTTTACCGGCTGACGGGCTCGGCCCTTTTGCTCGGAGTGGTGGGATTCGCCGGGCAGATACCGACGTTTCTGCTCGCGCCTTTCGCGGGAGTCTGGATTGACCGGCTGAACCGCCGTCACGTCCTTTTGATTACGCAAATTCTGGCGATGGTTCAGTCGTTCGCGCTCGCAGTGCTTACGCTGACGAAGCACATCAACATTCACGAGATCGTTTTCTTGAGCGCGTTTCAAGGTGCGATTAACGCGTTCGACATGCCCGGCCGACAGGCTTTTCTGGTGCAAATGGTGGAGGACAAGGAGGACCTGGGCAACGCGATCGCAATGAATTCATCCATGGTAAATGTCGCGCGGCTTGTCGGCCCTTCGCTCGCGGGAGCAGTGATCGCGGTGTCCGGGGAAGGTTACTGCTTCCTGGTTGACGGGCTCAGCTATCTTGCGGTGATTGCCTCGCTCGTCGCCATGCGAGTGAAGTTGGGGGCCACGCAACGACATAAGGGCTCGATGCTCGTGCAATTGCGAGAAGGTTGGGCGTACGTCTCCGGGTTTGCGCCGATTCGCACGATCTTGGTCATGTTTGCCATCGTGAGCTTGATGGGATGGCCGTTCACGGTGCTGATGCCGATTTTTGCCGGAAGTATTTTGAAGGGTGGGCCGCATACGCTCGGCTTTCTGATGGGCGCCGTCGGAGTAGGCGCCTTGGCTTCGGCGGTGTCGCTCGCGCTGCGAAAAACGGTCCTGGGGCTGGCGAGGATGATTCCGCTTTCCGCGGGAGCCTTCGGCATCGGGCTGATCCTTTTCGGGCTGTCGCGAAATTTCTGGCTCTCGCTCCTGCTGATGCTTGTGTGTGGCTTCGGACTAATGCAGCAAATGGCTGCCAGCAACACGATCATTCAAACGGCCGTCGAAGAAAGCAAACGGGGGCGGGTGATGGGCTTCTACACCATGGCATTCGTGGGGATGGCTCCATTCGGAAGCCTGTTCGCCGGCAGCGTTGCTCACGTGATCGGGGCGCCACGAACCGTGATGCTCAGCGGAGCGTGCTGCATCGCCGGAGCGATTTGGTTCGCCAGGCATCTGCGGCTGATACAAACGCTCGTTCGACCGATCTACACGGATCTCGGGATACTTCCGCCGGCGACCGCCGTAGTCGAGGACAGCGTCGGGCGGTGAGCGGAAACTTGATCCAAGTTCCCCGGGGCTAACGCCCTAATTGCTCCCGCATTCTTTCGTGGGGCCGCCCTTCGGCTTCGCTCAGGATAAAAAGTCCCACGCTTTCACCGTAGAACGTCCTCGTCCAACAGCAGGGCGGCGCCGCACGGAAGGCTACCGGGGCCACATCCAAGTCTCTATGGTTTCTGCGCCTGGTTCTGCAAGCGTTCGGCGGTCCAGGGCGGAACGACACCATTCATGCGCGCGTAGGCGATCGATTGCCCGAGGTGCTCGTGGGCGTGCGCGACGATGTGAAGCACGAGGTCGCCGACGTTCGTGTAACTCTGAAACTTTATGGGCTTGAGCAGGTCGGCGTCGGAAAGGTTGCTGATGCCGTTTTCCGCGTACTCGAAGGAATCATTCAACTGCTGGACGATCTGCGCCTTGTCCGTGGTCGATTTTTCGAATCCCTGAAATTTAAATCCCGCCTTGGGAGGCACGCCGGCAAGCGCCGTAAGACCGAAATTTCCCGCCGTGAGGTGGAGGTAGACTTCCGAGACGGAGCGGACGCCCTCCCCTGGACGCCAGGTGTACTTCTCCTGGGGCATCGCCTGCGCGAGCGAGACGATTTCCTTCTGAACGTCCTTGAGTTCCACGACCGCGCGCTGCCTGAATCCGTAGCTTGCAAGCTTGTCGGCCGGCGTGGCCTGCGCCGAGGCGCGGCCGATACATCCAGCGAGAGCAAGCGCCAATACGAGCGACGAAATACATAATCTCTTCATGGCTGATCCCCCCTTAGGAAAGGTGCACCCTCGAAGTTCCGAGAGCGCCCCTATTTGTCTCACAGGCCGGTCGCGGAGGGAACGGAGTATTGAATGGCCGCCACTTATGGCTTTGCGGCTTTCGCTTTCATGGCAGCGGCGGTCCAGGGCGGGACGATGCCGTTGACGCGGGCGTAGGCGACGGACTGGCCGAGGTGTTCGTGGTCGTCGGTGACGATGATATAGATGATGTCGCCAGCGTTAGCTTCGGGGCCGAACTTCGGCTCGGGCTTGGCGAAATCGGCGTTGGTCATTCCGTTGACGTAGGCGTGGACGTATTCGAAGGACTGGCTCAGTTGTTCGATGATTTTGGCCTTGTCCGTGGTGGACTTCTCGTAGCCTTCTTTCTTGTATCCGGGCGCGGGAGTGGCGCCGATGGCGACGGGCATCTGGAAATTCATGTCGGCGACGTGGAGAAACGCCTCGCTGATCGAGCGAACACCGTCGCCGGGGCGCCAGGTAAATTTCTCCGCGGGAATCGCCTCAGCCAGACTGACGAATTTCTTGTGCATGGCGTCGAGATCGAGGAGCGACTGCGCCTTCATGTCGTAACTCGGCGCGGTTTTGTCCGTGGATTGCGCGGCGAATGTGCGCGTGGCGGAGCCGCTTAAGGCGAATGCGAACAGTAAGGCTGAAAGGCAGAGTTTCTTCATACGAGATTCTCCTCCCGATGCGAACGCGTCTCCCGTGCGAGTCGAGACGCGGCGCGTTGGGGATATAGACGTGGCGCGCGAGAAAAGGTATGGCGGAGTTCGGACCCTCGACTCGGCTGGAAATGACGGGCGCAGGGAGCCAGGGCTAAAGCCCAGATCAATTCGGCTCTCTTTCGTGGGCCTGAAAGGCCCACGCTTCCACCTGAACCCTTACGGAAGCTGCTGGCCCTGAAAAAATTCCCAGATCGTGCGGGTGGCGTTGAGATTTTGGCTGGCCTTACCAACGACGAGCTTCGGCAAATACTGCGGGCCGCCGGGCCAGGTATGTCCCCCGCCGTCGATGGTGTACACGACGACTTCAGTGTCGTCCTTTCCGCCGGTCCAGATTTCGCGACGGACGTGCGTTCCATCATCGAAGCGATCGGGCAGGTCTTTGACATTCGGCGCAGCGGAGATGTGATCCTGTTCGCGCCAGAATTGCGCGGAGGCGGCGAGCGAGATATTTTCGCCGCGGCTGCGGCCGCGGACGAATCCGATGGTGCCGCCGTTGATAGGGACGAGGGGATCCTCCGTTCCCTGAATGTAGAGGACGGAAATCGGGCGCGACGGTTTGCACTCTGCGACGAGCGGTTTGGGCATGGTGGCGGCGACGGAAGCAATGGCGGTGATTTTGTCCGCGAGGTCGCAGGCGAGACGATTCGAGAAAAAGCCGCCATTGGAAATGCCGGTAGCGTAAACGCGGCTCGGATCGATCGAGTGCGAGCGGGCGACGTCGTCAATCAGGGCGCGGGTGAATCCCACGTCGTCCGCGGTGGAGACGCCGCGACTGTCGTTCCAGTTTCTGTTCTCGGCATCAGGGTAGGCGACGACGAATCCCTCCTGGTCGGCCAGATCGTCGAAGTGCGTGAAGCCGGGCATGTTCCAGTCATGGCCGCCGCCACCGTGGAAGACGAGGACGAGCGGCGCGGGTTTTCCAGGAGGCAAATCGTCGGGAACATGCAGAAGATAATTTCGAGTCAGGCTGCCCACCATGATGGAATGTTTTTCGTCGGCAGCCGCTGCCTCGCGAAGGCTCGCGCGCAGGCGCATTGCGCGGCCGGCAAGTGTCGCTGCTCCCAGCGCGGCGATCCCCAGGAAGATGGCGAGGATGATGGCTAGCTTTCGCATGGGTTCTCTCTAATTAAACACGCCTCTACGAAATAATACGCGTTTGGTTCGCAAGAAACGTCAGCCGCGCGGCAAGCGTTGCTGTGCGAGTAGGTGCGCGTCGGCGTCTCCAGAGCTAAAGCCCCTTCCATTCGAGCACTGATTCGTGGGGTTGAAGCCCCACGCTTTCACCTATTCCGACGCGTCGGGCGCGTCCGGGAAATCGGGGAGATCGCCGCGGGTGATCCCGCGCAGCTCGGCGCGAATGATGTCCGAGGAAAAGCCGGCGCGAAGGAGGCTGCGATAGAGCGAGGCGATCTTGTTCTGGCCGAGCGCGCCGCGAACATGCGAAAGATGCCGCTTGAGGCGCGCGCGGACGGACGCTGCCTCGTCCGTCTCGGCGAAAACGGAATCGAGCGCGGCTTCGATGTAGCGGTCAGGAACGCCCCGGCCGCGCAGTTCGCGCGCGATGCGGAAGCGTCCCTGCCGGCGCGACTTCGCGTGATGGCGAGCATACTCGAGCGCGTAGCGAGCGTCGTCGAGATACTGCAGCTCGCGGAGGCGCGCGATAACGGGCGAGACTGATTCCTTGTCTTCGGCGCGGCGCTCGAGGTATTGGCGCATTTCGTGAATCGAATGCGCGCGGCGCATGAGGGCGCGGATTGCGGACGTGTAGAGCGCCTGCTCGGTCGAAAGTTTGCGGGGAGAAGAGCGGGAGCGCACGGGGGAAGCATAGAAGCAAGGAGACATGGAAGCAAGGAAGCGAGGCGACGCGGGCAGGCGCAGCATTTCCAGGCGCGAACGCCACCGAATTATCATGCTGCGGTAGGGACAGCGCATAGGAAGGCGCTTCGCGCCGATTCTTTTTGTCGGAGCTAGAAGTTCCGACCCCCAAACAGAGAGCGAATCCCTCGGCTCGTCCGTCGCGGCGGGCTCGCTCCCTGCGCCAGAGCTCTCGGGGCAGACGGGACGAGGATCCTGGTCGGATCGTCAGTGCTTGCTGCCGAGGCGCTCGAATTCGTTCATGGCGCGTTCCATGTCCTCGCGGGCGGAATCGGCGGAGGAGCGGATACCCTGAACGCGAAGGTGGAAATCGTCCGGGTTCGAGGCGCGCAGCAGTGCCTCTTCAAGGGTGATGAGGTTGCGCGAATAGAGATCGAAGAGCGATTGATCGAACGTCTGCATGCCGTACTGGCTGGTTCCGGCGGCGATGGCGTCGCGGATCATGCGAGTCTTGTCCGGATTGATGATGCAGTCGCGAATGTATCCGGTCGCGACCATGACTTCGACCGCGGGCACGCGGCCGGTACCGTCGCTCTTGCGAACCAGGCGCTGGCTGACGACCGCCTTGAGCGTCCCGGCGAGCTGCAAGCGAATCTGCTTTTGCTCCGGCGGCGGGAAGACGGCGATAATGCGCTGAATCGTTTCCGTGGCGTCGAGCGTGTGCAAAGTCGAAAGAACGAGGTGGCCGGTTTCAGCGGCGAGCAGGGCCGTGGAGATGGTTTCCAGGTCGCGCATTTCGCCGACGAGTACGACGTCGGGGTCCTGGCGCAGCGCGGCGCGGAGAGCCGTCGAGAACGACGACGTGTCCACCTCGACTTCGCGCTGATTGATGAATCCCTTTTTGTCGCGGTGCAGATATTCGATCGGGTCCTCGATGGTGATGATGTGCTCGGCACGCAGTGAATTGATGCGGTCAATCATGGCGGCCAGAGTGGTGGATTTACCGGAACCGGTCGTGCCGGTGGTGAGGATCAAGCCGCGCTGCTCTTCGCAGATTTGCATGAGGATGCGCGGGAGTTCGAGCTCTTCGATGGTGCGAATTTTCGTCGGAATCACGCGCAGAACCATGCCGACGTTGCCGCGCTGCTGGAAGACGTTGACGCGGAACCGTCCCAGACCGGCCACGCCGTAGGCCATATCCAACTCGGCCGTTTCCTTGAATTTCTGCTTCTGCCGGTTGGTCATCATGCTGAAGGCCATCGAGAGCATCTCTTCAGGCGTGATGCGGGGGACGTCGGTGAGGCCGCTCAGCAAGCCGTCCACGCGCAGATAGGGGTGATTGCCGACCTTCAGGTGCAAGTCGGAAGCGCGGCTATCAACGGCGCGGCGCAATAGATCATCAATATTGAGGGCCATCGCTGAATCTCCCCGTTTACGAAGCTGAATCCAAAACTAGCATGGGTTCTAGTACCCGACAAGAACGCGCGGCAGGGGAGTTTCTAGGGGCGCAACGGAGAAGGCAGGGGCGAGGGTGAGGGACGACCGATGGCCGCCGCCGCGTTACGCAGGAGGCTGGTCGCGCAGAAACATTCGGTCGTAGAGGACTCCGGCGATCACACCGCCGAACAGCGGGCCGGCCCAATAGACGCCGTGGTTCTGCCAGTGGCTTGTCGCCAGCGCTGGCCCGAACGCGCGAGCCGGGTTCATGGCGGCGCCCGTGAAAGGGCCGCCGAAGAGAGTATCCATCGTGATCGTCAGGCCGATGGCGAAGCCGGCAATCTTGCTAAACGCGCCTTTCGTATCCGCCGCGGTGGCGAAGAAAACGAACACCAGGAAGAAAGTGAGGACGGCCTCCAGCGCGATGCCGTGCGCGCGAGTGAAGTCGCCGCCAAGATCGGGCGTGATCGAGCCGAGGGCCTTCGCGGTCCAGGTGGTGTCCGGGATCGCAACCTTGATCACGTAGGCGGCTGCGGTGGCGCCAAGCAACTGCGCGATCCAGTAGGACACGCTGTGCAGTGTGCTCAAACGCCGAGTGACCCAGAGTCCGATGGTAATCGCGGGATTGAAATGACCGCCGGAAATATGCCCGAGCGCCGTGACCATGACGCCGAAGGCGAGCCCGCTGGCGACGGCGATGCCCAGCAACCCCAGGCCGCTCTGGCCCGTCGAGGTCAGATATTGATCCGTGCAGATCGAGCCGGCGCCGATGAAGACGAGAGTGAAGGCGCCGATAAATTCGGCGACGAGCTTCTGCGGAAGATTGTACATGCGCCCCCCTTGCCTCGACCGCGCGGATTCTACTGGATTGGATTGGGGGAGTCAAAGAAGCGGGGGCAGCCGGTCGGCTCGTATTGGGTCCACTTGACACAGAAGTGGGCTAGTACTCACCTGTCCGGTAAGCGCGTTTATCAGGAGTTCACCAATTCGGTCGCGTGGACTGACAGCATTTCAAGAAGTTGTCCCGCCTTTAGTTGAAACCTGAAACAGAAGCAGCGGCTCTCGGCCCAGACTCGGATAGAGTCTGGGGTGAGATCTCTTTTTAGGAGGAGAGCCGCTGTGAGAAAAAACTATCAGGTAAAGCAAGGCAAGTCCAAGGGGAAGTTCGAAGTATGGGGGCGGGAAGAAGAGTCCGTCCAGGTGCCGCTGCCGCTGGTGGAGGTGTGGGAAGATTTGCAGCCGCGGGTGGAGCAACTGACCGGTGAAGCGGGGATGCAGATATTGCGGGCCATTCTGGAAGACGAGGTAACGCGGCGCGTAGGGCCACCGCACCGGCCGGGCCCAGAGTCGGGTGCCGTGCGCTGGGGGAGGCAGCCTGGTTACGTGATATTCAGCGGGCAGAAAGTGGCGGTGACGCGTCCGCGGGTGCGCACGCGCGAGGGTGAGGAAGTGGAACTGGACAGTTACGCGCGGTTGCAACACGACGGACGGCGGCAGCGGGCGGTACGCGAAGGGATCGTGGCCGGGCTGACTTCGCGGAATTACCACCGGGCGGTCCACTCGGTGCTATCGGGCTACGGGATCGAGAAATCCAGCGTGAGCCGGGAGTTCGTCCAGGCCAGTGCGGCGCAGTTGAAAGAACTGTGCGAGAAAAAACTCGGTGCTCTGGACTTAGTGGCCATCCTGATCGATGGGATTCATTTTGGTAAGCAAGTGCTGGTGGTGGCGCTGGGCATTCAAACGAGCGGAGAAAAACAGGTTTTAGGGTTGTGGCAAGGAGCGACGGAAAACACCACGGTGGTGAAGGAGTTGCTGGAAGACTTGGTGGCACGCGGTCTGGATCCGGAGCGGCGCTACTTGTTCGTGATCGACGGAGCGAAAGCGTTGCGAGCAGGGATCGAGCGGGTGTTCGGTGAGCGTGCCGAAGTGCAGCGCTGTCAGATCCACAAACGGCGAAACGTGAAAGATCATCTGCCGAAAAACGCCCAGGGCGATTACGACCGGAGAATCCGCAACGCCTACGCGATGGCCGAGTACGCGGCGGCCAAGGCCGAGCTCGAGAAAATCTTCCGGCAACTGGAACGGATCAACCCCAGCGCGGCGCGGAGTCTGGAGGAAGGTCTGGAGGAAACGCTGACGGTACACCGGCTGGGCGTGGGCGAACGGCTGCGCAGAACATTAGCCTCGACCAATCCGATCGAGTCGTGCCTGTCGACCGTCGAGAAAGTAGCACGAAATGTGAAACGTTGGCACGCCGGAGATCAAGCCTTGCGCTGGACAGCGACCGGATTGCTGGAGGCGCAGACGCACTTTCGGCGAGTCAAAGGTTACCGGGGACTCGAAACCCTGCAGCACCGCTTGAATCCGTCATTGACGCAACTGGTCCGGGTCGCTTAAGGTGCAGTCCTCCGAGAGCCGCTGCTTCTGTTTCAGGTTTCAACTAAAAGCGGGACAACTTCTGAATGTAGAGCAATGACGAACTGCCAACTAAGAGTAAACCAGCGATTACCGCTGGATCGTTTTTCGCCATGTATGACAGGGCCTGAATTTCGTTCTGCATGAGATGTGCGCTTCCTGCGTCGCCAGCGGCTGCGAAGTACTCGATTAATGCTACGGCCACTTACGCACCCTTGTCTTCCTCATCGAATTGCTGCTGTTCATGAAGCTGTAACTCCTGATTAGTCGGATAACCGGACATCTCTAACAATGTCGGCTCCTGTCAAATCACTTTTTGAGCGTACTTCTCCGTTCACTTCGAAGAGTGTCTTCCGTTCGTCGTCTTCTTTGGCCTCAGTGTCGATGACCACGGCTCGTCTGTAATCTTTCGGTCGGCTTCGGTCCGACCTAAACATCTCTTCGATCAAAACTTCGACCATGATTACTCGTTCAAACTCCCTCTCGCGAGGGAGCGGGATGCCCAATCAAGTGGACGGTGTTCTACTTCACACCATGTCCGGTACCGAGCTGTCCCGCGTACGAACCGAACTCTAAAGACTGCGAATACTCACAACCGTTCCGCCACATCCAGTACAACCGGATTGCCAGCCGGCGTCCCATCGCTACCTTGGCTATGCTCCTGTGCCGACGCATCGCCAGGTGCGTGTAGCGACGCTTCCAGTCAGGATGGATTCGTGCTGCCGCCTGGGCTGCCTCCACCAGCAAGAAGCGCAACAAGGAACTGCCTTGCTTGCTGATGTGCCCCAGCCGTTGCTTGCCTCCACTGGAGTCCTCACTCGGAATCATCCCCACGTACGTGCCGATCTGCTTGCCCCGTTGAAATCGTGTCGGAGTTCCGATGATCAACACGTAAGCCAGTGCCGTAAGCGGGCCCACTCCGGGATGGCTCATCAGTCGCAGAACCTCGGGCCGCTTTCTGGCTTCCCGCTCGACCGCGGCCGTCAGCTCTTCAATCGTTGGATTCAGGCGGTCCATCAGCTCCAACAACTCTTGCCGGCGCCGACTGGCCCAGGGAGCCAACGCGAGCTTCTCTAGCAGTGCTCGCCCCTGTTCGCTGAACAGCTTCTTCTTCCAGCGATACCCCTCGTTCATGGCTAACGCCTGCAACTGATTCATGATCCGCGTGCGCATCTGCACCAGTCGATGCCGATGCCACAGCAGTTGCCGTAAATCTCGGTTCTCCGGGCTCGGTACCCAGATCTGCGGGAAGTTATTTTCCCGCATCAGCCTGCGTAGCAGTCGAGCATCCTCGCGGTCGGTCTTCTGCTTCTTCACTCGCTTGGCCTGGATCTCCGCCGGATCCCCGATCCACAGCTCGAAACCCAACTCTGCCAGCAGCCGCTCGAACCAGCGTGAATATCCGGTAGCCTCCATCCCTACCCGCACCCGGATTCCTCGCCGCTTCAGGTCTCGATAGAATCTCTCGGCTTCTCCATCACTGTGGTTCAGTTCCTGTTCACCGCACTCGCCAGTCTCTTCTACACAAAATGCAATCGCTTGAAAGCTCGGGTGGTAATCTACGCCTATAATCACCATGTTCGGCTCCTTTCTCCCGAGCCTATGGTCGTCGACAAACCACAGTCTACTCGGGTCAAGGAGCCGACATTGTTATGCAATCAAGTGGAGGCTAGTACCTTCGCGCGGAAACGAAGATGGGTCGCGAGCCTTAGCGAACGGCGGCGCTGGGGACGTTCACCGGCGATAGCCAGCCGTGACGATCGGGCGTCTTGCCGCTGGTGATGGCGAAAAAATCGTCCTGGAGGCGTTTCGTGATCGGGCCCGCGTGCGCCGGCGCCGATCTTGATGCGGTCAATCGAGCGAACCGGTGTGACTTCGGCGGCGGTGCCGCAGAAGAAGACTTCGTCGGCGATGTAGAGCATCTCGCGTGGAATCACCTGTTCGCCGACGGGAATGCCCATGTCACGGCAGAGTTTCATAATCGAATCGCGCGTGATGCCGGGCAGGGCGGAGTTCGCGAGCGGCGGAGTCGAGACGGAGCCGTTCATCACCACGAAAATGTTTTCGCCGGAGCCTTCGCTCACGTAGCCGTTTGTGTCCAGCGCGATGCCTTCTTCGTAGCCGTTCACTTTGGCTTCCATTCGAATCAACTGCGAGTTCATGTAGTTTGCGGCGGCCTTGGCCATTTGCGGAAGCGTGTTGGGCGCCGGGCGGTTCCACGAGCTGACGCAGACGTCCACGCCGGAGCGCAGCGCTTCTTCGCCAAGATATTTTCCCCATTCCCAACAGGCGAGATAGACCTCGATCGGATTGTTCTGCGGGTTCACGCCCGCATCGCCGTAGCCACGCAGCACGATGGGACGCACATAGCACGCGGGCACTTTGTTGACGCGCACCAGATCGATGCTGGCCTGGCAGAGTGCGTCGAGCGTGTAGGGGACTTCCATCCGATAGATGTAGGCCGAGTTAATCAGGCGCTGCATGTGCTCGCGGAGACGGAAGATCGAGGGGCCCTGCGGCGCGTCGTAGCAACGGATGCCTTCGAAGACCGCCGAGCCGTAGCTGACGACGTGCGAAAGCACGTGGATGGTGGCGTCGTCCCAGTTGATGAATTTTCCGTTGTGCCAGATTTTCTCGGTCTTGGGCAGGCTCATGAATCTCTCCGCACCATGCAAAGAAACTTTTATAGGTCCCTAGAAGCGAAATTATAGCACAGGCATTTTCAAGAGCAGGTGCGGCATGTCGCGGAACGTGCGTAAAACGCGGCCAATTTGGCCTTCGGCGTAACCGCCTGACGAGCGCCTTCAATCGGTGTGGTCGTCGGGTTCTTCGCGGTCCGGGCCGGCGATGCCGGAGATCCGGCCCCACGCGCTGGTCTTCCAGTTGTCCGCGATTTCCGTCGCGAGAATCCACGGAGGAACCTCCATATAGAGGAAACGCGAAAGAGCATGGAGGTACGGCTCGTACATCGCGCGGAGATCCGCGAGCTTTTTGTGCGAGGCTTCGTCGTCGCGAAGCTGAAAGCCGCACTTTGTGAGGGCGGCGCGCAGGCGCGCGAGCTCCGTGGAGGGCAAGCGGTTGTCCTGGTGATTGGGCGGAGGCTCGTTGAATAACTGCGCGAGATCTACAACCGTGTGGCGGCACATCGCGAACGTGAGCCGCGCCTGCCGCGAGGACGTGCTTTCCACGAAGGCAAGCAAGAAACTGCACGTGTCGAGAATCGCCGTCAGCGAAGCGAGCCACGATTCGTTGGTGTGCTGCGAACGGAAATAACAAACGCTGGGATACGAAACGTGGCTCTCCAGAATGTCGGCGGAAGAACGCTCCCAGTCATGCAGGAGTTCTTCCAGCGCTTCCGCGCCGCGCGGCCCCGAATGACGCCGCAGAAGTTCCGCCGCGGTGGGAGGCGAACCTGCGCGCGCGTCGAGCAGAACGATATTCACTTCGCGCCGGGAGAATGCCTGATAGATCACCGGCAAGTAGCTCAGAACCAGCGCCAGAAAGCCGAACCCGATCCCGCTCTCGAATACGACCATGAAACGCTCCGGCCAGGTGTGCGGAATCACGTCGCCGAGGCCGAGCGTGAACATCGTCGTGCCGCTCATGTAGAGGGAGGTCTCAAATGTAGGGTGCGTCGAGTCCCGCGCAGCGACGCTGTGATACATCAACCCGAAGCCGACAATAATCGCGGCGGCCCAGACCGCGAACAGAATCAGGATCGAAAGCGGGCCGTAGAAGCTGAGAAACGTCTCACGGGATTTCGCGTCCTTGAAGCGGTGGGCCAGCGCTCTCCACGGAATCCACGTGCTGCGATAGACGAGAACCGCCATTCGAAAGCGGCGCCGCACCCGGCGCGGGAGAATGACAGTTTCGAACGCCTCCCACAGGACGATCGCAATGATCAGCACGCCCGACACAGCCGGAAAAATCATGCTCCCTGCTCCAGGGTCGCCGTCATTGTGATTTCCGCCTTCAACAGTCGGGACACCGGGCAATTGGCTTTCGCGCTTGCGGCGGCTGATTCAAAGGCCGAGGCAGAAATGCCGGGAACTTTAGCGGCGACTTCGAGATGAACGCGCGAGATCGTCCAGCCGGCCTCGAGCTTTTCGAGCGACACGGTGGCCTTGGTGCGAAGGCTTTCCGGCGTGAAGTTCATGGTGCTGAGCTGGGCGGAAAGCGCCATGGTGAAGCAACCGGCGTGGGCCGCGGCAATCAGTTCTTCAGGATTTGTGCCCTGGCCGTTTTCGAACCGTGTGGAAAAGGAATACGGCGTGCCGGAAAGAACGCCGCTCGCGGTGGAAATCGTTCCCTTTCCCTCTTTCAGAGTGCCGTTCCAGACAGCGGTGGCTGCTCGTTGCATGAAGTGGGACCCCCGTGCGGATGAAATCCTTAAGGAATCAGAACGATTTTCCCGTAGGCACCCGCTTCCATCACGGCTATATGTGAGCGAGCGGCTTCGGCCAGCGGAATCTCCTGCCCGACAATGGGACGTAGAGTCTTGTTCTCGAGACCCGCGACAAGCGTCGAGTGGATGCTGACGATTTCCTCGGTCGTCGCGTTCCACATGCTCATGCCCAGGATGGACGCGTCGCGCGTCATCGTGTGGCGCGCGTCAATTTCAACAGGGCCCGCGACTGCCCACCACGACGACGCGTCCCTTGGGAGCAAGAATAGGGAGATCGCGCCCCAGATTCACATTCGCGAGCATTTCGAGAATTACATCGTAGCCACGGCCACCGGTCAGCGCGAGGGCTTCGTCGAAGTGGCCGGGCGCTTTGTGGTCGAGAATTTCATGTGCGCCTTCCGCCGCGACCAATTGGCGTCCGCGGTCGGAGCCAACCGTGCCGACGACGCGCAGCCCAGCCGCCCGCGCGAGCTGCACGGCTGCGATTCCCACAGCTCCGCTCGCGCCGTGAACCAGGACCGTCTCGCCCCCACGCGCATTCGCGCGATGAAAGAGCGCACGAAAGGCGGTGGAGTAAGGAATATTCATGGCCGCGCCCTGCGCAAACGAAACGTTTGCCGGCAGGGGGAATACGAATCGCTCGTCGCAAAGCGACTGCTCCGCATACGCGCCGCTGAGGCTGCCGGCGATGTACACGCGATCGCCCGGCTTGAATCGCGCCACCTCTTTAGTATTCAAGGCGGGGCCGACGGACTCAACCGTACCGGCTCCGTCCGTGCCCGGCGTATATGGCAGCGAAGGCTTTCGCGGATACGTTCCCGCTCGCATGTAGGTCTCGACCGGATTGACGCCGATGGCGCGCAGACGAACGACAACTTGTCCGGCGCCCGGCTTCAGGTCCGGGACTTCCTCAAGCTTCATAACATCCGGTCCGCCGAATTCCTTGATGCGAATTGCCTTCATGGCTGCTCCAGTTCCTCAGGGTTCGATGCCGGCCGGGTTCAAGCGGATTCCGCGATTTTCGCCGCTCCGCGGAATTATCTATCCGCGGGGGATTGTCGAGCGCCGGAAGACGTCATTCTCAGCGTCTGGTAATTCGTGTTCACGCGATTGAGTCTAGTGCCCCACACGCTCTCCCACGTCCCGAACAGCAGAAAAGGCACCAACGCCGCGAGCACCCAGAGCTTGGCGCGGCGGGGCAACTTGGCTTCCGGTTCCCAACGGAAAAGTTGGCGCGAAACTTCAAACGCGACCCAAAAACCGAGCGCGAGCGCCAGGAAATCCTCAAGCACTTCGTAGGGCGTTGACGCTTTCGTGGCGGCGGATTCCAGGCCCGTGGCCAAGTATTGCGCGGGAATAAACAGCGCCACTCGCTGCATCCACTGAGGGAAAATCGCGAGCGGAATCGTGGCTCCGGAGAGAAAAAGAAACGCCATCCAGATGAGGTTATTGATCATCTGCGTTTCCTGCATGGTGTTGGTTACGCTCGCGACGATCAATCCGAGCGAAGAAAACGTCGCCGACCCGATCGTCACCAGCACGAAAATGGCCCAGAGATTTCCCCACGATTGCATGTGAAGCACCCAGCGGCAGACCAAAATCTCAATCACAACCACGGGCAGCGCCATGAAGTAATTCGAAAGAATGCTGGATGCGAGCATCGGCCCCGCACCCACCGGTGGAAGCCGGAAGCGGCGCAAGATGCCCTGCTCGCGAAAGGTGACCAGCTGGACGCTCAATCCCCAGAAACTTCCCATCACCGTCGTGGTGAGCATGGCGCCGAGGATGTAGCCCACCCATTCCGTATGTCTGCCAAAGAAAACAACAGCGCCTACCAGGAAAATGAGCGGCATCGCCAGGCTGAAGAAAAAAAAGGCGCGGTTGCGCATCGCCAGCCGCATGCGAATCTTGGTCAGAGTCCACGTGTGTTTCAAGGCGTTCATTTCAGTTTCACCATCGCGTCACTCGCGCAGCCGGCGGCCGGTCAATTCGATGAAGACGTCCTCGAGCGACGGAGAAAACATCTCCAGGCTTTGCAGCTCGTTGTTTTCCGCCTCGAGCTGTTTGACGAGCGCCACGATCGTTTGCGGCGGCCGCGCGGAATGCAGCACGTACGTACCCTCAAATTCGCGGGAGTTGGCGATGCCATCCAGGCGACCGAGCATCCCGTCGCTCAGCGGACGCGCCAGGCGGACTTCGATGCGCGTCGTCCCGGCGGATTTCTGCTTCAGCTCGCGGGGCGTGCCCTCCGCGATCACCCGGCCGTGGTCCACGATCGCGACGCGGTCGCACAGCCGCTCGGCTTCCTCGATGTAGTGCGTGGTCAGCAGAACGGTCTTCTTGCCGCGCTTGAGCTCCTCGATGATGTCGTAAATTTCGCGGCGCACCTGCGGATCGAGACCCGCTGTCGGCTCGTCCAGAAACACGACCTCCGGATCGTTCACCAGCGCCATGGCCAGCGCCAATCGCTGCTTCTGCCCGCCGGAAAGATGGCTGTAGAATGCGTCGCGCTTTTCATCGAGCTGAAAACGCCGCAGGAGTTCATCCGTGTTCGCTCGTTTGTGGTAGAACTTCGCGAACAGCTCGATGGCTTCCTTCACGCGCAGTTTGTCCGGCAGGGCAGTCGACTGCAGGACCGCGCCGATTTTCTCCTTGAATCGATCTCCGCTCGTTTCCGGATCGAGTCCGCAAACGCGCACCTTGCCGCGATCCGGCGTGCGCAGGCCCTCGAGAATTTCCACGCAGGATGTCTTTCCGGCGCCGTTTGGCCCGAGCAAGCCGAAGACTTCGCCTTCCGCGACGGCAAAGCTCACGCCACGCACAGCCTCGACGGCGCCGTAGCTCTTGTAGAGGTCCTCGACCTGTATGATTGGCTCGCCCACGGTATGAGTCCCTTTGCGTCGGGGGAACGATTCTATATCACAATCACGATGGCAGCGCGAATCAGCTCGCCTTTGCGCGTCGGCGTCCCGCCGATTTCTTTTTTGCCTTCGGCCACGCGTAACGCTGCATATCAATGCGGCGGCCTTCGATCGTCACGCCCTCGGTTTCAAGCAACCGCCGCTGCAGACCGGCGTACGGTTCCCGAATGATCAGCCGCCCTCCCGCGCCGACCACGCGGTGCCAGGGGATGCCTCGTCCGCTGGGGCACGCAGCCATGGCGTAGCCCGCCGCTCGCGCGCCGCCGCGAAGCCGGAGCGCTCGCGCCAGTTCCCCATAGGTGGTTACGCGCCCGCGCGGGATTTTCTTAACCAGCCGATAGACGCGCTCCCAGGACATTCCTTCCGCTCCTTGCGGGCCACGCGCCCCCTCGATTCAGCATCCAAATGATTACGATAGGGTTTGGCCTTCCCATTTGCTTCGCCGGCCGGCGCAAACCCCGCATTTGCACTGAATGCGCACAATGCGGAATTTCCTGCCAAGCAATAACCAATTGTATGCAACTTGGCTCCATCTGTTGCATCGTACCATTGACGGTGTAGTGGATGGCCCATACACTACGGCGCAGTTGGATGTTGCGCCCGGCCCGAAGGAGACAGTTGTGGCTTTCGTTAGGCGAAAAGGCAACACCTATTTCCTGGTGCACAACGTGCGCCGGCAGGGAAAAGTGCAGCAGTTGCAGCTCGCGCGGCTGGGGGAGCGGCCGCGTATTACAGACGAAGTGGTCCGCACGGTTTCGCGGAGCCACCCCTTCCTCGAACTGGATTGGTCGCACCTGCGCGAGCGGGTGAGCAGCCGGGTCGAGCTATTCAATATTCGGTCGCTGTACGTGCAGAACCTGATGCATTCGTTACGCAACCTTAACCTGGACCTGGCCGATCTGTCGCCGCCGATGCTGGTGCTGACAGACCGCGCCAATTCGAGCCGGGAACTGGTCACGCAATTGCGATTGCTGCGTTCGACGGTGGACATCAAGCTCGATCAATTCGAGCGGTCCGCACCGCGCAATCTTGAAAGCGGCAGAAAGTTCCGGTAGGGAGCACGACCATGGGCGCGCAAGCACTACAACTTGACCCAACCCTGCGCAGTGTGGAGTCGCGCGATTTCGAGGGAGGGCTGCGTCGGAAGATCGTGGGGCAGGACGAAGCGGTGCAGGCCGTGGTGGACCTGTACCAGGTGTTTCGCGCCGGTCTGAATTCGCCGGGGCGGCCTGTTGGGAATCTCTTGTTCCTCGGGCCGACGGGCGCGGGGAAGACGCGCGTCGTGGAAGCCACGGCCGAAGTGTTGTTCGGCGATCCGCACGCGGTGATCAAGGTGGATTGCGCGGAGTTTCAGCACTCGCACGAGATCGCGAAGCTGATCGGTTCGCCTCCGGGATACCTGGGGCACCGCGAGACGCATCCGCTGATCACTCAGGAAGCGCTCGCGCAATATCATACCGACAAATTGAAGATCAGCTTCTTGCTGTTCGATGAAATCGAAAAGGCGTCGGACGCGCTATGGCAACTGCTGCTCGGCATCCTCGACAAGGCGACGCTTACGCTCGGCGACAACCGCCGCGTGGATTTGTCGCAGACCATGATTTTCATGACGTCGAACCTGGGTGGAGGAGAAATCACCGAGCTGATGACCGGCGGGATGGGTTTTGCTCCGCTGCTACGGCCCGAAACGCAGGTGGGGCTGGACGAAAAGGTGGAGCGAACCGCCTCGGAAGCCGCCAAACGGAAATTCGCGCCGGAATTCATGAACCGGATTGACAAGGTTGTGGTGTTCCATCCGCTGCGCTCGCATCAGCTCGAACAGATTCTGGAAATCGAGCTGGGGATGGTTCAGCAGCGCGTGCTCGAAACAGCGAGGGGAAGATTCCTGTTCCGCGTTACGCCAAGTGCCAGAGATTTTCTGCTGCGCGAGGGCACGGACCTGAAGTACGGAGCGCGCCATTTGAAGCGCGCGATCGAACGGCACGTGGTGTATCCGCTGGCGAGTTTGCTGGCGACCAATCAGGTCTCGCTCGGCGATGTGATCTCAATCGACTGGAGCGAGGCCGACACTGGTCTCATCTTTATGAAGGAAGCCGAGGGCGCACTGGTGCCGATGAGTTCGCCCGTGCCGGAATCGTTGACCGAAGCGGCCGCCGCCATCTCCGATGGCCGCGAGCTGTCGTTTCCCGCACCGGCGCCCACGACCGCCACCGGGGAAATCGCGCCGCCCGTGGCTGCGCAACGCGCCTTGCCCGTGGAAAAGGCCAGGAACGAGAAGAGATAGAGTCCATACCGGCGATTTCTTCTCGCGAAGATATCCGCCAGGTCATTGATAACGCCGGCCGCGCTTGTCTCGCGCCCGGGTGTGGCCTACTATCAACAGTAGGCCATCCCGGTTCCCAGCGGAAGGACAGCTACAGTGACGACCGTTTGCTCGCAATGCGATAAGCCAGAAGCGCAATGCACCTGCGAGAAGTATTGCTGCTTTTGCCAGTCACAGGAACACGTCCACCTTTGTCTGGACGGCCTCTACTATTGCCCGGACTGTCGCGAAGCATGCGACATGCGCTTGGCCGAAACCAGTGATCACCGATGAGCGCGGAATTCGCCGGAAAGGTTCCTGCCCCCTCCGCCACTCGAACCAGCCGAATCGAATGCGCGCTCGATAACGATCCGCGCTTGATGGCGTCGATCGGTGCGGTGATCTCTCACGCCGCGAAGCGAGCCGGGCTTCCCGATCAAACACAGGAGGACGTCGCTGCTGCCGCAGTCGAGGCGTCCCGCGAGATGGTGATCGCCGGCCGTGGAAATGGAAGCGGCGCTTCCACGACAAAGCTTGTCCTGGACGAGTTTTCCGACCGGCTCGAGCTGACGATAGAGTCCTCGGTCAGTGCGAGACTCGAGGGAATTCGCAAGCGACTGGAAGGCAAGTTCGGGGATCGCGTCCGATGCGAAGGGCGCGAAGGCCGCGTGCACGTTACGCTGGTCAAACCTTGCGGCGTGGCCAAGTCCGGTTCGGCGACCTGACGCTGCACGTCGTTCTTTCCGCCTACTCGCTGCAAGAATTCAACGAAATTCCTACATCGGCGACGCAAACGCGCGTGTCTTGATCAGCGAAAGAAGCTGGTCCTGCGTCACAGGAGCTTCTATCTTCAGCCGGTCGCCGGCCGGTGCCACGCGAACCTGATCGAGCGCGCCGGCGAGGTCGGGATGGTCCTGCGCTTCCTGGTAGCGGCGCATCATCAGCGCGCCCTGCATTCCCGCCGAAAGCAAATTCGCGTCGTCCGGCGAATTGCAGACGGCCTGAAAGTGCGCGTCAATGCCGCTGCCGGCATCCACGCTGATCGTCATCGCGCGAATTCGATTGATGATGGGGCTCGCCTGCGCGAACTGGCTGGCTTCCGGCAACAATTGCGTCATGGCGAGGTGGGCGTATGTTTTATCGAGCACGCCCCAGATGATCCCATTGCCGTTGGCTTCGCCGATGAGCCCAAAAATCAGGTCGTTGGTCAGCAGGCTTTCCGAGACGCCGGTGCGGACGTCAATCAATTGTTCAAGCGCGGGCCGGTGTCCGAAGGCCGCCGTGTTCGAGTCGATGAACATGAACAGAATATCGTTCGCGCCCGCTCCGCTGCCGAAGGCGTAGAGATGATAGCCGTGCACCTCGATCATGGGGAGCTTCTGTTGTTTGAAGCGATCCTCGCTTGAAGATGGGTCAAACGAACCGAGTGCGACGCCCACCACTTCCTCCCCCGAGGTCTTCGTGGCCGAGATTCCAGCCCACGCTATTTCATCAACCTGCGTGTTGGGATCCACGCCCGCGGATGCCAGGAATTTTTCGAAGTCGCGAAAGCGGCTGGGCAAAAGCTGCTCGCGAAGCTGCGGGAACCACGGGAATTTTCGGGCCGATTTCAAATCGGCATAAGTAAACTCGCCCACATTCTTGGGGAACATCCCGATAATCGCTGTGCTGAGCGATCCGGCGGAGCTGGGCTGTGGAGCGATGGTAAGCGCCAGCAGCAGAAATCCCGCGGTCAGGATTCTGATCCGGGTCAAACGACGATCTTGTGGTCTCACGTTTTCTTCCCTTCAGGAC
The DNA here is from genome assembly GCA_963752925.1 of uncultured Acidobacteriota bacterium. GTDB lineage: Bacteria > Acidobacteriota > Terriglobia > Acidiferrales > UBA7541 > Palsa-295. Next base: position 109,616 of record CAVVZY010000004.1, on the reverse strand, counting down.
ATCTAAGGCTATCTTATCGGCCGGTCGCCACCGACGTTTCATCAATTCGTGTTGCGAGTGAAAGCGCCTCCGAACGTATGCGGCTCGCAAAGGCGGCATCGGTGATGGATGCAAGATTGGTGGCCACGTTTTCCAGAGCGCCGCGAACGGCGGTCGCGGCCATCATTCGGCCCACGCGGACATCTGAAAGCATAGACGTGCCCGCCATCGGTTCTAGTTGCCCGAGCCTCTCAAATACTTCGGTGGCCCGGCGCGCCATCTCGAGCGGTGCGCTGACCGCGCCCATTAGCGCTTGCTGGATCGCGTGATTGCGGCGGTTCTGCTCTTCGGGCGTCGCGCGGGGCAGCCTGTGCGCCGTAAGCACGGATTCATAGGACGCCGCATCGCGGTCGATTCCTTCCGCGAGCGCCTGCGACGCGCGGCGCAGTTCTTCGGCGGTATCCGCAAGCGGTTTCGCGTGCGCCGCCAGCGATTTCTTCTTGCGGGAAATATCGGCCACCATCTGTCCCAGCGCCGCGCCGAGCGCGCCCGCCAGCGCCGCCACCGATCCGCCGCCCGGTGCGGGTGTGGGATTTGCGACGGCGTCGATAAACGGCTGCGCGAGCGCGGCAAGCGTTGGGGGCTTTTCCCCCGGCGCTCCGCCGAGCGATTCCTCCAGACGGTTCTCCAACACCTGCGCGGGCGAAAAGTTCTCAACTTGCAAATAGAATTCGGCGGTCATTTCGATCGCGCGCCGGGGGATCAACCCCACGATTTCGCTGCCCACGATTCCCACGCCGAGGCGTTCCGCCTCGCGCTTCACCGTCTCGAACACGCGATGGATCGGCGTCTGCTCGAAGTCCGTCAGATTCATGGAGACCTGCGCCAGGTTGCGCGCGCGCAGGTCCACTCCCATGGCCTTGACGCACGGCATGCCGCCGCTTGAAAAGCGAATCGTCTTGGCGATGCGTTTTGCGATATCGAGATCGGAAGTGTTCAGATTGATGTTGTAGGCGATCAGGAATTTGCGCGCGCCGACGACGGTAGCGCCGGCCGTGGGATGCAGGCGCGGCTCGCCAATGTCCGGCGCGCGCTGCGGATTGCGCTGAACCTCCTCGCGGAGGCCTTCGAACTGGCCGCGCCGTATGTTTTCTAGGTTGGTTCGCTCGGGCCATTGCGCGGCGGCTTCGTAGAGATAGACGGGGATGTGAAAGCGCTCCCAGATTTGGCGCCCCGCCTCGTTCGCCAGCGCCACGCAATCTTCGATCGTTACGCCCTCGATGGGAATAAACGGAACCACGTCGGTCGCGCCCACTCGCGGATGCGCGCCCGTTTGCCGCGTCAGGTCGATTAATTCGGCGGCTTTGCCCACGCCGCGCACGGCCGCCTCGCGAACCGCTTCGGGCTCACCGGCCAGCGTCACCACGCTGCGGTTGTGATCCGCATCGCTTTCGCGCGCCAGAATATATACGCCAGGGACGGAGCGCATGGCCTCCACGATGGCGTCCATCTTCGCCATCTGGCGGCCTTCGGAAAAATTCGGTACGCATTCAACGAGCCGCTTCATGGGTTAACGCTTCTTGGAATGGATGATCGCGCCGCGCTTCATGGTCAGGCTACAGAGGTTCACACCGAAATAATACGGAATTTCGCGGTAGCCGGCCACGTCAAACGCCGCGAGGTCCGCATACTTGCCAACCTCGAGCGAACCAACGCGGTCGTGCAGGCGTAGCGAATACGCGGGGTTGATCGTCGCCGCGGCAATTGCCTCGGCGGGAGTCATGCGCATCTGCGTGCAGGCGAGCGAAAGAATCATCGGCATGCTCAGCGTGGGGCTGGTGCCAGGGTTGAAGTCGGTGGCCAGCGCGACGATGGCGCCTGCTTCAATCAACCGGCGCGCCGGAGCATAGTGTCCCAGGCCGAGATGAAATCCGCAGCCCGGCAGCAGCGTGCAGACCACATTCGACAGCGAGAGAGCGCGGATGTCAGCGGCGTCGATTTTCTCCAAATGATCGGCGCTGGCGGCGTGCAGTTCGATCGCCAGGCGCGCCGCTCCGGTGCGTTTGAGCTGTTCGGCATGAATGCGCGGCACCAGGCCGCAGGCCCGTCCGGCGGTCAGAATCCGCCGCGCCTGCGCTTCCGTGAACGCGCCGCGATCGCAGTAGACGTCGCAAAATTCCGCGAGTCCCGCCGTCGCGACTGTGGGAATCCAGCGCTTCACCAGCAGATCCACAAAGGCTTCGGGCCGGCGGCGATACTCCGGCGGAACGACGTGCGCGCCGAGAAACGTCCGGGCGATATCGAGCGGTTGTTGCTGATGCAACTGCTGAAGGAGGTCCAGAATCTTCAGCTCGCTCTTCCAATCGAGGCCGTAGCCGCTCTTGGCTTCGAGCGTGGTGGTTCCGTGCGCCGCGAATTGCCGAAGATGCAATCGAGCGCGCTCGCGCAGCGCATTCGGAGAAGCGCGCCGGAGGTTTTTGACCGTCGAACGGATTCCGCCGCCCGCGCGCGCGATCTGTTCGTACGTTTTTCCGGAATTGCGCTGCTCGTATTCGTCCGCGCGGCACGAGGGAAAAATCAGGTGCGTGTGCGAGTCGACGAAGCCGGGAAGAACCACGCGGCCGCCGAGATACAGCTTCTCGGCGCGGCGCGCTTCCTTCAGGCGCTCGATGCGGCGGCGCGGGCCGATCGCCATGATGCGATCGCCGTGGACGAGCAGTGCGCCATCGCGAATCAGGCCCAGTTCCGCGAGCGCTCGTCCGCGGCGCGGGACCGAACCCCGCAGCGTGAGCAGCTCCGAGCAGCCGGTAATCAGCCAATCGGGCACGTAAGTGGCCCCGATACTAACGCGTAAATTGGTAAAACACTATCGCAACTGGTCCGTCGTTCTTCACAGCATTGGAATTTTGATGCCGGATTTGCGGGCGAAGTCGATGGCCTCGGGGTAGCCGGCGTCGACGTGGCGCGCGACGCCGATGCCCGGATCGTTTGTGAGCACACGCTCGATGCGCTCGGCCATTTCCTTGGTGCCGTCGGCGACGATCACCTGGCCGGCGTGCTGCGAGTAGCCGATTCCGACGCCGCCGCCATTGTGGATCGAGACCCAGCTGGCGCCGCTCGCGGTGTTGAGCAGGGCATTGAGCAGCGGCCAATCCGCCACCGCGTCGGAGCCGTCGCGCATTTTTTCCGTCTCGCGATAGGGCGAGGCGACCGAGCCGCAGTCCAGATGGTCGCGGCCGATCACGATGGGCGCCTTCAATTCGCCGCGCGCCACCAGATCGTTGAGCGCGAGGCCGAACTTGTCGCGTTCGCCATAACCCAGCCAGCAAATGCGCGACGGCAGTCCCTGAAATCGAACGCGCTTCTGCGCCAGTGCGATCCACCGGCAGAGAATCTCGTCGTGCGGAAACATTTCCAGGACGAGTTTGTCCGTGCGGTGGATGTCCGAAGCTTCGCCGGACAGCGCGGCCCAGCGGAAGGGACCCCGTCCTTCGCAGAAGAGCGGCCGGATATAGGCGGGTACGAAGCCCGGAAAATCGTAGGCGTTTTTCACGCCCTGCTGGAAAGCGAACGTGCGGATGTTGTTGCCGTAGTCGAATGTGACGGCGCCCAGCTTCTGAAGCGCGAGCATGCCTTCGACGTGCCGGGCTATGGATTCGAGCGAGCGCTTGCGATACGCCTTCGGGTTGTCGTGACGAAGCTCGGCGGCTTGCTCGACGTTCAGCCCCTGAGGAATGTAGCCGCCCAGCGGATCGTGCGCGCTGGTCTGGTCCGTCAGCAGATCGGGGACCACGCCGCGGCGGGCGAGTTCTGGAATCACGTCGGCGCAATTTCCTACCAGGCCGACCGACGTCGCTTCGCGCTTGCGGACCGCGTTCTTCAGGATGCGCAGCGCCTCGTCGAGGTCGTTGACCATCACGTCGCAGTAACCGGTCTTCACGCGCCGCTTGATGCGTTCGGGATCGACGTCAATGCCAAGAAACGCCGCGCCGTTGAGAGTCGCGGCGAGCGGCTGCGCGCCGCCCATGCCACCCATGCCGCCGCTGGCGACGAGTCTTCCGGCTAGGTCGCTCTGAAAATGTTTTCGCGCGGCTGCGGCGAATGTTTCGTAGGTGCCCTGCAGAATTCCCTGAGTGCCGATGTAGATCCAGCTCCCGGCGGTCATCTGGCCGTACATCATCAGGCCGGCGCGGTCGAGCTCGTCGAAATGCTTCCAGTCGTTCCACTGGCCCACGAGATTCGAATTGGCGATCAGGACGCGCGGCGCATACGAGTGCGTGCGAAAAATTCCGACTGGCTTGCCGGATTGCACCAGAAGCGTCTCGTGATTTTCAAGCGCGCGGAGCGACGCCACGATGGCGTGAAAACATTCCCAGTTGCGCGCCGCTTTGCCGCGTCCGCCGTACACGATGAGGTCTTCGGGCTTCTCGGCGACCTCGGGATCGAGGTTGTTCATCAGCATCCGCATCGCCGCTTCCTGCTGCCAGCCCTTGCAGGAAAGGGAATTGCCGCGCGGCGCCCGCACGGGCTGATGGCCGGTCGTTTCGTCCGCCGCCAGCTTCACCATGGCCGCGCCGCCTTCGACGATCCGAATTCTCTTCGGGCATTCACGGGATCATCTTAGTACGGAATAAGCGGAGCGCAAGGGCGGGGTGCTGCGGACTTCCTGCCTGCGGCTGAAATGGGGACGGCACATTGCGCGGCGCGCGGACAATGGGCTAGAGTGGCGACGATGCCCGCGGATTACCCAAGCATTCCGAAATGTTTCCTCGACGCCGTGGACACACACGCGAATCCGCGGGCGCAGATGTATCGCACGCTGGACGCCTCCCAAACCGCCACCTGGCGATCCATATCGGCGAAAGAGATGCTGCGGCGAGTGGCGGGCTTGTCCAGAGCGTTCGGCGAACTCGGCATTAAGCCTGGCGATCGCGTGGGCCTATTTGCGCCGAATTGTCCGGAGTGGGCGATTGCGGACTTCGCCATCGTAGGGCTGGGCGCGGTGAGCGTGCCGGTTTATTTCCACGAGTCGCCCGACCGGCTCACCTACATCCTCAAGGATTCGGGTTCGCGCGTCGTCTTCACTTCGGGCGAAGAGCAAGCGCGGAAAATCGCCGAGTGCCGCGGGCAGTTGCCGGAGCTCGAACAGGTGATCTCCGTGGCGCCACCAGCCGACCTGCATGGAGAGTTCCTCCGCTACGAGCAGATCATCGCGACAGCAGGCGACGCCGATATCGTTCAGTACCGGAAACGCGCCGCCGAAGTGACCGGAAAACAACTGGCCACGATCATCTACACGTCGGGCACCACGGGCGAGCCCAAGGGCGTGATGCTGAGTCACGCGAATCTCACGTCGAACGCGCTCGATTCGGCAAGAGATCTCGACACGCTTCCCGGTGACGTGGCGCTGTCATTTTTGCCGCTCGCGCACGTGTACGAGCGGACCGTGGATTACAGCTACTTTTTTCGCGGCATCACTGTGGCCTATATCGAGCAGACTGAACTGGTTTCGCAGGCGCTTCTGGAGGTCCATCCCACCACGGTGGCGGCGGTCCCGCGCTTCTTTGAAAAAATCTACGCGACCATCGTCGAAAAAGGGCATCGCGTAACCGGATTGAAGCGCGCGCTTTTCGATTGGGCACTTCGCGTGACCACGCAGGCGGCGCCGTGGCGCGCGTACGGTAAGAATGTTTCGGGGAGTGTGAAGCTGCGCTGGCACATCGCCAACGCGCTCGTTTACTCGAAATTTCGCGATGGCATGGGAGGCAGAATCCGCACGTTTACGTCCGGGAGCGCACCGCTCGCCGTCGAGCTACTGGAGTTTTTCTGGACCATCGGCATGCCGGTCTATCAGGGTTACGGCCTTACGGAAACATCGCCCGTGGTCTCGGCGAACACGCCGAAGGCGAATAAAGTGGGCACGGTGGGGCGTCCGATCGCGGGCGTGCAGGTGAAGATCGCGGAGGATGGTGAAATTCTCGTGAAGGGCTCGTGCGTGATGCAGGGCTATTACCGCAAACCGGACGAGACGCGCAAAGTTCTGGCGCCCGATGGGTGGCTGCTCACCGGCGATATCGGGCAGCTTGATGACGACGGCTATCTCATCATCACGGACCGCAAAAAAGAGCTGCTGAAGACGGCGGGAGGCAAGTATGTGGCGCCCGCGCCGATTGAGAATCTCCTGAAGTCGTCACCGCTGATTACGAACGCGATGGTGGTCGGCGACAGGAGGAAATTTGTCTCCGTGCTGGTGGTCGTCAATTTCGCGGGGATTGAGGCGCAGGCGCGCAAGGCTGGCCGGGAGTTTCAAACGCATGCGCAGATGCTTTCCGACCCCTGGGTGCGCGACCTCTACACGCGGGAGCTCGAACGGCTGACGGCGTCGCTCGCGCAATACGAAAAGCCGAAGAGGTTCGCGCTGCTCGAGACGGACTTCACGCACGCGAACGGCGAGCTGACCTACACGATGAAGATGAAGCGGCGGGTGATCGAGGAGCGGTATCAGGATGTGATCGCGCGGCTCTATGCGGACGTGGAAGAGCCGCGGCCGCAGCGGACGGCATAGCGGATCGAAACTCGCGCACGATACAATCTGAGGTGGAGACAATCCGATGACAGACCAACTGGTGATAGCGGGGCGCGCGTTTAATTCGCGGCTGATCGTGGGCACGGGAAAATATCGCAGCTTTCAGGAGATGGCGCGGGCGCACGCGGCCTCGGGCGCGGACATGGTGACCGTCGCGGTGCGGCGCGTAAACCTGACGGACCGCACCAAGGAATCGCTGCTCGACTACATCGACCGCGAGAAGATTTTCATTTTGCCGAACACGGCAGGCTGCTATTCGGCGGACGAAGCGGTGCGCGCGGCGCGGCTGGGGCGCGAAGTCGGGCTTTCGGAGTGGGTGAAGCTGGAAGTGATCGGCGACGAGCAGACGCTTTTCCCCGACACCGAGCAGCTGATTGCCGCGACGAAAACGCTGGTGAAGGAAGGCTTCATCGTGCTGCCGTACACCACCGACGACCTGATCGTGGCGCGCAAGCTGATCGACGCGGGCGCGTCGGCGGTGATGCCGCTCGGCGCGCCCATCGGTTCGGGTATGGGGATTCAGAATCTGGCGAACCTGCGCATCCTGCGCGAGCGCGTCACGGAAGTGCCGCTGATTGTGGACGCAGGCGTGGGCACGGCGTCGGATGCGGCGATTGCGATGGAGCTGGGCGCCGACGGCGTCCTGATGAATACTGCAATTGCCGGCGCGCATGACGCCGTGTTGATGGCCGAGGCGATGCGCGCGGCGGTGGAAGCGGGGCGCAAAGCGTTTCTCGCCGGACGAATCGAGAAGAAGCTGTACGCGACCGCTTCGAGTCCGCTGGCCGGGATTGTAAAGTGAAGAAGCAAAACGCATTCCTACTGCTTCTGGCCAACGGATTCGTCGGTTACTACTACTGGAATGAATACAGGCACGGCATGTCCGCCGGACGCATGCTGGGTCTGCTGGTGGTTTCGCTCGTCGCGATCAATCTGGCGCTGATTTTGGGGCAGTGGCTCGGAGAGCGGCGAGCGCGGCAGCTTGCCGTGCGCAGAAGCCAGCGCAAGTAATCCCCGCCGCAGGTCAGTCTTTCATTTACCGGAATAGAATGTGCCAGGAAATGTCCACCAGCGCGTGGACCAGCGTGCCGGGCAGCAGCGATCGAGTCCTCATCCACACGTGACCGTAGAACAATCCCGCAATCGTGGCGAGCAAGACATACTTCCAGTTCGGGAACGGCGCATGGAAGATGTGCGAGAAACCGAAAATGACGGCAGCGACGATCAGTCCCGCCCACTGATTCTTCAGCGCTCTTGAGAGCAGATTCTGCAGCAATCCCCGAAACAGAAATTCCTCGGGCCACGCGGTAAAAAACAAAACGCCGAGCACCGATAGCGGAAAGCTGCGCGCGCGTCCAAATGACGGGTCAAACACCAGGAAGCCCGTCTTCACGCCGATTGGAATGGCGATCGCCGCGAACACAGCAAAGTGCAGCACGAAGTTCGCCGTGAAGCCGCGTCCCCACGCGATGGCGTAGCCGATCCCGTCGAGGCGGCGGAGCAGTACGAACGCCGCGATGGCCGTGCTGAGCGCCATGAGGATGGCGAGCGTGTGCGTTAGCGGCGGCGGGTAGGGGAACACGCGGTACAACAAGCGATAGGGAACGGGAAGCGCGACCGGCACCCAGATGACCAGAAGCGCGGCGTAGTCTTCCCAGGTGCCCGGCGATTTTCCCGCGCTGCTCGCGAGCAGAAGAGCTGGCACGACCGCGTAAGCCGCGCCGACGAGCAACATTTTCCAATCGCCCGTGACCGCGAGCGAATAGACGAGCACCGCGCCGAGCGGCACGAGCGGGGCGAGAAGCGCGCCGCCTCCACCGAGCGCACGCTGCGCGGATTGAAGGATGCGCGGCGCGGCGAGGAACAACTCGAACGCGAAGAGCAGCGCGGCGACTCCGAGTGCCACGGCGAACGCGCGGCCGTGGAAACCGAAGCGAACACCTTCGATCAACGCAGCCGCCACCACAAGCACCCAGAGGACGAGGGCCACCGGGAAACTCATCTGCCAGGATTTCGCGGTCGTTGCCATGCGCGATGATTTTACCGGACGCGCCGTGCGCGGCGATAAGAACTTGATTTGGCTTTCGGCCTCGGCGATGCTGTCGCGTGCCAAACGCGGCGGCAGAATCCGGAAAACAACGGCTCGCTTACATTGACTGGATGCGCGGCTTGGCCTGCGTGCTGATGTTCCAGACGCATTGCTACGATTCGTGGCTCGGCGGCGCGGCCCGCACGACGAATTTCATTGGCTGGTCGCGTCTCGGTGGCACGCTGCCCGCTCCGCTGTTCCTGTTTCTTGCCGGAATCTCCAGCGCGCTGCTAACGAGCCGGTTGCGGCAGAAGGGAGTCGCGCCCGGCGCCATCGCGCGGACGACGATCCGCCGCGGTGCCGAAATTTTCGGGCTTGCGCTGCTATTTCGCGTGCAGGAGTTCGTACTCGGCCGACCGTGGGCGCCGTGGACCGATCTGCTCCGCGTGGATGTCCTCAACGTGATCGGAATTTCGCTGATGCTCATGGGCGCGGTCTCCTGGCTGGCGCGCGGCAGCGCCGCGAACGCGATTCTGGCCGCGGCTGTCGCGCTCGCGATCGCGATCGCCACGCCGCCGCTGTGGACGACCTGGCGTCCGCGCTGGTTGCCGTGGTATCTCGAGTCGTACATCAACGGCGTGCACACGTACAAAGTGCCGCAGCCGTGGCTCTTCCCGATTTTCCCGTGGACCGCGTTCGCATTCGCGGGGCTGGCCGCCGGATTTCTCCTGTTCAGCGCATGGCCGTCGAAGAATCCGGGGCAAGCGACGGCCCTTTTCGGCATGGCAGGCGTCGGAGATATTTTTCCTTGCCTCTTGGATTGACGCGCGGCCGGTGCAACTCTACGCGGTGTACGACTACTGGCACACGAGTCCGAACTTTTTTCTCGCGCGCGTGGGAATCCTGATGATGATCGCCTGGCTCGTGTATGTTTGGTGCCGCTGGGGGCCCGGCCAGATCGGATTCAGCCCGCTGATACAGCTGGGCCAGGCGTCGCTGCTGGTTTACTGGGTACACATCGAATTCGTTTACGGGCGATTCTCGATCTTGCCGAAGCGCGCGCAGTCAATTCCGATGGCCACGCTGGGGTTGTTCGCGATCTTTTCGGCGATGGTGCTGCTGGCCATGGCGCGGACGCGCTGGAAGGGGCGCGGCGGCGAAATTCTGTCGCGTATTCGCCGAGGGCCGCGAGCGGCGGCGAACGTTTAGGGGTTCGTCGGCGGGTTAGCCGGATGCGGTGCAGGCGTCGAGGCGTCGGCGGGCCTCGGCGATGTCTTGAAGATGTATTCGCCGGGCCGGGCCAGTCCCATTTCTTCGCGCGCGATTCGCTCGATCGCCTGTGGATCGGTCTTGAGCGATTTCACGCGGTCTTGCAATTGGCGGTTCTCTTCGTTGATCTGCTCAATTTCCTTTTTGACGTTCGCGGCTTCCTTTTGCGCGCGGCGCATGGCGAGGACTCCGTGCGTGCCGAAAACATCCTGTAGAAGCAGCAGCGCCAGCGCTCCGGCCAGGAACCAGTTCGCGTTGCGGCGAAGAAAGTCGCGCAGTTGCTCGGCAAAGCCCATCGCTGGCTCCATCATCGCACGATCCAGGCGCGCGCGTCTTCCGCGAGCTTCGTAGATTCGGCCTGCGTGGCCGCTTCCGTGTAAATGCGCACGACCGGCTCGGTGCCCGAAGGCCGCATCAGAATCCATGCCCCGTCGTCGAGCGTCAATTTCAATCCGTCGGTGCGATCCGTGCGCGCAACGCGCCGGCCGGCGAATTCCTTGAAGTCGGAACGCAAGCGCTCGGGCAATTTGGCCTGCGCTTCCTCGGGAAGATGCAAATTCACCCGGACGGGCCAGAATTCAGAGCCGACCCGGCGGAAAAGATCGCGGAGCTGATCGCCCAGCGATGCCTGGCGCGCCGCGATCATTTCGGCGACGAGCAGGCACGCGAGGATCCCGTCTTTTTCGGGGAGGTGGCCGCGAATCGTCATGCCGGCGCTTTCTTCGCCCCCGAGCGCAATCTTGTCTTCGCGGAGCAGCGGGCCGACGTACTTGAATCCGACAGGCGTCTCATACACCTGCACGCCGTGAAGCTTTGCGACCGCGTCGAGCAGATGAGTGGTCGCCACGCTGCGGGAGGCGCCGAGCTTGTAGCCGCGGGTTTCGAGCAAATAGTCGAATACCAGTCCGAGGACGTGATTCGGCGATACGAACGCCCCGTCGCGATCCACGATTCCGAAGCGGTCGGCGTCGCCATCGGTCGCCAGACCCGCAAGTGCTTTCTTTTCGCCGACAGCCTTCTTCAGCGGCGTCAAATTCTCTTCCGAAGGATCGGGTCCGGTGCCCTCAAACAGGACGTCGCGCTGGGCGCGAATTTCTGTGACCGCGATTCCATGATCTTTGAGGATGCGGTCGAGCCAGCCGGCGCCGCACCCATGGACGGCGTCGCAAATGAAACTGCCCTTTGCCTTTGCGAGCACTTCGAAGCGAATCATCCGGCGAAGCTGCTCGAAATACGGCTCGCGCGGGTTAATCCCGGTGAAATCGTTCTCGACCTGGTCATGCTCGACCGGACCGTCCGGGAGCGCGGCGGCGCGCTTCTCGATGTCTTTGGTGATTTCGGGCAATGCCGGCCCGCCATCGGCTCCGGAAAATTTCAGGCCGTTATATGCCGCCGGATTATGGCTGGCCGTAATGTTGACGCCCCCATCGAGCTTGCCGTGGAGGATCGCGTGCGCGATAGCTGGGGTCGGGGTCGGCTCGCCGCACAGAAGCACGCGGCAGCCATGCGATCTCAGGACGGAGGCAGCGGCGAGGGCAAATTCCGGCGAGAAGAAGCGCGTGTCGTAGCCCACGATGAGCGTCGGGGATTGCTTTCGCGCCAGCACGTGGCCCGCAATCGCGGCCGCCGCACGGCGCACGCCCGGGAAAGTGAAGTCCTCGGCGATGATGCCGCGCCAGCCCGAGGTGCCGAAATGGATCGCTTGGCTCGTCACGCGGCGCTATTGTATCTTGTCGCGCAACCCTCGCGTATCGGGGAATCGCCGGAGAAGACATCCAAGAGTAAAGGCGGGAGATGACGGACAAAATCGTGGTGTTGGTTACATGCGCGTCGGCGGGACAGGCGAGGAGGATTGCTCGTGCGCTGGTCGAGCGCAGGCTGGCGGCGTGCGGAAATGTATTGCAGGCGCCGGTGCAGTCGATCTACCGGTGGAAGCGAAAAGTCGAATCGACGAAGGAGGCGCTGCTGATTCTGAAGACCTCCCGGCGGCGATTTGCCGCCATGGAACGCGTGGTGCGGGGGTTGCACACTTACGAGGTGCCCGAAATCATCGCCGTGCAGATTGCCGGCGGCTCGCGCAAGTACCTTAAGTGGATTTCAGAGTCCGTCCGGCCTGCGAGCAGGTGAGGCTATCTGTCTCGGCGTCCGCTACACCCATCGTAGCGGCGGCGATCCCTCGACTGGGCCTTGAGGGGCGCATTCAATTGGAGTACAACAAAGACGTTATGAGCGTGGCGAAGAATCGTCGGGGTGTCCAGCTGCGGCTACGGTGGCGAACTGTGTTGGCAGCCGCGCTGGTTTGCGCTGCGAGCGGTTTCGCCCAGGAAACTCATCCGAGCCAGGGAACCCCGCCGTCCGCCGTGCAGGACCAGGAGCAGCCAAGTCCGCCGGAAAAAAAGAATGAAAAATCCTCCGATTCGCTCACGACGAAGATACGAATTCACGTCACGGACGCCAACGATAAGCCGGTATCCAATGCCAGCGTGTACGTCCGTTACTACGAGTCCGGTGGATTCTTGCGCCACGAGAAACTGTCTGAGCTGAGTTTCAAGACGAATCAAGAAGGCTCGGTGAAGATTCCCGAGATCCCGCAGGGCAAGGTACTGATTCAAGTTCTCGCAAAAGGCTGGCACACGTTTGGGAAATGGTACGACATAAACAAGGACGAAGAGTCCGTCTCGATCAAACTGGAGCAGCCGCCTCACTGGTACTGAGAAGTTTTTGGCAGTTTGCGCAGGAATGTTCCGCGACAATTTTTCTTCCTCGGTAGGAACCGCGTCGGTCGGAGAGACGTTTCTTCAAAAAAGTTCTGGCGACGGCCAAATCTGCCCGGAAGTTGTGCAAAGAGGATTAAGCTCAGTCCTGGCGCGGGATTTGGATTTGTCACAGGTTCTTTTCCACAAAGTTTTCAACAGTTCTGTTGAAAACTTTCACAGAGCATTCATCATCATTCGTGCGCCGCACGAAGATGTGGCGCGTAAATTGCTTCGGCGCGCGAGATCGTGGAAGGCTCGTCTCTTCCGTGCGGCGTGATAACATTCCTTGCTGGCCGAAGTTCTTCGTACAACAAAATGAAAGAGTTAATTCTCAACGCGGACGATTTCGGATACACGCGAGGCGTCAATGAGGGAATCATACGCGCCCATCGCGAGGGAATTCTGACCAGCGCCACGCTGATGGCGAACGGACCGGCGTTTGATGACGCCGTCGAGCGCGCCATAGCCAATCCGAAATTGGGTGTAGGGTGCCATCTTGTTCTCACCGGAGGACTTTCCGTGGCTCCCAGGGAAGAAATTCCTTCTCTCGCGGACCGCGAGGGGCGCTTGCCGCGGTCGCTGGGCGCGCTCGTGGCGAGACTTAGCGTCGGAAGCGTGCGCACAAAGGAAATCGAAACGGAATTGCGGGCGCAGCTCGGAAAAATACGCCGGGCCGGGATTGAGCTAACTCATGTTGACACGCATAAGCATACGCATGTCCATCCGCGGGTCATGGCCGCGGTCGGCCGGGTAGCTCAGGAGTTCGGAATCACGCGCGTGAGGAATCCCGTGGAGAAGTTGGGTGATTCCTGGCGCACCGCGCGAAGCGAACACGCGGGACTCGTTGGAAACATGGCGGCTTCCGCGTCTGTGCGCGCGGTCGGGGCTTGGTTCAAGTCTATTTCGCGAAAGTATGGACTCCACTCACCGGATCATTTCCTGGGTTTGGCTTTGACGGGACGCTTGAGCGCCGATGCATTGTGTCGGTTGATTGACACTCTGCCCGACGGCCGAACGGAAATCATGTCGCATCCGGGCGTTTGCGACGCCGAGCTGGTGAAGTCAGGCTCGCGTTTACAGCAGCAACGCCAGACGGAACTCGACGGCCTGCTTTCGGCGGAGGCGAGACACGCGGTGGAAGCAAAGGGCATACGCTTGATCAGCTATCGAGATTTGAACTAGCTGCGCACATATGTCCAGGCTCTCCGGCTGGCTGACGTAAACTGGCTGCGAATCCCGGCTCGAGATACTTCACAAAATGGGGGCATCATGAAGAACCTGAGGATTGCAGTGGCGAGCTTGTTTTGTCTCACGATTCTGACCGTGTCGGCGAGCGCGCAGATGGGTATGGGCATGCGGCCTTCGATGCCGCAAGGCATTTTCACGCCGACCGTCGGGTCGGGCGCGCAATATGAATCCACGAATTCAGAAGGCTCCAAGTCCACCATCGAATTCACGATCGTTGGCAAGGAAACGGTGAATGGGAAGGACGCCTATTGGCTGGAATGGACGACAACATCCGGAAAGATGGGCGAAATGGTGATGAAGATGCTGATCACGCCGGATTCATCGAACGGCGTTACCACCCGCACGATCATGCAGATGGGAGGTCGTAATCCCATGGAAATGCCTGCCCAGACAAGCCGCATGGGCAGCCAGCCAACTCCGAAGCTGGACATTCGCGCCTCATCGACGGATCTAGGCAAGGAATCCGTGACGACTCCAGCCGGCACGTTCTCCTGCGAACATTACCGAGCCAACGACGGCAGCGGCGACACATGGGTTAGCAGCCAGGTCCCCCCGTTCGGCATGGTGAAGAGCCAGGGCAAGAGTTCATGCATGCTGCTCACCAAGCTGATCACCGGCGCAAAAACTAAGATTGTCGGAACTCCGGTGCCATTCAATCCTCAGATGATGATGCAGCAGCCGCCGACGCAGTAAGGGCGGCGACGCGGCTACTCGAGGTCGGGCGGAGTAACCTTCGCGATCCACGAGTCATAGTCCGAGGTATAGCCCACCCGTTCCTGTCGTGCTCGGATGCGCTGCTCGAGTGCCGCGATTTGGTCCGGCGATAAAGCGGGGATGGTCTGTAGTGTGTGGTGGACCGCCTGAGCTTGTCCAGCGGCGCGTGTTTCCGCGGTCGCAGCCGACGCTGCGGCGGTCCCACCGCCGTGACTTCCGCTCATAAAGTCGTCGATGAGCTGTTTCGTTACCTTCTGGCTGTGAATGAGCGACACGCGGATATTTCCCTGCCCGGTCACCACGTTTCCCACGCCGAAGACGCGGTCGGCGCCGGAGTAGCGTGGCAAATCTTCGTCGGTAAAGGTGTAGTACTCGCCCTTCATCGCGACCCCCGGAAGAATTTCGGGCACGGAGCCGATGGAAGATATCACCAGAGGCGCGCGCAGCTCGTGCTCGGAGCCGGGAATCGGGTCCGCCTTCCGTCCTTCGATCTTTGTTTCCACCACTTTCAGACCCACCACCCGGCCGTTCTCTACGACCAGACCCGTGGTTAGCCTGCGATCTTGCACGCGAAACAAGTACCTGTCGCGCGCGAGGCGCAGCATTTTCTGCCGAACCACCTCAGTCTTGGCGATTTGTTCCGGAGTGGCGTTATCTGGTGGCTGCGCCATGGGCATATCTTGCTCGCGGCGGCGGTAAATCAGGAGGCAGCCTTTCACGCCGAGAGACTGCGGATCCACCCCGTGCGCCTTGCAGGCGGCGGGAATGCCCTTTTCCAGCTCGTGCATGTCGGTCGGGATGCCGCGAGCTTTCATCGCGCGCTCGTAGTTCTCAATCTGCAGGACTTTCACCACGTCAATCGAAGCCAGTCCGCCGCCGACGACAATCGTCTCGTCGGGAGTTTCGTAGCGCGGCCCGGTGTAATCCTTCTCGTTTTTGTGGTTGTACCAGTAGATGAACGGATTCTGGTAGATCAGACCCTTGTCCACGAATTCCTGCGCTCCGGCGACTCCCAAATCGCGATCGCGCCAGGCGCCGTTAGCCAGGATGACGGCGGAGAAACCCCAGTTGTTGCAGAAGTCGTTGAACTCGAGATCGCGGCCGAGCTTGGTCGAGGGAACGAAATGGACACCCGGTTTCTTCAATCGGGCGTCTATGCGGGCGTATTCCTGCTTGCGCTGCTCGACGTGCCAGCGCGGCAGACCGTCCTCGATTTTGCCGTAGGGCCGCTTGTTCTGCTCGATGACGGCCACGCGGATGCCGCGGTCCGCCAGGATTTCCGCCGCGACCGAGCCGGAGATGGCTCCGCCCACGACCGCGACAAAGTAGTTTTGATTTTCAGGCATGGGCGGTCACGAAATTTCCAGTTTTGTCCCCTGAAGCACGTGGATTGTACACCGCCCACGGAATTTCGGTGTTATGTAGCTCAGGCCTGCCCTGACGAAGGAACGAGTCGTCCCGACGATTCGTGTCGGGATGGCCTGAGGCTTTTCGGCCCCGCCTGCTTGGTCTCCGCCTCCGCGCGAGGTAGTGCCATCGCGTCCAATCTGATATATTCCCGGCTCTGGGGAATCGAAGTGAACGCTGCGCGACTTCGCTGGCAGCGGGCGCGAGGCCATTGAAGGAGATACGGGCGATGCACATCGGCTACGGAGCGGGCTTTCAACATCTGGGCGGTTATCCCGATCGGCAGTTCCTGCGCGAGGAACTGGGGAATTGCGAGAGGGCGGAATCGCTCGGCTTCGATTCGGTGTGGGTCACGGAACATCACTTTGTCAATTACTCCGTCAGCCCGGACCCGTGCCAGGTGCTCTCCTACATCGCCGGAAGGACCAAGCGCATCAAGCTCGGCTCGATGGTGATCGTGGTGCCGTGGCACGATCCGGTGCGCCTCGCCGAGCAGATCTCGCTGCTCGATCATGTCTCCGATGGGCGATTCATCCTCGGGTTCGGACGCGGCCTGGCGCGCCGGGAATTCGAAGGGCTGCGCATCGACCAAAACGAAGGCCGGCAGCGGTTTGATGAATACGCGCAGCTGGTATTGGACGCGCTCGAAACCGGATACATCGAAGGCGGAGCGACGCTGAAGCAGCCGCGCCGCGACATACGCCCGCAGCCGTTCAAGTCGTTCAAGGGGCGCAAATTCGCCGCCGCTGCGTCCGCGGATTCAGTGCCCGTGGTGGCCAAGCTCGGCCTGGGCATGCTCGTGATCATTCAGAAGTCGTGGAAGCTGGTCACGGCCGACATGGAGCGCTACCACAAGCTCTGGAGCGAATTTCATCCGAATGAAGAGCCGCCCAAGCCGTTCTGTTCGGGCTTCTGTTTTGTGGACGAGAGCGCGGGCCGCGCCGAAGAATTGGCGCGCAAGTATCTGGCGGCGAATTATGGTGAAGCGCTCGATCACTACGAAATGCTCGGA
The DNA here is from genome assembly GCA_963752925.1 of uncultured Acidobacteriota bacterium. GTDB lineage: Bacteria > Acidobacteriota > Terriglobia > Acidiferrales > UBA7541 > Palsa-295. Next base: position 92,616 of record CAVVZY010000004.1, on the reverse strand, counting down.
AAGCATTTCGACTACACCAAGGGCTACGAACGCTACGCCGACATGAGCAAGTACCTCAACGAGATCGGGAAAGACAAGGCGGTTGAGGATTACATCCAGCTGATGGCCTGGGGAACTCCGCAGCAAGTCCTCGAGAAGTACGACGGATACAAGAAGCTGATCGACATGCAGGGCATCATGCCGAATCTGAATTTCGGCGGGATGCCGCACGACGAAGTCCAGCGCAACATCGCCTGCTTCGTGAAGCACTGCATGCCGGAGTTGAAGAGCTGGCCATCCGCCACGCTCGCCGAGCCGAAGGAACTCGCCCTTACCGCCGTCTAGCAGGGGCGAAAACGCGTGCGACACGAAAAACCGCAATCGAGGCGATACGGACCGAAAAAGATCTTGCGTTAAGTGGACTCCCGGTTGTCTCGCGATTGCAGGGCAGGAGATGAAATAGAGTCCGGCGCAAATCCGCTGTCTCCTGTGTACGTTAGCAAACTCACGACTCCGGTTACTGCGAAGTTGAAACACAACGCAATAAATCCGGCATTCAGTCCCATGATGGGATCGTGCTTGCTGAGCATCAGAAGAACGGCAATGAAGATGCCGGTCACCATTCCGGCGAAGACGCCGGACATGGTCGCTCGCTTTGAATACAGGCCCAACACAACGCCCGGGAAAAACTGCGCTACCCCGCCATATCCCACGAGCAGAAGACCTACAAGAGTCGTGGAGGTGAAAATGGCGGAAACAAGAGCGGCGCATGTGATTGCTAACACGGTGATCTTCGCCAACTTCCCAACCTGTCGGTCGGTCATGCTTGGCGCGAGAATCGGGCGGCATAGGTTCTTTGCAAACAAACTTGCCGCTGTGAGCATTAGGATCGCCGCGGGAACCATCGCCGTGAGAGCGCCGGCTCCGCCAATTACGCCTAGGAACCAGGGCGGGAAGGTCTTGCGCACGATCAATAACAACGAGAGGTCGCCATTGGCGAGCCCAGGCAACACCAGAAGCGCGGCCAGGCCTACGAAGAACATCAGCGGCATCGTGATGATGTAGAGGGGCATCACGACGGCGTTCCGGCGCAGCGTGTCGCCACTTTTCGCAGTGAAGCTCGCGCCGAAGAATTGCGGCCACATGTAGAACCCAAACGCGCAGAGGAGAACAGTTGATACGTACCAGGCGTGTCCCAGGTTTGTCGTGGCGCCTGGCATTACCAGATGACCAGGCTTGGCGCGCTCGAGTGCTGCAAACATTGGGCCAACGCCTCCAAAGTAAATGTATGGCACCGCGACGCCAACAAAAACCGCGGCAAAGAACAGAACAATGTCCTTCAATATGCTGACCCACGCCACCCCCCGGATCCCGCTGGTGAATACAAAACCGGCGACAATGGCGAAGGAGATCACCATGGCCGGTGTGCGATGGATCCCTCCGAAACTCGCCACCTCCACAATGATCCCGAGACCAGTGATCTGAAGTTGCAAATAAGGGATGATGAAGATCACGCCCACAAGGGCAACAAAGGCGGTGAGATACTTGCTGTTGTAGCGTACTTGAAAGAAATCGGCTTGTGTTTGAAGGCGATATCTCCTTCCGGCTTCCCAAAGTTCGGGGAGAATGTAGAAAGAAACCACATAGGCTAAACAGGTGTATCCGATAATGTACAGAACGGGTGCGCCTCTGGAGTACGCCCAGCCACTTGCCCCCAGGAACGTAAACGTCGTATAGATCTCCCCGGCCATCAGCAGCCAGACCAGCAGCATGCCGAAACCTCGGCCGCCCACGATCCATTGTTCGAGATCCATCTTGCGGTGAGATCCGGCAAGAAAACCGACAGACGAGCCCGCTGCGACGATGGCGGAGATTATGGTCAGAACAACGGCGCTTGAACTCACCGCGTGCCGCCCTCTTCGCGACGCGGCTCAGAAGCGCGGCGTGTCTCCAGCCAATATGCGCCCCACATACAGAGTGGGGTAAGGAGCAGCCATGAGATTAGCCAGAAAAAGTTGAACGGCAAACCCAGAACCATGGGATAAACACGGTCCCAAAGTGACACTGAGAAGCACGCGGCCGTGAAAGGAATTAGCCCCAGAAGAATCGCCCCCGTCGACGGACGCTTCGCGCAGAACCTCTGATCATCGCGGTGTTCCATATGCGCGGGAGTGTAACAGCATTTTGCGGGACAGTTTAGCCGAGATCCCAAATAGCTCCACAGGCGTGGCGATTGACGGCGCACTCGGAAATAACCCACACGCCTGATTAACGCGGTTACCGGTAAAGTGGGTTCGAGTACCCAAGTTACCGGTTATCCGGCTAATCAGGAGTTAGGCGCTTCGACGCGGTGTAGACTCTGGGGTGATCGAAGAAACAGCGCGACTTGACGAGTCGTACACTCCGATTCCGCTAAAGCATTTAGCTTCTTGTCAAACTGAAGGCTCAAGATGAACGATCAACAAGAGAAGGAGCAGTATTCTGGAGTGCGAGATCAAGAGATCCGTGCGGCACTGGATCAGCATTGGGCGGCGTCCGATGCCAACGATTTTGAAACGGAGCACCGCATCTATCACGAGGACGCGGTGCTGGAATACCCGCAGTCAGGCGAGCGAACCCGCGGTCGACGCAACATACAGAACCAACGCGCTAGTCAGCCCAGCAAGAAGCGGTTTGCTGTCCGACGAATCCTTGGCGGCGGTGATCTTTGGATCACCGAATTTATCCTGACGTATGATGGCAAGCCGTCCTACACCGTGAGCATCATGGAGTTCAGGAACGACAAGATTGCGCGGGAAACACAATACTTTGCGGATCCATTCGTGGCGCCCGCATGGCGCGCTCAATGGGTCGAACGGATGGACACATAATCTCGCCATTTGCAGTTTGCAGCATAATTGTCGAGAACAGAGATTAACGCCAGAGACCCGCTAAGTCCTGATTAACGCGGTTGCCGGAAGAGTTCGTACTGGAATCAAGATGTCCGGTACTCCGACTTACCAGGAGTTGGCTGCTCGTTCGCGTTGGGATAGTATTGGCGCCGTATAGATCAAGAACCCGGAAATTGGGTTCGGATCGGCTAACCGTCGGAAGAGTGCAAACATGTCAAAAGACCTGACACGAAGAGAATTGATGCGTCGTTCGATTGCCGCAGGAGGCTTGTTTGCGGCCGGATCCCTCACGCCGGTTTCGTCGGCAGCAGCCGATCAGCCTGCCGGACAATCAACTCCTCAAGCCGCTACCAGGGTTCCCGCGACAATCGTTGACGGCAAGGTCGTGCAACCGCGACGCGACGTGCCCGTTTTGCATAAGACGACCATCTTGGTCGTCGGAGGCGGTCCGGCGGGAACAGCGGCCGCGCTTTGCGCCAAGCGCATGGGCATCGACGTCACTCTCGTCGAGCGGTACGGCTATCTCGGAGGGCTCGCAACCGGCGGCCTCGTCCTGGGAATATTTCCGCTTTACGATCGGAATAAGAAGCAGGTCATCTTCGGCATCGGCGAAGAGCTGATGAAGAAGCTGGACGTCCTGAAGTACGGAATCATCGATCGAAACAAGGCGCCTGTTTACCCGACAATCGACGCGGAGGCCTTCAAATATGTGTTGGCTGACATGGTGCTCGATTCCGGGATCACTGCTTACCTCGATTGTTGGGGTGTCGATGCCATTGTGGATGCCAAAGGAGCCGTGCGGGGCGCGGTTTTTGAGAGCAAGTCGGGGCGACAGGCCATCCTCGCCGATATTGTGATCGATGCTTCGGGAGACGGTGACATTTACGCGGCCGCAGGGGCGGCTTTTGAAAAAGTTAAAACCAACATCGGTCTGATCAGCCGGATCGGGAATATCGATGAGGTCGATATGGCCGTGGGACGAGGATCGGAAGACCCGGAGCACCCTGCGACAGGCAAGCCCGGCGAAGGCCGTCCCTCCAAGGGCAGGGTGAACGATCTCAACGGCCACGCCGGGAATTCGACGCCTGCGCCTCATATGAACTGGCTCAACATGAAAGGTCCCGTCGGCGACGCCCTGGACATCGCGGACCTGACCGCCATGGAACTCAAGCATCGCCGCGGGACATGGGGCAACGTCGAGAAGCTTCGTCAAAAGCCGGGAAACGAGCAGGTCTATCTAGCCGAAACGGCTCCCCAGCTGGGCGTGCGGCTCAGCAGGCTCCTTGGCGGCGTCAAGAAACTTACCGTCCAGGAAATCCGGAGCGGCGCAAAGTTTAAAGATGTCATCGGCTATTCCGGCGCCTATGCGAATGCTCCCGAATTCCAGATCCCTTACGGCTCACTCGTTCCCGCGAAGGTCGAAAATGTCCTCGCGGCCGGACGATGTATTTCGGCCGATTTCGAAGTTGCGGACATAACCCGGCTCATTCCGGTTTGCTGGGTTACCGGACAGGCCGCGGGCTTGGCGGCGGCATTGTGTATCCAGGACAAATGCAAACCTCGCAACGTGAGCGTAACGAAGCTCCAAAATCTTCTTCACCAGCAAGGGGCCTATTTGGGATGACGTTTCTCCGGCGCGTGCCGCGGCGGCTGATTCAGCTGACCTGTTTTGTCGGCGCGCTCGTGCTGGTTTGGCCGGTGCTGCCCTGGGCAATCGCGCCGAGGGTTTTCGTACAGGCGAGCCCCTTCGTTGCTCTCTCCTCGAGTATCGCCACTCGCTCCATCAGTCTCGGAATCGTTTTTGCGCTCGTCGTCGCCGTCGCCAGTTCATTTAAGAAGCGGTGGTTCTGCCTGTACCTCTGCCCGACTGGTTTTCTGCTCGAAAATGTCTCGCACGCCGGTTTGCGCAAGGCGAACTGGTGGAGCAAGTGCCCGCCAGTCGGGCGATATGTCGCGATACTCACGTTGGTGAGTGCCGTGGCGGGGTATCCCGTGCTGCTGTGGATGGATCCTCTGTGCATTTTCAGCAGCCCCTTCGCCGTGAACAAAGCCACGAACACGATAACCGTCATTCTGGTCAGCCTCGGCCTGGGTACTCTGGTGGCAGCTACTCTGGTTTTCGGCATGCTCTGGTGCGTCCGCATTTGTCCCCTCAGTGGATTCCAGGACATGCTGTTTTCGATGCGCAAGGCGCTTTGGACCAAATTGATTGCGAGTGCGCCCTCGCAGAGGTTCCGTGCCGCTCGGCGTGTATTCTTCGCCGGATCGGCCGGCGCACTGCTTGCCGTTTGGGCGCGCCGAACCGGAGCGGCGCGATACCGCACCAGTGACACGCTGCTGCGTCCTCCCGGCGCCGTGCCGGAGGATCGCTTTACCGGGCTGTGCATCCGTTGCAACAACTGCGTGCACGCCTGCCCGTCGAAAATTATTCGTCCGGATACCGGTCACGAAGGCGGCCTCGCGGGTTTTGGCGCGCCCGTCATTCGCTTCGACACGGACTACAAATATTGCCTGGAAACGTGCAACGCCTGCACCCAGGTCTGCCCCACGGGCGCGCTGACGGCGCTGGATCTGCAGCCGAAAAACAAGTACGTCATCGGCGAGGCTCTCGTCGATAACAACGTCTGCCTTACCGCCCTCGGCAAGAAGGAGTGCGACGCCTGCGAGCAGGCGTGTCCGTACGATGCGGTCAAAATCATCTGGGACGAGGAGCAATACAACGCCTACCCCGTCGTCAACGACAAGTGCACCGGCTGCGGAGCCTGCGAAGTTGTGTGCCCCACCAGCCCGGTCAGAGCCATTCGCGTGTGGACGCTGAAGCCTGCCTGATTTTGTCTTGAAATGATGTGTCTTGAAATAGAATGAGGAGAGAGAAATGAAGAGAATTTACACAGCTGTCGTGGCCGTAATCGTCGTGCTGCTGTTCGCAAGCGCCGCACGCGCGCAGGTGACGCTGAACTCGGTGCGAGTCGGCGCGCAAGACTCTGTTGCATTGGCGAAATTCTACGAGGCAGCGTTCGGCATGTTTGAGGTCAATCGGATCAATTCGCCCGGTGGACCCGAGGTCTTCGTGAACTTCGGCGCGACGGCGGACGCGGCAAAGGCCAACAACAGCGAGCCGATCGTGATCATGCACCGCGATTCCGACGACCTGAAGGACCCGATTGCGCACGTGATCCTGAACGTAAAGGACATGGCGGCGACAGTCGCCGCCGTCAAGGCGGCTGGCGGCTCGATGGCCGGCGATCCTCGTGCGTTCGGAAACTCTGGCATCATGATAGGCATCGCAATCGATCCGGTGGGTAACCGCATCGAGATGATTCAGCGCCCGTGAATCAGCGCTTTTCGGACGGAGCGCTGCTCGGCGCCGTTGCTGGCCGCGGTGTCGTTGACGAAGGCGGTGGTGCGAGCGTGAACCGGCCGTTGACGACGGGATTGCGATCTTCGCCCTCGCAGTCCTCGTAGACCATGCGGTGAATATGAGTCACCCGCTGGTAGGTGCGGTTCACGTGCCAGGGCGCCGTGAAACCGGCGGGATCAATGACGGTCATCTGGTCCTCCAGATGATCCTTGTCGAGCATCCGGATCCTCTCAGTGAAGCGCGCCTGCGGACTCAAGATTGTGATCGTCTGCATGCCCTCGACGTCCCCAAACGCCAGGACGGCGACACCCTCCGACTCCGAAGAAGCAAAGGGAGATTTGACTGCGATGGTGTCGATGACGAGAGTCTGTCCTTCCCAGTGGCCGATCGAGTCACCCCAGGGCGTCGCCCACAGGTCCTCCTTCGGGGTGTGCGGCCTTCCATCCGTGTAAACGTGGCGGATCTCGCGGCTCGAGAAGATCAGAGTCGTTTCCTTCGGCGTCGGTAGAATCTCGAACATCAGCGGTGAATCGAGCATTATCAAAGGAAATCCGAAAGTGCAGGCCTTCACGTCCACCCCGCCCGGATCTTCTCCGCGGCTGATCGCGTCTAATCTCTCGCGCTCCGACGCTACGATCTTGTCCACTCGGGCCTGTAACTCGGGTTTGTTCGGTGGTCCCCACTGCATTCGCTTGAGAACCTCATCGAGCGACTGATTGAATCCTCCCGACGCATCGGGCGTCGCACCGACATTTTCCCACTGGCCGCTCCAATCCGGCATTCCTGTCGGCGCGCCCATGGTTTCCATGCCAATGACCGCCACGCACCCCAGCATGATCGTCGCCGCTAGCGCCAGTCTTCGCGGAGTCATTTGCCATCGCCTTTCGACACGGGTGAGCCGGCGAGTGGGCCGTCCGGTCCGGTTCCCGAGACATACTGACCACCCTCGGTGCCATCTCGCATCGGATGGATGACCAAGGTCACCTTGTCGCCCGGCTTCAAGTTTCCGGGCCGCCATCCGACGCGCGCCAGATGTTCCGGGCTCGTCATCTCGATGCTCCACTCTACTTCGCTGCCACCCTCCGTCTTGACGAGCAGCTGGATGAAGACGTGGGGATTGGTCCAGCGGAAATCCTTGACGGTGCCCTGCAGCGTTACCGACTTCGACTGGTCGAACATCGCGAACGAATGGTGCGCAAGCGACGAACTTGCCGTCAGCATTGCGGCGATGGCGATGAGGGTATATTTCAGAACCCTACTCATTTGTTCCTCCACCGGTCCGGAATTCCGCGTCTTCCTCTCTAGGAAAGCGCGGCGTTATGCCTTGTCGCGTGAAGCTGCGCTTCTGAAGCCATCGTGCCCGTTTCGATCGTTCCGTTTCTACGTCGCTTGAGATAGCGTGCGCGGTAAACTTCCCCCATCCCGCCTGCTCGCCCTGACGAAGGAAGGGCACCGATAGCAGCGAGAAGTTCAAATGGCCCGTCGCGAGTCCCGCGGGGGAGCGTCATTTCGGGCTGGATTATACCCCTAGAACCACCAACGAAATCCGTTACCTAGTGTAGATGCCGAGGCCAAGTCGCCCGCGTGGCCATTCCCGATACCTTGGTGATCGATGGCGTACTAGCAATGAATCGACTTGGCGGTTGGCCCGGTCCTCCATTGACCCATCGCGCTAGCGAACGCGCTTTTTCGGATGCCCCACGATAAAGACTGAACGCTTTGGTTGGCAGCCGGTAGTGAGCTGCGGCGCAAGCTTGTGATGAACGTCACATACCGATCTACGCCGCGGCGGTATCCTGCCAGCGTGACTGCGGCGGGGAGATCTCGCCAGATACTATGGAGGCTGTGTGGCGTATATCATCAATCAGGAAAAATGCGAGAAGGACGATCACTGCCTTGATGCATGCCCGGTTGGGGCTATCGAAAAGAAAGACGATGGCTCGCTGCTCGTCAAAGCCGACGACTGCACCGACTGCGGAGCATGCGAGGCAGTGTGCGACGTGGCAGCTGTTCATTCGGTGGAATAATCTGCCGGAGAAGCAACCCGCAAGAAACCGCTCGCAGCAAGCGCAGTGTAAGCTTTTGCCTTCGTGGCACGGAGACTCCTGTCTGCGCGCGCCGTTGCCTTCGTAAGGGCGCCGCTCGTTGCGCCCGCCGGTGCCTTCGTAGGGCCGGTCTTCAGACCGGCAGCCGTTGCCCTCGTAGGGGCGCTGCTTGCCGCGCCAGTTGTTGCCTTTGTAGCGGCCGCCTTTCAGGCGGGCGCCTTTGCCTTTTCCGATGTCCAAATGTAACGGGCTTCGTTAGCTTTGAAAGTAGCGGCGAGGCTTTGAACTCTTTCGAACGCTTCGTCGAAGGCTTGCGCTGCCATGCCCGCGCAGAGTAGCAGGGGCTTGACACTGTCGGCAAGCGCAACCGACGAGGATAGTATCTGTAAGGTAAATTAATTTCGCAATCCGGAACAGGCAACGGCCACCAAATTCGGACGATGCCGTGACCAAGTATGCCCGCCTGTACTTTTACTGTACTTTGTCCCAGCTTCGCCGCGTGACGAATTGCGCTAGTGTGATTCTGGCGTTCCCGCAGCCCCATCCGGGACGCAGAAGACGCGCATGCGACACGAACACAGATTTGGCGCGGTATCGAAGGCCCGGGAAACCGGCGGCGGGGGGATGTTCTCCTGTGCGGCGGGCGCTGTGTGCGCAGGCGGCGTTGCCAAGGCAGAAGCAGATCCCTCGTCGTCCACCAGGGCGGACTCTGTCGGGATGACAATCGCGAGAAGAAGCGCGTGCCACAGGGCACGAACCGTCGCATTTCTAATCGACACTGAGGCGATTAGAAACGGGGTCATGTCGTTGAAAACAAGGCGCGAGATTTTTTCTAATCGACACTCATCTGGAGGGACAGATTCAATGGCGAAGGTTGCCGGTCTTAAGACCGGCGCTACGAATGCGCAAGGCCGGGCCCAAATTAAGTGTCACACCATGCCGAGTAATTTTCGATCTATCTCACTGAAAACAAACGGTCGGCGCCCTCGGGAAGTGTCACACTTTTTCAAGACAGGGCTCCCAGTGTCGACGGCTAGTCGAGCCTGGGAGATCAGACCCCTGGGATCGCCAATCTCCCGATTGGCGGTTTTTGTGGCCGCTAAGAGGGCAACGGCTGCCGCGCTGAAGGCCGCGGCGCTACATTTAGACCTCGGAAAAGGCAAAGGCGCCCGCCTAAAAGGCGGCCGCTACATAGGCAACGGCGAACGACCCTACGAGGATAAAGGCTGCCGGTCTGAAGACCGGCGCTACACGAGCGAAACCGCACAGACAGGATTGTCTGTGCCACTGGGAACGACAAGCTCAGTCCTTTTGCAGCTTGAACAACGTCACCGCCAGCGGCGGCAGCTTCAGCTTGATCGAGTAGGGGCGATCGTTCCAGGGGAAGGGATCGGCGCGGACGCCGCCGGAATTGCCGATGTCGGTGCCGCCGTAGTAGGTCGAGTCGGTGTTGAGGATTTCGCGGTAGAAGCCGGGGCGAGGAACGCCGATGCGGTAATTCTCGCGGACTACAGGCGTGAAGTTGCACACGGCGACGATGAAATCCTCGCCATTCCTGGCGCGCCGCAAGAACGAAAGGACGCTCGACGCGGCGTCGTTCACTTCCAGCCATTCGAAGCCGGACCATTCGAAATCAACTTCGTGCAGGGCGCGTTCGCCGACGTGCAGGCGATTCAGATCGGCAACCAGGCGCTGAACGCCCTTGTGCCACGGCGAAGCCTCGAGCGCCCAGTCCACGGAGCTGGCTTCCCAGAATTCGTTGCGCTGGGCGAGCTCGCTGCCCATGAAATGAAGCTTCTTTCCCGGATGCGCGAAAAGGTAGGCGAAGAGCAGACGCAGGTTTGCGAATTTTTGCCAATCGTCGCCGGGCATTTTTTCGAGCAGGGAGCGTTTTCCGTGGACCACTTCGTCGTGCGAAAGTGGCAGGACGAAATTCTCGTGGAATGCGTAGAGCATGGAGAACGTCAGCTTGCCGTGCTGGAACTGCCGGTGGATGGGATCGAGCGTGAAATACGTGAGCACGTCGTTCATCCAGCCCATGTTCCATTTCAAATCGAAGCCGAGGCCGCCGATGTAGGTGGGGCGCGAAACCGCCGGCCAGGAGGTGGATTCCTCGGCGATCATCAGCGCGCCGGGATGGCGCACGTGCAGGACTTCGTTCAGGCGCTTGATGAACGCGATGGCCTCGAGATTTTCGCGTCCGCCGAAGGCGTTGGGAATCCATTCGCCGGGAGCGCGCGAATAATCGAGATAGAGCATGGAGGCGACCGCGTCCACGCGCAGGCCGTCAATGTGATATTTGTCGATCCAGAAGAGCGCGTTCGAGAGCAGAAAATTCTGGACCTCGTTGCGGCCGTAGTTGAAGACCAGCGTGCCCCAGTCGGGATGAGCGCCCTTGCGCGGATCCTCGTGTTCGTAGAGATGCGTGCCGTCGAAGAATGCCAGGCCGTGGGCGTCGCGCGGGAAATGTGCGGGCGTCCAATCGAGGAACACGCCGAAACCTTCCTGGTGGCAGCGGTCCACAAAGTACATGAAATCGGCGGGCGAGCCGAAGCGGCTGGTCACGGCGTAGTAGCCGACGGTCTGGTAGCCCCAGGAAGCGTCGAAGGGATGCTCCATGATGGGCATCAATTCGAGGTGCGTGTAGCCCATCTGCTTGGCGTAGGGAATCAGCTCGTCCGCGAGCTCGCGGTAGGTGAGCCAGCGATCGCCTTCGTCGGTTTTGCGCCGCCACGAGCCGAGGTGAACTTCGTAAACGGACATCGGGGAATGCAGCCAATCGCGCGCGACGCGCGCCTCGAGCCACGCGGAATCCTTCCACTCGTGCTGGTTGATGTTACAGACGACTGACGCGGTCTTCGGGCGCAGCTCGGACGCGAAGCCGTAAGGGTCGGACTTTAAGCCGAGCTGATGCCCAACGCGCGAGAGGATTTCGAATTTGTAAAGCGCGCCCTCGTCGAGGCCCGGCAGGAAGATTTCCCAGATGCCGCTCGCGCCGAGGCTGCGCATGGCGAATACGTGCCCGTCCCAGGAGTTGAAGTCGCCGACGACGCTGACGCGTTTCGCGTTCGGCGCCCAGACGCCGAAATGCACGCCGCGGACGCCGGCAACCTCGCGAACGTGCGCGCCCAATTTTTCGTACTTGAGGTAGTCCGAGCCTTCACCTGAAAGATAGAGATCGTACTCGGTGAGGATGGGCGGGAAGGCGTACGCGTCATACGTTTCAAATGCGGCGCCGTCCGCGAAGCGGAAGCGCAAGCGGTAGGCCGACGATGCGATGGGCTCTCCGCCGGACAATCCCAAAGCGTCGGCGGCGATGACGGCCTCAAAGACGCCGGATGGATGGATCTGTGCGGCGGGATACACAGCCGGACCGACGCCCCAGAGCACGGTCAACTCGCGGGCGTCCGGCCGGAAGGCACGGATCGCGAGCGACCGCGTGCCGTCTCGCTCGACCCAGTGAGGGCCGAGGAGCCGGAACGGATCGGATTCCTCGGCGCGGATCAGATCTTCAAATTCGTCCTTCAGTCCGCCGGTAACGGGCGTTTTCCCGCTGGATGTTTTGTCAGGCTTGGTCATGCTCTCCCTGGGACACCAGCATTTCCTCGCGCTCCCATCTTACTGGAGCGGGGCGCGCAGCGCCAAATCTCCCGGTGCGTGTGCTATTTGCACTTCGGTCCGCTGCGCGGCGCTTGCGATGGCCCCCGACCTCGGCTCCGCTTATCAAAGAGTTCTGTGTTGGCGAAATGTAAACCCTATTGTAACAACGGCCCCACTTGGTACCGACGTACCATTGTGGAACAGAGTCCCCCTCTCTATAAATGGAAGCGGGGAACATCCGCGGAGTAGCAGCTAAACTCCCGCCCTACAGTTGTCTGCAAACCATGTCCAGCAAGAACGCGGCACCTCGTCCGAAGCAGACTGGTCCGTCGCACGCGTTGAAGCGTGCGGACGGAAAGTCCGCACCACAAGCACAAACGGACACTTCCGAAGCGGACGGAAACGCGGCGGTTGCCGACAAGCAATTCGAAGTCGTTTTCTCCACCAATCCTCTCGCGATGTACATATGCCACCAGGACACTCTGCGGTTTCTTGAGGTCAACGCAGCTGCCCTCCGGCAGTACGGTTATTCGCGGGCTGAATTCCTGCGCATGAAGATCACCGAGATACGCCCCGCGGCGGATGTGCCGGTCTTCCTCGATTCGATTCGAAAGAACGGGACCTCACCGACGGGTGTGGGCCACGTGCGGCATCGCCGGAAGAACGGCGAGGTCTTCGACGTGGATGTAACGAGCCAGAAAATCTCGTTTGCCGGTCAGGGCGCCGTTCTGGTCGTCACGCAGGACATCAGCGAGCGCCGGGCCGCCGAGCAGAAATTGGCCGAGCACGCAGCGTATTCCAACGCACTGACGGAGAACAGCCCGCTCGCGATCGTCGGGCTCGATTTGAACCGGCGCGTGCAGACTTGCAATCCCGCGTTTGAGCGTCTTTTCGGCTATCGGTGCGGGGAGATCATCGGGACGGAGATTGAGTCACTGCTCGCGCCTCCCGACCAGTCGGACGAATTGCTGGGATTCATCCAGCGCGTCATGAAGGGCGAGGTCGTGCGTCACGTCAGCAAACGCCGGCGAAGCGACGGCTCGCTGGTGGACGTGCGGATCATCGGCGTGCCGCTGGTCGTCAGCGGGAAGCAAACCGGCACGTTCGGCATTTACGAGGACATCACCGAGAGAGGCCGAGCCGAAGAAGCGCAACACAAAGCCGAGGAAAAATACCGCCGCATCTTTGAGAGCGCGGTGGAGGGCTTTTTCGAGTCCACGCCGGAAGGGCGCTTTGTCACCGTGAATCCGGCGATGGCGCGCATCGCGGGCTATTCGTCACCGGCAGAAATGATTCGGGAAGTTTACGACATCGGCAAACAACTCTACGTGGATCCGGAAATACGCAACGAGCTGAAGCGGGGGCTCGAAGAGCGCGGCCTCCTGGAGGCGTTTGAATGCCCCATGCTCCGCCGCGACGGCAGCACGATTTGGATTTCGATGAACGTGCGGGCCGTGCGCGATGCGAGCGGCAAGATCGTGAGCCACGACGGCACGGCAGAAGATATTACCGAGCGCAAGCGGTCCGAGCTGATCCGCCAGGTGACGACGGAAATCATCCGCGCCGTCAGCGTCACGGACAATCTGGACGCGCTGCTGCGGCTGATTCACGCGTCGCTCGGCAAGGTGCTCGACGCCAGCAATTGCTTCGTGGCACTGCGCGACGCTGCCTCCGGCAAATTTCACTTCCCGTTCTTTGTGGACCGGTACGACGCGGCGCCGGCTCCGGACGCATTGGAAGACCTGGACCGGAGCTGTACTGCCTACGTATTTCGCACCGGCGAAGCGATGCTGATATCGAAAGCGCGATTCGATCAACTGGCCAGCAAGGGTGAAGTGGAACTGATGGGCACGCAGTGTCCGTCGTGGCTTGGTGTTCCCCTGCGGACCCCGGCCGAGACGATCGGAGTGCTGGTCATCCAAAATTACGAGCGCGCGAATGTTTACACCTCGCGCGACCTGGAATTTCTGTCTTCCGTCGGTGGACAGATCGCGCTGGCGATCGAACGGAAGCGCTCGGAAGAGCGGGCGCGGGAAAGCGAAGCTCGCCTGCGCCTCCTGATCGAACAGCTGCCTGCCGTGCTCTGGACCGTGGACAAGAATCTCCGTTTCACTTCCGCCGTCGGATCGGGGCTCGCGCGGCTGGGTCTGAAGCCGAATCAAATCGTGGGAATGTCGCTCCCCGATTATTTCGAGACGAAAGATCAATCGTTTACGCCGATCGCCGCGCATCTTCGGGCCGTGGCCGGCGATCCCGTGACGTTTCCGGTGGAATGGAAAAAAGGCTCCTACGCGTGTCACGTCGAACCTTTGCATGACGCCGGAGGAGAAGTGCAGGGCGCAATCTGTATGGCGCTCGACGTCACCGACCGGAAGCAACTGGAAGAGCAGTTCCGCCAGGCCCAGAAGATGGAAGCCGTGGGGCGTCTCGCCGGTGGAATCGCGCACGACTTTAATAATCTTCTGATGGTGATACAAGGCTACGCCGACTTGCTGGCGGACCGACTCCCGGTCGGCGAATCATTGCACCGAAACGCCGAGCAGATCCAAACGGCCGCGCAGCGCGCTGCCGCGCTGACGCAGCAATTGCTGGCGTTCAGCCGCAAGCAGATTCTGGCGCCCAAGGTGCTCAACGTCCACAGCGTGGTCGCCGACATGGAAAAGATGCTGCAACGGCTGATCGGTGAGGACATCGAGCTGGAGACTTCTTCCAAGCCGGATCTCTGGCTGGTAAAGGCCGACCGCAGCCAGATCGAGCAGGTGGTGATGAATCTGGCGGTCAATGCGCGCGACGCGATGCCCAAGGGCGGACGCCTGATGATCGAAACCGCCAACGTGGAATTCGACGCTTCGGTTTCCCATTCACCCGCGGTCGTGGCGCCCGGAAAGTACGTGATGCTGGCGGTCACCGACAACGGCCTCGGTATGGACGCGAAGACGCAGGCCCACATTTTCGAGCCATTCTTCACGACCAAGGAAAAAGGGAAGGGAACGGGCCTCGGTCTTGCGACCGTGTACGGAGTCGTCAAACAGAGTGGCGGCTATGTCTGGGTGTACAGCGAGCCCGGCCACGGCACGACCTTCAAAATCTATCTTCCGCGCATCGCGGACGAGGTTAGCGTAATCGGGCGCGACCGGAGCGCGGAGTCGAGTTCCTTGCCTCGCGGCTCGGAGGTCGTGCTTCTGGTGGAAGACGAAGTGGGAGTCCGCGAACTCGCTCGGGAGTATTTGGAAATGAGCGGCTATACCGTCATCGTTGCGCCGGACGGCAACATCGCTCTTGAATTGGCCGCCATGCACGCGGGGCCGATCCACTTGCTGATGACTGATATGGTGATGCCTGGAATCGGCGGGCGGGAATTGGCGGAACGCGTGCTTTCTGTCCGCCCCGATATCAAAATTCTCTATATGTCCGGCTATACGGATCAATCCGTCGTCCATCCGGGGATTCTCGGAACCGACGCGCCTCTGCTTCAAAAGCCCTTCACGTTGGCTACGCTCACCACGAAGTTGCGCGAGATACTTACGGCCGAAGCCGTCCGGTAACTTTCTTCTTCCACCCCGTTCGAATATCTTTTGTACACCGAAACCATCCGCCAGCGTGGAGTACATGAGTTTGCGTGCTTCAGCGCTTCGCCTGATCTTGCAGCACGTCCGGGCAAGCCCGGACGGCAAACAGCGGCGGCAAGCCGCCGCACTCCACACGGTGCCGTTGGCCACGCTCACCACGAAGTTGCGCGAGATACTCACGGCCGAAGCCGTCCGGTAACTTTCGCTCTCGGTCGCGTTCGAGCTATCCGTTGCACAAGGAAACCTCCGGTGCTCCGGCTCGCGATGTCGTAGAATCTCCTCGCAGGCCGTGCTGCGCAGCCTTGATGACCCTCTCGTCCAGCGATCTCGTTTGCCCTGAAAAGCGTCTTCTGGTCTGCTGCGCGCGCACGCGGATTGAGCCGCACATTGCGAAAGAGATTAGCGATCTGGTTGCCGGGCCGCTGGATTGGGATTTCCTGCTCTCCGCGGCTGCCGAGAATTCAATCTTGCCGCTGCTCGCACGGCAACTTTCCGCCGTGGCGCCGGATGTTGCCGCCCCCAACGAACTCGAGCGCTTGAAGAACGCCTCGCGCGCGAATGCGTTACGCTGCCTCGTCCTGACGGCGGAATTGATCAAGATCATGGATCTCTTTCAGCTCCAGGGGATTGAAGCGATTCCGTACAAGGGCCCCGTTCTCGCGGTCCAGGCCTACGGAGACGTGACGCTGCGGGAGTTCGAGGATTTAGATATCGTTTTGCGCCAGCGAGACATGGCAAAGGCGAACGAGATCGTTCTCAGCCTCGGCTACCATCCGAAATTTCCATGGATTCTCGATTCCGGGGCGGCAGCTAAGGTCGTCCCCGGCGAATACAATTACCGCGACGAAGCACGCCGCACGATGGTGGAGCTTCACACGGAGCGGACGCTGCGCCATTTTCCGGTCAGGCCGGACCTCGACGATCTGGTCCGGCGGCTGGTTCCCGTCGCGCTCAGCGGGCACGAGCTCGTCACCTTTGGCCATGAGGACCTGCTTCCCATCCTCTGCATTCACGGATCGAAAGATTTCTGGGAGAGGATTTCCTGGATCGCGGATATTTCGGAATTCATCCAGTCGCATCCGCAGCTCGACTGGGATCAAGTGTTTCGGCGAGCAGAAGCCTGGCGCGCGGGGCGCATGCTGCGCGTCGGTCTGGCGCTTACCGCCGGTCTTTTGGACGCGCCTTTGCCCGAAGAGATACTCGCGCGAGTGCGAAACGATCGTGTGGCAACATCCGTGGCGTCGGAGGTGGCGCAGAGCCATCTCCGACGCGAATGGAGCGAGCGCGACGCGGCCGCTCGTTTCCATTTTCGCCGGCGCATGGTGGCGGGAATTTTTGCCGGATGGCGTTACTCGCTGCGTCTGGCCACACTTCCTGCCGAAGAGGATGGCGCGATGATGCGCCTGCCCTCCATGCTTGCGCCGCTCTACGGCGTCCTGCGACCGTTGCGCCTTTTGCGCAAGTATGGCTCCCCCGGCCGGCGACCCCGGTAGCGAAATTGATGGCGGTTCTGTAGCCAGCCCCTAATCTCGAATATTTGGATACGGAAGGACGGCCCGTGCAGGAAACAGGCGGCGGTCCATTAAAATTCTTCCTCCCAGCCCGGTGTACGGTAAAATCAACGATCGATGGTCCGCAGGAGGATACGATGAGCCTGACCGCGAAACCGACCGCCGTCCCGCAGGAATCGAAGAGCCCCGAGAATCCACTGAAGGCACTGATCCGCTTTGGCCAGTCCGTTTGGTTCGACTATATCCGCCGCGACCTGATTACCACCGGCCAGCTTGCGCGCCTGATTGAAGACGATGGGCTGCGCGGCATGACGTCCAATCCGACGATTTTCGAGAAAGCTTTTTCGGGAAGCCCCGATTACACGAAGCCCCTCGCGGAGCTCGCCAAGCGCGGCGGCCTCGACGCGAAGGGAATCTACGAGCATCTCGCCGTCCGTGACATTCAGGACGCAGCCGACGCGCTGCGCGGCGTGTACGACCAGACGAAGCGCCGCGACGGTTACGTCAGCCTGGAAGTTTCGCCGTACCTTGCGCACAAGACGCAGGAGACGATTGACGAGGCGCGCCGCCTTTGGAAAACCGTCGGCCGCGACAACGTCATGATCAAGGTTCCGGGCACACCCGAGGGAATTCCCGCCATTCGCGAGCTGATCGGCAGCGGCATCAACATCAACGTGACGCTGCTGTTCGCGCAGGACGTCTACGAGAAAGTCGCCGAAGCTTATATCGGCGGCTTGGAGGATCTCGCGGGACGCGGAGGCGACTTGAGCCGCATCAGCAGTGTGGCGAGCTTTTTCGTCAGCCGTATTGATGCGCTGATTGACGGCAAGATCGACGCGACGCTGAAGAATCCACCGGCCGGCTCCGATCAAGCGCTGCTGCGCAGCCTGCAAGGAAAAGTCGCGATAGCGAACGCCAAGCTCACGTATCAGCTCTACAAGAAGATTTTCAGCGGCCCGCGCTGGCAGGCGCTTGCGGGACGCGGCGCGGAGACTCAGCGTGTCCTATGGGCCAGCACCGGCACGAAGAACCCGACCTATAGCGACGTGCTCTACATCGAGGAGCTTATCGGCCCCGATACGGTGAATACGGTTCCTCCCGCCACCTTCGACGCATTTCGCGATCATGGCAAGCCGCGCGCGAGCCTGGAACAGAATCTCGATGCGGCGCACAAAACCATGGTCGATCTTGAGCGCGCGGGAATTTCGATGAAGGCGGTCACGGACCAGCTTACCGACGATGGCGTGAGATTGTTTGCCGACGCCTTCGACAAGCTGTTGGCCGCGGTCGAGACACAAGCGAAGATGGCCACGGGCTCCTCGCCAAGCCGATGATCGACAAATTGCCGGAGCCGCTGGCGAAGGCCGTGAAGGCCACGCTCGATGACTGGAAAGCCAACAACAAAGTCCAGCGTCTCTGGGCGCGCGATGCGTCGCTTTGGACCAACACCGACGAAGGCAAGTGGCTCGGCTGGCTCGGGATCGTCGAGGAACAGCTCGCGAAACGCCAGAGCTTTCAGGTAATCGCCGAGGAAATTCGCGCGGCGGGATTCAAGCAGGCTGTGCTGCTCGGCATGGGCGGATCGAGCCTGTGCGTCGAAGTCCTGAAACTCACGTTCGGCAGAATTTCAGGCTATCCGGAAGTTCTCGTGCTTGATTCCACGGATCCGGCGCAGATCAAGGCGCTTGAGTCGAAACTCGATCTCGCGAAAACAATCTTTATCGTGTCGAGCAAGTCCGGGAGCACGCTCGAGCCGAACATCTTCAAGCAATATTTCTTCGAGCGCGTGAGGCAGGTTGTGGGCGCGGCAGAGGCCGGAAAACACTTCATCGCCGTCACGGATCCCGGCTCCAACATGCAGAAAGTGGCCGAGGCCAGCGGCTTCCGTCATATCTTTTTCGGTCTTGCGTCCATCGGAGGCCGCTATTCGGCGCTTTCGGATTTCGGGGCAATTCCGGGCGCGATTCAGGGAATCGACATAGGGAAGTTTTTCGACCGCGCGGAAAAAATGGTTCGCGCTTGCAGCGCTTCCGTGCCCGCCGATCAGAATCTCGGCGTAATTCTCGGCGCGACACTGGGAACTCTCGCGAAGAGCGGCCGCGACAAGATCACGATCTTTACTTCGCCGGGGATTTCGGACCTGGGCGCCTGGCTCGAGCAGTTGATCGCCGAATCGACCGGCAAAGAGGGCCACGGGATAATTCCCGTCGATCGCGAGCGGATTGGCTCGCCGGAAGTTTACGGGAACGACCGCGTCTTCACCTACCTGCGGCTGGAAAGCGAGCCCGACGCGACGCAGGCTGCTGCCGTGGCGGCGCTCGAAAAGGCCGGCCAGCCCGTCGTGCGCATCGTCGTGCCGGAAATCTACGACCTGGGCCAGGAATTTTTCCGCTGGGAGATCGCCACGGCTGTTGCCGGTTCAGTGATCGGCATCAACACGTTCAACCAGCCCGACGTTGAAGCGAGCAAGATCGAAACGCGCAAGCTTACCGAGGCGTACGAAAAATCCGGATCGCTTCCGGCGGAATCTCCCGTGCTGGTGGATGGCGGCATCAAACTTTTTACAGACGAAAAGAACGCGGCGGCCCTGAAACAGGCCGCGGCCAGCGACGCCACGCTCGCCGGTTACCTGCGCGCGCATCTGAATCGCCTGCGCGCGGGCGACTATTTCGCGGTGCTCGGGTACATCCAGATGAACGACGCGCACGAATCACTGCTCCAGGCGATTCGTCATGCGGTCCGCGATAAGCGGCGGGTTGCGACCTGTCTCGGCTTCGGTCCCCGCTTCCTGCATTCCACCGGCCAGGCGTATAAGGGCGGGCCGAATTCCGGCGTCTTCCTGCAGATCACGTGCGACGATGCCGCTGATCTTGCCGTGCCGGGCCAGAAATATACCTTCGGCACCGTGAAAGCGGCGCAGGCTCGCGGCGATTTTAATGTTCTTGCGGAACGCAGCCGCCGCGCGTTGCGGGTTCACCTCGGCGCCGACGTGGCGGCCGGCCTCGCGAAGTTGCAGCAAGCCATCCAGCAGGCGCTGTCGTAACACCGAATTTCACCGGTCCAATCGTTTCCACTTTTTTCGGAGGCATCATTCGTGGCAGCAAGTGATTCCGCAAATGTTACGCAGGAGGCCCTGGGCGGGCCGGCCGGTCCCTGCACGATGGTCATTTTCGGGGCGGGCGGCGATCTCACCAAGCGGCTGCTAATTCCGGCGATTTACAACCTCGCGGCGGGAAAATTGTTGCCGGAGCATTTCGCCATCGTGGGTGTTTCGATCGAGCCATTCACGACCGAGCAATTTCGCGAGCAGGCGACCAAGGACATTCATCAGTTCGCCACCTGCGCCGTGCAGGACGAGTCGTGGAACTGGTTTGTCAAACGGATCTATTACGCCTGTGGCGATTTCCATGACGCCAATCTTTACGCGAAGCTGAAGGATACGCTCGGCCAGACCGAAAAGGAGCAGGGAACCCAGGGCAATTGCCTTTTCTATCTCGCGACGAGCCCAGAATTCTTTCCGGTTGTGGTTCAGCAGCTCGGTGCGGCCGGTTTGACGGAACAGGAAGACGAAAAATGGAAACGCGTGGTGATCGAAAAACCGTTTGGCCACGACCTTCCTTCCGCAATCGCCTTGAATAAGACTGTCAGAGCGGCGCTTGAGGAAAAACAGGTCTACCGGATCGACCATTACCTCGGAAAAGAAACCGTTCAGAATATTCTCGCGTTCCGCTTCGCGAACGGCATTTTCGAGCCGGTATGGAACCGGCGTTACGTGGATCACGTGCAGGTCACCGTGGCGGAACAGCTCGGCGTCGAACAGCGCGGCGGGTATTACGAAACCGCCGGCGCTCTGCGCGACATGGTTCCGAACCACATTTTTCAGCTGATCACGCTGTGCGCGATGGAACCGCCGATTTCCTTCGAGGCCGATGCGGTCCACGACGAGCAATCGAAAATCCTCCGGGCCATTCAGCCGTTCAGCCCGGAAACGGCTTTCTCGCAGGCGGTGCGCGGCCAGTACGGCGAAGGAACGATTGACGGAATACAGGTGGCCGGATATCGCAGCGAGCCTCGCGTGGCGCCCAATTCCCAGACGCCGACGTACGTGGCGCTGGCCCTACACATCGACAACTGGCGCTGGGCCGGAGTGCCATTCTATCTGCGCACGGGCAAGCGCATGGGCAGGCGCGCCACGCAGGTCGTGATCCGCTTCCGGCGTCCGCCGTTTGTTTTGTTTCGCAAGACGCACGTCGAAAAACTTGCTCCCAACGAAATCGTGATCAATATCCAACCGGATGAGGGAATTTCGCTGAATTTTGAGGCTAAGGTTCCGGGGCCGGTCGTGCGCCTGGGAGCGGTCAATATGAAGTTCGAATATTCCGACTATTTTGGTTCGACGCCGCAGACGGGGTACGAGACGCTGATTTACGACTGTATGATGGGCGATCCGACCCTGTTTCAGCGCGCCGACATGGTCGAAGCGTCTTGGACCGTCGTCCAGCCGATTCTCGACGCCTGGAAGGCCACTCCCGCCGGCGATTTTCCCAATTACGGGGCGGGCTCATGGGGGCCGGAGGGAGCCAACGAGCTCCTCCGTCGAGATGGGCGCGAGTGGCGGGACCCCACGATCGACAACGCAACTCGTTACGGCGCCTCGCCTGCGTCAGACAACAAATGAGGACGACTTTTCCGCTTTAATCCTGGCGCAGGTCTGCTTTTTGCTATAATTCGCCTCATTGAACTATGGACTTCGACCACCTCATAACCTTTCTTGAGATCGCCAAGCAGGGCAGCTTTTCTCGCGCGGGGCAGAAGTTGTACCGCTCGCAGCCGGCGGTGAGCGCCCAGATCCGTCAGCTCGAGCAGGAATACGGGCAAAAGCTGTTTGATCGCGTGGGGAAGTCGGTACGGCTGACCGTAGCGGGCGAGGCGCTGCTCGAATACGCTGGAAAGCTGCTGACGCTGCGCAACGAATCGCTGCGCGCCGTGGCGGACCAGTCGAGCACGCCGCACGGCACGCTGGCCATCGGGGCGAACGAGGCGACGTGTCTCTACGTACTGCCCGACATCTTTGCCGAATACCACCGCCGTTTTCCCGGCGTGCAGATCAGCATTTATCGCAACTTCAGCCACAAGGTGCTCGAGAAGGTTGAGGATGGCACGGTGGATGTGGGGATCGTTACGATGCCGGTGAAGTCGCCGAGCTTGAAAGTTCACTCGATTTATCGCGACCGGCTGATGCTGATGGTCAGCCCGGCAAACCCACTCGCGTCCTACAAAACCGTCCGGACCGCCGATATTGCCGGGCAGCCGCTGATTTTCCCCAAGACGGGTTTCACGCGCCAGGTTCTCGACAAACAGTTTCGGCCGTTCCGTTCGCGGCTGCGTATCACCATGGAGCTGGCGAGCGTCGGGATGATCAAGCGCTTTGTGGCCGCCGGACTCGGAGTTTCATTGATCAGCGAGGGGTTCGCGCAGGACGAAGTGCGCGCGGGACAGGTGAAGCTGATCCCCGTATCCGATATGGAAGTATGGCGCGAACTGGGTTTGGTGTACCGTCGCGATCGCACGCTGCCGCGTTCTGCATCCGCATTTGTCACGCTGGCGCGTCACGGCGTTGGCGCGGCCACGGGCGAAACCGAAGCAAAAGCCGCGCACAAGCGCTGACGGCACAGAACCGGCAGCGCGAGCGCGCGGTTCCTCAATTATTTTACGCGTTTTGCGACCAGCTCTTCTTTGCCGAATCCACCTACATCGCGAGTGAACTTGATCTCGTCACCGGAAATTTTTCCCGTATAGGTGATGACGAGTTTCTGGCCCTGGTAGTCCAGATTCTCGACGAACGAAACGTCATCGCCTTTCACCGTTCCATTTTGTATGTCGGACGTTCCATTGTCGGACTTTGCAGTGCCCGTCAGCTTTTCGCCATCCACTTTGAACGTGTATGTGTAGTGCTGCTCGCCAACTTGCGTGTTGAACGTCGCAGTCCACTGCCCGCTGATGTCCGCCGCCAGCGCAGACAGCGCGAGACCCAACACGAGGACTGGTAGAACCGCAGCTATCCGAAGTTTCATCGTGTGATTCTCCTCAGGAAAATTTGGCTCGGCACCCAGCTCTCTTGTAGGCCGAGCGAGCGTGAATGTCAATCAGGAGGGCTTGCGGAGCTGCCGATAGAGGTCGTTCGCGGCCTGGAATTCCTGCTGGAGGTCCCGGCTCGCCAGGTGGGTGCGCAGATGATCGACGGCTTGCGCCAGGCGGTCGAGCGCCCGCGAGACATTGTCGGTATTCGTCAGCAGAATGTCGCGCCAGATGTCGTACGGGCTTCCCGCGAGCCGTAGCATATCTTGCAGGCCCGGCCCCGATAGGGTGAGCGGCAGGCCGGTCTCGTCCGTTTCATCCTGTACCACGCGAGCGAGGGCGACGGAAACAAGCTGCGGCAGATGCGAGACGATTCCGACTGCCCAATCGTGCGTTTCCGGGTCGGACCAGATGGAGCGCGCGCCGATGCCTCGAACGATTTCGACAAATGCTCGCACGTGCGGGTCGGCCTCTTGCTCGGTTCCCATGAGGGCATAGGGCGCGCCCCGGAAAAGCTTTGCGTCCGCGTGTTCGACGCCCGATTGTTCCTTGCCCGCCATGGGATGCCCGCCGAAAAACCGCGCGCCGCTACGAAAATGATCCTTCGCGGTGCGGCAGATCACGGTTTTCGTGCTGCATGCGTCGGTGACGAGCGCGTGAGGCGCGGCCGATTTTGCAACCGCGTCGAGCGATTCGATGGAGGCGCCGATGGGCAGGGCGATGTAAACGAGGTCAGCCCCGCGCACGGCGGACGCGAGATCCGGGGTGGCCTCGTCAACCACGCCGGCGGCGCGAGCGCGTTCGCACGAGCCCGAGCGGCTGTAACCGATCAGGGAAATGCCGGGAAATAGCTCGCGCAGCGCCAGCGCAAACGAGCCGCCGATCAAGCCCGTGCCGATAATCGCTACGCGACGGAAGGGAACTGTGCTCGCCATGGTTCAGCCGGTGCCCCGTATCTGGGCTAAATCCGAGTCCGGGCGGGCCACGGCGAGCGACCAACCGTTCACTTCTTGCCCTTGCCCGCTGCTGCTGATTCCGGCTTGATCCACGACATTTGCGCGCGAAGCTCGCGGCCGACCGCTTCGATCGGATGGTTCTTGTCGCGCTCGAGCAGCTTCGAGTAGGTGGGTCGCCCGGCCTGATTTTCGAGCACCCATTCGGTCGCAAACTTGCCGGACTGAATTTCTTCCAGAATCTTCTTCATATTCTGGCGGACGTGATCGTCGATGACGCGATTGCCGCGAGTGAGGTCGCCGTACTTCGCGGTCTCGCTGACGAACTTGTGCATTTCCGCGATTCCGCCCTCGTAGATCAGGTCCACGATCAGCTTCAGCTCGTGCAGGCATTCGAAGTAGGCCGATTCGGGCTGATATCCCGCGTCAACCAGGGTTTCCCAGCCGGCCTGAATCAGCGCGCGCGCGCCGCCGCAGAGAACCGCCTGCTCACCGAAGAGGTCGGTTTCGGTCTCCTCGGCAAACGTGGTCTGGATCACTCCGGGCCGCGTCCCGCCGATTGCGTGCGCGTAGGCCAGCGTGCGGTCGAACGCATGGCCGGAAGCGTCTTGATGAACCGCCAACAGGCAGGGAACGCCGCGTCCGGCTTCATACTGCCGCCGGACAAGATTTCCAGGTCCCTTCGGCGCGACCATGGTGACATCCACGTCCTTCGGTGGCGTGATCTGTCCGTAATGAATGTTGAAGCCGTGTGAGAACAGGAGCATGACCCCCGGCTTGAGGTTCGGCGCGATTTCGTTCGCGTAGATCGGTGGCTGCGAGGTGTCGGGCGCGAGCATCATCACCAGGTCCGCGCCTTTGGAGGCTTCGACCGGAGCCGAAAGCTTCCAGCCATCCTGCTCCGCCTGTGCCCACGAAGCGCCGCCGCGGCGCAGGCCGACAACGACGTCGAGCTTGCTATCCCGCAGGTTAAGCGCGTGGGCGCGCCCCTGGCTGCCGTAGCCGATCACCGCGATGCGCTTGCCCTCGAGCGCCCTCGGGTTTGCATCCTTTTCCCAGAACATCTTTGCCATCAGTCTTCTCCTTGGAATTGCAAAATTTCTATCTATCAGGCGTTCGTTATCGCGCCTTCGGACGCCGACGAAACCAGTTTCGCGTATTTGGCCATCACGCCGGATTTGTAGCGCGGTGCCGGCGGTTTCCACAGCGCGCGGCGCTCGTCGAGATTGGCTTCGACGTCGAGGCGCCTCGCTTTCACATCGAGCGTGATTTTGTCGCCATCGCGCACGAATGCGATCGGGCCGCCCTGCGCCGCTTCCGGCGCCACGTGTCCCACCATCAGCCCGTGCGTCGCGCCGCTGAACCGCCCGTCGGTAAGCAGCGCAATCGATTCGCCCAAACCTTGCCCGACAAGCGCGCCCGTCACCGCCAGCATTTCGCGCATCCCCGGACCGCCTTTCGGTCCTTCATATCGGATGACGACGACGTCGCCTGCCTTGATCTGTTGCTGCTGCACTGCCTCGAATGCAGCCTCTTCCGAATCGAACACGCGCGCCGGGCCGGTGTGGAAAATTCTCTCGTGGCCGGCGAGCTTCACCACGCAACCCTCGGGAGCGAGCGAGCCGCGCAAAATCGCAATCCCGCCGTCCTTCTTGATGGGATTCGCCAGCGGGCGGATCACTTCCTGCCCGGGCGTTTCTTTCACTTCGTCAATCTCAGCGAAAAGATTTCGACCGGAAACTGTGGGCCCATCATGAAGAAGCCCTGCTTCCTGCAGGCGCTTTCCCAGCAGGCGCATGCCGCCCGCGCGGAACATATCCGGCGCGGTGAATCGGCCGCCGGGTTTCAAATCGGCGAGCAGGGGAGTCTTCGCGGAAATTGTGTCGAACTCGTCGAGCTTCAACGGCACGCCCGCGTCGCGCGCGATTCCGAGCAGGTGCAGCACGGCGTTTGTCGAGCCTCCCGAAGCGGCCACCGACGCAATCGCGTTTTCAAGCGACGCGTGCGTGATGATCTGGCTGGGACGAATATCGTTCTTGAGAAGATTCATCACCGCTTTGCCGCAATCCACCGCGACTTGCAGCTTCCGCGGATCAACCGCAGGAACTTCGTTTGCTCCCATGGGAGAAATTCCGAGAAACGAAATCGCCGTGGCCATGGTGTTGGCCGTGAACTGCCCGCCGCACGCGCCTGCCCCCGGGCACGCGCCGTTCTCGAGCTCCGTTACCTGCTGCGCGGTCATCTTGCCCGCCGCGAACGCCCCGGGCGCCTCGAACACGTCTTGAATCGTCACATCGTGTCCCTGGAATCGCCCGGCCATGATCGAGCCGCCGTAGAGCACAAGCCCCGGGAGATTGAGCCGTGCGAGAGCCATCACCGTGGCGGGAATCGTTTTGTCGCAGCCGCAGATCGCCACGACCGCATCGAACGCGTGCGCGCGGACGAAAAGCTCGATGGAATCAGCGATCACTTCGCGCGAAACCAGCGAGCATTTCATCCCTTCCGTGCCCATGCTGATTCCGTCGGATACGACGATGGTGTTGCATTCGATCGGCGTCCCGCCGGCCGCTCGAATTCCTTCCTTCACCTTCTCCGCCAGTGTGCGCAGGTGAAAGTTGCAGGGCGTCACCTCGCTCCACGTATTGGCCACCGCCACGAGCGGCCGCGCCAGGTCGGCGTCGGTCAGACCAGTCGCTTTCAACATGGCGCGCGCCGGCGCCCGTGCGATCCCCTTCTTGATTGCGTCGCTTTGCATTTCCAATTAGCCTTTCGAACGTCCCCGAAAAGAAAAAGCCCCGCGACCTGTCTTCAGGTGCGGGGCGCATTCGGCTGAGCGTGGCTCAGACGGGTGGCCCCCACTGAATCGCTACATATACAAGAATGCTAGTTGGCCGCGTCATAGAGTAACGTCTCGTTTCGGAATCAACAAACGGTTTCCGCTATTTCCACCGCCGCCGGTCTTCGCCCGCGCGCGAGCAGCGCCTGCTCCGAGCAGCCAGTTAGCCCGAAGCGGCGCGATAAGTCAAATTTGTAATTGTTGCCTCCGGCATAACTTCGGCTTATGCCGCCGCACGGGAAGGAACCGCTTGACGCTTCCGGGACCGTTTTGTATAGTGGCGATTCGATCGTGCGGTACGATGGATTCACTAAGGATAGCCGAGAGCGCGTGATGCAACTGTACTCTAGCTATTTCGCCTTTACGTACCGCTTCCCCTTCGCGGGGGAGCGGGCCGGCGAAACGCGCGCGGACAACACCAGCAACTAAAAGCCGCACAAAGTTTCGTAGAACCGGCCGCGAACCTCGGAATGGGGGCGCGGCTTTTTTGTTGTTTCGGCTCAATGCCGGGGAGATGACGCGAGTCCCATGAAAATAATCGACTGGCGAGGCAAAATCGACGCGATTGACACGGCCCTGCTGCACCTTCTGAATCTCCGCACTGAGCTCGCTCTCGAGGTAGGTAGGCTGAAGGATGACGAAGGCGTCGCGCTTCGCGTCCCCGCGCGCGAGCAGGAGATTCTTTCGCGCATGAAGAGTCTGAATCCCGGCCCGCTGGCGATTGACTCCATCGCGAAAATCTACCAGGTGATACTCGACGAATCGATTCGCACGCAGCAGCAGCACGGTTTTGGCGGCTCCGAGCGGCGCCCGCCCAAGAGGCCGGCCCGAAGATGAAAGTGGGGAAAAACGCGCGCGTGGCATTTCAAGGGGAGCGTGGCGCCTTCAGCGAGGAGGCCGCCGTAAAACTCCTCGGCGAAGAGATTGCGCTCGTGCCGCGCCCCACGTTCGAAGCGGCGTTCAGCGCGATCGACGACGGTCTTGCGGATTACATTCTCGCGCCGATTGAAAATAGTCTGGCGGGCTCGGTCCATAGATCTTTCGATCTGCTCGTGGACAGCCGGTTGAATATTCTGGCGGAAGTGGTCATACCGATCGCGCACAATTTGATCGCGGCGCCGGGCGCAAAGTTTGAGGAGTTGGCGGTGGTTGAGTCTCATCCGGTCGCGCTCGCGCAGTGCGAGCAGTTTTTCATCGCGAATCCGGGATTGAAGAGAGTGGTCGCGGAGGATACCGCGGGTAGCGTGCGCGCCGTGGTTCGCGCGGGCGATCGCACCCGCGCGGCGATTGCAGGCCGGCGCGCCGCGGAAATTTACGGCGGCGTAATCTTGCGCGAGCATCTCGAGGACAATAGCGAGAATTACACGCGATTCTTGCTTCTTTCGGCCTCGCCCGATGCGGCCGAAAATGCGGACAAGTTTTCGCTGGTGTTTCAGCTCGATCACCGGCCAGGAGCGCTCTATCACGCGCTCGAGCCGTTTGCGCGGCGGAATCTCAATCTGATGAAGATCGAGAGCCGGCCCGTGCACGGAAGCCCATGGCAATACCGGTTTTATCTGGACCTGCAGGCGTCGAGGCGCGATCCGGAAGTCGCCGCGGCGCTCGCCGAATTGGAAAGTCTGGTCGTGGATCTGCGGATTCTGGGATCGTACGTTTCCGCATCGCGATCGGACGGCACAAAAACTTAGCAATCTGCGAGGACTCGAAAATGATTTTCAACATGCTGGGCGGGGCAAGCGATAAGGACATCAACCATATCGTCGAACGCATCAAGGAGTGCGGCTACGAGGCGCACTTGATTCGAGGCAAGGAGCGAACCGTGATCGGAGTCGTCGGAAACAGCGACCGCCGCCGCGAGGAACTTCTCGCGCTAAGTTCGGCGCCAGGGGTCGAGGAAATCGTGCGGATTTCCCATCCCTACAAGCTTGCCGCGCGGAGCATCCGGCCCGAAGGCACGGTCCTCGATCTAGGGAAGGGCGTGACGATCGGCGGCACGGAAGTCATCGTGGCGGCCGGGCCGTGCGCGGTCGAAAGCGCGGAGCAGATCGCGAGCATCGCGGCCAGCGTGGCGAAGGCCGGCGCGAAGCTGCTGCGCGGCGGTGCGTTCAAGCCGCGCTCATCGCCGTACAGCTTCCAGGGGCTGGGCGAAGAGGGTTTAAAGATGATGCGCGACGCGGCCGACAAGAACGGCTTGCTGGTCGTCAGCGAGGTGATGGATCCATCGCAGATCGAATTGATGCTGCCCTACGTGGACGTGCTGCAGGTAGGCGCGCGCAACATGCAGAACTATCACCTGCTGCGCGGGCTGGGCGATGTCGACAGGCCCGTGCTGCTGAAGCGCGGAATGTCCGGCACGATCGAAGAGTTGCTACTGAGCGCGGAATACATCATGGCAGGCGGGAATTACAAAGTGATTCTGTGCGAGCGGGGAATCCGCACGTTCGAAACGGCTCTGCGCAACACGATGGATATCGCCGCAATTCCGGTGCTCAAGAGCCTCTCACACTTGCCGGTGGTCGCGGACCCGTCGCATGGCACCGGCAAACGCGACAAGGTAACGGCGCTGGCGCGCGCAGCGGTCGCCGCCGGTGCGGATGGCCTGATCATCGAAGTGCATCCCGATCCCGAGCGTGCGCTCTCCGACGGCGTGCAATCGCTCTATCCGGATCAGTTCGCGCAGTTGATGAAGGAAGTCCGCGCCATCGCCCTAGCGGTCCAGCGGCGTGTCGCGTGATCGGCGCGCGGCACGATCGGCTCGATCGCGTCACATACCCGCAAGCGTGAATCCATACTTCTGAAACACGGCACGTCCGCGTGGGCCCGCGAGAAAATCAAGAAACGCCCGCGCGGCAGCGGGATTCTTGGAGGCCTTGATCACCGCCGCCGGATAAATCACCGGCGAATGCGATTTTGCCGGAGCGGTGGCTACGACCTTCACCTTCGCGGACGACATCGCGTCAGTTGCATAGACGATGCCCGCGTCCACGTTTCCCGTCTCCACGTACGTCAGCACCTGGCGCACATCCTTGGCGAGAATCGCCTTGGAGTTCACCGCGTCGTAGATTCCGAGCGATGTGAGGACTTCCTTCGCGTATTGTCCGGCGGGCACGGTCACCGGTTCGCCGAGCGCAATCTGCTTCACATCCGCGCGCGTGAGATCCTGAAAAGAGGAAATCCCCGCCGAGTAGTCTTTCGGGACGATCAGAACCACTTCATTTCGCAGAAGATTCTTTCGCGTTCCTGCGAGCAGAAGACCCTTCGTGTCGAGCGCATCCATCTGTTTCGGCGCGGCGGAAAGAAAAACGTCCACGGGCGCTCCTTGCTCGATCTGAAGCTGAAGCGTTCCCGATGCGCCGTAGTTCGCAGCGATGGCCACGTTCGGGTTCTCCGCCGCGTAAATCTGCTTGGCTTCATCCAGCGCGTCTTTCAGGCTGATCGCGGCTGAAACCGTGAGATCGGCCTTGGCCGCTTGCGGTGATGGGCTGCCCCCGAGTCCGCCTCCAGCGAAAAGAACCAGGCCGAGCGCGATAGCCACCGGCGATCGAGACATTCGGCGGAACATGGGAAACCTCCGGGCATCTGCAGCGCAGTTCCTACGCACGTGAAAAGTCGAGAGGCATACGAATTAACACGAGTGAAGACGTTAAGTCAAATTTGTATTGTTCATATTAAGAGCATATGAGCAGAATGAAGAATCTTGCAGTTCTTGAACCGCGAACAGACAGCAGATTCAGAGGCGAACGATCATCACTTCGGTGGATTTGATCAGGGCGGCCGCCTTGTCTCCCACCTTCAGGCGCATTTCGCGGACCGCGTCCGCGGTGATGATGGACGTAATCCTCTGGCCGCCGATGGAAAGCGCCACCTGGGCGATCAGGCCGTCCACCTTGATCTCGGTAACCCGCCCGGCCAGTTGATTCCGGCCGCTGATTTGCCGGAAATTCGGCCGCCGCGTCTCGACCGGCATTCGCTCCGAGTGAAGATGCAGGAATTTGTCCAGTTCCGGCTCGGGAATCCGGTGGTGGCCGCCGGCGGTCTTCACGGTTCGCAGCTTTTTCTTGTAAATCCATTGCTTCAGCGTCGGATAGCTGATGCCCAGGATCTTCGCGGCGTCGCGAGGGCTCAGGAGTCTGGAAGTTCGTGTCGCGTTGGACATTAGGCAATGTTTCTAGCGCATTCCGCGCCGCTGCGTCAACTTATGGTTAAGATGCATCCAATTGACCAGGTGCCGCGAAACGTTGTCGGCGCTTTGGTTGACAGCCGCAGCCAGCAAGACTAGACTGATTTGGTACACTATGAACTTAGCGCTCCCGACTCCGTGTTTTGCGTGTTGTAGCACTGCCCAGATGTGTGCGTCTTCGGGGCGCCGGGATTCATGAGCTAGGTTCGAACTAAAACCGGGCTTGAATTCAACCCGCCCTCGGAGCAAAACCGGGAGGCGGGATTTTTTGTGGCACTGCGCGAATTCAAGATGGATTTGTATGGCAAGGACGAAACCGTGGCTGTGCTGACTCAACTCGATCACCTGAAGGCGCTCGAAGCCGAGAGCATGTTCATCCTCCGCGAGGCCGCTGCCGAATTCGCGCATCCGGTAATGCTGTATTCGATCGGCAAGGATTCCTCCGTGATGCTGCGCCTGGCACAAAAGGCGTTCTATCCGGGAAAGATTCCGTTTCCGCTATTGCACATCGACACCAGCTTCAAATTCCCCGAGATGATCGAATTTCGCGACTGGTACGCTAAGCACGTCGGAGTCGAGTTGATCGTGCACAAGAACCAGAAAGCCCTCGACGATGGCGCGAACCCCTACTCGCTCGGCACGCAGAAGTGCTGCGGCTTCCTCAAGACTCGCTCGCTGCTCGACGGTCTCGCCGAAGGCGGATTCGACGCAGCATTCGGCGGGGCGCGCCGCGACGAAGAGAAGTCGCGCGCCAAGGAACGCGTCTATTCCTTCCGCGATTCGCTCGGCCAGTGGGATCCGAAGAATCAGCGACCAGAGCTGTGGAGTCTCTACAATAGCCGCCATCACAAGGGCGAAAGCATCCGCGTGTTTCCGCTCTCGAATTGGACGGAGCTTGATGTCTGGCTCTATATCCACGCGGAAAAGATTCCGATTGTTCCGCTCTATTTCGCCAAGGAGCGTGAAGCCATCGTGCGCGGCGAGCAGATTCTCCTGCTCCAGGCCGGCGTGCGCGCACTTCCCGGCGAAAAGACGGAGATGGTGAAGTGCCGCATGCGCTCGCTCGGTTGCGCTCCCTGCACCGGCGGGATCCGCTCTGAAGCCGATACCGTGCCGAAGATTATCGACGAGATGATTTCGTTCCGTCGTTCCGAGCGCGAAAACCGCGTCATTGACCATGACGAAGAAGGTTCGATGGAAATCAAGAAGCGCGAGGGCTATTTCTGATGTCCACAGCTACGCCAGAGCCCACCGACGCGCCGTTGGCCTCCCCATCGCCCGTCAGCACAGTGGGCGCCGCCGGATCGTTGACGCACGTTCTGGGATTGCTGCGGTTTTCCACCGCGGGCAGCGTGGACGACGGCAAGTCCACACTGATCGGGCGCCTGCTCTACGACAGCAAGTCCGTCTTCGAGGACCAGCTCGCGTCCGTGCAGAAGAGCAAGATCAATCGCTCCGGCGGCCCCATCGATTTTTCGCTGCTCACCGACGGCCTGCGCGCCGAGCGCGAGCAGGGCATCACCATCGACGTCGCCTACCGCTATTTTTCGACTCCGCGCCGCAAGTTCATCATTGCCGACACGCCGGGCCACGAGCAGTACACGCGCAACATGGCCACCGGCGCTTCCACCGCCGAAGCTGCCGTGGTCCTGATGGATGCCACCAAGGGCGTTCTGCGCCAATCGCGACGCCACGCCTATATCGCGCATCTGCTCGGCGTGCAGCATATCGTCGCCGCCGTCAATAAAATGGACCTCGTCGGATTTTCCCAGGAAGTTTTCGATCGCATCTCGGCCGAGTTTCGCGAGTTTGCCGATCATCTCGGGATTCGCAATGTCTACGCGGTTCCGGTCAGCGCTCTGGAAGGCGACAACGTGGTGCGGCCCAGCAAGCGCATGCCTTGGTTTGAAGGTCCTCCGCTGCTCGAGTATCTGGAAGCGATCCCCGCGGCCGTGGGCTCGGCTTCCGGGCCGCTGCGCTTTCCCGTGCAGTACGTGATCCGGCCGGACGCCAGCTTTCGCGGATTCGCCGGCCAGCTCGTCTCCGGGGAACTCCGGCCCGGCGCGAGCG
This sequence comes from uncultured Acidobacteriota bacterium, assembly GCA_963752925.1. GTDB lineage: Bacteria > Acidobacteriota > Terriglobia > Acidiferrales > UBA7541 > Palsa-295. The sequence goes on along the minus strand of CAVVZY010000004.1, from coordinate 59,543 downwards.
TCATGGCCCTGCCTTCCGGCGTCAAGACCAAAGTCCAGTCGATTGTCGCCTTCGAAGACGAACCCGAATCCGCCGTTCCGGGCGATTCGATCACCATCACGCTCGAGGACGAGATTGACCTCAGCCGCGGCGACATGCTTGTCGGCGAAGCGAATCCTCCCTCGTCCGGCACGGAGTTTCAGGCGACGCTCGTCTGGATGCATTCCGAGCCGCTCGACCCGCACAAGATTTACGTTCTCAAGCACACCACGCGCACCGTTCGCGCCCGCATCAATCAGATTCGCTACCGCGTGGACATCAACACGCTGGAGCACGTGCCCGCCACGAAGCTCGATCTGAACGAAATTGCCGCGGTGGACGTGAAGACAACCCTGCCGCTATTTTTTGACCCGTATCATCTGAATCGCATCACCGGCAGCTTCATCGTTATTGACCCGCTGACGAACGCCACTGTCGCCGCCGGAATCATCGACCGCGCCATCGATCCGAAACATGGTTCGCGCGCCGCAGCCGCCCATCGCAAGCACAGCACGAGAGAGGAGCGCATCCTCCGTTTTGGCCATCCCGCGGCGGCTGTCTGGTTGAAGGGTCGCCCGCACGTAGCCGAACTCGTGGAGCGCAGGCTGTTCGACGAGGGCTGGCAAGTGCAGTTGGCGGGTCCGAACGATTTTCTTTCGCACGAACTTGTCACCGTGGCGAAGGCGTTTCGCTTGTCGGGATACATCACCGTTTTCTGCCCGCTCGACGACGGCACGGACCAGAAGCAGGTGGTCCGCGCGATTTTCGGTCCCGATTCTTTCTTCGCCGTGCGCATCACCGACGACACCGACGAAGAAGCGGTCGACCGCGTCATGACCGTCCTGCGCAAATGGCGCGATAATTATTCGCTCGAGCCGGAGAAGGGGAAATCGTGACCGCACCCGCGCTCGCCGAGGAATTCGAAGCGCTTTCCGCTGAAGCCGCGATTGATCGCCTGCTCGCCGAAAATGCGGACGCCGTGAAGAAGGGGTCGGTTTGCATCTCCTGCAGTTTTCAGGCCGAGGACATGATCGTGCTGGATCTGCTGCGCAAACGGATTCCGAAAATCCCCGTGCTGTTCCTCGACACCGGCTATCACTTCGCGGAAACGTACGCCTATCGCGACCGCATGGCGCGGGAATGGAATTTGAACGTGCAGAATCTCGCGGCCAGGCAGTCGGTCCCCGAACAGGAAGCCGCGTTCGGAATTCTTAACCGCACCGATCCCGGCCGCTGCTGCCATCTGCGCAAGGTCGAGCCGCTCTTCGCGGCGCTTGAAAAATTCGACGTCTGGTTCACCGGCCTGCGCCGCGAGCAATCGCCCACGCGCAAGAATCTCCAGATCGTCGAGCACCACGAACTCCCTAGCGGCAAAGTGCTGCTCAAGGTGAGCCCGCTCGCCGCGTGGACCTGGGGCCAGGTCTGGGAGCGCACCTCGCGTGAGAAGATCGATTATTTGCCGCTCTACGACGCCGGCTACCGCAGCATCGGCTGCGAGCCGTGCACCGCGATCCCCGCCGCGGGCGCCGACGCTCGTTCCGGAAGATGGGGCGGAGCGAAGCTCGAGTGCGGGATTCACACTGAATCGAAACGGTCCGATTAATGCATTATTTGATCGGCTTTTTCATCGCGCTCGCGGTGGGTTTAACCGGGATCGGTGGCGGCAGTTTCACGGTTCCTGCACTGGTGCTGATCGTTGGATTGGTGCCCGGCACGGCCGTGGGAACCGCGTTCGTGTTCGCTGGGGTTCTGCGGCTCATCGCAGGTCCGTTTTATCTCGCCGGCCGGCACATCCACTGGCGCTACCTGTGGCTCCTGGTGTTGGGCGCGGTTCCCGGTCTCGCGATCGGCACTTACGTTCTTCGGCTGCTCAGCAGCGACGCAGGCAGCCCGACCGTGGTTATCCTGCTCGGACTTCTGCTGACCGCTTCCTCGAGCGTCACCTTCATTCCTCGCGTGCAGTATCAAGCCTTCGCCCACAAGAATTCCCATTGGCTTCCGTGGCTGGCGCTTCCCATCGGAGTCGAAGCCGGCTTTTCGTCCGCGGGCGCCGGCGCGCTGGGAACCGTTCTGCTGCTCAACTATTCCGAGATGACGCCGCCGGAAGTCGTGGGGACCGACATCCTGTTTGGACTGGTGCTCGCCGTTCTCGGCAGCGCGTTTCACTGGAAGTTCGGCTCGATCAGCGGCCCGGTGCTGGCGCAATTGCTCGAAGGTGGAATTCCGGGAGTGGTGATCGGATGTTTGCTTGCCAAGCGCGTGCCGGCGCGAAAACTGAAAGTGGTGATTGCGCTGATCGCGATCTTCGCCGGACTGCAGCTAGTCTGGACCGGAGCGCGCACGCTGATGGCGCGGCACGCCACGAAAAATGCGAGCGCGACGTACGAAAAAGTCCGCCTCAGTTCGCCGCCATCCAACTAGATATCAAATCCAAGTTGTAGTTTGGCTGCTTCGGACATGCGTTTGGGGTCCCACGGCGGCTCGAACACCAACTCGACGTTCACTTCCTTCACGTCAGGCAGCAGCGAGAGTTTCCCCTCGACGTCGGCTTTCAGAACGTCGCCCATGCCGCAGCCGGGAGCGGTCATGGACATTTTGATCTCAATGCGATTGCCGCCCTGCTCCAGCGGCTTTGTGACGCAGGAGTAGATCAAGCCAAGATCAGCGATATTAATGGGGATTTCCGGATCGAACACGGTTTTCAATTGGTCCCAGACCATCTTTTCGCTTAATCCAGCCGGCTCGCCAGCGGGCGCTTCGATTGGCGCCGGAGGCGTTAGGCCGAGCGCGTCCGCGTCCTTCACATCAACCCGAAACATTCCGCGAGCGCCGGTGATCGTCCAGCTGTTGCCGAGAAATTGCATGACCCTCACGCCGGAGCCTGCGGCTAGGATTGAGGGAGTGCCGCTCGGAATCGCGATCGCGGCGCATTCACGCTTCAATACAATGAATCCATTCATTCGGCCACTCCAAATTACTCCGTTGAGACGGGATCCTGCTTGCCTTCGAGCGCTGCGTGCAGTGTGTGCCATGCAAGCGTGGCGCACTTGACGCGAACAGGGAACTCGGAGACTCCGGAAAACACGGTCAGCTTGCCCAGTTCGGACTCATTTCCGCCCGCAGGTGCGTGCCCCGTGACCATTTCGTGGAAGCGCCCGAAGATTTTCTCCGCCTCCGCCATCGTCTTTCCCTTGACGATCTGCGTCATCATGGACGCGGACGCCTTCGAAATCGCACAGCCCGAGCCTTGAAAGCTGATGTCGCGGATCGCATCGCCCTCGAGCGCGACGTACACCGTAAAACGGTCGCCGCAGAGCGGGTTGAAGCCCTCGGCCTTGTGGTTCGCGGCCGGCAGTTCGCGATAATTTCGCGGCGCCTTGCTATGCTCCAGGATCACGTCCTGATATAGATCGCGCAGATCGGACATCAGGCAAACACCTGTCGCACTTTTTCGATCCCGCGAACGAGCGCGTCCACTTCCTTCCGTGTGTTGTAAACCGCGAACGACGCCCGTGCCGTGGCCGGAACGCCGAAACGCTCCATGACGGGCTGAGAACAGTGGTGCCCCGTGCGGATGGCGACTCCTTGCTGGTCGAGAATCGTTCCAATGTCGTGCGGATGGATATCCTCAATCACAAACGACAGGACACCGGCCTTTTCCTTCGCCGTGCCGATCAGCCGGACGCCCGGAATCGCGGAGACTGCTTCGGTGGCATAGACGAGCAAGTCGTGCTCGTGGGCGCCGATATTCTCCATCCCGATACCATCCACGTATTGCAGAGCCGCTCCGAGGCCGATCACGCCCGCGATGTCCGGCGTGCCGGCTTCGAACTTGTAGGGCAGCTGATTGTAGGTCGTTTTCTCGAAAGTGACCGAGCTGATCATGTCGCCGCCGCTCTGATAGGGAGGCATGGCATGGAGCAGCGTCGCCTTCCCGTACAGCACGCCGATGCCGGTCGGCCCGTAAACCTTGTGTCCGGAAAATGTGTAGAAGTCGCAGTCGAGATCCTGGACGTCCACTTTCATGTGCGGCACGGCCTGCGCGCCGTCAACGAGCACGGGCACGTTACGGCTGTGCGCCATCTCGATCATGCGCTTCAGCGGATTGATCGTGCCAAGGGCGTTGGAGACGTGCGTGACCGCGGCCAGCTTCGTTCGCGACCCGAGCAGGTTCGCAAACTCGTCGAGTAGCAATTCGCCCTGGTCGTTGATCGAGGCGACGCGCAACCTCGCTTGCTTTTCGTCGCATAGGATCTGCCACGGCACGATGTTGGAATGGTGCTCCATGGCGGTGATAAGCACTTCATCGCCGGCCTGCACCTGCGCGCGTCCGAAAGTCTGCGCCACGAGGTTGATGCCTTCCGTCGTGCCGCGCACGAAGACGATTTCGCGCGAGTGGGCGGCGTTGAGGAATTCCTGGACGGTCAACCGCGCGGCCTCATACTCTTCGGTTGCGTTCTCGGAAAGAAAGTGGACGCCGCGATGGACGTTGGCGTTGCTGCCCTCGTAGTAGCGCGTGATCGCATCAATCACGGCGCGCGGTTTCTGGGACGTCGCGGCGTTGTCGAGGTACACGAGCGGATGGCCGTGAACCTTCTGGTGAAGGATCGGGAAATCGGCGCGCACACGTTCGACGTCAAACCGGCCGGTCGCGGACACCGGGCGCTTTTCGCCATCGAGTTTTCGCGCGGCGAAGGTCATGCGATTTTCCTCAGGGACGACTCGGCCAGGCGAAACGCATGGTCGTGGATCAGCTTCTCGATGTGCGTGCGCACCGGACCCTCTTTCATGCGGTCCATGCATTCGCTCGCGAACGCCACAAGCAGCAGCCTTCGGGCGGACATCTCGTCGATTCCGCGGGAGCGCAGATAGAAGAGCGAATTTTCCTCCATCTGCCCAATGGTCGCGCCGTGCGTGCACTTCACATCGTCCGCGTAGATTTCGAGCTGAGGCTTGGTGTCGATCTGCGCGGTGTCGGAAAGCAGCAGGTTGCGATTCGTCTGCTTTGCGTCGGTCTTTTGCGCGTCCTTGTGCACGATAATGCGGCCGTGAAACACGCCGTGCGCGTGGCCATCGAGGATTCCGTTGTAAAACTGGCGGCTGCCGCAGTGCGGGCTGACGTGCTCGACGAGCATGTAGTTGTCGAGGTGCTGCCGGCCATTGCCGATGAACAGGCCGTTGATCAGGCACTCGCCACCCTCGCCGGCCAGAACCGGGTGGACGTTGTTGCGCACCAGCGCTCCTCCCAATAGCACGGAGTGCGAGGCAACATCCGCCGTCCGACCCTGCTGAATGCGCAGCGTGGAGACGTTGAAAGCGCCGGCGTGCTCGCGTTCGATCATGTAGTGCGAAACCACGCTGTGGTCGCCGGCGACGAGTTCCGTGACCGTGTTACACAGGGCCTGGCCGCCACCGAGCGACACGTAGTCTTCGACGATGGTGGCCTGGCTGTTCTCCTCCGCCACGATCAGATTCCGCGGATGATTGACCGCAGGAAATTCATGCGCGGTCGAAACAAACAGCACGGCAATCGGGCCTTCCGCGACGACGCCCTTGGCGATGTGCACGTACGCGCCGTCTTCGAGAAACGCGGTATTCAGCGCACCGAAGGAATCGCGCTGCGTGTCGAGATACCGGCCCAGGTGCTGTTCGATCGCTCCGGGATTGCGCGCGATCTCCGATGCGAGATTGTCACACCGTAACTCCGGCCGGCAGATTGCCGATCGAGGAAAGCGTTTCCGCAAAGCGCCCGTCCACGAACACGAGCCGACAGCCGACGCCGGGGATTTGAAACTGATTGAGATCCTTCTGCGAGGGCAGGGAATGGCCGTTGCGGACAAGGCGGAACGGAGTCTGCGCGATCGCGGCCGGATTCGTGAAACGCCAATCCTCGTCGCGCGTGGTTGGGAAGCCGGTTTCGCTGAAGCGAGCGAAGCCATCCTGGCGCAGCTTTCGCAGCCACGCGAGATCGTGGCTCGCGGCGGATTTTTCGAATCCGCCGAAGCTTTCCGCGTATTTTTGAATTGCTGCGCTTGCCGTTGCCACTCTTCCGCTCCCCATTTCCCTCGGGCCTGATTAGGCGCCCGCCCCCGCCTCGTACGAGTTGTAGCCTCTGTCTTCGAGCTCCAGCGCGAGCTCCGGCCCGCCGGAGCGAACGATGCGCCCTTCGACCAGCACGTGAACGCGATCCGGCACGATGTAGTTGAGCAGCCGCTGATAGTGCGTCACGACCAGAATCGCACGCTCCGGATTACGCATGGCGTTGACGCCCTCGGCCACGATGCGCAGCGCGTCGATATCGAGGCCGGAATCCGTTTCGTCCAGAATGGCGAGCTTCGGTTCAAGCACGGCCATTTGCAGGATCTCGTTGCGCTTCTTTTCGCCGCCGGAAAAGGCTTCGTTCACGGAGCGGTTCAGCAATTTGTCGTCCATGTCGAGTAGCTTCAGCTTTCCGCGCAGCATCGGGAGAAAATCCATCGCGTCCATTTCCTCCAGGCCGCGGTATTTGCGCACGGCGTTGAGCGCCGAGCGCAGAAAGTAGGCGTTGCTGATGCCGGGGATTTCGACGGGATATTGAAACGCTAGAAAAAGCCCCTCGCACGCGGCTTCCTCCGGCTTCATGGCCAGCAGGTCCTTGCCGTTGAACAACACCTCGCCGCCGGTGACGTTGTAGGTTTCGCGGCGGGCCAGCACTTGCGCGAGAGTGCTCTTTCCGGAGCCGTTCGGGCCCATAATGGAGTGCACTTCGCCGGCGTTCATTTGCAGATTGATACCCCGGAGGATTTCGCGATCCTCGACCCGGACGTGCAGGTTCTTGATTTCGAGCAAGCTCATTGCGTTTTTTCGTCCCTTTCAGCGCTCAGCGGACCCTCGAAAAGTGTGTCACTTTGTTGAGGTCCCGACTCTTTGTTTTCAATAACTTACACCCGAAATTACTTTGCATCGTGTGTCACTTAATTTCGCGATTCCGTGCAAGGTGCCGCCGGCAAATGCGCCCACCTGAAAGGCGGCCGATGCCCCTGATTGGCCGACAATGGACGCTCGCGCATGGCTATCCGACGCTGCCTTCCAGGCTGACGCTCAGCAACTTTTGTGCTTCGACGGCAAATTCCATGGGTAGCTCGCGGAAGACGCGCTTGCAAAAGCCGTTGACGATCATGGAGACGGCGTCTTCGGCCTTGAGCCCGCGCTGGCGGAGGTAGAACATCTGGTCCTCGCCGATCTTCGACGTGGAGGCTTCGTGCTCCATGCGTGCCGTCGAATTCTTCACTTCGATATACGGGAACGTGTGGGCGCCGCACTTGTCGCCAATCAGCAGCGAATCGCACTGGGTGTAGTTCCGCGCGCCCGTGGCGTCCTTCATTATTTTCACCTGGCCGCGGTAGGTGTTCTGGCCGTGGCCGGCGGAGATGCCCTTGGAAACGATGGTGCTGCGTGTGTTCTTGCCGATATGAATCATCTTCGTGCCGGTGTCGGCCTGCTGATAGTTGTTGGTGAGCGCGACGGAATAGAATTCGCCGACGGAATTGTCGCCCAGCAGAATGCAGCTCGGATACTTCCAGGTGATGGCCGAGCCAGTTTCGACCTGGGTCCAGGAAATCTTCGAATTTTTGCCGCGACACGCGCCGCGCTTGGTGACGAAATTGTAGATACCGCCCTTGCCGTTCTTGTCTCCGGGATACCAGTTCTGCACGGTGGAGTATTTGATTTGCGCGTCGTCGAGCGCGATCAATTCAACGACCGCGGCGTGCAGCTGATTCTCATCGCGGATCGGCGCGGTGCAGCCCTCGAGATAGCTCACGGAAGCGCCTTCGTCGGCAACAATCAGAGTGCGCTCGAACTGGCCCGTCTCCGCGGCATTAATGCGGAAGTAGGTGGAAAGCTCCATGGGGCACTTGACCCCTTTGGGCACGTACACGAACGAACCATCCGTGAATACGGCGGCATTCAGCGCAGCGAAGAAGTTGTCCGTGTGCGGCACGACGGAGCCCAGATACTTCTTTACGAGTTCGGGATGCTTCTGCACCGCTTCGGAGAAGGAGCAAAAGATGACGCCAACTTCGCTCAACTTTTCCTTGAACGTGGTGGCGACGGAGACGCTATCGAACACGGCGTCCACGGCGACACCTGCGAGCATCTTCTGCTCGGCGAGCGGAATACCGAGCTTTTCGTAGGTGCGCAGGATTTCGGGATCGAGTTCGGCGAGGCTCTTCAGATTCGGTTTCTGCTTCGGCGCGGAATAGTACGAGATCGCCTGATAGTCGATGGCCGGGTAGTGGACATTAGCCCACTTCGGTTCGGCCTGGGCCTTCTCCAGCGTCATCCAGTGGCGAAACGCCTTGAGCCGCCATTCCAGCATGAACTCGGGCTCGTTCTTCTTTGCGGAGATGAAGCGGATGATCTCTTCGCTTAGGCCCTTGGGCGCGCGGTCTTCGCCAATGTCGGTGACGAAGCCCCACTTGTACTCCTGCTGCGCCAGTTTGCGGATCGCTTCGGTATTCGAGCTCATTGAATTCCCCCAGACGCAATCGTCGGCACAATTCTGCCACGCAAGTCTTGGATGTTCGTCAGGTGCATGGGACGCATCAGGTCGGAAAGCGTGATTTTCTCGAGAACGCCTCGCACCGCCTGATTGATGATTTGCTGATTGCTCTTAATGGGGCAGCAGGGCTCGAGATTGCATAGCCCGGTGACCTCAGAGCTGCATTCGGTGAGCGCCATCGGCCCTTCGATGGCCGCGATGATCTCAACCACCGAAATCTCGTGCGGCTCCCGGGCCAGAACGTAGCCACCCTTGATGCCGCGATGGGAAACGAGCAGGCCGCTCTGCAGCAACTCCTTAAGGAGCTTGCTGACCGTGGAAAGCGGCAGTTTGGACTCCCGTGCAAGGTCGCGCGCGGTGCGCATGGGTGCGCTCTGATCGCCGGCAATGCAGGTCATCAGGACCAGCCCGTAGTCCGTTAATTTGCCGAGCCTTACCATGATGTGCTCCCCGTCTTAAACATATAGCACTAAACCAGTACGGTATCGATCTTAGCAGGCGTGAGGGAGAGTTGCAAGACCGGTCTTGGGGTTCTCAAGGGCTGCGATCAACGATCGCAAGGGGAGTCCCCAATCGTCAGGAACCGACAAGGGCGGGGCAGCTCGGGTGGCTCTGGCGCATCGAGAAATCAATTGCTTGCATCAAAACGACAGATTAGACACCCTCGCCCGCGCTTGCTAACCTCCGTTGCGCTAAGCCCGACTCTGTCAATAAAGCAGCGGCGTGGCCGCTGCGGGACTCACCCATGATTGCTGAGTTCGAAGACGGCGAAATGGCCATTGGGCCATCCGCGAATCCGACTTGGGATGACCGTGCGTTTACCGGTGCGAGCGCGGCACCGGCGGGCTATCGCTCGGGCCACTCGATATCGCTCCCCGAGCGGCGAACGATCGCGAGGCTCGCGAGGTCCGTCGTACGGCCTTACGGAACTGCGCTGTTTCTGGTCGCGGCTGCGCTGGTTTCGACCCTCCTGCTGCGAGGTCTTTTCCCGTATCCGTTCTTGTACTTGTTCTTTCCCGCCGTTATGGCCAGCGCGTGGATTGGCGGAAGGGCTGTGGGGCTGTTCGCCGTTTTCCTTTCGACTGTCGGAGTCGCGTACTTTTTTGTGCCGCCGTTTTATTCGTTTTCGATCAATGCAACCGATACGACGTATTTCGGCGCATTTATCGTTTGCGCGCTGGTCGCCAGCTGGGTGAGCGCGTCGAAGAAGAAAAGCGAAGACGCGCTGACGGAGGCGCGCGATCAGCTGGAGTTTCGCGTGAGCGAGCGGACGGCGGAGCTGCGAAAATCGAATGCGGAACTGCGGAGAAGTATTGAAGAACATTGCAAGGCGCAGCAGGCGCTGATGAAAACGCAGGCGGAGCTGGCTCATCTTTCGAGAGTCTTCACGATGGGAGAATTGACGTCGTCCATCGCGCACGAGGTGAACCAGCCGCTCACCGCGGTTGTGACGCAAGGTCACGCATGCGTCGAATGGCTTTCGGCGAATCCCCCCGAACTGGGGGAGGCTCGCCAGTCGGCGGAACGCATCATCCAGGACGGAACCAGGGCGGGCAAAGTGCTGGGCCACATTCGTTCGCTCTTCAAGAAAGAAGCGCCGGCGAGAGACTGGTTGAATATGAATGACGTGATTCAGGAGCTGACCGTGTTTCTGCGCGGCGAGGCGCTGAACAATCGCATCTCGCTGCGAACGGATCTTGCCGCCGACCTGCCGCGCGTCTGCGGGGACCGCGTGCAATTGCAGCAGGTGGTGCTGAATCTAATCATGAACGGCATCGAAGCGATGCGCGGCAAAGCCGGTCGAGGGAGAGAGATATGGATTCGCTCCTGCAGCGAGGACCCGGCGGGAGTACGCATTGTCGTGGAAGATTGCGGAGTGGGACTTAGCCCGGAAATCGCGGAGAAGATTTTCCAGCCGTTCTTCACGACCAAGGATCAGGGCATCGGCATGGGCCTATCGATCAGCCGATCCATTGTGGAATCGCACGCGGGGCGCTTGTGGGCTGCTCCAGGGCCATCCGGCGGAGCGGTGTTTCAATTTACCGTCCCCATCGGTTCGTAGATGGCGACCAAGCAATCCGATTCAATCGTGTTTGTGGTGGACGACGACGCGTCCATCCGGGATGCGGTGAAAAGCCTGCTCAAATCGGTCGGGCTGCGCGCGGAGGTGTTTGGTTCGACCGAGGAATTCTTGAATGCGACGAGGCCGCAGATCCCGAGTTGTCTTGTGCTCGATGTGAGGCTTCCCGGAATGAGCGGACTGGAGTTTCAGGAGGAGCTCGAGAAGACCGGCATACGCATCCCTATTATTTTTGTCACGGCGCACGGCGATATTCCGATGACTTCGCGAGCGATGAAGGCCGGCGCGATCGAGTTTCTGCCGAAGCCATTTCAGAAGCAGGAGCTTCTGGATGCGATTCATCAAGCGCTCGAACGCGACCGCGTTTTGCGCGAAGAAGAGTCCGGGCTCTCGAAACTGCGCGGGCGGTTTGAGGTTCTCACCGAACGGGAGCGCGAGGTGATGGGCCTCGTCGTTACCGGGCTGATGAACAAGGAAGTGGCGGCGAAACTTGGCGTGACGGAAATTACGATCAAGGTTCACCGCGGTCACGTGATGCAGAAAATGAAGGCGGACTCCCTCGCAGATTTGGTGAGAATGGCGGAAAAGCTCAAGCCGTACCCCCGCAGGTAGATTTCTTCGAAATCCTCAAAGACCTATACCAAGGCATAATTGTGGCATCCCTTCCGTCCTGATATGTTGAACCATGAAGACATCGTGGCCAGCATATCCCGTGGATACGCGGACTCCATCCATCGCGACGCTTCCCAAGCAATCAACCAACGAGGCGCATCGGGACTCCAGTTTCGTGCTACTCAGCCGAATAACGAACCGGATGTCGTCGTCGGCGCCGCTGGACGAAATGCTGGGCGAGGCGGTCGAATTGCTGGCGGATGCCGTCGAGTGCGATGCGTGCGCGGTGTACGTGACGGATGGCGAGGACCTGGTCCTTCGAGCGTCCAAGAATCTTCAGCTCATGGCCGTCGGCCGGCTGAAACTGAAGTTGACGCAGGGAGCCGCCGGATGGACGGGCGAACATCGCGAACCAGTGATCGTGGCGCGGGGCGCGCACGACGATCCGCGCTTCCGGCTGTTCAACGAGGCGTCGGAGGAGACGTTCGAATCGTTCGTCTCGGTTCCGATGGTGAGCGGTGGGCGGCTGGTCGGCGTGATTAACGTGCAGAATCGCTCCGATCGTTCGCACGACGCGCGCGAGATCGCGTTCGTCGAGACACTCGGATTCCTGGCAGGCGCGATGGTGGAACGGGCGCGGCTCGAAAACGAGAACGCCCATCTTCTGGACCGACTCGAAACTCGAAAGGTAGTGGAACGGGCGAAGGGAATCCTGCAGCGCGACATGCAGCTCAGCGAAGAGGATGCCTATCTAACCTTGCAGCGAGAAAGCCGGCAGCGGCGGAAATCCATGAGGGAAGTTGCCGAAGCGATTGTCCTCAGCGAAGATCTGAAGAAGAAGAGATAATCTCCGCGCCGCGTTTCCTCGAGAAGAGCGTCAGCGGGATCCCCCGAAATACCAAACTTGCCGTGAGCGATCTATCTGCCGGCGATTCCACCGTGAGCGTTAGTGGGCCCGCTAGGATTCGAACCTAGGACCAACGGATTATGAGTCCGCTGCTCTAACCAGCTGAGCTACGGGCCCCACGCTGCCGCGACGCTCAGATTTTATATTACTCTACGTCATCCGCACTAACATCTGTTCCTGACTCAGTGGCTGTGATCGTGCATCGCATTGGGCCGGATGAAGAATTGTGTTTTGTCGATGTCCGCAGGCACGGCGACGTCGAAGAAGCCCACCATCATTTCATCGTACGTTTGGTCGCCCCAATAAACGGCTGCCGTCGGGTCGGGGTTGTGCGGATTGTTTTTCGAATTGTCGAACCACGCGACGGCTTGCAACTTGGTTCCCGCTGGAAGCGGCCGTGGCTCAGCAAGCCGATAGCTCAGCTGCCAGTAAAAGTCGTAATTGACGCGTAGCAATGGTTCCGCGCTGCCATCCGGATGGAGAATGTTGTATTCGAATCGCTTGCCACGGAGATGCATGTGCGGAAAAAAGCTGAGCAGCACGGCGTCATTCGGAAGCGAACCGTGAACTTCCACGCGATAATTGTCTACACCCGGCGGAATCACGAAGTCGCTGTTGGTCAATTGCAAAGTGAGAACGCGCTGCGCCGGCGGCCGCGCCGCGAAAACGAGTCCGATGCGAGTCTGGTCGGTGGTCGCGCGGTCGTGGGTCGTATAGTGCATCTGGAAAACAAGATCCGAACCCGCGGGGATGAACTTCGCCATGCCGGCAGGCCAATTGTCCGGCGAACTTCCTGGCGCGTAAACGAGAAGGATGTCCGCCTTCGTCGTGTGCGTGTCGTGACGATCCTGTTCGTCCGTCATGTCCGAGGCCGCGAACGGCACGCCGACCGGCGCGTGTCGCAGCCAATTCGAATCCGGAGGACGGACGTACACGACCGCGTGATGCACATTCTCGCGGCTGGTGGGCCGGATTTCGGACATGCGAACCCATCTTCCTTTCGTGAAGCCGGTGGGCACGATCTCGTAGGTATATTCGACGTCGCCCTGCGCCGGAATCGAAACCGGTTTCGACATCTGAACGACGAGGTCCGGCTCGGGGATATTCCAGCCGCTGATCCACGGGCGCGGAGGCGGTGCGTCGTGAGGATCTCCCGCTGGAGCATTCGAGCCGGCCCACGATCCGATCATTTCGATTTCATCGGGCGAGAGAGATGGGTCGTTCGAGAAGTGCCCGACGCCCGGGTCGGCAAACCACGGAGGCATTTTGCGCTGGCGCAGAGAGTCGGCGACTGCGCGCGCCAGCGGCTGAACCTGGTCGTAGGTGACGAGCGGAATCGGGCCGATTTCGCCGGCGCGGTGGCAACTCTGGCAGTGCCGCTGCAGGATCGGCAGGACGTCGCGGTAAAACGTCGGGGTGGCTACGGCGTGCGCCGCGCTCGGCATGGCAACGGTTTGCGAATAGCCGGGCGCGGCTGAGATCGTAAGAGACGCGAGCGCAGCAACCAGGACGGCGATCCGGGTGGAAGAGTTGGTCGTTGTGTCCAAGAAGCGTTCTCACCCCTGGACGGGATTGTGGCTATTTGCCGTTTGCAATGCAACCGGCACACGCGCCCGATTTTGCCGAGTCCCTCGTAGGGAACGAAACAAATCAAAATAAAGCAGCAAGGAATCGTCTTGCCGCCTTAGAATCTTCGCATGGCGAAAGGTTGGGAAAGCAAAGGGGTCGAAAGTCAGGTACAGGATTCTCAAACGAAGGGTCGCGGGAAGCACGGCGAGCCAATGACGGCCGCTCAGATGGACACGCGCCGACGCAAGGAAGTGCTGATTCTTTCTCGCGCCCGCGTCGAGAAAGATTTGCAGTCGAGCCAGGATCAGCGCTATCGCGATTTGCTCACGCGCGCTCTCTCCGATCTCGATGCGCAACTCTCCGCCCTCGAAAAAATCGTCTGACGGGAAGTCTGCTCAAGAAAATCAATCGTGCGGTGGTTCCGATTCTGCGTCTTCGATGAAGAATATGCCTACGCCGTTCTGATTCTCGCTGCGGCCGGGCGCGCAGTGGACGACGGTCGCGCGGAGCGCAAGATGGCTCGCTCGATTCTGATCTCCCGCCGCTTCGATCACCACGCGCAATTCCGATTGCAGGCGCGGCCGGTTGTTCAGGCAGAGATAGGCGCCTTGCAGGCTGATATCGCGCAAGGTGGCTTTTTCCTCGAATGACGTGCCGTCCTCGGCCTCACCAGTGACTGTGGCGGCAAATCGCAGCCGGCGCCGCTGTCCCAGGCGTGATTCAGGCAGCGCCACATCCACGCCGCGCTCGCCGAGCGTCACTGTCATCCCCTCCATTGCCGCCCATGTGGACGGAAACTCCTGCCGCGCCGCGGAAAGAAAACCGTCCACCATGCGGCTCGAGGAATCCGGGTCGTGGTGGAACAGAATCAAATTCCGCACTTTGGATTCGCGAGCGATCTTCACTCCTTCGAGCCAGCACGAATGCCCCCAGCCCTTGCGCGTGGACGCAAGTTGCTCGGGCGAATACTGCGCGTCGTAGATCAGCACGTCCGCGCCCTGCGCGAGTTGCCGCAAATTGCTGTCGAACTCCGGCACGCCGGGCTCGTTGTCCGTCGCATAAACGATCGAGCCGAATGGCGTGTCGAGGCGGTAGCCAAGGCAGCCCTGCGGGTGGTTCAGCCAGGCGGTCGAAATGTGTGTCCCGCCCACTTCCCATTTTTCGCCGCCCTCGATTTCGCGAAAGAAACGCGCGGCCGCCATCATCCCGACGTCCACCGGAAAATAGGGGCTCGCGAACTGCGCCTCCAGCACTTGCCGCAGGCTGTTGCGGCCCAGATGCTTCGACTGAAAACTATAGAGATGAAAGCGATTTTGTGGCTCGAAGAACGGATGGAAAAACGGAAGGCCCTGAATGTGGTCCCAGTGGTAATGAGTGACCAGAACGTGGGCTTCGATTCCTCCATCGCCTTGCCAGCGCGTCCAGCGATTGTGCAGCGCATGCAAGTGATTGCCGAGCATCCGCATGCCCGTGCCGCAATCCAGGATGAAATGAGGGCCGCCCGGCACGGTCAATTCCAGGCAAGCCGTATTTCCGCCGTAGCGCCAGGTATCGCGCTCCAGCGTCGGCGTCGAGCCGCGCACTCCCCAGAAGGTCAGTTTGGCGCTGTTTTGTGGCATGGCGGGGCCGTTCATGGCCCAATGTGCACGCCGGCATCCCGGAATTTCCCGGAAGCCGACATCAATTTCATGGTAGGGGGCGTCCGCGAGTGAGTCAATTGAGTTTCTGGCTCGCGCAGCGAGATACGCACGTCCCGTTGCATCCCGGGCTACACGTCCGCGCCGCTGGTGTTCGCCGGAGCCGTTCTGCGAGTAGAATTCAGGCGATGCACTTCCACGCGCATGGCGATTCCGGCCACGGGCATGAACACGGCTCCGGCTCGGGCTCCGGTCTGGGCGAAGGCGCCGACTGGAATCCTGGGTGCGGCAGTTGTAGCCACGCTTGCGCTGGTGGCTGCGGAATTGGCGGCCGGTTACGCCGGGCATTCCATGTCGCTGGTGGGCGACGCTGTCCACAATTTGACCGACGTGCCCACGCTGGTGATTTCCTGGCTGGCCACGCGGTGGGCGAAGCGCCCTCCCACGCACGAAAAAACCTACGGATATCACCGCGCGGGAATCCTGGCTGCATTTGTAAACGCAATGATCCTTATGCTTGCGTCGCTATTCGTGCTCGGCTGAGTCCATCCTGCGCCTGCGCCATCCGGTCGAGGTGGGCACGGGGCTGATGATGTGGGTCTCGGTGCTGGCGCTCTGCGTGAATGGAGGGATCACGCTCGCGGCGCATCGCGGGCGGCGCGATTTGAATATGCGCACCGTATGGATTCACAACCTGGGCGACGCGCTCTCGAACGTCGCGATTTTTGCCGGCGCGCTGGCCATTCGCTGGACGGGCGCGCAGTGGGTGGACCCGGTCATCGGCATGGGCATCGGCGCGATGGTCCTCTGGTCGGGGCAGGGAATTCTGCGCGAGAGCGGGCACATTCTATTGGAAGGCTTGCCGCGCGAGATGCGTCTTGAGGAAGTGGCCGCGGCCCTGCTGCGCGTCGAAGGAGTCCAGGAAGTTCACGATGTGCATATCTGGACGCTGGGCACCGATCTGCAGGCGCTCTCCTGCCACATCTGCATCCCGGACATGCATATGGAGGAAAGCGAGCGAATCCTTGCGAATATCAAGGAAGTGCTCGCGCACGATTTTCAGATCACGCACACGACGATTCAGTTCGAGCGCGCCGGCCTGCCGGCAGATGCAGGTTTGTATATGCCGGCGCCCGTGGAGCGCTCGGCGAAGTAACTCTTGAGTGCTCCGGCTTCAGGTTACGCATTTGTCATCCGTTCTGCCACCTAAGTAGCAGGGAGTAATTCACAATTAAAGTTAACTGTTTGAAATACACTGGCAACAATCGATAGACGACGCGAAGAAGCCGTTGCTAGTCTGTATTCCAGTGGAGGTCGACATGGCGAAGTGCCCGGTTTGCGGACAGCCCTGCCTAAAGCTATCGACATGGAAGTATTGCAGACGCGCCTAGAAGGGATTACCGCTCGCGCCCGTACACAAGAAAAGCTAATGCTTGAGACCGAGTTCCGCAAGCGTCTATCTCGACAGCTTGGAGCGGAAAGAGAACGCGCTCGGCGATCAGCGGAGCACGAAGTCAAACAGGAGTTGCTTGAGGCAAAACGGCGTGCCGACAAAGCCGAACGTGAGAAGAACAGAGAGATTCAGAGGATAAGCAAAGAGTCAGAACGAACAGCAGACCGACGGGCGGAGATGGCCGCGAAGTCGGTAGCAACGCAGAATCAGGCTGAGATTGAGAAACTACAGACGACTCGCGAGCGAGACCGTGCGCGATACGAGGCTGACCGTGCACGGCTGCAAAGCCAACTCGACCAAGTGCTTTCCCTGGAACGCGCCGGCCATATCTGGTACTTTGCCCAGATGGGGAAGCTGACGTTATTCTGCAAGCTCTTTCCCTTCCTCGCATTTCTGTAATGGGGCATATTCTCGATCCTCGAGGTGTTTTTCCATTCCCTTCGAGACCCGATTTCAATCGTTGGGAGGTCGATAAGTTGGGGGGACTTGCATCGAAATTGCGGGATGGAAGAAAATGCTCACCCCGCCACGTGTAATAGCCCTAGGATACGTATCGAACACCACCGCTTGCAGAATAGCCATCGTGGCGGGAGTCATTTGCATATTGATCGCGGTATTCGGCATTCGTCACGTCAGTGGCTTTCCAGGATTCCTCCCAGACCTGTTGAGTAGCTTCTAGATTCTTCGATTAGGATTTCAAACTTCAAGAATCCGCGACATCAGGAAACGGAGTCGCGATCCAGTGTTCACCGGTGCGGCGAGGCGCGGCCTGGCAGCGCGGGCAAAAATAGCTGCTGCGCCCGGCGACGATCGCGCGGCGAATCAGCGTGCCGCAGCGAAAGCATTTCTTTCCCTTGCGCTGATAGACCTTGTGCCGCTGTTGGAATGAACCGCGCTGGCCCTTCGGAATCCACGTAGTCGGAAACGGACGAGCCGCGCATGCGAATGGCTGCGTTGAGCACGTCACGCATGGCGCGATACAGGCGGCGAGATCTCCTCGTCCTTCAAATTCGCGCCCAGCCGCGCCGGATGGATGCGCGCACGCCACAGGCTTTCGTCCGTATAGATGTTCCCCATGCCGCGCAGCACGCTCTGATCGAGCAGGAGCGCCTTGATTCGCGCGCGCCGCGACCGCACGAGCGCGGAAAACTCCGCGTAGCGTCGCTTCGAGAGGATCGAGGCCGAGCTTGCCGAGAGCGCTTTCCTGCGTGCCGCCAGAAAGAATCCGCATTTTGCCGAAGCGGCGAATGTCGGTGTAGCGGAATTCGCGGCCGTCGTCGAGTGCGAAAAATACGTGGGTATGCGGCGCCACCGGAGCTTCGAGCGGGCCGACGACAATCTGTCCGGTCATGCCGAGATGAATCAGGAGCGAGAAAGTCGGTGAGCTTGCGTTCGAGTCTTCGAGCTCGACGACAATAAACTTTCCGTGGCGCCGCACGCTCGTAACCCTACTGCCGGGCAGGTCGCGTTCGAGCGCAGCCGGGTCCTCGATGAAGTCCGTTTTGCCCAGGCGCACGGACAGGATGCGCCGTCCGGGCAAAACGGCCCGCAGGCCGCGCACAACGGTTTCGACTTCGGGTAGTTCCGGCATCGGCAGGCTCTGAAAATTAGCACACCCAGCCCACGATCGGCGGTGAATCGACAAACGCCGGTCTGCGCGAGCTTCGAGTTTCGCGTTTCGGATTCTAGGGAAGAGGAATGCCCGGCGAGGCGACGATTCCGGCGATCTTCAGAATCTCGGCGTACTCTTCGTCGGTGAGCGGACAGATCGTGAGCCGCGTGTTCTTGAGGAACTTGATCTTTCGCAGCAGGCGGTCGTCTCGCATCTCGGCGAGTTTGACTATGCGAGGCAGCCGCTCGATCGCGCGCAGGTCCATTACCAGCTTCTTCGAGTCGGCGTCCTCGGGATCGGGGTAGGGATCGCGCGTCACTTCGGCCAGGGCGTAGAGCGAATGCTCCGGCTTGCCGTGGTAGCAAAGCGTGCGGTCGCCCTTGTGGACCTGTTTGAGCTGCCGAGCCGCGTCGGGGCGATTTCCGGCGTGCCTCCACATCTCCTTGCCCTTAACGAACAGGGTGTCCCAGTGGTAGACCCGCGGGTCAACTGCCAGCAGCCAACGCCTTGGTTTTGTGGGAGCTTGCGTCATCCGTTGAGAAGTGCCGCGCGCACTATACACGCAAGGATAAAATAAATGGAAGCCCTCTATGCAAGAATTTGGGGGTGATGTTGGAGAAAGTTTCGGATCCGGCACCCGCCGGGACCACGGTTTGCCCCGGGCCTACCTATTTCACGTCCACGAATACGTCGTCCCCTCGAACCTCAACGGGGTAGCAATCCACTCCTACTGCGGGGTTTTGAACCATTTTGCCGGTCGTCACGTCGTACTGCCAGGCGTGCCACGGGCAGGTCACCACCTGACCATCGAGCTCGCCTTCGCCGAGCGGGCCGCCCTCATGCGCGCATACGCTATTGATAGCGCAGAACTTACCGGCCACATTGGCAATCGCTATGGCCTGCCCAGCCACCTGGAACTCGTAAATCTTCCCCAGGGGGATGTCCTCTTTTCTAGCTGCCCGCACGAAAGCCATGCTTCACCCCTTTTTCAGTTTGTCGTGGCCTGTCTATGGCTCGCCGGCCCGGCGGCGTGATGGTAGATCTTTTCTCCCGCCTCGATCCGCGCGGCCAGGCGATTCTGCGGCGGGGGAAGCGGGCACGTCGTGTACGGGTTATAGGCGCACGGCGGATTATAGGCCTGGTTGAAGTCGAGAACCACCCGGCCGTCCTTCTCGATCTTGGTGTCCAGGAACCGCGAGGCGGCGTAGGTCTCATACCCGCTGGTCAAGTCGCGGAACACAAACGACGCGTCGGAGCCGTCCACCTCCGCGTCCAGGCGAAGTTCCTGCCCGTGCAGCGTAAACGCGACGTAACCGAGGATAGTCTCCGAGAGCGTATCGCCCATTACATTCTGGATCTCGATCTGTCTTGGTTTGTCGTACGGCACATACTGCGCGGTCACGCGATAGGATTCGTCCACGGGGAACCACCGCGTACCCGTGAAGTCCTTGCGCAGATGGCTGTTCTTGTCGCGCAGTCGAATCGTGTACCTCTCGCCGCTCGAATGCACGTACAGCGTGAGGTCGCCGATGGCGAGTTGGTCGGCATTCGAATCAGGATGCATCTCAGCCGTCTCGATGCGCTTGCCGCCTAGCGTGGCAGTCACGCCCGGCTTGACGTGGACAATCGTGTGCCCGGAGCGAAATTCGAAACTTCCTGCGCTGGCGGGAGCGGGCGCGGGAAGAACGATATCGTTCAGGGGACCGGAGCCGAATGTGTTGTCACCTTCGTGCAGCCAGAAAAGCCCGCTGACGGTGAGCCAGCCGCCGTCGGACTTCAGCTGTGCCTCATAGGCCTGGCGCCATTTTTCGATGGATTGGCGATAGCTTGCGGTGTCCGCGCGCGCTGCGAGCGAGATTGAGGCTGCGGCAACGCACAAGAAGGCGGTGATCGCCGTTTTCCGCACCGCGCGAGCGTACTTCATCGCCCTGCGGCTTGCGAGTTCGTCGCGGCCGGTGCCGCCGGCGCCGCGCCAACCTTTGCGAGCAGTTCCGCGAACTTTGCCTCCCGGTCTTTTTGGTCGAGGCCCTGATAGATGTCCGCGATTTGCGTGGCGTTCATCGAGCAGAATTTCGGTCCGCACATCGAACAGAACTTCGCTTCCTTGTAGAAATCGTCCGGGAGCGTTTCGTCGTGCATGGCACGCGCTGTTTCGGGATCCAGAGACAACTCAAATTGCTTGTTCCAGTCGAAAAGGAATCGCGCGTAGCTGAGCGCATCGTCGCGGTCCCGGGCGCCCGGGCGGTGCCTTGCCACATCCGCTGCATGTGCTGCGATCTTGTAGGCGATCACGCCCTGGCGGACATCGTCCGCATTCGGCAGTCCCAGATGCTCCTTCGGCGTGACGTAGCACAGCATTGACGCGCCGTACCAGCCGATCATCGCCGCGCCAATCGCGCTGGTGATGTGGTCGTAGCCCGGCGCGATGTCCGTGACCAGCGGCCCGAGCGTGTAGAACGGCGCTTCGTAGCACAGCTCGTTTTCCTTCTGCACCTGCATCTCGATCTGATCGAGCGGGATGTGCCCCGGCCCTTCGATCATCACCTGCACATCGTATTCCCAGGCCTTTTTCGTGAGCTCGCCGAGCACCTTCAGCTCCGCGAACTGGGCTTCGTCGCTCGCGTCGGCCAGGCATCCCGGGCGCAGTCCGTCGCCGAGCGAAAAGCTGACGTCGTGCTTCTGGAAAATTTTGCAGATGGCGTCGAAATTCTCGTAGAGGAAATTCTGCGCTTTGTGGAAGCTCATCCACTGCGCCAGCAGCGCCCCGCCGCGGCTCACGATTCCCGTGATGCGGTTGCGCACCAGCGGCAGGAATTCGCGCAGCACGCCTGCATGGATGGTCATGTAGTCCACGCCCTGCTCGGCCTGCTCTTCGATTACTTCGAGCATCACGTTGATGGTCAAGTCCTCTGCACGGCGCACGCGCGAAAGCGCTTCGTAAATCGGCACGGTGCCGATGGGCACGGGCGAGGCGTTGATAATCGCCTGGCGAATCCCGCGGATGTCGCCGCCGGTCGAAAGGTCCATCACCGTGTCGGAGCCGTAGTGCACGGCGCGGTGCAGCTTTTCGAGTTCGTCGTTCACGTGCGAAGTCGTCGCCGAGTTGCCGATATTGGCGTTGATTTTGCAATAGAACGCGACGCCGATCCCCATCGGTTCGAGGTTGCGGTGGTGAATGTTGGCGGGAATAATTGCGCGGCCGCGAGCTACTTCGTCGCGCACGAGCTCCGGCGCAATCTTCTCGCGCGTTGCCACGTAGAGCATTTCCTCGGTGATCATGCCCCTGCGCGCGTAGTGCATCTGCGAGAAATTTCTCGCACCGCCATTCATTGCCGCCGCACGCTTCTCAATCCATTCGTCTCGCAACGCCATAAGAACCTCCAATTGCACCTGCCGCTGCTTCGCGGCTCTCACCGACCGCGCTCATTATCGCACCGGCCCTGCCGAGCGGCAACTCAGCCGGACGCGGAAGCCTTCGACCCATCGGGATTGACAGTCGTCATTTCGGGAGTGTATCTACAGTGCATCGGTTTGTTGGCCGGGCACTTGGCGAGTATCGAGGGTTTGCATGAGACGCATGCGCTTCAAATTTTCCGTCGCGACTGTTGTCCTTCTCGCGATTTCGATCCCAGCTTTCGCGCATCACGGCACGTCGCGCTACGACCTCGACAAGACCGTCACCTTGACTGGCACGGTGACCGGCTTCGACTGGGGCAATCCGCACTGCCTGGTTCATCTGGACGTGAAGGGGGGCTAGGGCGAAGTGCAGCATTGGACTCTGGAACTTGCCTCTCCGTTCACCATGGCTAAAGTTGGCTGGAGCAAAGACTCGCTCATGCTCGGCGACATGCTCACCGCGGACACGCATCCCGCCAGAAACGGCCTCACGATCGGGATCAGCTCCACGTCGAGATCGGTCATGAAGTTCGTCGTCAATGGCAAGCCGCTGGCGACGCAGTAGCGGATTCCACGCTCAGAAGGTGAACTTCGCCGCCGCCTGAATCAGCCGGGGATCCACGGCGCTCACGATCGTGCCAAACGTGCTCGTATTGTTGACCTCGCCGTCCACCGCCCCGGGGCCGTAAAACTGGGCGTGGTTGAACGCGTTAAACGCCTCGACTCGCAGGTCCAGCGCTTTCGATTCGGTGAGCCGCACGCTCTTCGTGAGCTGCATGTCGAAATTGTTGATGCCCGGCCCGTAGAAAAATCGCCGGCGCAAGTTTCCCAACTTCCCGAGCGGCTCCGTCGCGAATAGCGCCGTGTTGAACGCGAGCCTTCCGTTTCGCGGGTTCGTGTTGATTTGGAGCGGGCCCGCGGTGAATTCCGGCGTGTCGAGCAAGTTGTTATTCACGCCGTTGCCGAGTGTGCCGAGCAGCGAGTTGTCGGAATCGTCGAAGAGCGTAACAGGGAATCCGCTGGCGAAGCGCGTGGTGCCGGAAATGCTCCAGCCCTCCGTCAGCCGGTTCGCGCGGCCGAAGAGGCGCTCGAATGGCAGGTCGTACTTGTAGCTCGCGACGAAATTGTGGCGCAAATCCCATGACGAAATCGCGCGGCTGAGCCGCGGATTGACGGGATTAATCTGCTCGCCGATGTTGGAGGCCTGATCGATGGACTTCGCGTACGTGTAGGCAAAAAGGAGAGTTGTTCGTTTTCCGGCATAGCGAAGATTTGTTTCGAGAGCGTTGTAGTTCGAATTGCCGACGGTGCTCTGCGCCGTGGTCGCGCCAAAATTAGATCCCAGGCCAATGTCCCGCGTGCCAGTGTAAACCTGGCCGGAAGCCGAGGTGTAGGTCGCGTCCTCGCCGTACGGTCCGCAAGTCGAGCTTCCGGACGCCACCTCGCTCAGCTCGCTGAGACTTAAACACAGCTTTGCATCGCCCGTGTTCGTCGGCACGAGAGCGAGAACGTGGTGTCCTTCGTTCCCCACGTAGCTCATCGTCAGCAGAATGCTCGAGGTGATCCGGCGCTGCATCGAAAACATGTAGTTTTCGGTGTAGGGCACGCTGTTGCGGTAATAGAAATACGGATCGGCGCTGATGGGCGTGACGGCTACCCAATTGAACGCCGTGTACGGATTCTTGGCCGATACGTTGTTGGGAGGAAACGTGATCGGGTACGGATTGATGTTGACTGCGCCGTCTCCGGCGTTGACGAAGGGCGTGGCGAACAGTGGAGGCGCGGGACTCAGATAGTTGTATCCGAAGGGCGGGACGGAATACATGATACCGGCCGATAGTCCCGGAAAGGCCGTGTAGAAGATTCCGTAGCTGGCACGAATGCTGCTTTTCCCCGGTCCGCCGAAAATCTTCCCCAAAACTCCGCGATCGAAGCGCGGTGAAAACGCGAAGCCGATTCTCGGCGCGAAATTGTGATATTTGGACGGCGACAGCGTGGAGGGAATTCCGGGATCGCCCGGCACCAGAAGATCCGGCAGGGCATTCGGGTAGAGGACGGATTGCCTGCCCGGCACAACCGTTTGAATATTGTTGTTCTTTTCCCACCACGGCATGATCAGGTCCCATCGCAACCCCAGGTTCACGGTTAGGTCGCTTCGCACGCGCCAACTGTCCTCGATGAATGCTCCGGTGTAACGGTTCCGTAGATGGAAAGCCTGCCCGGTCGATTGCGTGAAGTTGCTGGGGACGCCCAGGAGGAAGTCGGCGAAGGCCGAGCCGGTTTCCGTGCCTAGAACACTGAATGTTCCATTGAAGGTCGCGTTGGGATGTTCGTTGACTTGATCCACGTGGAATTGGCCGCCGAATTTCAGCGTGTGCGATCCAACGACTTTCGACACCGAGTCGCTCAAATAGAGCGTGTTGTTCCATTGGTTCACGTTCGTGATCGGCACGCCCATGATGAACGACGGAAACACGATGTTTTCCACGCCTTCGAGCGCCGGGGCCTGCACGGTAATGCCCGTCGTGCCTGCACCGGTCGCGAATCCCTGGGAAGTCAGGCTGACGCCCAATCCGCCGTGCGGTTCGCCAATGTCGTTGGAGTTTCGAATCAAGCCGGCGTGGAATTCATTCACTGTGCCCGCGCCCAGAATCCTTGTGTAGCCCAGCGTGAAAAGCTGCGCTCGGCCGATCGTGAGGGCATCGAATCCGGGAACGCTCGCGCCGCCCTGGCCACCCGGATAAGGATTATCCAGTCGATAGTCGTCGAAGAAGTAGTAGCCGGAAAACTGGCCCCATCGCGTGTTGGCGTCCACGCGGCCCGCGGCCTTGTCGTCGCGCACCGTCTCGTCAAATGCAGACGTTGAAAAAAGATCGCCCGCCTGATTGGGTTTTGGAATGTATTGCAAGAGGTTGATAGCGGGCGCCGACCACTTACTCATCGGAATTTGCGCGCCGGGAAGAACGCATGTGGCGCTGGTGCACCCGGGTGTGAAATACGGCTCGCCCTGGGAAACCGTGTAACCAAGCCTGGTGGTCAGCAAACTAGCCAGAGCTGGTCCGCTTACTTTCCCCGTCATCGAGATCTCGGCATCGGAAAGGTCCCCGCCGCGATCCGCCAGCGACGGGACAGAAATTTGCGGCGACGTCACGCTCTCCACCGTCCGAGTTCCTTGATAGTCGGCAAAAAAGAAAAGCTTCTGTTTCTTGATCGGGCCTCCGACCGTGCCGCCGAACTGATTCTGGCGGAACACGCCGCGCGTGTCGGAGAAGTAGTTCTTGGCGTCGAGAGACGTATTGCGCAAGAACTCAAACACATTTCCATGGAAGGAGTCGCTGCCCGATTTGGTGACGACGTTGACCATCCCGCCGTTGTAGTTGCCGTACTCGGGATCGAAGTTGGTCGTGAGAAGCCGGAATTCCTGTATCGAATCCAGATTTGGGATCACCGACGTCCCGCCGTTCATGTGCTCCTGCACATCGGTGCCATTGACCATGAATCCGTTGGCGGACTCCCGCTGGCCATTGATCGAAACATCTCCGGGATTCAAATCACCGGAAGGATTAATTGTTCCCGTGACGCCCGACATGATCACGGACGTGGGCGTCAGCGTCGTTACCGGACTCACGCCCGGCTGAATCGCGAGAAGATCGGTGTAGCTGCGCCCGTTCAGGGGCAGCGCGGTAATCTGTGCCTCTTGGACTACCTCGCCCAGATGAGTCGCCACGGTCTCGACCTGCGCCTGGGTCTGATCCGAGACCGCCGAGACGGTAACTGTGTCGCTTCGTTCTCCCATGGCTAGAGAAACGTCCACGCGCACCGCGGCATCCGCGTCAACCACCAGGCCAGTTTTTTTCTGCGGCTTGAATCCCGATGCTTCGATCGTCAGCTCATAGCGCCCGACCGGCAGAGTAGGAAACGAATAGAATCCCTGCGCGTCGGTCTTGGCCTTGTAGCTGGTCGTGATGTCGAGATTTACGAGCGTAAGGCTGGCGCCGGGTACAACGGAGTCGCTCTGGTCCTTCACGGTTCCGGAGATGCTTCCGCCGGTGGTGGCTCCAGCCCGGGCGCAGAAAAGGAGCACACAACCGAGGAACATGGCGCCGAGGGCGGTCCGAGGGCCGTATTTCATTCCTGTGGTTTCTCGTTCGCTGGTAGTAGCTTGCCTGGAACCCAAACCCGCAACCCACCAACGTCATAGTAGCCCGATTCCAGGCCTCAACGTTTCACTTTCAGATTTGGGCCGCAATAATTTTGGCGAAGCTGCGCCCGTCGGGGCGCTCCCTCTCTGCAATTGTCCGCTCCAGCTACTGCTTGCACTCCGGCGACCGTCTGCCTAAGATGATCGCGTGACTCAATTTTCTGGAGAGGCTTAATTGCGACTTTCGAGAGCAATTTTGGCAATTTTGCTGCTCCTCACGCAGCTCGCCGGGACCGGCCCGATCGGCTGGGCAGGCGCAGCACCACCGAAGACCCTGCCCGCGTCGCAAGCCCAGGAAAGCGTCTACGAGACCACGCAGGACAAAGGGTACCGCTTCGATCGCGGCGGCTGGATTTACGTTCATCTGGAGGGCGCGCCGCACGATATCGGCTATCAGCACGGTTACCTCCTAGCGCCGGAGATTGGGGACGCCTTCGCCGCTGTCCGGCTGGAAGCGACGCACAATTCAGGCCGCGACTGGGGATTCTTCCGGCGCGCCGCCCATGAAATGCTGTGGCCCAAGATTGATCCTGAATATCAGGCCGAGCTACAGGGAATCGTGGACGGCCTTCGGGCCAACAAGACCAAGCTCGATCTGGACGATGTCGTGGCGCTCAATGCGTTTCAGGAGTTGGACGACTACTACGTGCCGTGGCTCGATGCGCGGACGCGATCTGCGAACACGCCGCGTCCGGAGACTCCCGGACATTGCAGCGCATTCGTCGCCACGGGGAGCTGGACGAAGGATCACCAGATTGTGATGGCGCACAGCAACTGGACGAGCTATATGGCCGGAGAGCGATGGAGGATCGTGTTTGACATCATTCCGCAGTCCGGCCACCGCATGCTGATGGATGGATTTCCGGGCGTGATTGCCAGCGACGACGATTTTGGCGTCAATACCGGTGGATTGATGATTAGCGAGACGACCATGGGTTACTTTCACGGCTGGGACCCCAGCGGCAAGGCCGAGTTCGTGCGCGCCCGCAAGGCCATGCAATACGCAGGATCGATTGACGACTTCGTGAAGATCATGCTCGACGGGAACAACGGCGGCTATGCCAACGACTGGCTGCTCGGCGACCGCAAGTCCGGCGAAATTGCCCGATTCGAGCTAGGCCTGAAACACACGAAGGTTTGGCGCACGAAGGACGGCTATTACTCCGGAGCAAATTTCCCGAGCGATCCCGATGTGATCAAGGACGAAACCACCTACGATCCGAACGATCGTTCCCTGGGGCCCAATGCCCGCAAGATTCGCTGGGATCAGCTGCTGAACGGCAATAAGGGGAAGATTGATACGGCGCTGGCTGAGATTTTCCTAGCGGACCACTTCGACACCTACACGAAAAAAGAAGGCGCGAACCGCCGCACCCTCTGCGGCCATTACGATGCAACGTCGGAAACCGTGCCTGGCTCGACTGCTTACAATCCGTACGGCGCCGTTTCAGGGAAGGTCATGGACAGCAAGATGGCGGAGTCCATGGACTTCATTGCGCGGATGGGCCACCCCTGCGGGATCAATTTCGATGCGGCGAAATTTCTCGGCGAGCACCCCGAGTATTCATGGCAATCGCCGGTACTGCGCGACATAAACGCCGGACCCTGGACCGAATTTCATATCGGCGAACACATCGCGCAGCCCGCGCAGTGATTCTGGATCGTCCGCGTTACTTTTCATTATCAACGCGGAGGTTGTTCGTGACCGAGAATGCGCCGGGAACTGTATTGGCCCGAATTCCAGCGGCGTTCTTGTCAGCCTCGGTCGCCACGGATCCTTCGAGAGTCACGTGCCCGCGATTCACGATGATGTGGATCGGCGGCACGCTTCGAACTTCGTACATTTGGAGACTCGCGAACGAGTAGATGGCGCGATACTCGGCGCGGCGGATGCGATCGTCGTTCGGTGAAGTCGGCAGCACCTCGATCTGGTTGTCCACCGCTTCCACGCCTTCGATGTGCTTGACGGCGCTTTCCGCATCGCTCTTTATGTTCGGCCTGACGACCTGACCAACGAGCGTCACCTTGGCCCCATCCACCTTGTATTGGAGATTGTCGAACACGGAGTAGAAGGGAAGCATCACCAGTTCGTGACGGACCTCCTTGGTGAGCCAGGCTTCAAAGTTGGCCGAATTCCGTGCAGGCGCCTGAAACTTTTCGCGGGACGCCGCAAACGCGCTGCCGGCTGGACCGAGTGTAAGTAGTAATGAAAAGAATAGGATTGCCGAGTTTCTGACTGATTTTCGGTTGAAGTGTCGCATGTAGTCCTCCGTTCCATCTGCTGGCGGTTGAATTTGCACTACACGCCGTTGGATGCGGACCCGCCGGTGGCCAGTTGTAATCCTTATGTAATCTTCATGAGATCTCGGTAAGGGAGCCGGGCAGTACGCCCGATGATATCCACTAGGCGGCAACGTCTCCGCAGGGAACTGGCAACTTGCGGGGGATGATGTTACAAAAAAAGAGATTGCAGGGGTGGGTTCGTGCCGGATTCGTGCACATCAAAAGGTTGCAAAGCAACGGTGCCAGCGGGACTCGCCGCCGTGCACATGTGCATTCTCCACTTCACTCTTTTCATCGAACAAGAATGCGCCGAGATGCGCCGCGAGACGGCGCTCGGCAAAGCCAACCACGAGCGCCAGATCGAATTCATGGAGACAATCGCTGGGCGCGGAGAAATGATCGTCCACGTGGCGATGAGCGGCTTTCCGATGAGCGATGAACTCAAGGCGCGCATTCTGAGCACCTTGCTCACACTCATGAACTGCCGCGAAAACATGGACCGCGCCGCGATGCGCCAGTCCGCTCTCCGCCGTTTCGCGGGTTAATCCTTCCCCAACCAAATTCCGCAGATTGACTACGCGCTGATGTAACGCGCATACAGCGAACGCGCCACGGCAGGATCCTGCGTTCCTTTGACGATGGCGCGGCCATCGGCGAAGACCGTCAGTTCGTAGGGCGGGATTCGGCACCGCAACAGGAAATCGTTGCTGCGGACATCGTCCGCCGCGGCGATGGCCAGGCGCCGGCCGAGATCGCCGAGATCGAGTCGTCTGCTGCGCTCGTGGATCTGTACGGAATCGCGCCCGCACATGGTGATGTGCGGCTGGGCGACGCCATCGAGAAAGGTGAATTCGCGGCGGGCGCAAGCGCGGCACTCGGAATTCCGGGCGACGCGAATGGATTGGAATTTCCCGGTCCACACGTCGCAGGAAACCAGGCGGCCGTGCAGCGCTTCCGGCTTGCCGGCAAGAAGCTTGATCGCTTCGGTTGCCTCGATGGAAGCAATGGCGCCCGCAGCCCCGCCGAGCACGCCGACGGTGTCGCACGTGGCCTCAATTCCATATGCGGAGCCAATCGCCGCTGATTCGTTTCCGCCTTCGACCAGGCAAGCGAGGCAAGCCGTCTGGCCCGGGCGAATTGTCATCGTGACGCCATAACTTCCGACCGCCGCGGCGTAGATCCACGGCATGCCGAGCGAAATAGCAGCGTCGTTCACCAGAAGCCGCGTCTCAAAATTGTCGGTGCCGTCGAGAATCAGCGCGCAGCCGGAAAGAAGCTCGGCGATATTCTTCGGCGTGACGTCGGCGACAATTCCTTCGATTTCGACTCCGGAATTGATGGCGCGCAACCGGCGCTCGGCGGCAATGGCTTTAGGCAGCGCGTCGCGAGCATCCGCCTCATCAAACAGCGTCTGGCGCTGCAGGTTCGAAGGCTCGACGAAGTCGCGGTCAATAATGCGCAGACGCCCCACTCCGGCGCGAACCAGCAGATTCGCGACCACCGTGCCAAGGGCGCCGCAACCGACGAGCACCGCACTCGCTCGCAGGAGCTTTTCCTGGCCTGCTTCGCCGATCCCCGCGAAGAGAATCTGGCGCGAGTATTTTTCGTACTGGTCGCGATTCATGCGCATGTCTTCGACTTCAAATCCATGATAACGCCTTTTCGGGCGGGCCGGGCCACGCAGGCATGCTAACCTTTCCTTTTACGTCTTGGGGCGAATGAGAATTCCGCGCAAATCACCGTGGTCCCACGCCGGTCTGGTCCCGCGCGCTGCCGCATGGGTCGCTGGGGGAATTTTCTGCTTCTTTTTTTCGCTCGCTCCCATCCGCGCGCAGCAGTCGGCCACCGAGGGCCAACTCGTGAAGGAAGTCCGCGTCGTGGACGAATCGGGGACGGCTGTCACGGAAAAGTTACCGCCGCTTCCTCTGGAGGCGGGAAAGCCCTTTGATTTTCCCGCGGAACGCGAAAGCTTGCGCGTTCTCTACCGCCTCGGAGATTATTCGGATATTCGAGTCAACGCCGCGAGCGTAGCCGGTGGCTTGCGCGTGGATTTCATCGTACGGCGAAATTTCTTCAACAACGTCGTTCGCATTCAAGGATTGAAGGAGCCTCCGAGCGAGCCCGCGGCGATCGCGTCGCTGCGGCTCAATTTGGGCGAACCGTTTCGCGATAGCTCGCTCCGCGAGGCGGTGGAACGCCTCACGGGGGTCCTTCACGACGATGGACTGTATCAGGCCAAGATCACCTGGTCGCTCGCTCCGCATGAAGACACGCGGCAGATGGATGTTACCGTGACGATTGATCCGGGCCCGCGCGCCCGTGTCGGCGATATCGCGATTGACAACAAGACGCCTTACCCCGACCGCGAGTTGCTGCGCCACTCGAAGATTTCGACCAAAAATGTGATGACCGCCGCGAGGCTGTCGCGAGGCTCGGACAAACTTCGAAAGTTCTTGGTCAATCAGGGCTATTTGGGCGCGAGCGTCTTGATTACCCCGCAAACGTACGACCCGCAATCCAATCGCGTGCCTCTGAAGCTTTCCGCGGAGACTGGACCGCGGGTGCGTGTCGAGGTTTCGGGCGCGCGCTTGAGCAAGGGCAAACAGCGCAAGCTGCTTCCCATCTTCGCGGAGGGCGCCGTCGACGAGGACTTGCTGCAGGAGGGCCGCCGGAACATCCGTGACTATCTGCAGAGCCAGGGTTATTTCAATGCGGACGTTCAGTTCAGTTCTGAGTCCGGCCAGAAGCCGGTCGAGCGTGTGATTCACTATGATATTTCGCGCGGCGATCGTTTTCGCCTCGCGGGAGTTTCCTTCGACGGAAACAAATACTTCAGTAGCGATCTGCTTTCTCGGCGGCTGCTTCTTCAGCCCGCCTCGTTTGCTTCCAGCGGGCGCTTCAGCCAGCAGTTGCTGCGCGCGGACATCGATTCCATTCGCGGCGTGTATCTTTCCAACGGTTTTCGCGACGCGCAGGTCACTTCCGCGCTGGACGATCGTTATCGCGACAAGAAAAATAATCTGTTCGTTGCATTTCATGTCGTCGAAGGCGCGCAAACTCGCATCACCGGCTTGCAAATCGACGGCAATCGCGCGATCGCCACGGACGAGCTGCTTGGCGTCACGGGCTCAACCAAGGGCGAGCCCTATTCGGAATCGGGAGTCTCAAGCGATCGCAACAATATTCTCGCGCTGTATTACAACGAGGGGTTTCCCGAGGCGGGGTTCCGCGAGGAAGTCATTCCCGGCGACAATCCCAACGAGGTGAGCCTGGCCTATCACGTCACCGAAGGCAGGCGAATTGATGTCGCCAAGGTCTTGCTGACCGGATACCAGTACACGCGCCCGGGGATTATCAGGCGCCAGGTGGCAGTCGAGCCCGGCGGCCCTCTGCGCGAAGGCGATGTGGCAAAAACCCAACGGCAGCTCTACAACCTTGGTGTTTTCAACCGCGTCCAAATCGCGCCGCAAAATCCCGGCGGCACCGACCCGGACAAAGCCGTGGTGGTGGAGGCGCTGGAAGGGCAGCGCTATACGATCGGTTACGGGTTCGGATTCGAGGTGCAGCGCATCGCCGGTGGTTCGAAAAATCCCGCCGGGACCACGATCGGCGCGAGCCCGCGCGGAATCTTCGAAATCGCCCGAAACAACATGTTCGGCCGAGCGCAGACTGTTTCGCTCAAGGCGCGCGTCAGCACCCTCGAGTACCGCGTCGCGCTCGGCTACACCGCGGACAGTTTCCTCGCCGACCAGCACCTGAGCCTTCAGCTCACGGGATTCGCGGATAAGACCCAGGACATCAACACGTTCACATCCACCCGTTTCGAGGGTGGCTTGCAACTTGTCCAAAAAGTCTCGCCTTCGAGTTCGCTGCTTTATCGCTATTTTTATCGCCGGGTGGAGGCGTCCAATCTGGTTTCCACGATCAACCAGGAACAGATTCCCCTGTTGAGCCAGCCGACGCTCGTTTCGGGATTTGGAGTGACATACGCCCGGGATCGGCGCAACGATCCAGGTAACGCCACGCGCGGAACATTCAATACAATTGACGTAAGCGACGCAATCGAATCCATCGGATCGAGCGCCAGCTTTTTTCGCGCCTACTTCCAGAATTCGTCGTTCCACTCTTTTGGCCGCGCGTTCGTGTTCGCGCGTTCCGTGCGTTTCGGTGTCGAAGTGCCTTACGGGAATACCGTGGAAGGCAATACGCCGTTCGACCCAGCGCAATGCACGGCCCCTCCACCGGCGGTAACACCTCCGGTCATTCCGTTGCCGGAGCGTTTCTTCGCCGGCGGCGGCACGTCGCTACGCGGCTTCGGACTGAACCAGGCGGGTCCGCGCGATCCGTGCACGGGATTTCCAATCGGCGGCCTGGCGCTGCTAATCTTCAATCAAGAGATGCGGTTTCCGATGAAGCTGCCCATCGTGGGAAGCCGGCTGGGTGGAACGCTCTTTTACGACGGCGGTAACGTCTACAGCGACGTCAACCGCATCTCGTTTGCGTGGAAAGCGCCTTCGATCACGAATCTCAACTATTTTTCGCACACGGTCGGCTTCGGTCTGCGCTACCCTACGCCGATCGGACCCGTGCGCGTGGATTTCGGCTATCAGCTGAATCCGGCCTACTATCAGGCAACCGTCGTCCCGCAAGGTGGGACAGTCGGCGTCTTGGAAACTCTCCGTCTTCCGCATTTCGGATTTTTCTTCAACATAGGACCAATCTTTTGATGCGCCGAGCCCTTCTCATTCTCATTTGTGTCGGATGGCTCGCCGCCCCGGTGGCGGCGGGGCGCGCGTGGGCTCAGTCGTCCGCAGCGGAGGCAGGCGGAGCGCAAAGCGTGGACGGCGTCGCCGCGCGCATTGAGGATGACGTACTGTTGGAAAGCGAAGTGCGCGAACTCGGCGCGTTTCAACAGCTCGTGGATGGCAGCGCGAAGCCGCGAACGGATCGGATTCGCGAGCTGGCGGACCAATGGATCGTGCGCGGCGAAATCGAAGCCGCAAAATATCCGCCCCCGTCGGCTGCCGACGTGGACCGCGCCTACGCGCAGCTTGAGGCCCAATTCTCATCACCGAAAGAATTTACGAAGCGCTGCGCGGTGGCCGGTCTCACGGAGGCAGCCGTCCGGCGAATGCTGGCGCAGCAGCTCCATCTTTCTCGTTTCCTTGACTACCGGTTTCGGCCCGCCGCGCAAATTGACGCGAAGCAGGTGAATGCGTACTACCAGGACGAATTCTCGCCGCAGTTAAAGGCGCGCAATCAATCCATCCCGCCGCTGGCAGACGTCGAAGATACAATCCGGGAAGTGCTGATCCAGCGAGCGATCAGCGACCGCGCCACGCAATGGCTCGACGACACACGCACCCGCTTGAAGATTGACATCGTCTCGATCGGAGCGCAGCCGTGAGCGGGCGACTCAAGCGGTGGACACGGCGCGCCATGATCTCAGTGGTGGCCCTCGCCCTCATTGTGGTCGTTATTTTCGAATCAGGGCTGGCGGAACACTGGATTCGCAACGCGCTGATCCAGCAGATTGAACAGGGCACCGGAGCACGCGTCGAAATCGGCAGCTTTCATTTTCGACTTTGGGGCCTGCGAGCCGAGATCGACAACCTCACGCTCCACGGCCTGGAGACTCGCGGACCAGCCTCCGCTATTCCATGCCGATCGCATCGACGCCGCGATCCGCATCCTCTCGTTTTTCGGGCGGCAAATCGCGCTCGACGAATTGATAGTGCAGCGGCCACGGACGGCGGTAAGAATCGACCGGAACGGCCGCAATAACCTGCCCACTCCGAAAACTCACGCGAGCAACCGTCCCTGGCGGGCGACGCTCTTTCAATTGCGCATCGGCCGGTTCGCGCTGGAAGACGGCAGCGCGCAGTACAACGACCAGCGCGCGAGCCTCGATATTCAAGGGCGGAATTTTAGTTTCGCGCTGCACTACGATGCGCCGGCCGGGGGCGCCGATTCCTACGTCGGCAATCTAAGCTCGCAACAAGTGAGGCTTGCATCCGGGAAGGACGTGCCATTCCCATTCGATATTTCGGCCAAGTTTGCGCTGCATCGCGATTCCTTCGAAGTCGACGAGCTTGTTCTCAAGGCGCTGCATTCGGAGCTGCATCTCCAGGCCGAGCTCCCGAGTTTTGCGCGCTCCGATTGGAATCTGAAATATCGCGGCCGGTTATCGCTAGCGGACGTGCGCAAGATCACTCGCGAGCCCACCACGCCAGATGGCGACGCGGATTTTTCCGGCCAGGCGCACTACGTCGGCGCCACAGGCTCTGGCGCCGGAGGCGACTGGACGGCGAGTGGCTACTATTCAAGCCGCGACGTTCGCATGCCCTACAAATGGTTCCACGAGGGCGGCATGGAGACCTCGGGTGATTACGAAGTCGCGAAACGGCGGCTTGTCGTCCCGAATCTGAAGGTACGTGCGCTGGGCGGCACCGTCGATGGACATCTCGAAATGGATTTCAAGGGTCTGGCCTTCCACACCGAAACACGAACGCGCGGCATCAGCCTGGCGCAGGTATTCGCGGCCCTCGAAAACCAGGATTTTCCGGTGCGCTCGCTGCACTGGGATGGCGCCATCGACGTGGACTCCGTAAACACCTGGAACGCGAACTTCAAACACTTTCGCACCGTTGGAGAAATGCGATGGTCGCCGCCTGCGACTCTCGCGGCGGGGATGATTCCGGCGAGCGCGCGAGTCGAATTCGATTACGGAACGGACACCGAGATCGTCTCTCTGGCGCAGAGCCAGATCACCACTCCGAAAATGCAGATCGATTTCGATGGACCGCTTGGCGCCGCAGATTCCGGCCTTGAAGTGAATTTCCGGGCGGATGATCTGCTCGAATGGAACGATTTCATCGGCGCGATTCGCGGCCCCGACGAAGAGATGCATCGCATCGCGGGCAAAATTGCCTGGCGCGGCCGCATTATCGGACCGCTCGTCGGGCCATCGTTCGTTGGCCACTTGCACGCCACCGGCCCGAGCTACGATCGGCTGGCCTGGGATGCGCTGGATGGGGACATTGATTACTCGCCCGATGGATTTTATCTGACAAAAACCACGATGACGCGCGGCAAGACTTCGGCGATTCTCGATCTGCGGATCAAATTCGATGGCGACTGGAATTTTCTGGATGCCAGCCCCTGGACCCTGGATGCGCGGATCGAGAACGCCTCGGGCGATGACGTGCAATCCATTTCCGAGACGAACTATCCTGTTACGGGCCGCATTGGCGGGGACGTTCACGGCAGCGGCACGCGCGCCTCTCCCGTGTTGGACGCGAATCTCGTCGTGGAAGATATCGAAGCCAAAGGCTGGCATTTCGACCGTTTAACCGGTCAATTGCATTGGCAGCGCGACGAGGTGCGATTGTCCCACGCGGAATTGCGTGGCGGCATGGGACTCGTGGCCGGCGACTTCCTGTATCGGCCGCAGGAGCAGCAAACGGAATTCAATATCACCGGCACGGGAATCGCCCTCGAAAAAATTAAGGGGCTGCAAACTCCATCCCTGCCAGTCGCAGGTCAATTCGCCTTCCATTTGCGAGGCAGCGGTCCTTTACGCGCGCCGCTCGCACAGGGCGATCTAAGCGTAACGAATCTGAATCTGGGTGCGGAATCTGAAGGTGACTTTAACGGTCAGCTCACGTCGGATGGCCAGAACGCGCGTGTGACGATTACCTCCCAACCGCAGCACGACAAGCTGCAGGGTGAATTGACCATCGGACTCGGCGGTGACGAACGCATCTCCGGGAAACTTTCCGTTATGCAGTTCGATCTCGATCCTTTGATCGTCGCCGGGCTGCACCTGAAGGCGCTCACGGGCCACGGTACGGCCGATGGTGTGTTCACGATTTCCGGCGCGCTGCGGCAACCCGATTCCATCGAAGTCGATGCGGACATCGCCCGAATTTCCTTCAACTATGAATTCGTGCAATTGACGAACGACCAGAACATCCGCCTGAGTTACCGCCGCAACGAAATTCGCATCGAGCAGGCTCGTCTCCATGGGCCCGATACGGACTTGCAGCTTGGCGGATCGGCGCGATTCGACCGGGATCGCCAGATCAATTTCTCGCTTTCCGGCGGCGTGAACCTGCGGCTGCTGAAGAGCGTTCTGCCGGATCTCGAGGCGCGTGGGCGCGCGGATGCCAATGTGTCGATCGAAGGCACGATCGACCGGCCGCGCGTGACGGGGCGCGCAAATGTGCGCGGCGTCTCGGCCGAGTATGCGGATTTTCCAGTTGGGCTCAGCAACGTGAATGGCGATTTCGTGTTCGACCGGAGCCGTTTGCTCTTCGACAAGGTGACCGCGGACTCCGGCGGAGGGCATTTGACCCTGAATGGCAGCGTCACGTATGGAGAAGGACCGATGCGCTACGACGTCACGGCTGCAACATCCACTGTGCGCATCCGGTATCCGGTGGGAATGAGTTGGCTCGCCGGCGGCACGCTCCAGCTTTCCGGAACGAGCGATGCCGCGCTGGTCAGCGGGCACGTGCAAGTCGAGCGCCTGCTGTTCGCCGAGGGTGTTGACGTCGCGTCATTTTTCGCGTCGGCTTCCGACACTTCGCCCAGCCCCGGGTCCAGTTCGCCGTTCCTGCAAAACCTGTCATTTGACGTGCAAGGCCAGACGAATCCGGGAGCTCGCATCGAATGGGCTGGAGCGCACGTGGAGGTGGATGGCGACGTGCGGCTGCGCGGCACGTGGGACCATCCCGTCTTGCTCGGTCACATCCATCTGCTCGGTGGAGAGATGCCGTTCCGAGGGAATAATTTTGAACTCACGCGCGGCGATATCAATTTCTCAAATCCATTCCGGCTGGACCCGGTGCTCAATGTCGAAGCGACCTCGACGATCAACCAGTATCAGGTGACGATTGATTTTTCCGGGCCCGCCAGCCATCTCGCGCTGAACTATCGGTCCGATCCTCCGCTGCCGGATTCGGATATCGTCGCGCTACTTGCGCTGGGCAGTCCGGGGCAGGGAGGCGCGCTGCGCTCCGGCCCGGGCGCCGCCCAAAACTACGGCGCCACGGCGCTGCTTTCCGAAGCGATTTCCAGCGGAATCGGGGGCCGGATCGAGCATTTGTTTGGCATCAGTTCCTTCCGCGTGGATCCGTTCGTCGCGGGCACGGCCACGGAATCGAACGCCGCCGCGCGCGTTACCATCCAGGAGCAAGTCACGCACGATCTGGCGATCACCTATTCCACCAACGCCGCCACATCGAACCAGTATCAGCTGATCCAGGTGGAATACACCGTGAAGCGTGGCCTCTCCGTCGTCTTCCTGCGCGACATCAACGGCACCTACGGCCTCGACGTCAAATTCGTCAAACATTTTAAGTAACCCCCCTCGTGCTCGCGTCGGCTGCTTGACGTCCGCCGATCTGGGGCCCATACTTCCTGTTGATTAACATTGATTAAAGTGCCTGTAGGTTTCAAAAGGGGATTTCACGGCCATGAAAAGCGTCGTGCATCGCATACCGATCACCCGAGCGCGCATCAATCTT
Organism: uncultured Acidobacteriota bacterium; assembly: GCA_963752925.1. Classification (GTDB taxonomy): domain Bacteria; phylum Acidobacteriota; class Terriglobia; order Acidiferrales; family UBA7541; genus Palsa-295. The sequence continues at coordinate 21,703 of CAVVZY010000004.1, read as the reverse complement.
GGACAAGTGGTCCGGAGGGCGCACATCAATCGCGAATACTTCATCCTCGAGAAGGATGGGATTCCGGTGGCTGGCATCATGAACGTCGACGAATTTGAGGATTACCTCGACCTGCAGGATGCCGGGCTCAAGAAGCAGATTCGCAAGAGTCATCAGGAATATCGAAACGGAAAGGCGCGTAGCGCAAACTCATTCCTCGCTGGACTCCGCCGTACGGCCGCTAAATCCAAAAAGTGAATCGCTCAAATGGCTGGTCATTTTCGAGTTCTCGCGACTCCGGCGTTTGAGCGGGAGTTCCGGAGGTCGTCCAAGGGAAACGCAGCGCTCGTGAAAGCGCTCGACGAACTCTTGGCGATACTTGCAAGTGACCCGGTAAACCGCAGCGGGCGACACAAAATCAAGAAACTTGCCGGCGTCAAATCGGGGGAAGGCCAGTGGCGCATTCGCTGGCGGGAGTACCGCCTTCGGTACGATATCTTCGGAACAGACGTCGTGCTCCATTCGTTCCGCCACCGCAGGGAAGCTTATTAGCCGCGAACATTTTACTGCCAGCCAATGGGATTGGCGCCCTCGAAGATCTCTATTCCGCCAGAAGAAACAACGATTCCGGCGCGAGCCGAACATGCCAGGGGAACGGTCGCTCGCGGAAAAGCTGCCACTTCTCCTTAAACACTTCGGCCTGAAGCTCGGCTGCGGGTATTTCTCCGGGCTCGCCGGGTGGCTGGTGGAGACGCAGATTCAGCGTGATTCGAAATGGCGTTTCCGAGGAGCGCACCAGCCAGCACGGGAAGACGTTTCCGTCCGGGGCGCCGCTTCTACCTGCTTCCACGAAATCGATGTGATGCGCGCGAATCCCCACGTGCGCGACCGGTCCAGCCGGCGCCTGCGTCACGCGCAGTCTGCAGCCCCAGTCGAGCGCCTCGATCGTATTCTCCGATAGCGCCCGTGCGCGCGAAAAATTCTTGCAGCCCGTCAGTCGCGCCACCTCCAGGGTTGGCGGGTGGCGAAAGATCTCCTCCTTGGCCCCAAACGCCGCGACGCGCCCGCGCGAAAGCACCAGCATCTGTTCGCCGAGCCGGTACGCCTCTTCGATATTGTGCGTCACCAGCAGCGCGGGCCGGCGGTAGGCTGCGAAGGTCTCCTGAAGCTGCGCTTCCATCTGGCTTCGCAAGTGCGTGTCGAGCGCCGAAAGCGGCTCGTCAAGAAGCAGAGCGTCGGGTTCGATTGCCAGCGCCCGCGCCAGCGCCGCGCGCTGCTGCTCGCCGCCCGAAAGCTCGCGAGGATACCGCTGCTCGAGGCCGCCGATGTGAGTGCGCTCGAGCAGAGCCGTCACGCGCCGAGCTTGTTCCTCGCGCGGCAAATTCTTCAAGCCGAATGCGATGTTCTCGGCGACCGTGCGATGCGGGAAGAGCGCGTAATGCTGAAACAACATTCCCACGCGGCGATCGCGCGCGCGCACTTGTATGCGTCTGTCCGTATCGAGCAGCACCCGGTTGTCGAGTGCTATGCGGCCCCGATGAGCGCGTTCGAGCCCCGCGATGCATCGCAGCAGCATCGTTTTTCCCGCGCCCGACGGGCCGAGAATGCTCAGCGGCGCGTTTCCCGCTGTGAACGACACGTCGAGCGTGAATTCCGGCAGCTTCTTCTCGATTTGTATTTCAAGCGCCATGTCAGCGTCGCACCCAGCGCGCGCGCCCCTGCGCGTGCGTCCAGTAGTAGAGCCCGCCCAGCAGCGCGAGCGATATCGCCACGTCGGCCAGGCACCACCCCACGGCGCGCTGCACGTCGTCTGCTTCCACGGCGAAGTAGATGGCAATCGGAATCGTCGCCGTTTTGCCCGGAATGTTTCCGGCAAGCATCAGCGTGGCGCCGAATTCGCCCAGCGCGCGCGCAAACGAAAGGATCGTTCCCGCCAGCACGCCCGGCCAAGCCAGCGGCAGCGCGACGGAGCGAAACACACGCCATTCCGAAGCGCCCAGCGTGCGCGCGGCTTCCAGAAAACGCGAGTCAACTTGTTCGAGAGCCGCGCGCGCCGTCAGATACATCAGCGGAAACGCCACCACGGACGCCGCAATCACCGTGGCCGGCCATGAAAAGACGACCGTTGCGCCCAGCTTCAGCAGCAGCTTTCCCAGCGGACCGTTGCGCCCGAACAAGAGCAGCAGAAAAAATCCCACCACGGTCGGTGGTAGCACCAGCGGCAGCAGGCAAACGCCATCCACCAGCGCCATCGCGGGGCCCGTGCGCCGCTGGCGCCATGCCGCCGCGGCAAGGCCCGCCACCAGCGTGACCAGCGTCGCGACCACACTGGTTTCAAGCGATATCCAGAGCGGGGACCAGTCCATCGGCGAGCTTGCAGTGAATTGGGCGAACAGTGTGACCGGGACCATCGGCACAGGATTGTATCTGGAACGGTTCTTTTCGGCCTACATTTTGCAGAGCGTCTCGCGGTTCTTGTCTCGCGGACCGCGTGAGGCGATGTGCGGGGAAATTTCAGCCGCTCGTATCCGGTACTTTCCTAGTTCGAAGGTGGTGCGGGAGCCGGCTTTGGCGTGGGCGGAGCCTCGGGCGCTGGCGCCTTTTCAGGGGCAGGGGATTCGTCGGGAGCGGCGCCCTGCGGCCGGAGCATCTGCTTGAGCTCCGGGTAATCAGCGGACATATCCTGCAGCACGTTCATTGCTCCCTTCTGCTGCATCTGCACTCCGAGCTGCTCCGATTCCTGCGCCACTTGCGGGAGGGTCTTGACCACGCGCTTTCCGAGCGGCGACTCGTAGAATTGAATCAGCGCCTGGATATCGTCCATGGAAAAGGACTTCGCATAGATCGGAACCGCGGCATCTGTAATTGCGCTCGTCGGGGCCGTCGCCGCCAGCTTTTGGCTGAATCCCTCCATCAGTTTCGCCAATCGGTCGGGCGGGAGGGCCTGGCTCAGGACCTGGCGCACCTGATTCGTGACGTACAGACTGATGTTGTCTCCCATCTTGGCCGTGTCGGTAATGTCCATCAGATGCCGAATGGCAGTCTCTTTTGCAGGGTCCGGTTTATCGGCGGAGGCTGCAGCTGTTGAGGGCGGGGCCTTCGCCGGCTGGCCGGGAGCGTGCGCGGGCTGCGCCGGCACGCCGGGCTGATGCGCCGTAGGTTTCGGGGGCGCCCCGGTGGACGGCGTCTGCGCCAGCAACGGGCTGGCGACAAAGAGTGCTGTGGCCATCAGGGCAGTTCTAACTTTCATCGAGGTCTCCTCATTCTTCAGTCCGGGCTCTGCTCTTGCCGCGATCCGCGGTCCCAACCATCGTAGCGAAGGCCCGCGGCATTGGCAATTTGCGGGTCACAGCGTTTCGGTGGCAGCGCCGGACTCCATTGTGATAATTTCGGCACGGATGAACGGCAACGGCAATCGCATCCCCGGCGACGGCGCGAACTTTGAGTTGGCTCGGCGCGATATGGTTGCTCGCCAGATTTGCGAACGCGGCGTCCGCTCGGCCCGGGTTCTCGCGGCGATGGAATCCGTCCTGCGCCACCTCTTCGTTCCACCGGAGCTTGTTTCCGATGCCTATGCCGACGAGGCGCTGCCGATCGGGAAAGGGCAGACAATCTCGCAGCCCTATGTCGTCGCGGCCGGCGCGGAGGCGCTTTCGCTTCAGGGCCATGCCGAGACCATCTCGCGGATAAGCGGCCGATGAACCAGACTCCCCCGGAACTCTCCATCATCGTTCCCGCCTACAACGAAGAACAGCGGCTCGGCCGCGCCCTCGCGCGCATCCGCGAATATTTTGCGAGCCGGCCCGCCGGTGTCGCCGGTCTTGAAATCATTGTCGTGGACGACGGCTCAACCGACCAGACGGCGCGAATTGCGCGGGATTGGACGCGCGAAATGCCTTTTCTTCGGCTCGTCTCGAACGGGGAGAATCGCGGAAAGGGCTACAGCGTTCGCCACGGAATGCTCGAAGCGAGCGGGCGAATCGCCCTCTTCACCGATGCCGATCTCTCGTCGCCGATCGAGGAGTCCGAAAAGCTCCTCAGCGCGATCCGCGCTGGGAACGATGTTGCCATCGGATCGCGCGCGCTCGATCGCTCTCTCATCTTCGCGCGCCAAGCCCGCTTTCGCGAGGTCGCCGGGATCATCTTCAACGGTTTTGTGCGGCTTTTCACTGGTCTCGCCATCCACGATACCCAGTGCGGGTTCAAGGCATTCGTGCGGGAGCCCTGCCGCGTCATTTTCGAGCAGCAGCGAATCGAGGGATTCGGTTTCGACCCGGAAATTCTGTTTCTCGCGCGCCGCCACGGCCTGCGGACCGCCGAAGTGCCGGTTCGCTGGGCGCACGATCCGGGCACAAAAGTCCGCGTGCTTCGCGATAGCCTGCTGATGTTCGGCGATCTCGTTTACATCCGCTGGAACTGGCTGCTCGGCCGCTATCCGCGCAAGGATTCCTGAAGCGCGCGTGGCATGGCACACCGCCCGATTCCACGTTGCGGCTGCTTCAGCGCCTACTGTTTCTTCGGCTGCGCCGTTGGCGGCAGCAATCCGTTCAAACGCAGGTACATCGCCGCCGTGCTGTAGTGGTCTCCGAGGTCTTCCGACATCGTCACGACCATGAAGCCGCGCGACACCAATTTCCCGCCGATGAAGGGCGCCTGCTCGCCGAAATGCGAATCGTCCGTCTGCGCCAGCGATTCCGTGCAGAATTGAAACGACGCCTTCAGCACCGGCACCAGCGTGTCCTTGGGATCGTCGTCTTTCAGCGCGGGCGCTGCCGGTGGTTTGGCGCCAGTGATCAGCCCGCAAAGTCCGTAGTTCGCGCGAATCATGTGGACTACCAGGTGCCCGAATGTATTTTGCTGCGGAGTGGGCCGGAAGCTGAACTTGTCCGCCGGCATCTCTTCCACGGCCGCCACCGTGTTCTGCGATTCTTCCGCCATGAGTTTTCTGAAGCCGTTGGAAATCGGGTTCGTTTCCGGCGCGGCGGCCTGCGGCACCGCCGCGGGCGCCTGTTGCGCGCGTGTTGCGGGCGCCGCGAGTGAGGCCAAAGCCAGCGCCAGAATTGCCAGACAGGTTCGTTTCATCGATTCGCCTCCGGTGGATTTTCTGCGGCCTAAGGATAGTCCGTGCGCCAATCCTTCACAAGCGAATCCGTTTGCTTCAGCAACGCCATTGCGGAGCGGACTGTCAGTGGGTTGTGACTTTGCAATTCAAAGTACTTGACAGTAGTCGAGACATTGGTATCATAACCGCATGTCTCCTTTGCGGCCTCGACCCGTTCACCCCGAGAACCCCGTCGCGCTCGATGACCACGCCCGCGACAACATTCGCTTCATCCGCGAGACCATGGAGCGCGCCGGCTCTTTTACCGCCGTGCCCGGATGGGGCGGCGTGGCCATGGGAATCACCGCGTTGGGCGCGGCGGTGATCGCTTCCCGGCAAGCCTCGCCCTGGGCGTGGCTGCTCACCTGGATCGGCGAAGCGACGGTGGCCGTCGTGATCGCGCTGTGGACCACCTATTCGAAGGCCCGCGAAGCCGGTACGGCGCTGCTCACCGGGCCGGGCCGGCGATTCGTGTACAGCTTCGCGCCGCCACTTTTCGTCGGCGTGCTTCTCACCATGCTGTTCGCTCGCATCGGATTCATCGAAGAAGTCGCCGGCGTGTGGCTCCTGCTGTACGGCACCGCCGTGATCACCGGAGGCGCATTTTCAATTCGCGTTGTGCCGCTGATGGGACTTTGCTTCATCGTGCTGGGCACGGTGGCTCTCTTCTGCCCATCGAGTTGGGGCAACTTGCTCCTCGCCGGCGGATTCGGCGGACTGCACCTAATTTTTGGGGCAGTGATTGCGAGGAAATATGGCGGCTAAGTCAGGCACAGCCTTCCGCTCCGCGCGGGAAGAAAAAAGTAAACAGGGCCCGCCGGCTGCGCGTCCATCCGCGGCTTCGGCGTCGAATCTCGACCGCCTGATCCACGAGCGCACGCGGCTCGCCATCGTCAGCGCGCTCGCCGTAAACGCGTCGCTCGCCTTCAACGAGCTCAAGCAGCTGCTCCGCGTGACCGACGGCAACCTGAGCGTCCACGCCCGCAAGCTGGAAGACGCGGGCTATGTCGGCTGCACGAAATCGTTTGCCGGGCGCATGCCCAAGACGGAATACCGGCTCACCACTGCGGGCCGCCGCGCGCTGGAAAAGTATCTGGACCACATGGAAGCCCTGATTCGCGCGACGCGCGAGGGATAGAAAGGCGATTTTCAACACCGTATGGGCAACAGCGCATCCAGAATCATTCCCGCTCCGAAGCTTCACGTCGCCATTCTGCTTGATGGCAACGGCCGCTGGGCCGCGGCACGCGGCTTGGCGCGCTCCGAAGGTCACCGCGCCGGTGTAGCCGCAGTCCGCCGCATCGTTCGCGCCGCTCCCTCACTCGGCATCGGCACGCTTACGCTGTATGCATTTTCCGCCAACAACTGGGATCGCCCGCCGGGCGAGGTTTCCGCGCTGCTCGCCCTGCTCGAAGACTATCTCCGCGCCGAAAGCGCCGAGTGCGCCGCGAAGGGTGTGCGCCTGCGCGTAATCGGCCGGCGCGATCGCATTCCGGCCACGCTCGTGGAGGCCATCGAATCGGCCGAGCGCGCCACGTCCGCAGGCCGCGCCCTCGAATTGCGCATCGCGCTCGACTACTCCTCGCGCGATGCAATTCTTCGCGCTTCCTGCTGGATGATGTCGAGCCTCGAAGTCTCCGACAGGGAATTCGCGCGGCGGCTTGGCCAGGTAACGCACGGCGGCGCCCCCGCGCCGGACGTCGATCTCCTGATTCGCACCGGCGGCGAGCACCGCTTGAGCGACTTCATGCTCTGGGAATGCGCCTACGCGGAACTGCTCTTCACGCCGCGGATGTGGCCGGAATTTGAAGCGGAGAATCTCGCCGCGGCCGTCGAGGATTTTCTCGGACGCGAGCGCCGCTTTGGCCGCCTGCCCGACGCTGCTGCCGCCAGCTAGTTCTGGCGAACGAGAAAGATGGGAGATCTATAGTGAGCATCCATTTCAATCAGCAGCAGCCGTCCATCGCTTCGCAACAGATTCTGGGCGATGCGATTCGCTACTGGGAGACTCGTCGAATCGCCTTTAACCTCGTCTTGACCGCTGCCGTCCTAGCGTGGATTGTATTGACGTGGCCGCATTTTCGTCCGGCGCTTAACCTGCATGTGCTGCCCGTGGTCTTCGTACTCGCCGCACTCGCCAATCTCTGTTACTGCGCCGCATATTTGGCCGACATCCCGATGCAATACTCGCCGGTCAGATCCCTTTGGCGACGCCGGCGATGGGGACTTCTGCTGATTGGAACGCTTCTGGCGCTGCTGATCGCCAACTATTGGATCGCTGACGAAATCTACCCGTTCGTCCGCTGACCGCACCGCCGTCCGTTTTAGTCGTTCTGACCGGGCGGCCGCCCCGCCATCTCAAAAGCCTTCAAAATCACCCGCGTCGCCGTCTCGGTCAGCGAATATTTTGCGAGTTCCGAAGGCGTGGCCCAGGCCGCGTCGGTGACATCGCTCCCGGCTCGGGTTTCTCCGCGAACCGCCTCGCACAAATAATCGAGCACCACGAAGTGATATTTCGTCTTTCCGCCGCCGTCGAGATTGATCCGCTCGAATACCTCGATCAGTTCGCCTACGCGTACCTCGATTCCGGTTTCTTCTAGCAGCTCGCGCCGCACCCCCTCGAGCAGCGTCTCGCCTACCTCCAGCATCCCGCCCGGAATGGACCATTGGCCCTCGAGCGGCGGCCCGCCGCGGCGAATCAACAGCGCGCGGCCGTTCGAAATCACCACCCCTCCCACTCCCACCATGGGGCGCTCCGGATATTCTCGGTCGTCGGACACCTGTAAAGGAACCTCCAGCGAAAAGCTTGACACGGACGTTATATAATACGACGTCCGGTGGCAGTTTAGCCCCAGGAGGAGATATTCCCGTGACCAAGTGCCCGGAATGCGACGCTGACATCGACTTGGACGAAGAAGAAGTCGAAGAAGGTGAAATTGTGAGCTGCGCCGAATGCGACGCAGAGCTCGAAGTGACGCAGATTCATCCCGTGCACCTCATCGTCATCTCCGAGGAAGACGATGACGACGATGATGAGGACGATGAGGAAGAAGACGCCGTTGTGAAGAAGGAAGATGCCGACGACGAGCCGGGCGTCGAGGACGAGGACGAAGAAGCCGAGTGATTCCTCGCCCGCCGTCACCGGGCATCTTTTGCTCGCCGCGGCTTCATCTTACTTAATGGATCTCGGTGCGGGTGGGAAACCTGGCTGGCGTCGCGGCCGCCACGGTTTAGCTCCCGCGGGTCAGAAGGGAACTCTGAAGATGCGAGCGATCTTTCAATTCGCGTTCGTCATGGTGCTGGGCATTGCTTTCGCCCTTCCTGCCGCCGCACAGGAAAAGAAGAACGACGCGCAGCTCCGCACCATCCGCGGAACAGTATTAGACAAGGAAGAAACGCCAACTCCTTCGGGCGTGGTTTATCTGCTCAACGTGAAGACGCAGGACGTCAAGACGTACATAGCGGACGAAGCCGGCAACTACCGTTTCAGCGGCCTCGATCCCAACGTGGATTACGAAGTGCACGCCGAGCACAAGGACATGATGTCCCCGACTCGCACCGTGTCGAGTTTTGATTCCCGCCGCGACGTCGAGCTGGTCCTCAAGCTCTCGCGCAAGAAACCCGCTCACTAACGGATCGGGCATCGGGCCTGGCGGCCCGCATATCTCGCGCTACGGCAGGCTGAACACCGATACCGCGTTGCCGGCCTCTCCCACCACGTACTGTTTGCCGTCCACTGCGTACGTGATCGGATTGGCGCGCACGGAATTCCCTAGCTGAATATTCCATAGCGGCTTTCCGGTCGCGTCGTCGAGCGCGAAGAAATTTCCCTGGCTGTCCGCGCAGAAGACCAGTCCGCCGGCCGTCGCCAGCGTTCCCGTCCAGGAATCGCCGACCATCCTGAATTCCCATTTCCGATCGCCCGTCGTCGCTTCCAGTGCGCGCACCGCGGTGTAGGCCGCATCTCCATTCACCAGCTTCTGCCCGCCGCCTCCACCGGTGTCATTCGGATTGTGCGGCTGGATCGTCGGGCGTCCCTTGTAGTAGTAAGCGCCCTGCTCCCTCGTATCGACGTAGAAAAGTCCCGTCAGCGGGCTGTAGGACGAACTCGTCCAGTTCACGCTTCCCGTGATGCTCGGATAAATCAGGTTTCCCTGCGTCGTCGGATCGATATTCGGCATTTGGATCGGCCGGCCCTTTGCATCGAGACCTTTCGCCCAGGTCTGCTTCGCGTAGGCCTTGCCGGCAATGAACTCGCCCGTCTCGCGGTCGAGCACGTAGTAAAACGCGTTTCGATTCGCCTGCGCCACGATCTTCCGTTTCTTCCCGTTGATCGTCGCGTCAAACAGGATCGGCGGCTCCGACGCATCCCAGTCGTGCGTCTCGTGCGGTGAAAACTGGAAATACCATTTCATCTTTCCCGTGTCCGCGTCGATCGCCAGCAGGGAACACGAGTAAAGGTTGTCTCCCTTGCGCGCGTCGCCGTTCCAATCCGGCGCCGGATTTCCCGTGCCCCAATAGAGAGTGTTCAGCTCGGGATCGTACGCGCCCGTATTCCACGTGGTCGCGCCGCCGTATTTGTACGAGTCGCCTCCCCATGTCTCGACGCCCGGTTCGCCCGTCGTCGGAATCGTGTACAGCCGCCAGAGCCGCTTGCCGTCTTTCGCGTCGTACGCATCGATGAAGCCGCGCAATCCGCCCTCGCCTCCGCCCATTCCGACGACGATCTTCCCATTGATCGCCATGGGAGCCTGCGTGATCGCCACGGCCTGCTTGTTGTCGCCGATCTCCACCCTCCAGCGCATGTTACCCGTCTTCGCATCCAGCGCCACCAGGTGCGCGTCAATCGTCGCGACGTACACCGTGTCGCCCAGAATTGCCACGCCGCGATTCGTCGGGAAAAGTCCAATCGTCAGCAAATCCTTCGGCAGATCGGCGGTCCATCGCCACACAGGACGCCCCGTGCGCACATCCAGCGCCGTCACCGTCGTCGGCGGCTCGGTCACGTACATCATTCCGTCCACCACAATCGGTGAGGATTCGAAAATCCCCGTCTTTCGAAGCTGATAGACCCAGCGCAGCTTCAACTGGTTTACGTTCGTCTTGTTGATCTGCTTCAGCTCGGAGAATCGCTGCGCCGCATAGTTGCCGCCGTACGTGATCCAGTCCTCGGGGTGGCTTGCCGAGTTCAGGATCCGCTCGTATGGCACATTCTGCGCCGCCGATTCGATGCGGCTGCCTACTACCAGCGCGGCCACCGCCGCACCACAGAGAAAATATTTCGCCGCGTTCATTGTGCCTCTCCCAGACTCGATAGGTACGCCACCAGATCGTTGATCTGCGCCGCCGTGAGCTTGTCCTTGTAGCTCGGCATGAAGCTCTTGCCGGGCTCCGGCTCGATGCTCTTCATCTCGAATTTCTGAATGGACTGCAGATTACCCTTTGCATCGCGCAGCTGAATCGTGAACGAGTCCTCATTCACCCGCGTGCCTTCAATGACTTTTCCATCCTTCGTCACTGTGCGATACACCACGTAGGCCGTGAACGTGGCCCGTTCCTGCAATCCCGCGTCGAGCGGCAGATTGTTGCCCGGATCCTCCAGCGTTTTCGTCAGCGTGACGATCGAGCGCTGCACTCCGATATGGCTCAGGTCCGGCCCCAGGTTGCGACCCTCCGAGCCGACCGCATGGCAGGTCCCGCATTTGCTGGCATCGTAGATTTCTTGGCCTTTTTTCGAATCGCCGGTCGCCACGCCTGCGTCCTCGTGGCCGAGCGTCATCGCGTAGTCCACAAGTTTCCAGACCGTCGCGTCGTCCAGCGAAGTGAATGCCGGCATGCCCGTGCCAATGATTCCGCCGCGGATCCTCCCGTACACCCCTTCCGGCCCCATCGCCGCGCCCGCGCCGCGGATATTCGGACCGTTTCCGCCACTCCCGTCGATGCCGTGGCAAACCGCGCAGGTGCCCGCAAAGATGTCTTTGCCCGCCGCGATGCTTTCCGGCGTGGCCTTAGGGTGCGCCGCATGCGGTGGGGTAACTGGCTGTCCTTGAGGCAGCGCCGGCGAAGCTACAAACGCCAGACCCGCGGCTGAAATCATCGCCGCCATGCAGAAGGAGCGAATTGCGGTCATCTCATTCCCCCAATGAAGCCCCGGCTACTTCGATCTGCGCACATCCTACCACTGCGCCGGAAAATTGCGATGGCGGGACGCCTTCCGCCTACGGCAGGCTGAAGACGAACAGCGTGTTTCCGGCCGAGTCCACGACGTACTGTTTGCCGTCGACTGCGTACGACGCGGGATTCGACCGCACCGAAGATCCCAGCAGCAAGTGCCACAGCGGCTCGCCGGTCTCGGCGTTCAGCGCGAAGAAATTCCCGGCGGCGTCAGCGGAGAAAACCAGTCCGCCGGCAGTCACCAGCGTGCCGGTCCAGGAATCGCCGACCATTCTGTATTCCCACTTCTTCTCGCCCGTCGCTGCATTCAGCGCGCGAATCGACGTCACCGTCTCGTCCCCCGGCCCTGGCCGCGATCCGCCCCCTCCGCCGCCCACAATGCCGTTCGAATTCCCCTTTTCAAACTTCCGTTCGCCCTGGACGTAGTACGCGCCACCGTCGCGCGCGTTCACGTAAAAAAGCCCTGTGATCGGGCTATAGCACGGGCTCGTCCAGTTGATCGCTCCGGTGAGCGTCGGATAAACCAGCGTTCCTTCGGCGCTCGGCTCGATCTGCTCGGCCGGCATCTTGATCGGACGCCCCTTCGCGTCGAGCCCTTTCGCCCACGTCTGCTTCGCGAACGGCACGCCGCTGATGAATTCTCCCGTCGCGCGGTCCAGCAAATAATAAAACGCGTTGCGATTCGCCAGCGCCAGCAGTTTGCGCGGTTTCCCGTTCAGCGTCGCGTCAAACAAAATCGGCGGCTCGGACGAATCCCAGTCGTGCGTCTCGTGCGGCGAAAACTGGAAGTACCATTTCAGCTTTCCCGTGTCCGCGTCCAGAGCGATCATCGAGCACGTGAACAGGTTGTCACCCATGCGCCCCTCGCCGTTCCAGTCCGGCACGGGATTCCCGGTGCCCCAATAAACCAGATTCAGCTCCGGATCGTACGAGCCCGTATTCCACGTCGTTCCGCCGCCGTTCGACCAGCTTCCGTCGGCCCACGTGTCCGCGCCCGGATCGCTCGCGCTGCGCGGCACCGTGTAAAAGCGCCAAAGCAGCTTCCCGTCGTTCGCGTCGTAGCAGCTCAGGAATCCGTGCGCGCCCGCCTCGCCTCCGCCGACGCCGACCACGATCTTCCCGTTGATCGCCAGCGGCGCCTGCGTGATCGCGTAACCGTCCGCCTTGTCCGCGATCAGCGTATTCCACCGCACCAGTCCGTTTTTCGCGTCGAGCGCGATCAAGTGATCGTCAATCGTCGCCAGATACAGCTTGTCGCCCAGAATCGCCACGCCGCGATTCGTCGGGAAAAGTCCGACCGGCACGAAGTCCCGCGGCACCGGCGGCACGTAGCGCCACAGCGGCTTTCCGGTTCGCGCGTCGAGCGCCGTCACGTTGCTCGGCGGCTCGGTCAGGTACATGATCCCGTCCACGACCAGCGGCGTGGATTCCATCACGCCGTTTCCGCGCATCTGGTACGCCCAGGCCACGCGCAGATCCTTGGCGTTCTGCGGCGTCATTTCCTTCAGCCCTGAAAATCGCTGCGAGCCGTAGTTGCCGCCGTACGTCAGCCAGTTCTGCGGCTCCGCGTCCGATTTCATCAGCCGCTCGTAGGGAACTTGCGCCAGGCTCGGCAGCGCTCCGCACAACGCCATCACCATCGCCAAATATTTCGCGGCTCTCATTGGGCCCCCTTCAAACTCGAAAGATACGCGACCAGATTATCCATGTCCGTCGCTGAAAGATTTCCGTAGCTCGGCATCACCGTTTTTCCCGGCTGCGGCTCGATCGTTTTCAGCTTCGGCTTGTCGAACGAATAGAAGTGCCCGCCCACGTCGCGCAGCACGATCGTGAACGTGTCCTCGCTCACGCGAATGCCCGTCGTTTCGTGTCCGTCTTTCGAGACCACGCGGACGAGCGCGTAGCCCGCCGGCGGATTCTTTCCGGGATCGCGCAGGAAATCGTAGAAATATTTCGGCGGCCGCGATCTCCCGATCGTCGTCAGTTGCGGCCCTACTCCGCCGCCGGTCATGCCTATCGCGTGGCACACCACGCAGCCGTTCGCGTCGTATACTGTTTTCCCTTTTTCCGGATCGCCCTTCGCCGCTTCCACCGGCCCAGTGTCTCCCAGCGTGCGCACGAACCCGACCACCTGCCACACGCGCTGGTCGTTCAGCGACATGACCGGCGGCATGGCGCCCGTCCCGTTTCGTACCGCGGCAAAAATCCCTGCGTCGCCTCGCCGCGCTAGGACCCCGTGCAGATTCGGTCCGAGCTGTCCGCTTCCATCGAACCCGTGGCACCCGGCGCACTGCGCCGCGAAAATCTGCTTGCCGTTAGCGATGTCGTCCGGCGTCAGCTTCGAGACGGGCGATTCCTGCGCTGCGCCGCCCGCCCCATTTGGCGGAGGTGCGCCCTGCGGCGACGCGTGCGACCTGTTCAGTCCCAAGCCCGAGACAATCAGCAGCAAGCCGGCGAGACACAGCGACCGAATTGCATTCATGTCGTATCCCCGTTTGAATTTAGGCGTGTGCTAGGTAATACGACGGCGCGAGTCCTGTCAAGGTTTCTTCACGATCGCGCGAACGAGCGTTAACAAGTTTCCGGTGGATAAGAAGAAAAACAATGGTGCCGGCGGCGGGAATCGAACCCACGACCTAGGGATTATGAGACCCTCGCTCTACCACTGAGCCACGCCGGCACGCAAACGATTATTGATGCTAAGGGTTCGCTCGCCGGAGTGTCAAGGCTGTGTCTGAGCCCGCGTGCGCGCTTCCGCCATGATCTTTTCGATTTCGTCGGCGGTGCGCGGCAGGCGCGCGGTCAGCAGTTGGTAGCCGTCTTTGGTGACAAGCACGTCGTCCTCGATGCGCACGCCGATATTTTCCTCGGGAATGTAAATCCCCGGCTCGACGGTGACGACCATCCCCGGCTCGAGCGGCCTTGCGCGGTCGCCCGGGATCGTGCACGTCGAGGCCGAGGTGATGGCTCACGCCGTGCGGATAATATCGCCCGAGCGTGCGCCCTTCTTTATCGTGCCCGTGGGTGTTGATGTATTCGGTCACGATCGCCTGGAGGCTGCCCTTGTCGCCGGTGAGCACGACTCCCGGCTTCACCGCCGCCAGCGCCGCGTTTTGCGCTCCGAGGACGATGTCGTAAATCTCCCGCTGCCGCGGCGTGAACGTGCCGTTGGCGGGCAGAGTGCGCGTGATGTCCGCGGCGTATCCGCCGTACTCGCCGCCGACGTCAATCACCACCACGTCGCCATCCTTGATTTCAGCGTCGAGCGCGCTGTAGTGCAGCACCGTGGAATTGAATCCCGCGCCCACGATGGGCGCGTACGCTTCCCGCGAGCAGCCGCCCGCCTCGTGAATTTCCTTCATCCGCGCGGCAATCTGATATTCGAACATTCCCGGCCGCATGCGCCGCATGGCGTCGAATTGCGCGTCCACCGACACGTCAATGGCTTTCTGTATCAGCGCCAGTTCGCCCGCGGACTTCACCTGGCGCATCGCGTCGAGTTGCGGTGTGATGTCCTTGAGCGTCGCGTGCGGAATCGCTGAGCGAATCTCCGCCACCGAATTCGTCAGGTGCGGATAGCCTTCCTCATGCTTCGGCGGCAGCAGCGTGTAGAAATTCTTGTACGTTTTGGCGAGTTTTTCGAGATCGCCCCTGAGGTTGGCGATCGGCTCGACGTTCGCAAAACCGGTCTTCGCGGCGACGTCCGGATCGTCCGGGCCAATCTTCGGCCCCTCCCATACTTCCTCCTTTGGATCGCGCGCTGGAAGGTACAAGACCGCGGTGGGCGTCAGGTAGTCCACAATTCCAGACTCGCCTGGCTGAGGTCGTCTCGGATAAATCACGAGCGCGGCGCCCGGTTCGTCGTGTCCGGTGAGGTAGTAGAAGTTCGGCTCCTGGAAAAAGAGCGCCACTTCGGACGAGTCCTCGTGACCGGTGTAGCCAAAAATCACAATCGGCTCATCGACCGTAACGGCTAGAACGTCCCGGCGCAGCCGATACTCCTCGTTAGGCTGGCGGAACCGCGCGGATGCAACAGAGCAAATACACAGGATGACCAGCACCAGACCGGCCCGCCACAGCACGCGAAGTATGTCTCGAAGCCTCATTTCGTTCGCCTCATCATAGCGGAAGGAGCCGGGACAATGAGTACTTGCTGCGGATAAAGCTGCGCATCGGTTAGGCGCTTCGCGCCGACGAAGTTATGTCGGAGCTTTAGCTGTTTGATCTCATGACATCCGTTACAGTTTGTATCAGGACATCCGTTACACCGGTACGGGTAGAGTTTCGTTCCAGGGAGGGCTGGAACGATGCCGTGGCGGAGGACGGATGTGAGTGCGGAGCGGGTGAAGTTTGTGGTGCGGGCGGCGAGCGGGCAAGAGCGCATGGCGGCGCTGTGCCGGGAGTTTGGAATTTCGCGGCCGACGGGCTATCGCTGGCGCCGGCGTTTCGAGCAAGCCGGCAGCGTGACGGCGGTGATCGAGCGCAGCCGACGTCCCGAGCACAGCCCGTCGCGGACCTGCGTGGAGAACGAAGAGCGGGTGGTGGTTCTGCGACAGAAGTACGCCTGGGGCGCCAAGAAGCTAGAGGTGCTGTTGCGAGAGCAGGGCGCGCCGCTGACAGCGATCACCATCCATCGGATTTTGAAGCGTCGCGGCCTGGTGCGGAAGAAAGATTCGCATCCGCCGGCGCTGGAGCGGTTCGAGCGCGCGTCTCCGAACGAGCTGTGGCAGATGGACGGCAAGGGCGAGTATCGCGGCGGAGAAGCGGCGTGTTATCCGCTGTCGATCCTGGACGATCACAGCCGCTATGCGGTGGGGCTGTACGGCCTGCGCGCTTTCACGGCCGAGCTGGTGTATCCCTGCGTGGTGCGGACGATGGAGCATTACGGTGTTCCGCAGGCCATGCTGATGGATCACGGCAGCATCTGGTGGGGGACGAAGAACGGGTATGGATTAACGTGGATGTCGGTGCGACTGATCGAGCAGGGGATCGGGTTGATCTACGGGCGGGTGCATCATCCGCAGACCCAGGGGAAAGTGGAGCGGTTCCATCGCACGCTGGATGAGGCCATGCGCTATCGGGGAAAACCGGAGCGGCTGAGGGAGTGGGAGCAAGCGCTGGAAGAATTTCGCCGGGTGTACAACGAGGAGCGGCCGCATCAGGCGTTGGGGATGAAGAGGCCGGCGGAACGCTATCGGCCTAGCGCGAGGAGCTATCAAGCAGAGCCTCGGGAATGGGACTATGCGGAGGGAAGCACGGTGCGGCGGTTGAACGCCAAGGGATTTCTCTACTGGGAAGGCAGGAACTGGTTCGTGTGCGAAGCGCTGGCGGGGCGGCGCGTGCGGGTCGAGACAGTGGGAGAGCTGTTGCTGGTGAGCTACCGGCACATGTACGTGCGGGAGATCGATCGCCGACAGGGGGCGACGCGAGCGTTCGTCCGCCCGCGCGCCGTCGGGAGGGCTCTCCGGTCGCCCTGCGGGCTCCCTCCGAGCCCTCCCAACGGAGAACAAAACCAAAACCCGGAAGTGTAACGGATGTCCTGATACACGGTGTAACGCATGTCATGATACAAAACAGCTTAAGCTCCGCCCCCCTAAAAGGCAGGACGCGACCCACGAACCGGGGGTCGCGTTTCTTGGCGATTAGACTGGGTCGCCGGCGTTTGTCTTCAGACATTTGCATGGCCCAGGAACTCCCGAGTTTGGCGATTAGGCTTTGGGTTGGCCCACTTTCCGTCGTCGTCGAGATTCGTGAAGACATAGACGGCGCGAACGATCGCGTCGGCCGTAACTTCGATGGTGGAGGCTCGCTCGATGAGCGGGGCGAGCGCGAGACGGATGGTTTTGGCGCGCTTGCTGAACAGCCCGGTCGCGTGGGCGTGGCGATAGATCGAGGAGTGGTCGGCGATGCCGTAGTCCTTTGCGATGCGGTCGGGGCTGTGCCATGTGAGGAAGTCCTGATCGATGGCGTCGCGTTCGGCGTGGCGGCAGACGCTGCATTTTCGGCTGTGCCGCGCGGCGGCGGGGCGGCGGCGCTTCGCGCTTGATGATTTTGTGCGCGCGGCCGGTTGTGGCGGGGCGGCGACCTCGGGCTCATTCACCCAGTCGAGAATTTGCTGCGCTTTCAAGCGCATTTTCGAAGCCACCTATCTCCCAGGCTCGACTCGCCGTCGACACCGGGAGCCCTTTCTGTCTCAGGCAAGATTCGCCTTCAGGTTCACGCTAGCACAACGGGAAAGTGGAATTGTCAAGCGGCGCCTGTGGACTTTTGGTGGGACGTGGTTGGGCCAAGTTAGGTCCAGTACGAACTTGATTGCATAACAATGTCGGCTCCTTGACCCGAGTAGACTGTGGTTTGTCGACGACCATAGGCTCGGGAGAAAGGAGCCGAACATGGTGATTATAGGCGTAGATTACCACCCGAGCTTTCAAGCGATTGCATTTTGTGTAGAAGAGACTGGCGAGTGCGGTGAACAGGAACTGAACCACAGTGATGGAGAAGCCGAGAGATTCTATCGAGACCTGAAGCGGCGAGGAATCCGGGTGCGGGTAGGGATGGAGGCTACCGGATATTCACGCTGGTTCGAGCGGCTGCTGGCAGAGTTGGGTTTCGAGCTGTGGATCGGGGATCCGGCGGAGATCCAGGCCAAGCGAGTGAAGAAGCAGAAGTTCGACCGCGAGGATGCTCGACTGCTACGCAGGCTGATGCGGGAAAATAACTTCCCGCAGATCTGGGTACCGAGCCCGGAGAACCGAGATTTACGGCAACTGCTGTGGCATCGGCATCGACTGGTGCAGATGCGCACGCGGATCATGAATCAGTTGCAGGCGTTAGCCATGAACGAGGGGTATCGCTGGAAGAAGAAGCTGTTCAGCGAACAGGGGCGAGCGCTGCTAGAGAAGCTCGCGTTGGCTCCCTGGGCCAGTCGGCGCCGGCAAGAGTTGTTGGAGCTGATGGACCGCCTGAATCCAACGATTGAAGAGCTGACGGCCGCGGTCGAGCGGGAAGCCAGAAAGCGGCCCGAGGTTCTGCGACTGATGAGCCATCCCGGAGTGGGCCCGCTTACGGCACTGGCTTACGTGTTGATCATCGGAACTCCGACACGATTTCAACGGGGCAAGCAGATCGGCACGTACGTGGGGATGATTCCGAGTGAGGACTCCAGTGGAGGCAAGCAACGGCTGGGGCACATCAGCAAGCAAGGCAGTTCCTTGTTGCGCTTCTTGCTGGTGGAGGCAGCCCAGGCGGCAGCACGAATCCATCCTGACTGGAAGCGTCGCTACACGCACCTGGCGATGCGTCGGCACAGGAGCATAGCCAAGGTAGCGATGGGACGCCGGCTGGCAATCCGGTTGTACTGGATGTGGCGGAACGGTTGTGAGTATTCGCAGTCTTTAGAGTTCGGTTCGTACGCGGGACAGCTCGGTACCGGACATGGTGTGCAGTAGAACACCGTCCACTTGATTGGGCATCCCGCTCCCTCGCGAGAGGGAGTTTGAACGAGTAATCATGGTCGAAGTTTAGATCGAAGAGATGTTTGGGTCGGACCCACTCTTGTCCAAATTAGCTTTTGAGCGGCGGCGGTAGAACTCTGCTACGGTTTGCGTTGAGAAGACGTGAACCATAGGGAGGACCAACACCGCCGTGATACGAGTATCCAGCATTTTCAGCCAGATGTTGCAGTTGTTTTCCCGCGCCGAGTTTGAACGGGCCGTCCTAGAGCACCGGGCCGAGCGCCACGCCCGCGGGTTCAGTTGTTGGGGCCAGTTCGTAGCCATGTTGTTCTGTCATCTGGGACGGGCACAGTCCCTGCGCGAGATTTGCGGCGGCCTGGCCGCCAGCGAGGGCAAGCTGCGGCACCTGGGACTGCCCGACGCGCCCAAGCGCTCTACCCTGGCCTACGCCAATGAACACCGGCCCTGGGCGCTTTACCGCAGCGTGTTTTATCAACTGCTGAGCCGCTGCCGCGAAGTGGCCGGCTCCCATGGTTTCCGTTTCAAAAACAAACTGCTTACTCTGGACGCCACGCTCATCGAGCTCTGCGCTTCCGTTTTCGACTGGGCACAGTACCAGCGCACCAAAGGAGCGGTGAAATTGCATCTGCTGCTTGATCATCAGGGATTGCTCCCCAGTTTTGCGCTCATCACCGAAGGCCGCGTACACGAAAACCGCGTGGCGCGCAGCTTGCGTTTCGAGCCTGGAACCATCGTGGTTTTCGATCGTGGCTACGCCGATTACGATTGGTTCGCCTCCCTCGATGCCGAGGGCGTGTTTTTCGTCACGCGCCTGAAGGACAACGCCGATTACGGCGTCGTCGAGCGCCGTCCGGTTCCCCAACACGGTGCGGTTCGGCGCGACGAGATCATCTTCCTTTATAAAACGGCCCGCCGTGGGAACTACGATCTGTTTCTGCGCCGCATCGAAGTCTGGGACGCAACCCAGCAACGCACCCTGGTGTTTCTTACCAATCATCGCGGCTTTGCTGCCTCCACCATCGCCGCCGTCTATCACCAGCGCTGGAAGATCGAGCTGCTCTTCAAAGCGCTGAAGCAGAACCTGCGCATCAAAACCTTCGTGGGCACCAGCCCCAACGCCCTGCAGATTCAAATCTGGACCGCCCTAATCGCCCTGCTCGTGCTCAAGTATCTGCAACTGCGCGCTCGCTATGGTTGGAGTCTGTCTAATCTCGCCGCTTTGTTGCGCCAGCAGTTGTTCGTCTATCGCGACCTGATCGCCTGGATCGATAACCCGTTCCAGCCTCCGCCGCTGCTCGATCCCGGCGCCGAGCAACTGGCGCTTTCCTGGTGAGCCTAACTTGGACAGCAGAAATGCCAACCACAACCTACAAATCGCCACGGAGGCCCTGGAATGCACGGTTTTCTTCGCTCTCACGCCTCAATTCTGGCTAATTTGGACAGCAGTGGGTCGGACCCACTCTTGTCCAAATTAGCTTTTGAGCGGCGGCGGTAGAACTCTGCTACGGTTTGCGTTGAGAAGACGTGAACCATAGGGAGGACCAACACCGCCGTGATACGAGTATCCAGCATTTTCAGCCAGATGTTGCAGTTGTTTTCCCGCGCCGAGTTTGAACGGGCCGTCCTAGAGCACCGGGCCGAGCGCCACGCCCGCGGGTTCAGTTGTTGGGGCCAGTTCGTAGCCATGTTGTTCTGTCATCTGGGACGGGCACAGTCCCTGCGCGAGATTTGCGGCGGCCTGGCCGCCAGCGAGGGCAAGCTGCGGCACCTGGGACTGCCCGACGCGCCCAAGCGCTCTACCCTGGCCTACGCCAATGAACACCGGCCCTGGGCGCTTTACCGCAGCGTGTTTTATCAACTGCTGAGCCGCTGCCGCGAAGTGGCCGGCTCCCATGGTTTCCGTTTCAAAAACAAACTGCTTACTCTGGACGCCACGCTCATCGAGCTCTGCGCTTCCGTTTTCGACTGGGCACAGTACCAGCGCACCAAAGGAGCGGTGAAATTGCATCTGCTGCTTGATCATCAGGGATTGCTCCCCAGTTTTGCGCTCATCACCGAAGGCCGCGTACACGAAAACCGCGTGGCGCGCAGCTTGCGTTTCGAGCCTGGAACCATCGTGGTTTTCGATCGTGGCTACGCCGATTACGATTGGTTCGCCTCCCTCGATGCCGAGGGCGTGTTTTTCGTCACGCGCCTGAAGGACAACGCCGATTACGGCGTCGTCGAGCGCCGTCCGGTTCCCCAACACGGTGCGGTTCGGCGCGACGAGATCATCTTCCTTTATAAAACGGCCCGCCGTGGGAACTACGATCTGTTTCTGCGCCGCATCGAAGTCTGGGACGCAACCCAGCAACGCACCCTGGTGTTTCTTACCAATCATCGCGGCTTTGCTGCCTCCACCATCGCCGCCGTCTATCACCAGCGCTGGAAGATCGAGCTGCTCTTCAAAGCGCTGAAGCAGAACCTGCGCATCAAAACCTTCGTGGGCACCAGCCCCAACGCCCTGCAGATTCAAATCTGGACCGCCCTAATCGCCCTGCTCGTGCTCAAGTATCTGCAACTGCGCGCTCGCTATGGTTGGAGTCTGTCTAATCTCGCCGCTTTGTTGCGCCAGCAGTTGTTCGTCTATCGCGACCTGATCGCCTGGATCGATAACCCGTTCCAGCCTCCGCCGCTGCTCGATCCCGGCGCCGAGCAACTGGCGCTTTCCTGGTGAGCCTAACTTGGACAGCAGAAATGCCAACCACAACCTACAAATCGCCACGGAGGCCCTGGAATGCACGGTTTTCTTCGCTCTCACGCCTCAATTCTGGCTAATTTGGACAGCAGTGGGTCGGACCGAAGCCGACCGAAAGATTACAGACGAGCCGTGGTCATCGACACTGGGCCAAAGAGGACGACGAACGGAGACACTCTTCGGAGTGAACGGAGAAGTACGCTCAAAAAACGATTGACGGAGCCGACATTGTTAGAG
>CAVVZY010000003.1:0-441109 GCA_963752925.1 uncultured Acidobacteriota bacterium | reverse complement strand
GGGCCGTTCCTAACCTCAGCGGGCCGCGGATGCAGACGAAATCCCGCTGGCTGCCGGCACCAGTGCCACGTCCGCTTTTTTCTGGAAGTGGGCCACGACGCGATCGACGATCTCGGTAAGCGGAGTCGCCGGGCGGAACCCTGTCAGCTTTTGGAGCTTCTCAAGCGCAGGAACGCGGCGCGGCATGTCCTCAAAGCCGGGCTCGTAGGCCTGATCGTAGGGGATATACGTGATCGGCGATTCGCTCTTGGTGCGTTGTTTCACGACGCGCGCCAGTCCCTCGATGGAAATTTCCTCGTCGCTTCCGATGTTGACGACCTCGCCGATGGCGCTTTCCTTGGCGATCAGCCGAAGAATCGATTCGATCGTGTCGCGCACGTCGCAGAAGCACCGCGATTGCTGGCCCGTCCCAAAAATCGTGATGGGTGAGCCATCCAGCGCCTGCCGCACGAAATTCGGAAGCACCATCCCGTACCGGCCGATTTGTCTCGGACCCACCGTGTTGAACAGCCGCACGACGATCACGGGCAGCTTCTTTTCCTTCCAGTAGGAGAGCGCGAGAAACTCATCAACCGCTTTCGATGCCGCGTAACTCCAGCGGCCCATGGTCGTGGCGCCTAGCACCAGATCGGCATCCTCGTGAAACGGCACTTTGTCGCTCTTGCCGTAAACCTCCGAGGTCGAAGCCGTCACCACCAGCTTCTTCTTCTTCGACGCCGCGTCGAGCACCAGTTGCGTGCCATAGACGTTCGTTTCGAGCGTCCGCACCGGGCTCTCGACGATCAGGCGCACGCCCACGGCGGCCGCCAGATGGAAAACAATGTCCGCTTCATCCACGAGTTCAGCCAGCAATTGTTTGTTCGTGATGGAATCGAAGAAATAATGAAAACGCTCGTGCGTTTTCAGGTGGCGGATATTTTCGACGCTGCCCGTGGAAAGATCGTCGAGGATGAATACTTCATCGCCGCGCCTCAACAGCGCTTCCGCCAGGTGCGACCCGATGAAACCTGCACCGCCCGTGATTAAGTGACGCAAAATTACCTCCTAGCTCGAAGACTTGTTCGTTTCGTCCGGCCCAGCGGGAAATTGCGGAGACTTTGCGACATCTTCCCCATAGCCATAGCCGTAAGCGTATGGGTAGTAGCGATACGAGTAGTAATAATCCGGCGCGCTCGAATCCACCGCGTTCAGGACCACGCCTAGGAGGCGGCTCTTCACGGCCGCGAGCAGATCCCGGCTGCGCGTGAAAGCCTCTTTCGGCGTTTCGCCGCTGCGCACGACCAGCAGCACTCCGTCGGTCAGCGCGGAAAGAATCACGGCGTCCGTGGCGGCCATGATCGGCGGCGAATCAATCACGATGAACTTGAACCGGCGCCGCACTTCGGCAATCGCTTCACGCATTCGGTGGGACGACAGCAAGTCGGCCGGGCTCGGCGGCACCGGGCCTGTGGTCAGCACCGAAAGGTTGCTGATCGTGGGATGGGGCAGGATCGCTTCGTCCAGCGTGCAGACGCCCGCAAGATAGGAGCTCACGCCCAGCTCCTTGCCGACCGTAAGATTCATCGCGCGGCGAATTCCGGGCTTGCGCAAGTCGGAATCCATCAGCAACGTACGATCACCGAGTTGCGCCAGCGTCACCGCCAGATTGACCGCCGCCGTCGTTTTTCCTTCGCGCGGCAGCGCGCTCGTCACCAGGATCACCTGGGGAGGATGTTCCGCCTGCGAGAGCAGCAGCGAAGTCCGCAGCGCCCGGAAAGCCTCCGATATTTGCGATTTCGGCTGCAGGTAGGAGAGCAATTCCACGCGCGGGCCCGCGCCGGCCTGCGGAATCGGGTCGCGAGAGTGCCAGGACAAGCGGCTGTGATGGCCGTTCACGCCCGGCAGCGAAGGAACTACCGCAAGAGAAGGAAGACCAGTCAGCGCCTCGATGTCATCCGGCGACTTCACCGTGTTGTCGAGATACTCGCGGAAGATCGCCAGGCCGATTCCTCCGACCAGGCCGACCAGAAACGCCAGCAGGATATTCCGCGCCTTTTGCGGCCGCGATGGTCCGGAGGGCGCAAGCGCCGGATCCACCACGCGAATGTTGCTCGATTGCAGGCCAACCGAAATCGTGGCCTCTTTCAATTTTTGCAGGAGGCCGTCGTACAGCTGCTTGTTCGCTTCGGCATCGTGCTGCAGGATGTGGTATTGAACGAGTTTTTCGGCCAGATCGTTCGCATCCGCCTTTTGCTTGTCGAGCGCGCTCTGCAGGATCTCGACGTGGCTGCGCGCCGTGTTGTATTCCTCCTGGATGCTGGCCACCATCATCTTCTGCGCGCTGGCCAGATCGTCGGCCACTTCCTTCTGCTGCGCGGCGAGGCGCTGCACCTTCGGAAAGTTCGGGCCGTACTGGCTCATCGCATCCGTGTACGCGGCGTCTGTCTCGGATTTCCGCTTGATCAGGTCCTGGATCACCGCGTTATCGCGCGCCGCCGGCAAGGCATCCACGTTTCCCGACTGGGCCATGCGGTATAGGGCTTCTTTTTCCGCCAATCCGGTTTGCGCTTCTGTCACGGCCTTGCTTAGGTCCGCCAGCTTCTGCGTGGTGATGTCCTGTTTTTCGTCGATCTGCCAGATCTGGTTCTGACGTTCGTATGCCAGGCGTGCATCTTCGGATTTTTCGACCTTAATCCGGAGTTCCTCGAGTTCCGAGGACAGCCAATTCGACGCCTGGATTGTTGCGTCGTACTTGCTGCGGAAATTCTGCTCGATGTAGTTCTGTAAGTGGGAATTTACGATTTGCGCCGCGAGCTGCGGATCCTGAGCCTCAAATCTCACTTCGATCAGCCGGGTATTGGGCACGCGCTTGACGCTGAGGCCACCGAGAAAAGCGCCCAGAATGGCCGGGCGCTTGGCCCCGGCTCCTTGCCCGAACGCCAAAGCACCCGGGCCTCCGCCGAATTCGGGATATCTCCCCAGATCGAGTGACTTGATTGTTTGAAAGGCCAGCGTCTCGCTCGCCAGAATCTTCGTCTGGGTCTCGAGGTAATTGTCCATGTCAACGAATTCGTCGTAAGAGTTCTGATCCTGGAAGGGGAGTGTGTTCTGGGATTCCTTGTCCACCTCCACTCGCGCCGCCGCCTCATAAACCGGCTTCATCTTGAAGGACGCGATGGTCACGACGGTCACGACGGTGAGAAGGAACGTCAGGATCAGCCACTGGTGCTTCCGCAGAACGATCAAGTAATCGAGCAGGTGCGGTTCCCGGGGCATCTGATCCCAGGGAAGAACGGTAGGCGCCGGGATTACGGCGAGCGATTCTGCCGCCTTGCGCTCGCGAATGGCGAATCTGGATGCGTCTTCCATCGGACCCACTGTGCTCACCCCGCGATCAATGCGAATCGCTCGCGCCGCGCTGCGAACAGCTACGGCGCGAAAAACGGCAATCTGCGTCCCAATGCCCAGCATGCCGCCTCGGCGCCCCGGGCGAGTACCTTCGCTCCCGTGCTGTCCGGGACGTACAGACACGTCGTTCGATTTCAGCGGCACATCTTCCGTCTTATGATTCTCGATGGCCTTGATGCGCACGGGAATCTGGTCCTTGTTACCGGTGGCAGGATTCGTGCGCATGATCACCGCAGAGTCGGCCTTCGCGAAACCGGTCAAGCCATGCGCCAGTGCGACGGCTTTCAGCACTGTAACCTGTTCCCCGTGGCTTTGCAGGACGTATCCGCCCGGCTGCGCCACGCCAATACCCAGCACGTAGACAATGCCGGCCCGGGGAACGCTCACCACGTCGCCACCGTATACGGGAACGTTGAACACGGCGTTTCCCGATTCCAGCAGGTCCTGCAAGCGAATCGTGATGATCTGCTGATCCTTCGCAAGATCGTCCGTCGCACTGATTGTTTGCGTTCTCGGCGTACCCGGACGAGCCACGCGAGTGATCACCACCACGCTCCCCGCGTCATCCGTAATTCCACCCGCGGCCGACAGCACTTCGAGCAAAGTTGTCGGGCGCATCACCTGGTAAACCATGGTGTGTTGCACGGCGCCCACGACGGAAACGGGCTGGCTGGTCTGCTCCTTAACGAATACGGAAACCTGCGGATGTGAAACCAAACCGTTTTCGATCAGGAGTTGTTCGAGTTTTTCTTCCAGCTCGAAAGGAGTCAGTCCTGCCGCCGCGATTTTGCCGGGGATCAGGGGATAGCTGATGTCTCCGCCATCGCCCACGCGAACCTCGCGTGAGAGTTCGGGAACATCGAAGACGTCGACATGAAGCAGGTCACCGCTGCCGATGGCTGTATCCACCGGATGAGCGCTCGCCAGAGTGGCGAGCTGCTGAATCTTTTCGTTTGTCTGTTGCGGGGTTTCGTCTTTTGCCTGGCCGTAAGCCGCCTGCCAACCAATTAACAGTAAGACGGCCAAGAGCCAGAAAGGCTTCGCCCATAGCCAGTCCGAGACCCCGCGGACTGTACTCAACATCGTTAGAAATGACCCCGCCAGAACTATGGCTTAGCGGAACCATTGCTGTCAACCGAGACATTGCACGTTGCCTGGGCAACCTTTTCGCGTTTTCGCCTCATATTTCCCGGCCATTTCGTACCGCGATAACAGCGGCCGACAGATCCTCGATACGGCGCCGATCCCGCGACCCGCCGGCATCGGACGGCAATGGCGGCGACGTCACCAGGTAGGCTTGCAGCAGGAAAAGCAGTGCGTTCGATGGAATCTGCAGGTTGAAATCCGCGAAGCTGTGGAGCAAGAGCCCGCAAACGGCCATGATCGCGCCGGCGTGGAGCCCTCGAGAGAAGCGTCCCTGCTCGGCCTGGAAGCTCTTTCGC
Source organism: uncultured Acidobacteriota bacterium (assembly GCA_963752925.1). Taxonomy (GTDB): domain Bacteria; phylum Acidobacteriota; class Terriglobia; order Acidiferrales; family UBA7541; genus Palsa-295. The sequence goes on along the minus strand of CAVVZY010000003.1, from coordinate 436,280 downwards.
CCCTCGCGCCACAACGCCCATAGGAACGCCACGCCGCAGAGTCCGCCGAGAAGCCCCGTTTCGGCCAGCGCCTCGATGTAGTCGTTGTGCGCGTGATCGACCACCCTGCCGTCGTACGCGTTTTCATAGCCCGGAAAAACGTCCACCAGCGTTCCCAGGCCGCAACCCTTGATCGGATGATCGAAGAAGATATGCGCCGCTCCGCGGAACATGGAAACGCGGCGGCTGAGCGAAACATCATGCACGCTCAAGGTCGAAAATTTCGCGACCGCCCTCCCCGTTCCCACCCAGGCGATCAGCGCGAGAGCCGCGAGCGCCACAATCGCGGCAACCGTCGCTCTCCTGCCCTGCCACACGTGGCGGCTGCGCGCCAGCAGCACCAGAATCCCGACTTCCAATCCGAATCCGATGATTCCCGCTCGAGAAGCCGAAAGCACGAGCGCGCTGATGGGAACAATCGTCAGCAGAGTCGCCAGAGGAACGAGGTCTCGCCGCACGCCGTGAAAGGCCATCAGCGCCAATCCGATCGGCAGAGTCAGCTCCACGAATCCCGCGAAATGATTGCGGTTCACGTAGGGACCGAATGGATCGCCCTCGATCTTCAGATCGCTCAACCAGTAGATCTCCGACCCGGATGTGAAGTGCTGAATGATGCCGAGCAGAGACACGGCGAAACAGAAGACCATCACGAACCACGCGAGCTTCTGCAGATCTTTGCGCGCGCGGAATGCCTGCGCCACTAGAAACAGTGCGAGAAGATAAGCCCCGAGCTTCAGCAGCATCGTGCGCGTGAGAAACGGATTAGCAGTCCCGTGAAACAGGAGTTGTAGTAGCCCGATGCCGATCAAGCCCAGCAGAGGCCCCAGGAGCGGATTCCAATAAATGTTCGCGCCCGAATCCCGAAAGGCAACCAGTCCCCACCACAGAAACAGCGCAGCGGTCCCGATTTCCAAGATAGATTGGGACCACACCTCGACTGCTCCCAGCGAGAGCACGCTGAACGCGAACAGCAGACAGAGTCCGATGCGCAGCAGTTTCATCGCGGCGTCGGCTCGGCTGGCGCGCTGGAAGGAACCAGAGATATATCAGCAATCCAGACCGTCCCTTCGAGCTTGTTCTCGAAAAGCCTGCTCGGCTCGCGAAACAATCGCACGAGCAAGAAGCGAGTGGCGGGACCCGTGGTGAGATCGGCATCCACGGACGTCCACGGATGCGAGCCCGTGAAATTGTCGGTCACCACTTTCAGCGCGCCATTGTGGTTCGGATCGGTGATCGAGAATCGCAACCCGCTTTCCGTGGTGATCCCTTCGGTGCGCATATAGGCGTGGAAACGGTAGCTGTGGCCCGGCTCGACCGGGACGTACTGCGCGGGCGCGTCCAGGGCGAGATTGCTGCCTCCATTGAATTCCACGCGGACTGCGCGTGAACCATTCGGCGCGGATTCGGAGTCGAACTCGGTAGCGACGCCCAACAGCGGAGTCCAGCGCCAGTCGAGTCCGCCATTTGCAAAATCCTGCGCAAAATTTCCGTTCCAGACCAAACTCTCATTGGCGGGCGCGTCGTGAGGCACCCCGGCGGCGGCGAGCGCCTCGCGCCATGCGTGTCGCGCATCGTCCGCGCGGTCCTCGCGAATGAGTTCCTCGAAAAACGGAAACGTGCGAGGAAGCGAAATCGAATCCCTGAGACCGAGAAGACGCTGCCACACCTTAAGTGCAGGCTGCCCCTCGTGAATGGATGCGAAGAAATCGAGCGCCTGCAAATAGGCATCGGCGTTCGCGGGCAACACGTTGTTGAGAAGCTGATCGACGTCCTCGCTCGAACGCCACGTGCGCGAAATCGCGAGCGGTAGAAGCGTGGGATCCGCGCGAACAGCTCGCTGCAATTCCGCGTAGGCTTCGGGGTATTGCTGCTCGCGGAGCAGAAAATTTCCATAATGAAAAGCGACTTCCGCGGAAGCGGGATAGACCGATTTGGCCCGCAGGTATGCATCGCGCGCGCGCGCCTGGTCGCCCGAAGCCTCGTACGCGCTCCCGAGATCCATCCAATAGTGCGCGGAAAGAGGATCATTGCGAACCGCCTTCCGATAATCCTCGATCGCGCCGGGCAGGTCGGAATCCACGAAGTCCCACTGCCGCAGGCGTCCCAGGCGGTCCCACGCGGACGCGTCCCCGGGAACGAGAGCCGCGCCACGTTCCATGAGCGCGATTTTTCCCGAATCGAGCCGCCAACTCGCGAGCCAAAGTTTTCCCGCGTGAAAGATCAGGACCGCGGCGATCGCGAGCGACGTGCCGAGCACGATTCGCCGCCGGCGGGCGTCTGCGAGAGGAATTACCATCGAGCGGTAATCTGCTATGACCCTTGGCCCCTCCGCAAGGGTAATCTGGATTTTATCGCGCAGGATATCAAACTCTTCTGCTGCTATTGCGAAGCAGATACGTCAAGTTAGCCACGGGAATTCCCCCCTGCGCGCCCTCCTCGCTTGAGTGACGGGTAGAATCTGGCGCCGGTCTTTGTTTTGTGTGAGTTAGGGGCGATTCTACTCGGCGAGCCAGTGACGGGTAGAAAGTAGTGCACGCAAGGACCAGGATAAAGGTCCAGGTCGGGTTGCGGCAGGAAGAGAGAGAGATCCTTAAGGCGAGTTAGTACAAGGGCGCCGCCTTCAGGTCCGGTGTCAGGACTCCGGTGGAGTCCACCGAATTCCAGAAACCGGAGATGGCGACCCACATCGGGTCTTCACTTTTCGCCGAAGCGGTAAACGATTCCGAACGAAACGCGGCGGCTGCTCTGATTGGGGATGCTGTTGCCCAAGAATTTCGCGACGCCGTAGTCGAATTGAATCACATGAATGCCCCAATGGGGCGTGAGATTGAAGTCCAGGCCGCCCCCGGCCTCCCACGCATGGACGGCTACCGCGCTCGAGTTTCCCGGATATCCTGAGAATGCAGGAATAGCGGTGGTATTGATCCCCGCTCCGTACAGAAAGTGACCGAATGGCGTGATTTTTCGATGGCCCAGCGGATAGATCTTCGGCCCAGCCAGAGCCGTGAAAATCCTTATGTCATCCGCCGGGAGGTTGGGAATCTTGATCGCGCCGGTAACTCCCACGACCTCGCCTTCCAGACCCAGCCACCGGAAGAAGTTGTAGTCGAACGACGCATATCCACCCTTCATGCCAATGGTGGAGGCGTTGGGTCCGTAATACGTGCGGTAGGTGAATCCGCCGGAGATTTCGTACTTGGGCGTGGGATAGGTGCGCTTCACCTTCACGGGCTCGGTGGGCGCTGCCGGCGCAGTGGGCGCCTGGTCCTGGGGCGCGGTCGAACTGTCCTGCGCGACCACTGGCACGACGAACAGCGCGAGCAGACCGAACAGCCCCACTAGCTTCTTCATCTACCAAATCCTCCTCGGATATGAATGCGGGAAACGCCTGTGCTTGGAGGCATCCTACACGTTTCGGGTTGGCCCGGCCCTATGGTTCCTTTTCACAAGTCGTCAGACGGAGATTTCGCCGCAAGGGAATATCGCAGAAGTGGGGCCGTGAAGAAAGAAAAAAGGCCGGGCACTCACGCGCCCGGCCTTCGCAAGATGGAAAGAAGCGTCTTCTCGCCTAGAAGCGAAAAAGTATTGCGGCCTTGTACTTATAGTTGTTGTTCGTGGCCGATAGCGGTGGATTGGAAAGGCTAAGGAAGCTTGTGCGCTCGTAATCAAACTCACCGAGCCGAACGGCGAAGTGCTTCGTCAAATTCAGATCCACGCCACCACCCGCCTCAACTGCAAACGAGCCATCCGTTAGCGTGCAAAAGGGGGCGCAGTCGTTCGAAGAATTGGGAAGCGTCGAATTGAAATGCGCAAGCCCGAACATCACATGGGCGAAAGGAGCCAGCTTGTGATGCCCGAAAGGATATACGCGTGGACCAACCAAGACGGTGTAAAATTTCACCAGCCCATTCGCGCCCTCGTCGTCGCGCGTTCCGTCCACGTCCGTGGCGATAGTAAACCAGTCGTTGACGTTGTATGCAACCGTCGCGTTCCAGCCGTTCGAGTTGTGCCGCGGGTTGGGTAGTGAGTCTCCGACCGGCGACGGCTGGAACGAACGGAATGTGTAGCCCCCTCCAACTTCGACTTTGGACTCGTTATATTGCGCGAATGTCGGCAGGCTGAAAAACACGACAAATACTGCTAGCCCCAGTAGTTTTTTCATCTTGAACTTCCTCCTCAGAAAGACTGCCTTTGGCCCCATTAGCCCGCGCCTGCTCGCCCACATCGGGCCGGTCTAGAACTGACAGTACCATCCTGTCACATATCTAGAGGCTCCAAAACAGCAAACAGTTGTCTGCGTGCCGAAATGAGCAAGGTTCCATGCGACACACGGTCCCCGAAGTTCCATAGTGGAACTGAAGGGCGCCGAGTTGGCCGATTCTGTGTCTCAATTAAGATTTAGGCGAGCTGGGACATTTGCGGCGCGGGCTCGCGCGCTTGTTGCGGGGCATTGCGCTCGACCACGTTGCAGAGGAGGTCGATCCGTGCAGGGTCTTGACTTGGGCGCAGGCGTTGCACCGGCACAACGGAGAGCAGGCGGCCCAGCAGAGCAAACTCGCGGGCACGCATCTCTTGATTCAGGAGTACGCTTGCGTAGGAATTGGCAACGAGCGAAACCAGTTTCTCTTGTGGCGTGAGCGATTCCAGAAAAGGAGCGGCCGGTTCAGCAACACGCTCGCCGAGCAGAAAAATTGCGCCCAATCGCCGCGGCTGCTCTTCGAACTGCAAACGATTCTCCGCGAGCGACAACTGCCGCTTGTCGTAATTGGGAGAAAAACTGGGAAGTGTTTTGTCGGGACCGTATAGTATGTTCACCGAGTCGGGCCATAGGCAAATGTAAGGATAGGCTGGGAGGACGAAGAAAGCACCGTCGCGTTCCACGAGCGCGACAATGTCATCCGACAGGACCGTGTGGCCGCGGCGGGCCAATGCTGCGGCAGTGGTCGATTTTCCGGCACCCTCGTCACCAACAAACGCGACCGCACGATCACCGAATGCGACCGCACTCGCATGCAGGCAGGTCACACCACGCAAGCGCAGTGCGAGACCCAGGACCGGCCCCAGAAGATAGGTGGCAGCGTCTTCCAGCGACGACGAATCGGGCCAGAGCGCCCAAACCTGCGTTCCTTGGGAATCGAGCCAGAATTGCATTCCGTCGAAGTAATTCAGCCGAAGGAATGCGCCGTTTGCGATCTTCCAAACTCGCAGAACCGGCTCGCCGGACTCGAGGAGAACCGAACTCGCGAATGTGAGGATTTCGGGACCGGCGGAACTTTCCTTTTCAAGGCGAGGCGAAAAGCCCAAACAAATTTCGATGTCCGCTGCTTTGGGGGGTGTTCTTTCCGGCTCCAGACCTGGGATGGAATGGTTCGCGCGGAGATGCAAGCCAAAAACACAGTAAGAAAAATCCGACGGGCTCAACGCAAGCTCGTGCGATTTCTCGGGAATCTTCCTCCGTCGGCGTTGCGCCTAGGGCCAACCTGTTGAGTCAGATCGCGGACGGTCCCGTAAATGGTCAAGACGGGCTTCGCATAAGTCTGCTTGGGCTCCCCGTTTACCGGTTTAGCCATTCCGTGCCTCCGCATAGTTGTTATACCGGACTCTTTGCACTGACTGCAACCAAAAGTTCAGACATAGTGGCCTGATAGCCGCGCTGGCGAGCTCGGGATTTCTTTCACCATATAACACGGGCAGAGCCGCAGTATTTACATAATGATCAATCTGCTCAGTCCAGCAAGCCTGATCCACCGCCGATGCCCCGGGGCGTTGAAGCATTTCGACGAGAGGATCGCCCGCCAGAGGAGTCTTTGGCCTGAGACGCACGCTCTCGGGCAGGTGGCCGGCCATGGCCTCCCGCAACAAGCGCTTCTGAAACGACCACGGAAATGGCGGAAGCGCGAGAACGTAGTCGACGATCCTCAAGTCGAGGAAAGGATGGCGCACCTCGACCGCACAGCGGGTCACGCCCGGGTCCTGCAGCTCGAGCGAGTGGGACCACTGCGGCAGCGTGAGCGAGGCGTGCGCCACCGGAACGACGGGATGTGCCGGCGTCGTGCGAACGACGCTCAACTCCCTCCAACGGTCCTGCAGACTCATTCGCTTCGCGAAACCCGGTTCAAACCATTGCGGGAATTCGGACGCGCCGTTGCCCCTGCCCAACAGCGACGTGAAACGCCGACGAATGCCGGGCCAAATGGACGGCCGGAGGCGGAGATAGAGAGTCGCGTCCGCAAACAGGTGTCGCCATTCTCGATTCCGCGCCAAATGCCGCACATAGGGCCGCATCTCGAAGTGCATCAGGTTGTCCATGCCCTCGCCTTCGAGAACCACGCGGCAATCCGCCGCAACCATCCGGAATTGGTCGAACAGGCCGGCAAAGAACGGGTCATCCACGGGTTCCGGCCAGCGGAGTTCCGGGTCGTCCCAGCGCTCGAAGAGCTGCAGTCCGTCCACCGGCAAACAGCGAATGGGTATCTGTAGAAATTCCGCTACCTCGCGCGCGTAATCGCCATCCCGATCCGGAAGCAACGATTCATATGTAACGGTATAAGCGCGCAGGTCGGCCGTCCCGCCGGACTTGACGGACAGCTCGCGGGCCGTTGCGGCAATCGCGGACGAATCGAGGCCGCCACTCAAAAGTATTCCCGCGCGGCTGGTGCGCAGGCGGTCGGCTACGGCGGCCTGCATCAGCGTCTGGAAATGCTCGACGTACTCGTCGGAGCGGTGGTAGCGAATCCGGCCGTCGATCGGCGGAGACCAGTAGCGCGTGGAGCGAAGCCCTGCCGCGGAGACGCTCAAGGAGTGCGCCGGGGGCAGGCGGCGAATGTCGCGAAACGTGGTGGTCGCCTCGTCGCAGTTGAGTCCGAAGAGCAGAAAATCGGCAATCGCGGATTCGTTGAGCTCGTCCGACACATCCGCGTGGAGCCGCAGGCAATTGAGCGTGTTGCTGAAGAGAAACAGGTCACCGAGATCGGCGTAGTAAAACGGCTTGACGCCAAAATGATCGCGCGCGCAGAAGAGCGTTTTTCGCCGCGCGTCCCAGATGGCGAATGCAAAATCGCCCCGCAAGTGCTGCACGCACGCCTCGCCCCATACGGCGTAGGCGTGCAAAATCAATTCGGGATCCGGCGCCGCCTGCCGAACCTTGCGTCCTGCGTTCGCCAGTTCCGTTTCGAGCTCCGCGCGACAGTCGATCCGCGCGTCGGCGGTGATCCAGAATTGGCGATCGAGACTGGCCGGCTGGTTCTCGGCGAGGGACTCGTACGTGGTTCGAAGAAGCGTGTGGCCGAAGCCGACCGGCCCCTCCGCCCATACCTCGCACGCGTCCGGACCGCGATAGGAAAGAGAATGCGCGAGCGATTGCAACAGCGGACGATCCACTGGAGCACCTTCGCGTCCGAAAATTCCCACGATGCCGCTCAATGCGGTTGCGTCTCCATTGAAACGATCGAGCCGTCGAATGGCGCAAAGTGCAGATGCGCTTCGCCGGAGTCGTTCAGGACCACACTCCCCAACTCTACCCAGGCGTGGGCCTCAAAACGCCCCGCCTCTTTTCGAGCACCGATGCGCAAGTCGGCTGGGATACCGCGCCTGGCAAGGAGCCACCAGAGCACCAACGATTGCTCGAGACAACTGGCGTGGAAAATGAGATGCCGGGAGGCCGACTCCAGGATGCGTGCGATTTCGCGTGCAGTTGCGATCCGGGCTTGGTCCTGCGGGACGGCGACAGGCGCCGGTTGCGGAGCGAGCCGAATGAGCGTTGCCTTCCAGCGGCGGAAACCGACCAGGCGCAGGCCGACGCAGGTTGCCGCGAGGGCCGCTGCCGCTTCCAGGGCCACGCCGCGAGAGTGTTTGCTCATGCGCCAGAATCCGCGCCAGGTTTTCATGGTTGCCTTCAACCCATCCCCCCAAAGAAAGTCGCGCAACTCGGCCGCGACAGCTTCCTGGGCTGGAGAGGGCGCGGCGCTGGGAAGCCGGCAGCGCGCGCCCGGAAGTGATGCCGAAAAACTTCAGCCGGCCGCCGCGTTCGTCACCAGGATCAGCCCCTCGACCCGCATTCTTTCCAGCAGCTCCAGCAAGTCGCGCTCGCAGCGCACCTCTTCCACGTCGTATTCATCGAGCAGGGCGTCTCGCAACTCGCCGACGCTTCTCGCCTGCTGCAGCAAGTTCCAGACGCGCGCACCGACCGGGTTCAATCCGTAGTAGACGGTATTTTTCAGATTCAGGATGGCAGACTCCTCGCCGAGCGGGCAGGACACCTGCTCGGGAGTCGCGATCACAATCGAATGAATGGAGAGGTCCGCGTCCATGGCAGACGGCACTGTTCCTCAGGGCTGGGTGGGTACGCCCGGCCGGCGCAACACCGGCGGCGCTGGATCCGCGGGAACCCGCACGCTCCCAAGCGATTCCTCGCAAACCCAGTGTATTCTACCGGGACTCACCCGCAACCGCAACGGCCGGGTGCGACGCAAATGAAACTCGCGATTTCACTTACGGCTGCCTTTCTCCTTTGCTTCGCGGGTGGCGCGCTCCGCGCGCAAACCGATGACGCGACGAAGCAGCTCGCGCGCGACATATTCAAGCAACTCATCGAAATCAACACGACCGATTCGATTGGCAGCACTACCGCCGCCGCCGAAGCCATGGCGCAGCGCCTACGCGACGCCGGATTTCCGGCGAGCGACGCGGAAGTCCTGGGCCCGAATCCGCGCAAGGGGAATCTGGTCGCGCGGCTGCGCGGAACGGGCGCACGCCGGCCGATCTTGCTGATCGGCCATCTCGACGTGGTCGAAGCACGCCGCGAGGAATGGTCGGTGGACCCGTTCACATTTCTCGAGCGAGACGGCTATTTTTACGGCCGCGGCGCGCAGGACATGAAATCCGCCGACGCCATCTTCGTGGCGACTCTAATTCGCTTACGCAAGGAAAATTACCGGCCGGATCGCGACATTATCCTCGCGCTGACCGCGGACGAAGAAACCGGCGCTTCCAACGGCGTCGAATGGCTGCTGCGAAATCGTCGCGATTTGATCGACGCCGAATTCGTCCTGAACCCCGACGGCGGCGGTGTTTACACGCGCAACGGCAAGCCGGCCATGATTTCGGTGGACGCGAGCGAAAAACTCTATGCCGATTATCAGCTCGAGGTGAAAAACCCCGGCGGGCACAGCTCGCTGCCGGTGCCCGACAACGCCATCTACCATCTCGCTGACGGAATCGCGCGGATCGAACATCACCAGTTTCCATTTGAGCTCAATGGGATCACGCGCGCATATTTCCGGCAGATGGCCACGATCGAATCCGGCCAGGTCGCCGCGGACATGAAAGCCATCATCAAGGATCGGCCCGGACGCGGCGGCCATCGCGCGGCTCGATGCCGACCCGCTCTCCCACGCGACGATGCGCACCACTTGCGTCGCCACGCGCCTGGACGCCGGCCACGCGAACAACGCCCTACCGCAGACCGCGCGCGCCATCGTCAACTGCCGCATTCTGCCGGGACACACCGCCGAGGAAGTGCGGCTGAATCTGATTCAGGTGATGGCCGATCCAAAGATTGCCGTGCGCTACGTGAGCGACGCGGGCGAAGTTGCCGAGGCAGCTCCTAATCAACCGTCCGGCGCGCCCGTCGCACTGCGGCCGGAGGTGATGAAGCCGCTCGAAAGAATCGCGAAGGAGATGTGGCCCGGCGTTCCCGTGATACCTACGATGGCCACCGGCGCATCCGACGGCGTGTTCACCAATGCCGCGGGCATGCCGACCTATGAGATCTCCGGCCTCGCCGTTGATTTCGACGACGTGCGCGCGCACGGACGCGATGAGCGGCTGCGCGTGGATTCGTTTTTTGGCGGCCTGGATTTCTATGCGCGCTTCCTGAAGGCGCTCACTTCGCAGCAATAGCTTTCATGCGTGATTGTCATGGCTGAGACGAACGCCCGATGAACTTGATCCGACGCATGCTCGTGAAAGCGTCCGAAAGCCGCTGGCTGCGGGAGCGTGCGCCGCGCTTCGGGTTTGTCCGTGCCGCCGCCGCGCGATTCATGCCCGGCGAAAAAGTGGAAGACGCGCTGGCAGCCGCCCGCCCGCTCGCCGAAAGCGGCATCTCCACGTTGCTGACGCAGCTCGGCGAAAATGTCGCCGACCGCCCCGAAGCGGAGCGCGTCACCGCGCATTATCTCGATCTGCTCGATCGCATTCGCGACGCGAACCTGCCAACGGAAGTTTCCGTCAAGCTGACGCAGCTGGGCCTCGATCTCGACCGCGAATTCTGTTTCGCGAATCTCAGCAAGCTGATCGAGCGTTCCCACGCCGCGTCGCCCGCCGCTGAGAAGACCCTCTGGATTGACATGGAGCAGAGCGCGTACGTGGATGCCACGCTCGAACTCCACGCCCGCGCGCGCAAGTCCTATCGAAATGTCGGCGTTTGCGTGCAGGCGTATCTGCATCGCACGGCGAAAGACGTTGACGCGCTGATCGCGGTGGGCGCCGCCGTGCGGCTGGTGAAGGGCGCATACAGCGAGCCGCCCGCGATCGCGTTTCCGAAAAAAGAAGACGTCGACGAAAACTATTTTCGCCTCGCGCAAACGCTGCTCAGCCCTGAAGCGCGGCGCGCCGGAGTCCGCGCGGTGATGGCGACCCACGACCGCAAATTGATCGCGCGAATCGCGGAATGGGCCGCGGCACAGGGGATCGCGAAAAACGAGCTCGAATTCGCGATGCTCTTCGGCATCCAGCGCGCCGAACAAATGCGCCTGGCACGGGAGGGTTATCGCAGCGGCGTGTTGATTTCCTACGGCTCGTTCTGGTTTCCGTGGTTCATGCGGCGCCTCGCGGAGCGCCCTGCGAACGTCCTGTTCCTGGTGCGAAATCTTTTCTCGGACTGAGCGATGATCGAAATCTCACCCACCGACCGCGTGTTCATTCTCACCGGCGCGGGAATCAGCGCCGAAAGCGGCCTTCCGACTTTCCGCGGCGAAGGCGGCCTGTGGCGCAACAGGCGCGTCGAGGAAGTCGCGACACCCGAGGCGTGGAAGCGCGATCCGCAACTGGTCTGGGAGTTTTATTCCATGCGTCGCCGCGCGGCCGCAGAAGCCAAGCCGAACCCGGGACACACCTCGCTCGCGGCGCTCGAACGCACGCTCGGGGACCGCCTCTTCCTCTGCACGCAGAACGTAGACAATCTCCATGAACAGGCTGGCACGCGCAACGCCGTCCACATGCACGGCGAACTCTTCAAAAGCCGCTGCGAATCTTGCACGCTTCCGCCCTTTGACGACGCGAACACGTACGAGCCGTCGGCCGCGCTGCCCCGATGCGAATGCGGCGCCCGGATTCGCCCGCATATCTGCTGGTTCGGCGAGGTGCCCTACGACGTGGACCAAATTTATCGCGCGCTCAACGAACACACGCTCTTCGTCGCCATCGGCACGTCGGGTGTGGTCGAGCCCGCAGCCAGTTTCGCCAGCCACGCACGCAGCCGCGGACGCACGTTTTACGTCGGCCCCGAAGAGCCCGCGAACGCATCCGCCTTCACCGAATGTTTTCTTGGCAAAGCGGGCGCGCTACTGCCGGACCTTTTTCGTTACGAATAGGATAATGTCGTCAGCCCGACACGCCGGTGCGCTTTACCAGCGCCTCGAACCTCGGGGCCTCTCGAAATCTGTCGCGCAATTGACCAAACTCGGGGAGGAACATCATGCGCTCCAGGAATTGCTTGTCGCGCGAAACTTCAGCGGGAAGAAACTTTAGCGCGACGGCGCGGCCGAGCGTGGTGTCTTCGGCGCGGTACACCACGCCCATACCACCGCCGCCGAGCTTCTCGACGACGCGATAATGCGAAACGGAGCTTCCGACAAAGGGATCTGCGTGCGGCATGGAGCACGAATCTTATGGGTACGCCGGGAAGAGTGTCAACGACGTTACCGAATCGCGGAGGCTACTGCGTGCGTTCGTCTTTTTCGACTTTGCCGTCGCGTACCCAGATCACGCGATGGGCGCGCGCGGCGGTAACCAAGCTCCAAGGTTACATCTGCTGCTCACCATCGATCGCCAACCTCGCATGAAGGTTCTATCTGGAATCGGACGATCACGAGGCTGCTGATTGGCGCGGCGCCAGATGGTAAGACGTGCTGCGGCCTCCTTCCGCGCTGCGGACAAGGATTTTCCTCTCAACGAGGTCCAGAATGTCGCGGTGCGCAGTATCCTGCGACGACTTCGTCAGCTTCGCCCATTTCGTAGTCGTCAGCTTGCCCTCGAACCCGTCCAGCAGGCGATTTAGGACTGCGCGTTGCCGCTCGTTGACAGGCGACGGTCCAAGGCTCTCCCAGAATCGCGCTTTCGCCAGCACGGAACCGAGCAGCGTCCCGGCGCCGTCGATTGCGCGGCCGAGGCAATCCAGAAACCACGTCAGCCATGGTGTAATGTTCGTCCCCCCTTTCTGCGTCTGTTCCAGTATGTCGTAATAGGCTTTGTGCTCCTGGCGAATCTGCGCCGACATGCTATAGAAACGCTGCGCACTTTTTTCGGAGCGCGCCAGGCAAAGATCGGCAATCGCGCGCGCGATGCGTCCGTTACCGTCGTCAAATGGATGAATCGTCACGAACCACAGATGTGCCACGCCCGCCTTCAGCACGGGATCTATCTGCGCGACTGCATTGAACCAGTCAAGGAAACGCGCCATCTCCGTCTCAAGCCGCGTGGCTGCCGGAGCCTCGAAGTGGGTGCGCTCGCGCTCCTCCGGCCCGGACACCACTTGCATCGGGCCGTGACTGTCGTTGCGCCACGCGCCGACAGCGATGCGCCGCATCGCGCTGCGCCCCGTCGGGAACAGACTCGCGTGCCAGTCAAACAGCCGCTCCGCCGTCAGCGGCTTGGCATAGTTCCGCGTCGCGTCGACCATCATTTCGACGACGCCCTCGACGTTTCGATCAGACGGTTTGAGGCCGCCGGCATCCATCCCCAAGCGACGGGCAATGGACGACCGAACGGCATCGGGGTCAAGTAGCTCGCCTTCGATCGCGCTCGACTCGACCACATCTTCTGTCAATGTCCGGAGAACTGCTTCTGCCCGCAGCCCGAAGCCAAGCGCCTGCATTCGGCCCAGCAGGCGGCCCTGCCGGTGACGCACGTCGGCCAGCACGCCCGCCAGTGCTTCGCTGTTCCAGCGCAGCTTCGGCCAGTCCCGCCGTTCGTGGATGTACATCTCTATGCTCCGCACATTATGCGGATATTATGAGTCTTAATCTCCGCAAGATCAAGCTTAATATCCGCACGGGATGCGGACAATAGAGGTCAGATTGTCCGCATAACAGGTAACCTATAGAAAACAAACAATTATCAGAGCGCGAATGAAACGCAGGCCGGCACGGAAGTCCACCTCCGCGGAAATCTGGACAGGGCGTTTGAGAACATATCTCCGACCACCGGCTTCGTCCCTTTCGAACGTGCGGATTGCAATCGAACAATGAGGGGTGGAATACCACACGAGTCGGCCTCACAGGGCTCTCGGGCGGAAGAGGCCGCACGAATTCTCCAATGAGATCGCGTGCATGGGTCACGAGTGGACAATTTCTTGACTTCGAAACGCTCTTAATGTCGGCACGTTTTTCGCCCTGGAACAGGGCAGGGGATTCCCGCTAACGGGTGCTCCGAGAATCGATGCCGATAATTCAACGGGCGTTTCCCACCCTTCGCCGCCGTCAGGCGACGTATGCGTGAGCCGCCCTTTAGAGAGGGAAATACTATGAAGGAAGAATTGAAAGACAGCAGTAACGTGGCCGGTAATGGTTGCAACGATGGGCCGCCGCCCATCATCCCGGAGACGACCTCAACCCAGCCCCGACCGGAAGATATGAATGGGAGCAAGGGTGCGGCTTCATCAGGCGGTCGTCCTTCTTCGGGCGACGGCCCGGGCCGTCCGGTTTCATCGAAGAAAATTGAGGCGAACAGAAGAAATTCTCAAAAATCAACTGGCCCACGAACCGCAGCAGGCAAGTTGAAGGCTGCAGAGAATAGCTATCAACATGGCCTTTATTCTAAGCATCTTTTCCCCAACGCTGAACAAGAGGCCAAAGACAAATCGGACTATTTGGCGGTGGCCAATGGTGTTTACAATCATTACCAGCCGGTAGGATATATGGAAAATTATTGGGTCGAGAAGATTGCGACCGAGGCGGTGCGCCTCGCTCGTCTGGTGGGATACGAACACAAGGTAATGATGGCCTGGACTAACCCCTTCTGGGAGTCTGCGGCCGACCGAATCCTACGATACCAGACGACGGCCAACCGCAGAATGATGGAAGCAATTAAAGAGCTCGAGCGGCTCCAATCGAAGCGAATGGCAGACATGGTTTTGTCCGGAGGGACCGAGCCGGGGGCGGACGATAACCGAGACGAGCCAGACGGGCCGACCCAGAGCCCGGAAGGTCCGGCCGACGAACCATCACCGGCTACATCCGGCTTCGTAATCAAAGTCGCTGGAGCCCAGAGCGAAGAGCCGGGAGCATCGGGCCTCGGTGCCACCGCATCGACTAAAATATCCGAAACGAACCCACCGCCGACTGGCCCAAGTGGGCACACCACGAATCAGTCCGCAAACGCCTTCGACGGCCAAACCCAACTCGACGAGGCGGATTCCGACTCCACTCAACATAGCGAAAGTGACGGAACGAACCCAAGCCGCACGCTTGCCGACCTCGTGGCGGGGATATCCGAGGAGGACCGCTAAGCCCTGTCGTGGAGTCCCGCTGCAATTGCCGAACGGTTCGTGGCGTCGAACGCATCGGCGACTTCCATCCCGAGGCTTAGCATCACGGCGAGGCCGAAAGGCCCGCCGACAATACGCTGTTTCACTGTCTCGCCCTCAAGAAGCTCCATGGACAGGAAGCGCTGGCCTTCGTGCTCGCCGATTTCGTAGATCGTGCAGATATGCGCATGATTCAACGCCGCGGCCGCGCGCGGCATGGACCACGAATCTTAGGGGTACGCCGGAGGAGAGTCAACGACGTTACGGAATCGCGGAGGCTACTGCGTGCGTTCGTCTTTTTCGACTTTGCCGTCGCGCACGCGGATCACGCGGTGGGCGCGCGCGGCGATATCGGGCTCGTGCGTGACCAAGATGATCGTATTGCCGCTCTCGTGCAGCCGCGCGAACAGCGCCATAATTTCCTCGCCCGTGCCGGAATCCAGGTTCCCGGTGGGCTCGTCCGCGAGCAGGATCGAGGGATGGTTGACCAGCGCGCGGGCGATCGCCACGCGCTGCCGCTGGCCGCCGGAAAGTTCGTTGGGCTTGTGCAACATGCGGTCGGTCAGGTCCACTTGCGCGAGGGCTTTTTTCGCGCGATCGAGGCGCTCTTCCGAGGGCGTCCCGTTATAGATCATCGGCAGCTCGACATTGTGCAGCGCCGTCGCGCGCGCCAGCAGATTGAATGTCTGAAACACAAAGCCGATCTCGCGGTTGCGGATGGCGGCGAGTTCATCATCATCGAGCTGGCTGACCAGGCGTCCTGCAAGCCAGTAATTTCCCTTGGTCGGCGAATCCAAGCAGCCGATCAAGTTCATCAGCGTGGATTTTCCCGAGCCCGAAGGCCCCATGATCGCGACGTATTCGCCCTTGCGTATGATGATGTTCACGCCGCGCAGCGCGTGCAGGTGCTCGGTCCCCATCTCGTACGTCTTCCAGAGATCCTCGGTCTGGATGACGACGCCGGAATCCACCAGGTCCTGGCGGAAGTTCTGCGACCCGATTTCTTCGACGGCCATTGGCATTGGGCTCCTCGAACGGATACGGCTCAGCTGCTGGACGACGAAGATGAATCGTCATTCTTGGGCGCGGAATTGTCCACCTTGACCGACGTGCCGGGCTTCAGCGTGCGCAGCGCCTTATAGCTTCCGGTGACGATCACATCGCCTTCGTGGAGTCCGTCGGTGATTTCGATATCCGTCGTGCCGCTGATGCCCGTCTTCACAGGCACAAACTGGGCCTTTCCGGCCCGCACCACGAACACTCCCTGTATATCGGTCTTCGCACTGGCTGTTTCGGCCGTGGACGCCGCGAGCGTCACGTTGCTGCTCGTACCGTTCTTGGCTTCGTCCAATTCTTTCTGCGACCGTTCGGCGAGCGCCTGAATCGGAATGCTCACCGCGTTTTGCTTCTGCGCCGTTTGAATCTTGGCCGTGGCGGAAAGGCCGGGACGCACGGACGCGGGCGGATTGTCGAGCGTCACGACGACCTTGAAGTCCCGGGCTTCCTGGGTGTTGGCGGTCGTGGACGTCATGGCCGCTTGGCCGGACGTGCGCAGGATGGCGAGTTCGCCGACCTCGGACACGTGCCCTTTGAAAATTTTCCCCGGCTCGGCGTCGATGGTCACTTCCACCGGCTCGCCGGTCCGCACGCTGGTGATGTCGGTCTCATCCACTTTCACTTCAGCGGTGACAACGCTCATGTCGGATATCGTCAATATGGAGCTGCCCGCGGTTCCCTGAATGCCGGGCACCACGTTCTCTCCCACGCGCACGGCGATGTAGCTCACGATACCGTCAATGGGCGCCGTGTACGTGGTCTTGCGCAGGATGTCCTTGGTGCGCGTCAGCACGGCGTTGTTTTGATCGAGGTTCGAGCTCGCCTGATCGCGGGATGCGCGCGCCTGGCTTACCTGCGCCTGGCTCGCTGTTACCGCCGCAACCGCGCTGTCGTATGTGGCTTTGCTCGAGTCAAACTCCTGCTTTGAAATCAGCTGCTCTTTGTAAAGCTGCTGGGACCGCGCCCAATCGAGTTTGGCCTTGTCGAAATCGGCCTGGCGCTGGGCCAGCGTGGCGACCGCCGAATCGTAGCTGGCCGCGGCGGCCTTCATTCCCGCCTGCGACGCATCGATGCCGGCCATCTGGGCCCGCACGTCCGCACCCGGCTGAATGTTCTCCAGGTGAAGGAGGACGTCCCCCTTCTTCACGTGGTCGCCCTCTTGGACCACGATGTCCGTGATCTTCCCAATGCCCTCGCCCAGGACGTTCGTATAGTTCTTGGGCCGGATTTCACCCGAGGCGGTGACCAGCGAGATCAGGTCCTGCCGGGCGACGCGCCCCGTTTGCACCGTAACCACGTTCTGGTTCGCCTTGTAGATGCTGTACCAGACGATGCCCCCGATAACCAGCACCACCGCCACCGCGATCGCTGCTTTTTGCCAGATCTTCATTGATTGACCCTTGGATTTGACGGTCGTGGTTGACAAACTCGCCCGCCACTTGATACATACGCTTGGACGGGACGGAAAGTTTCTCGGCTCAGCGGCAGTGGAGAAATAAGTCTAAGAACTGGACGGGATGGCCTGGACCATCCTCACTCGAAATCTCCGGCTCCCAGCACACACCACCCCGCGCTCAAGTCCACCAGGACGACGCTCGCCCACTATTCTAGTTCGATTTTGTCCGACGGGAAAAGGAAATAGTTCCGGATACACAGCCTTCGTTCGCCGCCAGGATTGCCAAGGCAACCCCTTGGACGGCCCGGCATTCCAACCGCTAAAGGCCAGCCAGACCGGCCGAAAGTTAGGTTGACCTGTACTTTGGGACAGGTTAAGATTTCTAATCGGAAAAGGTGCCACTATGGATCGGTCCGTTAGGACGTTCCTTTTGTCTCTTCTGGCGGGGGGGCTGACACTAGCATCGGTTGGCTACGCTAGAGCCGCGCAAGAACAAGACCAGCAGCAAGATCAGAAGTCCCAATCTCGCAAGTCCTCCAAAACCAAGCAGCGGAGCGACAACCAGCTCAAGAAGGAGCTGGAATCCCCATACAAGAAGTGGCTGGACGAAGATGTGATCTACATTATCTCGCCCGAAGAGCGCCACTCCTTCCTGAATCTGGCCACCAATGAGGAACGGGAGCAATTTATCGAAGCGTTCTGGCAGCGGCGCAATCCCGATCCCGATTCGCCCGAAAACACATTCAAGGAAGAGCACTACCGCCGCATTGCCTACGCCAACGAACACTACCCTTCCGGCATACCCGGCTGGAAGACCGACCGCGGCAAGATCTACATCATGTGGGGACCGGCGGACGAGGTTGATTCGCACCCTACCGGCGGGAACTATGACCGGCCGATGAGTGAGGGCGGCGGTTCAACCACCACCTATCCCTGGGAAACATGGCGTTATCGGCACCTGGAAGGCGAAGGCTTGGGCGAGAACGTCGAGCTTGAGTTTGTCGATCCCAGTTCCACGGGCGAGTATCACTTGACGATCGACCCGAGCGAGAAGGACGCCCTTTTGCGCGTTCCGGGCGCTGGCTTGACCCAGATGGAGTCCATGGGCTTAGCCAGCAAGAACAACCGTTTCTCGGGTACCGACGGAACGAACGTGGCGGCCGGCCCAGGCGGTCGAAGCTATGGACAAGGCCAGGACGAGTTTAGCCGCATCGAGCTGATGGCCAACATCATGCGGCCTCCCCCGGTCAAGTTTAAGGACCTGGAAGCCCTCTCGACCTCCCGGCTGGTGCGCGATCAGGTGAAATTCCAGTACCGCTTTGATTTTTTGCGCATTACGTCGGATACCGTGCTCGTGCCCATTACCGTCCAAATCCCCGTGCGCCAGTTGAGCTTCCAGGAAAAGGACGGCGTGGATTCGGCCTCGATGAATATGTTCGCGCGGATCACCACGCTAAGCGGCCGCGTCGTGCAGACATTTGAGGACACGCTGCGCGCCGATTTTCCCGTCGCCTTGCTGCAGAAGTCGCTCGGCACTTCCAGGATTTACCAGAAGGCCGTGCCGTTGAGCCCCGGTCTCTACCGCCTCGATATCGTGATCAAGGACATCAACAGCGGCAACGTCGGCGTCGAGAACACCCGGCTGGCCGTTCCGCGCTTCCAGGACGATCAGCTCAGCTCCAGCTCGCTGATCCTGGCGGACGACCTTCAGAAGGTCTCCACCAAGGACATCGGACTGGGGCAATTCGTTCTCGGCGACGTCAAGGTCCGGCCCAGACTCGATCAGACCTTTGCCGTGGACGATAGCATCGGAATCTTTCTCCAGGTCTACAACCTGAAGGTGGACGACAAGACCCACAAACCCGACACCTCCGTGGAATACCGCGTAACCAGGGACAAAGAGACCGTACCGACGCTCAAGTTCAGTATTCCCACGGAGAAGCTGCCCCAGCACGGCGAGGAAATGACCCTCGAAAGCAGAATTACGCTGACGTCCCTTCCGCCGGGCAAGTATCAACTGGCGATCGCGGTCACCGACAACCTCACCAAGCAAACGATTACGCCGACCACCGACTTCACAGTCAAGCCGGTTCCGGCGGGGGCGCCTCAGGGGAGGTGAAGCAGTTGAGTCTCCGAGCGATTCGCGTGCTGGGCCTCAGTTGCTTTGTGTGCCTGTGTGCGTTGCCCGGCGCCGCCGCGCCTAATGCCAGCAAGATTTCCGGCGTGGTCGTGGATCCGGCCGGAACGCCGCAAATGGGCGCGACGGTCCTGGTTTCCTCCGAACAGCTCCTCAGCGCATCGCCAGTCCAGCTGCTCACCAACGATCGCGGCCATTTCTCAACGTCCATGCTTCCCGCAGGCCTTTACTCGATCCGCGTAACCCTGGCCGGATTCCTGCCTGCGATCGAACAGCACGTGGAAGTCAGCGATCAGCATGCGACCCTGCTCGAGATCGTTCTGGGAACAGTGTTTTCATCGTTCGAAAAATTGCGTCGTCAGTCCGACGAGCCCGTCTCCATGGACGACTGGACCTGGGTGCTGCGGACTTCGGCTGCCACGCGTCCGGTTCTGCGGTGGCAGGACGACTCCGTCTCCCTCGACCCCGCAGCGATGCAGGATTCCAGCGATTCTGCCCAGGCCCAACAGCTTCATGGGCGTCTCGAGCTGACTTCCGGCGCGGATCATCCCGGATCGATTGGCGATCTCGCTGATTCGCCCGCCACGGCATTCGTCTACGACGTCGGGTTCGGCGGCAAGAGCCGCTTCGTGATGGCCGGCCAGTTCAGTCACGAAGACGGCTCGGCGGCCGGTGGTTTTGCGGGAGAATGGCTGCCTTCCGGCCTCGCTGGCGTAGGTCCGGTCACCACCATTCTCGTGCGCGAATCGCGGCTGGGCCCCGGAGGGCCAACATTTCGAGGCTTGCGGCTGTCCCACGAAGATCAACTCGCGCTGGGAAAGATCGTCAGCGTCCGTTACGGCGCGGACTTCGTCGTGGCCGGATTCAACGGCACCACCTCCGCGCTTCGCCCGCGTGCCGAAGTCGCCGTTCAACTCGCGCGAAATTGGCAGGCTTCCGCCACCGTGGCGACCCATCCGTGGCTGGATGATGCTGTTTCCGCAGGCGCTATGCAATCAGCGCTCGATACGCTCGACGCGTTTCCAACCATGCTGATTCGCAATGGCCGCCCCGTGCTGGAAAATGGCCTGCACGAGGAAATCTCAATTGACCGCGCGCTGGGCCCCCACGCGGATCTGATCGCGTCGGTTTTCCACGATCTCGCCAGCCACACGGCGGTCATCGGCCGCGGCGGCTCCGGCAGCCCCGATTACCTGCAGGATTATTTTTCGGACGCATTCGCCTACGATGGCGGCTCCTCGAGTTCCGGCGGCGCTCGACTGGTCTATCGCCAGAAGTTCTCGAACAATCTGAGCACCACGGTCGTTTATGCTTACGCGGGAGCGCTCGCGCCAAACGGAATCGCTTCGACGGAGCTTCGGGAAGAGCTGGCGACGCGCTATCGCCAGAGTCTGGCCGCAGCGTTCTCCGCCACGATCCCGCGCTTCGGCACGAAATTCACCACCAGCTACAAATGGCTCAGCGGGCCCACGGTCTCCCGCCAGGACGCCTATGGCGAGTCCCTTTACCACGTTGATCCATTCCTCAGCATGGAGATCCGCCAGCCCCTCCCCAGCGTTTTCCCGGGTCATATGGAGGTCCAGGCCAACATGGGCAACCTCTTGGCCCAAGGTTACGTCCCAATCTCCGGGGGTGACGGCTCCATAATTCTCATACCTTCCTACCGCTATTTCCGAGGGGGCTTGAGCCTCCAGTTCTAGGTTAGTAGCTGGCTACAGGAATCGGGAATGCCTCTTCCACAAATGGGATCACTCCCGAATCTTGCTGGCCTTATCCGTGTAATGCCCTGAAAATAGGCTGGTTATATTCTTGGCAATTAATGATTCCCTGGAATCTGGCGTGCTAGCGTAGAATCTCAAGCAGGGCCACGGGTGGAGTTGGATGAACGACGGTCTTCGATTTCGGCTGGGTGCGGTTTCCCTGGCGCTTCTCACGCTAGCGGCGATGGTCTTCGCCGTTCTGAATTTCCAGCAGCGCTCGCGCTTTATTGTCCCCGATGACGGCGTCACTTGGATGGATTCGGCCAGCGGCGTCATGGCCTGGCACGTTGCACCCGGTACACCTGGCGATCGAGCCGGAATCAAGCAGGGCGATTACGTCGAATCCCTCCATGGAACCAAGATCCACCGCGCCACGGACGTCACAAAACTGCTCTGGCGCGCGGGTCCCTGGACGGAACTCCGCTATGGAATCCGCCGCGACGGCGAGTCGTTCGAGGTGCCGCTGGTTACCGCGCCGCAGGATACCTCCTCTTCGATCGAGAACTACCTGCGGATCACCGCCCTGCTGTATCTCTTCATCGGACTTTTCATTTTTGCGCGCCGCTGGAACGCACCGCGGGCCATTCATTTTTACGTTTTTTGCCTCGTCTCGTTCGTCCTCTACAGCTTTCATTACACCGGCAAGCTGAATTCCTTCGACTGGACGATTTACTGGGGCAACGTGGTCGCGCTGCTGCTGCAGCCGGCTCTCCTCGTCCACTTCGCACTGGTGTTTCCGGAGCGCCGCGGCTCACTCTGGCCGAAACTTGCCGCTGTCTACAGCATCCCCGTCGCCCTGCTCGCGCTGCACCTCTCCGTGGCCACGGCGACCCTCGATTTCTTGCCCGCGATCAGCAGCCGCGAATTTCTCGACACGATTGAACTCCTGTACTTGGGCGTCTATTTCCTGGTCGCCGCGGGCATTTTCCTGGCCAGCTATTTCCGTGCTCCCAGTGGAGTGCTGCGGCAGCAATTGAAGTGGATCACTGGCGGAGCATTCGCCGGCATTCTCCCGTTCCTGCTGCTGTACGTTCTGCCTCGTTTCGCGAGCACGGTGCCGCAATCGTGGATGAAGCTCTCCGTTTTTTCGCTGGCGTTGATCCCGCTGTGTTTCGGCTACGCAATCATCCGCTACCGGTTGATGGACGTGGACATCATCTTCAAGCGCGGCCTGGCCTACACGTTCGCGACCGGAGCCGTCGTCGCGATCTATTTCTCGGCGATCGCGCTGATCGGCGAGCTGTTCCATACGCAGATGACGACCGGCCCCGCCGGCGCTGTGATCGCCATCGTGGTCGCGGCATTTCTGATCCAGCCGCTTCGCGATTGGGTGCAGGTGCGTCTCGATCATTTCTTCTACCGCGACCGGCTCGACTATCGCCGCACGCTGATTGAATTCGGGCGCGCTCTCGCGAATGAAGTCCGCCTCGAACCTCTGCTCGGCTCGGTGCTCGATCGCATCTCGCAGACACTGCTGGTGGATCGTCTGGCCGTTTTCCTCGAGGACCCTGCGCATCCCGGCCAGTTCGTGCTTTCGCGCTCGATGGGACTTCGGCCCGAAGGCCTGCTGGACCTGAGTTTTCTCGATCCCGCGCGGCCGACGCTCGAGCGCGGCTGCCTCTTTTTTGAATCGGCGCGCGCCGCAGCGGACGAGACCGAATCCGTTCGCCGCACCATCGAAGAGCTCGACCTGAACTATTTCATCGCCTGCCGCTTCCATGACCGCATGGCCGCCGTGATCGGCCTCGGCAAGACAGTCGATGGCGATTACCTCTCGAGCGACGACCTCGAACTGCTCTCCACCATCGCTGGCTACGTCGCCATCGCCATCGAGAATGCCCGGCTTTATCAATCGCTCGAACAGAAGGCTCTGCAGATCGAGCGCTTGAAGGATTTCAGCGAGAACATCGTCGAATCGCTGCGCATCGGCGTGGTCACCGTGGATCTTGAAGACCGCATCGAATCGTGGAATCCGCAACTGGAGGACCTGCTCGAAATTCCGCGGAGCGAAGCGCTGCGCCACAAGCTCGACGAAGTGCTCCCGCACGATCTCGCCGCGGAAGTCAGCGCGCAAGCGGCCAGCGACCACGTTTCCGGCATCTACCGGTTCCACTTGAACACGCGCAGCAACCGTCACCTGGTGGTCAACGCCTCGATCGCTCCTCTTCTCGCGAAGAATGGCGCGCGGCTGGGCCGTCTGGTTCTGCTCGACGACATCACCCAGCGCGTCCGCCTGGAAGATCAGATGGTCCAGACCGAAAAACTGACTTCGCTCGGCTTGCTGGCCGCGGGCGTGGCGCACGAGGTGAACACGCCTCTCGCCGTGATTTCAAATTACATCCAAATGCTCGCGAAGCAGATTCCCGAGGATGATCCCCGGCAAAAGACCATCGAGCGCATCGTGAAGCAGACGTTCCGCGCGAGCGAGATCGTCAACAACCTGCTGAATTTTTCGCGCACCGGCGGCACCGCGCCCGTCGAAGTGGATCTGAACTTCGTGCTCGAGGAAACGCTGACGCTGGTGCAGCATCCGTTCAAAACCGCCCAGGTAAACGTCGTCAAGAACTACGCCGAAAGGCTTCCGGTGATTCTCGGCTCGACGACCCGCCTCCAGCAGGTGTTCCTGAATCTTTTCATGAATGCGCGCGACGCCATGCCCGGCGGGGGAATGCTCGAGGTCCGCACCGGCGCGCGCAACGGCTCGGTCGAAATCGAAGTCACCGATACGGGCGCCGGAATTCCGCCCGAGCACCTGCATCGCATCTTCGATCCTTTTTTCACCACCAAGGCCACGGGCCGCGGAACCGGCCTAGGCCTCTCCGTGAGCTATGGGATCATCAAAGAACACGCGGGCAAAGTGGACGTGCGCTCGACACCCGGCAAAGGTACGTCCTTCCGGCTGGAGTTCCCTGTGGCCAGGAAAGCGGTTCATGCCTAGAGGATCGATTCTTGTTGTCGATGACGAGCTGGAAATCCGCGAGGGTCTTCGAGGCCCTGCTCACCTCGGAAAATTTCCGACGTGACCCTGGCGGAAACCGGACAGGCGGGCCTTCAGAAACTCGAAGACCAGCCGTTCGACCTCATGCTGCTCGACGTGAGCCTGCCGGACCGCAACGGCCTCGACATGTTGCGCGAAATTCGCCTGCGCGACCCGAATCTCGCCGTCATTTTGATCACCGCCTACGGCTCCATTGATATGGCCCGCCAGGCGTTCAAAGGCGGCGCGCAGGACTACATCACCAAGCCGTGGTCCAACGACGAATTGATCGCGCAGATTTCCGTGGCCATCGAAGGACGCCGCCTGCGCGAGGAAAACGTTCACCTCAAGCGCGCGCTCAAGCAGCGCTACAATTTTCCCAACATCGTCGGCAAGAGCGAAAAGATGCTCACCGTGCTCGATCTGGTCACCCAGGTCGCGCCGTCGCGCTCGACCGTGCTCATCTCCGGCGAAAGCGGCACCGGCAAGGAAGTGATCGCCAAAGCCATCCATGCCGCTTCCACGCGCACCGACAAGGCTTTCATCCCCATCAACACGGGCTCGATTCCGGTTGACCTTCTCGAATCGCAGCTTTTCGGCCACGTGAAGGGCGCGTTCACCAGCGCGATCGCGTCCAAGAAGGGCCTGTTCGAAGTCGCGGACCAGGGCACGATTTTCTTCGACGAGATCTCGACGATCGGCCCGGAAACGCAGGCGAAACTTCTGCGCGTGATTCAGGAGCGCGAATTCATGCGCCTCGGCGGCACCGAAACCATCAAGGTGGACGTCCGCATCCTGGCCGCCTCCAACGAGGATCTTCGCAAGCTCGTCCGCGAAGGCCGGTTCCGCGAGGATTTATTTCACCGCCTCAACGTGATCTCGATTCATCTGCCGCCGCTGCGCGATCGCAAGGAAGATATTCCGCTGCTGGTCGCGCGCTTCCTCGAACAGTTCTGCAAGGACAATGGCAAGCCGCCGCGCGTTTTCACCGCCGGAGCGATGAAGCTGTTGATGGATTACGACTGGCCGGGAAACATCCGCGAACTCGAGAACGCCGTCGAGCGGGCCGTGGTACTTTCCACGCACGAATCCATGGACGCCGATCTGCTGCCCGAAAGCGTTCGCACGCGCGAAATCGTCAAGGGCGTTCGCTTGCAGCTCGCCGAATTCCTGCCGCCGTTACCGGGAGAAATCGGCTCGCGCGGCTCGGTACCTCCTCCTTCGCTCTTTGAAATCCTCGAGGAAGTGGAGCGTCGCATCATCGTGGACATGCTCGAGCGCACCAACTGGAATCAGACCGAAGCCGCCGAGCGCTTTCAGATTCCGCTTTCGACCCTCAACCAGAAGATCAAACGCCTCGGCATCGAGACTCGCCGGCGTCCCGGCGCTCCTCGCGGTGGTCCGGGCGTCGCCTATGGCGAAGAAACCGCCGAATTCTCCGCCGGCAAGTAGCGCCACACCGCAATTCAAATTGATTAAGGAATTTCACCGCGACGCATCGCTGGGCGTGGATGCCTGCGCGTCCCGCTGCGATCGCCGCTTCATTTCGTACATCGCGCGATCCGCCGCGCCCAGTAATGCGTCCCGCGTGTCCCCGTCGAGCGGATAGACGGCTGTGCCGATGCTCGCAGAAATGGGGGGCTCCTCGGTATCCTGCGCGATGCGCTCGCGGATTCGCTGTGCGACCTGCTGCGCTTCGGCCGGCCCGGCCTCCGGGATCACCAGCGCAAATTCGTCCCCGCCATAGCGAGCCGCCGTATCAATGTCGCGGCAATGGACCCGCAGAATGTCGGCCAGCCTGCGCAATGCCCGGCTGCCCGTCAAATGCCCGTGCCGATCATTGATTCGCTTCAGCCCATCCAGGTCCAGCAGCAAGACGGCAAAGGTTCTCGCGGTGCGCCCGAACCGCCTGATTTCGGTGTCGAGCACGTCAACGAGTTTTCGATAATTCGCCAGGCCCGTCAGCGGATCGGTCACCGCGAGACTTCGAATCTGCTCCTCCGCGCGCCGGCGTTCCGCTGCCAACGCGGCAAGGGCCAGGGTCATCACCGCCACGATGCCCATGAAAGATTGCAGCAGAAGTAGAGACTCGTTCTTCGTCCCAATGGCAAAGGGTCCGAATGCGTGCAGCGTGCCCCAGATCGCGATGGAGGACAACAGAACCGTAGCAGTTGCCGCTTCCCGCCGTCCGAAACGAAGGGCTGCCCAGATCAGGAAGGGCACGCACAGATACTCTAGCGGATAATTCCGCGGCCCTCGGAAGAAGAGCCCGCAGAACACGATCTCGCCAACCAGAAGCAGGCCCGTGACCAGTGCCAGCATCTCCCCAAGACGCGTCCAGCGCCATCGCATTCGAGGGTTCGAAATCCACAGAATCAAGAGAGGCGCAACGATGACGGCGCCAACCCCGTCGCCGAGCCACCAAGTCAGCCAGATGTCTCTGTAGTTCGCCCAAGGAGCGAATCCCCCCAGCGCTAGAGATGTCACGCCGAAGGTAGCAGCCACCGCCGTACCGATGGTGCCTGCAAGGATCGCGAACCTGAAAGTGTCGGGCCCGCGCTCGAACGCATTCCTCCCATTTGCAAATCGCGTGACCAGGTAGGCACCGAGGAGCCCCTCCAGCGTGTTTCCGGTAGCGATCCCCAGAGATGTCAGGATGGTCCCCACCGTCGTCACGTTGACCAAGAATGCGCCAACAAACACCCCGGGCCAGACGCGGTAACCAAGAATGAGAAGAGCGGCCAGCGCGATCCCGGTCGGCGGCCAGACCGCCGTCGAACTCGGGTGCACAAAGGCCATACTCAGCCCCAGCTTGCCGGCGATTAAATACACAATCGCCAACCCGCCGATCGTCAGCAATTCTTTTTGTCGCTGTCCCAAGGCGACACCCTCTCCCAGTACTGCACGTTCGCCACTGCTCATCACTATTTATGACGCGAAAGGAGGGTTTCGCGAGGTACTGAATTACGAGGCGAAACGCGAAAGGGTTATAGGCAAAAATACGGCGGTCAAAATGCGGCCAATCACGAAACCAGCGGGCGTCCGGCGATATTTTCGAGGATTCGATACGGGGCGTGATCCGGCGCGACCAGCGCCTGCGGCGGAACCAGAAACGTCTGCTCGAGCGCGTACTGCCCGGACATCGCCGCGTGTGCGACGCCATCCGTGAACACCAGCCAGGTCGAGAGCGGCGGAAATTCCATCCGGGTCTTCGGGCAATTCTTCTGGAACTCCGTGTTCTCCTTCAGATAATCGTGAAAGCCGAGCATGAACATGTCGTACGGCGTCCGGCCCATTCCCCGGAAGCCGAGTTTCTCGCCCCAGTCCTGCACCGTCCGGCTGACCCAGGAATCTTCCGCAATCCGTTCCAGTCCCGCGTCCTTGGCATACCGGCGCGCGAGCACCTCGAAGCTGTCCGTCGTGTTCCACACGCGAGGCTTCGTCGGATTCAGGTTCGTGAACACTCGCAGGATGCGTCCGCCGCGCGTGGGCCGGCTTGGAAACGCGTCCACGTGCAACAGGTCGTTGCGCTTGTGCAGCGGCAGCCCGCGCCTTTCTTCTTCAAATGGGCGGAAGCTCGAAAAATCGACGGTCCATTTCCCCGCGTAGGGCAACAGGAATTTCGTCAGGAAATCGATCAGCTGCGCGCTGTAGTTCCGCAGAATCGCATGCACGCGCTCGACCGTGGCGGCATCGCCCGTCACGCCCCGCAGGATATCCTCGGTCGGGCGGTAGGAGACGTTCTTGTGCATCCGCAACTCGGCCCATTCCTGCGCGACCAGAAAATCCCGGTCCTCCCGCGGTAAATCGAAGGGCGGCTCGCGAAAAAAAAGCACCTGGCCGCGCTCCAGCAGCTCGCACCACGTGCGCGACCGCGCCTCCCGCTGCTCGGGGCGCGTCCACCCGCCGGCCAGTTTGTAATCCTCCACCGAAATCCAAGGCACGCTCGCTCCGCTCCGTCGCCGTCGATGTACTTTCTTAACTCTTCGCTGCGCCCGGGGACGTGTATCCGCGCGGCATGATCGCCGTGGCCAAGCCCTCCGCGCGCGAAAGGTCCACACCGTCGAGTTTCGTTTCGCGCAAGATCGCGGTCTTCAATATCGCGCCCTCAAAATCCGCGCCATGAACATCGGCGTCGCGAAAATTGGCCGCTCCGAAATCCGTGCGCCGCAAAATCGCCAGCCGCAGGCTCGCCCGAAACAACTCCGCGCCGCCCGCTTGCGCATCCGTCAAATCCGCGCCGCTTAGGTTCGCCTCGGTCAAATCCGCCTTGCGCAGATCGGCGCTCCGCAAATACGATTTGCTCAAGTCCGCCGACGAGAGCTTCGCTTCGCGCAGATTGGCTTCCTCCAGGTTCGCGCCCTGAAGATCCGCGTAAGCGAGGTTCGCCTTGTATAGATCGGCGCGCGTGAGGTCGGCACCGGCCAAATCGGCGCGTACGCCGCCGTCCTTGCCTCCCACGAACAGCGCGTGCGCGGCGAGAATATCCGCCAGCGTCCTTCCGTTCAGGCGGATTTTCTGCGGCGATCGCAGCCCTCCGCCCGTCAATGCGCTGAATATGCTCATAGTCACCCGCGGGATGAGAAAGTCTCTCCGCCGCATTTTACTAGAGACGGCGTTGCACTGCATCCTTATACGCAGCGCCGCTCCCTAGCCCGTGCTAATTTAAATCAGATGGAATCCCTCCCGAAACTCGTCTTCGTAGCGCGCAGACAACCTCGCCTGCGGGACCTGCCGGGCCATGGCCTGCGTCTGCCGGCATGCCTCTCGGCGATGGCGCGATCGCTGAGCGCGGCACTGGGGATCATCCTCCTGATAGCCGTGCCTCCGGCCGCAGCGCAGGAGCAGCCCGCGGCGCCAACCGAGGAAACCGTCGCGAGTCTGGCCGCCGGCCGCGTCGTGATCGCCGTGGTGAAGGGCGCGATCCTTGTGGCCACGGTTGAAAATCCGATCGAGGCGGACACGCACCCTCCCACACCCGTGGCCATCGGAAGCGTCAGGCTGGGAGTGATTCTCGGCGCCGTCCGCTGGTCGTCGCCTTCCTCGCGGCAGGAAATCGCGCGCCTCGACGAGGATCTCCCGCACCTGCACAGCCGCGCCATCACCCAGGCCCCCCATCTCACCACCGAACCGGTGGGCACCGAAGCCACCGACCTCGAATCCGTCGGCCAAGGATTGCTCGACCGCCTCAACGAGGTTGCGCAGAATCTCCATGACAAGGTCGGTCTTCCCGCGAACGAACCGCTCACCGAGCTCATTCTCGCGGGCTACCAGCCGGACTATGGCCCGGAGGTCTGGCATCTCGCCTATGCCATGAAGCAGCGTGAGGAACAGCCCGGTTACTGGACCACGCGCGTCCTGCTGCCGAGCTATCTGCAGTTCTGGCCGCCGGAGAAGGGACAACCGCGCACGCTGATCGAATTCGCCTACCCGCCCGAAAACGCGCCGACCACTCTGCTTCAGCTGCTGCGCCAGAAAGATCCGCACCTGCAAAAATTAATCGCCTCGGATCCCAAAATGGCGGAAGTCGCGGGCCGCTTCCTCGCGGGCGAAAGCAACAAAGCGCTCGCCGCCGACGCCACCCAGTTCCTGCGCGCTGCGCTCGATGCCATCGCCCCG
This sequence comes from uncultured Acidobacteriota bacterium, assembly GCA_963752925.1. Classification (GTDB taxonomy): domain Bacteria; phylum Acidobacteriota; class Terriglobia; order Acidiferrales; family UBA7541; genus Palsa-295. The sequence goes on along the minus strand of CAVVZY010000003.1, from coordinate 406,553 downwards.
CCCAACACCCGCGAGACCATGGCCATCATCACCGAGGAGAACGGCTTCTCCTGGATTCTCCCGCCGCCGCCCGAAACACCCCTGCCAGGTCTGAGGCCGGCGCGCCCCAACGACGCCCCCTCGCTGCTGCACCCCTCGCAATAATCGCCGCCTCCTGCCCGCGCCATCCGCCTCCGTCGCCCGCACGAGATGGTGTTGTAGGGGCACGGCATGCCGTGCCCGGCGCTCATGCTTGGCACAATGCCGCCCATCCACCTAAACCACTGGCCCGAGAAAATGTAGCTCAGGCCTGCCCTGACGCAGGAAGGGTCTTCAGACCTGAGGCTTTCTCCGGCATCGAGGCACAGCTACGCACACCGCGCGAAAACGCGTCGCAACGTACGCTTATTTGTTCTCGGAAATTTGCTTCTGCAGGCGAGCGTTCTTCTCGGTTACGGATTTCGCGAGTTCTTCCTTGTGCGCGACAAGCTTCCGCGCAATTTCCGGATCGGACAACCCCAGAATCTCGGCGGCAAAAATCGCTGCGTTGACGGCTCCTGCTCGATCAATCGCCATCGTCGCCACCGGAATTCCGCCGGGCATCTGCACGGTTGCGAGCAGCGCGTCGAGCCCGGCCAGCGTGCTCGTGGCCATGGGTACGCCGATTACCGGCAGCGTCGTGTTCGCCGCCATCACTCCCGCCAGATGCGCCGCCGCTCCGGCCGCGGCAATCACCACCTTCAGGCCGCGCTTCAGGGCCGTCGTCGCATATTCGTGCGCGCGCGCCGGCGTGCGATGCGCGGAGAGAACTTCCATCTCGTACGCGATACCGAATTTCCCGAGCGTTTTTCCCGCTTCGTTCATCACGGGGAAATCAGTGTCCGAGCCCATCACAATTCCGACCAGCGCCATTCCCGGCTTGCTTCCCGTCGCCACGTTACAGGTCTCCTTATTCGGTTCGGCCGCGGAATGGCTGCTTAGCGCTTCGCTGCCTTTGCGCCGATATCCTTGCGATAGTGCGCGCCCTCGATCTTGATTTTCCCAACCGCTTCATACGCTACACGCCGCGCGCTCGCAAGATCTTCGCCCATCGCGCTGACCACAAGCACTCTACCACCGTTTGTGTAGCAGGTTGATCCGCTCCCCCGCGTTCCCGCGTGGAACACGACGGCCCCCGGCACTTTCCCCGCATCCTCAAGCCCGTGAATCTCCACGCCTGTTTGCGGATCGCCCGGGTAGCCCTTCGACGCAATCACCACGCACACGCCCGCCCCCGGGCGCCACTTCACCTCGATTCCGCTCAGGTCGCCCTGCGCCGCCTGCATGCACGCTTTCGCCAAATCGAAATCCGCGCGCGGCAACACCGCTTCCGTTTCCGGATCGCCGAGCCGGCAATTGTATTCGAGAACTTTCGGGCCTTCCTCCGTCAGCATCAATCCAAAATAGAGAAATCCGCGGTACGGCATCCCGTCGGCGCGCAGCCCGTCGAGCGTCGGCCGCACGATCGTCTCGATGATCGTCTTCTCCAGCGCCGCCGGCAGAATCTCGTCGATCGAATAGACGCCCATTCCCCCGGTATTTGGCCCTTCGTCGTTGTCGAACGCGCGCTTGTGGTCCCGCGCCGGCGCCATCCGAATGAAATTCGTTCCGTCCGTCAGAATGATGTAGGAAAGCTCTTCCCCCACGAGCGCTTCTTCGAACATCACGCGCGAGCCCGCCTCTCCGAATTCGCCCTTCACCATCGCGCGCTCGACGAACTCCGTCGCTTCATCCGCGGACGACGTCACCAGCACGCCTTTGCCCGCGCACAATCCGTCCGCCTTGATCACCAGCGGCCAATCCACCGAATCCAGCGCCGTATATGCTTCCAGCGCCTCCATGTAAACTCCGTACACGCCGGCCGTCGGAATATCGTGCTCCTGCATGAACTGCTTCGAAAAGACCTTGCTTCCCTCGAGCTGCGCGGCTTTCTCCCCTGGACCTAGCAACCGCAGCCCGCGCCGCTCAAATTCATCAGCGATGCCGAGGACCAGCGGCATCTCTGGACCCACAATTGTCAAATCCACTCTGAGCCTGGCCGCCAGATCGGCCGCTGCCTTCACGTCCTTCACGTCCAGCGGCACGCACTCCGCGTCTTTCGCGATCCCGCCGTTCCCCGGCGCGCACCAAACCTTTTCAACGGACGCGCTCTGCGCAAGCTTCCACACCATCGCATGCTCGCGTCCGCCGCCGCCGATCACAAGTATCTTCATGATTGTCCGCTGTTAAGAATGAAGCACGATACGGCGGCCCATCCGCCGCTGTCAACCCCGCCGTTCAAGCCACCGCCCAATGAGCTTGCTCCCCGAAGGCAAAAAATGGTTTCATTCGACTCCATGCACTGGGACTTCGCGCTCATACTGATATTTTTCGCCACGGCTGTGCCACTGCTCGGCAGGCGCCGCGTTCGCCAGTTGATGCGCATGCCGGAAACCACCAAGCGCGACCGGCTTACCCTCTATGCATCCACAGTGGCGTTCCAGTGGCTCGCAACGGCCGTCGTTCTCTGGCGCGCGCATGCTCATCGAATCATCTTTGCCGGTCTGGGCCTCGCCATCCCAAATCCCGCGCTCACCTTGGTTGTCTCGACCGTGCTGGCAGCGCTCGTTCTCGCCAACCAACTTGTCAGCCTTCGGCGCTTGGCCACGCACCCGCCCGACGCGCAGGGCCTCCTGCCGCAAATCGCGCTGAAAATATTTCCGCAGGATTCCGCCGAGCGCTTGGCGTTTTTTGCGGTCGTCGTCACCGTCGCGATCTGCGAGGAATTGATCTTTCGCGGTTTCGTTCAGCGCGTGGTCGAAGATTGGTCCGGCGGATTTGTTATTGCCGGCATCGCCGGCTCCGCAGCCATGTTCGCGGTGGCGCATCTCTATCAGGGACGTCGCGGAGTTATTACGACGTTCGTAGTTGGTCTGCTGTTTTCGCTTGTCCGCTCCTGGACGGGGAGCCTGCTCGCCCCATTAGCCGCTCACTTCGTCGCCGACATCACGGCGGGCCTGTTAGCCCCGTCCCGGCTCCGCGTGGCTCTAGCCGCACCGAAGACAGAAACTCCGTCAACCGGCTCAATGTAAGAGTGTTAGTGATATATTACTATTTATATAGTAGATAATGGATATAATCTCGAATTCGCAAGTCGAAAACACGCTGCGCCCCTACGGCGTAGCGCTTGAACCCGGAGTTGTCGACAAGATTCGTTCCTATATGGCGCTGCTCCTCAAGTGGAATCGAACGATTTCGCTTACAACGGTCACCGATCCCATCGAAATCCTCAAATTTCACTTCGGCGAGAGCATTTTCGCGGCTTCCCAAGTAGATTTTGGAGAAAGTCGGCTCGCCGACGTTGGTTCCGGAGCCGGATTCCCAGGAATACCTCTCGCGATGACCGTCCCAAGCCTCGATGTCATGCTGATTGAGTCGAATTCTAAGAAATGCGCGTTTCTTTCCGAAGTCGTAAGAGAATTGCGGCTCCCAAACGTCAAGGTACTCCGTGAGCGCATGGAGAATGTGGATTTTGGCCCACGCCATTTCGATGTCATCGCTGCCCGAGCATTGGGACATCACAATGAATTGCTTGCTTGGGCCAAGAAAAACATTAGCGCGAGCGGCAAGGTCGTGCTCTGGCTCGGCGATGAAGATTCTCGCGAGCTTTCTCGCAAGACCGATTGGAGCTGGAAGGCACCGAGGCTGATTCCCGGTTCTGACAGAAGATATCTGCTCGTGGGCTCCCCGATCAGCTGAATCTCGGAAATTGTTCCACGTGGAACATTCTTCCGCATCCGTTTCTCAATTGTTCCACGTGAAACATCTTGCGCATCGCAAAAGCTCTCTGCTACATTCGCGCTGCAATCTGGGGGCTTCGTTTGGCGCGAGTCATTGCCATCGCCAATCAAAAGGGCGGTGTCGGAAAAACAACAACAGCCGTTAATCTCGGTGCTTCTCTCGCCGCTTCCGAGCAGCACACCCTCATCATCGACTCCGATCCGCAGGGAAACGCCACCAGTGCCCTCGGTTTTGCCAAAGATCCCTCCCGACGCACTCTTTACCAGGCCCTCATCCTCGGTGAGCCCATCGAGCGGGTAACGATCGATGCGCAAATCGACGGCCTCGATCTAATTCCGTCAGACAAGAATCTCGTAGGCGCGGCAGTCGAGCTGATTTCCATGGAAAATCGCGAATACCGCCTGAAGGAAGCCATCGCGCCGCTGCGAGAAAAGTACGATTTCATTCTCATCGATTGCCCTCCGTCGCTCGACATTCTTACCGTCAACGCGCTGGCAGCGAGCGATTCAGTTCTCGTTCCCGTTCAGTGCGAGTTCCTGGCGCTCGAGGGAGTCTCTGAGCTGCTGGACACTCTCGCCCGCTTGCGCCGCTCCATCAATCCTTCCCTCGCGATCGAGGGAATACTTCTGACAATGTACGATGACCGCACCACGCTATCGAAACAGGTCGCGGCAGACCTGAGGAGTTTCTTCGGCGCTCAAGTCTTCGAGAGCGTCATTCCCAGGAACGTACGCCTGGCCGAAGCTCCTAGCCACGGCATGCCCGTAATGTTCTACGACATACATAGTAGAGGAGCAGAGAGTTATATGCAACTAGCCAAGGAGGTTATCGTCAATGCCCAGAAACGCGTTGGGCCGGGGCCTGAGCGCACTGATCAGGGAACCGGAACCCCAGCAGCCTCAGCCGCAGCAGCCGGTAGCGGGGGGAGCAGCGGCAGCGGTAGCGCCGGCCCTGGCGCCGAGTGACGCGCTCCTCCAGATCGATATAGATCTCATCGATCCCAGCCCCTTTCAGCCGCGCACGCGATTCCGCGAAGACGCGCTCGAAGAACTGGCGCGATCAATCCGCGTGAGCGGAATCGTTCAGCCGCTCGTCGTTCGCCGCGTCGGGCAGCGCTTTCAGCTGATCGCCGGCGAACGACGCTGGCGCGCCGCACAGCGCTCTGCTTTCAGCCGCGTCCCCGCGATTGTTCGCGACGTCCGCGACGAAATGGCGCTCGAGATGACGCTGGTCGAAAATCTCCAGCGCGAAGACCTCAACCCGGTCGAGCAGGCGCGCGCGTTCCAGCGCCTCATTGACGAATTTCACCTCACGCAGGAGGAAGTTGCCGAGCGCACCGGCAAGGATCGCGCGACGATTGCCAACTCCGTTCGGCTTCTCAGACTCGAGGAGGCGATCCTGGATCTGCTCGAAGAAGGACGACTTTCAGCGGGCCACGGGCGCGCTCTGCTCTCGATCGCCGAGCCCAAAGACCGCCTCGATCTCGCCCACAAGATTGCCCGCGGCGGAATGACGGTTCGCCAGGTCGAACGCCTCGCCGCGCGTGGCTCCAAAGCCAAGGCAGCTTCGCCGGCCGCCGCGCTAGATCCCAACACAAAATGGGCCATCGAGGAGCTGCAGCGAAAATTCGGCACCAAGATTGTTCTTCACCCGCTCCGGCCGGGCAGGCCCGGCCAGTTGACGTTTGAGTACTACGACGCGAGCGATTTGACCCGCCTCTACGAGCATCTGATGAGACAATGAAATTTCGTAGCTAGGAGAATCGCATGGCGTGGGGCTGGTTCGATCGCAATCGGCAGGATCCGGCGGAGTGGACAGGCTTCCTCGAGCGCGGCGTCAAAGTCGAGGGGAAGCTCGAAGCCTCCGGCACGTTCCGCATCGACTGCGCGATGAAGGGAACTCTCACGTCCGACGATACTTTGGTCCTGGGGGAGCACGCCGCGCTTGAAGGTACCATCAATGGAAATTGCGTGATCATTGCCGGCCGCTTCGACGGCGTGATTAAGGCCCGCGGCCGCGTGGAGATCCAGCCGAACGCCATCGTCACCGGCGAAATTCACAGCCCATGCTTGGTAATCGAGCCGGGCGCCGTCTTTGACGGCCAGTGCCACATGCTCGCCCCCACCGAAGCCTCGAAGACTATGACCATCCCGATCCGCTCCGCCGCCGGCCAGTCCCAACGCTAGCCGACCTCTGAAGGTCCGAAAAATACCCCTAATAGCGAAGCATTATTTACTGCGATGTGGAGGCAATTTTGGCCACTTTTAGCGCGCTTAAGGGGCCTTAACTGGCAGTTTGCGCGTTATCTGTCTGTGCGGGAGCTGCGCTTTGGCGGCGGAGGGAGAAAGGAGCCGGCGAGACGCCGGCGGTACGACGAGCGACGACTTGGCGATTGGGCCGCAGGCGAGGCGAGCCTCGCCCACAGACAGCGGTGGCAAGCCACCGTACTCCACATGGGATGAGCCGCATGCGCGACGCTCTGGCGCGCAAAGGCGCCCGCCTGAAAGGCGGCCGCTACATGACCAGCTACAATTGCGGATGCGACGGATGGGCGGCATGTCGCCAAGCAAGTTTGCCGGGCATGGCATGTCATGCCCCTACGGAAAAAGGCCTGAAGGAGGGGCGGCAGGGAACCGGGCTACTCCACCACGATACGAAGAATTTCTTTTTGCCGGCGCGGAGGAGGTATTCGCGGCCGGATTTCGATAGATCTATCTCGCGTTTCACATCTTCGACGCGCTGGCCGTCAATCTCCACTCCGCCCTGCTTTATCAGGCGCTCCGCCTCGGACTTCGATGAAACATCCGCAAGCAGCACGAGCAGACCGGAGAGTCTAGTGCTGCCGGACGGACCGACGGGGTAGTTGAACACCTCAACGATGTCCCCGCGGATGATTTCGATCATCGCCATTCCGGCGACAACTCTCTTAACGCGGCACTCGATCGGATGTTCCGGTGCTTTGCGGTCGCGAAAGACGCGCTGAAATTCTTCGGTGGCCTTTTTTGCGGCGTCCTCGCCGTGAAATCCGGCGATGATGGCGTGCGCCAGCTGCATCTTCGCGTCCATCGGATGCAGAGTGCCGGTGCGGACTTCCTCGCGCACCCGCAAAATCACGTGCGGCCCAAAATCGGTGAGCAGCTCGTAGTACGACCACATCAGCTCATCGCTGATGGACATCAGCTTGCCGAACATCTGCCCGGGCGCTTCGGTGATTCCCACATAATTTCCCAGGCTCTTCGACATTTTTCGTCCGCCGTCGAGCCCCACGAGGATCGGCATGGTCAACACGACCTCGGACGTCTGCCCGTACTCGCGTTGAATTTCGCGGTGCACGAGCATGTTGAATTTCTGCTCGGTCGCGCCCAGCTCGACGTCGGACTTAAGCTCCACCGCGTCGTACGCAGTCAGCAGCGGATAGAGAAGTTCGTGCACGGAAATGGGCAGGCCCTTGTCCAGCCGCGAGCGAAAATCCTCGCGCTCGAGCATCCGCGCCAGCCGATAGTGGCCGCAGAGCCGCACCACGTCGTAGCTCGACATCTTTCCCAGCCATTCGCTGTTGTAGCGGACTTCGGTCTTCTCGCGATGCAGAATCTTGTACACCTGCGCGAGATAGGTCTGCGCGTTCGCGTCCACCTGCTCGCGGGTCAGCGGCGGACGCGTTTCGGATTGCCCCGTGGGGTCGCCGATCATCGCCGAAAAATCGCCGATCAGGAAAATCGCCGTGTGGCCCATGTCCTGAAAATGTTTCAGCTTGCGCAGCACCACGGTGTGGCCCAGATGAATGTCGGGCGCCGTCGGGTCCACGCCGAGATAAACGCGCAGCGGCTTTCCCGTTTTCGCCGATTGCTCGAGCTTCGCCTTCAGATCCTCTTCGCGAATGAGTTCCGCCGCGCCTTTTTTCAGGTACGCGATCTGCTCGTCAACGGGTTTAAATTTCGCCAATGTCATCTATTTTTCTCGGGACTCACCAGCACGCGGCGGCCTTCCATGCGCCACCGCCCTTCGAGGACGATGCGCACCGCCTCGGTGTAAATGCGATGTTCCTCGCGCAGGATGCGCTCGGCGAGCGTATCCGGGGTATCGCCGTCCTCGATGGGCACAACCGCTTGCAGGACGATCGGCCCGGCATCCAAATTCTCGTCCACGAAATGCACGGTGCAGCCCGAGAATTTCGCGCCATGCTCCAGCGCCTGCCGTTGCGGTTCCAGCCCCGGAAACGCGGGCAGCAGCGAAGGATGAATGTTCAGGATGCGCTGCGGAAATTGTTCCACGAAATACGGCGAAAGCAGGCGCATGTATCCCGCAAGGCAGACAAGATCCACGCCTTTCTCCTGCAGCGCTGCGACCACCAGCCGGTCGTAGGCCTCGCGCTCCAGGCCCTTCGACGGAATCACGCGCGCTTCGATCCCGCGCGCGCGGGCTTTCTCGACTCCCTGCGCGGTCTCCCGGTTGCTCACCACGATTGAAATTTCGGCGTTGGGGATGCGCCCCGCGGCAATACTCTCCGCCAGCGCGTCGAAATTCGAGCCGCGCCCTGAAAGCAGCACGCCAATATGCTTTTTCATGAGTAAGCGAAATTAGCATAGTTCGCCCCGTCGGCGAAGCGGCCCGCAAACTGCCTTCCGCCTCCCAATTATTCGTTGCCATCGCACAGACGCGCATCTAGACTTGCCACGGAAAGTGTCCGTCCGCAATAGGAACTGACGGTGAAAATACTCGGAACAATCGCGTTGCTCGTGATAGTGCTGCCCGCCTCAGTTCTCACGCAAGGGCGCACCACGACGCTCGTCAAGGGTGCTCCGAACAACTACGGAACCAACGGCTTTGACATCAGCTGGGTCGATAACTCGACGCAGAAGTACTACCTGGCTGACCGTACGAACAATGCGATTGACCTCGTTGATGCCGCCACCGACACATTCCTTGGGTTCATCGGGAAGGGTCAGTACACAGGCAGCATGCCGTGTGCAGGCCGGCCTTCAGACTTGCGTCATTGCTCCGGTCCAAATGGAGTGACTACCGACGACCTCGGCCACGTGTGGGCTGGAGATGGTGTCGGCGATGTAATCGAAGCCAGCGCGACGCAAACGGGTACGACCATTATTCGAAAGATTCCGACGGGAGGTAAGTTCCGTGTCGACGAAGTGGCCTATGACCCAGTTGACCGCATCTTGATGGCGTCTAGCGACGGAGACTCCCCTGTATTTCTGACCTTCATCTCCGTTACCGATGGATCCGTCTTAGGTCACTACAAATATCCCGTCGGCCAGGATGGTTTGGAACAACCCGTCTGGGATCGAGAGACCGGATGGTTCTATCAGAATGTCCCCGGGCCCAGGAACCGTATCGATGTCTTCGATCCGCACAATCTCCCCAATCCCATTAAGAATTTCCCAGTCGACTGCAAAGGCGGGCTCCTCGGCCTTACACTTAGCGGACTTGTCGTGGGACCTCAGGGGCGGTTAATGACGGTGTGCGGCACCGTGGGCGCGAAGTCTCTTGATCCGCGAACCGGTCAGGTTCAAAAGACGATTCCCCAGGTGGGCGACGCCGACGAGGTTTGGTACGACCCGCGATCTAACTGCTACTACTTCGCTCATAGCGTGAACGGGGCCTCGGAGGCCGCCACGGCCCGCGCGGGTGCGGTCGGCGTGGTTGACGCAGCCACGGAAGAATTCATTGGCGACATTCCCATTGAAGGCGCGGGGGTTCACTCGGTGGCAGTTAATGCGACGAATGGCCACATTTTCGTTCCAGTGAACGGCAAAGGCATCTTGGTTCTCGTTCCGAAGCAATAAAGTCAGGGGATAAATGGCTTACCCGACTGGAGGCGGCCAAACGAGGCACTGCCGGCCCTTATTTGTTGCTCAGGGGATGAAAGCGGCCCTAGAAGAGATTTATACGAAGTGAGGCGAGAGACGTTTGTGTGCTCGTGCGGGGGGGCTATTAGAGATGAAGGCCTGGAAAGCATTTGTTCTCGCACTCATTCTGGTCGCGGTCATTGGGGCGGTCTGCGTTGCCATATTGATCCATAGGGGCTTTCGGGCCACCACCGAGCCTTCTGCGATCGAAGCCGTGGTGGCTCGAACCGTCCGCGATCTGGCCATCCCACGCCGCGCCCGCGACGAAAAGAATCCCCTTTCGGGGACTTTCCAGGAATTTCAACAGGGACGCGAAGACTTTATTGCGCGATGCGCGAGTTGCCACGGAGAGGACGGCGCGGGGAGAACGAAAGTCGGTCGCAATTTATACCCTCGAGTGCCGAATCTTCGCTTGCCTCAAACGCAGAACCTCGCCGATGGCGAGATTCACTTCATTATTCAGAACGGCGTGGCGCTTACGGGAATGCCTGCTTGGGGACGGCCGCACCAAGAGGAGGGCGGCGACGGCTGGAGACTTGTTCTCTTCATTCGTAGCCTCCGTCCGCTGAGCAACCAAGAGAAAGCCCAGGAGGCGCAAACGGCCACGTCGGCGAAATACGTGGGATCACAGGCCTGCCAGAAGTGCCACGCAGAAATCTACGAACGGTGGAAAAAAACGCCGATGGCGAACGTCGTGCGCGACCCTCGCGAGCACCCCGACGCTATCATTCCCAATCCCGCGACCAATTCAGTCGCGAAGTTTTCCGTGGACCAAGTTGCTTTCGTTTACGGAAGTCTTTGGAAGCAGCGTTACTTTACGAAGATAGGCGACGATTATTTTCCGTTGCCCGTCCAGTGGGAGGTCGCCAACCACAAGTGGAGCAAGTATATGGTTCCCAGCAGCGGGGACTGGTGGGCGCCGCTTTATCCCCCCGACAACATGAAACGCCCCACGGGCCCCTTGTGCGACGGCTGCCACTCCGTTGATTACGATATCCACACGAAACAGGTGGTTGAATGGAATGTCGGCTGCGAACGCTGCCACGGACCCGGCAGCGAGCACGTGGCGAAACCCACCCGCGGGAATATCGTGGACCCCGCGCATATGGATTACGTTGCGGCGAGCGACGCGTGTATCCAGTGCCACTCGCAAGGACAGCCGCTGACGAACCCAATCGAGGGGAAGTATTACGACTGGCCCGTCGGCTACAACGTGGGACTCAAGCTCGCGGATTTCTGGAGGCTCGAAGGGCACAAACTCGGCGAGACCAACTTCTATTTTTTTGCCGATGGCACAGCGCACAAGAACCGGATGCAAGGAAACGACTTCGCACAAAGCGTCATGTACCGCCGCGGGGTCACTTGTTTCAGCTGTCACGACGCGCACGGCACGGGCAACTACGCCCAACTCAGAAAGCCCGCCGACAAACTTTGCCTGGATTGCCACGGCCCCTCATCAGCGAACGGGCCGCGCACGGCGACTCTTGAAGAACACGCGCATCATAAGGACGGCAGCGCTGGAAGCCAGTGCGTGGCCTGCCACATGCCAGCCATCGAATCGGAAGGAGTTCCGAACACCTTCGTGCATGCGCACACGTTCCGCTTCATTTCGCCGCAGCTGACGAAACAATTCGCGATTCCGAATCCGTGCAACTCCTGCCATGCGGATAAAAGCCCGGATTGGGCGCTCGAGCAGCTGCGCTCGTGGCAAACGGTTTCGCCGTGGCGCGTGGCGCCGTAGGCGCTTGACAGGCTGCGCTGCGAGAGGCATCTTCTTTTGCACACAAGAATCTCCCGGAGGATTCACCATGCTGCGTTTCCGCACGCTTTCGCTGATGTCTGCCGCCATGTTCGCGGCTTTGTTCTTTAACGCTTGCTCCAAGCCGCAGCCGGTCGATAACCGATCGGCTGATTCGGCCGCGGTTCAAAAGGCCGATGCGGATTGGTCGGCGGCCGCGCAAGCAAAACAGGCCGACGCGTGGGTAGCGTTTTATGCGGACGACGCCGTGGTGCTGCCGCCGAACGACAAGATGGCCACGAACAAGGACGCTATTCGAAAAACGATTACGGATCTGCTCGCGCTGCCCGGTCTTTCCGTGAGTTGGCAAACGACGAAAGCGGAAGCCGCGCGTTCTGGCGATCTCGCGTACACGTACGGCACCTATGAACTGACGTCCGACGATGCCAGTGGCAAGCCGACGAGCGACCATGGGAAATACTCTGAGGTCTGGAAGAAACAGGCTGATGGCAGCTGGAAGTGCATTGTCGATATGTGGAGTTCGGATTTGCGCGTGGCTCCCGCTCCGGCGCCGAAGAGGAAGCATCACGCGGAGAAGAGTTCCAGGAAGAGGAGGCACCATGCGAGGTAATCGCTCTGCCTCGCTGGTGGTTGTGGCGAGTTTTGCGGTTGCGCTGATCGCGGGATGTTCGCAAGCGCCTGCTCCTGCGCCGGTTGACACGCGCAAGACCGACGAAGCCGCGATTCGGGCGGCGGGCGACGCACTGGGCGCAGCCTTTGAGGCGAAAGACATCGAGAAGTCACTTTCGTTCTACGTGGACGATCCGGTGCTTTTCGTGCCTAAAGGCCCCGCCGTGATCGGCAAGGACGCGTTGCGCAAGGCGTTTCAGCCCTTCATGAGCTTGCCTGGATTAAAGGCCACGACCAGCGACTTGATTATCGACGTGGCGCAGTCCGGCGATCTCGCTTTCGAGCGCGGCAGCTTTACGAACACGATCACCGACGCGAAGGGAAAGACGACCACGGAAACGGGCAAGCTCGTCCTCGTCTGGAAAAAGCAAGCGGACGGATCGTGGAAAGTCGCCGCGGACACGAACGCCGACGATCAGTAGGCCGGCAAGCTTTCGCTGCGCGCACAATTGGCAAATTCCAGCAGGCGCCGACACGGGTCGCGCTTGACACCACATCGCGGCCGAGGCATCTTCCTTCCGCACGAATGCGACTCACTGGAGGTCTCACGATGTCCCAACAGCGTCCCCTGTGGTTAATGATCGCCGCGCTTTCCATCGTGTGCTTCGCCGCCGCATGCTCCCAACAACAAGCGCCCGCGCCGCCGCCCGACACGCGCGCCGCGGATGAAACCACGATCCGCACCGCTGACGCCGACTGGGTCAAAGCGGCAGCGGCGAAAGATCTCGAAAAGTGCATGTCGTATTACGCGGACGACGCGGTTTTCCTATCGTCCGGCGTTCCCGCCGCCGTGGGCAAGGACAACATCCGCAAGAATATTCAAGGGCTGCTGGCTGTACCGAATATGCAGATGACCGTCACGACCGCCAGCGTGCTCGTCTCGCGCTCCGGCGACCTCGCCATGGATAGCGGCACCGTGCAATCCACGGTCACCGACAAGAAAGGAAAGACCGCGAGCAGCACCAGCCAGTACGTCCTCGTCTGGAAAAAAGGGGCGGATGGTTCCTGGAAAATCGCCGCGGATACCAGCGCCAACGTCAAGTAGCGGAGCCGGGATGCCGCGGGAAATTCGCCGGGCGCGGAGTGCGCGGGATTAAAGCGGAAGCTGGCCCGAATAAACGACGCGCGATTTTCCGCGCATGGCGCGCTCGATGCGCCCGATGACGTAGAATTTTTCGCGGCGGCGCTTCAATTCCGCTTCCACGCGCGAAATGTGCTTCGTCGGGACCACCAGGATCATTCCCACGCCGAGGTTGAAGGTTTTCAGCAGCTCGTCGCGTTCGATCCGCCCGATCTGCGCGAGATAGCGGAAAATCGGCAGCACGGGCCACGAGCCCAGCTCGATCGCCGCCTGCAAGTTGTGCGGCAGCGCGCGCGGCAGGTTGCCGGTGATTCCGCCGCCGGTGATGTGCGCCATGGAAGTAACCCAGCCGCGCGCGAGAATATTTTTCAGCAGCGGCCAATAGCAGCGGTGCGGTTTCAGCAACTCCGCGCCGATTTTGTTCCCCACTTCAGCCACGTAACTATCCGGCTCGAGCTTCGCCACGCCGAAGACCAGCTTGCGCGCGAGCGAATAGCCGTTGGTGTGCAATCCGCTCGAGGGAAGCGCCAGCAGCACGTCGCCGGGACGCACGCGGCGCGAGTCCAGGATTTTTTTCCGCTCGACGGCGCCCACGATAAATCCCGCCAGATCGTAATCTCCGGGCGCGTACATGTCGGGCATCTCGGCCGTTTCACCGCCGATCAGCGAGCAGCCCGCTTTCTTCGCCGCGCGGCTCATGCCCTCAATCACCTGCTCGAGGATGCGCGTGTCGAGCTTGCCCATCGCGATGTAGTCGAGGAAAAAAAGCGGCTCGGCGCCCTGCGTCAGAATGTCGTTCACGCAGTGGTTCACGATGTCCGCGCCCACGGTCGAATGGATGCCCGCCGCGCAGGCAACCTTCAGCTTCGTGCCCACTCCGTCGCAGCTCGCCACCAGCACCGCGTCGCGCCAGCGCTTTCGGTCGAGTCGAAACAGAGAGCCGAATCCGCCGATCGGCGCGAGCACGCCGCGGCGAAATGTCTTTCCCGCCATCGCGGCAATCCGCCGCTTGGCTTCATCCGCAACCGTGATGTTGACGCCGGCATCCGCGTAGCGCATGAATGAGACTCTTTCCCTGAATAAAGGCGACTACAAAACGAGCGACTGCTTGCGGGCGGGGCGGATGGGCGGCACCACGCCAAGAAACTTTGCCGGGCATGGCATGCCATACCCCTACAAGAAACAGCGGGCCGATTCGTGAATCTTAGAGCGTATGAAAAAGCCGCTTCCAACGCACTCGGCCGGGATGGATGAACACGCTGGCGTACGTTTCGAAACGATCAATGGCAAATCCCGGGCCCCAGACTTCGTTGGGATCCGGCGCGTCGATGGACATGTAGATGATCAGCGGCGTTCCAATAATGTTGGCGCGCGGCACGAAGCCCCAGAATCGGCTGTCCCTGGAATTATCCCGGTTGTCGCCCATCATGAAATATTCGCCGGGCGGCACCACGATCTCGCCGTTCACCACATGGTTGGAAAAGTCGGCCGTCCACTCCGTCGTCACGCCGCCGCCGATCGAAAGAATGCTATCCGGCGGATAGTTCTCGACGGGGGTCCCCGCGGCGTCCATTTCGTGGACGGTGTAGGGCTCGTTGAGCCGCACTCCATTCACGAACACGTTTCCCGCCACCACCTTGATGTGGTCGCCCGGCACGCCGATGCAGCGCTTGATGAAATCCGGATTGCCCTCTTCGGGCAGCGGCGCGCGAAACACGATGATCTGCTGCCGCTTCGGATTGCGCCACAGCGGCACATGCCAATCGGTGAACGGCACGCCGGCATCGTAGCCCAACCGGCTGACGATCAAATGATCGCCGACCAGCACCGTGTCTTCCATCGAGCCGCTGGGAATCACGCGCGCCTGCACCAGCGTCCCTTCGATCAGCAGGAACGCCACAATCACCCAGAACCACGAAACCACCTCGCGCCAGATGCGCTCGTTGGCGGTGGCCGCGGCGGGCTTGCGCTTCTCGGCCTCCAACGCTTCCGCCGCGTCAGCTTTCACGATGCGCCTCCACTTCCAGTTGCACGAGCTCCGTCGGATAGCTGCCGGTGTAGCAGGCCGTGCAGAATTTTCCTTC
This sequence comes from uncultured Acidobacteriota bacterium, assembly GCA_963752925.1. GTDB lineage: Bacteria > Acidobacteriota > Terriglobia > Acidiferrales > UBA7541 > Palsa-295. The sequence goes on along the minus strand of CAVVZY010000003.1, from coordinate 391,301 downwards.
CGTGTCTTCCACCGCCGCGCGCAGCGAGGGCAGCGAGAGATACCCCAGCGAATCGGCGCCCAGGAATTTCCGGATTTGCTCGACCGAATTGTGCGAGGCGATCAGCTCCTCGCGGCGGGGCGTATCCACGCCGTAGTAGCACGGCGAAATCGTCGGCGGGCAACTGATGCGCACGTGCACTTCGGTGGCGCCCGCTTCGCGCACTAGCCGGACGATCTTGCGGCTGGTCGTGCCGCGCACGATCGAATCGTCCACCAGCACCACGCGCTGCCCCTCCAGCATCCGCCTGATCGGATTCAGCTTCAGCTTCACGCCGAAATCGCGGATGGCCTGCTCGGGCTCGATGAACGTGCGCCCCACATAATGATTGCGGATCAGCCCCATGCGAAATGGAATTCCAGATTCGGCGGCGTAGCCCACGGCCGCGGGCACGCCCGAATCGGGCACGGGCGTCACCATGTCTGCTTCCACCGGATGCTCGCGCGCCAGCAGCCGTCCGAGCTGCTCGCGGCTCTGATACACTGGGCGGCCGAAGACCACGCTATCGGGCCGCGCAAAATAGACGTGCTCGAAAATGCACTGCTGGTGCTGCTTCTCCGGTGCGAATCGAATCGACTCAATCCCGCTGCGCGAAATCCGGACCATCTCGCCCGGCTCGACCTCGCGGACGTATTCCGCGTCGATCAGATCGAACGCGCAGGATTCCGAGCCGGCCACCCATGCGCCGTCGATGCGTCCCAGGATCAGCGGGCGGAACCCGCGCGGATCGCGGATGGCGTACATTTCGTCGGTGGTCAGCAGGAGCAGGGAATACGCGCCTTCCACTTGATTCAGCGCTTCGGCGAGCGCGCCGGGGAGATTTCGCGCGTTGCTGCGCGCGATCAGATGCACGATCACTTCGGTGTCGCTGGTGGTCTGGAAAATTGCCGCGCGGTGCTCGAGCCGCCGGCGCAGTTCGATCGCGTTGGTCAGGTTGCCATTGTGGCCGAGAGCGAGCTTGCCCTTGTTGAAATCAATCGCGATCGGCTGCGCGTTGATCAGCGTGGTGTCGCCGGCCGTGGAATAGCGCGTGTGGCCGATGGCGGACGTGCCCGGCAGGCGTTCGATCACTTCGGGCGTGAAAATTTCCTGCACGTGTCCCAGGCTGCGGTGCAGGTGCAGATCCACTCCGTCGGACGAGGCGATGCCCGCCGATTCCTGCCCGCGATGCTGCAGCGCGTACAGGCCGAGATAGGTGAGCTTCGCCGCCTCGGGATGCCCGAACACGCCGAATACGCCGCAGTGATCGTGGAAGTGATCGTCGTCGATTTGGATCAGATTGCTCATGAAGCAGCCTCGATGGCTTTGCCCAACGATTCGCTCCACGTCTGGCGAAACGAATCCATAGTGCCTCGAATCACAGGAGCACCCTTATATTGGATGCGAAATGCGCCACGCGTGACGCTGCCGACTTGCTGGACCTTAATATCATATTGTGCCGCAATTGCGGTCGCACGGGCAAGCGACGCGGGCGCAACACTGATGATGGCGCGGGCGCCTCGTTCGCCAAAGAGCGCTAATTCGGCCGAGTCCTCAGGGGCCAAAGCCCCATCCTGTTGTTGCGGCTTTATGTCGGAGCTGACGCTCCGACCCCCTAAGCTGATATCGGCCGAGAGGCCGTCGCTGTCGAAGCAAGATTCCGCTACGGTGACGGCGAGGCCGCCGTCGCTCACGTCGTGCGCTGACAAAATCGCGCGCTCGGCCGCCAGCTTCACCAGGCAATCGATCAGGCGCTTTTCCGCAACCAGATCAATCGCCGGGGGCGTGCCTGCGACAATTCCGTGAATCGCCTTTGCATACTCGGAAGAAGAAAAACTGCCGACCTGAAGGTCGGCGCTACGAATGCTTTCCGAACTCGCACCATCGAGCAGCAAAACTAAATCGCCCTCATTGCGAAAGCCCGACCCCAGCGCACACTCCGCATCCTCCAGCAATCCCAACACCCCCAAAACCGGCGTCGGATAGATTGGCTTGCCTAGGGTTTCGTTGTAGAAGCTGACGTTCCCGCCGGTGATCGGCGTTTCGAGCGCGCGGCAGGCCTCCGCGATTCCGTCGATCGCCTCGGTGAATTGCCACATCACCTCCGGCTTTTCCGGATTCCCGAAATTCAAGCAATTCGTCGCGGCGATGGGGCGCGCGCCCGTGCACGCGACATTCCGCGCGGCCTCGGCGACGGCGTGCATCGCGCCCAGCCTTGGCGAAAGAAAACCCCAACGGCCGTTGCCGTCGGTTGACAGCGCGAGCGCCCGCTTCGATTCCTTCAGCCGCACCACCGCCGCATCGCCCTGTCCCGGGCCGACGCGCGTGTTCGTGCGCACCATCGAATCGTATTGCTCGGTGACCCAGTATTTCGACGCGATCGCGGGCGAGGCCAGCAGCCGGCGAAAATTCTCGGTGAGGTCCGCGCCCTCACGTGCAAATTCGATGAGTGGCGCGGCCGGAGCCGCCGCAGTCTTCGGCGCCGCAATCGGGCGCTCGTAGCGCGGGCCTTCTTCGGCCAGGGCGTGCGCGGGAATTTCCGCGGCCACGCGCCCGTGATTCAGCACGCGCAGCTTGCCGTCTTCGGTGACCCGCCCGATCTCGACCGCGTCGAGCCCCCATTTGTGGAAGACGTCGAAGACTTCTCGCTCGCGGCCGCGCTCGGCGACCAGCAGCATCCGCTCCTGCGATTCGCTGAGCATCATTTCATAAGGCGTCATGCCGATTTCGCGCTGCGGCACACGCGCGAGGTCGATTTCGATTCCCGCGCCGCCGCGCGACGCCATCTCCGAGCTCGTGCTCGTCAGCCCCGCCGCGCCCATGTCCTGAATCGCCACGATCGCGCCGGTGCGCATCGCTTCCAGGCACGCCTCGAGCAGCAGCTTCTCCATGAAGGGGTCGCCGACCTGCACGTTGGGGCGCTTCTGCTGCGATTCCTCGCTAAACTCCGCCGAAGCCAGCAGCGACGCGCCGTGAATTCCGTCGCGGCCTGTTTTGGCGCCCACATAGATCACCGGATTCCCCGCGCCGTGCGCGCGAGCGAAGAAAAGCTCGTCCTTGCGTGCGATTCCCAGCGCCAGCGCGTTCACCAGCGGATTGTTCGAGTAGCACGGTTCGAACATCACCTCGCCGCCGACAGTCGGCACGCCGAAGCAGTTCCCGTAAAACGCAATCCCGCGCACGACTCCGTCGAGAATGCTCCGGTTGCGCGCAATCTCCTCCGTCGTCGCGTTCCCTGCATCTGCGCCCGGCGAAATCGGTCCGAACCTCAGCGAATCGAGCACCGCAATCGGCCGCGCCCCCATGGTGAAAATATCGCGCAGGATTCCGCCCACACCCGTCGCCGCGCCCTGAAACGGCTCCACAAAACTCGGATGATTGTGCGACTCGATCTTGAAGACGGCGACAAGCCCGTCGCCGATGTCCACCACGCCCGCGTTTTCGCCCGGCCCCTGCACCACGTGCGGGCCGCGCGTCGGAAGCCGTTTCAGGTGCACGCGCGAGGATTTGTAGGAGCAGTGCTCGCTCCACATCACGCTGAAGATGCCCAGCTCGGTGAGGTTGGGGTCGCGCCCCAGGATTTTCTGCGTGCGCGCGTATTCTTCGGGGGAAAGACCATGCTCCGCCGCGATCTGCGGCGTGACTTTAATTTCGGTGTCGATCATCGAGACGAAGGCCCGGATCAGGAGCGCAAATTTTCGCAGCAAACGGCGTCTCGCGCAAGCGCGAGAAAATGGGATCAGGCAGGAATGCGTTCAGCCGCAGGCGCAGACTTCATTCTGTTCTCGGCGCGCGAAAGGCTTTCGACCATGGACCGCAGAATCACGAGGCCATCCGCCGAGCCGAGCGCCGACTCCACCGCACGCTCGGGATGCGGCATCAGTCCAACGACATTGCGTTCGCGGTTGCACAGGCCCGCAATCGCATGGAGCGCGCCATTCGGGTTCGCGTCGAAATCATCGGGGCCTGCATCGCGCCCGTCCGGGTGGACGTAGCGGAAAACGACCTGCTTGTTGCGCTCGAGCTCCGCGAGCGTGGCCGCGTCGCAGAAATAGTTCCCTTCCATGTGCGCGATGGGTATTTTCAGAATTTGCCCGGGACGCGCGGCGCAGGTGAACGGCGTATCCGTGTTTTCCACGCGCACGTGCACCTGGCGGCAGAGAAATCGCAGGCGCTGGTTGCGCAGCATCGCGCCAGGGAGCAATCCCGCTTCGAGGAGAATCTGGAAACCGTTGCAGACGCCGAGGACCAGCCCGCCCGACCGCGCAAACCCACTGACGGCTTTCATCACCGGCGAAAATCGCGCGATCGCGCCGGTGCGCAGATAGTCGCCGAACGCAAACCCGCCCGGAAGGATGATCGCATCGAAGCCGGAAACCTGCTCGGATTGGTGCCAGATGAATTCGACCGGCTGTCCGATCACCGAGCCGATGGCGTAGTACGCGTCGTCGTCGCAATTCGATCCCGGAAATTGCACCACGCCGAATTTCATGGGAATTTCATTTTAGCACAACTGAAACGAGAGACCGTCCTTCACGAAAAGCAAATCATTGAGCAGGCGCTTTTTCGTACGCGTAACCCGGCTTAACCCAGTCCGTATAGAAATTCGTCGGGATGATGAGCGCGCGCAGATGCGTGAAGCCCATGTCCCGCAGCGCCACGAACGCGGGACGAAGATTCGGGCAATGATCGAGCGGACAGCATCCGCAATAGATCACGATATTCTCGGAGCGAGGAACAGGCTGGGCCCACTTCTTCAGGTCGTCGATGCCCTGCGCTGTGCTCCCGGGACCGTGGAAAAAAGCGCCGGGAATATGCCCGCCCTCGTACAGCACATGGGGAGCAACGCACACGACCGTCGGCTTGCTCGCGCCTTTCGCGGCGGCGAGTTCCTTGGCGAGATCGGCGGGCTGGACCGTTTGCGCGGCCGTCCAGGGATCGGATGGTGAGTCGGCCGCGGCGCCGGAGACGAAGTGCGCCGCTCCCGCAGCGAAGACTCCGAGGACGACGACCAGAATTCCGGATAGCAGGGTTCGAACGGCGCTGGATTTTAGGCTGGGCATCTGTTTGGCTCCGAAAACGGTCAAATCATATCGCCGTTGCCGCTTCCCGGACCTCCCTATTTTGGACCAGAGCCGAGGCCGCCGGATTTGCGCCGTAAGAGCCCGCTAAACAGCCCAAAAGGGGCCAAAATTGCCACCACATCGAAACAGTTCGTGCTTCGAGATCGAAGAATCTGGTGCAGAATTTAGCGGCGGCGGGGCTTTGCGCGAGGCCGCGATTTCGATCTCGTGGGTCGGCGGGAATTCTTTCGTGGCGACGACCGGCGCTTCGACCGCTTCGCTGGTTTTTTCGCGGCGGCTAGCTCGCGGCGGCGCGCTTTGGCCCAGCCGAGCTTGTTGATCTGGCGGCCGCGGGCGATCGCCAGTGCGTCTGGCGGAACATTTTCGGTGATCACCGAGCCGGCGGCGACGTACGCACCGTCGCCGATGCGCACGGGCGCGACAAGCGCCGTATCGCTGCCGATGAAAACGCCCTTGCCGATTTTCGTTTCGTACTTGGCTACGCCGTCGTAGTTGCAGGTGATCGTGCCCGCGCCGATATTTGCGCCGGGGCCGATCGTTGCGTCGCCCAGATAACTGAGGTGGTTGGCTTTCGCGCCCTCGTGTACCACGGATTTTTTGACCTCAACGAAATTTCCGATGCGCGCGCCCGCGCGAATGTCCGCGCCGGGACGCAGCCGCGCAAACGGTCCGACCTGCGCGCCCGGGCCGATGCGCGAAGAATCCACATTCGAATGCGGGCCGACGATCGCGCCGTCGTCCACGCGCATGTCGTGGAGAATGCTGCCGGTGCGAATCTGGCAATGCGTGCCGATGCGCGTCTTGCCAAGAAGTTGAACGCCCGGCTCGATCACCGTGTCCGGGCCGGCGGTCACGTCGGGATCAATCACCACCGTCTCGGGAAGATAGATCGTGACGCCGGAATCCATTAATTCAGCGGCCTTGCGCGCGCGCAGGACGCGGTCGGCGTCGGCGAGATCCGCGCGCGTGTTGCAACCGAGCACTTCGTTCGCATCGGCGGCGACCTGCGCGAGCACGCGTTCGTTCCGCGCGCGCAGCATGGCGATCGCGTCGGTGAGATAGAGTTCGCGATGCGCGTTTTCCGGACGCAGCGCCGCGAGGCACGGCCACAGTTTTTCGAGCGTAAAGCAATAGATCGCGGAATTCACTTCGCGGATGGAGCGCTGCTCCGGCGTCAAGCTGGTGTCTTCGACGATGGCCTGCACGCGGCCTTCGGCATCGCGCACGATCCGGCCGTACGCGCCGGGATCGGCAAGCTCGGCGGTGAGAATCGTGGCGGCCGCTTCGCCGCGGCGGTGCGTATCGAGCAGGGCCGCGAGCGTTTCGGTGCGCAGTAACGGCGCGTCTCCGGGGAGCACGATCGCGAGCTTCGCGCTTTTGCGAATCGCGCGCCGCGCAACCTGCAGGGCGTGCCCCGTGCCGCGCTGCGGTTTCTGCACGATTGTCTGAAGGGGTGTTTGCGTGCCAAGCTGCTCGGCGAGCGCGGCCACTTCTTCCGCCTGGTGGCCCACGACGACGAGAATCTGCGCGGCCTTCAGCGGCTGGCATGCGCGGACGACGGTCTCAAGAAGCGGGCGTCCCCCGGCGCGGTGCAAAACCTTGGCGAGATCGGAACGCAGGCGCGTCCCTTTTCCGGCGGCAAGAATTACGATGGAAGTGTCGGCGGCAGGCATGAACGCGAGCATTGTCGCTCCGCACGAACCCTTTCGCAATGAAAACAGAGGTGCCGGGTCAGGTTCCGGTAACCCTTGAAGCGGTGCGGGCGCGCCGCGATCCGGAGTTCGACGGCCTGTACCCTGCGAGAAACCCGCGTCACAGCCTGCGGCGAGCGCGCACTAGATCGATCCGATTCGCTCGATTGGCGGCAAGGAACTCGTGCGCGTCCGGATAACGACAGGGGTCATGAATTTGACTCGCAGCGAGTTAATAATAGCTGGAAGTGCGTCGCGCCATTTTCGCCTACATCCATTTGTCGATTGATGCGCTCCTGCCGTGGTTCATGTTCGCGATTTGGAAAAAGGCATTGGCTTGGCCGCCGCAAACAACGAAGTTAATCTGTTTCGCTGAGACGAAGAACGGGATCATCGTGGCATCTGGAAGCTTGTACCAAGTGGCATAGGGCTCTCTTCCCTCCAGTGCCAGCGGATACAGGTGAAAATAGGCTAGGAAGGATTCCTTAAAGTCCTTCACCGTGCGCACTGTGTTCTTAAATACCCATTCGGAGAGCTTCTCCTTGGTGTCGTATCCCTGTTCCACCAGACGATTTGCCACCAGTGGGTCCAAGATTGCCAACGCGCCGTCCCCCCCCACCATGGATTGGCACATGAAGCTGATCTGTTCATCGAACATCGCCATCTCGGCTCCCGCGCCTCTCGCGCCGTGACCCTGGCGGATGTCCGGACCTCCGAAAATACTTACCACGCTCTCCTCGGGCTTGAATCCGAACTGCACGTGAAGAGGGGGCCAAGGGCTGCTTTTCTCGTCCTCCGCAATAATGCAGTTGTTGTAGTCCAGTTGGTTGCCTTGCCCACCTTGATAGGTGTCGCCAAGTATGCCGCCGTTGGTAAGGTTCTTGCCCATCAACGTCCACGATCGCCCGATGGCGGCATTGGACTGTGCGAAGGGGCCCAACGCGCCGAGCCCGTAATTCATGCTGAGTTTGTCGCGGATGGGACCGTTGATCACAAGCGCCGTGCTGGATGACGTTGTGGATCCGAAAAGCCCTAATGAGCCCACAGAAGCCATGGCGAGCACTACCGGGAAAAATTCCGGCCTGCATCCCGCCATCACCGCGTTCACCGCGACTTCCCTGACCGTGTAGCCCCACTGCGCGGACGTATAGCCCACACCCTGCTTCGCTGTCCTGAGCACTTCGTCCGGACTGTGGCTGGTGCCCTTCAGCATCGCCGCTACTTTCTCTTCAGTAGGAATAATGATCGGCATGTAATCCGTCATTCCATTATTCATGAAGATTTCTTGCAGGTTGTCTGAGGTGTCCGGACCGAAGGTAGCCGGTCCAGCCGAAATTGATTGCATCCCGGTCTTCATCTCGTCCGCCGTAAGCGGCCGGGTTAGGTCGTCAATGATCTCTTTCATGATCTGTTTTCCCGATACGGGGTCGGGATTTACCAGATACGCTGCGAGCTCATCGGCTGACTTGCCCCCCACAGGGTGAGGAGTGAACACTTGACGCAAGTGCGGCATGCCATCCCTTGCCGCAGTGAGGTTCGCTAGTTCCGTGTAAGCCTTCGTGCACATCGGAATTGCTGGGACGCCCATCTTTTCCATCGTTACGCAGTGACTCACGGTCGCTGGGGCGCAGCCTCCTCAATGCCCAATGGCCATAACGGTCGCGTAGGCGTTTGCCTTGATTTCTGCCCAGAGCTTCGGGTCGTCTGCGCCATAAATCCCGGCCTTCTTTCGGAAGACGGTTTTGACGCTGGGCATGTTCTGTTGAAACCAAACTTGCATTTTTTCCAGAAGCGTGTTGCTGCCGAAGAAACCAGTGGCGTCGACCACGTAGATGGTCTTCCCATCGAGGGAGCTGGCGCGAGGAGCCATGGAATAGAGCTGCACCGCCGGAGGAGTGCCTTTGGGGCTGACGGCCGTAAGCTTTTGCTCGTTTCCCGCGCCTTTCTTCTTTTCTTCCGCTTCGACTCTTGAGCCTGCCAAGAGCGCCGGCGACATGCCAATCAGCGACAATAGCTCTCGTCTATTAACTTTCATGGATGAACAGGCTCCTTCACTGGAGATTTTCCGCGCGTTGTTGAAATCGGATCCGGCAAAGCAAAGGAAACGAAACAGTTGCCGGAGGCTCCGATCAGATATTGTTTGCCATCCACTTCATACGTAACGAGATTTGATTCCGCATTCGCCCCGCCAACCGTAAAGTCCCACAAAAGCTTACCCGTTGCGGCGTCGAGCGCGAAGAAATTTCCTTCATTGCTCACGCAGAAGACAAGACCGCCGGCGGTGGCCAGCGTGCTGACTTCGGCGGGAGCGAGTAGTTTGTATTCCCATTTCCGCTTACCTGTCGTCGCTTCCAGTGCGCGAATCGCGCCGTAGGAGTCGTCCGCGGGAAGCGCGTTTCGTCCGCCTCCGCCGAAATCGGGAAAGTTAACCTTGGGCCGGCCGGCCACGGTATAGGCGCCGATTTCACGCGCGGACACGTAGAACAGCTTCGTCTGCGGGCTGTAGGACGGGCTGTTCCAATTCGTGCCTCCGTGGCCATCGGGATACACCAGAGTTCCCTCGGGCGTTGGCGTCGTGCCGGGCAATACGATGGGCCGCCCGTTCTTGTCGAGCCCTCTGGCCCAGGTTTGCGTAACGAAGGGTACGCCGGCCACGAACTCGCCGGTCGCGCGATTCAGCACGTAGTAGAACCCGTTGCGGTTCGCCAGCGCCAGGAATTTTCCCGGCTTGCCGTCCACGGTCTGGTCAAACAACAGGGGAACCTGAATGGCGTCCCAGTCGTGCGTGTCGTGGGGCGTGAACTGGAAATACCATTTGATCTTTCCGGTGGCGGGATCCATGGCCAGGACGGAGTTGGTATAGAGGTTGTCGCCCTCGCGGTTCGCACCGTTATAGTCGGGTGCGGGATTTCCCGTCGTCCAGTAAAGCAAATTCAGCTCCGGATCGAAAGAGCCTGTTCCCCAGGTGCCCGCGCCGCCGGTGCCGGACATGTCTTTTCCCCATGTTTCCGAACCCGGCTCGCCCGGCGCCGGAATGGTCCAGGTGCGCCAGAGGCGCTTGCCGGTCTTCGCATCGTAGGCGTCGACGAAACCGCGGATTCCGACGTCGCCTCCAGAGATTCCGACGATCACCTTCCCGTCGAGCACGCGCGGCGCGCCGGTCATCGCGTATCCTTGACCGTTGTCGTCCACGTGAACGTTCCATTTCAGCGCGCCGGTGGTGGCGTCGAGAGCGACCAAGTGCGCGTCCAGCGTTTCGGCGTAGACGGTGTCGCCCAGAATCGCGACTCCGCGATTCGAGCGGTGGACTCCGACGGTGAAGATCTTGTCCGGGAGATGCGCCGACCAGCTCCAGATCTTGGTTCCCAGGCGCGCGTCGAGCGCGGTGACCGTGCTCAGCGGCTCGGTGACGTACATGATTCCGTTCACCACGACCGCGGACGATTCGATCGGCTGCAGCGGGCGGCTCGGCTGATAGATCCAAGCGGGCTTGAGTCCGCGAATATTTTCGCGGTTGATCTGTGTGAGGCGCGAATAGCGTTGCGATTTGTAGTCGCCGCCGTACATCAGCCAGTTTTGAGGCGTGCTGTCGGCGTGCAGGAGCTGCTCGTAGGTCACATTCTGCGCGAGCAGTGGGGCTGCGGCCGGCAAGAGCGAGACAACGATCGCAAGCGCGTATCGGCAGAATTTCATTGGGCGCTCTTCAAAGTCATCAGATAGGCCACCAGGTCGTCCAGCTGCGTCGCAGACAAAGCGTCCTTGAAGCTGGGCATGAAACTTTTCCCCGGCTCTTTGTCCAGGGAGCGCAAGTCGGGCTTCCGAAATCCGTGGAGCTTTCCGCCGGCGTCCTTCAGGACAATCGTGAACGAGTCTTCACCGACGCGCACACCTTCCACGACGCGTCCGTCCTTTTCGACAGCACGATACATCAGATATTGGGTCCACCTGCTGCCAAAGGGGCCGTCCCCCACCTGGGGCAAATTCGCGCCGGGATCCTGCAATCGCGCCTTCAAGTTCGTGGGGCCGCGCGCGGCGCCAATGCGGCTGAGGTCGGGGCCGATGCTGCCGCCCTGTCCGGCGATCATGTGACAAGCCGAGCAGCCGCTGGAATTGTAAAGGGCTTCACCCTTGTGCGGGTCGCCTGTCGCCTGACCGGCGTTTGTCGCGCTATCCAGCTTTCCGATATAGGCCGCGATGTTTGCAGTTTCTTTTTCGGAGAGCGTGGTCGATCCCGGCATCGCGGTGCCCTCGATTCCCCTGCGGATGATACCTTGCACCGCCGGCACGCCCAAGACGGCTGCAACACCGTGAAGATTGGGGCCGTCGCCTCCTCCGGCATCCGCTCCGTGACACGCGGAGCAATTCTGCGCGAATAGAAGCTTGCCTTGTTCAGGATCTGGCGGAGTGGCTGGAGCGGCGGCGGACGGAGCGGGCGGCGCGGGCTGAGCTTCCTGGCCTGTGGCTTGGGAAACGCGAAACGCACCTGTGGCCAGAGCGCACGCGACGAAGACTAAAGCAACGAGCCGGACGTACCTAATGGCGCTCACACGACACCTCCTGCTCGGCTGTCCTGAATTTAGCGCGCATGCAATTGTGGGGATTTATATAGCACAATTTCAGACGTAGTCCTGATTCGTCGGGTTACCGGGAATTGCCAACGCAGCGCGTTCGTTGACATTCTGCCGCCGAAGCGATAACCAAGTAGATAAATTCCCTGGGCGACAAGGCGAACGGGAGGTGATGCGATGTTCTGCGCGCTGTGCGGGGCGGATACGACGAACGGACCGTGGGTTGCCAAGAATTCGCGGCGGGTGTCACTCGGCCTGGATTCCGGCTTCCGTGGAATCGGACGTGGAAACGTGGTCCGCGGTCGAGGCGTGCGCGCCGACTTCCGTGGTTTCCTTCCAGAGAGAGTGATCCCGGAGAAGACGCGTAACGAGTTGCGTGTGCAGGGCGTGGCCCGCTTTGTGCGCGACGATCCGCGCCTGCAGAGGACGACCGACGAGCGCCAAATCGCCAATCAAGTCGAGCGCTTTGTGGCGGACGAATTCGTCGGCGAAGCGCAGCGGGCCGTTCAGGATGGAATTGTCGTCCATGACGATGGCGTTGGCGAGCGAGCCGCCGCGAATCAGGCCCATCTTTTGCAGCGCGACAAGCTCCTTGACGAAAGTGAACGTTCGCGCCGGGGCCAGCTCGCGGCTGAACATTTCGCGGTTGACGGACATCTCGATTTCCTGCGGGCCGGCGCACGGATGGTGATAATCCACGAAGCAGTGGACGCGAAATTCATCCGCGGGGTAGATGCCAATGCGGCGGTCGCCGTCGGAAAATTCGAGAGGTTTCACGACCTGGATGTAGTGCCGCTGGCGGCGCAGCCGGCGCGTCCCGGCTTGCGCGAGCATTTCGATAAACGGCCTGGAGGAGCCGTCAAGGATGGGAAGCTCCAGAGCATTCAGCTCCACGTAGATGTTGTCAATCCCGCAGCAATACAGCGCCGCCAAAAGGTGCTCGGTGGTCGAAATCAGCACGCCCTGCTTCATCAAGCTGGTCGCGTAGCTGACGCGGGCCACGTTGCGGACATGCGCCTCGATTTCAAAATTGTCGAGATCCACGCGGCGGAAAACGATCCCCGTGTCGGCCGGCGCAGGCACCAGGCGCAAGTGGCTCTTGACCGCGGTGTGCAGGCCGACGCCTTCGATCTCAACTGGATGCTGGATGGTAAGTTGGCTGGGCATCTAAGGGCACCCTTCTAAGGGCACTTTATGGGCCGCGCAGCTTCTATTTTACGTCTTTGTTTACAATAGCTTACAGGGCACAAAACCCTGCGCGTCAAAATGAGTGGTAATTGTACAACACTTCGGCCCGTTCAGATGTGGCTGTAACAGAACAGGTTGCCATGAAGTAAAATGGGGCGCGGTGCGGGAAAATGGCGAGAATTGAGGTAGTTGCGGGAGCGATCGGCTAATGGACAATACCGCCGTAGCCGATTGTTTCACGGGATTCAGATGCGTAGAATGAGATGAGCTTGGAACGCTGCGACCGAAAAATGGCTGCTCCTTTCAACATCCTGCCGAACAATCCCGCGCCGCCGCCGGGCGCGAAGCCGCGGCCACCTTGGCTGAAGGTGCGATTTTCCGGCGGGGAAAATTTCCGGGAGCTCGACCGGATCATGCGCACGCTCGAACTGCACACGGTGTGCGAGAGCGCGCGATGCCCGAACATGGGCGAGTGCTGGGAACATCGCGCGGCAACTTTCATGATTTTGGGAGATATCTGCACGCGTGCGTGCGGATTTTGCGCGGTGCCGAGCGGCAAACCACTCGGGCCGCCGGAAGAAGACGAGCCCGGGCGCGTGGCCGAGGCGGTCGAGCGGATGGGACTGCGCTACGCGGTGGTCACGTCCGTGAATCGCGACGACCAGCATGACGGAGGCGCGGCGATTTTCGCGCGCACGATCACCGAGATTCGCCAGCGCGTTCCCGATTGCAAAGTGGAAGTGCTGATACCGGATTTTCGCGGTGACTGGGCGGCGCTGGGCACGGTGATGGCGGCAAGGCCCGACGTGCTGAACCACAATATGGAGACGGTGCCGCGGCTCTACCGCCAGGTGCGCAAAGGCGCAGTGTACGAGCGCTCGCTCGAACTGCTGCGGCGGGCGCGCGAAATGGCGCCGGATGTGCCGACGAAGACGGGAATGATGCTGGGGCTCGGCGAGACGCGCGAGGAAGTGCTCCAGGCAATGGAAGAAATCGCCGCGCAGGGAACGCACATCCTGACACTTGGGCCAGTACATGCAGCCGACGCACGAGCATCTGCCGATCGAGCGGTACGTTCACCCGGACGAGTTCGCGGAATTCAAGCGGCTCGGCGAGCAGATGGGATTCAAGCACGTCGAAGCAGGGCCGTTAGTTCGTTCCTCGTATCACGCGTTCGAGCAGGAAGAAGCCGCGCGGGCATAGCCGCAAGCGCGAAATGCCGCGCGAAGCCCGTTTCAGTGAACCACAGTCCTAAATCTGCCGTCGACGATGGGGTCGCGTTCGTTCTGTTCGCAATCTGTTTCCTCGACCATGCGGCTGAAGTCGGTGACGCGCGTATGCGTAATCGTCGTGTGAATCGGTTTTGTCAGCGCGACCGGATCTTCGACCGTGTAGTCGATCTGCATCTGATCGTGATTGACCATGCGAATGCGCTCGGTGAAATGGAGTTGATCGCTCATTGGGACGAAGAATCCGGAGAGCTCGCCCGTGTAGAGCCGTTTTCTCGTCGAGATTGTCTCGACGACCAGCGTGTCGCCTTCCCAATGCCCGATAGAATCGCCCATGAGAGTCGGCCATAGCTCGTCTTTTGGAGGGTGCGACCGGCCGTCGGTGTAAATGTGGCGCACCGCGCCAACGGTGCTGATAAAAGTGGTCTCCTCCGGCGTCACGCGCCACTGATACATTCCCGGCGAAGCTGTCGCGGGGAAGGGCGGCGGGGCGCACAGCGGCTCATGCGTGACGGGCGGATGATCCGGGTCGGCGGCGACGGCGGCCTGGACTTTTTTTCGAATCTCGTCGTATTTCGCCTGATATTCGGGAGTGAACGACGGTCGCCCCGCCGCCGCATACTCTTTCAGTTTCCGCTGGCCTTCCGCGCTAAATTGCTGACCATCGGCTTGTCCCACGAAGGCATCGAGTTCCCAAATTCCCGTCCAATCAGGCAGCTTGGCGAACGCTTTGATGCGTTCTTTCGAAGAAGTTTGCCCGCCCGCCGGGAACAGGCAACCCGCAATCAGCGTCACCGCGATAGCCCAAGGCACGCGGCGCACGGCAATTCGACGGATGACGTTCGCCATCATCTTGCCGTCTCGGCCGGCCTACCGATGATTTTTCCGTCCGGACCAGTGACGGAGAGAACTAACCCGCCATGCTGGCCGTCCCGCAGTGGATTGACAACGATCGTAACGTTGTCGCCGGGCTTCAGGCTTCCGGGCTTCCACCCCTTGCGCATCAGTTCGACCGGAGCGCCCATCTCGACACCCCATTCCACGGGTGGGCCCTGCGCATTGTTCGGGTCCGGCACGAGCACTTGAATCCAGCAGTGGGGATTCGTCCACTGAAATTCCTTCACCGCCCCGGTGAGCGTGATCTGCTTCGTCTGATCGAACATCGACCGAGAATGGTGAGCAAAGGCGGAGTTCGGCGCGAGCATGGCGCCGACACCGATCAGCACAGCAATCGTTCTGGTCACGCGCGTCATCAAAATGGGCTCTTTATTCGTCGGTCGCGATTTGATTCGTTCGTGGACGGGAAGCCTAGCCCGTTTCGATTGTTAGTGTCAACTTAGCGCAGCGTGGCGAGGAACGAATTGGCTAAATCGCGAGTGCGAGTGGTGCAGGCGGGATCGGGGACCGGCGAATCCTGCGCGGCGTGAAAATATTCGGCGGCTTTCGCGTTGCGGCCAAGTTCCGCGTTGAGGTTGCCGAGCAGCAGAAGAAAAATCGGGTTGCGCGGATAGCGTGCAGCGAGCGGCTCGGCGACGGATAGCGCCTGTTCGTACTTTTCGTCGTAGGTGCGCAGGCTTCTGGCGAGGATGAACCGTATGTCGACGGCCAGGAACGAGCCCCGATTCATCCCGATCGTCATTTGATTCACTCCCACCTGCTTTTCGCCGCCGGGAATTCCCATGAAGATGCGCAGCAGCTTCACGAGCGGGGAGAGCGTGTCCACATAGTAGTTGTAAATCCCCAGGGCGGCTGTGGCGTCCGCCATTTCCGGATCGAGTTTGAGGGCCGTCAGCATCTCCGTGCGCGCGCTTACTGCGGCTCGAGCGGCAGCGCGATTGTCGCCGCGCAGCGCGTAGACGCGAACCTGAAGCGCCAAGCCCAGACCCGCGAAGGTGTGCATCTCCGCCGTGTCGGATTTCGCGAGTTGGGCTTCGGCGAGAGTGGTTACTTTACCGGTGAGCGCCAGATAGGCGCCATCGTCGGGATCCTTGGTGTGCTTCCAAGCTTCGAGGATGCCGTATTTGATTTCGCAGGCGGCGCAGTATCTCTTCCACCACTTTGCTTCGCCTTCGATCAGATAGCCGAGCGGGTGATCGGGACGCGCCTGTTCGATATCACGCGCGATGGCGAGGGCCGCGTCCGGATCGCCATCGTAAATCTTGTCGAGCGCGCGCTGGGCGTCGGGAGGGAGAGTGATGCCGCTGGCGCGAGCGGGCGAGACAAAGATGCCGGCGAACAAAAACGCGAGAAGAACCAGGCGGATTACGATGTAGTGGGCATAGCTAGTTTGGCGTCGCCGAAGAGAGATTCTTCTACGGATCTCCCAGGCTCGACTAACCGTCGACCTCGGAACCCTTTCTTGTGACCGGACGTCTCGATAGACGAGGACGAAAACCGAAATCCGGTCACCACGCGCAGAATGACAGGCACCTTTAGTTCTCACTTGACCCTCTTGAGCCAGCCGGCGAGCCAGGCGCCGGTAACGTACATCGCGAAACATTCCAGGGCAAAAGGTATGAATCCAAGATAACCCGGCGCGGGCATTTCGAATATTTTCGTCTGCTGGAACATCGGAAACGTGTAGTGCCATTTCGCGTGCGCCCAATTGTTCCAGAATTCCCACAGCCAGCCGCAAATCCAGCCCGAAGCGAGAAATCCGTAGAAGCGCCGCGCGAAGCCGTCGGAAAGGTCGCCGAGAAAGGAAGGCAAGCGGAGCCGGCGGTTTAGCGGGTCGAGGAGAAGGATAAATCCGAGCCATACCAGAACGAAGAGATGGGCGGCGATGTGCCGAGGAATCACGAGCGGGACGATTAGGCACGCGGCGCCGCAAACCATCATGGTGTTTTCGGCGGCACGCGGAATTGTCCACGGCTCGATGGGGACGGCCGGCAGCAGCGCCTGCACGAGATCAGACGTCTCAAAGATAGCGGGCGTGATGGTGGCAAACGACCAGCCGTAGCCCGCGAGCGCGGCGAGCCAGCCGCGCGGCACGCCGACATACGTCCAATTCCCGAGGCGGAGATTATAAGCCTCGAAGATGAGCCACAGCGGAATCGAGAGGAGCGCCATGCGCGCAAGTGTGATGGGGGCGTCGTGCAGGCGCGAGCGGTTGGTGAGCGCAAGGACGGCGGCGTCTGCGATCAGGATGTAAGCGCTCCAGACGATGGGCGTGAAATAAGTGGCTACCGGCTCGATGCCGCGAAACAGCATCCATTCGGCGCCGGCGAGCGCGACGATCCCGAGCCAGCCGTGCGCGGGAAACGGTCGCCGGCGGGGTCGCCGGAAGAATCCAGCGACGAGAACAGCGGCCGTGGCGGCCGTGATGGCGAGGCCGAGTGCGAGATGGAGCGGCAGAAGGAATGCGAATTCGTCCATTGGACTCAGCGCGTATGGTAGCGCAGTTGGGTGCAGTTTTCGGCTGACGCCGGAGCGATTCTTGCTATGCTCTGCGTGCTTTCGCAGAAGGAAAATTCGTTGAGCGAGACGGAAAAACTCGAGCGCGGGCTGGGGCTCGTCGAAGCAACGTCGCTGAACATGACGTTCATGGTCGGCATCGGGCCGTTCGTCGTGATTCCGTTCGTGATTCAGGCGATGGGCGGGCCGGGAAGTTTGCTCGCGTGGGCGGCGGGCGCGCTGCTGGCGGTTTTCGACGGCTGCATCTGGGCGGAGTTGGGCGCGGCAATGCCGCAGGCCGGGGGAAGCTACGTCTATTTGCGCGAGGCGTATGGCGCGCAGCGCTGGGGACGGCTGATGTCGTTCCTTTATATCTGGCAGACGCTCTTTCAGGGGCCGCTGAGCATCGCTTCGGGCGCGCTTGGGTTCGCGACGTATTCGCGCTACCTGGTGGAAAGATCGAGCCGGGCGACGGGAATCGTCGGCGCCTTCGGGACACACGGCAATAACGCGATCGCCGCGGCGATCATTGTGCTGGTCGTTGTGCTCCTGTACCGGCGGATCACCGAGATCGGGCGAATTTCGGTGGTCTTCAGCGTGATCGTGGTCGGGACGATTCTCTGGATCATTTATGGAGGCGTGGCTCATTTTGACGCGCGGCGGGTGTTCGATGTTTCCGGCGGGGGCTGGAATCTGTCGTGGCTGCTCTTCGCAGCGCTGGGACACGGGACGGTGCAGACGATTTACAGCTATCTCGGTTACTACAACGTCTGCAACCTGGGCGGCGAGATGAAGAATCCGGAGAAAAACATCCCGCGCGCGATTTTCATTTCGATTATTGGGATCACGGCGCTCTATCTGGCGATGCAGACCAGCATCCTGAGCGTGATCCCCTGGCGCGAAGCGGCGCAATCGAGTTTTATTGTGAGCACATTCATCGAGCGGGCGTACGGAAGCCAATGGGCCGCGCTGGCGACGGCGCTGATCCTGGTAACGGCGCTGGGGTCGGTGTTTGCGGCGATGGTCGGATATTCTCGCGTGCCCTATGCCGCGGCGCTGGACGGCAACTTTTTCTCGATTTTCGGGCGCGTACATCCGACGAAGCATTTCCCTTACATTTCGCTGCTGGCGCTGGGCGCGGCGGCTCTGGCATTCAGCCTGCTGTTGAGCCTTTTCTCCGCCATTCGCGCCATCCTGGCGATGCGCTGCATCATCCAATTTATCGGCCAGGGGGTGGGGTTGATCCTGCTGCGGCGACGCTGGGGGAGCGAGCGATTGCCGTTCCGCATGTGGCTGTATCCGCTGCCGGTGGTAGTAGCGATCATCGGCTGGGCAGGAATTTTCATTTCCACGGGACGCAGGCCGATGCTCGCGTCGCTCGCCGCGGCGACGGCCGGAATTCTTGTATATTTGGCACGCGCGCGATGGATGCGCCAGTGGCCCTTTGAGGAGATTGCCTGATGAATGGAAGGACAGTACGAAGGAATCTGACTCTGGCTGCGATCGTTCTGGCAGGAGCGGCGGGATTGGCGGCTATCCGGAGCGCTTCGGGGCAGTCGCTCGCGGACACGGTCCAGGCGATCAACAAGGCGCGCGTGGCGACACGCATTCTCTATGTGACGGCGCACCCCGATGACGAAACGGCCGGGTTGCTAGCATATCTTTCGCGCGGACTTTATGCCGATGTGGCCGTGTTGACCATCACGAGGGGCCAGGGCGGCCAAAATGCAATTGGTCCGGAACAGGACGGTCCGCTGGGCGTGGTTCGCACCACCGAATTGCTGGCGGCGGACTCGCATTACGGCGCGCATCAATTTTTTACGCGCGCGGTTGATCCGGGTTTCTCTAAGAGTCCCGAGCGAACCATGAAGATATGGGGCGATCAAATTCCGCTGGAAGACATGGTGCGGGTGATTCGCATGTACCGGCCGGATGTGGTGATCAACGGCTGGGGCGGAGTTCATTTTGGGCACGGCCAGCACCAGGCGAGCGGAATCCTGACGCCGCAGGCGGTGGCCGATGCGGCCAATCCCACGAAATTCCCAGAACAGATTGCGCAGGGACTCGCACCATGGAAAGTTTCTCTCGAATTACGTCCGGGGAGTTTCGGATTCGGCCCCGCGACGACACCCACGGCGCCGGGCGGCGTGCAATTGCCAGTGAACGACGTTTCGCCAGTGTGGGGACAGAGTTACGTGGAAATGGGAATGGAGGGGCACGCGCAGCACCGTTCCCAGGGGACGCCGTCGTTCACCGGAAATCCATTTTTTCGACGGCCGCCGACGTTGGTCGTGGAACACGGGCAGGAGGGCGGCGGTTCGTTTGACGCGAAACAATTGGCGGAATCCATCGGGTCGCTGGCGGGACGTTTTTCGCAACGGCAAGGCACGATGGCGCCGTCGCTCGCTGCGGCGGACCAGGACCTTGCGGCGGCATCGAAATCAGCGCTTGAATTGGATCGAGCAGCCTCGGCGAAATCTCTGGCGGCCGCGGGCATGGAAATCGCGGGGTTGCGCCAGAAGATTTCGAGCGCGGGCGGAGATGGAAGCGCCGACGCGCTTTGGGAACTTGACCGCATCCACGAAAGAATCGACGCCGCGCTCGTGGACGATGTGGCCCTGCCGGTGGACACGCAGGCGAATCGCCATGAGCTGGTGGCGGGTGAAACGTTCACGGTGGACGTGAATTTTCTCGACAAGCCCGCGGCGCCGGTGAAATGGACCGTGGATAAGTCGAGCTTGCTGCTGCCGGAGGGCTGGAGCGCGAAACTCGACGACGCCGATGCCAGGGGAAGCAACTATCACTTCACGGTATCGATTCCGCCAGGAGCGAAACCGCCGAGTTCGCCGGCCGATGCGGTGCTGCCGTTTCCTCCGCCGCTGGTGAAGCTCGCGCTGCGCATGAGTGTGGGGGACTACGAATTTACATTCGAGAAGGCCGTGGAATCGGCCGAGGCGAAGACCACGGCCATCGTGGTCTATCCGCTCGAACTCGTTCCGGCCGTGACGCTGACGGTCGAGCCTTCGCAGGTGATGGTGCCGGCGAAGCGCGCGGCGGCTCCCGCCGATTTGCTGGCGCGAGTGCGCTACCACGGGACGAAACCGGCGGGCGTATCCGTGGGACTCGATGCGCCGCAGGAGTGGAACGTGGCGCCGATCGCGGAGTTGAATTTTCCCGGGACGGGAGATCAGCTGGTGCGCTACGTCGTAAAGGCTCCGGCGAAAATCGTTCCGGGGGCGTACACACTTCATCCGTACGCAAAGCTCGGCGACGAGACATTCCGCACGTCGGTTGAGCCGATCCCCACGCTGCCTACGCGCAATTGGAGCCAACCGGCCGACGTGACCGTCCACGTGCTCGATCTCAGCGTGCCCGCGGGATTGCACATCGGATACATCGCAGGTGAGAACGACGTGCTGCCGGAAACTCTGCGGCAAGTCGGCATCCAGGTGGATTTGCTCGACGAGGTGGCGCTGGCGTTCGGCGATTTGAGCCGCTACGACGCGATCGTCGCCGGTATTCGCGCCTACGAGCTTCGCCCCGACGCGATGGCCGCGAATCCACGGCTTCTCGAGTATGTGAAGAACGGCGGGACGCTGCTGGTCTTGTACGAACGCGATTTCGCCTGGGGCCGGCTGCTGCCCGCGCCTTTCAAGGCCGAAATGGCGCCGCAGGCCGTGCGCGTGACCGATCAAAATTCGCCTGTGCGGTTTCTGGCGCCGGAAAATCCGCTGCTCAATTCCCCGAACAAAATCACGCTCGATGATTTCAAGGGCTGGGAACAGGAGCGCGGCCTCTATTTCTGGAGCACGTGGGACCCGCGATACCAGGCCGTGCTCGGGCTGACCGATCCGGGCGAGCCGGAAGCCACGGGAGGTCTCGTCTATGCGCGCGACGGCAAGGGCGTGTACATCTATACGGGACTTTCTTTCTTCCGTGAATTGCCCGACGGAGTGCCGGGGGCGTACCGGCTGTTCGTGAATCTGCTGAGCCAGACGCTGCATCCAGCGGCGCGCCGCTAACGCCACGCTGATGTGCGCCGTTGCGACACACGGTGGGACTTCCGCTTGTCAGGTGTTTTTCGCTTCGTGCTATGCTCCGAGCCGATCCGAGAAGGAGAGGCGAATGAAAACGAAGCTTGTGGAATCCGCGCGGGCGCGCCGGCTGGTCGGCATTCTGGCCGCGGTCCTGTTGCTCGCCGCCTCAGCGCACCCCACCGCCGGACAGAAAAACAAGAACAAGAACTCGAAAATTAAGTACAACGATCAAACGGACCCCAAGGCGCCGCCGATGCCGGCCGGCCCCGACTCCGATCAGATTGACCGCGACATCGGACAGATGCTAGCGGCCTTTCAGATTGGGGACGTCGAGCTGATGCACAAGTATTACGCGGACAACGTGACGTTCGTGAGCGGCGCTTACGAACCGCCCATCTCCGGCTGGCAAAATTACGTGCCGCTGTACCAGCAGCAGCGCGCGGCGTTCCAGGGAATGCAGCTGATCCGGCGGAACACGATCGTGTTCCCGCACGGAGACGTTGCGTGGGCGATGTATCAGTGGGAATTCGATTCCATGCTGAACGGACGGCCGTATTCCATGCGCGGCCAGACGACGCTGATATTCAACAAGGTGGGTGGAAACTGGTTGATCGTGCACAACCACACTTCGGAACTCTCCGCGACGCCCGGTCCCGCACAACCACCCGCGGCACCGCAGCAGACGCCGGCCCCGGCGAAACCTTAACGACGATCTCGAGTGCGAGGCGACTCAGCGGTCAAAAGCTCCGCATACTCTGCCAGACCCACAGGCCCGCCATCGTCACCAAAAGCACGCCTGAGAGAACCATCAGCGCCATGATCGGACGGCTGAGTTTTTCGATCCGGGCGACAATGTCGCGCTGCTCTCGCGCCATGGAGTCTCCCGCGGCGTCGAGGAAAATCTGATCTTCCTCGCGATTCTCGAGCGCGCTGCGATAGATCCAGGCGCAGATCAGAATCGCGGTAACAACACCCCAAGCGATGAGCACCATCTGAAGCGTTCCCATAGGAACCTCCCCTGCCCGCGGGTCATGGAGACCGTGCCGGATGGCAGACCGGCCCGTGCGGGCACTCTGAGACCAATTTGGCGGGATTATAGCACTACCGGCCGGGGAAGGGTGTCAAGCCGGGCGGCGCTCGTCGGGGAACGAGACGCCCCAGAAATTGCGGGCTGGGTGGAGGATTTCGACGCCCAGCTCGAACGGGCCGTGCTCTTTCTTGTCCCTCACGGAGATGACGCGGAACTCGCGCACCTCGTGCGAAACGCCGTGGAGAACCTCAATGCGAGAACCGAGCTCGGGCAGAAACGGCAAGCGGAGCAGCGCGCCCGTGCGGCTGACGGAGATGGCCTCGGCCGAAGCGTCCCGCGGTTCGCCACCGGTTTCATTGGAATGAACTTTTACAGGGATGCGAATACGTACGCGGCTTGAACGGCGGCGTTCCAGCATCGCGCGGGCAGTTGCCATGGTGTGCCCTCCTCTAACTCGCGACCGCTAAAAATACTGTAAGGATTGCGAGGGCACGGGTCAATGGTACTCCGGCGGGGCGTGCTTCGTTGACAAACCACGGTCCGCGCGGCAATATGGATTCGCCTCGCTTTGCTGCACGAAATGCCCAAGTGGCGGAATTGGCAGACGCGCTAGCTTCAGGAGCTAGTTCTCGCAAGGGAGTGGAGGTTCGAGTCCTCTCTTGGGCACCATAAAATCAGTTACTTGCGGCGAAGATTGTTCGAAGGGGCCGTTGTGAAGGGCGATTGTTCTCGTCCCCCGGCGGTGAGTTCACCTCCCAAACTGTTTTGTGCGGCTTAGCTTTCCGGTCCGGTTATAGATTTTCCACTCGCCCGAGCGCTTGCCGTCAACGAACTTCCCAACGTCGTAGAGTTTTCCGTTGGGATGGTATCGTTTCCACAGCCCCACTTGTTTGCCGTTTGCAAACTTGCCGACTTGTAGCGGTTTCCCGTTTACACGGAACCATTTCCAAAGTCCGGTGAATTGGCCGTCGGAGAATTTGCCGACTGCTTTCAACTTCCCGTTTCGCAGGTAGTAGCGCCACATTCCCGTTCTCTTGCCATTCAGGTATTTGCCGACACTGGATAATCCTCCATCACGGAAATACTCCTTGTGCAGTCCCGTGCTCGGTTTCTTGTTCTTATTGGATGTGTTGGTTTTCATTGTCTTGACTGGACCCTCATTCCGTCAGCAGACGTTCCGCGTAGAGGGCGCCTTCAGGCGTGTCCTCGTGCTTGAAATAGGCGAAGACGTCGCCGCGGCGTGCCGCCTCCGCCACCCGATTCGATATTTTCTTGCGGGCACCGGCCGAATAGTTGGCTTTTCGCAGGCGCAGGTAACAGAAATCGGCGGTGGCGACGTCCGGCGTCTCGAGCTTGTCGCTTTCGGCCTGGCATAGCGCGACGTTCGCGCGGCCTAACCGGTCATATACTTCATCCACAAACCAAGAGGGATGTCGGAATTCCATCGCGGCGCGCATGTGTCGCGGCAATTGTTCGAGAAACTCGTCGAGCCGCGCGAGGTCGCACTTGAAATTGGGCGGCAATTGAAATAAGACCGGGCCGAGCTTGCCAACTTGCCGCAAAGGCTCGACCGACGCGAGGAATTTCGACGTTCGACTGGCGGCGCCGCGCAGGCGCTTGATATGCGTGATCCCCTGATGCGCTTTCACGGCAAAAATGAAGTTCACCGGAGTCGCGGCGATCCAGTCCGCCAGCAGCTTCTTGGTGACCTGGTTGCGAAAGGTGTAATTCACCTCGACGGAGTTCAATCGGGTCGCGTAGTAATCAAGAAACTTCGCTGGGGTGAGCTTCGCAGGATAAAACTTCGGCCTCCAGCTTGCGTACGCCCAGCCGGAAGTGCCCGCGTGGATTTTCCCCGCCGGAGGTTTCTCGGTCATGACTTCCCTTCGCGCGATTCGAATACGACTCTTCGAGCGCGGAAGTCTATAACACAACCTCTCGGGATTTGGGATAGTATGCCGCTCGGTGCTCGCAGGCCCGCGCGTCGGGCAAGCTGGAGGCGTCTCATGTCACCTATGTTGCTCGCGGTCGTACTGCTGGCCGCCGGACCTCAGATCAGTTTCCCACAGGGCGCGGTGGCAACCGAACAGATCGCGTTGCGCTGGATGCACTTCGTCGCCGGCATCATCTGGATCGGCACGCTCTATTTCAACAATCTGGTCGCCACGCCGACGCTCAAGGGGCTGGAAGCGCCTGTGCGCGCGAAGATCTATCCGGCGCTGATGTCGCGGGCGATGTGGTGGTTCCGGTGGTCTGCGCTGGTCACGGTGATCGCCGGGCTGCGCTACTTCTGGATGATCCTCGCCGCTGACGCGCACAATGCCGGCGATGCATCGCTCGCGTGGAAATGGATGGGCTGGTGGCTGCTGGTGTGGCTGGTGGCGTTCGCGCTGATCTATCCGTTTCAGTTGCCGCACAAGGGATTTCTCGATAGCGCATTGGTGCGCACGATCGCCATTGCCGCGATTGCCGTCGCCGCGTCGTGGATCGTGCTGGTGCTCAACGCAAATCCGCAGTCGTCCAACGGGCATCTGGCGATCAGCATCGGCGGAGGCATGGGCCTGCTGATGCTGCTGAACGCCTGGGGAATTATCTGGCGCGTGCAAAAGCGGCTGATCGCCTGGACGCGAGCGAGCGCCGAACAGGGCACGCCGATGCCTCCCGAAGCCGCGCACTTTGCGCGCTGGTCGTTTCTGGCGTCGCGGACGGGATTCTGGATGTCGCTGCCGATGCTTTTCTTCATGGCCGCCGCGGATCACTATCCGTTTCTTAGCGGGATCACCAATTAGACGGGATAGACGACGCAGGCACTAGCGGTCCGGGCTGCCCTGCCCCTCGATGAAGTGGAACGCGTCTTCGACCGCGCGGGCCGAGGCGTGCGAACCCTTCGCATCCGTGGTGAATTGCGGACGTCGCCGCGCGGAGAATTTTGCAGGATCAAACGTGCCGCGCTTCGTATGGAACACCCAGACAAATTCGTAGCGAGCCCTGTCCAGCGCTGATTCCGACAAAAGGGCCGTGTCCACGGTGGTCAACGGGCTGAAATCGGAGAATCCATTGTGGTCGGTATGGACCAGCGCGGGCATGGCGTCGGTGTAGGAATCTGAATCGTGCGCGAAAAGGATAACGTAATCCACGCGCGCCAGATCGGGCGCGGGACAGATGCCCGCGTACTGCTTGCGGCGATTCTCGACCAGCCACTTGTACTGAGCCGGCGCCAACCCGTACGCCGAGAAAAATGCGTGGCAGGCCGGGTCCGCGCTTTCATTTTCGGGTTTCGCGTCAGGATAGTCTTCGAGATCGGCGTCCGCGCGCGCAGGCTCGACGATCGTGATGTCGGGCGACGGTGAGGCTTTCGCGGAAGTGTCCATCATTGCGGCGTTGCCGGGCGCAACGGCGGCCTTCGCCGGAACGACGGCCGGATTTAATGGAGACGGCTGCCTGGCGGGAGCAATGGCCGTCGCTTTCAGGGTTCTTGCGGTAGCGGGGACGGCTTTCGCCGGCGCCTCCTTGGGCGCAGGCGGTTCCGCGACGATCGTGGGCATGCTCGTTTTCTCGTGCTGCCGCACGCGTGGCGAAGCGGCGACTGCCGATGCCGGCTTCACGTCCACCGTATTGGGCGCACTCGATTGCGCGACTGCGGAAGCCGTGGCCGGTGTCTCAGGCTTTGGCACAATGTTTGGCACAACGTTTGGCGCAACGTTTTGCACGACGCTCGGTGGAGCTGGCGGAACTGCAGCTGGCGGCGCTACGGCCGGCGGCGCGGCGTTTGCCAACGCTACGGCCGGATGCACAACGGCGCTGGCAACGGGACGCGCGGCGACGGCGACGCGGGCGATCGGCTTGTCGGCGTCATCGGGCGGGAGCGCGGGCAAATCCGGGAAAGCGGCGTCGGGGACGTATCCTTCGGTGCCGCTCGCCGTGCGAATCTTTACGAAACCCTTCACGCGCGAGAGGATTTCGACGGTCTCGCCGCACTTCAGCCGCGTTTCCACGTCGAAGCTATTGAGCGATTCATAAACCCACACGCGGTCCTGATTGACCGCGCATTTCACGGCGCCAACATCGGACGCAGAAGCAGGCAAGCCCGACGCGAGTGCAAGCCCCATTGCAAGCCCAGTGGCAAAGATGTTCAGTAGTGTCCGACGCACGGCAATCCTCCCAAGACAGCCCACGGAACGAAGCGCCGAAATCGGCTGCAAAACTATGCGTCAGGGCGGTGGGGGCAAACAACTGGACGAAGGGACAAGATTGGTTCAGGGCAAGAGAAAGCGAAAACCCAGAAAAAGCAGATCCCTCGTCGTCCGCCGAAAGCGGGCGGACTCGCTCGGGATGACACGCGCTTTTGCGCGTGTCACGAGCGCCAGCGGAGAGTGACGGGACCGGAGACGGGATGGCGCATCGGCGCGCCGGTGCGCTGAGATTCAAGATGCGCGGCCTTCAATTCGAAATACCAGCGCGCCTGACGGTCGGCATCGTCCACCAACATCATGCGGTCTTCATATTTCAGACCGAGCGCCTGCTTCTCGATCACTTCCGTATCCTGGCGGATGAAGCGCGGCCCGAGCACGTGAATGATGAATGAGACGACCGGAAACCACGGAAGGATATTCCACGCGGCGACGAAATCCAGGCGGCAGAGATCGCGGCGCACGGGCGTGACGGTCGTGCGGCTCGAAAGCCAGTAGTCGCCCGGCGCGAATCTGCTCGAAGCGCTGATTGGGCAGCACGAAATCGATCGTGGTCGTGGCGGGCTCGCCGGTGATGAGCTTCAGAAGCTTGTACGGCGCGCTATTGGACGAAGGCGCGTGCGGGCTCATGCGGAAACCGTTGGGAATCGGCTCGAACTGTTTGGCTTTGTCGCGAATGCTCCGCCGGCTGCGCCACCACCATGCCTGATGCACGAACGGTCCGTGCGCCGGATCCATCAATCCGATGATGCCGTGGTCCACGCTGCACGGAAGATCCGCCGCGAGCCGCGCAATCTTGTAATTGTTGCTGAACGTCGGCAGCTCCGGCGCGGGAAGCATCGGCGCAACAGGATCAGCCGCCGCATTCTGTGAAGATGTCCGGCCCTCCGGATTCGCCATGAATGCCCAGATGTAACCGTCGCGCTCCTCGCAGGGAAAGCTGCCGGCGTAGATCCGCTCGCATTTCAATTTCGAATCCGCCGCGAGCGAAGGGATGTGCCGGCACTGGCCGGTGTGCGCGTCGAATTGCCAGCCGTGATAGGCGCATTCAACCGATGCGCCGTCAAAGCGGCCGAACGAGAGAGGAAACGCGCGGTGCGGGCAGACGTCGCGCAGCGCAAACGGCTTTCCCGCGGCGTCGCGCCCCAGCACGAGCGGAACTTCGAGCAGCATGGCGCGCTCGAGCTTGCCGCCGCGCAATTGATCGCTGCGCAGTGCGGGATACCAGAATCCCCACAGCATGTCGCTCGTGGGATTGCTGGATTGCAAGGGAGTGTTGTCGCTCATCGGCGGGCGCCTATCGTAGTACATTCGCCGTGCCAGCGGCAAAGGTTGGCGTCAGGGCGCAATCGGTCAGTTTCCGATTGTCCGATGCACCCGGTTCCAGCAAATCCGAGCTCGCCGCCGATGACTGTGATATAGACTCTCTCGTTCGCCCGGTACAAAATCCCGGTCCGGTCAACTCTGTGTTTCGAAAACACGTGACCGTGCGCTTTGTTACCAAAAGGAGATGCGTGTGATGAAGAAAGTCCTTGCTGGCGTCGTTGCGCTTTTGTTTGTGGCATTGCTGGGCTACCGTGCCGCGGCGGGAGGAAACGATTCACATCGGGAAGCTCAAGATCGCGTGCAGATCGAAAAGCTAATGTGGCAGTACACTCGCGCCCTGGACACGGAGAACCCGGACGCGTACGCCGCCGCGTATACGCCGGATGGTCAATTCGGCAACGGCCCTAACGCGATCAAGGGGCACGAGGCGCTCAAGAAAATGATTGCTGATCTTCGGCAACGCACCGCTGACGCCGAAGCCAAAGGTGAAAAAAGGCCGGCGATGTACCACATAACCGCGAACAGCTACCTTGAATTTGTCGATAAGGATCACGCGCGCATGCAAGCTTACTGGCTGACCGTGTTCGCGCAGGCAGGCCCCAATGTTCCTCTTCGCGTAGCTGCTGCCGGGCGGGACGTCGACGAACTTGTGCGCGTGAACGGGCAGTGGCTTATCAAGACGCGGGACGTCGCGCCAAAGGACTAAGCGAAGTCGGCCGAGGGGACACTCTCGCTTTCATAGAGATCGGGGGTATGCTCATCCCGGTCCACCGGGATTTGAGGCGAAACTAGAGTCGATATGTTCGGCTCGCAATACAGGAGGCTGCATACCATGCAAGGCGAACTCAGATATCAGTGCGGACGTAGACGAGCGGGAGCGCGAGTTCTAGCGTCCATCCTCGCAGTTGCCACCGGGGTGATTCTCACGGCGCAACAAAGCGCGGGCCAGTGGTCGACCGTCGGCGGCGATTCCGCCAACTCGCGCTATTCCTCGCTCGCGCAAATCAATTCCCAGAACGTTACAAAACTGGGCGCCGCGTGGGTATCGGAAAAGGTCGGGCCGCCGCCCTCCGCTCGCGCCATGCCGGTAGTCGACGATGGATTGTTGTTTCTCACGGCGCCTCCGTTCGTCACCGCCGTTAGCATCTCAACCGGCAAAATCGAATGGCAGCATCGGCTGGCGCCGGACACCGCACCGGGTGCGCCCGTTTCCGGCTCCCCCGCGCGCGAGGGCGTGGCGGTGGGTGAAGGCCTTGTTTTCGTGGGCTTGTCGGATTCCCATCTCATCGCCCTTCGTGAAAAAACCGGCGAGCTCGTCTGGAAAACTTCGCTGATTGATCCCGCGGGCAGCGCGACAGGCGACCCATCCGGCGCTCCGCTCTACGCCGATGGCTTGGTGTCCATCGGCACGAATGGAGACAACGGAAATCGGGGCCAGATTGTCGCGCTGGACGCAAAGACCGGCCGCGAGGCGTGGCGCTTTTTCGTCGTCCCCGCGCCGGGCCAGCCGGGCTCGGAAACCTGGCCGAAGAATGACGCATGGAAGCGCGGCGGCGGCGCCGTGTGGCTGGTGGGCGCGTCCGATCCGGCGCTGGGCCTGGTATTTTACGTGACGGGAAATGGCGTCCCGCAATACGGCGGTGAAAATCGCGCGGGCGACAACCTCTATCTCTGCTCGGTGCTCGCGCTCGAAAGCAAGACCGGCAAGCTTCGCTGGCACTATCAGGTGATTCGCCACGATATCTGGGAAGCGGACATCGCCGAGGCGCCCGTGCTGTTCGAGGCGCAGGTAAATGGTCAGTCCCGCAAAGGCATTGCGGCCATGCGCACCGATGGCTATCTCTTCCTGCTCGATCGCGCCACCGGAAAACCGTTCGGGCGCATGGAAGACCGGCCCGTGCAGCAGGATGCTTTCCAGAAGACGGCGGCCACGCAGCCCTATCCCGTCGGCGCCGATCACGTCCTGCCCGATTGCGGCGACTGGAAAAAAGATCAGATCCCTCCCGGTTTTGAATTGGGCTGTTTCTTCACGCCCGCGTCGTTTGACAGGGAAAACGTAATCGCTCCCGTTTACGGCATGCGTGCCACGCCCATGGCGTTTGATCCGCAGACGCAGTTTTTCTACGTCACCGGCAACGCGGCGTTGCAGTGGTTTCGGCGCGCCGAGGACCCCGATTTCTTTGCTCTTAGTTTCAACGGGCGCGTGCCGGGACTAAATAAACTGAGCTACGGCGTTCTGGCTGCGGTGGACAGCCGCACCAACAAGATTGCCTGGACCAAGGAATTCCACGGCGGCCGCCCCAGTGGCGCGCTCGCTACCGCCGGGGGACTCGTCTTCCAGATGGCGGGCGACGGCAACCTGCAGGCCTACGACGCAAAGAGCGGTTCCCTCGCGTGGCAATTCCAGACAGGCGCGTCCGTCGGAGCCCCGCCAATTGCCTTTGAAAGCGGCGGCGAAGAGTACATCGCGACGATAGCCGGCGGCGCGGTGTGGGCCTTCAAGCTCGGTGGCACGATCCCGGCGCGGCCCGCTCTTCCGGTTTCACCCCAGCCGGATTTCCCCGGTACTCCCACCGACACCGCGAACATCGAGACCGTCTCGCTCGTGCGCGACGCGGGTCTCACCGGCGCGCATTATTTCATCGACGAATACGAGTTCAGTCCGTTTCGCGCGAAGGTGACCGCAGGCACGCGAGTCACATGGAGAAACAACGGCCGGCTGACCCACACCATCGTCGCGCTCGATGGATCGTGGACCACCGGTCCGCTGAAGCCCCTCGACTTCACCAGCGTCGCCTTTGACAAACCCGGAACCTACACCTACATCTGCAAAGAACATCCCTGGGTCTACGGCCAAATCATCGTCGAACCCGCCGCCCCGAGCGCGGCCCAGAACGAACCGCCCGGAAAATAGGATCCGACCAACGTGGTGTATTGATTTCTTGGGGATAACAGCGCGCTTTCCCCTTTGAGGGGAAGTGAGACGACAGACCTAGACCGACGCGAACTCAACCTTCGCGATCGCCCACGCGCCGGAGGCCTTCACGTATTCGACTTTCAGCACACGGCGCTCCGTCCGGCGGACG
Source organism: uncultured Acidobacteriota bacterium (assembly GCA_963752925.1). GTDB lineage: Bacteria > Acidobacteriota > Terriglobia > Acidiferrales > UBA7541 > Palsa-295. The sequence goes on along the minus strand of CAVVZY010000003.1, from coordinate 360,461 downwards.
AAGCCGCCGCCTTGCGCGTGCGCCATCTGCGCCAGCGTGCAGTCCTGCGCGATCGTGGCTTCGATTTCCACGGCGCATTGGAACCGCCCGGCAGCGCTGTTGCCGTCCGCGGCGACCTCTATCGAGTCCGGTTGCCCGGTATGATCCGCCGCGATGCTGCGCACGGCTTGATCGAACGCGACGCCTTTGGGATCAGCGAACAGCTGCGTGGCGGCGTCGCCTTCTCCGGTGGTGTCGTCTACCCTTGCATTGACCCGCCGCAGCCAGGTCTGGTGCAGCTCGCGAATCGCGGCCTCGTCCTCCAACCTCGCCAGGCGCGCCTTCAGCCCTTCATCCGCCATTACAGCAGCGGGCACCGTGGCAGCAAGCGGCACGGCCAGCAGCGCGCCGCCCTTCAGGAAGGAGCGGCGCGTGGAAGTGTTTTCTGTGTCCGTGGTCATTCCGCCCTCCGTCATGACTTCGCCTGGTAGAAGCGCCTTATGTCGAACTGGCCGGCGAGCCGCTCGTGCGCGCCGACCGCGCTCATGCTCAGCCCGTTTGTCCCGCAGCTATAACCGACGCCCACGTCGCGCATCGTATGCAGGTTGACCAGGATTGTGCCGAGCGTGCCGTTGCAGGCCTCCTCCAGCCAGTACATAAAATACAGGCCGTCGCGAATCTTCACGTAGGCTGCCGGACCGCTCCACTCCAACCCGCCGGCATCGGCATCGGTGAAGATGATCCAGGAAAGCGAGTGCGGCGTAGTGTACAGGTGCATGGAGGTCAGGCCCGGTGCGTAGTTCTGGCTCACCGCGCGCCCGACCATCTCATCCGTGAATTGGTGGCGGTTATATTTCGGCGGAATCAGGCCTTCCATCTCGATCACGCCGAACACGATCTTCACGCCGGCTTCGTTCGCGAAATAGGGAGTGTTCAGATAGCCGTTGAAGCAGGTCACCAGACCCTGGTGGAAATCCGCGACGATCGAGTGCCCGTCATGATTCGGCGCGCCTTCCAGCAGGTGGCCGAACAAGATCACTCCGGGCGCTGATTCCCAGGCCTGGTAACGCGCCTTGGTCCAGCCGCTGTCGCCTTGCTTGCGCCAGTTCAGGTTGTCGGCGTCGTCGACGCGGTATTCCATCGCCGGCGCGGTATCGTAGCGAAGCGTGAACGACTTTCCGGCCAGCCAGCTGGTACTTGGGCCGCGATTGGCGCCCATCTGGGCGCCGGGCCCGTTGGGAACAACGCCGGGAGGGGCGGCGGGGAAGGCCGACGCTCTCTTGGCAACGGCGGCGTCCACATCCGCCTTCGACATTTTCGCCATCGTTTTCAGCGGCCGGTAGACACGCCGCGCGCCTTTCGCCGGAGTCTGCCCGGCGGGGGCCGGCGGAACTGGCATGCCGCTTTCGTCGCCGAACTTTTCGAACTGCGCGAGCTGCCCCAGCCACTCGCCCTTGCCGCGGAAGAGGTAATATTCCAGCGCGTCGCTGGCATCGAAGCCCAGCCGCACGCCAACCTGTTCCACGCGGTTCAGATCCATCACGTAGGCGGTAAAGGTGCCGGAAAACTCGCATTCGGTGCGGGTGTAGATGAAAAGGTCGTCGCTGATCTTGATGTAGTCGGACGGCGCGCAGAACCCGAGTTCGCCGCCCAGCCGTGAAAGTTCCACAAAGTTCGAGTACGCCGCCGAGGGATAGAACTCCAGCGTCTCCGCGCCGGTGTCCTGCTTCCAGTAGAAGCCCTTGCCCTCGACGCGGTTCGTCGTCACATGCCGGGCTTTCGGCGCCTCCTGGCCCGCCTGCTCGACATACCCGTAATAAATCTCGCGCTGGACTTCGCGATTGTCTTCATACCCGCTGAACCACAATTCGAAAACCGTCGCCAGGTTCTTATCCTGATCGATCGCCACGGCGTAGCCGCGCTGCGTGCCCGGGATCAAGTGCGAAAAGAAGGCAACGCTGTTCAGCGCCAGCGCTCCGTATCCTGCCTCCACCGCGCCGCCACCGTTCTCGGCCACCGAAAGCCGGCTGTTCCGGCCGAACGTGTAGGCCAATGCCGGGCCTTTGTCGGTGACGATCCGGATCGACTTGCCGGCGAGCACGTCGGAGAGCGGCGAGACACTTGTCGGCCCGCTCGCAGCGACTTTGCTCAGCTTGTCTGCAATCTGTCGCTCCGAAAGCTTCGTGTACGCGATGCGGTGCATCTGCTCTTTCGGATACGGCGTTCCCTGCATGCATTCCCCCCCATTACATCCATCTTTGTCGGATCGTGCGGCGTGATGCTATCTCTGAAAGAGATAACTTTCAACCGTGGCGCGAAGCCGTCGCTTCCCGGACATGCCTTACGCCCGCGATTTCGACACTGGCCTCACTGCGTTGGCTGCTGCGCGACTTGCAACTCCCGCGCGCGCGCGATCAGTTTCTTGAGCTTTCCCTCGACGGACGCATCACCGATGTGCTCGTCCTGCAGAATGCCATCCGGGTCGATCGTGAACGTGTGCGGAATGGCTTCCACCGCGAAGAGCTTCGAGATCGATCCCGTGAATCCTCCGTCGCGGTAGTTCAGCCAGGTCATGCCGTTGTTCGCGACGTAGTCTTTCCACTTTTGCTCATCAGAATCGAGGCTCACGCTCACGATCACCAGCGGCTCTCCCTGGAATTTCTTCGCGATCTCCCGCATGTGCGGCAGAGCTTCACGGCAGGGCTCGCACCAGGTGGCCCAGAAGTCGAGCAACACCACCTTTCCTTTTAGGTCATCCAGTGCGATGCGCTGCCCGCCCAAGGTGGTAACGGCGAAGGCTGGCGCCATTCTGGCCCGTGCCAGTTCGGGCTCGTCGATATAGCGGAGCGCCCGTTGCCGGTTTGGATCGTCAGCGTGCGCAAGCTTCACAAACCCCTGAAACTGCGCTTTCGCGGCATCGTCCTGCCCCAGATGTGCGAGCGCACGCCCATCGAGAAACAGCGCTGCTGGAAAATTCGGGGCCGCCGCGAGCGCTTGCGACAATTCGCTGTGCGCCCGGGTGTACACGTCATCCTTTTTCTTGCTAAGCGCTTCATTCATCAGGATCACGCCGAACTGGTAATGCGCGATCGCTGCCTCTTGGCCGGCCTGGGCCTCCGTGACCATCTCCTCGGCAGCCGTTTCGGCGGTCTTCCAGTCGCCCACCTCCATGCCGTACTTGATCATCTTCCTCTGGCACGCCACGCAGCGGCCGCCGTCCTGCTTGTCCGCCTTCTTGAAGCTGTCGACCGCTGAATCGGTCATGCGTGCGTTCAAATATTTGATAGCTTCTTGGTAAGTCTTCTGCGCCTTTTCGTTCGCTGGCCCCTCCGCCCTTTCCTGGCCCAACAAGGGGGCGGCCGCGCAGAAAGCTAGGAACAAAGCCACGACGTATCGCATGTCTCCTCCGCGCTCTCGCTGCGAGTGGAACTTGCGAAGTGTTATCATCTGCGTGCCTTATCGGTCAAGTATCCCCGTAACGGCGCTCCCCTGCACATCACCAATTAGGACGATCCTTGTGGAAACGCATTCGAATCGGACGGGCATCTTCCTGTATCCATCCATGCTCGGGGCATTCCAACCGCAAGGGAAACCTTACTGCTCCGGGCACGGGTCGAAGCACCAGACGCGCGCCGCACTTCGGACATTCCGGTTCTTTTTCATGGTGGATCGTTTCGTTCACTCGGGATAACTCATTTTAGCCGAGGGTCTTGGCTTGAAAGCTGGCGAGTTCGTCATCCTCTACGGCAAAGCTGATCTCGATGGGTTTGCAGCATACCTCGCAATCTTCAATGTAGGTTTGGCGGCCGGCGGACAGGTCCAGCACCATCGAAATTTCTTCTCCACAATTCGGACAGGTGAATTCGTGTTCCACTGAGGATGAAGATACTGCAATCGATCCAGCAGGACAACAGAAGCGAAGCCCCGCTTGGACCTGATCGCCGCTCTTGTCGGAAAAGTGTAGTACTAGCCGGGTATTTGTCCGGTAATCCGACTACTCGGGTATTGGAGGTGCGGGGAAATCGCTATTCGTTCTTCGCTAGACACTCCCGGTTAGCACAGTGATCGTCAGCAGTCCTCACACGACAATTCACAGAACGCCGAAAAAGTGGTCTGACCGCCGCCAGATCGCCTCCGCTGGCCAGAGACAGATCGTACGTCTTCGCGCAAGAAATCGAGGAACTCGTTTGGGTGCGTCCACATCACAAAGTGGCCCGCTCCCGGCACAATATCCAGTTTCTTCACGGGTGCCTGGATGTTCGAAATGTAATCGGCCACCATACTCGTGGGCGTGACGTTGTCATCCTCTCCTTGTATGAAGAACACCGGCACGGAGAATGCTGTATCTGTTTTGCGCAGGTCTTCCATCGTCATCAGCATTGTATCGAGTTCTTTTTCGCCCGTTCGCAACCCCTTGGTCCACCCGGACACCTCTGCAATCGACAAGCTGGGAGAGACGATCAATACACCCTTCATGCGATTGATCGCCGCAACGTCGTCGGGCGGCCAGAATGGATTCCGGCAGCAATCTTGAAATTGTCCGTACCGTTCGAGAGTTCTGTACGGCGGAGGGCCTATCTGCTTCAGCGCAGCCAGCATTTTTTCGTCGTGAGTCGCGGTCGCATGGCTCAAAGCATATTCATACAGCACGCCCTGCGTGCCCGCCATGCCGACGATTTGGCCCGTCCCAACGAAGGCTGCAAATAGGTCCGGACGCTGCTCGATCATGCGTACGCCGAGCACTCCTCCCCAATCTTGGCCGATCAGGATGATTTTCGGTTTGTGCAACTCGGTTTTCACGTATTCGGCAACGGCTATGCCGTCGGCTGCCATGCTCTCGATCGCCAGCTTTGGTTGATGGCTGCCCGCTCGGATATAGGTTTTCCCGGCTCCGGGTTGATCCCATTGGACGAAGACAAAATCCTTCTCAAACGGCGTATAGAATTCAACGAACGGCGAGTTCGCCTCCGAAGGACCGCCGTGCAGGAACAAAATGACGGGATTGTCCTTGTTCTCGCCGCGAATCGTAATCCATTCTTCCGCGCCGTTGACTTCGATGAACTTCGCTTCGTCGATTCCATTCGGCGATGTGATTCTGGTTTTGTTCGCGATTCGATGTTGCCACATGGCGCGATAGGAGAATGCGGCAACAACGACCAGCACCACCAGCGCGGCCAATACCAACAGTATTCCACGCACGATCTTCATTGTTTCGCTCCAGATAGTTGCATACGCAACCCATCACGCGCAGACATGACGAAATCAGGAAAAGCGATATTGCCCATCGTGTGCCTCGTTCGCTCTAACCAATTGGAGCCCGGTGACGCACAGTCATGCTTTTCATTGTTACGGCCAAGCAGTCCTGAGAGTTTCATCCAGAGCCACCCCAATTGCGCGTTGGCGGAAACTGGCCCGCGCTATCCGTGCAACCAAGGGAACTGGCCTTTGTGCGCAAGCGCGAGCAGATCCATCGTCGCCGCAACCGCGCAGTGCACGCACACGCCGCCCCAGATGGATTTCGTCTTCCACGCCAGGTAACCGAGCACGAATCCGGCGACCACCGATGCGGCGGCCTCCGGCAGCAGCTTGGTGAAGTGAATCATCATGTAGGGCATCACCGAGACGGGCACGGCGAAAATTCCGATGTATCGCCCGAGCCCGCCCACCAGAAATCCGCGAAAGAAAAACTCCAGCGCAACGAATTGCCCCGCGTACATTCCCTCCCACATCAGCAGGTCGAACCATGATCGCCCTGCGTTCCCGTACATGGGATAGAACGTGTAGAAAGACGGCGAGAGCGAAACCAGCCAGATCACCGGAAGGACCGCGCCGTACAATCCGACGTAAATCCAGAAATGTTCGCGGAAGCCGCGGAACCCGAGATTGCAATCGCGCAGACGATTGCCGGGCAGCAAAGACATCAGCAGCGCGGGCAGCGCGAGAAAGCCGATCAGGATTGACCCCACCCACCAGGCTTTGACGCGCAGCACCCAGTAGGGATCGAACACGGTCGCCGAAGGCGGAAAAAACGTCGCGTAGGTCTGCTCGCTTCCGCCGAACTGCATGATCAGCAGACCGAGGCAGGCGGTCGCGCAAATCGCGGCCAGCGGCCAGAATCCGGGCGCGGCTGCTGCGTCCTTGAGGGGATCGAGCGGGCCGGAGCTGGGATCTTGGGGATGCGGCTGAACGGTGGCGCCCGCGTCGCGAATTTGGCCCGGGCCAGATCGCCGCTCGGGTTTCTTGCGCGATGCTTGCGGCCAGGCGCGTGGCAAAGTGGCGCGCCGCGGCAACCGAGCGAATCGGACGGCGCTCAAATCAGCGCGGCTTGTGCTTCCGCGATCGTCGCGTAGATTTCAAACAGCGGGTCAACGCCCGTGATTTGCAGAATATTCTTCACGCGATAATTCAGACCGACGAGCACGAGTTTGCGGCCGGCTTTCTGGCAGGAAACGTATGCGCGCACGAGCGTGCCGAGGGCCATCGAATCCACCGACGAGACTTCGGTTAGATCAATGATCAGGCGCGGCGCGGTCGCGGCGGCAATCGCTTCCTGAAATGCAGGCGAAGAGGCGAACGTGATCGCGCCCTTCACACTGACGATCTGCACGGTCGCAAGCGATCCCGTGCGCTGGGAGACTTCGAAGGGCTGGGCTGGCATGGCCCGCATTCTAGCGAAAACGCGGGCGCAATAACAACGAAGTCTGTTTGCGGGGCGCGGGCTTCTTTCAATTGGCCGGCGCGGGCGAAGACAGGTCGAATTTGCGGATGAGTACCTTCGTACTGAAACGATTGAATCGAGTTGGCTATCGACCGCGCCGGCGACTACCGGCAAACTGCCTGTGGATTCGGGGCGAGTGCCCCGAGTTGCTGCACCTCCATCACCCCCAATGCCCAAGAGCGGCCGGTCCCCCCACCGGCCGCTCCCCCCTTCTGTGCTCCCATCTCTTGGCTGAATCGCTTACCGCGTGAATTTCCGAGTGCCGAAAAGTGAACAGGCCCGAATCCCCTCCGTGTGCTCTTAAGAGGTTCGAGCCTGCCTCGCTGTGATGCGCTCAACGGGGCTGCAGCGGGGACGAGACCGGCCCCGAACTCCAGGGCGCGATCAGCCGCTGCCATCTGCCGCAGTCCAGGGTGGAGGGACCGCAAAAGCACTACCCAAAAAGGATCAGCGCGGACGCCGCGCCGGGCGATAACTCGCGAGCGCGCGTGGTCGCATCCGGAAACGCGGCGCGAGCGGCGGCGGCACGTTGTGAAGCGGAGAGCCGCAATTGCTGCAAAGCTCTTGTGGCGCGTCCTGCACGCGGAGCCAGTAGCCTCGCGCGGGACACTCCGGAGTCAAACACTGCACCGTCCAGCCGGGCAGATATTGCATCCTTTTGCCTCGCAGTCAGCATGGGCCAGCGGCGGAAACGGGACGAAGAACGCCGCCAAGCATGAAAAACGGAGAACGCCCCGTGAAACAGGCGGGATTGTGCGTCGGGGCGTCTAGTGTGTCAAGCGAAATATATACTATTAGTAGGGGTACGCTTCCAAGAGGTTCCGGGCCTGTGGCAGAGGTGTGATTTCGAGGCGGCGATTTACTTCGGGTAAACCGTGGTGTTGTCCGAGTCCCCAGTGCTCTGCGTGGACTTGGTCGGCGCGGGAGCCGGCTGCGCGGCCTCGGTGGAATTGTCCTGCTTATTCCCCGCGGATTTCTCCTGAGCTGCAGCCGCGGCGGAGGCCTTGTTCGCTTCATCGAACTTCGCTTGCACCGCGGCTAGCTTCTTTTCCGCGGCGGCGACATCGGCCTGCTTGGCGTCGACATCGGATTTCTCGCCGGCGAGCGCGGCTGCGCCGGCTCTGTCGGCGGCGTAGTTGGTCTTGCCGTAGTAGGTCTGCTGATCGAGCGCGTACTTGCGCTGCACGACGTCGAGATCGGCCTTCAACTCCGCGAGTTGCGATTTGGCCGAGGAGACATCGGACTCGAGGGCCGCCCTTTCTTCCGGCGAGAGCGCTGCGCCTGCGTTGACCGCGGCATTGGCGGCGGACGTCGCGGAGGAGTCCGTTGACTCACTGGTTTGCCCGACGACGTTTACTGCGCCGGGCTTCGACGGCATGTTGTCGTTGTCCCAGACCTTGGCGGCGGGCTTTGCCTGGTCCTTCTTCTGCTCCTGCGAGCGGCGAGCGGCAGCCGCGAGCGAATCGTCCTGCTGCTGTTGCGCGCGCGCGGAGACAGTCGCCAGCGGCGCGATCAGCGGCGTTAGCAAGAAAACCGTGAATGTCCAGCGTGCGATTCTCATCGTGCTTCTCCCCCGTCGAGAGCGCGTTCCACACGTACATAGTAGTCGCGGCGCGCGGCTCGTGGCAATCCGCGTCCGGAGGGGCATCCAAAGAGGTAACTGTACTTGGCGGCAGGCGAAAGGTTCACGTCAGACCAATCTAAATGCGCGGCGTGTGCGACGTGAACTGGAGGAAGAGGCTGCACGTCACAAACCGAGGATAGGGCACCCTTTGGCGTGGTTTGGACGCCGCAGGTCGGCCAGTGAACCGTGCTCGTCGATTGGCGCGTGGGATTAAAGTTCGGACTGCGCACCAGTGACTACGCGCCGGCGAAGCTGACGAGCATTTTGCCGGTGTTGGCGCCGCTGAGGACGCCGATGAGGGCGCGGGGGGCGTTTTCAAAGCCGGCGACGATTTGCTCGCGGTACTTCAGCTTGCCTTCGCGCAGCCACTGCGCCATTTGCGCGACGCCTTCCGGGAAACGGTTCATCCACTGCGAGACGATGAAGCCTTCGGCGCGAGACTGCTTGCTGAGCAGATAGATGTACGGGCGCACGCCGGGCTCGGGCTTCGCTGCGTTGTATTGCGAAATCTGGCCGGAGATGGAGATGCGCGCGTGCACGTTGAGCACGGCCAAGACCGCGTCGGTGACGGCGCCGCCGACGTTGTCGAAGTAGCAGTCGATGCCGCTGGGGCAAAGTTCTTTCAGCTTGGCGACGTAATCCTGCGTCGTCTTGTAATTGAACGCGGCATCGAATCCCAATTCGCCGGTGAGCCACGCGACTTTGTCGTCGGTGCCCGCGATTCCCACGGCGCGACAGCCTTTTATCTTCGCGATCTGGCCCACGAGCGAACCGACTGCACCGGCAGCTCCCGAGACGACGACCGTCTCGCCCGGCTTCGGCTGGCAAATTTCGAGAAAACCGAAATAGGCAGTCATCCCCGGCATCCCGAGGATGCCGAGGGCCGTTGAAACGGGAGCGAGGCTCGCGTCGAGCTTCTGCAAGCCGGTGCCGTCCGAGACGGTATATTCCTGCCAGCCCCAGTAGCCGACGACAACATCGCCCGCGCGAAATTGCGGATTCGTGGATTGCACGACTTTCCCGACCGTTCCGCCGACCATTCGTTGGCCGATGTCCACGGGATCGGCGTAGGTGCGAATGCCGGTCATGCGTCCGCGCATGTAAGGATCGACGGAGAGAAAAAGTGTGCGCAGGAGGATTTGTCCGTCCGCGAGAGCTGGGATCCTAGACTCGACGAGACGGAAGTCGGATTCCTTGGGCATCCCCACGGGGCGCGCGGCGAGGACGAACTCGCGATTGGTTGTGGGGAGCGGGCTTGCGGTAGTGGCGGTCATAATGGTGGCATTATGCCAGAGGGCGAGGGGTGAGGGCGAGGGGCGAGGAAGGATTTGATCGCGCGAATGAATTTGATTTCAAATTGAGCGTAGGGGACCGAGCGAGCTGACCATAGGACTTACCGCAGAGACGCAGAGATCACAGAGAAGGCAAGAAGCCGACGAGATGCCTTCTACTGCGCTCGCTATGCCAATCAAGACTGGATTTGCATTGCGTGAATCCCGCGCTAACGAGATACTTCCGGCCAACGTCTGAACGATCATTGGGGGGAAGATGAAAAAGCTCACTCTCGTTCTCGCGGCACTGTTGTTGGCGTTCTGCTTCCATCCGGCGCGCGCCGGAGCGCAAGCGCCCCCCGGCCCGATTCCTCCAGTCGCACAGCAGCCGTCCGCAGATTCCACACAGGCTGCCGCCCCAAGCGTCGCGCCGCAAGTGTCGCCGCAGAAGATCACCGCCTACACGCTTCCGCCGGATTTGTACAAGAAGACCGAGCGCCTGAGCAAGATTCGCCTCGGCTTCATCATCGGTGGCACGATTTACGGATTGATTGCGCTGTGGCTGATCCTCCGCCTGAAAGTCGCACCCAAATACCGCGGCTGGGCGGAGCGCGCGTCGTCCAATCTCCTGGTTCAAGTGCTGGTGTTTGCTCCGCTGCTGATCCTCACGATTGACGCGCTGGAATTGCCGGAGAATATCTACGGTCATATCGTTTCGCGCAGCTACGGGCTTTCGGTGCAGGGATGGGGATCGTGGGCCTGGGATTGGACGAAGGGCGAATTCGTCAGCGTGATCATCGGCATCATCCTGATCTCGATTCTATATGCCGTGATTCGGAAGAGTCCCCGGTGGTGGTGGTTTTGGTTTTGGCTGGCATCGCTGCCGCTGCTGGCGTGCCTGGTCTTCCTGCAGCCGCTGGTGATCGACCCGCTCTTCCACAAGTTCGAGCCGCTGGCGCAGAAGGATCCGGCGCTCGCAGCCGCGCTCGAGCAGATGGTGCAGCGCGCGGGCGAAAACATTCCAACGGAGCGGATGTACCTGATGGGCGAGGCAGTGAAAGGCACCGACCTGAACGCGTACGTGACCGGCTTCGGCGCGTCGAAGCGCATGGTGGTGTACGACACGACCGTCGCCAAAATGACCACGCCGGAAATCGTGGTGACCATGGGACACGAGACCGGTCACTATGTGTTGAATCACATACCCAAGGGGCTGGCGATCGGCGCGATCGGACTGTTCATTACTTTTTATGTCGGCTATCGCCTGCTCGGCGGGATGCTGGCGCGTTGGGGAGGGGCGTGGGGGATTCGAGGAGTTGACGATCTGGCGTCGCTACCGGCTCTGCTGATCCTGCTGAGCATTATCTCGTTCATCGGGTCGCCCGTTTCAAACGCCATCAGCCGCTACTTCGAGCATCAAGCAGATCAGTACGCGATCGAAGTGACACATGGATTGATTCCTGACGCCGGCCAGGTAGCGGCACAGGGCTTCCAAGTCCTGGGCGAAACGGACCTCGAGTATCCCGATCCGAGCCCGCTGAACGTGTTGATGACGTATGACCACCCCGCCGCGCGCGACCGCGTGCATTTTTTCCTGACGTACGATCCGTGGTCGAGCGGCGGGACCGGGGAGTTCGTGCACTAAGACGTGCGGGCGAAGACGATAGGCTCGAATGGCTTGGACTCGCCAAGGATCTGCGCCGGGCGCCGTGCGGGTTCGTGCTCTAACTTCGTGCGTGGAGGGTCATTTGAATGCCGTGGCGAGGGCGCAGCGTCACGAGAGGCTCCGGAATCACCGGATGGCCGGGGACCATGCGGAAACTGAATTTCTGCGCGATGGTTGAGGTCACGATCGCCGCTTCCAGCAACGCGAATCCCTGCCCGATGCAGCGGCGCGGGCCGTCGCCAAACGGAAAATAGGCGCCCGGCGGTAACCGGTCCGCCAGCCCGTCAAGCCAACGCTCGGGACGAAACGCCTCCGGATCGTCGTAGTAGCGCGGATCGCGATGAGTGATCCACTGCGAGAGCACGACCGTGGATCCCACGCGAAGCTGGTAGCCGCCGATCTCGCAGGGCTCTACCGTTTCGCGCGCCAGAATATACGCGGGGGGATACAGCCGCAGGACTTCGTTCATCACCGCCTGCAAATAAGGCAAGCGCGGAAAGTCCGCCGCTTCCGGTGGGCGCCCACCGAGCACGCCGCTTAACTCTTCATGCAGCCGCGCCTCGACCGCGGGATTTTGGCTGAGCGCGTACCAGGTCCACCCGAGCATCTGCGCCGTGGTTTCGTGGCCGGCGAGAAACAGCGTCATCGTTTCGTCGTGGAGCTGCTGCGGCGTCATCTGGCTGCCGTCTTCGTCCATCGCACCCATCAATAGGGCGAGCAAATCGTTGCGGTGATTGCCATTTCTTTCGGCGCGGCGCTCGGAAATGATGCGGTAAACGAGCGAGTCGATGAATGCGAGCTCGCGATTGGCGCGCCGGTTCGCCGGCGTGGGCCAATTTTCGGGAATGCGAAACGGCAGCCGCTGGCGCCGGAGCGAATAGCGCATCAGGAAGGTCATCGCGTGGCCGACCTGGCGCGCCTCTCCCGGCAGAGTGGTGCCGAAGAGTGTGCGCACGGCGATATCGAGCGTGAGCGCTGTCATTTCCTGCGCGATGTTGCGTTCCTCGCCGTCGCGCCAGTCGCGGATATGGGCCTGCGCGATTTCGAGCATGGACGAGGCGTAATCGTTGGTGCGGCTGCGGTGGAACGCCGGCTGCACCAGCCGCCGTTGCCGCCGCCAGAATTCGCCTTCGCTGATCAACAAGCCCTGGCCCAGCATCCGCACGGTGATTCGCCTGGTCAGCTCGCTCTTGTGGAATTTGCCCTGCTGGATCACGAGCACCTGATTGATCAGATCGGCGCGATTCAGCAGGATGCGTTCCTGCATCATCACGTAGAAGCGGACGACGTCGCCGTAGTCGCGGGCCATTTGCCGCATTCCGGCGAGAGGATCTTTGCGGAGGTCTAGCGCCATGCCCATGACGGGCAAGCCCTTAGGCCCCGGCGGATTTCGGTTTCCGTTGACGGTCATGTTCGCGCGATGCGCGGCTTCTATTCTACAGCCCGGGAGGAACTTTGGCGCCCCGGGCCAAATTTTGTAAGATTCTTCCGCGTCTCTCAATGCATCTGATAGGGATCGTGATGAACACCCAACGCCCTGAATGGCTTGCGCAGATGGAAGACATCCTCGAAACGCTGAACCAGGGCGTGATGATCCTGGACGACTGCCGCAACATTCTTTTCATCAACTCGAAAATGGAGGAGATGTTCGGGTTTCCAGCGTCCGAAGTGGTCGGCCGCAACGGCATCAGCTTTTACAACGAAGACGAACGCAAAGTGATGTGGGGCCACATCGAACACGGCAGGGAGACGGGCCAGAACCGCTTCGAATTCGTCCTTCCCGTGAAAGGCGGCAGCAGGTTGCCAGTCATCATCAGTTCCCGCGGTTTCGAGGATCCCGACGGGCTGATGTTCGTGGTCGTGACGTTCACCGACATTTCCGAACAGAAACAGGCCGAGGCGGAGCTGCGCCATGCCAATGCGAAGTTGGAGCAGCGCCAGAGCGAAATCGAAGAAGATCTGCTGCTGGCCGCGCGCGTGCAGCAAAGCCTCGCGCCGCAATCGTTAGTATGGGGCGGCATGAGCGTCGAAGCGTATTTTCATCCCGTGCGCACGATCGGCGGCGACTTCGGGCTGGTCAGCCCGCTCGACGACCGCCACTTGAATCTACTCGTGTGCGATGTTTCCGGCCACGGCATCGGCTCGGCGCTGGTCGCCAACCGCATCTACAGCGAGACGATGACGCAACTCCGCAGTGGCGCGCCGCTCAGTGAGATGCTGCGGCAACTGAACCGGTTCGTGATGCACAACCTGGGCAGCTCGGCGCTTCTGTTTACGCTGGCGGCCGCGCGGATCGACATCGGAGGGCGGCGGATGATTTTCGCCGGCGCGGGGCATCCGCCCGCGATGATCGTGACGCCGGGACAGGAGCCGCGGCTGCTGGAGTCGCGCAGCATGGTGCTCGGCGGCTTGGCAGACGCGGTGGCGGTGGAGGCTGCGCTCGAAGTGGATCTCAACCCGGGCGACCGCGTGGTGCTCTATACCGACGGAATCAGCGAGGTATTCGATTCCAGCGGCGAGATGCTGGGCACCGCGGGCGTGCAGAAATTCGTGCGCGAGACCGCGCTGCTGCCATTCGGCGAAATGAAGCAGGCTCTTCTCAACCGCGTCGAAGCCTGGCGCGACGGCCCGCCCACCGACGACATGTCGCTGGTCCTGCTCGAAGTGAATTAGTGCGCCACTCAGGCACACGATAAAATGCTGGAGATCGCGCGAAGGCGCTGAATCGTGTACACTTCTGCCGTTTTGAATCCTTCATGGACCCTGTAACTCACGGAATCGCGGGCGCGCTCCTCGGCAAGGGATTTTTCTCCAAACGCCAGGAGCGAGTCGCCATTTTTGCGGCGACGCTCGGCGCGGTTTTCCCCGACATAGACATTTTTGCGGAAGCTATCTCGCGCGATCCGCTGAGCATCGTGAAATACCATCGCGCAATCACGCATTCGTTCGTCGGCCTGCCATTTTTTGCATTCCTTCTGGCCATTCTGACGCGCGCGCTCTTTCCGTGGGTCAAGCGACGATGGCCGCGCTTTCAGGATCTGGAATCGCCGGGGCTGGGAATGTTGACGCTGATCTACGGCGTTGGCATCGCCAGTCACATCGTCCTCGACGGCATGACATCGTTCGGCACGCGCATGTGGTTTCCGATTTCGAGCAAGCGCGTCGCCTGGGACCTGCTCTTCATCATCGACTTCAGCTTCACCTCGATCATCCTGGTGCCCCAGGTGATCGCGTGGATTTATCGCGATCCGGGAAAAAGCCGCGCGCGCGCCTTGCGCATGTGGGTGCTCTTCACCGTGGGCGCGCTGCTGGTGTGGTTGCTGACGCGAGCGGCTGGATATCCCTTCCACCTGTGGGTCGCGGGCCTTGCCAGCGCGGTGCTGGCCGCGCTTTTCTTCGGGCCGGCGAAGGGTGGCTGGGGATTTCGAGTGACGCGCGCGCATTGGTGCCAAGCGGGAGCGTTCGCGGCGCTGGTGTACCTATTCGCGTGCGCGGCGGCTCACCACGCGGCGATTTTGCGCGCGAAAACTTTCGCGGACGAGCATCGTATCCAAATCACGCGCATTGGCGCGCTCCCCATTCCGCCTTCGTGGCTCGATTGGGGCGACGCGGTCCGGTCGGTTGACGGCCTTTACGAATCGCAGTTCGATTTGCGCGCCGCGAAGCAGTCTGCGTTCAACTTCGTGCCCGACTCTCCGCCCGACCCGTTCATCGCGCGCGCATTTCTCCTTCCCAATGTGCTGGTCTACTGGAACTTCGCGCGGTTCCCCTCGATCAACAGCTTCGTCGAGAATGGAAATCACGTTGTGGAGCTGGGCGAAAATCGTTTCCAGAGCGGCCGCCGCCGCGGCCCGCAGCCGTTCACATACGAGGTCGTTTTTGACCCCTCCGGCAAGCTCGTCGAGGAAGGCTGGCTCACGAACGGCATGCTGCAGAGCCGCATGAGACGTCTGGTGCCGCAACCAATCCTGCCTCCAAAGCCCGCCAAGAAGACCCAGTGAAGGTACTGATCTTCAGCGATATCCACGGCGATCTGCGCGCGCTCGCGCGCATCGTCGCGCAACCGGCGGACGTGTATATCTGCGCGGGCGATCTCGCCACGTTTCGCAAGGGACTCGACAAGTGCGGCAAGGCGCTTGCGCCGCTCGGCGAGCGGCTCTGGGTACTGCCGGGAAATCACGAGACGTACGACGATATTCGCGAGTTCTGCGCGCGCTTCGGCTTCGTGGATTTCCATCGCCGCGTGATTCAGACAGGCTCAACGCCCTGGGCCGGGCTCGGCTACAGCAACATCACTCCGTTCAAGACGCCCGGCGAATATTCCGAGGAAGAGATCGCCGCGGCGCTCGCGGCATTCGACGGGATCGCCGGACTGCACCTCGTCGTTCATTTTCCGCCGCAAGGCACCCGGCTCGACGAATACGCTCCCGGCCAGCATGCGGGCAGCCCGGCGTTGCGCGCATGGGTGGAGCGCGAGCAGCCGCCATTTCTTTTCTGCGGCCACATCCACGAAACCGCGGGCCTCTCCGACCGCCTTGGCTCGACGCTGTGCATCAATGTCGGCAAAGAGGGCTACGCCGTCGAGGTTTAGCGGCGGCAGCAAAGTGCTTCAGGGGTTGAAACCCCTGAAGTACGCGCGAGCAACGGCGAGGTTAAAACCCCGCCCTTCCAACGGCGAACATTTGGCTACGTCGCCGCCTGCGGACGGTCTGTCATTCCGAGGCCCGCCTTTGGCCGAGGAATCCCTCTTCGTGTGAAGTCGTCTCCACGTAATTACGCCGAAGAGAGATCGCTCGCCCGCCTTCGGCGGACTCGGGATGACAACGCTGGATGGTATCGAAGTAGGCGGCGCGAATGCGCGGTGTTCAAGGCGGGGGAAAAGCACTCCAAGAAAACGGCGCCTATCTCTTATTCGGGGGAGCGGCCGGGTAAACCACCAGCTGGCGGCGGTCGCCGAAGCCTTCGCTTGCCGTCCGCACGCCTGCCGCGCCATTGAGCTCGAGGTGAACGATGCGGCGCTCGCGCGACGACATGGGATTGAATTGGAATGGCTGGCCGGTCTCGCGCACGCGCTGCGCAGCGACGCGCGCCGAAAGCTTCAGCTCGGCGAGGCGCGTGGCGCGATACTCGCCGCAATCGAAACGCACGCGATCGTGGAGCCGCGGATCGAGCCGCAGCCAGCGATGCGCGATATGCTCGAGCGCCAGCAGCAGCTCCGCATTTTTTTCGAGCAGCAAGTCCTGATCGGCGCCGCTGAATGTGACGATCACTTCCCCTTCATCGCCCGGCGGCGCGGAAACTTCGAATTCCACGGCCAGGCTCATCTCGCGCACCGCGAGCCCGAGAAATCGATTGAGCTCCGCAACCGCGCGCTCGCGGTCGAGCGGAGGCGGAGGCGCCGTATGTTCCCGGCGGGGAAATTGCCGCGCGGGCGGGCGGTTCGCGGATGGCGGTCGTTCGCCGTTCATTGTTGTTTCTTCTTCTTCTTGAATGGGCTGTTCGTGGGCAGCGGCCGCGTCCGGTTCAGATAATACTGCTGCCCCACGCCGACCAGGTTGCTGGTGAACATATAGAGATTCAGGCCGCTTGCATACGTGAAAAAGATCGCCGCGAACATCAGCGGCATCAGCCTCATCATTTTCTGCTGCGCCGGATCCACGGCCGCGCTCTGCGGCGTCATCTTGGTCATCAAATACATGGTGATGGCCATGGCGATCGGCAAAATATAAAAGGGATCCTTCACCGAAAGATCCTGAATCCAGAAGACCCACGGGGCATGCCGCAGCTCGATCGCGCCCGTCAGCACCCGCCACAACGCCCACCAGATCGGCATCTGCAGCAGCATCGGCAGGCAGCCGCCCAGCTGCGCCATGGGATTGATGCCGTGGCGCTGGTAGAGCTGCGCCATCTCGTCCTGCATTCCCTTTTTGCGCGGGTCGCTCATCGAATACTTCTTGTACTTGTCCTGGATCTGGCGCATTTCCGGCGCGATCTTCTGCATGTCCTGCATGGATCGCCAGCTCTTCATCTTCAGCGGAAACACGGCGAAATTGATCACCAGCGTCAGGGCGACGATCGCCCATCCCCAGTTGGGAATGTAGCGGTGCAGCCACTGCAGCGCGAAAAGCAGCGGCTTGGCGATCACTCCGGTCCAGCCGAAATTCACGAGGCCTTCGAGCGACGGCTGCACCTTGCTGAGCAGCGCCAGGTCCTTGGGACCCACATAAATTCGCGCCTTCACTGGCCCAGCGGATGTGGCGCCGACGGCGATTTCCGCTTCGGGTTCGCTTGCGGGCTGGTTGTCCGATCCGGTGAAGTGATGCCACTGCGTCCAGTGCCATAGCCCCAGGTCGGTTCCATCGGGAATGAACGCCGCAGTGAAGAATTGGTCCTCGATGCCGGTGATCTGCATCGAGCCTGGCTGCTGAAGAGGCTGGATCTGGTTCCCGGAAACGCCGAGCTTTTTGTATTGCAGCATGTTCAAGCTGTCGGCCTGCTTGTAGAAAACGGCCACCAGCTGCGACGCTTTGTAGACGGCTTTGTCGCCGAATCCGCCGCGCCAGGCGATGGCGGGAGCGAGCGGCTTGCCATCGAGCGAAGCCGTAACCTCGATGGACATCTGGTAGTCCTGCGTGAATTTCAGTTTCTTGGTGATGTCGAGGTGGCCGTCACTAAAGTGGAAGGTGATCTCGGCGGGCGCAGCCAGATTCTGGGAGCCGGGCGTGACTTCGTAGAGCGCGGAATTCGCCTGCGCTTCCAGTTGCGCGTCGGGAAGCATCAGCGAAAGCGGCCACCCGAGTTCCTGCGCGACATCCTGATTGACCAGATCGAGCGGGCGCGGCGGCTTCTGATCGTCGAAGTATCTCTTCAGCTTCCAGCTTCGCACCACGCCGCCGTGATTCGATAGCTCGACGCGGTAGAGCGTGCTTTCCACAACAATGTTCTCTTCTTCGGTCGCCCGCGCCGTCGGAATTTTCGGGGCGACAGCCGGCGCGGCGCTTGCGGCCATCTGCGTGGCGCCCGGAGCAGCGGCCGAAGGCTGGGCCGAGCCCGCGGCGGGGGCCGTCTGCCCCGTCGTCTGACCGGCAATCTGGCCGGGCTTCTGCGGCGGCGGAACGGGAGGCTGGAAAAAATGCATCCAGATAAACGTGATGACAATCACGATCACTACGAAGACGATTCCGCGGACCTGGTCCGACATCTCCTTCACTGCGATCCACCCTGAGACCGCGCCGTTGGGGCGAAGGGTTCACCCTGAGTTCGCGGCAAATGGGCGGCAGCCTCGTACGAGATCTCGTCCGGCACGGGATCGAATCCGCCCTTGGTGAAAGGATTGCAGCGCACGAGGCGCCGGAGCGCGAGAGCCAATCCGCTGCCGCGCGCCGTGGCGCGCGATGGCTTCTGCGGCGTAATTCGAACACGAGGGATGAAACCGGCACGCGCCTCCGAAGAACGGTGAAAGGAACGTGATGTAGAAGCGGACCAGCAGGAGCAGAGTCCAGGCGGCAGCGGACCCGCCACGAGAGGTGAAAATGGCGCGCGAGCTGAATCCGTCCGCCTTTTGCGCGGCGTTCAAGACGTGGGCGCGCGAGGAATCAGTTTCAGCAATTCCTGCGTCAGCGCTGAAAAATCCGCCGTGGCCGCCGAGCTGCGCGGGTGAATCACGATGTCCCATCCCGGGGAAATCTCCTGTCGGTGCAATCTCAGAATTTCGCGCAGCCGTCGCCGGATGCGGTTGCGCCGGACCGCGTTGCCCAGCGCCTTCTTGATGCTCCACCCAAACCGGCTGAGATCGAGGCCATTCGGGCGAACGAAAATCGTGAACTCGCGGCTCGACCGGCGCCGTCCCTCGCGATAGACGGCGTCGTATTCGGCGCGGCGCACCACGCGGCAGGCGCGCGGCAAGCCAAGCCGCGGCGCGTCAGACTCGCGTGAGGCTGTGGCGTCCTTTTTTGCGTCGTTGGGCAAGGACCTTCCGTCCACCCTGGCTCTTCATGCGTTTGCGGAAGCCGTGTTTTTTGTGACGGCGGCGCACATGGGGCTGAAACGTACGTTTCGGCAACGATCTTTCTCCTCTATTTTCGCGGGCTGGCCTGTTCTAGCGGCGGAGTCGGCGCATCGGATGCCCCTCGCGGACCCAAGCGAATTACGTAGTGTATGCGACCGGCGCAGCACGGTCAAGGAAGGCCGCCACGTGGATGACTTGGGCGCGATTTGATTTGACCACGGAAGGTACGATAAGTTCAGGGGCGCCCGCTATGAACAAGAACAGCATCCTCGTCGGGTTGTCAGAGTCGGAAAAGACCAGCTTTGGGAAACTGGACTTTGCTGATCAGTCCGTGCCACAACAGGTCCTCTCGACGATTTGGGCTGTCGAATCAGAAATCAACAACGGTGGCTTTTCCCTGTATTTTTCCAGCGCCACCGCGGACTCTGCGCCCTTCGTGGTGGCGACGGATGGTTCGCTGATGGTAACCGACGACGGATCGAACTCCATCTGGCGAATCACTTACAATAGATAGCCGGCGCATGGAAACCGAACGGCGGGATTGAACAAACTGAAAGGAAGGGATTGCAGCGTATGAAGACTCAAATCGTTCGATCGATTGTCGGTTTGGCAGTCGTGATGGCGGCCAGCCTTGCTGCGGCCGCGCAACAGGCAAATCCGCCCGCAGGAAATGCGCCGCCAGCGCCTCCGCCACCGGGCCCAACGCTGGCGATTTCCAGCCCGTCTTTTGGTGACGGCGCACGTGTGCCCACGCAATACACGTGCTCGGCAACCACGCCGCCGCCCGGCGGACCGAGAAACATTTCAACCGGTGTGTCGCCCGCGCTGCGGTGGATGAACGCGCCGAAGGGCACGATGAGTTTCGTTCTCATCTTGCACGATCCAGACGCGCATGTCCCCAAGGCCACGACCGACATCACGCACTGGGTTGTGTTCAACATCCCTGGCGATGCTACGGGGCTACCAGAAAGCGTTCCGCCCGATGCGCCGCTGGCGAGCGGTGGAATGCAGGGAACGAACATCACCGGGAAGGCCGCGTATCAAGGCCCGTGCGCAGGTCCCCCCAATCCGCACCACTACACGTTTGAGCTATCGGCCCTCGATCAGAAGCTCGATTTGCCGCAGGGCGCCACGCGCGATCAAATCCAGAAGGCGATGGAAGGCCATGTTCTCGGGAGCGCCGTCTATATCGGGCTTTTTAACCGCTAGACTCGAATCACAATTGGGACGGCGCCAGACTCCGAACGGCCTTTCGACTCACGGCTTTTCGATCAGAAAATTTCCGAGTACCAGGCAGTCCATCTCGCTCCTGGAAAACGTGCTGAACGCATTCGCCGGAGTGGTCACGATCGGCTCGCCCCTTAAATTGAAAGACGTGTTGAGGACGACCGGAACGCCCGTGGCCTGGCCGAACCGCTCGATCAATCCGTAGTAGAGCGGATTGTGCTCGCGGAAAACCGTCTGCACCCGCGCCGTGCCGTCCACGTGCGTGATCGCCGGGAGCGTGGCGCGATGCTCGGGCCTGACCGGCATGACGTAGAGCATGTAGCGCGCGGGATACTGCCGCGCCGCCTGATCCATCTCGAAATATTTCGTCGCACATTCCGCCGTCACGGAGGGCGCAAAGGGGCGGTACGGCTCGCGAAATTTGATTTTCGAATTCACGATGTCTTTCATCGAGGGATTGCGGGGATCCGCGAGGATGCTGCGATTCCCCAGCGCGCGCGGTCCCCACTCGAAGCGTCCTTGATACCACCCAACCACTTTGCCGTTGGTCAAGTATTCAGTGACACGATCGAGAAGTTCGCCCGTCTGCTGGGCCTCCTGATGCGGAATGTTCTCACTCTCGAGAAATGTCCTGATTTCATCCGCGCCGAATTCCTGCCCCCAGTACGCATGCTCCATGCAAAATGCCCGGGGCTTCCCCAGGACCGAATGATAGGCCCACAGCGCGGCGCCCAGCGCTCCACCGGAATCTCCCGCGGCCGGTTGAATGTAGAGTTCGTCGAAGCCCGACTCGCGAAGGATTCGGCTGTTCGCGACGCTGTTAAGACCCACGCCGCCGGCCATACACAGCTTTTTCAAGCCCGTCTCCTTCTGGAGACTTTTCGCCATGCCCACCAGCAGATCTTCGGTGACGCGCTGAATGCTCGCGGCAATGTCGGCGTAGTGCTCGTTCACCCGGCACTGCGTGATGTAATCCGGCGGCTTCTCGCCAAAGTATTTCGGGTAGCCGGTGGATTCGGTAAAGAAAGGCATGTTCGGCGGGCGCGGCTCGCCAAAAAGATCGGCGAATCGCCGGTTGAACATCCGGTCGGTGGATTGCTGGAAGCAGAAATAATCCATGTCGAGCGAAAAAGAACCGTCGCCGTTCTGCTGCACCACCTTCCACACCTTATCCACGTACCGCGGCGTCCCATACGGCGCCATGCCCATCACCTTGTACTCGCCTTCGTTGACTTCAAAGCCAAGAAATGCGGTAAACGCGCTGTAAAGAAGTCCGATCGAATGCGGAAAGTCGATCTGTTTGTTGAAGCGAATTTGCGTGTCGCGCCCCACGCCGCAGGCGGTCGTCGTCCATTCGCCGACGCCGTCCACGGTCAGAATCGCCGCCTCCTCAAATGGAGAACACAGGAACGCGCTGGCGGCATGAGAGAGGTGATGGTCGGAAAAAAGAATCTTCTCGCGGCTGATTCCCAGCTCCGCTTGCAATGTGCTGGCCACCCACAGCTTGTCCAGCATCCAGCCGATCATGGACTCGCGAAACACCTTCCAGGATTGCGGATACGTTTGGAGCACGCTGGCGAGTATGCGGTCGAGTTTGCGGAACGGTTTCTCGAAGAAGACGACATAGTCCAGATCGCGGCCCGCTATTTTGCCTTCGCGGAGGCAGAACTCGATCGCGCCTGACGGGAAGCTGAAGTCGTGCTTGACGCGGGAAAAGCGCTCTTCTTCGGCCGCAGCCACAAGCTGGCCGTCGCGCAGTAGCGCGGCGGCGGCGTCATGGTAATAGCAGGAAATTCCGAGGATATGCATGCACTACTGCTTCTGGGCCCAAATCATGTCGTACTCTTCCCGGGTATGATCCGTCCATTTCGTGGGGCGATGCTTTATCTTCAGCGGGTCCGAAAAAATGCGCGCGGCCAGACCGAACGGGAGGACCACAATCGCATACAGAATTGTCAGCAGCACGCGCGCCTGGAAATTGCCGATCTTGTGCGCCAGGCGCTTCCAGGCGCTCCAAACAGCCTTCAGGTTCTGCACCAGAGCGTTGGCCATCAAGTGTTGGTTCGCCTAAAAGAGGGTGTAAATGAACGGCGCCAGAGCCGAGCTTTGCGCCACGACGATGAGAACGCCCGCGAAAAGCACCACGAAGACTACCGGCAACAGCCACCACCGTTTGTTGCGCGCGAAAAATGAAAGCAGTTCGCCCGCGATGCCAACCCGCCGGGTCGCCGTGCTAAGAAACCCCATTTGCTGCTCCTTTTTGATGAACTGTCACGATAGCATCTCGCCGCGACGCTTCGCAAGAGTCGGCGCGCGTGCAATTCGCAAACGACACCGCTTCGCGGCGAACTACTCAGCGGTCGCGCCGAACGCCACCAGGAACAGCGCCCCGAGAAGAAGGTCAATGCAGCCCAGCGCCAGATCGCCCGCACCGATCCGCCGCTGCATGTAAAGGACGATCACCGGAAATCCAAAGCCCAGCTTTTCGAGCACGGAGGGAATCATCATCGGCCGGAAACGCACCGGGTCCTTCGCGATCACAAAAAATGCGAACTGCCACGCCAGCCCAATCCCCGCGAATCCGTAATAGAACCCCGGATGGGTGATCGCCGGCGGGTCCTGCCGGCCGATCAGGTCGAAAATGAAATACAGCGGCGTGAGCGCCAGCACGCCCCAAATGCCCGCGCCCCAAAACACGATTTTCGCGAATTTCACTTCGACCTCTTCAATCCGCCTGGATCAGAAGCCGGTCGTGCCGAACGCCTGCTTCACGTGCGGCTTCAAAAGATAGAGCGCAATCCACAGATCAACCGCCACGATAATCGCCCGCCAGAAGACAAGCACCGGATGGAAATGAACGAGAGCGCTCAGCAGGCCAAGCGCATTGAATACCACTCCCAGGCCGCAAAGAACGATGAGCAGGATTCGCGCCCAATTCAGCAATTTCCATAGCCCGATGCCGAGGGCCACATATAGAACCGCGACGCCGAGCAGCATCACGCCAACGACGGCGCCCCCAATTCCTGCCAGCATCGCAAACTGCGGACGCGCCGCCATGTTGGCCACGATGGCTCCGCCCAACAACACCGCCAGAGCGGCCAGTGTTAACAGACCCGTTCCGATAAACGCCAGCACCGCCAAAATCGTCACGCCCGTGGGACGTTCCATGGTGACCTCTCTTTGGTTCTTTGGTGACTTCTCTATGCGGGATAAGTCATTTCGATTGAGCGCCACCCGAGCCGCGGCCTCTTCGCCGCAGCCGGATTTTGCGCGACGGTACGCCAAGCCCCCGGCGAGGTCAAGAAGAAAGAAAACCCAACTGGGAACGTGAGTTCGATGTAAACTCCTCCAGCGATTGAACGGCGTTGGCCCGGTGCGGTGGGCTCCGGGCTGTCCGTGGGAGTTCCGAATGCGTGCGCCATCGGCAAGGCTTCTGCGAATACCCGCCGTCATTTCCTGCGGATTTCTGCTCGCCTGGGCGGTCGGTGGACGATGGAACTCCGCGCGCGCGCAATCGACTCAATCGCAAACGGCTCCCCCGCAGACCGCAGCGGCAGCGCAAACGCAACCGCCGCACTCGCAGCAAACGGAAGCGGCCCCGACTCCGGCCGCGCCGGCTCCGCCAAACTCCAGTGCGCCGGAAATGACCACGCAGGAGACGTCGGTGCCCCTGCGCGTGCTGGTGAATCTCGTCCCGTTGCGCGTAATCGTCCGCGACTCCAAGGGCAATGCCGTCTCGACTCTTCGCAAGGAAGAATTTCAGCTGTTTCAGGACGGCAAGCCGCAAATCATCTCGAATTTTTCGGTCGTGCTGCCGCCCCCGGCCGTGCATTCCGGCGCCACCGCGAGTTCCGCGTTATCCGCAGCGCCGCAGCCTGGAGTTTCCGCTCCCGGATTTCTGCCGCCTTCGCGTTTCGTCGCGCTGCTTTTTGACGACGCGCACATCAACATTCAAGACGCGGTGCAATCCCGCATCGCCGCAACCAAGTACGTTGACGCTTCGCTCGCTCCCACGGACCGCGCCGCCGTTTACACCATGTCCGGCCAGTTTCAAGTGGACTTCACGGAAGATCGCGCCAAGCTCCACGCGTCGCTCATCAGCATCCAGCCCCGCGCCGTGACGGCGTCCGCAGAAGTGACCGACGATGAGTGTCCGCCGATGGACCTCTACGAGGCCGATGATATTGCGAACAAATCCGACGATCAGGCCATCAGCGTCGCCACGCAGGACGCTCTGAGCTGTAGCAACATTCAGAATTCGAGCCCGCAGGGCGGTGGCCCAACCCCCGGCCAGATCGCCGCGGCCCGGGCGCTCGCCGAAGCCATCGCACGGCGCAAGGTGGAGGAAGGAGAACAAGAAACCGAAGCCGTCTTCCGCCGCCTGCGGGAAATCATGGCGCGCATGGCGGCGTTGCCGGGACAGCGAAATATCGTCCTCATCTCTCCGGGGTTCATTTACCCGAACCTTGAGACCGAATATTCGGATTTGATCGACTTCGCCATTCGCCAGAACATTTTCATCAACACGCTCGACGCGCGCGGCCTGTACGTCCCCGATCTGAACGGCGACATCAGCCAGGCGAACCACGATCCCAATCCGGCCGGCGCAGGAATCCGCATGAGCTACCGGCTCGATGGCCAGCGGCGGCAAACCGAGACGTTGATAAACTTTGCGCTGGACACGGGCGGATGGGCCTTCCACGACAACAACGATCTACTCCAGGGCTTGCGTGAAGTAGCCTCGGCGCCCGACGCTTACTACTATCTCGCGTACGTTCCAGCGAACATGAAATTCGACGGGCATTTTCACTCGCTGAAAGTCACGCTTCTTGCCAAGAACAAGTACTCGATCCAGGCGCGCCGCGGTTATTTTGCGCCAATGCACGGAGAAACGCCTGAGGAGGTCGCCCGTCGCGATGTCGATGACGCCGTCTTTTCGCAGGAAGAGCGCCACGGCGTTCCCGTGGGGCTCCAGACGCAGTATTACAAGACGAACGCCACGGACGCGAAGCTTGCCGTGCTCGCGCATGTGGACCTTACCCACGTCCGGTTTACGAAAGCGGACGGCCGCAATCAGGACGACCTCACCGTCGTCGCCGCCATTTTCGATCGCGACGGCAACTTCGTCACCGGCACGCAGCGTATTGTCTCCATGAAGCTTCGCGACGAAACTTTCCAGAAGCTGAGCCGATCCGGGGTGACGGTAAGGACGAGCTTCGACCTGAAACCGGGGGACTACGTCGTTCGACTGGTCGTCAGGGATGCAAACGCAGCGGCGCTCTCGGCCGAAAATGGCGTGGTGGAAATTCCCTACTGAGCGTGCAAGAAGGAAGGTGAATCATGAGTTTCCGGCAGATCAAGCCGATCCTGGGCGCCGCGTTTCTGTTACTGGCCGCGGGATGGTGCGCGCGACGCGTGGTCGTTTCCCCGCCGATCGTTCGCGCGCAAGATTCCGCGCCTCCGGCTCCCGCCGCGCAGGCGCCTGCACCGGCGCCCACTTCTTCGACGGTCCTTCGCGCCGAATCGCGCGTGGTCCGCGTGGACGTCGTCGTCACCGACAAGAAGGGCAACTACATCCACGACCTGACCTCCAAGGATTTTCGCGTTTTCGACAACAATCAAGAAGAGCCCATCGTCAATTTCTCCTACGGTTCCACGTCCGGCCCGTCCGGCGCACCCGACCGCCGCTACATGGTTCTCTTTTTTGACGACTCGACGATGGACCTTGGCGATCAGGCCCGCGCCCGGGCTGCGGCGCAGAAATTCATTGATGCCAACGCCGGGCCCGATCGCGTGATGGCCGTCGTTGATTTCACCGGTACTCTCCGCATCATTCAGAATTTCACGGCCGATGCCACGCGCCTCAAACAGGCGGCTGCGTCCATGAAGTCATCGGCCGTCTCGCCGAATGCGCCTGATCCTTCGTTGACCGACGCTTCGGCGCCCGGAAATTTCGCCGGCGGCCCTGCACTGCCCAACGCCGAGGCCGATTTCGGAGTTCACACGCTGCTTGCTCGGAATCAGGAGCCTGGCCAAGAATCTTACGAATGTATCGGGCCGAAAAAGCGTCGTTCTCTTCACGGCGGGTTTTCCGCTCACTCCCGAAGCGCAGGCCGAATTGACCGCAACGATTTCCGCATGCAATCAAGCCAACGTCGCCATCTATCCCCTGGACGTCCGCGGCCTGATCGCGGTCGCGCCCGGCCCCGGAGCCCAGCTCCTTCGGGATCAGGGCTCCGCCACGCGGTCGCTCGTCGCGTCCCGCAAATCAGCTGGCAATTCCGCGAACGCCGCCCGTCCGCGGCTCGTCCTGGCCTCCTATCCCACGCCCGCTGCAGCTGAGCCCGCCGATCCGCCGCAGCGTGGTGGAGGTGGTGGTGGCGGCAGAGGTGGTGGTGGCGGAGGGCGGCGGAGTGGGAGGCGGTGGTGGGGCGGCAGGGGCGGTTCCCCGGGAGGTGGTGCCCCGGGCGGCGGATCTCCAGGTGGCGGCGGTGGTAAAGGTGGCGGCACACCCGGCGCACCCGGCGGTGGATCTCCCGGAAGTGGCGGCGGAAATGTTCCCCGGGGTGGCATGCCCGGAATGAATCCCTACGGGACGCAGCCCGGCGGCGTGAACTCGCAGCTGATCATGCCGACCATGCCCGAAACGGGCACCACGAATCAGTCCGTGCTCTACGCGCTGGCCGAAGGCACCGGCGGCTTTCCGATCCTGAACAGCAACGATTTGTTGGGCGGGCTCGCCAAGATCGCGCACGAGCAGGACGAATACTACTTTCTCGGCTACGCGCCGCCGGATTCACCCGAAGGCGCCTGTCACTCCCTGCGTGTGAAGATGGAGCACGGCGGGCTGCAAGTGCGCGCGCGCAGCGGGTACTGCACCGCCAAATCGAAGGACATGCTGGCGGGCAAGCCTGCCGGGACCGATCTCGAATCCCGCTTGGCTGCCGGGGACAAAGGCAGCATCGGCGGCACGCTCGAAGCGCCCTTTTTCTATACGTCGCCCAACGAGGCGCGCGTCAACGTGGCCATGGAATTTCCCGCGGCGTCCGTGGATTTTTCCAAGGACAAGGGCAAGTACCACGCGGACATGAAAATTCTCGGGATCGCGTATCGTCCCGACGGAACGGTGGCCGCCCGCTTCAGCGACGACGTGCCTCTCGATCTCGAAAAAGACGAATGGAAGCAGTTCACGCAGAGACCCACGCGCTACTCGAATCAATTTCAGATCGCTCCGGGAAAGTACCGCCTCGACGTGGTGCTCGCGGCCGGCGGCCAGAGTTTCGGCAAGTTCGAAACTCCGCTGGTCATCGATCCCTATGACGGCAATACATTCAGCGTTGGCGGCATCGCTCTCAGCAATCAGATCAATCAGGTGGAGGGCATGGGCGGAGCGCTCGAGGCCGATCTGCTCTCCGATCGCACTCCTCTGATCGTCAAGAACCTGGAGATCGTTCCATCGGCCAGCAACCATTTCAAGAAAACCGATCAGGTGGCTTTGTACACGCAACTCTACGATCCGCACCTGGTCGATCCCCATCCGCCCGCAGTTCGCATCGCGTACAACATCGTGAACTCAAAGACTGGCGAGGTCGTCGCTACAGCCCGCGACGTCGACGCCGCGCCGTTCCTCGACAAGGAAAATACCGTCGTGCCGCTGGCGCTCAAGGTTCCGTTGGATCAGTTCCCGCCGGGATCCTATCGCCTCGATTTCCAGGCCTCCGACGCCAGCGGAGGGCTCACGAAGATTCGCTCAGTGATGTTTGATTCCGAATAGGCGCCGCCTCCGATCGCATCCGGCGCGTACAACACCAAATCGCCGCAACAGACCGCGTTTCCGCTGCGCGTCTCCCGCAGCGTTTGATAGGATGTGTGTCCGGAGGAACGCCCGTTTTGGGGAAATCGCGCTCGTCGAAGAAGAAATCCACGCGCGGCCGCGCCGCGAAGAAATCCGCGGCCGCGGACCGCAAGCTGAAAATCGCCCTCGTCGGCTTCGGCACCGTGGGCCGCTCCGTCGCGAAGATTCTGGCGCAGGATTCCAGCGGCCCCCTGCTCCTCACGCATATTTTCAATCGCAGCATCAAAAAGAAAAAAATTGGCTCGCTGTCTTCGCACATTCGCTGGACGGAGAATATTGACGACGTGCTGTCGTCCGACGTGGACGTCGTCGTGGAGCTCATCGGCGGCCTGGAGCCCGCCGGAGAATGGGTGCGCAAAGCGCTGCGCGCGGGCAAATCCGTGGTCACCGCCAACAAGCTGCTGATTTCCGAGCAGGGCCCCGAACTGCTCGACCTCGCGCGAAAAATGGGCAAGCGGCTGGAGTTCGGCGCGTCCGTCGCGGGAGGCATTCCGGCGATCATCGGCATTCAGGAAGGCCTCGCCGGCGACCGGCTGTACAAGATCGCGGGAATTCTCAATGGCACGTGCAATTTCATCCTGACGAAAATGGAAAAGGACGGCACGAGTTTCGACGCCGCGCTCAAGGAAGCGCAGTCGCTCGGCTACGCCGAAGCCAATCCCAGCGCCGATGTGGACGGCATGGACGCCCGCGCGAAGCTTCTGATCTTGATCCAGGCTGGGCTGCGCCTGCGCGTGCGCAGCGAACAGATTCCGTGCCGCTCGATCAGCTCGGTCGCGGCGGTCGATTTCATGTACGCCGCGGGCCTGGACTGCACGATTCGCCAGATATCGGTGGCGCAGAAACAGACGAACAAGGGCGTGCGGCTGGCCGCCGCCGTTCAGCCCGCGCTGATTCCCTCGGCGTCTCTGATGGCCCACGCGCAGGGCAGCCAGAATATCGTGACGGCCACGGGCGAATTCGGCGGCAAGATGATTTTTTCCGGCTACGGAGCGGGCGGCGATCCCACGGCCGTCGCCGTGATTTCCGATCTCTATGCGATCGTCCGCAGCTCCGGCGCGCCGGTGGAAGCGCTGCCGGGCGCGGCGGAAGTTCCGGATTCGGTCAGCGGAGATTTCACCGTGCCGCACTATCTCCGCTTCGTGGTGCGCGACCGCCCCGGCATTGTCGCCTCGATCGCGGCCATCCTCTCGAAATACGAAATCAGCCTCGATGCGCTGCTGCAGAAACCGGGATTCCCGCACTCCGCGCTGCCGTTTGTGATGACGCTCGAGGCGTGCGACAGCGCCGTGCTCGATCGCGCGCTCGCGGAAATCGCCCGCCTCGATTTCCACGTCGAGCCCCCGCTCTGCCTCCCGATTTTTCTGGATTGAAGCTTTCGCGCCGGCGTGAATGCTTTGCTTCCCTTCTCCCGTTGATGTATCGTGTGGGCCATTTACCGGGCCATGACTTACACACTCGATTAGCTCATGGAGTTCCCGACGATGGCCACACCGGTTATCGAAGCTCCCTCGCCAGAGTTGCGCAGCAAGCGCCAGGCCATGCTGGTCATCCACGGCATCGGCGAGCAAAATCCCTACGAGACGCTCGACAGTTTTGCGCGCGGCGTCTTCACTTATCTCACCACAACGCGCCATTATCGCGCGCGACTCTGCCCCATCGAAATCGCCCACGCAGATTGGACGCAGGTCGGTATGCGCATCGATATCTTTCCCCCGGCGCCGAAATTGCCCCCGTGTCCCGACAAAGATGAACCGCCACAGTTCGAGCGGCAGATGGAAGGCGATCCGAAATCGCTCGAAAGGCTTGAGCCTCTCGCGTACGTGGACTTATTCGAGTACTACTGGGCGCCGATCACCGAAGACAAGCTTAATGCAGCCGACACTCTGAAGTGGCTGCTGAAGTCCGATTTCACGCCGCTGCGCCATTTTGCCGACAACTTGCAGGAGATGCTCGCTGTCCGGGAACTTTCCTGGGCAAGCTCCCTGTGGTACGCCGCGAAGCTTTATTTCCGTGAATTGGCCCGCGTGATTTTCCTTTATCTTCCGCTGGCCGCCGGCGTCGGAGCGGTCCTTTGGTGGCTCGCACAGGGGCATGCGTGGAGCAAGGTTCTAGAACCTTTCCAGAGGGTTTTTTGGGCCAACGTCACCTGGCCGGACGGGTTGGCGCTGTTTCTTTATCTGCTGTTCGCTTTGCTCGCGTGGTTCGGATTGCAGTCTCTGGATGAGCTGAGAAGCGAACCCGGGAAATCGGTGGAGATTCGCAGTGATGGAATCTGGTTCGTGCTGAACTTGGCGCTGACCGCCATTTTCCTCGCGGCAGCTCTGGCAGTTGACCTCCACTGGCATGGCCACGTGCTCTTGAAACTGTGGCAGTTCGTCTCAGCCGGTCGGCGATGGGTGCCCCTCGCAGGCGCGCTGCTTGCCACGATCCTCACCTATGCGCTCACGGCTTACGTCGCTGACGTGGCCGTCTACGTAAACATGGACGCGAAGTCGAAAAACTTTGTCGCGCGCAACGCCATTCTCAAGGGATCGACGGACGCCCTGAAGATGCTGCTGGCGAGTGATCGCTACGACCGCGTAATTCTTGCGGGACATTCGCTCGGCAGCGTGATCGCCTACGATACGATCAACGATCTGCTCGCGGAGCGCAGCGCCGATCCCGGCGCCCCACCGGACCAGCCCACTCCCTATCTCGAGCTTCCGCAGCTTCAAAAGCTCAAGGGACTGGTTACGTTCGGCTCGCCCCTCGACAAGATCTACTACTTTTTCCGCGAGCACGTGAAGCGGGATCAGGCCATCCGCGCGCAGATTCTCTCGATGTTGCATTCATTTCGGCGGGATTCCTCGGGCCGCGACTACGGAGAATTCTCGTTCGGCTACTATCTTCGCCAGCTGGATGACCAGCGCGATCCCATCGTCTGGCTGAATGCTTGGGCGCTGGTGGACCCCGTCAGCAGCGAGCTGAAATTCTATTTTCCCGACCATCAGCAGAGGTTTCCCTACGCCGTGCCGGTTCTCGCGCACCTGAGCTACTGGTCCGATCCCAACTTCTACAAGTATTTCTGCGGCCGGCTGCTCTAGCGCGGCGGATCGTCGAAGTGATCCGCGCCACTCAAAAAGCCCACAGGCATTCGTTCCTGCGTCGCTCGTGTTTTCTGCCAACCTGACCGCGACGATATGCTTGATGTGATCGAACACGAGAAATAGCCGCAAGAATTGAGACCGAACGCGGCAGGTTGGCCCCCTGCACCTTCGTCGCGCCGCCGGAGCCGGTTGCGGCGCATATATGGATTTCCAATCGCTAAATATGAGAATTAGAAGCCAACTTAACTCCAAGAAGACAAACGACAGAGGTCTTTTCTGATCGCTAAAAAAGCGATGGTCGTAATTTTCGCCGATTGCACGGCTCGCTGCGTTTGACCAGCCTCCCGCCGTCCCCTAGAATGAAAACCTCGCGGCAAAGAAATACAATCATATGAGCGTGACGCAGGCCGACAAAGCGAGCACATTTCGGGGGCTGCACAAGCTGCCCGTGACGGCCGGGGTGCCGATTGAGGCGGCGCGGGCGGGCGCGTTCATCATTCCCAACCCGTGGGATGCCGGGAGCGCGCGGATTCTGGCTGGGCTGGGTTTTCAGGCGCTTGCGACGACGAGCGCCGGTTTCGCGTTTTCACTCGGGCGGCGCGATGGCATGATGACGCGCGACGAAGTGCTCGCGCACTGCCGGACGATTGTGGATGCGACCGATCTGCCGGTGGCTGCCGACCTCGAAAATTGTTTTGGCCACGATCCGAAGTCGGTCGCGAAGACGATTCGCCTCGCGGCTGCGACGGGAATCGTCGGCGGATCGGTGGAAGATGCGAGCGGCGACGACAGCCATCCGATATACGATCACACGCTGGCGGTCGAGCGCGTCGTGGCGGCGGTCGAGGCGGCGCGGGCGTTGCCGTTTCCGTTCACGCTGACGGCGCGCGCCGAAAATTTCCTTCACGGACGGCGCGACCTCGACGATTCGATACGGCGTCTTCAGGCGTTTGCGGAGGCTGGCGCGGACGTGCTCTTCGCGCCGGGGCTGCCGAGCCTGGACGCGATCCGGACCGTGTGCGCGGCGGTCGCACCGCGGCCGGTGAACGTGCTGGCGGGAATCAAGGGGCTGTCGTTCCCTGTCGCGGACCTTGCTGCGGCTGGCGTGCGCAGGATCAGCCTGGGCGGGTCGCTCGCGCGCACGGCGCTGGGCGCGCTGATCGCCGCGGCGCGGGAGATGAAGGAACAGGGAACATTCACGTTCGTCGAGCATGCGGCGCCTACCGCCGAAGTCGCCGGATTCATGATGGCGCCGAAAAATCGCGCCGGCTTGCCCTGAGACCGGCCGAAGGGCACAGCCTAGGTGCTTGTGGAAAGAGAAGGTAGTTTAGGGGGTCGGAGCTTTCAGCTCCGACATAAACCGCCAGCGTTCAGTGCGCTTTAGCGCCTGAGGACACTCTTCGCCGGCTGTTTCCGCGGGCGCCTGGCGACAAAATCCTCGCACCAAAAAGTCCACAGGGATTCCCCACTTGCAACGTCCCCGCACCCTGTTAGGCTGGCGAAGATATGATGTGCTATGACAAATTCGGAAGCGGAGGCGCAGCGCGACGCCGTACCGCCCATCGACCGGCGTGGCCTGGCGCGGAAGCCCAATGGGCGACGCCGGAAGCACAGTCAATCTCTAATCGCCAAAGTCAGAAGTTCGCGCCGCTCCTAAATTGCAGAAAACAAACGGCGGCGACCATGTCTAATCGCCAAGAAACAGGAGAGCAAGTTTGACCGCCTTTTGCACACCACCTAAAATGAAGTTCGACGGCGAGGCCACATGTTTGAAACGCTAACCGACAAACTGCAGAGGGCGTTCAAGAACCTGCGCGGCCAGGGGAAGCTGAGCGCGGAGCATCTCGACGCCGCGCTGGGCGAAATTCGCGAGGCGCTGCTGGAAGGCGACGTCAACCTGGGCGTCGCAGACGAATTCATCGCGCACGTCCGCGAGAAGGCGCTCGGCTCGGATGTGCTGCTGCAACTTTCGCCCGACCAGCAGGTGGTGAAGATCGTGCGCGATGAGCTGGCCGAGCTGCTGGGGCGCGAAGCCAAGCCGCAATTCGGATCGCGGCCGCCCGCGGTATGGCTCATCTGCGGCCTGCAAGGCTCGGGCAAAACGACTTCCACCGGCAAGCTCGGGAAATGGCTCGCCGAGCACGGGCACCGACCGATCGTGGTTTCAACCGACGTCTACCGCCCGGCGGCGCGCGAGCAATTGGCGCAGGTCGCGAAAGCGACGGGCACTCCGTGCTGGCCAGGCACGGGCACGGACAAGCCGCTGGAAATCGTGCGCGGCGCGATGCGCGAAGCGAAACTTTCCGCGTCCGACGTGATCGTGGTGGACACGGCGGGGCGGCTGCACATTGACGACGAACTGATGAACGAGCTTTCGATGCTGAAGCGCGAGCTGAACCCCACGGAAATTCTTTTCGTGGCGGACGCCATGATCGGGCAGGACGCGGTGCGCTCGGCGGGAGAATTTCACAAGCGGCTGGGCGTGACGGGCGTGATCCTCACCAAAATGGACGGCGACGCGCGCGGCGGCGCAGCGCTTTCGATCCGCAAAGTGACGGGCGCACCGGTGAAATTTGTCGGCGTGGGCGAAAAATACGATGCGCTCGAGCCGTTCGTCCCCGACCGGATCGTGGGGCGGATTCTGGGGATGGGCGACGTCCTCGGGCTAATCGAAAAGGCGCAGAAAAATATTAACGAGAAACAAGCACGTGAGATGGAACGCAAGCTGCGCGAAAACGAATTCACGCTCGCCGATTTTCGCGATCAGCTCCAGCAAATCCGCAAGATGGGCTCAATGGAGCAGTTGATGGGCATGCTGCCGAAGGTCGGACCGTTCGCGAAAATTCCCAAGGACGCACAGATTGACGAGAAACAGCTGAAGTCCACCGAAGCGATCATTAACTCGATGACCGCGGCGGAGCGCGCGAACGACAATCTGATCGACGGCAAGCGGCGCAAGCGCATCGCGCGCGGCAGCGGCACCACGGTGCAGGAAGTGAACCAGGTCCTGAAGCAATACTCCGACATGCGCCGGATGATGAAGCAGTACGGCAGCATGGCGAAGATGAAGATGCGCGGCCTGGGCAAATTAGCCGGCCTCAAGTAGCGAGCAGTGCGCGCAGGCGGCTTTGCCGCTCTGGCTGCTACGGTGAATTCACCGGGTTTGTGGTGAAAGCGTGGGCCTTTCAGGCCCACGAGTAGAATGTTCGTGATGAGCCTGGCTTTAGCCGTGGAGATTCGGCGATCAGCTGAGTTTTAGCGGGCGCTCGGTCCATTGGACGTCCCAGTAGCGGCCGAATTTGCGGCCGACTTCCGTGTAGATTCCGACGGGCTTGAATCCGCAGCGCTGGTGGAGCGCGGCGCTCGCGGGATTGGGAAGCGTATATCCGGCGACGATACGGTGAACGTCCTCGTCCTGGATCGCCTCGAACAGCGCACGATAAAGAAGCGAGCCGATTCCCTTGCCGATCGCCTGCTGGGCGCAGTAGATGGTGGTTTCCACGGTGGTATCGTACGCAGCCTTGGGACGAAAGCGCATAGTGCCTGCGTAGCCGAGCACGACGCCGTTTTCCTCGGCTACCATCAGACGATGGCGGCCGGTGGCGCCGAACTGATCGAACCACGTCGTGCGCCGCTCGACGGTGTATGGCTCGATGTCGAACGTCACAGGCGTGTGGACCACGTAGTAGTTGTAAATTTCCGTCAGCCGCGGCAGGTCGCCGCGCGCCGCGGGTCGAATCGAAATCTCGGGCATATCAGCCTCCGGCGGAAATGATAGCCACAATTCGCCGTCGTGTATGCGGCCAGATTGGCCTGCGAAAAGTGGCATCGCGCGATTGAGATGGACGACTGATCGGGCGCCAAGCATCCAGCGAGAAAAACGCCAATCGGAGATTGGCGATCCCAGGAATAGCGATTGGTGAAAAAGGCGGGGTTCGATATACTGTTTGGACGTTATCGAGGAGGAATTTCGAGTGTTGACCATAAGGCTGGCGCGCATTGGCAAGAAGAAACGCCCGTTTTACCGCGTGGTGGTGACCGAAAAGACGCGCCCGCGCAACGGCCGTTTTGTCGAGATTATCGGGACCTACGACCCGCTAAAAACGCCCGCGGCCGTGCAGTTTGATCACGACCGGGTGCAGTACTGGCTCGGCAAGGGCGCGCAGCCCAGCGATACAGTCCGCAGCTTGATCCGCAGCAACCCTAAGCCCGCCTGACGCGTCCTAACCACAGAAAGCCATGTTCATAACTCTTGTTCACGCTCGAGCGAGTTTCCCAGCTGAGCACGGCAAGCTGTGGAGGAAACGCGATGAGGGAACTTGTGGAATCAATCGCCAAGGCTCTTGTAGATCATCCGGACGACGTGAAGGTAAATGCAGTGGACGGCGAGCAGGTAACGGTTTTGGAGTTGCGGGTGCATCCTGAAGATCTGGGAAAAGTGATCGGGCGGCAGGGACGTACGGCGAAATCGATCCGCACGCTGCTGGGCGCCGCCGGAATGAAATTGAAGAAGCGGTTCACACTCGAAATTCTGGAATAAGTGGACACGCGCCGTTTACCACGGGCACCAGAGACACCACAGGCGGCGAACGTGACCGTGGCGCGCATCCTGCGCCCCCACGGGCGGCGCGGCGAAGTGGCTTGCGAAATCCTCACGGACTTTCCCGAACGGCTCAAGCGACTGAAATCAGCGGAATTGCGTGGCGTGCGCGGCGATGGTCATAGCGATATCGGGCGCCGCGTGGCGATTCGCTCGTGCTGGCTGAGCCAGAGCCGCGGCGGGCAGGCGATCTTTCATTTCGAAGGCTCCGATTCGATTAACGACGCCGAGAAACTTGTCGGGCTTGAAGTGCAGATTCCCTTCTCCGAACGCATGGCGCTCCCCGCCGGGAGTTACTACATCACGGACCTCGCGGGCTGCGAGGTGCGCGAGGCACTTGCCAGCTCGCCTGCCGGCGAGACCGGGGCGACGATTGGGCACGTGCGCGACGTGCAAATCCCGGGCCAGGGCGTGGCCGGAACGCCGATCCTGGTGGTGGACTCGCCGCACGGCGAGCTGCTGATTCCGCTGGCACAGGATATTTGCGTGCGCGTAGACACCGCGGCGCGCGCGATAGATGTTGTGCTCCCCGAAG
This sequence comes from uncultured Acidobacteriota bacterium, assembly GCA_963752925.1. Taxonomy (GTDB): domain Bacteria; phylum Acidobacteriota; class Terriglobia; order Acidiferrales; family UBA7541; genus Palsa-295. Next base: position 323,889 of record CAVVZY010000003.1, on the reverse strand, counting down.
GACTCCGCGACCTGAACAAATAGGACCCGGCTGTCTCCTGCGGTAGGATTAGCGCGATGCGTTTCGAGATCATCACCATATTTCCGGAGTTTTTCGACGGGCCGCTCGATTACGGGATCGTGCGGCGGGCGCGCGAGGCGCGCTTGATCGAGGCATGCATCCACGATTTGCGTGATTTCACCCACGACCGACACCGTACCGTGGACGACCGTCCGTTTGGCGGCGGCGAAGGAATGGTGATGAAGGCCGAGCCGCTGTTTGAGGCGGTGGAGACGCTGGTCTTCAAGGGAAATGAGGGCGGAAACGCGAACGTACCCGCAGGGACTGCGATTGTGCTGCTATCGGCGGCGGGGAAAATGTTTCGGCAGGAAGACGGCGCGGCGGTTGGCGAAGCTCGAGCGGATTGTGCTGATTTGCGGGCGCTATGAGGGAGTGGACGAGCGCGTGGCCGAGCATCTGGCCACCGATGAACTTTCCATCGGGGATTTCGTGCTTTCCGGCGGCGAATTGCCGGCGGCGATGATCGTGGAAGCGGTGACGAGGCTGATTCCGGGCGCGCTGGGGAATGAGGATTCGACGGTGAATGAATCGTTCAGCGCGGGCGACATTGAGGCAGGAGGGGCGCAGCAAGCAGCGCCCCTACAAGAACCAACACGTGGGTCGCATCGGGACGGGCGCGGGATTTTGGACTATCCGCATTACACGCGGCCGCAATCGTTTCGCGGATGGGACGTCCCGGAAGTCCTGATGAGCGGCAACCACGAAGCGATTCGCCGCTGGCGTCGGGAGAAGGCGCTCGAAAAAACACGGCGCAATCGGCCGGATTTGCTGGATTGAAGCAGCTGTTTCTAATTTCGCCTAGGCAGAATGGGGCGATTTCGATATAATTTGTGATTGTGCGTTGTGTGCTGGCCCCACCTGAGCGGGTCTGCCGGGAATAATACACATGAAGCCGATCGTCGCCAAGGTGCAGTCGTCCCAAATTCGCAAGGACCACCCTGTATTTCGCCCGGGAGACACGATCCGCGTGAACGTCCGCCTGAAGGAAGGCGAGGGCGACAAGGAACGCATCCAGCCGTTTGAGGGCGTGGTGATGAGCCGCCGCGGCGAGCTATCGGGCGAGAGCTTTACGGTCCGTCGTGTGAGCTTCGGAGTGGGCGTGGAGCGGATTTTTCCGGTGCATTCGCCGATGATCGGCTCGATTGAGATGGTGCGACAGGGCCGCGTCCGCCGCGCCAAGCTAAATTACCTGCGCCAGCGCAAAGGCAAAGCCGCGCGCATCAAGCGCGTCGAGACTTATTCCGCGCCGGTGCCAAGCAGTTCCAACGAATAACGGTAATCTATTTGCAGATTTGGCCCGCACCGGCCTTGCCGGTGCGGGCTTTCTTGTTTGCGGCGACTGGTCCGGTTGTCATCTCCGGTTTGGGGAGTCCGGAGGACTCCACCGGAGTCCTGACACCGGACCCGAAAGCAAATGCAGTTTAGTTCGCTGAGGGATCTCTCTTGGATCGACCGGGCGGCGAGATGGTCACACGAAGAGAGATTCCTCGCCCGACTGAACTTCGTCGGGCTTTGGAATGACAAACGCATAAATGAGATTGCACGAAGCGCGCAATTTATCTCACGAAGCTTGTGCTAATATTCCCGACCGATGGGACGGCTCTGCTCGGCACGGTACGAGCGCGACGCGCGGCAGCGTGGGTGGATGCGCATTGCTGGACTCGACGAAGCGGGGCGCGGATCGCTGTTCGGCCCGGTGGTAGCGGGCGCGGTCGTGCTGAATCCGCGGCGGCGGATCGTCGGGCTGGACGATTCGAAGAAACTGAGTCCGGAGCGCCGCACGGAGCTGGCCGAGCGCATCCGCGAACACGCGCTAGCGTGGGCCGTCGCTGAAATCGACGCGAGCCGGATCGACGCGTGGAACATTTATCAGGCGAGCCGGCAAGCGATGGTCGCGGCGGTGTCGCAGTTGCGTCCCCTGCCGGATTACATGCTGCTCGATGCCATGGAACTCGATTTGCCGATCGAACAAAAGGCGCTAATTCACGGCGACGCGCGTTCGATTTCGATCGCGGCGGCTTCGATTCTGGCGAAAGTGGATCGCGACCGGCGGATGGAAGAATTCGACCAGCTCTATCCGATGTACGGCCTGGCGCAGAACAAGGGTTACGGCACGCCGGATCATCTGGAGGCGTTGCGGCGGCACGGGCCGTCGCCGCTGCACCGGTTTTCGTACGCTCCGGTGCGGGAAGCGCGCTGCTGGGCGGCGGGAGCGGAGCAGACGCCGCTTCCGCTGGATGCTCCAGCGAATGCTTTCGGCAACTGAGAAGATCGCAGATTCACACGAGAGGAAATGACGATGATCAAGGTCAGCGTGTTTTACCCGCACAGCACGGGCAGCAAATTCGACATGAAATACTACCTGGAGAAGCACATTCCCATGATCCAGCAGAAGATCGGACCGGCGCTGAAGAGCGTGGCGGTGGAGCAGGGACTGGCCGGGGGCACGCCGGGCGCTCCGATGACGTACGTGGCAATCGGGCACTTGACGTTTGATTCGGTCGAAGCATTTCAGACGGCGTTCGGGGCGAATGCGCCGGCGATCATGGGGGATATTCCGAACTACACGGACATTCTTCCGATTGTGCAGATCAGCGAGGTTAAGATGTAGGAGTGCGAGGTGGTTTTGTTGACGTTCCCCAATTGCGTGCGCCGAAGAGAGATCTTTCGACTGCGTCCCGCGCCCGCTGAAGACGCGGGAAAAGAAAGAACGCGCGGGACTCCGCTCAGGATGACAGCGTTCGTGGTGGGCATATCCGGGTCACTCCGGTCAGAATGACGGGTTTGGGGGCCGAGTAGTACCCGGGTACTGGTCGAGTCCTCTCCCTGTTATCCCCTTCGGCACCACCCTCATGGCGCTTCATAGACCCTGGTTTTCCGCGCGTGCTAACCTTCATCGTTGGCCAACCCTTCTCGCCAGAACCATCGGCTGGGATAGGCGCGGCCGGGGAACGCGGGACCATCCATGGCCTTCAACAAAAATAAGGCGCTCGAGAGCGCACTGAAATTTCTCAACCAGGGCAAGGTTGCCCAGGCCATCGGCGAATACCAGCAAATCCTGCGCCACGATCCGAAAGACCAAGCCACATTAATGACCGTGGGCGATCTTTTCGCGCGCCAGGGCGATATGCCGCAGGCCATCGAATATTTCGAGCGGCTCGCGCAGGTCTACCTGAGCGACGGGTTCAACAGCAAAGCCATCGCCATCTACAAGAAAATCGCCAAACTGGCGCCGGCGGAACTCGCGCCGCTGGAGCGGCTCGCGGACCTGTACGTACAACAGGGAGTGCTGAGCGAGGCACGGCCTCTGTTCCTGCAGATCGCCGAAGTGCACCTGAAAGCCAACCGCGCGCCGAAGGCGGTGGAGGTGCTGAACCGGCTGCTCGAAGTGGAGCCGGACAACCCGCGCGTGCAACTGCGTCTGGCGGAACTCTACAACGTGATGGGCCAGAAGAAAGAGGCGGCCCAGACATATCTCAACTACGCGCAGAGGCTGTTCGACCGAGGCGAAGGGGATGAAGCGCAGAAACTGATCGAGCGGGCGCTGGGAGTGGAGCCCACCAGCGCGGCCGCGCTGCTGCTGAAAGCAAAAATTCTCACCGGGGGCCAGAAAGACGATCAAGCGGTCACGATCCTGGAAGGCCATCCGGAGGCGGACGCGGGCGGCGAGGTGACGGACCTGCTGCTGGACCTCGAGATTAAATCGGGGCAGCTGGACAAGGCCGCGAGCCGCGCCCGCAAGCAACTGGCGCGGGGAAGCGCTCATGCCCGGCCGATGCAGAGTGTAGCCGAGTCGCTGATCGAAGGCGGGCACGCCGTCAAGGCTCTGCCGCTGCTGCGCGAGTTGCGCGATCCGATGATCGAGGCGAGCGAACACGACAAATTCGTGAAGCTGCTTTCGAGCGCAATTGAAAAGCTCCCCAACAACACGGAAGCGCTGGAAATGCTCGCTGATTTCAGCCGGACCACGAGCGATCCATTCCAACTGACCGCAGCGCTCAGCAAGCTGGTGGACGCGTATGCGGCAGCGGGAGACCAGGCGCGCGCCGAACATCTGATGAAGGAGATGATCGAACGGAACAAGGGCGACGAGAGGCTGGTCGCGCGGTTCGAACAGCTCCGCAAGGGCGGCAAGGAATCGACTGCAACGCCGGAGGCAACGACCAAGCCTGAAACGATGGCGGAAGTGACCCAGCGGGACGAAGCCCCGGCGGAAGTAGCTTCCGCGGAAGCAGTGCTGGTGGAAGCGGAGGTCTCCGCGTCGGTGCAAGCCCCCGAGGAAGCGTTCGATGAGGAGACGCAGCGCTATATCGCGCAGGCGCTGACCGATGTGGACCTCTTCTCGAGCTACGGGCTGACGCAAAAGGCCACGCACCTTCTCGAAAACGTCTTGCAGCGCGCGCCGCGGCATACGCCGACGCTCGAGCGTCTGCTCGATCTCTATCTCGGCGCCAGCAACGAGCGCCGCACCGCCGAGTTGGCCGCTCAGCTAGAGCAGATCCACCGCGAGCGGCAGGACACGGTCAACACCGAGCGCTTCGCCGAACTACGGCAAAGATTCCAGAAATTGGCTGGCATGACGGAAGACGAGTTGCAGGTCGCGCCATCCGCGCCGACGCAGGCATCCATGCCGACTCCTACCGTGGAGGCTGCATCGGCGGAAGCCGCGACGATCGAAGCGGCGCCGGCGGTTCATGCCAGCAATGCTCCCGCGGAATTCGAGATCCCGATGGCGACGGTCGAGCCGGAGCCCGCCGCCGCGGAGATTTCGCCGGCAGTGGTAGCGCCTCCAGAAGCGCAACCGGTGGCTGCAGCAGCCGTGAACGAAGAAGTGGACCTTTCGGACGAATGGGAAGCGATGGTGCAAGAAGTTGCCGAGCCCGCGCCATTGGCCGCGCAGGAAGTCCCGCAAGAGGCCGCGCCGACTCCCGAACCTGTGCAGGCGGAGGCGGCCGAAGAAGAAAGAATCGAGATCGAAGTTCCGATTGATGAAGTCGTGCCCGTCGAGGCTGCGTCCATCGAGGCTGCGGTTGAGATTCCGGAAGCGACCATCATTCCCGAGGCAATTGAGCCAATCGAGGCGACTGAAGAAGCCGCAGCAGAGCCTTCGATTGAAATCATCGAGGAAACCGCCGAAGAGACGCCTGCGGCCGAGAAGGTGGCTACGGGGAATATCGAATTCGAACTCGAATTGACGCCCGAACCTACCGGAGCGCACGGCAAGAACGGCGCCGCGACTACCGAAGACTTTCTCAGCGAGCTGGCGTCGGAAATCGAAGACATGGAAACGCCGGCGGCTGCGCCGAAAGCGGCGGTTACGCCTTCGCCCGCGAGTGCGCCCGTGCCCGTTGCGGCAGCGTCAACGTCAGCGCCGCCTGCGGCATCCGGACCAGCTCCCGAGACCACGGCGGAAAATCTTAACGAACTTGCCGAAGTGTTTCAGGAATTTCGCAGCGAACTCGGCGAGCTTAGCGACGAGGACGAGGATCTGGAGACGCACTACAATCTCGGCATCGCCTACCGCGAAATGGGACTGCTCGACGAAGCCATCGGAGAATTCCAAAAAGTTGCCAAGGCGGTCCAGAAGGGCAAGCCGTTCCGTTATTCGATGAACTGCGCCACGATGCTGGCGCTGTCCTTCATGGACAAGGGCGAGGCGAAGATTGCGTCGCTGTGGTATCAACGGGCGCTCGAGGTGCCGGGGCTCGATCAGGAAGCGGTGCTGGCCCTGCGCTACGACATGGCCTTGGCGCTCGACATGGCCGGCGAGGCCAACGCGGCGCTGGACAGCTTCCGCCAGGTTTATGCGATGAACATTGATTATCGCGATGTTGCCGACCGCATTGCCACGCTGCAAAAACACTAATCCCGTTCGACGGGCCGGGCCTTCCTGTTGCGACTGCGGCAATAATCTCCCATAATCCTAGGTCGACGATGAGCCGGATCGCGCGCATCACCATTTTGCTGGTCTGGCTCGTGCTCGGGCTGGCGCTGATCCTCGTGCCGTGGTCGGACATCTGGGAAACCAACTACTTCTTCTACCAGTATCCGGCGCTGGGACTCTTGCTGAAGAATCCTTATCTGCGCGGGGCGATTTCCGGGCTGGGATTCATGAACGTCTTACTATCGCTCGAGGGGTTTCGCCATCGAGCTGCCGCCGCTGCGAGTCGCACTTAAGAAGCCACCCGTGAAACCGATCGTCTGTTACGTCACCGACCGGAAAGTGCTCGACGCCGCCGATGCCGCTGGAAATGTGCTGGCAAAGATTCGCGGGGCCATGGCGGCGGGAGTGGATTGGGTGCAAATCCGCGAGCGAGACATGCTGGCGCGGGAACTACTGGGGCTTGCGAAGGCAGCGGGCGGCATTGGGACGGGTGGCGGGCGCGTCATAGTGAACGACCGGCTCGATGTGGCGCTGGCGGCGGGCGCAGCGGGCGTGCATCTGGGCGGGGAGTCCGTGCCTGCGCGTGAAGTAGTGCGCTGGTGCAGGAGACGAAATGCCCCGGCTGGATTTCTGATCGGAGTCTCGTGCCACAGTCTTGAGGAAGCGCGCGAGGCGGAAGATTCGGGAGCGAGCTACGTTTTTTTCGGGCCGGTCTTCGAGACGCCGTCCAAGAAAAAGTTCGGGCCGCCACAGGGAATTGCGAGGCTCGGCGAGGCGTGCCGCGCGGTGCGGATTCCGGTGATTGCGATTGGCGGAGTGAACGAAGGAAACGTAGCGGAGTGCTTGCGCGCTGGAGCGGCGGGGATCGCGGCGATTCGAATGTTTCAGGAATCGAGCGAGGCGGAGACGCTGAAGCGAGCGATCAAGCGAATCCACGACGGCGGATGACGGCGCGGGCTAAGCGCTTAGCCAGCGGCCGACGGGCTGCAGACTCTCGACGTGGTCGCAGACGACTTTGAGGACAGCGGTGATGGGAATCGCGAGAATTAGCCCCATCGCACCCCACATCCAGCCCCAGAACAGGAGTGAAATCGTCAGCGCTAGGGCGTTCAAGCGCACGCGCCAGCCAACCAGAGCGGGAATCAGCAGATTGGCCGTGACGATATGGAAGAAAGTCAGCATGGCAAAGATGCCGACGAACGGCCCGACGGTGTGGTACTGCTTGAGTCCGACGAGCAACGGTGGAACCCACGACATAATGACGCCGAGGTAGGGGACCAGATTGCAAACGCCGGAAACCAGGCCGGTGAGGAACGGGAAGTCGAGCCCGAGACCCCAGAAGAAGAGCCAGCTGGCGATGATCAGAATCAAACCGACCAGCGACGTGCCCAGCAAGTAGCTGCGGAGGACTTGGGTGACGTCGGCGAGGGCGTCCCGGACCGCGGTGCGCTCGCCGGGCGCGAAGAGCTGCATCGTGGCGTGCCAAACCTGGCGCTTCGCCGCGAGCATGAAGAACAAGAGAAAAGGCACGAACGTGGCGGCCAGCACAAACGCGTAAAGCGAATTAAGGCGGCCGACCAGCGCGTCGCGCACCGTGTGCGATTCACCGACGGTCACGACCCGCTCGCCGGGGCGCGGCGCGGGTTCGATTTCCGAAACGTGCTTTTCGAGAGTTTCCATCCTGGATTCCACCGCCTGCGTAGCGGCTTGGATGGGCTGGCGATATTTCGGCCAGTCGCGGCCAAATTGATCGGCGCGGTCAATCAGCGAATACGCCACTACGGACAGCATCGCGATGGTTACCAGAACGACGATCAGGGAACCGAGGGCGCGCGGGATGCGCATTCTCTCAAGCCAGGTGACGACCGGGTCGAGGAAGTAGGCCATAAGCACGGCGACGAGCAGGGTGACAAGAACGGTTGACGCCCAGTAGCAGAAGGCGATCACGATTCCCGCGGCGATAATCCGCGAGCTGACGGAACTCTTGGCGGAGACGGCCTTGGTTTCCTCGACAGGCATGCGCGTACGATAACACAGCTGACGCCGCGGCACGCATACGGACGGCGGTGATTGGCGGCGATGGTAACGCTTTCGGTGAACAGAAGCGTGGCCGCCACCGCGCACAGAACACTCTCGATGCTAAGATCATGATCCCGCGCTTGGGAAGCACGGCACCCCACTAACATGGCGAAACAACTCTTCGGCACGGACGGCATCCGCGGAATCCCGGGCGAATATCCGCTGGATGACGCGACGCTCGAGCGCGTGGGATTCGCGCTCGGCGAATATCTGCTGACGCTCGAGCCGAAAAAAGGCGCGCAGCCGCGAGTTTTAATCGGCCGCGACACGCGAGAATCCGGACCGCACGTCGCCGAGCAGATCGAAAGCGGGCTGAGCGCGGCCGGCGCGGAAGCCGTGTCCGCCGGGGTGCTGACCACGCCGGGGGTGGCATGGCTGGTAAGCCGCGAGGGATTTTCAGCGGGTGTGGTTATTTCCGCTTCGCACAACCCTTACCACGACAATGGCGTGAAGCTGATCTCCGCTTCGGGCATGAAATTCCCCGATGCTGTCGAGGCCAAGATCGAAGATGCGATCCTGGCGGCAAAGGGCGCGGCGAAATTCGATCGCGCCAAGGGTCGGAAGGGCAAGATCGATCACGACGGGGACGAGAAGCTGCACGAGGATTACCTGGCCGGATTGCGCGAAGCGGTGTTCCCGGGCTCCAAGCTCGCGGGGATGAAGATCGTGCTCGATTGCGCGAACGGCGCGGCAAGCAAGCTCGCGCCGCAGCTTTTTCGGTCGCTGGGGGCGAGCGTGACGGCAATCAACAGCGAGCCCGACGGGCGGAACATCAACACGGGCTGCGGATCACTTCATCCGGAAGGCATGCAAAAACGCGTGGTGGAAGCAGGCGCGGCGCTGGGCGTAGCGTTTGACGGCGATGCGGACCGCGCGATTTTTGCGACGGCATCAGGGAAACGCGTGGACGGAGACGGCGTGCTGCTCGCGGCGGGGCGCTATCTGAAATCCACCGGGCAGCTCAAAGGAGGCGCGATCGTCGGCACGACGATGGCAAACCTGGGCCTGGAGCGCGCGCTCGAAAAATCCGGTCTGAAATTGACGCGCACGGACGTGGGCGATCGCTACGTTCTGGAGGAAATGCAGCGTAGCGGAGCGAACCTGGGCGGCGAGCAGTCCGGGCACATCCTGTTTCTAGACGATGCCACGACCGGGGATGGGATGCTGACGGCGGTGAAAATGGCTTCGCTGGTATCGATTGCCGGGCCGCTTGAGAAGCTGGTGGCGGACTTGAAAATCTTCCCGCAGAAAATCGTCAACGTGAAGGTCCGGGCGAAGCCGCCGCTGGAGTCGCTGCCTGAAGTGGCCCGCGCGCTGAAGGAAGCGGAAAGCGCGCTCGGGAAGTCGGGGCGCGTGGTTCTGCGCTATTCGGGTACGGAGCCGCTCGCGCGCGTGATGATCGAAGCCGAACGCGAAGAGGACGTTCAACGCTGGACGGAGGCTCTCGCCTCGGCTCTGCGCTCCGCCATCGGCGCTTAGCGTGGCGGGTGCGTTCGCGGTCCGGGCGCTCGTTCTCGAAGGGATGAGTTTGTGCCTCCGGTCGATGTTCCGGGGAGGCGCGCGGACGAAAATCTTCGATAGAGATTACTTATCGGGTCGATAGCTAAGATCAATTCTACCAAAGACTGTAGAATCCAGCGCCGCGAGTTTTCATAAATTGGATTTCGACCAGGCGCCAAGGCGATGAGATCGACGATAGATCGTCCTAACTCATTCCACAACAGTGAGATAATGCGGCCGCGAAATTCGGATGAGGGTGGCATTGCGCGTGCACATTATCCATCCGGCTGTCTCTTATCCCGGGGTGGGTCGGTTTCGCCGCGCCGAGACCGGAACTTGGGGATGGAGCAAACGGGGGCCCGGGTGGGCCCCCTTTCTATTTGCCGGGTGCCATCCCGAATTGCCAATCCGTCTCACTAGCGATTGAGTCTGACCGAAGGTCCGCAAGAATCAGCCGCAAACACCGATTGCCCCGCTAGTATGCATGTGCTGTAATACCGCACTTCTTACCGGCTCGCCGCCAACATGAATTCAGCCCCAAAATGAACGCTGATCGGAAAAACAAGGGCCAGCACCGAGGGATTGCGGCGGCGATCCTGCTGGCAGCCGGTTTGACGGTAGCCGCGACGCCGCTACCCCACGCATGGAAGAATTGGCGTTACTCGCGCGCGATCGATCTTCCTTCGACAGACTCCGCGCAGCTTGCGGGGATCGTCGTGCCTCAGGACGCGTATTTGCATGCGCAGACCCGGCTGCCTGACATTCGAATCATCGATGAGAACGGAAACGAGGTGCCTTTCGTGCGATATGCGCGGGAGGGCTCCACGAATTCGAAGACGCTTCCGACGGAACTGATCGAGAACAGTTTTGCTCCCGGCAGGTACACACAGGTGATGCTCAGCGTGGGAACTTCGGCGCCGTTCCACAACGCCGTCGAAATCGAGACGGCCGAGACGGATTTCATCGAATGGGTATCCATCGAGGCGAGCGACGACGCGCAAGTGTGGCGCATCGTGCAGGATCGCGCTCCGATTTTCAGATTTCGGAAGGAAAGCCGTGAAGGCACGCAAACCGTGAGCTATTCCCCGAACAATGCGCGGTATTTGCGCGTGCGCATCCTGGATGGCGAGAAGCAGTTTCCCGTATTGCGCGCGAGTGTCTCCTACAAAACAGTCGAACCGCCGGAGCGCTCATCCATGGAGGCAACTATCACCGCCGAACGCGCTGAGCACGCGGGAGAGAACGCCTGGCGAGTGGACTTAGGCACGCCCGCGCTGAACATACGCGAAGTACGCTTCGCCGTGAACCCGGCGGAGTTCAACCGGGCCGTGGAAATCTCGACGAGCGAAGATGGCGTGACGTGGTCGTCTTTTGCGCGCGGCGAGATTTACCGATTTCGACGAGGCGATGCCACCGAGGAACATCTCGCCGTCGCGGTCCCGAGCTACACGACGAGCCGCTACTGGCGGATCACCATCGTGAACGGAAATGACGCACCGCTGCCAGGGGTCGTTCCCTACATCTACATGACGCCGGCGCATATCGCGTTCGAACAGCAGCCCGGACACAGCTACCGGCTCCTGTACGGACAAAGCCGGGCACAGGCGCCGGAATACGATCTGGCGCGCCGTACGGACGCGAAACAGGAAGATGCGGCCGTCGTGGGCAACGTCGGTCCTGAAGAAGAAAATCCGGACTACGCAGACCCGAAGCCATGGACGGAGAAGAATCGCTACTTTCTATGGGTCGTCGTGGGGCTGGCCGTGCTGCTTCTGGGCTATTCGGCGATCCGATCGTTGCGGCGTACGTCTTCTACTGCAGCGTAAGCCGGATTTCCGCCCGAATATTCCCTGCCAGAAAAGACCTCGGGTCTGAGGACCCGAGCCACTTAAACACAAAGGGCGCCCGCTCGCGCGGACGCCCTTTGTAGATCCTGCCAATTTCATCGAACGCTTAGCTGCAGCCGGAGGTGGAGCCGCAGTTGGCGCACTTGTAGCAACTCCCATTGGGCGTCATGAGCATGCCGCATTCAGAGCAGTAGGGCGCGTCTTCGGCCGCGGCGCGAGGACGCGTGGTGTTTCCCATATCCGCGACCCTCGATGAAGCCGGGGCGGGAGCCGTAGCCGGCGATGCCTCCGGCGTCGCGGCGACAACCGCTACCGCGGTCGCTTCGGCCTGTCCCACAGCGGCGTCGTTATCGAGGTAGTCCAGCGAAATGAACTTGGCGCCGAGCCATCGCCCGATATAGTCCACGACCGACTTCGCGTAGCGGATCTTGGGATTGCCGGTATAGCCCGAAGGTTCGAAGCGCGAGTTGACGAATTTGTCCACCAGCGCGCGCAGAGGAACGCCGTACTGGAGCGAAATCGAGACGGATAGCGCGAAGGCGTCCATGATGCCCGAGAGCGTGGAACCTTCCTTGGCCATCTTGATGAAGATTTCGCCGGGATGGCCGTCTGCGTACATGCCGACCGTTATGTAGCCTTCGTGGCCGCCGACGGAAAACTTGTGCGTGATCGAGTTGCGTTCAGACGGCAGCTTGCGGCGTTTGGTGCCCTGGAAGAGCTCTTGCTGTGCTGGCGCGGGTACTTCGGCTGGGGCAACTGCCGGAGCCGCTGCTTGCGCCACACCGGGAGCCACGGCAGCTTTGTCGTCTTCCTTCTTGCTGGCGGCGGAAAGAGGCTGCGAACGCTTGGAGTTGTCGCGGTAGATGGCCACGGCTTTGAGTCCGAACTTCCAGGACTCGGTGTAGGCCTCCATAATGTCTTCGACCGTCGATTCCTCCGGCATGTTGATCGTCTTGCTGATGGCGCCGGAAAGAAATGGCTGCGCCGCGGCCATCATGCGCAGGTGGCCGCGCCAGGCGATCGAGCGGCCGCCACCCATGGGCGAGAGCGAGCAATCGAACACCGGGAGGTGCTCCGGCTTCAGGCCCGGCGCGCCTTCGATTTTGGCCTGCGCGTCAATGTAGTCCACGATCTTGGCAACGTCCTCGGGAGCGTAGCCGAGCCTCATCAGCGCCTGCGGGACGGTGTTGTTGACGATTTTGATCACGCCGCCGCCGACCAGTCGCTTCTGCTTGACCAGCGCGAGATCGGGCTCGATGCCGGTGGTGTCGCAATCCATCATGAAGCCGATGGTGCCGGTGGGCGCGAGGACAGAAACCTGCGAATTCTTGTAGCCGAACTTTTCGCCCAGCTCGAGCGCCTTATCCCATGAATCCTGCGCCGTGTGGAGCAGCGACGGCTGGACGTGCTCTTCCTTGATCGGGCGGAGCGAATCGCGGTGCATGCGGATCACGTCGAGCATCGCTTCGCGGTTGCGCGGATAGCCGCCGAACGGCCCCATGCGCTCGGCGATGCGCGCCGATTGCGCGTAGGATTCGCCGGTCATCAGCGCGGTGATGGCGCCGCAGAAGTCGCGGCCGGCGTCGGAATCGTAGGGGAGCGCGAGAGACATCAGCAGCGCGCCGAGATTGGCGTAGCCGATGCCCAGCGGGCGATAATCGTGCGAATTGCATGCGAATTTTTTCCGTCGGATAGCTGGCGTTGTCGACCAGAATCTCCTGCGCGGTGATGGTGATGTCCACGGCGTGGCGGAATCCCTCGCTATCGAACTGGCCGTTGGGCCCCAGGAACTTCAAGAGATTGAGCGAAGCGAGATTGCAGGCCGTGTCGTCAAGGAACATGTACTCCGAGCACGGGTTCGAGGCGTTGATGCGGCCGGTGGCCTTGCAGGTATGCCAGCGGTTGACGGTCGTATCGTATTGCATGCCGGGATCGCCGCACTGCCAGGCGGACTCGGCCATCTTCCGCAGCAAGTCCTTGGCGCGATATTGATCCGCGGGCTCGCCGTCGTTGACGTTGCGAGTCCACCAATCGCGATCTTCCTCGGCGGCGCGCATGAACTCGTCGGTGACGCGGACCGAATGATTCGCGTTCTGGAAGAAAACGGAGGAATAGGCTTCACCGTCAATCGAGGAGTTGTAACCCTGCTCGATCAAGACCTGCGCCTTTCGCTCTTCCTTGGTCTTGCTCTCGATGAATTCGACGATGTCCGGGTGATCCACGTTGAGGATCACCATCTTGGCGGCACGGCGAGTCTTACCGCCGCTCTTGATCACGCCGGCGAAGGCATCGAATCCCTTCATGAAGCTGACCGGACCGGAGGCGATGCCGCCGCCGGAAAGCGATTCGTGGCTGCCGCGGAGCGAGGAGAAGTTCGTTCCCGTGCCGGAGCCCCACTTGAACAGCATCCCCTCCGTTTTGGCCAGGTTCATGATCGAGTCCATGCTGTCCTGGACGGAGTTGATGAAGCAGGCGGAGCACTGCGGCTTGGCCTGGACGCCAACGTTGAACCAGACCGGCGAATTGAAAGCCATCTTCTGTTCGACGAGCAGATGGGTGAGCTCATCGTGGAAGGCGTGTTTCGATTCGGCACTGGCGAAATAACCGCCCTCCATACCCCAGCGGACGATGGTGTCGGCCACGCGGCTGATCAACTGCCGCACCGAGGTCTCGCGCTCGGCGAGTATTCGGCTTGCCGTGAAAATATTTCGAGGTGACGATGTTTGTCGCCGTCTGCGACCAGGACTTGGGAACCTCGACATCTTCCTGGCGGAAAATCACCTGTCCCTTATCATTGCCAATTAATGCCGTGCGGCGCTCCCATTCGACCGCGTCGAAGGGATGCACCTTCCCGTCGGTGAACCGGCGGGGGAATTCCAACCCGGTCGTGCGCTGTGTGGTCTTTTCCGTCTGGAGATTTGAATTCAAGGCCATTCGTGTTTCCGCCATCGTCTGCCTCCGCGCCGGCAGTCGTGCCGCCGAAAAGTTGGCCGGGGTGCCAGAGTGAGGGAGGCTTACTTCATTATACTCCCCCAACCGGGACCCGAGGTTTTGTTGCGTGTATCAGAGATACACGAAAGTGAAGGGGACTTAACCAGAAGAGCGGGCCGCTACGACCCCCGAAAAAGTCCGCCCCGAACCGAAAAAAGAGAAAAGCGCAGCTAAGCCGCGCAAAATCCCAAGGCGCGGTAAAGAGTAAGGCGCATCCCTCAGGCTATTCGGTTGAACCCGGTCTGGTTATCGCGAGGAGGCCGCCGGCGCTGCAATAGGCGACCAGGTCACGCATTTATTGCCGAGTCTGGGTGCGAAGTATCGTGGGTTGTGGAAAACTTGTCAAGAAGAAAACAGCGCGCGACCACAAAATCTTAGGTTCCGCGTGTCGAAGTCGTCTACTGGTAGTGGTGTGACCGCCGAGTTCCACTACGCTTGCGATGTGCCATACAAAGCAACAGCGCGGAATTGACACGAGCGCGGTACGTGGAAAAAAATCAATAATGTAAAGACATGAGTACGCCTGCCATCGAGATCCTCGGACTCACCAAGGACTTTCCGGTCGGCTTCTGGCGCAAGCGAATGCGCCGGTCGCTGGACAATTTGACGTTCCAGGTGGAGGAGGGAGAGGTATTCGGCTTTCTGGGACCGAACGGCGCCGGAAAGACGACGACGATGAAGCTCCTGATGGGGCTGATCTTCCCGACGAGCGGAACGGCGCGGGTTCGCGGCCGCTCGATTGACGACGTGCAAATGCACCGCGAAATCGGCTATCTCCCCGAGCAACCGTATTTCTACGATTACCTGACGGCGCGCGAACTGCTGGATTACTACGCGCGTTTTTCGAATTACAGCAAGGCCGAGAGGCGCGAGCGCGTGGGGAGATTCCTGGAGCGCGTGGGGCTGGCGGCCGCGGGAAACGTGCAGCTGCGAAAATTCTCCAAGGGGATGCTGCAACGTGCGGGAATCGCGCAGGCGATCCTGCACGACCCCGCGGTCGTAATTCTTGACGAACCGATGTCCGGGCTCGATCCGGTGGGACGGCGGGAGGTGCGCGACATCATCCTGGACCTGAAGAAACAGGGGCGGACCGTGTTCTTCTCGACGCACATCCTTTCGGACGCGGAGATGCTTTGCGATCGGGTCGCGGTGCTGGCGGGCGGCAAACTGCAGGGAGTCGGCGCGCCGGGAGAAATCGTTTCAATGAAGGCGCACGCGATGGAAATTCTATTCGAGGCGCGCGAGGGCCGGGCCTTGCCGGCAGCGCTGGCCAAGGACGCCACGCGAATCGGAGGGCGGTGCCGCGTGGAAGTCCCCGAAGAGGCGCTTTATGGCGCGCTGGAACAATTGCGAAACTGCGAGGCGCGAATACTTTCCGTCTCTCCGGTCCACCCGACATTGGAGGATTACTTCATGCGCCTCGTTGGCAGCCCGGCGTCTTCCCGGGGGCTTGAGGAGGTCATCCGATGAGCGCGACCGTGGGACCGGTGGCCATCAATACGTTCCGCGAAGCGGTGCGAGACAGGGTGCTCTATAACCTGGTGCTGTTCGCGTTGTTGATGATCGGGGCCGCGATTCTGGTCGGCGAGATTTCCATTGGGATCGAGCGGCTGGTGATCATCAATTTGGGGCTTTCGGCGATCTCGATTTTCGGGCTGGTGATGGCGATCTTCATCGGAGTGGGGCTGGTCTACAAGGAAATCGAAAAGCGGACGCTGTATAGCCTGCTGGCGAAGCCCATCCGCCGCTGGCAATTTCTGGTGGGAAAATTCGCGGGCCTACTATTGACGCTCGGGGTCAACACAATCTTCATGACGCTCGGGCTGGCCGCAGCGCTCGTGTACGTCGGCGGACACTTCGTGCGATCGGACGCGTCGATTCTCGTGGCAATCTATTTCATCCTGCTCGAATTTGCGCTGGTGACGGCGCTGGCGATGTTTTTTTCCTGCTTCTCGAGCCCGATGCTTTCGACACTATTCACGCTGGGAATTTACATCACCGGCGTGTTCGCAGACGATATTCACGGCATCGGCGAGTTCACCAAGAATCCCGCGGTCCTGGCGGTCACGCGCACGCTGTACTATCTGGTCCCAAATTTTCACAATTTCAACGCGATTGATACGGTGGCGCACGGCGGTGCGATACCCTTCTCACTGGTCTGGCAAAACACGCTGTATGCCGCGCTGTACATCGCGCTGCTCCTAGTAGCGGCGTCGGCGGTGTTTTCCAGGCGCAACCTGAAATGAACCACTTGAGCCAAACGCGGGCGCTATGGGCAGCACTTGCCGGCGTGCCGCTGCTGTTCGTGGCGATCGCGGCCCTGCAGATGAAGATCGACGCGGGAACCCGCGCGTACACAGAAGAAAACGAGCAGCTCATGCTGCGCTCGGGATCCGCCCTGCGAAAGATGAGCCTAGGCTACGATTCGCTGCTGGCCGACCTTTACTGGACGCGCGCCGTGCAATATTACGGCAGCCGGGTCGGATTCCCCAATGCGAAATTCGGCCTGTTGTGGCCGCTGCTCGATATCGCCACGACGCTCGATCCAAAGCTCGTCGTCGCGTATCGCTTCGGCGCAATCTTTCTCTCCGAGCCGCCCCCGACCGGCGCGGGGCGATCGGACCTCGCCATTGAACTCGTCAAGCGCGGGATCGCCGCGAATCCGGACAACTGGAACCTGAGCGGCGACCTGGGCTTTCTCTACTACTGGCGGATGCGGGACTACCCGAACTCCGCGGCCGCGTATCTGCAGGGAAGCAAGAACCCGAACGCGCCGTCCTGGTTGAAAATAATGGCCGCTCGTGTTGCGGAGAAGGGCGGGTCGCTGGATACGTCGCGGATGATCTGGTCGGAAATCTATCAATCCACGCAAGACAAGAAGGTCCGCGATCGAGCGATGGAAATGCTGCGCGGGCTGAAGGCGCGAGAGGACGAGACAGAGCTCGATGAACTCGCGCAAGTGTACAAGAACCGCTTCGGACACTTTCCCGACTCAACCAAGGCCATGCTCGACGCCGGAATGCTTCGCGCGATCCCGGTGGATCCGGCGGGATATCCCTACGTCTTCGGGCCGGACGGAAGATCGAGCCTTGTTCCAATCAGTCCGGTGGTTATTCCGCCGGACCTAACAGCCCCTCCGGAAGTATCAAAATAGACGCGCCGGACGACTACAATTGAGGCTTACAACCGGTGGTCGGCGGTGGGAATCCCACCAAAGGACGCCATGAGGACATTGATGCGGTTTCGGACTTCGATTGTGGTTTCGACGCTCGTTGTGGTGAGCGTGACACTCGCGGCCGGACCGCGGACGAACGCGCAGACGCAAGCTCTTTCGGATGACGAAATCCGCGCGCGCACGAAGCAACTGCTGGCCAATCAGCACGACGACGATGACGCGCTCGAGCTCTATGAGCGGGTAGAGCGGCGTATCAACCGTACCGGAGGAGCGAATCCGCGCACGATCGACGACAAGACGTATCGAGTAGTGCCCACCGGTGCAGGCAGCCAGAAGATACTGCTTCACGAGGAAGGAAAATCCACCGATTCAGCCGCGTACGCGCGCCAAATGCAAGTGTTGAAGGATTTGCTTACAATCATGGCAAATCCAAACGACCCGAAAGCGAAGCTGGCGTACGCCAAATACGACAAGCGCATGCGCGACCGGGCGCAGTTCGTGGATACCGCAAGTCAAGCGTACCTCAAAAAGTGGATAGGCCGCGAGAATCGGAATGGTCGCGACTGCGATGTCGTCCAGCTCGATCCGGACCCGAAATTTCAGCCGCACTCGATGTTTCAGGACGCGTTCGCACACACCACGGCCAAACTCTGGGTGGATCGCCAGATGACGCAGATCGTTCACGGAGAAGCCCACGTGACGAGCGATATTTCCTTCGGCGCGGGTATCCTGGGAAAACTCTATCGCGGCAGCGTGGTTTCGATGGATCAGGCGGAGATCGCCCCTGGTATCTGGCTGCCGACGCGCTACCAATACGATTACGCGGGGCGGAAATTCCTGTTCACATTCGACCAGCACCAGATCATCGAGGTCGGACGTTACCGCCGCATGGGTCCGCCGAATGAGGCTCTGCAGGCCGTGCAGAATGAGTTGTCGAATGGGAAAACCTTCAGCGAAGATCCGTAACTTCTCGCAGCCTCCGTGGGCCGGAAACAAGTTGGTAATCGGGAAACCTGCGGCAAGAATCGGTGATTTTTCATCCGCGAAAGCGTCTAATCGAGGGAGACCAACCTTCCGTCGCAGGAGGCTCTATGTTTCGCCGCACCATGGTGCTGATCGCAGCAGGAATTGTCTCGCTCAGCGCGCTTTCTCCTACTTTCGCGCAGGAGGCGGCCCCGAACACTCAGACTACTACCCAGCCGGCTTCTCCGTCCGACAAGAAGGATTCTCCTGCTCCGAAAGCGGCGCAAAAGCCGAAGAAAGTCTGGACGAACGACGACATGAGCGACCTGCACGCGAATTCGACGGTTTCTGTGGTGGGGAACCAGAAAAAGAACGCGCAGCCAACGGACTACCGGGCGCCCGGACAGTCCGAATATGCCGTGAAAATGTACCGCCAGCAAATCGATCAGCTGCAGACGCAGGTCGCCGGCATCGACAAACAAATCGCGAACCTGCAGGACGCCAAGAATGGAAAGACGGTAGAAACCTCGCGGAAATACGATCCGTGGGGCGGGAAACAAGGTGACTGGAACTCACAAATCGATCAGCTCCAGAAGAACCGCGAGAACGTTCTTCAGCAAATCGACTCGCTCGAATCCCAGATCAGGAAGCTCAATCCATAGCGCCCGGCCGCACAGGTCCGGCATAAGCGCGGTGCAGCACGGCTCCGCGCAACGAATCGGATTCCGCTACCCCGCCGCGGCAGCCACTTCCTTTTCGATGGGCGCGCCCACCAGATTGCCCCACTCGGTCCATGAGCCGTCGTAGTTCTTCACGTTGTGGTATCCGAGCAAATATTTCAGGACAAACCAGGTGTGCGAGCTGCGCTCGCCGATGCGGCAATAGGCAATCACTTCGCCCGAACCCTTCACGCCCTTGCCATCGTAAAGCTGCTTCAATTGATCGGCGGACTTGAACGTGCCGTCCTCATTGGCTGCCTGCACCCAGGGAATGTTGGCGGCTGTCGGAATATGGCCGGCGCGCTGTGCAGTTTCACTCATGCCCGGCGGCGCGATGATTTTTCCCGTAAATTCATCGACCGACCGCACGTCCACCAACTGGCCGCCACTGGTCTTCTCGATCACCGCAAAGACGTTCTCCTTGCGAGCGCGCAAGGATTCATCGGGTCCGGTCGCGCGATATGTGGCGGGCGTGAACTTTGCGACATCCGTCGTCAGCGGACGCTTCTCCTCAAGCCACTTCTTGCGTCCGCCGTTCATGAGGCGCACGTCCTTGTGTCCGTAGTATTTCAGTTGCCACAGGGCGTAGGCCGCGAACCAGTTGTTGTTGTCGCCGTACAGAATGATCGTCGTATCGTTCGAGATTCCCGATTGGCCGAGCAACTGCTCGAGCGCCTGCTTGGTAATGAGATCGCGGCGAATGTTGTCCTGCAACTGCGTCTGCCAGTTCCATCCCGCAGCTCCCGCGATGTGACCCTGATCGTAGGCCGTGGTGTCCACGTCCACTTCTACCAGCCGGATCTTCGGATCGCTCAGGTGGTCCGCCACCCACTGCGTCGAGACCAGCACTTCCGGATGCGCGTATTCAGCCATGTGACTTCCTCCTTGAAGAATTTCGCTCGGTCTTGCGAATCAGTTTAGTCTGCCCGCAACAAAAAACCCACCAGCCAGATCGTTTCTGGCGGTGGGTTCAAGGAATCTTGAGCTAGAAACAGCTTCCTAGATGACCTACTTGCCCATGCCAGAGGACGCCCGTACGCGACACGGGCGACAACAACCTTGCGCCAGCCTCTGGTGGCAGACCATCTTCGGCAGGATACACTGCCGTCCCCGGAACCGCAATGCGATGAGTCGTTTATGGTATGGGCCGAAGCGAACCATCGGCGGCCGCCTCCAGCTCGATGCGAAGCAGCCAATCGAAATGAAATTTTCCGGCGGCAAGCCATTTTTCCAGCGCTTCGCGCCCCGGCGCGTCGAATTCGGCGATCATCTTCCCCTCCTGCATGTTGAAGACGACACGCCGCGCGGCCAGCGGCTGTCCTCCGAGCAAGCGCCTGGAAATTTCCTCGGCGCCTTGGCGCGTCAAGCAGGCCAACGTGTGTTGCGAGAGGTAGCGAGGCATTCGGTCTCCGGTTCAATTAGGATGTTCGGCCACGATTGCAACGAGATGGAATACATTGCCCGCGGGAAAAAGTAAATGCAAGAGGCGTTTGACCAAGTCCCATGCGGCGCACACACGGCGGCGAACTGGACTCCGGGACAGGTGACCGATCCTGATATTCTGAAACTGAAACCGGAGAGAGGCACCGCCGCGAGCGCTAGAATGGAATCGCGAGGTGCCCATCATGACGCGTATGCGGCGAGCGATGAGTTTCCTATTGTTGGCAGCGGCGCTCGGAATTGCCCCGACTGCAAGCGCCAGAGGACCCATCGGAGAACTCAAAGGAATGGTGCTCGATTCGCAGGGCAAACCCGTGGCCGATGCCACCGTCACCATGCAGAGCTCCGACGGAAAACATCCCTACGCCACGCATACCGATGCGAGCGGACACTTCAAGTTCGCGCGTTTCGAGACGGGACAATACGACTTGCGCGCCTATTCAGGCGGCATGTTCTCGCAGTGGACGAAACGCATCTCCATCCGCTCCAAGAAAACAACCGAAGTTACCTTACGCATGCCGCCCCCCGCGGACGTCTCCGTTACAGTGACCCAATAACCCCCGTGTTTTGTGGGCGGTACTAATACCCCGGTACCGGAAAAACGTACCCTCCGAGCCATAGTTTCATTCTGGGTCACTCTTGCAGACTGGCCTCGCGGGTTGGGAGCTGCGTTGCGGGGACGACGGTTCCAAATGGAGCCGTAGCACGCTGACCAACCCGTTGAAACCCTCCTGCCGACGTTAACCCCCTTGACCCCCGTCTGCAGGACGGGTTTGTCTGGAGCCATTCGCAGTAGATCTTTACACCACCGACGTAGAATCGTTTGGCAAATGTCTTGCGTCACAAGATGGCGAGGCCGCGTACGGCTGCCGTCAAGTCGTGCGGAATCTTTCCAGCTGGGCGAGATCTAGACCTTCGAGGGACGGCGCTTTGCGACACGTGAAGGGAAAATCAGACAGGCTCGCGCAGAAGGCCGTCGCCGCAGTACTCGCGGGATTTTGCACGCTTGCCGTGCCCGTTCGCGCCGAAGACCTCAAACCGGAGACCGTTGAAGTGTTCGATCGCTACGTGCAGCTCACGGAGGCCCAGATCGATGCCCAGCTGGCGCGTCGCGAGCCATACTTGTGGATCGAAGGCCTGCCGCAGGGTCGCCGCGCGGACGCCGAAGCGCGGTTGCGTGCGGGAGAAGTCGTAATCGAGCGGCTCGAGACGCTGAACGCGAGCGACCATGGAAGACCGATTTCTGTTGAGAATGGAATGATCCACCACTGGATCGGCACTGTGTTCATTCCCGGCGCAACGCTGGCGCAGACGCTCGCGCTCGAGGAAGACTACGACCATCATCAGGGCTTTTTTCGCCCGGACGTGATGCGCTCGAAAATTCTGCGCCACGACGGCAACGATTTCACGATCGAGCTGCGCTTGTACAAGAAGAAGGTGATCACCACGGTTCTCGACACGGAGCACGAGGTCCACTACACGTTCGTGGACTCGACGCACGCCTGGAGCCGCTCGCGGACGACGCGGATTCAGGAAGTGGACAACGCCGGCGAAAAGGACGAGCGCCTGCAACCCGCGGGACACGACCGCGGATTTCTCTGGCGCATGAATACGTACTGGCGCTTCGAGGAGAAGGACGGCGGAACGTACGTCGAATGCCAGTCCGTCTCCCTCACGCGGGATATTCCCACGGGGCTCGGCTGGCTGATTGGACCCTACGTGACGAGCGTGCCGCGCGAGTCCCTGACGTTCACGCTCGCGACCACGCGCAGCGCGGTGTTGAAGGGGATCACGACGCGCGGGGCAGAATGAAAGAGCGCTCCGGCGTGAAATTTATTTGAAGGTTGCGGTGGCCGTGTTGTTTTGAATCGCCGCGAACGAACATGAGGTGGGGACAGTTGGCGGAGTGGTCGCGACGCAACTCGTGCCGAGGACGCTTCCCCCCCAAGTAATAAATGTGGACCCCGCGGTCGCCGTGGCCGTAAGCGTGACGGAACTTCCGCTGAGGTAGCGCGCCGAGCAGGTTCCCGACACAACCCCGGGCGCTCCGTTGACTCCCGCTGTTTCGACGCAACGAATTTGCCCGGTACCGTCCGACACCGTCCCGGAACCCGTGGTGCCCGTTCCCTGCACCGTGACATTCAAATTAAAAGTAAGGGCCGAACTTGCCAGAAAGATGTCCTCCAGCGCGTTCGCATCGTTCGAGACGAGGTTGTCCGCAAAGGAAATGAAGCCGACCGTATTGCCGTCGCCGCTGATGGACGGCGCGACGCTTTTGCCGTCGGCTGGGGGAGGCAGCGTACCCGCGGGTCTGCTCGCAAGAAGGGTATAGGTCACGCAACCCGTGGTGGTCGTCGTGGTAACGACAGGAGGGTTCAGGCAGGGGTTACGGACGAAGATATTTTCGACGCCATTCTGAACAACTCCGTTCAGATTCGATGCCTGGGAAGCAAAGGCGATAGCCTGACCCGTGGTGCAGGTGGATGAGATCGTGGTGGTGCCGCACTGACTGATACTTGGGTTTTCGCTCAAGCCGTTTGCCGGCGTCGTGCCGTCCGGCGTGGAGGCGAGCAGTGTCGCTGCCGTGCAGGTCGGAGGCGTTACGACCGCAACGCCGGTGCAAGTGTCGCGCACGTACACTTCCTGGGTCGGACCTACACTCGGGATCAGGTTCGTGGCGGTGGAAGCGAAAGCGATGAAGCGACCGTCCTGCGAAATCGAGGATTCCGCGCTCGCTCCATCGGCCGGCGTGACACCATCCGGCGACGATACCAGGCCGGTAATGGGAGCGCAGGTGTTGCCCGCCACGCCGATCGTCGTCACGCAAGTCGAACGCTCAAAGACTTCGCTCAATCCACCCGGGTTTGCTCCGGTAGCGAGATTTGTCGCCGTCGAAGTAAAGGAAACGAAAAGGCCCTGGTCCGCGATGGCGGGATTAGAGCTCGGGCGGTCGCCTGCCGCCGTTCCATCCGGCGACGACGAAACGAGATACGTCGTGGGCACGCAGGAGCCCGGCGCCGTAGGCGGAACCAGAGTGCAAGTATCGCGAACAAAAACCTGCGGCGTGACGCCGTCAAACCCGCCGGAGGGCGGAGTGGTGAGAAGGTTTGTGGCGAGCGAAACGAAGGCAACATAGCGCCCATCCGAACTGATCGCCGGATTGAAGCTTTCGCCGTTGCCGGGCGTCAGTCCATCCGGCGCGATCGAAACGAGCGCCGTTGTAGCGTTCCCGACCGTGCATACCGCCACGGTGGTGCAGGGTGTCTGCCAATAGACCTGGCGCGTCCCTCCCGGCACGACGGCATAGTTCACCAGATTGCTGGCTGTCGAAGTGTAGGCCACGTGCGTGCCGCCACTATCCAGAGTCGGCTCGGAACTCGCGCCGTTCGCAACGGCGCCGCTCGGGGCGAGGCTGACGAGCGTGGTCTTGGGAGAGCACGTAGAGCCACCGCCGCTTGTGAGGGTGTTGCTGAAGCACGTATCGCGCAGAAAAATGCCGCTGGAGGTGTTCACCGGGCTGATCACAAGATTGGTGGAAGTGGAGGCGAATGCCACGAACTCGCCCGTCTGGCTCACGGACGGTCCGGCGGTCGAGAGAGTTGGAGTTCCGCCGACGCAGGTTGCGCCGCAGATTCCGGTGTTGGCCTGCGTGGCATCCGGCGCGAGATCGACGATCAAAGGCAGGCCGGCCAATTCATTTGCGTTCACGGCGAAAGTAAGAGAGTTGGAAGTGCCACCACCGGAACCCCCGTCCGCGGGATTGGTGACCTTTACCTGAACAACTTCCGCAGCCGCTAGGTCGCCGGCGTCGAGCGTGGCCTGGAGCTGGGCCCCACTCAAGAACGTCGTCGTGCGGGGCGCGCCGTTGAGGGTCACCACGGAATCGGGCACGAAGCCTGTTCCGGTCACCCCGAGCTGTCCGCCCGTGCTGCCGGCCAGGATGGACGTGGGAGTCAGAGCCGAAATGCCGGGCAACGGGTTCTTAACTTTCAGGGCAAAGGAATTGGAGCTGCCGCCGCCGGGCGGGGGATTCACGACGGCTATCTCGAGGGTGCCCGCGGTCGACACATCGGTGGAAAGAACCGTCGCCCGCAGCTGCGTTGTACCCGTGAAACTCGTCGGTCGAATGTTGCCGTTGACCGTGACCGTGGACTGCGAGACGAAATTATTCCCCGTGACCATCAGGAGAAACGAAGCGCTACCCGTGGAAGCGCTGGTAGGCGATAGCGACGTGATCTGCGGCACGCCGCTGGTGATGGGGTCAATTGTAAATGTGAGGGACTGGGTAATTCCCCCGCCTGGCGCGGCCGTCTGAACGACAACGGTTGCCGAGCCGGCATTCTGAATGTCGCTTGCGAAAATCTGCGCCGTCAGCTCCGAAGTAGTGACGAAGAGCGTGCTGCGCTGCGACCCGTTCCAAAAGACAGCTGAGGCGGGCGTAAAATTCGCGCCATCCACTTCCAGAGTGAAAGCCGGCTGGCCCGCCGGCATGTCCGCGGGAACAATTTTCCTGAGGCTCGGCTTCGGAGCCGAGATCTGTTGCTGGCAGCAGGCGAGAAATACAGCCAGCACACAAACCAACGAACCGAAAATGAGACGAGTTATGCCCCGCAAGTTTCCCACTCCTGAGTCCGCAGGTTGGAGCCAGCGGCTAAGCGCAATCGTAGAGACTACTAGAGATGGTCCTAACGGGCAATCGGGATGCCTGGGGCCGATCGGCGGCCAAGGGGGGTGAAGACCCGAGGACTGGCGCGCGGGTGCCTCGTGGCGAGGCCGGGTGGAACCGGGTAAGGCCCCTAGGAAGCGCGCCGAAAGTGGACCTCGGGTCCATCGGCGAATCCTAGGGGATTGATGATGTCAAGTGTGCGGTGCGCGCCTGTGGACTTTTTTCTAGTCGGCTCAGAGAACAGCGTAGTAGGTGAAGATCGTGTAGTCCGGGTTCGCGTGGCGCTTGCCGGTGCCCACGATCACGGTGCGCGTGAGCCAGTCGTGCGGGCCGACGGGTGTGTCAAACACGGGCGTGCAGCGAAAATAGAATTCGCGGTCGCCGCCCCAGGTGGGATCGTTGCGATCGATCGGCTTGCCGTCGATGGGATAAAGATAGCCGGTGTTGTTGATGTAGATCATGGTGCCGTCGGAAGCCTGGAGCATGTAATGGGCGTCGAGGCGGCCGTTGCCGGCATAGTCGGCGCCGCTGTGCGGCACGACTTTTCCCTGCAGGCGCGGGCCTTCGATGACGCCAGAAACTGCAGGCACGTAGGCGCGGCGGCCATTGGGCGTGGCGAATGAAACGCGCTCGCTGAAGTCGATGCGAATCTGAAATACGTACTCAAGCTTGATCTGGACGACCTCGCCGAGTGTTTTTGCGCCCGACTCCGGCCCGCCCGCCGCCGGGGCGGCATTTTGTATTTCGGCGTGAGCGGGATTGGGAAGCAAGCCAAAGAGGCTCTCTGCGAGAACGGCTCCGCCGAGGACGGAGCCTTTCAGCATGGAACGGCGATCGATGGGTTTTTGTATCTTCATATGAGCGAACCTCCCTTAATCCTGAGACGCGCGATGCCAAGCATCCGCACGAAAGCGCCAATCGGGAGATTGGCGATCCCAGGTTACTTCACGCACTCGAAGCTGGCCGCATCTTCGGGATTGCCCTGTCCCTTGTACCGCGCGTGTCGGGGATAGGCGCAGAGCGGGCGCGTGCGGCCGGGAAACGGCTTGCCGGTGGCGACGACGGAATCGGGCGCTTTGCCATTCTCGACCCAATCGACCATCGCGCCGACGAGATCGAATTTGTCGAGCGCCGCGGGCCCGCCGCCGCAGTGGTTCATCCCCGGCACAAAATAGAACCGGCTCGAATTCATCACCTGGTCAAGACCGCCGTTCGCGTCGGCCATTCGCGTGTAGTAAGCCAGCGTGTCGAACGGACTGAAAATCGGATCGGCAGTGCCGTGATAAAAGGCGATTTTCCCGCCGTGGCCGAAGAACGTGCTGAGGTTGGTCCCGGTGGTGTCCGTGAGCGTCTCGTTTTCGTCGGCCTGGACGCGGGCGACCAGAGCGTCGATATCCACGTCGGTGGGCTGCTGGACGGCGGCTAAAATGTTGGGCCCGGCATTCGGCAGGAAGCTTCCGAACGGCCCGCCGGAGCCCTGCAGGTATCCCGACTCCCACGGGAACGGCGCATACACTTCATTGCCGCGCGAATCTTTCGGCCCCGCAAACGCCTTCTGTAGCGCACCCACCTGATCGGCGGTCAGGCAGGTTTCCGTCTTCGCGCCCTTGCACTGAAGCATGGCGGGATCGTAGTGGCAGGCTTGCGGATTGAAAATCATCCCGTCCTTCAGGCCGTCCTTTTCGTCGCAGCTCTTCATGATCGAGTCAGCAAGGAGCTTCTTGTCGTCGGCGGAATAATCTTTCGTGGGATCCGATTTTCCGGTGGCGGGGTCCTTGGGCGCGATCTTCGCGAAGGCGGCGCGCGCGTAGGCGAGTCCGGTATTCGAATAGCCGGTGCGCATGGCCGGATCGCCGGCGACGATTCCATCGAAATAGGTGGGATAGCGCTGCGACATCAGCATGCCTTCGCGCCCGCCGGTCGAGCAGCCGTCGAAGTAAGAACGCTTGGCGGGCTGGCCGTAATACTGCGCGATAATATTTTTCGCAAGCACCGTTACCCTGCCGACGGCGATGTAGGCGAAATTCAGACTGGCGAGCTGATCCTTCATGAACGCGGGATCGAACACCGCGCCCTTGTGTCCCGTGTCGGTTGAGACGACGGCGAAGCCCCGCGCGAGCGCCGGATTATCGCCGGCAGCCTGAGCGCCTAGGGGCGGGGTGACGGTGCCGTTCAATCCGCCGCCGCCCTGAAAAAGAAAACGGCCGTTCCAATTGTCGGGCAGAGCGATTGCAAAGCCGATGGCGTAGGGCTTGCCATCGACGCCAGTGCGCGGGTCGATGACTCCGTCCGCGCGGCAGTACGAGGGGATCGCCACGGGAATCGTATCGGGCCCGAAACCGGCGCGGACCGTTCCCACGGGAGCCGTGGGAACTTCTTCGGCCTTCGTGATCTGCACCGTCGATCCCGGGAACTTGAGATTCACCAGGTCCGCGCATTTCTGTGCGGGCGGTATTCCCGCACCGCTCGCCGCCTGGCCGTAAGCGGAAGATGCGGTTGCCAGGAGCAGAAAGGAAAAGACGGCAAGGATTGCAAAACTGCGAATGTGTTTCATGTGATCGTGACCCCCCGGATCGGGTCGCACGCCCCCTAGCGCTGCAAAACCCAAGCCATTGTAGTCGCCGGACGAGCGGATGCAAGCGGATGTTAATTCCCAGGCAGGCTCAGCTCTGGAGTAAGGACTAGTTCGAGGGGGTCGACGGGGAGTGCGAGGCCCAGTCTTTTTGCGCGAATTCGACGCCCCAAAAATGCGGGCTCGGGCTGAGGAACTCAACGCCGATGCGCGTGCCCTTGTCGGAAGTGTCGCCCAGGTAAACGATGCGGCATTCCTGCTCCTCCTCCGTGGCGGGATTGACGAGGACGATGTCCGCTCCGAGCTCCAGCTCCTCATTCAGATAGAGCAGGCCGCCGTGCGCGTTGATCACGATGGTCTGGCTCTTCGCGCGGAATTTCTTGCCCTGCATGTTCTTGCCCTTCGCCTGCACAGGGATTCGTGTGAAGACGCGGGAACTGCGGCGCTCGCTGCTCGTTTGCGTTTCAGTCATTGTCCCTTACATCGTGCAACGCGGCTGGAGGCGAGTCAATCGGGTGGCGATGGAACGTGCCTAAAGAAGCAGTCGCAAAAGTGTGTTGAAAATGCTCGCGCTTGGGTACTATGGCACGACTGCCTGGGGCGCGCATTTACACGCGCTTTTGGCAGGGCCGGCCGGGCGGCGCTGGTAATCTCATCCCCGGGAACCAGGAGCGGGCCATGGATTTGATCGGGTATATTGATTCGAAGCGTGAAGAGCATTTGAACGAACTGAAAGAACTTCTGCGGATTCCGAGCGTCAGCACCAAGAGCGAGCATAAACCTGATATCGAACGTGCCGCGCACTGGGTGGCGGAAAAACTCCGCGCCGCGGGCCTGGAAAACGTCGAAATCGCCCCCACCAAGATGCACCCGCTGGTGTACGGCGAATCGCTGCGCGCGCCCGGCAAACCGACCGTCCTTTTTTACGGCCACTACGACGTGCAGCCCGCCGAGCCGCTCGAACTGTGGACCAGCCCGGCGTTCGAGCCCACCGTGCGCGACGGCAATCTCTACGGCCGCGGCACGGCCGATGACAAGGGGCAGGTGCACATCCATATCAAGGCGCTTGAAGCGCTGCGCAACACCTACGGCAAATTGCCGATCAACGTGAAGGTAATGATCGAGGGCGAAGAGGAAGTAGGCAGTGTGAATCTCTGGGAGTTCGTGCAGTCGCACCGGGAGCAACTGAAGGCCGACGCGCTGGTTGTTTCCGACACGGCGATGCTCGCTAAGGGAGTGCCTTCGATCACGTACGGGCTGCGCGGCTTGAACTACTACCAGATTGAGATCACGGGTCCGGCGCAGGACTTGCACTCGGGAGTTTTTGGCGGCGCTGTTCCGAATCCGATTACGATATTGGCCGAGACGATTGCGAAACTCCACGATTCGAGTTTTCGCGTGGCCATTCCTGGTTTCTACGACGATGTCGCCGCGGTGTCGCGCCAGGAGCGCAAAGCACTAAACGCCCTGCCATGGAAGGAAAAGGAATTCCGCAAGACGGTGGGCGCGCCGGCGCTGGCTGGCGAGAAAGGCTTCACGATCGTCGAGCAGCTCTGGGTGCGCCCGACGCTGGAGCTGAACGGCATCTGGGGCGGATATATCGGCGAGGGCGCAAAGACGGTGATCCCGTCGAAGGTTCACGCGAAGATCTCCACGCGGCTGGTGCCGAATCAGGACCCAGCGAAGATTGCCAAGTTGGTCGAACGGCAAATCCGCAAGCTGTTGCCGAAATCGGTTCATTGCAAATTCGACGTTCTCAGCATGGGCAAGCCGTGGGTGGCGCCCTATACGCATCCGATTTTCCAGAAGGCGATTCACTCGCTCGAAGCGGGATTCGGAAAAAGCGCGGTGTTTATCCGCGAAGGCGGCTCGATTCCCTTCGTCACGCAGATGCACGACACGTTCAAGGTTCCTTGCGTGCTGCTCGGATTCGGACTGCCGGATGAGAACGCGCACGCGCCGGACGAGCACATTGCGCTGGAAAATTATTTCGGCGGCATCAAAGCCATCGCGCTCTTTTACGAACAGCTCGCGACGCTGTAGAAACCGGCGCCGATTCGCCGCGCGATGCAAAAGGGCCGATTTTGCGGCCTTTTTTAAACGTTTGTACTTGCGTTCGCCGGGAAGGACGGCTATAGTTCGCGGCGGCATCCCGGAAGCCGGGGCCAAACCGCAATTACACCTGAGGAGGAAAGAGAATTCGATGGCCACCCCGTTGAGCAAGTCAAAGATTATTGCCCACATTGCTGACAAGGTCAGCACCCCCGAGAAGCCGATCTCGAAGAAACAAGCGGCGTCCTTTTTCGACGAGCTGTTCAAGCTCGCGGTCAAGGAAGCCAAGGGCTCCGGCAAGTTTGTCATTCCCGGCATCGGACGCGCGGTCAAGGCGCATCGCAAAGCGCGTATGGGCCGCAACCCCGCCACCGGCGAAGCGATCAAGATCAAGGCCAAGACTGTGGTCCGCCTGCGCGCGGCCAAGGCGTTCAAAGACGCCATTTTGAAGTAGTTCCGCCCGGCGCGAATTGGGCCCATGGTTTCGCGGCGAAACCCCCACGCTCTACCTGCCCTCTAAGGCAGGTGGGGCGCTTGGGGGTTTTGTCTTTTGTCCTCACCGCTAAATGTCATCCCTAAAGTCAATCGCATGAATGAACATTCGGGACTTCTCACTGATCTCTACGAACTGACGATGGCCGCAGGCTATCTGCAGACCGGCTTCGATGGGAAAGCCACGTTTGAGCTTTTTGTGCGTCATCTCCCGCAGCGGCGGAACTATCTGGTTGCCGCCGGCCTCGAGCAGGCGCTCGAGTTCCTCGAAAACGTCCACTTCACGCCGGCGGAGATTGACTATCTGCGCCGGCATCGCGTCTTCAGCCACGTTCGCGAGGATTTTTTTGCCTACCTCGCAAAGTTTCGCTTCACCGGAGATGTCTGGGCGATGCCCGAAGGCACGCTCGTATTTCCGGGCGAGCCAGTGCTGCGCGTGACGGCGCCGATTATCGAAGGACAGATTCTGGAGACCTATCTTCTCGCCACGCTGAGTTACCAGACGATGGTCGCGAGCAAGGCGGCGCGCGTGGTGACGGCGGCGAAGGGCCGCCAGATTGTGGACTTCGGAGCGCGCCGCGCTCACGGCAGCCAGGCCAGCTTGCTGGCCGCGCGCGCTGCGGCGATTGGCGGCTGTGAAGGAACTTCCAACGTTCTGGCCGGCCAGCAGTTTGGGATGAACACGTACGGGACGCAGGCGCATTCGTGGGTGATGGCGCACGAAGGCGAGGCCGAAGCGTTCCGCAATTTCCTAGACGCATTTCCCGACGACGCCGTATTGCTGCTCGACACGTACAACGTCCGCCACGCGCTGGCCAAGATCGTCGCCATGGGCCGCAAGCCAGCCGGAGTGAGACTCGATAGCGGCGATCTCGCCAAGGACAGCCGCTGGGTTCGCCGCGAACTCGACCGAGCCGGATGGAAGGACGTGAAGGTGTTCGCCTCCGGTGATCTGGACGAATCGAAGATCGCGGCGCTGCTGGCCAAGGGCGCGGCGATTGACGCGTTCGGCGTGGGCACGGCGCTCGCCACGCCCGGCGACGCCCCGCATCTGAATCTGATCTACAAGCTCGTCGAAGTGGAGCGCGACGGAAAAATCCGTGAGGCCGCGAAATTGACGCGCGCCAAGGCCACCTACCCCGGACGCAAACAGGTATACCGCTATTCCGCCGCGAATGGCGAATTCAAGAGGGACTGCATCGCGCTCGAAAGCGAGCCGGGCAACGGCGGTGAGGCGCTGCTCGTCGAAGTGATGCGTGATGGCCGCCGCACCGCGCCCGCCGAACCTGTCAACATCCTGCGCGAGAGATGCGTCGCGGGACTGGCGCGGCTCCCGGCGCGCTATCGCCAGATCAACCGCGCGGCCGCGTATCCCGTGCGCTACAGCAAGCAGCTGAAAGCCTCGCTTGAAAAGGTACGCCAGCGCATTCGCCGCTCTGCGGTAAAATAGGTTCGGAAGCCCGGGGGGCTCCGAACCGATGGCACCGCCGAAAACGGTCTTCTGGGAAGTGGACGCGCAGGCCGATTTCATGCTGCCGGGAGGAAAACTGTACGTTCCCGGCGCCGAGAAGATCATTCCCAACATCGAGCGCCTGGTCGCCGCGGCCATCGAAGCGGGCGCGCTGCTCGTGTCCAGCGGCGATTCCCATCCGGAAGGCGATCCGGAATTTGAACGATTTCCGCCGCACTGCCTTCGCGGAACCTCCGGCGCGCGGATCGTGCCAGAGGGACTGGCTGCGAATTTCTGCACGATTCCGAACGATGCGTCTCGCGCCATGCCGAGCCACGTTCTGAGTTTCCCGCAGGTAATTTTCGAAAAGCAGACGCTCGATGTCTTCGACAATCCGCACGCAAGCGAGCTGGTCGAACGATTGCCGTCCGATGCGGAATACGTGATCTTTGGCGTGGTGACGGAATATTGCGTGAAATGCGCGGCGAAGGGATTGCTCGAACGCCATCGCAAGGTCGCGATCGTGGAGGACGCGATCGAAGCGTTGGACACGGAAGCCGGCCGCCTCGCGCTGGAAGAATTGCAAGCCCTCGGCGCGCGGCTAATCTCGACCGATGAAGCACTCGTGGCGTTGGGCGCTCGCGCGTCGGCCGCTCATTCGCCGCGATAAAGGAAACATGCCAGTAGATAAACGAGAACTCGCCTGGGAGATTTTTCAGCAGGCGTACCAAGCTCAAATGAATGGCGAGCTCGACCGCGCCGCCGAGCTCTACCGGACTTCTGTCCAGATCTTCCCGACGGCCGAGGCGCACACCTTCTTGGGCTGGACCTACCACTTTCAGGGAAAGGTGGAAGACGCGATTGCGGAGTGCAAACGCGCGATCGAAGTGGATCCGGACTTCGGCAATCCCTACAACGACATCGGAGCGTATCTCATCTCGCTCGGGCGCCACGATGAAGCAATCTCATGGCTCGAGCAGGCCATCAAGGCGCCGCGCTACGATCCGCGGCATTTCCCTCACTTCAACCTGGGCCGCGTGTATTACGCGAAAGGCATGTTCAACCGCGCCCGTCAGTGCTTCCAGGACGCACTGCGCATCGAGCCGCGCTATACGCTCGCCCGGCAGGCCGTCGAAAATCTCCGCCGCATGGTGAATTAGCTAGCGCTCAGGCTGCCACGGCGGACGGCGGGCTGATTCTCCGGTGAAGGGCGAGAACCAGCGCACCCAACCCCCACATCGCCACCAGCAACCCAACCACCGGCCCTAGATAGGGCAGCATGCCGAGACCGCGCAGAATCAAGAGACCGAGCGCCAATCGCGCGATCGCGGGGCCGACTCCTACTCCTGCCCCGATCAGTTTCTCTCCCAGCCACGCAGCGATGAAAATGTGCGCGGCGTAGACACTGATCGCATAAAGCAAAAGCAGGGGTATGCCGACGCTCAAGCCCACAATTGTGGCGCAGACGATGATCGCCGCAATGGGTGTGGCGAATAGGAACAGCGCGCCGAAGCCGACAGCGGGGCCCATCTTCTTGCACGCCTGCTCGACGTCAAAAAAGAATCCCGGCGCAACGAGGAGGATCGCGAGACCCAGCAAAAAGCTCGCGCCCCAGAACATCACCTGGTGCCAATAATAGGCTCCCTGGCTGTAGTCGGGCCCTCGCTTGACCGTACTGACTATGGGTGGACTCGCCAGCTTCGCGCCGGAGGAAATCTCCGGTGCTTTCCCGCCGACATACTTCGTTTGCCCTTTGATTGCGGCGGTCGGTCCGATATTCAGCCGGTCTGCCCGGATCGTGACATCGTGGCCCATCGTGCCATCGATGCCCACGACTTGTCCTCCGCCAAGGACATCGCCCCCGATCTGGCCGTTCAATTGAGCTACTTGCGTGCCGATCGTCGCCGTGCCGCCAACCGTGGCTTTCGTATCCAACTCGACGACCTGGGACCAGACCATCACGTTTTTCGCCACCGCCGAATTCAGCGTAATCGTCTGGCACCATGCGCGCACGTTGCCGTCCACCGGACCATTCACGCGAATTTCCTGCCCGAAGCCGAGGATGTCTCCTTTGACGTGCCCGTTCACCGTCACGTATTGTGACATGACGATCAGGTCGCCATCCACATCGCCGTCAATCTGCGCGCGATTGGCCACCACTATCAGGTCCGTCTTTACCTCTTGCCCGGCCGGCAGCGTGTAGGCCGGATCGCCGCGCTCCATGTCCGCGGCCGCCACCGGCTGAGGAATCATCAGCGCAGAGGCGAGCGCTCCCGCCACGAACGCAATCGCCGTGAAACGCTGCAGCTGCTTTCTCAGCAGCCAGATTGCAACCGTCCCAAGCGTGGCCACCGCCATGAATTCCATTAAGCTTCGCATCGCATCCCATCCTTTCCAGAAAGCGCCGGTAAAAAAGAGCGTGGTCAGAAGATTTCCCTGCGTGAAACCAGCGCTCGAAGCCTGCGCCAGTGACGGCTCGACAAAGCCGCTCCAGAGTGTGTAGGCGCCGCCGAGCCCCAGCCCGAACGCGGCGATCCATCCCCAATGGGCCGCGCCGCGCTCCGGTGCTGCGACCACGCTAGCGGGAATCGACTCATCGTCCACGATCAGAGCCTGTCGCAGCCAGACGCCTTCCATCTCCAGCGCGTGTAGAAGTTCGCTGCAGGCAGCGCACGACCCGAGGTGCGCGGAGACTTCGCTTGCGTGCCCGGCGTCGAGTTGGCCCTCCAGATAGAGCAGACCGGTCATCTCATCGAAATGACCATCAGAACGGTTCATCGCGCACCCCCTGCATTAGCTTTCTGAAAGCTTTCGTTTCCGCTCCCGCTCAGCGCGTCGCGCAACTGATGCCGCGCGCGCAGCAGCAATACGCCCACAAACGCACGGCGCACGCCCAGGGTGTCGGCAATTTCGTCGTAACTCATTTCCGCGTAGTAGCGCAGTACGAGCGCCATCCGTGCGCGGTCGGGCAGCCGGGCAAGGCCGGTGCGCACCTCTTTGCTGCTGTGCTCGGCCTGCAGGCGTTCCAGTTGGCTGGGATCGGGATGCTCGAGTGGAAGCGTGTCCAGGTCGCCGGTCTCGAGGTCCTGGCGGATGCGCCTGCGTCGCAAGGTGTCCCAGCAATGATTGCTCGCGACTTTGTACAGCCAGGCGGTAAATGGCCGTGAGGAATCGTAGGTGCCGAGTTTCTGGCGCACTTTCATGAAAATTTCCGTCGTCGCGTCTTCCGCATCCTCGCGTGCTGGGAGCAGCCGGCGGCAAAACCGGAAAATCGCCGGAGCGTACTGGCGATAGAGCTCGCCCCAGGCGTCGTTGTCGCCCGCCCGGACCTGGGACA
Source organism: uncultured Acidobacteriota bacterium (assembly GCA_963752925.1). Classification (GTDB taxonomy): domain Bacteria; phylum Acidobacteriota; class Terriglobia; order Acidiferrales; family UBA7541; genus Palsa-295. The sequence continues at coordinate 288,662 of CAVVZY010000003.1, read as the reverse complement.
GCACTTGTGCCAAATCCGCGTCGCTCATCGTCCCGATCGTCTTCTGTCTGTCCATTGGTTAATACGCTGGGCGGCCTTCGAATATTTCACAACTATCACAAATCAACCCACTTGTCTGCGAAACAATATGCTCCGTCGCGGTGCCGGGCGTTTCGCGGGAAGGGCTACCCCGGTCTGATATACTCGCGTCCCTGCCCGCCCTTCGCGATTCACGAGCGCGACGCGCGCGGCGGTGAATACGGATAAGCGATTCGCATGGCCCCCAAAACCACAAAACGCCTGTTCCTGGTTGACGCCATGGGTTATATCTTCCGTGCTTTCTTCGCGCCGATGGACCGTCTACAGACCTCCACGGGCATTCCGACCAAGGTCCCCTATCTCTTCGCCACCATGATGCGGCGGCTGCTCCAGAGCAAGGACCTGCGCCCGGACTACGTGGCGGTGGTATTCGACGTCGCCGCCCCCACCTTTCGCGACAAGCTTTTCGCCGCCTACAAAGCGCATCGCCCGCCGATGCCGGAAGACCTCGCGGTGCAAATCCCGTTCGTCCGGCGCTATTGCGAGGCCATGCGGCTATCCATTCTCGAATATCCCGGTTATGAAGCCGACGACGTGATCGGCACTCTGGCGCAGCAGGCGACCAAAGAGGATCTCGATGTAGTGATCGTCACCAGCGACAAGGACCTGATGCAACTTGTCGGCGGGCGCGTGCAGGTCCTGAATCCGGCGAAGAGCGACCTCCTCATCGACGAGAAAAAGGTCGAGGAGATCATGGGCGTTCCGCCGTCAAAAGTGGCGGACGTAATGGCGCTGATGGGCGATTCGATCGACAACATTCCGGGCGCGCGCGACCCGAATGAAAAGCCCGCCCCCGGCGAGCGGCGGAAACCGGGCATCGGCGAAGTGGGTGCGCGCCAGCTGATTCAACAGTTTGGCAGCGCGGAAGAGGCCATCGCGCGCGCCAGCGAAGTGAAACGCTCTAGCTACCGCGAGGCGCTCGAAAAAAACGCCGAATTCGTGCGGCTCAGCAAGCAGCTCGCCACGATCCCCACCGACGCTCCCGTGCCGCTTTCGCTCGACGCACTCCAGATACAGGAGCCGGACGCCGCCGCGCTTCGCGCGCTGTACGCCGAGCTCGGGTTTACATCGCTGCTGAAGGAACTCGCCGCCTCTTCGCCAGTGCCTGCGGATGACCGCACGACCGACTACGCGGCGCTCGATTCGCCCGCTGCGCTTCGGAAATTCCTCGACGCTGTTCCACGCGGCCAGGAAACTGGCGTCTGGCTCGCGCTCGATTCCCAGGACCCCGATGAGGAGGGCTTCGGAACGCGCGTGCTCGGCGTCGAAGTTTCCACGAAACCGGAGTCGGGCCGCACCGCCGCGAACGACGCGGAGAACCACGCACTCCTGGCGATGAAGGACTGGCTCTCCGATCCAAAGTGGCCGAAAGTCGTGCACGATCCGAAGCTCTTTCATCTGCTGTCCGCGCCCGATTCCGCCGATGGCACCAAAGCTGTCGCTGGAATCCGCCACGCCACGATTCTTTATTCCTATCTCCTGCGGCCCACGACCTCTAATCACGCGTTTGCCGAGGCCGTGCTCCGCCAGCTGAATCGCACGCTTTCGGGCGCGCCCGGCGAGCGGGCGGATTTTCTGCTGCGTCTCGCGCCGGTCTTGCGCGCGGAAGTCGAAAAACAGGGCCTGGCGGAGCTCTACGAAAGAATCGACTTGCCGCTTTCGCCGGTTCTGGCCCGCATGGAAGCGGCGGGCATCGGAGTGGACTCGCGGGAGCTGGAAAAAATCTCGGCTAGGGCGCAGGAAGAAATCGGCGCTCTCGAGAAGCGCATCTACGAGCTGGCGGGATTCGAGTTCAACATAAAATCCACACAACAGCTTGCGGAGGTGCTTTTCGACAAGCTGAGCCTGCAGCCTCCGCGCCGTAGCCGCACCAAGGTGCGCTCGACGGCCGCCGAGGTGCTGGAAGAACTGGCGCTGGTGCACGAGCTGCCGAAAAAAATCCTCGAACATCGCGAGCTGGCGAAACTGAAGTCCACCTACGCCGACGCCTTGCCCCGCTTGATTCATCCGGCGACCGGCCGCCTGCACACGCGGCTCAGCCAGACCGGCACCGCGACGGGCCGATTGAGCTCGTCGAACCCGAACTTGCAGAACATTCCGGTGCGCACCGCGCTTGGCCGTGAAATCCGCGCCGCGTTCGTGGCCCCGCCAGGGCGACTGCTGCTTTCCGCGGACTATTCGCAAATCGAGCTGCGTATTTTGGCGCATCTTTCCGAGGACGCCGTGCTGGTCGAGGCTTTCCGCCACGGCGAAGATATCCACTCGCGCACGGCACAGGAAGTTTTTGGCGTAGGGCCCATGGCGCAAACGCCCGACCACCGCCGCGTCGCCAAGGTGATCAATTTCGGCGTGATCTACGGCCTTTCCGCGTTCGGCCTGGCCCAACAGCTTGGAATCGATACGAAAGAAGCCTCCAAATTCATCACCGCGTATTTCGAGCGCTACAGCGGTGTGAAAAAATATCTCGACTCGCAGATCGCGGAAGTCCGCAAGGCCGGATTCACGAAGACGCTCTTCGGGCGCACACGGCAGATCCCCGAAATCAATTCGCCGCAGCCCAATCTGCGCAGCTTTGCCGAACGCACCGCGATGAACACGCCCATGCAGGGCGCCGCGGCCGATCTCATCAAGCTTGCGATGATCGAGCTCGACCGCCGCTTAGCCGGCGACTTCGAATCGCGGATGATTCTCCAGGTCCACGACGAATTGCTGTTTGAAGCCCCCGAGCAGGAACTGCCGCGCCTCACCAAGCTCGTGAAGGAAGTGATGGAGGGCGTGCACAAACTGCGCGTCCCGCTGGTCGTGGACACCAAGGCCGGCCCCAACTGGCGCGACATGAAATGACCCGTGAAAGTGGACAAGTGAAATTGGAAAATGGGATTTCCGCACGACGCGGACCGCCCGGCGCGAATTGATCTGTCTCATTGAACTCTGTGCCTTCTCTGTGATCTCTGTGTTAAAGTTTTTTCCGTCCGTGAAAACAACGAGGTGAAGCGATGGCTCCGGATCATTCCGAAGGATTCCTGAAGCTGGTGAGAGACGCGAAGTCGCGCATCAAGGAAGAGGATTATCGCGAGACGAAAAAACGGCTCGACGCCGGCGAAAAGATCATTCTCGTGGACACGCGCGAAGATTCCGAATGGGCGCGCGGCCATATTCCCGGCGCGATTCATCTCAGCCGAGGCGTCATCGAACGCGACATCGAAAAAACCATACCGGACAAGGAAACGACCGTCGTCTTATATTGCGGCGGCGGCTTCCGTTCCGCGCTGGCCGCGGACAATCTTCAGAAGATGGGCTACCGCAATGTGATTTCCATGGATGGCGGCTGGCGCGGCTGGACCGAAGCCGGATTCCCCATCATCAAGGACTAGCCGATCGCTCGCAAGGAAGAGTTGGCTGGGGCGGTTGGACTCGAACCAACACCGTCCTCATTAACAGTGAGGTGCCCTACCGATTGGACCACGCCCCAACTCTGTAGTGGATGATTCTACCTAAATTTACACGAATCTTGCACGGACGGGAATGCGCATCGGAAAAATTCTCGCCGGTATTCGTGTGAGGGGCGTCCAGGCGAATAGGAAGTGAAGGTGCGCACCCCGCCGCGCATCGGAAGGGGAAGTCAGAAGTAACGAACGGCGGTAGTGGCCGGGGGAAGGAAGCCGGCCCAGCCCTCAATCCCCGAAGGGATCCTCGGCTTTCCTCCCCCTGACGCAGATATGTAAGGCACGCCAAAAACCAAAGCTAAGCTACTGAAACCAAACATGCTGTTTGTAGAGTCCCCGGTAAAAAATCCTAGGTGCCAGTAAAAATTCCGGCGTGCCTGTTGACTCGTATGCGTTCCGCCATTATTCGTCCACCTGTGCGATCCTTTCTTGGCTAAAGCAAGGCGAAGAAAGGCACCGTGATCGAAACCGAACGCCTGTTGTTAAGGGAATGGCATAAGAGCGACCGCGAACCTTTCGCGCGTTTGAACTCCGATCCGCGAGTCATGGAGTTCATGCCCTCTCGCCTTTCGCCGGCCGAAAGCGACCTCCTCGTCGATCGCATCGAAAACCATTTCCGCGAGCGCGGATTTGGACTCTATGCGCTCGAACTCCGGAGCGAGCGCGCATTTGTCGGGTATGTAGGGCTCTCGGTACCGGCCTTCCAGGCCCACTTCACGCCGTGCGTGGAGATCGGATGGAGGCTATCGACGGACTATTGGGGACGAGGTCTTGCCACGGAAGCGGCCGGCTCGATCGTGCGCTTCGCGTTCGAATCGCTGGCGCTGAACGCGTTGGTATCCTTTACGGTCCCTGCCAACGTTCGATCCCGGCGTGTGATGGAGAAGATCGGGATGACGCACGATCTTTCCGACGACTTCGAGCACCCGAATCTGCCCGAAGGCCATCCCCTGCGCCGCCACGTGTTGTACCGCCTGCGGCGCGCAGAGTGTCCGCTGGTCTAGGGCCCGTCTTCTTATTTCAATTCCCATTTTTGCGTTCCCGGACACCAACTTGACCGCGCCCCGCCGCCTTGCTATGTTGATAAATTACACTGGGCGCATTCTACCCAGTGTGTAGCGGGCCTCTCAGTACGAGGCACTTCATCCAATGGGTCTGAAGAAAATCGTCATCCGGGGCGCCCGGCAGCACAATCTCAAGAACATCAGCCTGGAAATCCCCCGCAACACGCTCACGGTCATCACCGGGCTTTCCGGGTCGGGCAAGTCCTCGCTCGCGTTCGATACGCTTTATGCCGAGGGACAGCGGCGGTACGTGGAATCGCTTTCGGCCTACGCGCGGCAGTTCCTCGATCAGATGGAGCGCCCGGACGTCGATTCTGTCGAGGGACTTTCGCCTTCGATCGCCATCGAGCAGAAGACCACCACGCGCTCGCCGCGCTCGACCGTCGGCACGATCACGGAAATTTACGATTACCTGCGCGTGGTTTATAGCGCCATCGGCACGCCGCACTGCCCTAAATGCAGCAAAGCTATTGCGCGCCAATCCACCGAACAGATCGTGCAGGCGGTGCTGGCGCTCAAGCCCGAAGATCGCATCATGGTCCTCGCGCCGGTGGTTCGCGGGCGCAAGGGCGAGTACCGCAAAGAGCTCGAAAAATACGCGAAAGAAGGCTACGTCCGGGCGCGCGTGGATGGCGACCTCGTGAATATCGACGAACCGGTTGCGCTCGACCGCCGCAAGAACCACACCATCGAAATCGTCGTGGACCGGCTGCTGCTGAAAGGCGGCATCGCGCAGCGCCTCGAGCAATCCATCGAAACCGCGCTGAAGCTCACCGGAGGCCTCGTCACCATTGCCGTGGTCGGCGGCGAGGAGCACGTCTATTCCGAGAAGCTCGCTTGCCCGGATTGCGGCATTTCCGTCCCGCAGCTCGAGCCGCGCTCGTTCAGCTTCAACTCGCCCTACGGTGCGTGCACCGAATGCCACGGGCTCGGCTCGAAATACGACTTCGACCCCGCGAAGGTGATTGTGGATTGGACCAAGCCGCTCTTCGAGGGCGGACTCGGCCCGGGCTCCGGATCGGGTTCGCTGCAGCGCACGCTGCGCATTGCCGCCGCGGCCCACGGCTTCGATCTCGATGCGCCGTTCGATAAGTTGCCGCGCAAGGTGCAGAACCTGATCTTGCAGGGCAATCCTTCCGATGGGGGTTCAAACAAGGGTCTGAATTTTCAAGGAGTCTTTGGCCACCTCGAAAGCAGCCTCGGCGAATCGAATTCCGATAATTACCGGGAATGGCTCACGCAATACATGTCTCCCGCTCCCTGCGCCGCGTGCGGGGAGCAGCGCCTGCGGCCTGAAAGCCTCGCGGTGAAAATCGCCGGGCTTTCGATTGCCGATTTCACAGCGCTCGCGCTAACCGACGCCCGCCCCGCGGTGGACAAAATTCGCGGCAAGCTCACGCTGCGCCAGCGGAAAATTGCCGGACGCCCGCTCACGGAGATTGCCGAGCGGATTGAGTTCCTGCTGAACGTCGGGCTGGGCTATCTGACTCTGGCGCGTTCGGCGGCTACACTTTCCGGTGGCGAAGCGCAGCGGATTCGCTTGGCCACGCAGATTGGCTCGCGCCTGCGCGGCGTGCTGTACGTCCTCGACGAGCCCTCGATCGGCCTGCACGCCCGCGACAACGGACGCCTGCTCTCCACGCTTGAAACTTTGCGCGATCTGGGCAACACGGTCCTGGTCGTCGAGCACGACGAGGAAACGATTCGCCGCGCCAATTACGTGGTGGACCTCGGCCCCGGCGCGGGAAAAACCGGCGGGTATTTGGTCGCATGCGGCGCGCCCGAGGAGATCGCCGCGAATCCGGCCTCGCTCACCGGGCAATATCTTTCCGGGCTGATGAAAATTCCCGTGCCGGACGCGCGCCGCAGCCCCAACGGAAAATCGCTCGCCATTCTCGGCGCGCACGGAAACAACTTAAAGAATATTGATGTAACGATTCCACTCGGACTTTTGTCGGTGGTCACGGGCGTTTCCGGCTCCGGAAAATCCACGCTTGTGAACGACATTCTCTATCGCGCGCTCGCCGCGAAACTCTATCGCTCGATGGAGAAGCCTGCGGCGCATCGCGCCCTCGCCGGCGCCGAGCACATTGACAAGGTAGTTCAGATCGATCAGGCACCGATTGGGCGCACGCCGCGCTCCAATCCCGCCACTTATACGGGCGTGTTCGCGCCCATCCGCGAGTTATTCGCCATGCTGCCGGAATCGCGCGAGCGCGGCTACAAACCCGGCCGCTTCAGCTTCAACGTGAAGGGCGGCCGCTGCGAGGCGTGCCAGGGCGATGGCCAGCGGCGCATCGAAATGAATTTTCTGCCCGATGTGTACGTCACGTGCGACGTTTGCCGCGGCAAGCGCTACAATGCGGAGACGCTGGCGGTGCGCTATAAAGGCTGCTCGATTTCCGACCTGCTCGATCTGCCGATTGAGGAAGCGCTCAAGGTGCTTGAAAATATTCCGGCGATCCAGCAGAAGCTGCAGACGCTGGTGGACGTCGGGCTCGGCTACGTCCAGCTGGGCCAGTCCGCGACGACGCTATCCGGCGGAGAGGCGCAGCGCACCAAACTCGCGAAGGAGCTTTCGCGCCGGCAGACCGGCCGCACGCTCTACATCCTCGACGAGCCCACGACCGGCCTTCATTTTGACGACGTAAAGAAGTTGCTCGACGTCCTCAATCGCCTGGTCACCCTCGGCAATACCGTGCTGATCATCGAGCACAATCTCGACGTCATCAAGCAGGCGGACTGGATCATTGACCTCGGTCCCGAAGGCGGCGAGGCCGGCGGGCGCGTCGTCGCGCAGGGCACGCCCGAGCAGGTCGCGCGCAACAAGAAATCCTACACCGGCCAGATTCTCGCCCGCGCGCTCCACGCCTGATTCGTTCAGCCGCGGAGCGGCGATTGTAATTAGCCTGGCACGGAGCGCAGCGAAGTGCCGGGAACGGGAAGTAAAAGGACCGCAAGTCCCGGAGGGACGATTGACCGCGAGGCTTGGTTCCACTCCTCGCCCTTCGCGTTCATGCGATGACTGGATGGCTTCTAGTAACTCATGACAATCGAAGACAGTCCGCTTTCGCAGCAACCGCCGGAAACAGGTGAGCAACCGTCGATTTCGGCCCAGCCGCCCGCGAGCGCCGCGGCCATGCGCGATCTTCCTCAAGATCTCCGCGCGCCCTGGGGTTGGCTCGATCTGCTGCTGCTGGCCGTGCTCGCGCTGGCTGCAAGCGTTCTGCTGAGCCTCTTGCTCGGCCGGGCATTTGCCGCGTTCGGCGTGAAGCTCGCCCAACTTCGCGCGTCCCCAAGTAAGACCGGCCTTTTCACCATCCTGCATCAAGTGCTTCTATTTCTTGTTTTGCTCGGTTACCTGGCCGCGCAAATTCGCGTGACCTTCAGAGCGCCCTTCTGGCGCACCATCGGCTGGCATGCACTGGATCCGGGTCGGGCGCCCCGCGCCCTGCGGTATATCGCCTTCATCGCGGGCGGGTTCTTGCTTGCGGCGAGCGTTCAGATTGCGTCGGTGGCGTTCGGCAACAGAGCCAAGGTGCCGATGCAGACGCTGTTCCAGGATCGCCGCACCGCGCTGCTGCTGATATTGACGGCCGTGTTCTTCGCGCCGGTGATCGAGGAAACTATTTTTCGCGGCTACATTTACCCGGTCGTCGCGCGCCGTTTCGGCGTGGTTGCGGGCGTCATCGGCACCGGAGTTATTTTCGGGCTGCTTCACGCGCCGCAGTTGTGGGGCGGCTGGGTGCAGATCGCGCTGCTCGTCGTAGTCGGCATCGTCCTCACCTCTGCGCGTGCCGCGACGCGCACCGTCCTCGCCAGTTATCTCCTCCACGTAAGCTACAACTTCTTCACTTCGTTCGCGTTCCTGCTGGGATCTCATTGGCTGCGCCTCATTCCGCCAGGCCATTAGGCCTTGGCCTCTCGCGGAAGCGGAATCGGTTAGAATGAATCGTCGATAAGGCGCGCGAAAAGACTGCTGTCTCTGCGGCGCACGGCGGGAACGGAGAAGATCGTTGCGAAGCGTTGAACCGATCCGATGGACGCCCGAAGGCGTGGTCATGCTCGACCAGCGGCGATTGCCCGGCGAAGTGATCTACCACTCTTACGCCGACTACCGGGACGTGGCCAAGGCCATCAAGGACATGGTGATCCGCGGAGCGCCCGCGATTGGCGTCGCGGCGGCCATGGGCGTTGCTCTCGGCGTCGAACGCTCCAAGGCCAAGACGCTCGAGGAACTGCGCGTCGAATTCGCGACCATCTGCGACACGCTCGCGCGGACCCGCCCAACCGCCGTTGATCTTTTCTGGGCCATCGATCGGTTCAAGCGCCGGTTCGCGGAACTCGCGCTGGCAGCCGCGGATCAGGGCGCCGCGGGTCTGGCCGGCATCCGGACCTCGCTCGTCGAGGAAGCGCAAAAACTCCATCAGGAACGCCGCGACGCCGACGAGCGCATCGGCCGGTTCGGCGCCGAGTTGATGCCTAAGAGCGGCCGCGTGATGACCCAGTGCAACGCCGGCGCGCTGGCTACTGGCGGAATTGGCACGGCGCTCGGCGTGATTCGCATGGCCGTCGAGGGCGGCTACCGCATCGAAGTCCTGGTTCCCGAGACGCGGCCTTACCTGCAGGGCGCGCGGTTGACCGCATGGGAACTCCATCAGGACCACATTCCCCTGACGCTTATCACCGACAACATGGTCGGACACTTTTTGAAGACAGGGGGCGTCGGGGCGGTCGTTGTCGGCGCCGACCGAATCGCGAGCAATGGCGATACGGCCAATAAAATCGGCACGTATGGAATCGCCGTTCTCGCGCGGGAGAACAAAGTCCCCTTCTACGTGGCAGCGCCGATTTCGACGCTCGACCTATCCATCGCCTCGGGAGAGCAAATCCCCATCGAAGAACGATCCCAAGAAGAAGTCACGCATCTCGCCGGCGTGCGCATTTCGCCCGACGTCCGCGCCGCGCATCCCGCCTTCGACGTCACGCCCGCGCGGTTCATCGACGCGATCATCACCGAACGCGGCGTCGCTCGCGCGCCATTTGAAACATCGCTTCGCGACCTTGCAGCTCACTCGTAACGAAGCGCTTCAACCGGATTCAGCCGCGCGGCCTTCCACGCCGGGTACACGCCGAAGAAGACACCGATCAGACTAGCGACCGTCACTCCGATGACCACCAGCGAGACCGAAATCGAGGCAGGAAACGACGAAAAAGCCAACCGGATGGCAAGAACGATGGCGCAGCCAAACAGGACGCCCACCGTCCCTCCAAGCCCCGCGAGCGTCACAGCCTCCAGCAGAAACTGCGTGAGGATATTGGACTGACGCGCGCCAATGGCCTTGCGTACGCCGATTTCGCGCGTACGTTCCGTCACGCTCACGAGCATGATGTTCATCACTCCGATGCCTCCCACCAGCAGCGCCACCGAGCCCACTGCGATCATGACGATGAAAATTCCGCTCGAAATCTGATTCCAGAGATCGAGGAACGTGTCCGTGGTCATGATCACAAAATCGTCGGCCTTGTCGTTCGGCAGCCGCCGCATCCGGCGCAGATACTCCCGCGCTTCATCCACCACGATGGGAAGATTTTCGGTCTTATCCGCCTTCGCCAGTATCAGGATGTCCTTGAACTCCGAGTGCAACTTCTGCATCACCGAAAACGGTATGAACGCTACGTTATCCTCGGGATTTTCTCCCGTTCCCAACGCCTGCTTCTGCTCCTCCAGCACGCCCACGACCGTGAACACCTGGCCCTCGAGCAGCACTTCCTGTCCGACCGGATCCTCGCCGCTGGGAAAAAGTGTCTTCTGCCGTGATGTGTCCCAGGACGGTGACCGGGGACCGGTGTTCTTCGTCCGTCTCGTTGAAAAAGCGGCCGCGCTCCAGGTTGAAATCGCTGATCCGCGCGATCGCCGGCGTGTCTCCCTCCAGAATCACGTTCTGCGCGCGCAGATTTCCGCGGCGTACGTTGCTCGATCCTGCGCCGATGTTGTAATTTTCGATGCGTGCGACGGGTGCCGCGGCCACCACGTGCGGCAACAGAGCCAGGCCGTCCACCCATTCCGGCTTCAATTCTTTTCGCTGCAGGACCTCGGGCGACAGGCGTCCCAGCGTAGCCCAGGAGAACCGGTAGCAAATGATCGTGCTGGTGCCGAGGGTCTGGATGGATCCGAGCACGTTCGAATTCAGCCCGTTGATCACCGCCCCGATCACGATGATCGTGGTGACGCCGATCATGATGCCCAGAACGGTGAGAAACGATCGCAGCGTGTTGCGCCGCAACACGTCGAAACGCCAGCCCGATCGCTTCTTTCAGTTCGCCGAATTTGCCTGTCTTCCGCATTGCCTCTGCCTCTCCCGGTTACTCGGACCGCAACGCCACCACCGGATCGAGCCGCGCCGCTTTCGTGGCGGGATAGACGCCGAAAAATAGGCCCACGCCCGTGGCCACGATCAATCCCATCAGCACCGACCACAGCTGCACGGAGCTTGGCAGCGAAGTCGTCAAGCTCACAACCTCGGCCACCGCGATGCCGAGGATCACCCCGCAGACTCCCCCGATTGCCGCGATCGTGGAGGATTCGATCAGAAACTGCGTTCGGATATCGACCTGCCGCGCGCCCAGCGATTTCCGCAAGCCGATCTCCCGGGTTCGCTCGGTCACCGAAACGAGCATGATGTTCATGATCACGATCCCGCCCACGATCAGCGAGATCGAGGCAATCCCGATCGTCACGCCGAAAAACGTGTTGCTGATGCTGCCCCACAGCGAAAGAAACGACGCGTTTGTATCCATGGCAAAATCATCCGCGTCGCGGTACGGCACGTGCCGCCGCCCGCGCAGAATCAGCCGCACTTCGTCCATCGTTGAATTGAGCGATCCCGTTCCCGGCGCTTTCACCCACAGCCGCAGCGAATCGTCGGTCGCGTACGTTTTCTGATAGGTGGTCAGCGGCATGATCACCCAGTTGTCCTGCGACTGCCCCATCACCGAGCCGCGCTTCTTGCCCACTCCAATCACTTCGCACTCGCCCGTGTCCACGCGAAGCTCCTTGCCGATGGGGTTGATGCCGGGCAGCAGTTTGTTGACGATGTCGTACCCCACGTCGCAAACCGGCGCACCGCGCGCCACGTCCAGCCGGTTGATGTCGCGCCCCTGGGTAAGCTCGCGGGCATTCAGACTGCGGCATTTCGTGCGTGAATCCGATGATGTTCGCGTCCGAAATATAGTCCGTGCCGTATTTCACCTGTCCCTGGCGGTTCAGGCTCGCGCCCACGGCCACGCAGCTCCGGCAGGCGTCGCGCACGGCTTCGTAGTCGTCGAAGTGGAACTTCTTGCGCTTCTGGCTTTCCTCCCACTGGGAGATGTCCGTGATGATCGAGGGCGCGCGATTGATCAGGAACACATCCGCGCCAAGATTGAACACCTTCTCGGCCACGTAGCGGTTTAGGCCGTTCACCAGGCTGACCACGGCGATCACCGACGTCACCCCGATCACCACGCCCAGCAGCGTCAGCACGCTGCGCATCTTGTGCATCCACAGATTCGACGTGGCGATGCGTACGGCCTCGCCCATCGACATGGACGCTCTGTTGGACTTGGAGGTTCTGGGAGCCATGGGTGTCATTCGGGACGCACTACGCGCTCGGGTGCTCGCTTATTATACGCGCCGGGGACGCCCGAAGTTGCAGGCAGAAGTCGCACCGGATCGGCGGCATCCAACTCGCGTTCCTGTTGGGGATTAGACGCAGCTAGGAGGCGCTGGGCAGCCGGCGGTGTCGCGCTGCAGCGGCGAACTCGCGAGCGGTCGGGTCGCTCCCTGGGCCCGGCTCAGCCCGCGCACAAAAAAAGGGCGCCCCGGCCGGAGCCGGGACGCCCTCGAATTTCAGCCGTGCGCCGAAGCGCTCGGGTTAGAAGTTAACCTTGACCCCGAACTCGACCGTGCGCGCCGAGCCGAAAGAGAACGCGCCCGAGCCCAGCCCGATCCGCGCCGAGATTGCCCGTACGCCGGTCGAAAGGCGTGGTTGCGCCCACCGAACCAGACTTGGCCGTCCAGGTCTCGGTCTGCAGGGACGACCCGTCATTGAAGTTCGCGCGATTGAACAGGTTGAAGATTGATACCTGGGGTTCGATGCTGAACGATTCCCACGACCGGATCGGCTTTACGGCATAGCCGATGGTCATGTCAAACGTGAACAGCGGAGTATTGCCCCACCGCGCCGGGAAAAACGCCGGGAATTGCTGCAGGTCTCCGACGGCATTCCACTGTGCGCCGCAGCCGTTGATCGGATTAGACGACGGCGTCATCGCGCAGAGGCCATCAATTGATCCGCCGTCATCAGCCCGGGCCCACCAAGGCCTGTCCCGCGGGCGTGATCTGGTTTCCGTACTTGGCGCTGTACTTCTTCAGGAAGTTCTGCAGGTCCCCCACCTTGATGGATCGGCCAAAGGCTCCGAGCTTGCTCCCGGGGATCGGTATCGGTGTCGCGTCCGTCGGCGTTTGTCCCGTGCCGTTAAAGTCGTACTGGAAGATGTCCTCCGGGTTGCCGGGGCATTAAAAATAGATGTTCTGCGGCAGCGCCGAATACCAGTGGGTGATGAAATCGGTCTTGAATCCCCACGGCAGATCCATCACTACTCCGGCGGAGAGTTGGTGCGTCCGATCCAGAGCGTTTGGACCGTTGTACAGGTTCGGATGGAGGTTGGCCGTAGCGTATTCACGAAGTCGAGGTCCTGGGCCCCGCTGGTCAATCGTGACAGCGAGTACGAAACCTGCGACTCAATTTCTTGATAACGGGAGCGGGACTTTTCAGTTGCGATCTCAGTGAAACTTGCAGGGCGTTATAAACAGCTCGGCCCAACAGGCTGCAACAACAGGATCTCGCCATAGTTCGGGTTGATCCCGGGAAATGCAAAAATCCCAGGCCCGGCGGGCTCCCGCCGGCGAGCCCGCCCGGACTAGACCGTTGCCTGCGTAATCACCGATCGGCCGTGGCGAGCACCAATTTCGATTGCGCGGTGACGTTCCCGGCGGTGCACAATTCACTAAGGCATTGGTCGATCGTTCGAAGCCGCAGTTGAGGTCGTGGCGATGGCGTTGCGCTGCGGCGGTTTCGAGGAACCGCGCATCTCCCACGTGGTTTGCGTCGATCGCCTGCTGGTATGCACGTCTACGTTCCGCAGGTAGTCAACCGACAATACCGTGCCTGGACGCAGTTCCCTCTGAACTCCGATGTTCATTTGAAACGACCGCGGTGTCCGGAATTTGGCCCGAACATAGACCCGGTGTTGGTAGTCGTGAAAGTTTCCCGAAATAAGCGCCGTTGGACTGCGGCCCCGCTGCGACGGTCGCCGCTTGATAAGCCTTTGCAGATCCACGATGTCCGCTTTTCCAATTGCATTTGGGTCGCCGCAAATCTGTGTGGCGAGGTCCAATCCGTCGATGGAGGTCAAGTCGCTGCCGTCGGGCATGAAGAGCTACCGCGCCTCCCGTGCACAGTTCTGAAGAATTGAAAAATAGCCCGCTCTGGTAAGCGCGTCGGCCGATCGAATAGCATGTTGTTGAATACGCCGTTCTCGAAGTAAACACCGCGCCTGCTCGGAAGACCGTCTTGCCGGTTTTCCACGGATCCCACGCAATTCCCAGAACGCCGCCAAATTCAGTTGTTTGGTGCTCGCGCCGAACCGGGTCTTGCCAGAGGTTTCCCGTGCACTGAATGCAAACCGGCCGGGCCGGTATCGGCGCCAATCGGCTATCCGTTCGGCCGGTGTCCCGGTTGTAGCGCAGCCCATAGTTGAACGTAAGGCCCGGGCGGAACTTCCAGGTATCCGCGATGTACGCCTTGGAAACGCGTGTCAAATTGTCCGCCGCAGGTTTGACCAAACCCGGCGATTTCCGTGAAGCACCCTTCCCGTTGCCTACATCAAATCCGATGCACAGGCCAATTCATCGGGTTCGATGCCGGCACCGATGTCGGTTTCCAAAGCCGCGGACGGACCCAGGTTGCGACACCGTTGCCAAATGGCTGCGGCAACCCTCCGGCGAGGTTGTGTTCATGCCGTTAAAGAGCGCGCGGACAGCCGGGCCGAGTCCAAAAAGAGGCAAACCCGCCGCCAAGAATACGGTTCACGCCAACTCCATATCTCAGAGTGTGAGTCCCTATTACCTTAGTGCCGTCGTACTTGAATTGCTTGTCGGTCTGGAACGTCCCTTGCGGGGCCAGAATATTCAGTCCTGAGCACCAGACGTCGCCCGAGGAAGTGCATGAAGTCGAGACGTTTCCGATTGCGAGAGAGATGTCCGGAGCCGGGTCGAGCGGACCAGCCGGGAGTGAGCGCAGCGGCCATCCCGTTACGAAACTTGAAATACCCAACTCGAATGCTGTGAGTAAAGGTGCCCGTCGTGAAGTCCACGCCGCCGGCGTAATTCGGTGTGTTGTCGACGTTGGCGAAAGGCTCGTACGTGTTTTGCACGAAGGAGGCAACGTCCCGATTCTGCTCGTAGGCATACTTGAAGAATACGTGGATGTTCGACGTAAGGTTGTAGTCGAGTCTTCCCATGAATTCTTGGTCGTGAAACGGGAAGCCAGTTTGGGCTGAAAGGTCGTTAAATGGGAAGTCGTCGGAGCGACCAAACCGTTCAACGACATACCGTGCGTTCCCACGCTCCGTACGCGAAGAGCTTGTTCTTGATGATCGGCCCGCCAAGATTGGCGCCGTATCGCTTGCGAGTGTAGACTGACGATGAACCGAGTGGTCCGATTGCGACCCCACGTCTGTCGCGGTACCCATAAAGGCCACCGCCGCCGTGGATATCGTTGGACCCGGACTTGGTCGAAACGTTGAGAGTTCCCGACGAGGTCAATTCTGTGCTGATGTCTAGGCTCGACTGGCTCGCCTGAAATTCCTGAATCGAATTCATCGGTACATTCTGGGTCGTGGTTCCAACGGTTTCGTCGCTGATGTCCAGCCCATCCACTTCGATACGCGCCGTGCGTCCGAACCGCCCGCCAAACGACACGGATTCGTATCCCTTCTTCGTCGGGTCGAAGTTGCCGCCATCCTGAATCTGGACTCCGGGTTCGAGTTGGGCGAGGTCGAGGAAGTTCCGCCCATTGATGGGCAGGTTTTCGATCATGTTTTGCGATACCACGCCTTGAATTGTGGCCTGCTCGGTATTCACGATTTGAGTGCCCGCTTCAACCGTGATCACGGTGCTTGCGGCGCCGAGCTGGAGAGCCGCGGAGGCGTTCGCGACGTTGCCCACCTCCACAGTGACCGGAATTTGCACCGTCTTGAACCCATTTGCCTCGATCTTGACCAGGAATTCGCCCGGCGCCAGCGGGCCTGAGCTGTACAATCCGTTTGATCCTACGACCGGTGTCGTGGTAGTCCCGGTCGCCCTGCTGGTGATGGACACCTTCGCACCGGCTACGGTCGCCCCTTGGGGGTCGGTAATCGTTCCCTGAATGCTGCCAGTCGAAAGCGTCACTTGCGCCCAAGCGGGTTGAATACTCAGGATCGCCACGGCTACCAGCGCAAGAATCGACCAAGATTTTGCGATTCATCACTTGCCTCCTAGGAATCGGCATCCGCCAGATGCCGTGTGACCCGCTGAAACAACGCACCCCATTGCGAAATTCGGTTAGAGGCGATTACTATCGCAAGTTCATACCCATTAGTATGTGGAAATAAGTGCCTTTTAATCAGTGAGATGTAACTTTATGCAAAACAGGAGCAACCGATGAATACAATTTAACATATCCGCAATTTGGAACTGATTCCGAGAACCGGCCGAAATGGCCTTTCGACCGGCTTGGGATGGTTTTCTAGCTCGGGCACTCCCATCGTTCGCCGTCGCCGAAATCTGGGCGCAAACTTTCCCGAGCCGCCGATCTCTCTCCGGGCAGTCGAGTGGCTCGAGAGAACTTCACGACGTCTCCGTCCGGGTAACCGGGGGCGGGCGGTTGGCATCGAAATACTCACCAGCCCAGAGCGGCGCTTGACGCCCATTCGGGAGTTCGCCCAGTGCCCTGCCGCGGTGCGGGGAGTCAAACCAAGCCCGGGCGATTGCGGCAAGCCTCGAGAATCCCAATCTCTTCCCAAGGAGGATGTTCTTATGGTCCGCAGACTGTCATTGTTGCTTGGCTTGGTTCTTCTGGTTTCGCTCTCGGCGAACGCGCAGGGACTCGGCGACAAGGTCGAGCTTTTCGGCGGCTATTCGTATCTGCGCGTCAACGGTCCCCCTTCGGCTAATCTGAATGGGTGGGAATTTGCGGGCCAATACAAGGTGACCGATTGGCTGGGTGGCGTTGCGGACTTCGACGGCCACTACGGCTCGCCCGGTGGATTTAGCTCCTCCCTGCACACGTTCCTGTTTGGGCCGCAGATTTCCTGGCCGTCCCGCGTTTCGCCCTTCGCGCACGTGTTGATCGGCGGCGCCCACATCGGTTCGGGTGGTTTCGGCGAATCGGCGTTTGCTATGGCCATCGGCGGAGGAATTGACACCAGGCTCGTGCACGGAATTTACTGGCGCGTCATTCAGGGCGATTACCTCCGCACGCACTTCGGCAACGCCTGGGAAAATAACGCGCGCCTCTCGACCGGGATCGTCTTCCGGTTCTAGGCGCTGGTTTGGTCGAGTCGTTCAGGAGCGGTTCGTGCCGCGCTGGTTGCGAGCGCGCCGAGCCGCTCCTGGTATCGCTTCACTCTAGTAACGTCCCAAAACGAAGTTGACCGTTATTTCCGTCTCGACCTCGACCGCCTCGCCATCCAGCAGCGTTGGCCGGTAGCGCCATTGTCGCACCGCGCTCAGCGCAGCGTCCGCGAGGATTGGATTTCCGCTCACGATTTCGATCTCGTGCACTTCGCCATCGGTTCCGATCGTCGCGCGCAGCAGCACCGTGCCGGAAAGACGCAATTATCTTGGCTATCCGCGGATAGTCGGGCTGCACGCGGCGAACGAGCATGGCGTTCATCACGCCTGCGCTCATCTTCAGAGGCTTGCTCGGCGGCTTCAGGCGCGCAATTTCCACTGCCCGATCGTTATCACCGCCGCCCGGAAACAACGGCGATGAACCCGACTTGTACGAGTCACCATGCGGCTCAACTCCCGGCGGCTCCGGCCCGCGCCCGCGGCGATGTGAGCCGGAATTATCGGCGGTTGGTAAAGGGGCGGAGCGACCGCGTGCCGCCGGCTCGATGTCTGCCGGACGCCGTGGTTATGTGGCAGCGGTCGGGACTCCCGCTCGCCGTGATAAAGCGGCACGGGTGTTAGAGCGAGTTGAGGCGACAGTACGCCCAGCGTGGCGAGTGGCCACAGCAGCACGGCGGTCACAACCGCGACCTCGAGAAACATCGAAGCTGCCAACGCTTTCCCGCGAAGCAGTTTCGCGCGCCCGTTTGCCGCGGCATCGCCATCCACCATGCACTGCGAAAGGTTTCCCAGGTCGCTCATGGACACACCTCCACCTTCGATTGGACACACTCGGAACTGCGTTCGCGGCGCCTTCGATCCGCTCTCGGCGAAGCACGGCCGCGTTTGGTTAGCCTATGGAGTTCGCGCGATCTCTACATCGCATAGACACCACAGCCGCGAGCAGGTTCCCAAGCGTGGTGGATTACCACTCTCGGCACTTCGTAAGGCCCTGTCTATAAATGGGTTATGTGGTGTTCGAAAACGGTGCATCATTCCGGCGGGGTTTGTGCGTCTAAGCCTTTGCAGGCGCCCCAATTAGGGGTCATAAAGGGGTCATTATGAGAGGTTCTTCTACTGAGACAGTGGGCGTTCGCTTCACGGGCTGGGCCGCGCTGCACCGCGACCCGCTCGAAGACCGGGTCGAGTATACGTGTCCGCACTGCGGGACGCACGGCGCAAAGGATGCCCGTCGGCCGCGGTCCGAATATCACTTCACCGACGGGTTCGTCCAGGATCTACAAGGTGAGATGAGCCGGTGCGCTGGTTGCAAGCGTTCGCTGCGGGTTTCGCCCGTGGTCCTGCTTCACGACCGGGACGAACAGCGCCGCTTCAACGCCGTGTTTCTGGCGGACGCGGAAATCTCCAAGAACTAACCACGGTGAGGCAGGCCCCATGTGGAGTGCGGCGGCTTGCCGCCGCTGTATTCGGGTGAGGCTTGCCTCGCCCGATCCTCGGCGTCAGCAAATGCGCGAATTACGCAGTCCGATGGGCTCCGGCGGACAAGCCGCCAATCGAATCCACGTCGAGGTCCAGATGGTGCTCCTCCATCTGGCTGCGGACGCGCTCGAAGGCTTCCTCCACCGTATCGGCAAACTGTAGCATTTTGTACTCGCGCTCGCTGACGGTTCCGGTGTGGATCATGTGCCGCCAATCGATCACCTTGTGCCAGTATTTTCGCCCGTAGATGAGAATCAGATGGTGCGACGACATTTTTTTCGTCTGCATCAGCGTGAGCACTTCCCAGAGTTCGTCCATCGTCCCGAAGCCTCCGGGGAAAACGATCAGCGCCTTGGCCATCTGCGCGAACCATAGCTTGCGCATGAAGAAATAGTGGAAACAGAAATTCAGTTCCGGCGTGATATATGGATTTGGCCGCTGCTCGTGCGGCAATTGAATGCTCAGGCCCACGGAGGACCCTCCCGCTTCCGCCGCTCCCCGGTTCGCCGCTTCCATGATTCCGGGTCCGCCGCCCGAGCATACGACGAAGCGCTTCGGCTGCGACCCAAGCGTCATGCTCCAGGACGTGATCCGGCGCGAAAGCTCGCGCGCCTCTTCGTAATAGCGCGACATCCCCACGATGGATTTCGCGGCGCTGAGTTTTATGCGCCACGCGCCCGACCGGCGGCCGCGCGCGGCGTGCCGAAGTTTCTTCAGTTGCGCGAGCGCGCGTTCGCGCGGCTGAATGCGCGCCGAACCGAACATCACGATCGTGTCGCCAACGTTCGCCCGCCGGAGCCGGTTGATCGGGTCAATGTACTCCGCCAGAATCCGCAGCGGCCTCGCCGGAAGGCTCTCCATAAAACCTGGATCCTGATACGCCAGTTTTGACATCGGCAGGTGACCAAAACGCTTCATGATTCCCCCTCGCAAGTTGTGCAGCAAGCATTCTAGCCCGGCGCTCCGGCGGCGACGCGCCGAGATCGCGTGCCCGCGTTCGATCGTGCAATGGTCCTCGCTCGCTGGGACATCAAAAATTCAATGAGGTACAGGGTAAAGGACTGTGTCCGGAGTCGAGGTATAGGACTGGACCCCAGTACAGTTCGCGCGACCGAAGGATCGTGCGCGAAAGGTTACGAAGCGGTGCGAGCGGTTCCGGCGGGCTTCTTGTCGTCCGCGAGAAGTTCTTTCGCGGTGAAGATCGAGCGGTAGTTGTATTTCGCGCGCAGCATTTCCGAGCCGCCCTCTTCGCGGTCGACCAGGCTGATCACGGCGACCACTTCGCAGCCCTCGCGCTCGGCGGCCTCGATGGCTTCCTGCGTCGAGCCGCCGGTGGTGCAGACGTCGTCGACAATCGCGACGCGTTTGCCGCGCGTTTCTTCCATTCCTTCGATCTGCTTCTTGCGGCCGTGGCCCTTCGCTTCCTTGCGAACTAGAAAACCTTGCACGGGCCGCTTCTCGATCGCGCTCACCACAATTGCCGCGGACACCACGGGATCGGCGCCCATGCTGAGCCCGCCGATGGCGTCCGGCTTCACGCCCATTTCGTCGAGCAGCTCGAGCACGCAGTAGCCGGTGAGCCGCGCGCCTTCCGGATCGAGCGTCGTCAGCCGGCAATCGAGGTAGTAATTGCTCTTCTTGCCGGAGGCCAGCGTGAAGTCGCCGCGCTTGATCGATTTCTCCCGCAACAAATCGGCAAGTTCCGCCTTGTGATTCACTGGCTGGATGTTGAGCTTACCGTCCCGGTTACTTACGCTAACCTGATTGCCTGCCTGGATTCCGAGTTTTTCAGCCAGCCAATCGGGAATGGTGACGTTTAGGCTTTCCCCGTCGACTTCCCCAATCCCGCGCGCAGCCTCAACCAGGTGGCTGCCTCCGGCGGCCAATGGAATTCGCAGCATCAGCTTTCCATCCACCACTTCCACCGGTCCCTGCAATGAGGTGATATTTTTCATGGGCTATTTCTTTTCCGGCTCCGAGGCTTCGGGTTCTTCTTCGAGGATGGCGGCGGCAGCGGCGATGCGGTCGCCCTCATCCAGGCGCAGCAGGCGGACGCCCTGGGTCGAGCGGCCGGCTTCGCGGATTTCGCCGGAGTGCACGCGGATTACTTTGCCGTGGCCGGTGATGATCATGACGTCGGAGTCTTCGCGGACTTGCAACGCGGCGACGACCGGGCCGTTGCGGTCGGTGGATTTCAGGTTGATGACGCCTTTGCCGCCGCGCGAGGTGACGCGATATTCCGCGAGCGGGGTGCGCTTGCCATAGCCCTTTTCGGCGACGGTGAGCATCAGCGACGTAAGCGATTCGCGGATCTGATCGCTTTCGAGCTCGTCGAGGTCCTGCGACTCGGTTTTGTATTCCTTCTGGATGATTCCGAAGTCCACCTGCGCGACGTCCATGGAGACGACGAAATCGCCCTTCGCGAGATCCATGCCGTTGACGCCGCCGGCGGCGCGCCCCATGGCGCGGACTTCGGTCTCGCGGAACAGGATGGCCTGGCCATCGTGGCTGGCGAGGAAAACCATCTGCTTGCCGTCGGTGAGCTTCGCGCCAATCAGCTCGTTGCTCGCATCGAGATTGATGGCGATGATTCCGGACGGACGCGGATTCGAGAATTCGGCGAGCTCGGTCTTCTTCACCGTGCCGTCTTTGGTGGCGAGCAAGACGTAGCGGCCGGTCTCCTCCAAATTGCGCGTGGGGACCACGGCCGTAAGGGTCTCGCCCTCCTGGAAGCGCACGAGATTGGCGAGCGCCTTTCCGCGGGTGGCCGCGGCGGCTTCGGGAATTTCGTAAACCTTCAGCCAGTAGACGCGGCCCTTCGAGGTGAACAGCAGAATGTAGCTGTGCGCCGAGGCAGTGAAGAAGTGCTCGACGAAATCGTCCTCGCGGGTTTTGGCGCCGATGCGGCCCTTGCCGCCACGCGACTGATGGCGGTAGGTGTCGACCGATGTGCGCTTCACGTAGCCCGCGTGGCTGACCGTGATGGCCATCTCTTCGTCCTTGATCAGGTCTTCGAGCTTGATCTCCTCGACGCGGTCCACGATCTGCGTGCGGCGCTCGTCGCCATAGGACTTCAGGACTTCGCGCAGCTCGGCAATGATGACGGCTTTCAGTTTTTTCTCGCTCGCGAGGATGGATTGCAGCTCTGCGATGCGCTCGCGGATCTGGGCGAGTTCCTTGAGGATTTCGTCCACGGAAAGCTGCGTCAGGCGGTGCAATTGCAGTTCGAGGATGGCGTCAATCTGGATGTAGCTGAGGCCGAGCCCTTCGCCGGAGCTGATGGCCGTGATTCCGTATTTCTTGGCGTCGAGCTTCATGCCCTTCATCGTGGTTTCGCGGCTGCCCACCATGACGCGCACGGATTTGTTCTCGAAAAATTCGTGCAAATTCTCACGGGCGTTGGCGCGGCTGGCCGATCCGCGAATGATTTTGATCACGTCGTCAATGTTGTCGAGGGCGATGTGGTAGCCGAGCAGGATGTGCTCGCGCTCCTGGGCCTTGCGCAGCTCGTACTCTGTGCGCCGGCGGACCACGTCCACGCGGTGCTCGATGAACAGGCGCAGCAATTCGAGCAGGCCCAGCTCGCGCGGCTGCCCGGCGACGATGGCCAGCAGGATCATGCCGAACGATTCCTGCATCTGCGTCTGCTTGAAGAGGTGCGCGAGGATGATCTGCGGCTCTTCGTCGCGCTTGATTTCGATCACGATGCGCATGCCGTCGCGATCGCTTTCGTCGCGAATGTCGGAGATGCCTTCGATCTTCTTGTTCTGGATCAGCTCGGCGATGTGCTCGATCAGCCGCGCCTTATTGACCTGATAGGGCAACTCGGTGACGACGATGTCCTGGCGGTCCTTGCCGCGCTGCTCGATGGCGGCTTTGGCGCGCACCTGGAACGATCCGCGGCCGGTCGTGTAGGCCTGCTCGATTCCCTGGCGGCCGTAGATGTAGCCGCCGGTCGGGAAATCCGGGCCGGGGACGAGCTTCATCACTTTTTTCAGATTTGCGTCGGGCTCTTCGATCAGCAGGATCGCGGCTTCCACAATTTCCTTCAGATTGTGCGGCGGGATATTCGTCGCCATGCCGACGGCGATGCCGGTCGAACCGTTGACCAGCAGGTTGGGAATCCGCGTGGGGAGAACGACGGGCTCGTGTTCGCTCTCATCGAAATTGGGTGTGAAATCGACGGTTTCCTTTTCGATGTCGGCGAGCATTTCCTCGGCAATTTTCGAAAGGCGCGCTTCGGTGTAGCGCATCGCCGCGGGCGGGTCGCCGTCCACCGAGCCGAAGTTTCCCTGGCCGTCCACGAGCGGATAGCGCATGTTGAAATCCTGCGCCATGCGCACGAGCGCGTCGTACACGGGCGAATCGCCGTGCGGATGGAATTTGCCGAGGACTTCGCCGACGATCTTCGCGCACTTGCGGTAGGCCTTCGTGGAGGTGAGGCCCAGCTCGTACATGCCGAAGAGAATGCGGCGGTGGACGGGCTTGAGGCCGTCGCGCACGTCGGGCAGGGCGCGCCCGATGATCACGCTCATGGCGTAATCGAGGTACGATTTCTTCATCTCCGATTCGATATCAACCGGAGTCAGGATCTGGTGCTGATTTGGATCGTCAGCCATTTAGAACCTTTCGTGACTCGAAATTCGCAGCTCGTGTCCCGGCATCGCGTATGAATCGCGCTCCGGGCTCCTTGAAAAGTTGTGACACTTCGTTGGGATGCCGATCGTTTGTTTTCAACGACTTAAGCGGAGCTTTACTCGGCACCCTGTGACGGGTAAATCCGCGCAAATCGGTGCCGTCCGGGCGGAGAATCGCGGCCGGCGTCGGTCGCCTGTTGTTTCGTCCGTGTTCGATCAAACTTCGCATCGCGTCTAGGCTAACAACTCCAGGGCAGAAAAAAACAATCTGCGCCTGTGGACTTTTTCATTTCGAGAGATAGGGCTCAATCGTCCCTCCGGGACTCGCGGCTATCTTCTCTCTTCCCGTTCCCGGCACTGCGCTGCGCTCCGTGCCGGGCTAATTACGGTCGCCGCTCCGCGGCTCAAACCTGGACTTCGACCCACCCCTATCAACAGCGTGCTCGGTCATCGCGGGGTGTTGGGTAAACAGTCTGAGACCTCGCGCTATTTCGCGGCCGGGTCGTATTTCACGGCGCAGGCCAGGTTCCCTTCCGTGTCGAGAAATTTGACGATCCAGCAGACGCCGGGAATCGCGGTCTTGGGCATGACGATCTTGCCGCCGTTCGCTTCGATCGCGCGGGCGGTGGCGTCCACATCGTCCACGTAGATCGAGCATTCAAAGCCGATCATGGGCTGCGGCGCGGAATTGAATTTGCGCGCCTGGATGGCGCCGAGCGGCGCGAGCAAGTCGCCGGAGCATCCGTGATCTGGCAAAAATCGGTCATCGGGCCGCCGTAGCCTTGGAAATTCCAGCCGAAGATTGCGCCGTAAAATTTGCGGGCGCGGTCGAGATCGTCGGCGTGGATGGCGAAGTGCGCGAGTTGACTTGGCATACCGAAGCTCCCCAATTCATGCGCAACGGTTTGTAGGTCGCGGCTTTAGCCGTGCCCTGACGAAAAGCAAATGCGCCCGCCTAAAAGGCGGCCGCTACAAAACCATCTCGCCGCTCACTAAATATCGAGGTTGACGACTTCGAGGGCGTTTTCCTCGATGAATTTGCGGCGCTCCTCGACGTTTTCGCCCATGAGCGTCGAGAAAATTGTTTCGGCGGCGACGGCGTCTTCCAGGCGTACCTTCAGCAGCGTGCGCGTCTCGGCGTTCATGGTGGTGGCCCAGAGCTGCTCGGGATTCATTTCGCCGAGGCCCTTGAAGCGCGTGATGGTGAAATCTTTCTTCGCGTCTTCGAGGACGTAGTTCAGGACGCCGACGGAATCTTCCTTCGTCACCTTGTCGCCATTGTGCGTGATGGTGAAGGGCGGCTTGTCGCTATCGCCGATGGCCTGATGCAGCGTGCGCAGACGCTTGTAATCGGCCGTGGAGGCCAGGGCCCAGTTGACGCGGCGCTCCCCGCCATTCGTCAGGACCAACTCGTGCAGGCTGTGCTCTTCGTCGTAGGCGAGCTTGGCTTCGAGATTGAGCTTGGCCTTTTCGATCGCTTTCACGAGCTCCTGCAGCTTCTTCTTGTCGGCGAAATCGGTTTTCTTGTCGAGCTCGCTTTCGGCGAGCAGCTCGACGAGCTTCGGATCGCGCAGACGGCGGCCGAGCTTCGCGGAAACTTGCTCCAGCTCCTGGACGTTGAGCAGGAACTGGGTGAGGTCGCCGCCCTCGAGCGGCTTCCCGGTCTTGCCCTTGACGACGTGCTCTTCGGTGGCGCGCTTCATTAGCTCGCGCGAAAATTCGCGCTCGTCGCGGATGTAGCGGTCCATCTTGCCGCGCTTGACGCGATAGAGCGGCGGCTGGGCGATGTAGATATGCTCCTTTTCAATCAGCGCGCGCATGTGCCGGAAGAAAAACGTGAGCAGGAGCGTGCGGATGTGGCTGCCGTCCACGTCCGCGTCGGTCATGAGGATGACTTTGTGATAGCGGAGCTTGCCGGCGTCGAAATCGTCCTTGCCGATGCCGGTGCCGAGCGCGGTGATGATGCAGCGAATTTCCTCGTGGCCCAGCATCTTGTCGTAGCGGGCCTTTTCGACGTTGAGGATTTTGCCCTTGAGCGGCAGGATGGCCTGGTAGCGGCGGTCGCGCCCGCCCTTGGCCGAACCGCCGGCGGATTCTCCCTCAACGATAAATAGCTCGCAGCGCGCGGGATCGCGTTCCTGGCAATCGGCGAGTTTTCCGGGCAGGCCGCTGGAATCGAGCGCGGATTTGCGGCGCGTCAACTCGCGCGCCTTGCGGGCGGCTTCGCGCGCGCGCGCGGCGTCAATGCACTTGCCGATGATTTTCCGGGCGATGGAGGAATGCTTGTCGAAATATTCGCCGAGCTTTTCGTTGACGAGCGATTCGACGAGGCCCTTGATATCGCTATTGAGCTTGCCTTTGGTCTGGCCCTCGAACTGGGGCTGCGGGAGCTTCACGGAGACGACGGCGACCAGTCCTTCGCGCACGTCGTCGCCATTGATGGTGACTTCGTCCTTCTGTTCCTTGAGCATGCCGAAGGAATTCGCGTAGTAGTTGATCGTGCGGGTAAGCGCGGAGCGGAAGCCGGAAAGATGCGTGCCGCCGTCCACCGTGTTGATGGTGTTCGCGAAGGCGAAAATATTTTCGGCGTAGCTGTCGTTGTATTGCAGCGCGAGTTCCATGTCCACCTGCTCGCGCTTGCCCTCCATGTAGATCGGCGAATCGTGGAGCACGCCCTTGCCGCGATTCAGGAACTTGACGAATTCGGCGATGCCGCCGGTGAAGCGAAATTCGGTTTTCTTGTTCGAGCGCTCGTCCTCGAGAGTGATTTTCAGGCCCTTGTTCAGGAAGGCCAGCTCGCGCAGGCGCTGCGAAAGCGTGTCGTAGCTATAGGCGAGCGTGGTGAAGATCGAAGGGTCGGCGTGAAAGGTGATTTTCGTGCCGGTTTTTTTCGTTTTGCCGGAAGCTTTCAGCTTCGACGTGGGGACGCCCTTTTCGTAGGACTGCTCCCAGACTTCGCCGTCGCGCCAGATTTCGAGATCGAGCCAGTCGGAGAGCGCGTTGACGACGGAGACGCCGACGCCGTGCAGGCCGCCGGAAACTTTGTAGGTGTCGCTATCGAATTTCCCGCCGGCGTGCAGCACGGTCATCACAACTTCGGCGGCGGGCTTTTTTTCCGTCGCGTGCATGTCCACGGGGATGCCGCGGCCGTTGTCGATCACGGTGACGCTGTTGTCGTCGTGCACGAGCACGTTGATTTCGTCGCAGTAGCCGGCCATCGCTTCGTCCACGGAATTGTCGGCGACTTCCCAGACGAGATGGTGCAGGCCCATTTCTCCGGTGGAGCCGATGTACATCGCGGGGCGTTTGCGGACGGCTTCGATGCCGCCGAGAACTTTGATCGAGGTCGCGTCGTATTTGTGCCCGGCGACCTTGGCGGCCGGGGTGTCTTTGTCAGCCATGAATCGTGCGTCTCCCCTCAGATGGCGAGCGATGCTCAGCGATGCTGTGATTCTCGAGTCGTGCTAGGGAAGGCGGTCGCGCGGATTGTGCCCGACACTAACCTTGCCCATTGGCCCCATTTCACAAGAGCGCATCGCGCTCGAGTTGGGACTCGAAGGGTTTTTCCGGGCTCCATCCCGTCCGATTCCGAAAATTTCGGGCGGACGCGGCGAAGCCTTTTTTCTCCCCGCGGAAAGGGAGTCGATCGCTTGCTGCCCCGCCGTTTTCAGCCGCTAATTCTGGCGCCAGTTCTGGCTCTGGCGGGCTCGGCGCGGCACAAGTTTGCTGCGAACAAACTGCCGTTCAGAAGGAATCTCGAACACCGAAATTTTACCGGATGCGGCGGGAATTCACAAGGCGATTCTCAGTTTGAGTAAGTAATTTATCACATGTACTTTCAATGGTTTACGGCGCATTCAACGGTGCGGACAGGCGGAGATTTTCAGAGTTTTCCGCACGCGCGAAAATGCCGATCCGATTGCCTGGACAACAAGGGAAATCCTGCGGGAATTGACGTTTTTTCGCGCGCGCCGGTCAGATGCGCATGGGCATGACGACGTAGCGGTAGCGGGTGGATTCGTCGCCGAGAGGGCGGAGCTGGCCGGCGGACTGTTCGTCCTTCAGCTCGAAGCTGATGGGGCCATCCGCGGCGGCGGCGAGGAAGTCCAGACAGATATTGCGCGTTGAAGCCGATGGCGATCGGGTCGCCCTTGTATTCTTTTTCGATGGCTTCTTTTGCCTCGCCATATTCGGGGCTCGACGCGGAAATTTCCAGGCCTTCCTTGGCGAGCATGAACTTCACGGCGTGAGAGCGCTGATCGGCAAGCTGCGAAACGCGGCGGAGCGCGTCCTGGAGCTCGCCGCGCTCAATGGTGACCGTTTTATTCACGTCGCGTGGCAGGACCGCTTCGTAATTCGGGAATTGGCCGGTGAGCTTGCGGCAAGTGAGCAGACGGCCGCCAAACTGGAAGAAAAGGTGGCTCTCGTCCTGCCCGAATTCCACGACCGCGTCGTCGCCCGATTCAGCGGCCAGGCGCTGCACTTCGTTCATCGCTTTCTTGGGAATGAGCACGCGGGTCTCGGTGGGAAGCCCGTCGAATTTGTGATCCGTCTCGACCATGGCCAGGCGGTGGCCGTCGGTCGCGACCATCGTGAGCGAAGTCGGCTTCACCACAAGCAGCGCGCCATTCAGCGTGTACCGTGACTCTTCAAGCGAAATCGCAAATGTGGTCTTCGCGATCACGCTGGCGAGCAGCTTCACTGGGAATCTTTACGAGAGCATGCGGAAAATCCGGCAGCGCTGGGAAATTGTCTTTCGACATTCCCACCATTTTGTAGCTCTTGCGATCGCAGGTGATCTGGACGTAGTGATTTTCCAGCAGCTTGAAGCGAATCTCTTCATCCGGGAGCAATCGCACCAACTCGAGAAGCTTCTTAGCCGGGATCGTGCCCGCGCCTTCTTTTTTGACCTTCGCCTCGCACGATGTGCGAATGCTCAACTCCAGATCGGTGGCCGTAATCGTGAGGCTGTTGCCTTTTGCCTCGCACAAAAGATTCGACAAAATCGGAATCGTCGTCTTACGTTCAACGACGCCTTGCGTCAACAAAAGCTCTTCGAGTAGATCGAATTTCTTTACGCTGAATTCCATCTCTTGTGCAGTCCTTGCGCTAGTTTCTGGGCTCATCGTCGCGGCACGGCTACTGTACTTCTTTTCTTAATTTGTATAAAGATAAGAAACCGTCGTCACCGCCGCATCTGTGGATTTCCTAATATGCGGCCTAACTCGTATCCAGCGCCGGGCTTACGGTACTAAGAGTACTGTGGGAAACCCAGCGCCTTGGTGCAAAAGCCGTCTCAGCTAAAGACCATTTCTGGAGCCTACTCGTTTTGCACAATCGGTCCACAGCATATACACACATTCATTCCAGCTTTTTGCGTCCGCAAGAAACCCAGGCCTGAAAGGCCGGTTAACGCCCCGTGCTTTTCGTAGGCCTGAAGGCCCACGCTTCCACCGGGGACCTCGTGCTTCCACCAAGTCGTCTAGCCGAATGAATCCAGTAGCCTGTTGATCGTCTTGTTCAAATCTTTGTCCACCTGGCGCAGGGTCTCGATCTTGTTAATCGAGTGCAGGACGGTCGTATGGTGCTTGCCTCCGAACTGTTTGCCAATCTCCGGAAGCGACGCGGACGTGAGCTGCTTGACGAGAAACATGGCGACTTGGCGCGGGTAGGCGATCACCTTGGAGTTGCTGCGGATTTTCAGATCCTGCGCGCGCAGGCCGAAAACCTCGCCGACGGCCTTCTGGATCTGCTCGATGGTGACTTTCTTTTCCTGCGTCTCGATGATGTTCTTAAGCACCTGCTGCGCGGTCGGCAGGTTGATCTGCGCGCCGGTGAGCGACGCGTATGCCATCAGGCGGATCAGGGCGCCTTCCAGCTCGCGGATATTCGACTTGATGGCCCGCGCGATATATTCGGCTACGTCGTCCGGAATGTGCACGCGCTCGTTATCGGCCTGTTTCTGGAGAATGGCGATTTTCGTTTCCAGATCGGGCATCTGGATATCGGCGATCAATCCCCATTCAAATCGCGAGCGCAAGCGCTCCTCGATGGAGGAGATTTCCTTGGGCGGGCAATCGGATGAAATCACGATCTGTTTCTGCTGGTCATAGAGCGCGTTGAACGTGTGAAAAAATTCTTCCTGGGTCCGCTCGGCGCGCGCGATGAACTGAATGTCGTCCACCATTAGGACGTCCATGTTGCGGAAGCGGTCGCGGAAGGCGGGCATGCGCTCGAAGCGGATCGAGGCGATTACCTCGTTGGTGAATTTCTCCGCGCTGATGTAGGTGAGGCGCAGCGACGGGTTGCGGCGCTTCAACGTGTGGCCGATCGCCTGCATCAGGTGCGTCTTGCCCAGTCCCACACCCCCGTAGAGGAAAAGCGGGTTGTAGGATTTTGAGGGCTGCTCGGCCACCGCGACGGCCGCGGCGTGCGCAAACTGATTCGAGGAGCCCACGATGAACTTGTCGAATGTGTAGCGCGGGTTGAGCTGGTTATTCGACGAGTCGAAATCGAGTTTCGCCTGCGGGGACACCACCGGATTCGCCGCGGCGGACTCCGCTTCGACGCAATTGAATTCGAGCGCCAGCCCCGGCCGGCCGATTTCCGCGAGCACCGCTTGCAAGAGCTCGCCGTAGGTTTCCGTCAGCCGCTTGCAGAACAGGCGCGTGGGTACGCGAATCACCAACCGGTGATCGTCGGCCCGCTCCTGTCGCGTGGGACGGAACCAGGTGGCATAACTATGGGGATTTACGCGCCGCTCAGCGTGCTGAAGTATTTTGTCCCAGAGATTCATCTAGAAAATCGGCCCCTGCGCAATTTCCACATCGGTGGAAATGCTGTGGAAACCCTCTCTCCCTGCGAGAGAGGCACTTGATGATGCAGCCTTTCAGGCTCAATGCCGCAGAACCACGCCCGGTACGTGCGACATTGCTTGCGTGCTGGCGTCGGATTGCAATTGTGTCAGATAGGCGAGCGGGGATTCTGCCTAAACGCGGCGCGATGAGCAAGAGAAAATTTAACGAAGAAGTGTCACACGCTCCACATATGATTCACAGTTTTTCCACAGCGCGAATGTGCATGAGAATTTTCTAATAAATCATGTTTACATCGCATCGAATGGGGCTGATCAGCGCAATTGATAAAGAAAAACTCCGCGCGATTTTCCACAGGCGTCATTTCAACAAGCAGCGCCGCGGTCATTCTTGCGACGCGGCAGGCAGTTGTCTTTCGGGCAGGGCAAACTCGAAAATTCCAAGCGTGTCGGCGGCGATCAGTATGCGATCGTGCTCGACGAGAATCGCGCTGGCCTCGATGCGCACGCCGTCTGCTGTGGAGGTGCGATACGCGGCGCGGCGGTTGCCATCCTTGTCGAAATGCACAAGCTCGTCGCCGATCGCAACCCAGATTTCCTGCGTTACCGGATCGGCGCCAAGCGCGCGGATGGCGGGCTTCATGGATGCGGGCGTGGCGCCCTGTTCGATCGTGATCTTCGTCCAGCGCTTGGCCTCGGCCTGGGGCGTGAACTCGGACGACGGCAGCGAAGCCTCGTAAGAAGCATAGCCGAAGCGGTCGTACCGCCGGAGGGTCAGGTCCTGCAAATCGCTGAAGACAAAGTAGATATGCCCGGCTGTGTCGCCATAAATGCGGCCTGGACTGAGCGACTGGTTCCGCCGCGCGCCCGTAGCATCACCTGGAACTTCGCCGAAACTCCGCGCCAGCTTTGCCTGCACGTCGAAAATGCTGACCAGTTGCGCGGACCGCAGCCCCGCAACCGCGAATTCTCCTCCCGAGAGGGCGACGATTGACATGGGTGCTGCGAAAGGAATCGTGGCCTCGAGCGAACCATCAGGCTCGAAAATTTTCACGGAATTTGCGCCGCGATCCGCGACGAAGAGGCGGCCTTTGGAGTCCACGTCAATGTCCTGCGCGTAGACGATCTTTGCGCCGCGCGAGTTCGCGTTGGGAATCTGGCCGATGCGCTTTCCGTCGGCCTGATAGATCCCAATTACTTTTGCCGGCGCGGCGAGCACGTAGTAACGCCCTGCGGAATCGCTCTTGATCGCCGCCACGCCCGCGCCGATTTCGGGGAAGACGCGCGCGCGAGAGAGAAGCTCGCGGGAAAATTCCTGATCCTGACTTGTGGCAGGCGCGGCGGCGCGCGAAAAATTCCATCCGGCGGTCACGGCAACCAGGATTGCGAGACACACGCCGATTTGTAAGCGACGAAACATGAGCTGGGTGATTTTATCTGCTGCCAGTGGCAAGAGATGCGACGGTCCGCGGGAGCGTTGCTTGCGCGGAACCTGGCCGAGCGCACAGGCTTTTGCCAAGCCGCCGATTAATCGAGGCGGAAGTTAAGGCGGTCGATCGAGCGCGCGCGGCCAGTGGATTCGTCGACGTCAATGAGCACGGAGTTCATCTGGATGTCACCTTCGGCGACCACGAACCGCGAGGGCATGGTGTTATCGAAAAAGTGTTCAAGGATGCCCTGCTTTTCCATCCCGATCACGGAATCGTGCGGGCCGGTCATGCCCACGTCGGTGATGTAGGCCGTTCCGGCGGGAAGCACGCGAAAGTCGGCGGTAGGGACATGGGTGTGGGTGCCGAGCACCGCGGAAACTTTGCCGTCCAGATACCAGCCCATAGCGACCTTTTCCGATGTGGCTTCGGCATGAATGTCCACGACGATCACTTTCACGTCCGGCGGAATTTTGTCGAGCTCGCGCGTAGCCGCGAGGAAGGGATCGTCAATAGGAGTCATGAATGTGCGTCCCTGCAAATCCAGCACGGCGTAGGCTATGCCGTTCTTTGCGTGACCAACGTAAAGCCCGGTCCCGGGCGAAGCGGCGGGGAAATTCGCTGGGCGCAGAAGGCGAGGTTGCGTCGGAAAATAGTCAATGATTTCCCTCCGCTTCCAAATGTGATTTCCGCTGGTGAGGACATCGGCGCCCGCGGCGAACAAATCCTCGGCGATGCGCGGCGTGACGCCGAAGCCGGACGCGGCATTTTCACAATTGATGATGCACAGATCAATTTCGCGCTGCGCGAGGATGTCCGCGAGCCGGTCGTGAACGATCTTGCGGCCGGGCGAGCCAACGATGTCACCGATGAATAGGATTTTCAGATCAGAACCTTTCTTCCGGCAGAAATTACGCCTTTTCCAGAAACGGCTTCCTGCTAAGTCAAGAACGGACCGAAAAGCCTCAGGCCTTCCCGACCAAAGCCGTTGGGAACGCCTGAGCTACATAACCCCACCGACAATCACGCGACGAAGTGTCATTCTGCGGAGCGGTCCACTCGGCCGTGCGCTGCTAGGCCCTGAACCCCTTGAATAGGTGGGTGTCCAGCGCCCGCTTTAAGGCTCCCCGGTGTAACCCGGGATGCACAAGGGCGGGACGACGCAGACTCCCTGGGATCCAGCATTGGTTCAAAAGGCTTTCGCAACGTCACCTGCTTCGCAGGCCATCTCCGCGGAATATTGTAGCAGGAATCTTCCGCGCCACCTTTTGGGGAGCGGCGAGTCACGCGGGGCGAGTTCCCGGTCCGGAATGGGGAACATGATTGTGCCCGCGGCGCCGAGCTGGCGCGCGGCGTACGAACGCCCTCTAGCGCAACGATTTGAGGTAGGTGATTATCTGCCAGCGGCGCTGCTCGGGGATCCCGGCCCAGGGCGGCATTCCGTGAATTAGGTTGCCGTTGCGGAGAAACCAGGCGAGCTCGCCGGGTGTGGCGTTCTGCACGCCGGACGCGCGCAAGTTCGCGGCGCGACCGCGGCCGAGAGCGTCCTCGCCGTGGCATTCCGCGCAGTGCTGGCGGAAAAGCTTTTCACCGGCGGCAACCGCGTTGGACTGGCCCTCGTAAGGATTTTTCTGGTCGCGCGATTTTGCAGGAGCCTTGGCAATCACCTGGAATACTCCGCGGCTATCCAGATCCCGATCGTGACCAACGGCAGCAACAGCCGCGACCGACGCAAAAAGGAGCGCGGTGGGAATCAGCAAGCGCCTCATCTAAATAGGCTCCTCACCTTGCGTCCGAAACCGCCGATTTCGTAGGCCATTCCCCAGCGCAGCAGGAAGCGGTGGCTGTTGTCGTTCAGGCCGAAGCCGGGAGAAATGGAAAACGTGACGCCATTGGGCAATTGCCAAGCCGCGATCGGCGCGACGTAGTGAGACGTGCCCGACAAAGTGAAGGCCTTCACCGTACCTAGGCCGCCGTACATTTCGGCGCCAAGAATCATATTTTCGAGGCAGAAATTGCAGGGCCGCGGAGTTGCTTCCAAATGCAGCGGCCGGATGACACCTAATGCGTAGCCGAACTCCCAGGGTTCGTGGCCTAGATTTTTTTCGCCGATGAAATTCTCGGAGAAATTCCAGCCCTTGTAATCGCTCGAAAGGATCAGCTTGGTCTCGATTTCGTGCGCGTGCGAGCGGTTCGCTTCGGAGTTCGGGTCGGCCGCGTCGAATTGGGTGTCCGTGCCCACGACTTCCTTGAGCGTCTTGTCCGCGTCCGTGATGTTTTCGAATTCCACGTAGAGGACCGGGTTGATCCAGTGCTCGCGCATCAGTGGCCGGAAGCGGTTCTCCCAGCGCGTCCCGGTGAAGACCGAGCTGTCGCCAAACGTGTGCTGCGAGTCGATGTAGAGTTCCGTGGTCCACCAGGCGGTCACTCCGTACTCGAGTTCCACCCAGGGTGCGATGAAATCGCCGCCGCTCTTCTGTGTCCCGTAGATCGAGTAGGTCTCAATCTCCAGATTGCCCGGTTCCTCCAGGTGGTGCGAGTACGCGACGAAGTAGGGAGTCTCCTGCGCGGCCGCTCGCGAGGGAAACCACAACGCGGTAACGGCGACGCAGAGCAGAAGGGGAAGAAGAGCTCGAACGCGCGACGCGCAAGCCGCAGTGCGGATACACAGGAGAAACCGGTGCAGGCCGGGCAGCAAGATCACGCCACCTTTCTAGTTGACAAGCCTTATCAACTAGAGAAGCAAGATAGTTTAGTTGAAACACCGTGTCAAGAAGCAATTTGATAAAGGCTATCAACTGGGGTTCATGCTGCCACGTTCACGATGTTCCGTAAGGGCAGCCTCGATCAGCCGCCCTTACCGTTCACGCGAGTCTTCTAGAAGTGCAAGCCGATTTCTCCCGTCACCGCACGCGGCGTCACGTAGTGCGTGCCGCTGAACGTTGAAAGAAAGTTGTAGAGGGCGTATTTGTTGGTGATGTTGATGACCGTCACGCGGGCGCTCCATTTGAAACGATCGCCGTGGAAGAGATCGTCGTCACCGACCGCTAGATCGAACAGATTGCGGGGCCGGATTCGCGGCGGGTTCTTATCGTCGTCTTCCTTGTCCGGAGCCGGAATCTGAATCAGCGTTGATCCGTATTGCGACGCGAGGCAGGTGGAGTTGGGGCTGATCGGCGTCGTGGGAGTTGCGTGTACGCTGCCGCAGAACAGCCCGGCCTGAAATTGTTGGTCCGGGCTGAGGATGGACGCGTCCACGATGTCCGCCGCACCAAATCCGCTGGTTCCGGCGGGCCCGTTGGCGCAATTGCCTCCCGCGCATGGGACGGGGCCAGCGACCAGACCGCTGTCGTACCTCCAATTCCAACCCACCCAGGGGCCGCGTTTCCACGGCTGGTATTGCAGGTGGGTTGTCTCGTTGAATTTTTCGTCGTGGTCGATGCGGAACGGACCCACGGCGCTCGGGACCGCGCCCACGCCGCCAATTTGCGGAGTGAAGAATCGCGCGGCCACGCTGGACATCACCACGACGGCCGTAAATCCGTGAAGGTTCGGCACGCTCGCGCGTATGGCATAGCCCGGGATCTTGGAGTTATGCCATTCGATTGGGAACGTGACCGGCGTCGCGCCCAGGATGCTGAAATCGTAGGCGTTGTGCGTGTACTTCCAGATGTACTCGCCATCAACGACCAGATATTTTCCGAACGCCTGCTGAATCCCGGCGTGGAATTCGTTGCGGAAGCCCGGAGCGAGAGGAGTGGGATTGGAAGTGAATGCGCCGGATGAAGTTGCGCAGCCTTCTCCCGCGGCGAAGAAGAGATTGCCGACAACCGGGTTCCCGCAACCTAAGCTGGAAAGCACGAGGTTCTCGTTAAAAGGACTCTCGAGAGTCCGCGCGTAGGAAACGCGAAGCACCGTGCTGGTGGGTTTGACGTTGTAGGCAATGCCGATGCGGGGCTGCGCCTCGCGGGCAATGGTGAGGCCGTTGTAAATGTCTCCCCGGATTCCGAGATTGAACGACCAGCTGCCTTTCGTGATCGTGTCCTCGACGAACAACGCGAGCTGCTTCACATCCGTGTGTCCGTGAAAAGTGAACAGATGTCCTCCCGCCTCCGTCAGGTCGATGGGCTGCAACACCGCACACGGCGTGCCGGGTTCGGCGATGCCGCCAACCAGGCAGGGATCGCCTTCCGAATCCACTAGGGATGGAACGAATGTCGGATCGACGATTCCAAACGTGTCGTTTTCGGTCAGGAATGTCTGTTGATAGGTGACTCCCGCCTTGATGTTGTGGATGCCCTTTACGTAGGAGATGCTCGCTCGGCCTCCCGCATTGGTCAGCGTTCGATCCTGGGCCAGCGTCTCCTGCTGAAGATTGGTAGGGCCGAGGTCGGCAAAGGGATTTCCGCTGGGATAGTAGTTGTATTGGTCGTGGCGCACGTACGCGCCGAGGGTAAAGACCGTGGACGAATTGATCAACCGCGTCCATGTGGGCGCGATGTTGTAGGTCTCGATCTGCGAGCGCTGATCCGTGGGGCCGACGACGTTGCCGTTGGGATCGAGGCCGCCGTTATCAACGACCACGCCGTTCCATGGCGTGGCATTCTGGCCGTCAAACGAATTGGGCGTCTGGAACCATGAACGCGTGTAGCCCAGATTGACGTGAATCGAGTCCGCGGTAGCGAGCTGAAAGTCCACGCGATCGAACACGTTGGTCTGGTTGCCCTTGTCGTGCATCACTTGGAATTCCGGCGGGTCGAGGAACCGGCCGCTGTCCAGGCCACTGGCGGAAATAAAGTTTCCCCACTTCGGGCCGCCATACGCGAGGTTGAAACCGCCGTTGACGGAGCCGAACGAGCCGTAGTCGGCAGTCACCGTGCCGTGCGGCGTCGTGACTCCCTGCCCTGAGCGCGTGGTGACATCAATCACCAGGCTCGTCTTGTCGCCGTATTCGGCTGGCGGTGCCCCTGAAATCACCTCCATCGATTGAATAGCATCGATGGGGATCTGGTTGGAAAACACTTTGCTTTGTTGATCTGTGATCGGCTGGCCGTCGACGGAGAACGAATTCTCCGCGTGGTCGCCGAGGCCGTGGAACAGACCGTTCGAGTCGGCTGCGACTCCGGGCGATGTGAGCGTCACAAGCGAACTCAACGACGACGACGCGCTTTCAAGCGGAAGCTTGTCGAACAGCGCGCGGTCCACGTCCGTGTGAAAAGTCGAGTCCGTCTCGAGCAGATCGCCCGCGGCCTCCACGGTGACCGTGCTGCTCGCTCCGGCCAGTTGAAGGCCGATCTTGACGTTGATCGGCACGGACGACCGGACGTCGATGTCCTGAGCGTAGGTAGCGAACCCAGTTGCCGTCACCATCATGTGGTAGGGGTTGAACGGGACATTCGCGATGCTGAAATTGCCGGATGCGTCTGTCCCGGTCGTGCGCTCAAATCCGCTGACCGGATTGTGAATGGTGACGGTCGCGCCCGGGATCACCGCACCCGTTGGGTCCGCAACGGTTCCCGTGACGCTCGTTGAGTTTCCCGCGTTCTGGGCCAATGCCATCGGCCCAGCCCCGAGCAAGCATAGAACGACAACTAGAATCCCAAGCAATGCGCTTACGAATCTCATTACTTTTCTCCCTCTATGAATGCGGCCGCAACGCATCCCTGCGCTGTGGCTAAGAATGAATGTGGAAATCCGCACGCGCCGCGCGACAGGCGCCGCGTGCTGGGAGAGGATTACTTAATTAGGGAGAACGCTCTTAAGCTGGAGGAGCTCGCGGGATGCTGGGGGTGCCGGCAAAATCAAGATCGGGTGCAAAATTTGCGGCGAGCGCGATCCTCGCTGTTGGGGCGGCTAGCTGTACGGCGACCTGCGCCGCCGGCTGAGGAATCGCGGCGTGCCCGACGTGGCAGATTTGGCAATGATCCTCGTCGTACGCATGGGTGTGCCAGTGGCTGACCGCGTGCGTGGCCAGCAGTGCCAGCGCGAGGATGATCGCGCCTGCCAGCAGACGCCTGGTTATCCGCTTCGCCATGAAGAATTCGATCAAGCTCAATCCTCGAACGCCAATATACTGCCGGGATTACACCTGCAGCACGTCGCCGTCGCGGGCGACCGCACGATAGAGCACTGGATCCACGAAGATCGCGATGCACAGCCGCGAAATGAGTCCCGCCACAATTACGATCGCGAAGGGCTTCTGGGTGTCCGAGCCGATGCCGGTGGAAAGCGCGGCCGGCAACAGGCCGAGGCAGGCGACCAGCGCCGTCATCATAATTGGGCGCAGCCGCATCAGCGCCGCCTCGCGCGTCGCCGTGCGAATGTCCTTGCCCTCCTGCCGCAGCTTGTTGATGAACGAAACCAGGATCACCGCCGTCTCCACCGACACACCCATCAGCGCGAGCAACCCGAGCACGGACGACACGCTGAACGGCGTGCCCGTCAGCTTCAGCGCGATCAGCGCGCCGACCGGTTCGGTGATCACCACGCCGAGCGCGATTGCCAGCGGGAATTTAAAATTGCCGTAGAGCGCGAACAAAATCATGAAAATCAGCAGCAGCGCCAGCGGGCCGATAATCTCCATCTGGTGCTTCGCTTCCAGCAATTCGCTGTACTCGCCGCCCCACAGGATCCGGTAGCCCGCCGGCAGCGATTTTTGAACGTCGGCGATGGCGCGCTGGCCCTCGGTGACGGCGCTCTGCAAATCGCGCCCCTCGATGCTGTACTGCACGCCGATGTAGCGCGAGTTGTTCTCGCGATAAATAAACGAGGCCCCGCTCGCCTCGCGAATATCCGCCAGCTCGCGCAGCGGAATCTGCTGGCCACCCGGCGCGCCGACCAGCAGGTTGCCGATCTCCTG
The DNA here is from genome assembly GCA_963752925.1 of uncultured Acidobacteriota bacterium. Taxonomy (GTDB): domain Bacteria; phylum Acidobacteriota; class Terriglobia; order Acidiferrales; family UBA7541; genus Palsa-295. The sequence continues at coordinate 250,197 of CAVVZY010000003.1, read as the reverse complement.
CGCGTTTTCGCGGAATTCCGGTTTCATGCGCACAACGAGGTCAAACAATTTCTCGCCTTGTATCACCTGCGTCGCCGCTTGCCCGCCCACGGCCGCCTGCACCACGGCTTCGACGTCGGCGACGTTGATGCCATAGCGCGCGATTTTGTCCCGGTCCGCGTCGATCAGCAGGCTCGGCTGCCCGAGCTCGCGCACGACCGTGATGTCGCTGAAGCCGGGAACCCGCGAAAGCCGCCGCTTGATCTCGAGAGCCTTGTCCTGCAGGACGTTCAAATCCGGGCCGTAAATTTTCACCGCCAGCGAGCTTTTCAAGCCCGTGAGCGCTTCATCCACGGCATCCTCGGCGGGCTGCGTGAAATTGAAGATCACGCCGGGGAAGGCATCGAGTTTCTTCTGAAGATCGGCCGTCAGTTCGGCCTTGTTGTGGATCGGCCCCGTCTTCCAGGTCGAATCGCCGTAGGGTTTCAAGCCCACATAGAACTCGTCGTTGAAGAAGCCGGTGGAGTCGGTGCCGTCATCGGGGCGGCCCAGCTCGGAGCCCACGTCGGTGACCATCGGATACTTCATCAGGATATTGCGGACTTGCGGGCTGAACTTGGCCGCTTCTTCGTAGGAAATCGTGTACGGCATCGTCGCGCGCACCCACAGCGCGCCTTCATCGAGGTGCGGCATGAACTCGCCGCCGATAAATGGAACCAGCAGGAGCGTCGCGCCGAAAATCGCCAGCGCCGTCGCGATGGTGGTCTTCGGATGATCGAGGCAACGATCGAGCAGCGACGCGTATTTTCCGCGGATCCACTCGAACGGCCGGTTCACGGCCTCGTGCACGCCTTTGCGGAACATGTACGCGCACATTACTGGCACGAACGTCAGCGTGAGGATCAGAGCGCCCACCAGCGCGATGGACATGGTGTCCGCCATCGGATGGAAGAGCTTTCCCGAAGGTCCGGTCAGCGCGTAGATCGGGATGTATGCGGCGATGATCACGGCGACGGAATAGAAGATCGGGCGGTCCACGTCTTTCGCCGCCGCGAGGATCACCTCTTGCAGGTCGTAGTCCGTCCCTTCGCGCAGGCCCAGCTCGCGGAAGATGTTTTCGACCATCACCAGCGTGCCATCAATGATGATTCCGAAATCAATCGCGCCGATCGAAAGCAGGTTGGCGGCCACGCCGCGCGCGTGCAGGAAGATGAACGAGAAAAGCAGCGCCACCGGAATGGTCAGCGCGACGACCACCGCGGCACGGAAGCTCACCAGAAAGAAAATCAGCACGATCAGGACAAGGATCATTCCTCGCAGCAGGTTGCTTTCCACCGTGTCCGTCGTCACGCGCACCAGGTCGCTACGGTCGTAGAACGGGACCACCTTCACGTCCGGTGGCAGGATGCTTTCGTTCAGCTCCTTGGTCTTGGCCTCGACGCCCTTCAAAACATTCTGCGTCTGCTCGCCGGTGAGCATCAGGATGACGCCTTCCACCGAGTCGTCGCTCTTGTTGAAGCCGAATTCGCCCAGCCGCGGCGCGTTGCCGATGGTCACTTCGCCGATATCGCGGACGCGCACCGGCACGCCGTTCTGCGAACCGACGATTACGTTGCCGATGTCCTTCGTGTCCCGCAGCAACCCAATGCCGCGCACGTAATAGAACTGGCCGCCCTGCGAATAGAATCCGCCGCCGGTGTTCGCGTTGTTCACCGAAAGCTGCTGGATCACCTGCGGGAGCGGGATGTGATAGCCGTAGAGCCGCGCCGGATCGAGCAGCACCTGATATTGCATGACCGTGCCGCCGAATCCGGAATCGTCCGCGACGCCCGGCACTTGCTTGTATTCGCGTGCGATCACCCAGTCTTCGAAGGTCTTGAGTTCCTGCGGCGAGCGGTCCGGGCTTTGGATCACGTAGCGATAGACGAGACCCGAGGGGCTGGAGAGCGGCGAGAGCGTCGGCGTCACGCCGGAGGGATAGCTGACCTCGCTCAAGCGCTGAAACACCAGCTGCCGCGCAAAATAGTTGTCGGTGTCTTCGTTGAACGTCAGGGTCACGTGCGACAGGCCGTAAAGCGAAATCGAGCGCATCACGGTCATCTTCGGCACGCCGTTCATTTCGATTTCGGTTGGCAGCGAGACGAGCCGCTCGACCTCCTCGGCCGCGTGCCCCGGCCATTGCGTGATGATTTCCACCCTCGGCGACGAAAGATCCGGGTAGGCGTCCACGGGCATGTGCTGGAACGAGACCCCTCCGCCGGCGGCCACCAGTGCCGTGAGTATCAGGATCAAAAGCCGCTGCCGCAGCGCGAATTGGACGATTCGATGAATCATCTTGCTTCAGCTAACTTTGTGTCATTCCGAGGGCCGCGTTCTTTGCGGTCCGAGGAATCTCTCTTCGTGTGAGCTGCTCGCCGAATGTAAGGCCGAAGAGAGATTCCTCGTCCGCTAAGGCGAACTCGGAATGACACTGAATTTGTGTTTTGCGCCATGGCTATTGCTGGAACGAATTCGCGAATTGGAGAAACAGGCTGCCGTCGCCCACCACTTTTTCTCCCACGGAGAGGCCTTTTAGAATTCGCGTCTGGCCGCTCTGGCTCTCGCCGATTTCGACCGCTCGCCTGCCGAACTGATTCGACCCCGTCGCCACGTACACGAACGGCTGGTTTTCGTCGTCGCGCAGAACCGCTGCATCCGGCACGCCGATCGCGTTCTGAATCACTCCGGCGGTCACCGTGACGGTGCAATACATGTCGCGTTTCAATTTTTCGCCTGGGTTATCGACCACGATGCGCGCCTGCAGCGTGCGCGTGTTCGGATCGAGCCCCGCCGAAACATACGAAATCTTCCCGTGGAAGCTTTGCGGATAGGCATCCGTCTGTACCACCACGTCGTCGCCCGTCTTCACGTACGCCAGATCGCCTTGATAGACGTTGGCCAGCACCCATACCGAGCTCATGTCGGAAATCGTGAACGCCTGCGTCTGGCCCGCCTGCATCACCTGGCCCGGTGCGACCAGCCGCTCGACCACTTCGCCGCTCATCGGCGCGATCACGGGAATCTGGGCCGACGACGGTGCCTTCGCCAAATCCTCCGGATTCTTGATTCCGAGAATCTTCATCGCCTGTTCGGACGCGTTCAGATCCGCCTGCGCCTGATTGCGGTCCGATTCGGCCTGCAGCAGGTCACGCTCGGCAATGGCGTTGTGCTCGTAGAGATCCTTCGCGCGGTCGTAGTTCTTGTCTGCTACGCGAAACGTTTCGCGCGCCTTCGTATACGTGGCAAGCTGCAGCGAATAATCGGGGCTCGATACCTCCAGCATCGGCTCGCCCTGGCGCACGTGCTGGCCCGGCACCACCAGAATCCGGCTCACCGGGCCGCCTACTTGCGTGATCACCGGCGTGGTCTTGAACGCGTTGTAGGCCACCGCTCCCGTCAGCCGCAGCGTGCGCGTGATTTTCGCCGGCGCGATCGTGACGACCTGCACGTGCGACACCTGGTCCTGCGGAATCGTGAAGAGTTGCGGCGTCGCCGACTTCGAGGCCTGCGAGGAATACGACGTCATTTCGCTGGCGCTGCGGTTCGAGCTGCATCCCGCGAGCACGCAGGCGAACACGCCCGCGAACACAAGTGTCCCGGTGATCGCGAGCGTGCGGCTGCCGTGCATGAATTGTCGAGCGCTCATGGCAGGTTCCTTGTTCCCACGGCTTCGCGGAGCTGTTCGAGCGCCAGCAAGTACGCCGCGAGCGACTGCCGGTACGCCAGCTCGGTTGCGCGATAGCTCCGCTCGGCATCCAGAAAATCGAGCAGGCTCGCGGCGCCGCGCTTGTACGCGTATTCGCTGATGTCGCGGTCCTGCTTCGCTTCGTCGAGATAGCCGGAGCGGTAGAGCTGAATGATCTGGTCGTTCGACTGCAGGCCCTCGTACGCGTCCTCCACGTCCGTCAGCACCTGGTCGTTCGCCGCCTTTTCCTGCTCCTGCGCCTGCGTGATGGCAAAATGCGTGCGGGCGATTTCGCCCTGATTGCGGTCGAAAATCGGCAGCTGAATCTGGCCGAAGAGCGAAGCCGTGCTCACGGCCGCCGTGTGCGTATAGCTGATCTGCGCCGTCACGTCGCGCTTGCCGTTCGCTTTCGCGAGTTCGTACTGGCTGTTCGCGGAGGTCACGCCCTGCTGCGCGGCGCGCAGGTCGGGACGCGTCGCCAGAGCCTTGGCTTGCAGGTCCTCCATCTTCGCGCTGAGCGGCTGGTAATCGAACGCGCCCGCCACGTCGTAATCGAGCGGCACGGATTCGCGGCCGAGCAATTGCCGCAGGTCCGAAAGCGCCTGCACGCGCGCGAGCTTCGCCTGCGAAGCGTCGCTCTGGAACTGAAGAAGCTGCAGCTTGATCTTCAGGTAGTTGTCATCGCTGATGTCGCCCGCACGATAGCGCTCCTTGCTGATGTCCACCGTATTCTGAAAACTCTTCAGGTTCTGCTGCGCCAGATCGAGCGCCGATTCCGCGAGCTGCGCGTTCGTGAACAGCGTGGCCACCTGGAACGCCAGGCCGCGCTCGTTGTCCGCCACCTGCGAGCGCGTTACGGCGGTTTGATCCTTCGCCGCGGCCAGCCGGTGCTGCCGCTTCTTGCCGCGCTCGAAAAGGTAGCTGACCCCTAGATCGAACTGCGCCGCGCTGTTGACGTAATCCGCGCTCGCCTGGTCCGGATGAAAGAGCGGCAGAAACTGCGCGTCTCCCAACAGCACGGGATTGGGACGCAAGTTCGCTGTCGTCTCCAGGGATTCGCTCTGATCGATCGTGGTGCGCGCGGCCGCCAGCGTGTGGTTGTGCGCCAGCGCCATCTGGATCGCGTCGTCGAGCGTGATCTTCACCGGTCCCTGCGTGGGTGAAGTCGCCTGCGCGTTCGCGGGCGAACTGCCGGCGGCAATCGACACTGCCATCACTGAAACCGCAAAATGCAATTTTCGTATTCGCATCGAAATGAATACCTCAATTGACGAAACGGATGTGGATTAGATGTGCCGCGACCGGCACGGGACAAGCGAGGTCTTACGCGGTGGGAGGAGCTCGTGCGGGAACGCGCCGAACGGCGGGGCTCGGGGCCAGGCCTGAGTCGCGCGGTTCCGGCGTCGGCGCTACCAATGCAAATGTCGGCGCGTGATTTGTCGCAGTCGGCCGGTCAATCGGCTGGTGGCTCAGGTGGCAGATCGGACAGGTCGTTTCGGCCGAGCCGGTGTGGTGATGCCACACCACGCTTCCGAGCGTCATGCCGATCAACAGCAGCGCGAGGAGCGCTACTGGGACCGCCAGATACCGTGTTGCCCTTCGATTTTGCATGCCTGACCGAGGCTTACGGAAATGCCAATTCCAATCATATAGCAGATGTGCCCGCGGTCCAATGGGTTGCGCCCGCGAGTGTACTGCGAGGTAGGGGGTGTTCGGCTGCGCGAAAGGCACCGCCGGTCCGCCGCGTCAGTTCGATTGTTCGAGGGCTTTTTCGACCAGCGCGACGCACTTCTCCACGCGCTTGCGCAGCGGGCCGTCGATTTCCTGCTGGCGTCCGCGCAGCGTGAACAGCTCGTCCGCGATATTCAGGGACGCGAGCACGGCCACTTTCAGCGAGTCCACCATCCGCGTCGCCGACGCGATCTCGCGCATCTTGCCGTCCACGTACGCCGCGAGTTCCTGTAGGTACTCTTCGTTCTGATCCGCGTTGACGTTGTACGCCTGATCGTAAATTTCGATTTTCACGTTCGCGCTCCCCGTTTCCTGGATCGCTGGGCTGCCGCCATTGTCGGCCATCGCCGCCCAGTGGCGCAACGGTTGGTTTGACTCGTAGGGGCGCTGCTTGCGGCGCCCTTTCGGTCTGCGTCGCCCCTAGCTGGCGCGAAGCGTGGCGCCCAATTTGGTTTCCAGCGTGGCGACGATCCGCGAGGAAAATTCCGCAATCTGCGCGTCGGTAAACGTTGTCTCGCCGCTCTGAAACGTCACGCGGATCATCAACGAGAATCTTCCCGCCGGCATTTTCCCGCCGCGGAACACGTCGGCGGCCTCGATGCTTCGCAGCGCCGGAATCGCGAGCGCGCGAATCGTTTCGGCGACTGTCGCGAATGCCACGCCATCGGCCAGCACCAGCGAGAAATCGCGCTCGACCGCCGGAAACCGCGGAATCGGCGCGAATTTCTGAGTCGCCTTTGCCGTTTCAATGCTCGCAAGCAGCGGCTCGAGTCGCAATTCCGCGACAAAAATCTCCTGGCGCAGCTTGAGCTGATCTGCAATCCGCCGCGCGAGCTGGCCTGCGACGCCTTCGACGAGCGTCGAGCCGTCGTGCTGGCCACCGTGCCGCCCCTTCGACAGCCGTGCCGCGCGTCCGCCCGCGAGCCATGCCGGCCCGCCCGCTTGCCACGAAAATCCTCCAGCGAGCGCGCCGATGCCGTCGAGGTCGCCCTTCAAATCCGTGAAGCCGAATTCGCGCGCCGCTTCGTGAATCGTCTTCTCGCGTGCTAGGCCGGTTACGCCCAGCGTCAGCACCGGCGTCTCGACCGGCTCGCCGTCCCGCAGCTCGTACGTCTTGCCGATTTCAAACAGGCGCAGATTGCGCTGCCCGTGATTCAAATTCCACTCCAGAGCGCCCAGCATGCTCACGATTCCGGTCGAGCGCATCACCGACGCATCTTCCGCCAGCGGGTTGCCGATCACCGCCGGCGCCACGCCAACCGCGCGGAAAAGTTCGTCGCGGCGCGCATCCACCAGCGGAATCGCCACGATTTCCTGATATCCGAGCGCAACCACTCGCTCGCGCAGCCTATCCTGCGCCTCGGCGTGCGGCAGACGATGCGCCGGCTGCTTTGCCGGAGGCAGCTGCGGCGGGAACTTGTCGTATCCGTAGTGCCGCGCGACCTCTTCAATCAAATCGATCCCGCGCGAGGCGTCGCGCCGCCACGAAGGCTGCTTGCATTCCCAAACTGCCAGCAGTGAGCCGGCCGTCCCGCGATGCGAGTCCGTCCGCGCGGGATGAAAACCGAGCGCGCTCAGAATTTCCTCGATATCGCGGTCCGGCACGTCCGCGCCCATCACGCGCAGAAGTTCCTTCCGCGAAACCTCGATTGCCGGGGCCGCCGCGCGGCCCGGATAGACGTCCACGACGCCCGATAGGATTTCGCCCCCGCCCAATTGCTGAATCATCTCGGCGGCGCGGCGCGAGGCCAGCTCCGCCATCTCCGGATCGCTTCCGCGCTCGAACCGGTACGACGCCTCGGTCCGCAGGCCGAGCGCCTTCGAAGTTCGGCGCACGGTGATGGGATCGAACCACGCTGATTCGAGCAGAATGTTACGGCTGCCAAATCCGATTTCGCTCTCCGATCCGCCCATCACGCCGGCAATTGCCACGGCCCGCGACGCGTCCGCAATCACGCACATGTCTTTCGTAAGCGCGCGTTCGGTGCCATCCAGCGTGCGAATCTTTTCGCTCGGACGCGCGCGCCGCACCACGATCCGGCGTTCGCTGAGCTTGTCGAGATCGAACGCGTGCATCGGCTGCCCGAGCTCGAACATCACGTAGTTCGTCACGTCCACCACGTTGTTGATCGAGTTCTGGCCGATCGCTTCCAGCCGCTGGCGCAACCAGTCCGGCGACGGCTGAATTTTCACTCCGCGCAAAACGCGCGCCGTGTAGCGCCCGCAAAGCTCGGGCGCTTCGATTTCCACGCGCGTCGCGTCCGCCGCCTTGATCGCCGCTTCCTTCAACTTCGGCGCCATCGGCTTCACCGGCAAACGGTAAATCGCCGCCACCTCGCGCGCCATTCCGTAATGGCCCAGGCAGTCGGGACGGTTCGCCGTGATTTCCGCGTCGAGCACCGGCCCCGCCGCCGATCCCTCCACGGAATCCACCGCCACGCCCGCAAGCGAAAGCCGCGAACGCAGCTCCGCCGCCGGCGCCGTCACGTCGACGAACTCCTTCAGCCAGTTGTAGACAATCTTCATCGCTCTCTGTTGCCTGACTCTTCCGCGTTGTCATTCCGAAAGCCGGCGCCGTTCAGTCGGCTGAGGAATCTCTCTTCGCGTGAAGTGCTCGCCACCCGGCTGCTCCAGGAGAGATCCCTCATTCGCTGCGGCGAATTCGGGATGACAACGATTTTCTTTTCCACGCCTATCTCAACTGCCCGTAATAAACGTGCGTCAGGTACTCTAACCGCACGCGACCGTCTTGTGCGTGCTCCGCGAACAATTTCTCGAGCGCCTCGAGCATCGGCTCATGTTGCGGATGACCTTTTGGCGGCGAATACGACGAGCTTAGCAACCGCCCGCGCAATCCGTCGAAATCGAATACCTGCTCGTTGGCGAACGATTTCTTCCCGCCCGCGCCTGCGCCGAAAAACTTCCTCATGGAACGGTCCTGCGGGTATTTCTCCGAGACTTTTTCGTAATCCGTGCCAAACGTGCGCAAAAACGTCTCGTACTCGCGCAGGAACGGCGTCGCATCCTTCTTGCGCTCGTTCCAAATCACCGCAATCCAGCCTCGTGGCCTCAACACGCGCTCGAATTCCGCGCGGGCCGCCTTTGGCTCGAACCAGTGAAACGCCTGCCCGACGAACACAAAATCCACGCTGGCATCCGGCAGCGTTGTGGCTTCCGCCGATCCCGCCACGCTGCGAAACCGCGCGTACCTTTGCAGAAGACACTCGCCGGCTGCGCGCATCTCCGCGTTCGGCTCGACGCCATAGACGACGTTCCCGTTTTCCAGCAGCATCTGCGTCAGGATTCCCGTGCCCGAGCCGATATCCGCGACCACGGACTCCGGCGCCAGGCCGCATTCCTCGCGAAGCAGGTCCAGAACCGCGCGCGGATATCCCGGCCGGTAGCGGACGTAGTCCTCCACGCGATTCGAAAAACGCTCTTTCGAGTCTGTTGCCAGCATCATCACGGAAATTGCCGCAGGAAGCGCACGTCGTTCTGCGTGAGCACGGGCAATTCGCTGACTCCGTACTTCATCATCGCCAGGCGGTCCACGCCCATGCCGAAAGCGAAGCCCGAAAGTTTTTCTGGGTCGTACTTCACGAAGCCATAAACGGCGGGATCCACCATCCCCGCGCCGAAAAGTTCGATCCAGCCCGAAAACTTGCAGACGCGGCAACCGCTCCCGCCGCAGACGTGGCAAGTCGCGTCTACTTCCGCCGAAGGCTCGGTGAACGGAAAATAACTCGGCCGCAGGCGCGTCTTGGCCTTCGGTCCCAGGAATTCGCGCACAAAATATTCCACCGTGCCCTTGAAATCACAGAAGGTGATGTCCGTATCGACGGCCAGGCCTTCGATCTGGTGGAACATGTAGCCGTGCGTCGAATCGGGATTGTCTCGGCGATACACTTTCCCGGGGACGATGATGCGCACCGGCGGCTTTTCTTTTTCCATCGTGCGGATCTGCATCGGCGAGGTGTGCGTGCGCAGCAGGTGCCCTGCCCGCGAGCCTTCTATGTAGAAGGTGTCCATATTGTCGCGCGCCGGATGGTGCTCGGGAATGTTGAGCGCCTCGAAATTGTAATAGGGCGTTTCGATCTCCGGCCCTTCCACCACGCGGAATCCAATCGAAAGGAAGATGCGCTCGAGTTCCTCGTAGGTCTGCCGGATCAGGTGCCGCGTCCCGATCGCGCGCTCCACGCCCGGCAGCGAAAGGTCGATTTGATCGCGCGCCGCCGCGGATTGGTCCGCAGCCGCCTCAATTTCCTTCCGCTTTTCTTCGAGTGTTGCTTCCACGTGCGCCTTGAGCTTGTTCAGTTCCTGCCCGACGATTGGCTTCAATTCCTTCGGCGCAGATTTCAGCCAGTTGTCGCCGATCAGTGTGAGGACGCCGGATTTGCGTCCAGTCCAGGCCGTAACAAAAACGCGCCACTGTTCTGGGTCCGCGGAATGACGTGTGGCTTGCTCCTCGAATCGCTGGCGCAATTCCGAGAAGCGCGCCGCAACTTTTTCGGGGGTCGTGTCCCCAAGCTGCCCAAGGGTTTGCGTTGTGGGATCGGTCGTCATCGAGAGGTGTTATGCGGTCGTAGGGGCGGGTCTGAGACCCGCCCCTACAAGGCAGAGGTGAAAATATCAGCTAGCGCGTGAAATGCATAGCGCCGTCGTCTCGGCGGCGGTTTGAGTGGCACAGGCGCTCTTGCCCGTGCATCCGGATGTCACGCCAACTACGCGCTGATTCTACGCCGCGGGCTGCGGCGGCGCTGCCGGCGCCTTCATGTGCTGCTTCGCCGACACGACCAGCGCGGCAAATCCCTCTGCGTCGCGCACGGCCATGTCCGCCAGAATCTTCCGGTCAATGTCGATTCCGGCCGCCTTCAAGCCGTGAATCAACTTGCTGTAGGTGGTGTCGTTCGCGCGCGCGGCGGCGCCGATGCGCTGGATCCACAGCGTGCGGTAATCGCGCTTGCGCGTCCGGCGGTCGCGATAGGTGTACCGCAGCGAGCGGTTCACCGCTTCCTTGGCGGACCGGAACAGCTTGCCCTTGGTGAGGAAAAATCCCTTGGCGTGCTTCAGCAGCTTCTTGCGGCGGGCGCGACGCTTTGTTCCGCGTTTAACTCTAGGCATGGTTCTCGTCTCCTCGTGCGCGCCTCGCGGGCGCTCTCAATGAATTGCGATTCACAAATTCAACGGAATGAATCAACGGGGAGACAAACGCGGCCCTGCCGCCCGCAAGCACACTCGGGCAACAAGACGGGTTTGTCTCATTGAACTGCATTGCGCCCCGGATATTTTCGGGGCAACCGGCCGGCAGGCACCCGTTACGCTCTGCCTGGCGCGGTACGAAAAACGACCGAAAACTAAAGTCCGTAAGGAAGCGCGAGACGGATGTTGCGCTCGTCCGCTTTGTTCACCTGCACCTTATTGAGCAGCTTGCGCATGCGCCGCGGCTTCTTCGTGCCCAGCAGGTGGCGCTTGCCCGAATGCCAGCGCATGATTTTCCCGGTGGACGTGATCTTGAAGCGCTTGGCCGCGCCCCGGTGCGTCTTCAATTTCATTTTCTTGTTCTTCTTCACAATTCCCTCTTCCCCAAAATTTCTCTAGGCCTGCCCGCCAGCCGCTGGTTGCGCGGGCCGCGTTGGCGGCGCGGGCGTTGCGCCCTTCTTCGGCGCGAGCAGCGCGAGCAGGATATTGGCTTCCATCCGCGGACCGAATTCCACCAGCGCGTGGTCCGTGATTTCCTTGAGCAGCCGCTCCATCTTCGCGCGGCCCACATCCTGATGGGCCATCTCGCGGCCGCGATGAAAAATCATCGCCTTTACTTTGTGGCCCTCGCCCAAGAACCGGATGATCTGGTTCTTGCGCACCTGAAAATCGTGCTCGGCAGTGGACGGCCGGAACTTCACTTCCTTGATGTGCGAGCTTTTTTGATGCTTCTTGGCTTCGTGGGCTTTCTTGCTCAGCTCGTACTGAAACTTGCCGTAATCCACCAGCTTGCAGACCGGTGGCACGGCGCTGGGCGATATCTCGACGACATCCAGGCCGGCTTCGCGCGCCGCCTTCATCGCGTCGAACAGGGTCATCAGGCCGAGCTGATTCCCCGCTTCATCCACCACACGAACTTCCCGAGCGCGAATCCGCTCGTTGACCCGAAGGCCAGGAGGACCACCACGTTCTGCGATAAGCTTACCTCCCGGGCGCGAAATGCGTTTTCGATGCCCGCTTGCCCGCCGTCCCGCTTACAAAACCGCCCGCAGGAGCGACAGGCCAGAAAGTATAGCACGGCTTTGCGGCCCGCCCGCAAGCGGACTGCTTGCCCTTTATGAGAGAGATTCGATATTCTCCCACGCATGTTCTTCGCAATTGTCTCTCTAGTTATCGCAGTCTCTGGGTTTCAGGCGCCCGCCGGCACCGTGAAGCAAACGGCCGCAGACGCAAGGAATTCGTCTCTCACTGCCCAGGAAGTCTCCGAAATCCAGGCTGGTGCCGCTAAAGGCGACCCTTTGGCTGAGTTGAGGCTTGCGCGGGCCTACAGCGTCGGCGAAGGCGTCACGAAAAGCGCCGAGACCGCGGCGGAGTGGTATCGCAGGGCCGCCGACGGCGGCAATGCGGAAGCGCAAAATGAAATGGGACTCATCTATATGGCCGGTGATGGGGTAGTCCGCGACAAAGCGCTGGCCGTTACTTGTTACCGCAAAGCCGCTCGCCAGGGATATGCGGGCGCAATGTTCAATCTGGGCATCGCCTACTACAACGGTGACGGTGTCCCGGTCGACGACGCCTACGCGTTTGCTTGGTTGACGCTGGCGAAAGAAGCGGGTAGTCAGGAGGCGACAAAAGCGCTCGAGACGACGGCGGGCGACCGGAAGCTCTGGACCATTCCGGATGGGTACAAGGACATCGCCGGCTTGTATGCGAAGGACGGCCTCTTCGGCGAGAACCCCCGCCAGGCAGCGCGTTGGTGGCTCCTGGCAGCGCAGGGTGGCGATCCCGACGCAGAGATTGTTACCGCAGAAATTCTCCTCAATGGACGCGGCGTTCCTCAAGACCTTTTGGCGGGGCGGCACTGGTGTGAACAAGCCGCCAAGATAGACGACCAACGTGCCTTCTACTGCTTAGGTGAAATCTATCGGCGGGGGCTGGGCCTCCGCGCGGACCCGAAACTGGCGCGAGCCTTCTACGTGCGCTCCGCGCGGCAGAGAAACCCAGCGGCGATTAGAGCCTTGGCCGAAATGGACGCAGCCGGTGAAGGTGGGAAATCCGATCGGGTGGGCGCCTGCGTGCGCTACGCGGCGCTTGTCGTAAGTCTGGGAGAAAAAGACGACGCGCTCAAGTTGGCAACGCTGAAGAGTCAGATGGAGCCGAAGCAATGGAGCTTGGTCGAGCAGCGACTGACGACGTTGCATGTCGATCTCGCCAAGCTGGATCTGGCGCTAAAGTCGGCGGGCGCACAATAGGCTGCATCCTCATCCTCCGTTTGTAGAGGGCGAGGGGGCCACACAGGCTGCGAGCGCCTTGCGGGTTTCGTTGGCCCACTTGGGAAACGCGCGAGATTCGACGAATTCCATCACCTCGGAATCGCCGCCGCCCACCGATTCGTGGAACTGGTAGAGGATCGGATGCTCGTCTTCGGCGTCGTCATCGCGCGGGCGGACGAAGGTGATGTTTTCGAATGCTTTGTACTGCGCGGCGACGGCCGGGCACTGCGCGGCTGAGAATTTCCACTCCTGGATTTTCAATTCCGGCTTCATTTGCTCGTAGGGACGTGACGGGTCCTTGGCGTGGAGCGCCAGGAGCTGCTGATAGAGCGGCGCGCCCTGCGCCTCGCGAAGAATCCCGCGTATCGCGCGAGGTTTTTCCGTATCTTCCAGCACCACCGAAAATTCAGGGACGTCGTTTACGCCGTCGCGGTGGGCGCGAACGGCGATGAAATCGCCTTCGGCGTGCTCGATCGGGAAAAACTCGTCGAACGCCGCCGTGAACTGCTTGTCCGCCCAGCTGCATCGTCCGCTGACTGCGGCCTTGCCGACCAGCCAAGCACCGCCAAGCCGACCAGCGACATCGCCAGCAACGTCGCGAATTTTGCAGGCGAGATTTTCATTTTGTCAGCCGAGCTCGCCCGCTACAGCGCGGCGCGAGAATCGACCTCGGCGCGGAGATCCGCGATGAACTGATCCGCGGGGCGCGGGCCGAGATCGCCCTTGGTCCGGTGACGCACGCCAACCGTGCCCGCCTCGGATTCTCTTCCCCCGAGGACCAGCATGTAGGGGATTTTTTGCATCTGGGCGTCGCGAATTTTGGCCTGCAACTTTTCATTGCGGTCGTCGAGATGGACGCGGAATCCGGCGTCGCCGAGCTGCTTGGTGATCTTCTGCGCGTACTCCGCCGTCTTTTCGCTCAGCGGCAGCACGGACACCTGCACGGGAGCAAGCCACGCCGGAAACGCGCCGGCGTAGTGCTCGATCAGCACGCCGAAAAAGCGCTCGACCGATCCCCACAGCGCGCGATGAACCATCAGCGGCGGTGGCGCGCGCCGTCCTCGCCGACATACTCGAGCTCGAAGCGCCCCGGCAGATTGAAATCGAACTGGATGGTCGAAAGCTGCCAGGGGCGGCCGATCGCGTCCACCAGCTTCACGTCAATCTTCGGGCCGTAGAATGCGGCCTCGCCGGGAATGTATTTGTAGGGGACGTTCATGCGCTTTAGCGTGCTCGTCAGCGCGTCCTCGGCGCGTTTCCATTCCTCGGGAGTTCCGGCGTAGATTTCGGGATGCGCGGGATCGCCGCCGGAAAGCTCGACGACGTAATCGCTGAAGCCGAAGACGCGCAGCACTTCCCAGGCGAATTCGACGCAGTCCTGCACTTCTTTTTCGATCTGCTCGGGCATGCAGAAGATGTGCGCGTCGTCCTGCGTGAAGCCGCGCACGCGCAGCAGGCCGTGCAGCACGCCCGAACGCTCGTAGCGATAGACCGTGCCCAGCTCCGCGAGGCGCACGGGCAAGCTCGCGATAGCTGCGCAGGTGCGACTTGAAAATCAGGATGTGGCCCGGGCAATTCATGGGCTTGAGCTGATAATCGGCCTTCTCCACTTCGATCGGGCCGAACATGTTCTCGCGATAGAAATTCGCGTGGCCGCTGGTCTTCCACAGGTCGAGCCGCATGATGTGCGGCGTGTAAACCAGATCGTAGCCGCGGCGGAGTCAGCTCGGTCGCGCAGCCAGTCTTCCATGATGCTTGCGGATGATGCCGCCCTTGGGATGCCAGAAAATCAGGCCGGGACCGGCTTCGTCCTGAATGCTGAAAAGATCGAGCTCGGCGCCGAGCTTGCGATGGTCGCGGCGCTTGGCCTCTTCGAGCTTGTGAAGATACTCGTCGAGTTCCTTCTGCTCGACGAAGCAGGCGCCGTAGATTCGCTGCATCTGCGGATTGCTTTTCGTCGCCCTTCCAGTAGGCGCCCGCGACGTTCATCAACTTGAACGCCTTGATGCGGCCGGTCGAGGGAATGTGCGGGCCGCGGCAGAAGTCGATGAATTTTCCGGTGGTGTAAAAGGAAACCATCGGCTCGACGGCTTTTTCTTCCACCAGCTCGCATTTGAATTCCTGGTTCGACTTGCGATAGAGCTCGAGCGCTTCGGGCTTGGGAATCATCTTGCGCTCGTTGGGAATATCCTTCGCGGCCAGCTCGCGCATTTTAGCCTCGATTTTTTCGAGGTCCTCGGGCGTGAACGGCTGCTCGCGCACGAACTCGTAGAAGAATCCGTTGTCAATCGGCGGGCCGACGCCGAGTTTCACGTCTGGATACAGCTCAAGGACAGCGGCGGCGAGCAAGTGCGCCGCGGAATGGCGGAACACCTGCACCGCGTCGGGATCTTTCGCGGTCAGTATCGAAAGCTTGACGCTTTGGTCGAGGGGCGCGAAAGATCGACGAGCTCGCCATCGGCGCGGGCGACGAGCGCGTCCTTGGCGAGGCGCGGACCGATTTGCCCGGCGACCTGCGCGGCGGTGGTTCCACGTGGAACTTCGCGCGTCGAGCCATCCGGCAGCGTGATTTGAATGTTGTCCATGTCGATTTTGGGCTAACTCTGCCGGCCGGAAGTCGCGGAGCATCCCCTTGAAAAGTGTGTCGAGTAATACGAGCGCCGACCTTTTGTTTTCAATGACTTAACGCATTCCTTACTCGGCATGGTGTGTCGAGTAAAATCGCGCCGAACGAGCGCGAATTCACCAGCGAGGTTCGCACCTCGCGGCAGCGCGCCATCGAATTCTCTATCTTGTCTCATCATCATAAGCGCCAATTACCGTAGCACGATCCGTGGGCGAATTCATCCGGATGTTCGCGTAAAGAAAATTCCGGATACGCAGAATTGCGGGGAGATCCAAAGGACCGACGGCAACTGCCGCTTGCAGCCGACGACGAACGGGCAGGTTCAACGCAACAGTTCTCTGTTAACTTAGTAATTAGTTGTCACACTTTTGGAAATTGATGTATATGGTGTTGTAAATGATCAGTAGTGGCCTCGCCGGAGGTGAGTTGTGTCCTGGATTCGAGCGCACGGACTATTGGCATGGTTCCTGATCGCGGCTTTCCTTTCGTTTTTCTCGGGCGTGCGTGGCGCTCAGCAGAAGATGGACAGTATGGACATGGACCGGGCGCGGGGGATGCTGCGCGACGCCCGGGATGCGGTGAAGAAACATTACTACGATCCAAAATTTCACGGAGTTGACCTGGACGCGCGCTACCAGCAGTTCGACGAACGAATCAAGAACGCGCCGGACATCAACAACGGGATGCGCATGGTCGCCGCGTTTCTTTCCGGATTGAAGGACAGCCACACGTTTTTCGAGCCGCCGATACGCCCCTATCGACTGGATACCGGCTTTCGGATGGAGCTATTCGGCGATACGGCGTTCATCACGCGCGTTCGTCCCGGCACGGACGCGGAATCGAAGGTCCACGCCGGCGACCAGGTGGTGGCCTACGACAAATATTCCGTGAATCGGGTGGACTATCAGGATCTTTCCTACACGTTTAACGCGTTGATGCCGCAAGTGAAGACGCAACTGGACCTGCGCGATCCGGACGGAAACACCCGACAAGCCATGGTCGATTCCAAGATGAAACAGGGGAAGAAGACGCTGGATTTTACGATGGAGGGCGGTGGAGAGGACATTTGGAATTACATCCGCGCGGGAGAGAATGAGGACCATGTGGTTCGCCAGCGTTATGTGGAGGTGGGCGACATAACGATCTGGAAGATGCCGGAGTTTTTCCTTCAGGACAGCGAGGTGGACCACATTTTCGACACGGTCCGGAAGCACAAGGCCTTGATTCTCGATCTGCGGGGCGATCCCGGGGGCGCCGTCGTGACTCTCGAGCGCATGCTTGGGAACGTGTTCGACCACGACGTGAAGATTGCAGATCGGGTTGAAAGGAAGGAAACGAAGCCTGATATTGCGAAGACGGTGGGCGGGCGCGCTTACACCGGGAAGATCGTCGTTCTGGTGGACAGCCAATCGGCGTCGGCGGCGGAGCTATTTGCCCGCCTGATGCAACTGGAAAACCGCGGGACCGTCCTGGGAGATCGGAGCTCAGGCAGCGTCATGGAAGCGCGAGGATATGGCTACTCGCAGGGCATGGATACGATCATCAGCTATGGGTTCTCGGTCACCGAAGCCGATTTAATCATGAAGGACGGCAAGAGTCTAGAACACGTTGGCGTGACGCCGGACGAAATCGTGATCCCCACCGGCCGCGATCTGGCGACCGGGCAAGACCCCGTTCTCTCTCGCGCCGTGGAGGTCGCGGGCGGCAAGATCGATCCCGCACAAGCGGGGAAGCTGTTTCCCTTCGAGTGGCTGCCTTTCTAAGACCGACGACTTGCTGCAATGAGGACAACGCACGGGTCCGCGCTGCGCGCGGCAATGCTCGCGAAGGCAAGCCAACCAAAAAAGCGCGGGGCAAAGAGCGGCGGTGCGTGCGATACTGCCGGTGCAGGTGAAGGGAGAAAACGAAAAATGGCGAAAAAGAGCAGGCTCACGAACGCGGCAAAAAAGATTGGCGCGGCAATCGGCAGGGCGGACCGCACGGCGCACAAAGTGGCGAAGGCCGGAGTGATGGCCAAGGGCGAACTCGAGAATATCTCGAAGCAGGTTGATGCCCTGAAGAAGCAGTTGGTGAAGACCACGAAGCGGCTAAAGAAGGCGCTGAGCTAGCGCGTCTTTGATTTGAAACGAAGGCCTGAAACAAAGGTTCGACACGAGGGTTTGAAACAAGAACGCTCGCGCTGGTGTCTATGTAGTAGACCGTTCCGATGAAGTGCACCCGCCTAACGCGATGGGGCATGCGCCTCGTTCCTTTTTGTTTCTTGATCGCGGCTGCTGCTGGCGCGCAGCCTCAGGATCCAAAATCCCCTCGGCCCGATTCATCTTCATTCACCGCAAAATCCGGCACGAGCCTGGCGCAACTGGTAAGCATGATTCATGTAAAGGCCGGGGCCCTGGCGAGCAGCTCGGGCATGCGTGCCGGTTTCCAGTCGTTCACGTCCGCGCACAGCCTTTCGCCCGACAGCGTTCGTTACTCCGACTACGTGATGGTGCGCCTGCTGTTTGAGGCCACGCGGGATGCAGGGTTCTGGAACGTTCATTGGACGATCACGGACCAGCCGCCAAACTCCGACAATGTGTGGCGGCAGTGGGGAGGCATTCGCAAGGTGTCGCTCCTGGAGCCGACCGCGTCGGCGGAATGCGACGAACTTTCGGCGCTCTATGCGTTTCTGGTCGAGCGCGAAGGAGTGAAAGGCGTCGGACTTTTCTGGCCGTACCCGAATCACACCGTCGCGGTGTGGTCGCTGAAACCGGCGAGCGGCCCGGCGATCCGCGTGGTGGTGCCCACCTCGCAGATATTCTCTGGATGAAACCGACGACTTCGACACGCGGAAGTTCAATCCGTGGAGCCAGAAGCTGATCTACGAGTACACGCGCCGCGACGTTCCCGACTCGTTCGACATCCCCAAGCCGCTATTCGATTTCTTCCTGCTACAGGTGGACAGGTATGCCGGCGCGTCCGACCTGACGCTGCAGCAAATCCGGTATCTGCGCGAAGGGGTATTCTTAAGGTCGTGGAGTCCTGAACAGGCGGCGCATTCGGCGGACAAGAGGCGGGCCGCGCTGGGGACAGGACCGTCCGAGGACCTGGCGGCGTATTGGAATTTCGCGGCGGATATGAGGGTGGGAGTGTTGCCGCGCTGAGTCTCGTGTCGCAAGAACCCGGCCCACGTGCCCATTCGCTACGCTCAGGATAAAAAGGTGGCCGCTACGAAACCGGCGGCGTATGGGCGGTGGATTGCCAAGGTCGAGCGCCGGGCACGATATATCGTGCCCCTACAAAACCGGAAATGGAAAAGCAGCCAGGTCAGGGGATGATGACGCCCGGTAATCCGCGGAAGTGGGTGTTCGCGGTGACGAGCTGGGCCTGGCAGACGCGCGCGGTGGCGTAGACGATGGCGTCGGTGCCACCGAGGCGATGGTCGAGGCTGACGTTGGCCGCCGCGAGAGCGACCGTCTCATCGAGCGGAACGACTTTGCGGAGGAGCGCCTGCGAGGCAAAGCGATCCGCGAGCGCGCGACCGCGGTGCTTGGCGAGGTGCCGATAGACCTCATAGATGACCACGGACGGAACCAGAACCGAGGCTTCGCCTTCGAGGTAATGGCCGAACGCGGCCGCCTTCGAGTCTTCGGTCAGGTATTCGAGCCAGCCTGTGGAGTCAACGAGGTAGACTTCAGAACCGCTCCGTGTGGTCACGATATTCGTCTTTCCACCGCAGGCCTTTGGCGATGCCGCGGAGCTCCTTGATCGAGCGGCGGGGCACGAGGCGCAGCGACCCGTCGAGCGAATACATCAGGAGTTCCTGTCCCGGCTCGATCTTGAGCTCTTCGCGGAGAGCCTTGGGGATCACGACTTGAAACTTGGGAGAGACGCGAACCTTTGCTTTCTCCATGAGGTAAAACCCCCAGGCATGGTATCGATCGGCACATCGTATGTCAATATGATGATCGATAGGCCTCTCGTAATACCGCCGCGGCAGGACCCACCAGCATCGGATTCAAAGCAAGAGTGTTAAGGGCGAGGGCCTTCGAATGGGAAGCGTCCGTTGCGCTCGCGAATTTTCAGAAATGCGCGCGAAAATTGTTGATCTGTCGGCGCGTCGACATGTGAAATCGCGCGGAAAATGTTTTCAGGCGCTTCGGAAAATTTCCGTGACAAAGCCAGAACAGAGCGGTCTGCGTGGCGCAATGCGAGCCGGGCGCAAAATGTGTCGCACCTACGGCGCTTGGAATTCGGCCGCTTTGCTTCCCCGCCTTACCGGGCGGGGCTAGCGTCTGCCGCGCCTTCGGCGCTGGAAGAGCGGGGAAAATCGTTTCACGCACGCCGAAATTCCCGCGCGATTTTATTTCTGGCGCGCCGCTTCTATCGCGTCCCACGCGGAGCCGGGCAGATCGAGGAGATGATTGAATTCGCCGGCGCCGCGCAGCCACTCGCCGCCGTCGATTACGACGCACTCGCCGTTGACGTACCCCGCCTGCTCGCTCACCAGATAGGCGGCGAGGTTGGCGAGTTCCTCGGGCCGGCCGAAGCGCTTCATCGGATGATGATTCCTCGCGCGCTCTTCCAGTTCCTTGGAGGGCAATAGACGCGAGAACGCGCCTTCGGTGGGAAATGGTCCGGGGGCGATCGCGTTGAGCCGGATATGATGCGGCGCCCATTCGACGGCAAGCGACCGCGTCATCGCCAGAACTCCGGACTT
Source organism: uncultured Acidobacteriota bacterium (assembly GCA_963752925.1). GTDB lineage: Bacteria > Acidobacteriota > Terriglobia > Acidiferrales > UBA7541 > Palsa-295. The sequence continues at coordinate 229,966 of CAVVZY010000003.1, read as the reverse complement.
CGCGCACGCCGAGGGCACGACGAAGCCCGAGCCGCAGTTTACGGCGGCGTACGTGGTGACGATGCTGAGAACCGTGCCCGGCTGCTTCGCTTCGATCCAGCGCCGGCCGAGCGCGAGCGTGCAGTGAAATGTTCCGTGGAGCACGATCCCCACGACCGAGTTGAACGCGTTCGGCGAGAGCTTTTCCGTGCGCGCGATGAAATTTCCCGCCGCGTTGTTGACCAGCGTGTCGATTCCGCCGAACGGCCGGCCGAATTCCCTTTCCGCCGCGGCGAGCGCCTGCTCGACTGCTGCGAAGTCGCGGATGTCGGCCGAGAACCAGGCCGCGCGCGCTCCCTTGGCGCGAATGTCGTTGGCGGTTTGCTCGAGCGGTTCCTCGCGACGCCCGACGAGAAAAAGCCCCGCGCCGAGCTCGGCAAAACGCAGCGCCATCGCGCGGCCCAGCCCGGTGCCGCCGCCCGTAATTAGAATCGTGCGACCCTCGAGCAAGTCGGTTTGGAACATGAGTGAAATCCTCCCAGAAAATGTGCGGTATTGTTCGCGCATCGGTGGCCGCACCGCAAGCGGCAAATTTCGTGGGTTCTACGAGCGGCCTTGCGTCCGAAATCACATGACGCGCGGTGCTCTCCCGTGCTATTGAGGATGGTCGCTGCACGCCGGGCGCATCGGAGGATGAGTGATGAAATCATTTGTGATTGGCCTAATTGTGGGGCTGTTGATCCTGCCGCTGGCTTTCGCGGCGTATGTGGCGAGCGGGCGCATGCCCGCGGCAACATCGGATCCGCCGATCCCGTTTGAGAAGATTTTGGCCGGGGTTGCGCTGCATGCGCGGATCAGGCGTGAAGCTCCGAAGCGCGACGTTACCGGTTTAGCGACGTCCGAACTCGTCAGCGGCGCAGATGTGTATCAGAAAGACTGCGCGGTGTGCCACGGACTGCCGGGGCAACCGGTGCCGCCCGTGGGCAAGGGAGAATTTCCGCCGCCGCCCCAGCTTTTCACCGTGGACGAGCGGGTGAGCGACGATCCAGCCGGCGTCACCTACTGGAAGGTGAAGAACGGCATACGGCTGACGGGCATGCCCGCCTTTCAGGCTTCGCTCGAGGATCAGCAGCTGTGGCAGGTGACGGCGCTGGTCGCGCGCGCCGACAAGCTTCCACCCGAAGTGCTGGACGCGCTGAAGCCCGCGCCACCGGTGATCCTTATTACGGCTGGAGCCGCGAATCCGGCGGCAAGCTCAGCGGCGAGCAAGGCAAATATCAAGCAGTAAGACTATATGAATCAATTGGTTAGATGAATAGCCGACGGAGAGCACCGTTCTGCTCATAAGATTGTGTAAATGCGAGGCCGAGATCACGAAGAGAACGTGAAGACCGGTTTCACAACCTTGCCCGCAGCTTGATCTTCAATCGCCTGATTGATTTTTTCGAAGGGATATTTCGTCACGAGCTTGTCGAACGGGAAGCGGCCGTTCATGTGCAGCTCGATCAGGTGCGGGATGAAGGTATCCGGCACGCTATCGCCCTGGACGATGCCGCGGATCGTGAGGCCGCGGATCATGACCGTGGACATTTTCGGCGCTTCGGGCGGCGTGGCGCAGAATCCGAAAACACCCCTTCGCGGCGAGCGATTCGATGGCTTGCTGGTTGCTGTCCGCGCGGCCCGTGGTGTCAAATGCGTAGCCCAGGCCGCCCGAAACGGACTTCTTGATTTCTTCGGCGACGTGCACGCGAGGGCCAGCCAGCACGGTGTGCGTCGCACCGAGTTTTTTCGCCATCGCCAGCCGCGATTCGAGCACATCGACGGCGACGATCGCGGAGCAGCCACACACCACCGCTCCCATCACGGCGCTCAACCCCACGGGGCCCGCGCCGAAGATGGCGATCGCGCTGCCCGCCGGCGGATGGAGAGAATTCACGATCGCGCCCGCGCCGGTCTGCACGCCGCAGCCGAGCACGCCGAGAATTTCGAGCGGCGCGTCCCGGCGCACGGGAATCGTGTTTCGCTCGCGCGTGACGGCGTAATTTGAAAACGAAGACTGGCCGAAGAAGTGGCCGTGAATCGCGGCGCTTCCTTTCTTGAACGAGCCGGGCTCGCCCGATCGCCCGTCCGCGAAATTCAGCGGCGTCATCTGGTCGCAATACGCGGGATTGCCGCCAACACACGTGGGGCACGCGCCGCAGGAATCGCCGGTGAGGACCACGTGGTCGCCGGCCTTCACTTTGGTCACGCGCGCGCCAACGCGTTCGACGACGCCCGCGCCTTCGTGGCCGAGGACGGCGGGCATCGGAACGCCCATGCCTCCCTCGCGCGCTTTCACGTCCGTATGGCAAAGCCCGCATCCCGCCATGCGGACCAGAATGTTCTCCGGCCCGGGCTCGCTCATCTCGAGTTCTTCGATCGAGAACGCCGGCCGGCCTTCGTAGGCAACCGCGGCGCGCACTCTCATGATTTTTCTCCGTGTCGCGCGGAGGAGATCACTGCCCGGCTGTCGGCATCACGAGTTTTCCGACCACGGGGACCGGCAAAGCGCCCTGATCGAGGACGAGGTCGTGGAACTTGAGCATGTCGAAATTTTTCCCGGCCTTGGCCTGATATTCCTTGCGCACGGCGAGCCATTCGCGAAGGCCGACGTAATAGGTAGGCAGTTGCGTGGAGCTGAGCTTGGCGCGCAGAAGCTTTCCTTCGGCCTCGGCCTGCGTTTGAAACGCGTCTTTGGTCATCAAGTCCATGGCCTGCTCGTCCGTCATGTTCATGGTCTGCATTTTGACGTCGAGAATCGTGTTGGCGAGCAGGCGAAGCCGGATTTTGCGCATCATCATGCGGAAGCGGGGGTCGTTGTTGAGGAAGCCTTCGTCCATCATCACCTGCGCGCCATATTCCGCCCAGCCCTCGACGTAGGCGCCGTTCCCGAAAAGCGACCTGAGCACCCGGCGCGACGCGGGTTGGAGATTGTTCGCGTGCTCGGCCTGGACGTAATGTCCCGGCAGCGCTTCGTGGAGCGAGAGCCACTGCAACGTGAAATTGTTGTACTCGCGCAGCCGGGAATCGGTGGCTGCCGCCGGCGCCTTGGGATCAATCGGCGTCACCCAGTATTCGGCTTCGGCGTGGGGTTCGAGCGGAGGGGCGCTGTGGAATCCCGCGACGGAATAAATTCCGCGCATGAAAAGCGGCGTGGGGATCACTTTCAGGTTGTCGCGCGAGCTGAGCGTGACGATTTTCTTCTGTTGAATGAACGCGATGATGCCGGCGAGATCGCCTTGAACGGTCTGCATGCAATTGATCGGGCTGGCAGTGGTCGTCGGAGATCTTCTGCAGCACTTCGCCGATGATCTTGTTTTCGCGATCGCGCCCGGTTAGGTCGGAATGATCGCCGTGCGCGGGAAACATCTGCGCGTGCATCGGCAGGGCGAGCTTGAGCATCTCGGCGCGCACGTCCTTCAACTCGCGCTCGGCGTCGGCGAGAAGCGCGTCCGGCGCGACGTCCGTTTCCATCACCAGCCGGAATTTCTGATCGTAGAATTCCTTGCCCAGGCGCCAGGTGCGCTGCGACGGGCGCTTGCCGAGATCGTCCTTGAGCCACGCCGAGAAACTTTTCAGCGAAGCGATGGCTGCGGGCGCGGCTTGGTCGTATTGCGCTTGCAGCGGCGATCCCGCGGGAATTTCCTTGGCAATCTCGTTCTGGATGAGGTCGATGTTGCCGTCGTTTTCCGAGATCGCCGTGCTGATGAAGATCGGATCGGCGTCGCTGAGGTACGCTTTCACCTGATCGATCAGCCGCGGAATCTGGCGGACGCGCGAAAGCACGTGGCCGAGACGCACGTCGTGCGGCGCGTAGCTCTGCGTGAGCGGGAGAAACAGCGCGCTGCCGATCAGCTCGACGGGAACCGTGGGGTTGTGGCGGTAGTTTTGAATTTTGTCGAATTCGAGCAGGTTGAAACCGATCTGATCGTCAATGAGTTGCCAGTCGGCGGCGTCCTGGGGACCGAGCGACGCGAGCGGAGTCTCGGTGCGAAAGCGTTCACGCCAGCCGGCGTAGAACGCGCGTTGCGCTTCCATGGCTTTCAGGCTTAGGTCATCGAGCTGCGCGTCGAGCTCGATCTTCTTGCCCGTCTTCGGATCCACGTGAACGTGATATCCGGCCTGCGAGGCGATGGATCGGCGAGAGCGCGAGCGAATCCTTCATGAACTGGTCGCTGAGCGCGGCAAATTTTTGCGAATCCGCTGCGGCGGACGCGTTCGACGCGGGGCTGGCCTTTCCCGAGCCGGATGGCAGCAATACCATGAGCGAGAGTACCGCGAAGCAAACGGAAACGCTGGGCGCCGGCATTTGCAATCCTCCTGGAAATTCTGCTAATCGTGCGTCAGCTGCGCCGCAGCGCGGCCAGAACACGGGTGGGCGTTAACGGAAACTCCCGCATATGCACGCCCGTCGCGTCAAAGAAAGCATTCGCGATCCCTCCCGCGGCCGCGGCCATCACCTCTTCGCCCGCGCCGGTGGATTTCTGGTCCACGCGCTGCACCACGATGGACGTAACCTCGGGACATTCCTCGAATCGCAGGATCGGGTAGCTGTTCCAATCGAGGCTCGTGACGTTTGTCTTGTTGAACGTCACCTCCTCCTTCAGCATGCGGCTGACCGTCTGCACCAGCTGCCCGCTGATCTGATTTTCGATGAACGCCGGATTCACGGCGAGACCGGCATCAATCGCTCCGTACATGTGGGTCACGGTGACGCGGCCCGTGTCCTTATTGACTTCGATTTCGGCGACGGCGCCGCCATACGAAGTAAGATGCGTGCCCAGGCCGATTCCGCGGCCCTGCGCGATCTTCGCGTCGGAAACTTTTGACGCGGGCGGGCGCGATTCCCATTTCGCCGCCTGCGCGACGGCGTCCAGCACGCCCATCCAGCGATCGCTGGTGATATTGCGCTTCCGGAACGCATACGCGTCCATGCCGGCCAGGCGCGCGAGCTCGTCAATCGTCTGCTCCGACGCAAACGAAAACGACAGATCGAGCGGCGACCGCAGCCACGCGGCCTTCAGATATTTCAGCCCCGGCACCTGGTGATTGACCAGCCGCACGTTGGGAATTTCGTACATCCCGCCGCAATCGGACGGGTTCACCTGCTGGGCCGCGCCGAGTCTCCACTCCGCGGCGGGAGTTCCGAGCGCGAGCTGCGCGGATGTCTCGATGGCGCTCCAGTTGTGATGCCAGCCGTCGTACTGATACGCGACGATTTTGCCGTCGGCATCGGCCGCGGCGCGGATTTCACCCACGTGCGCGGGGCCGTAGTTGTCCCACCCGTGCTCGTCCCAGCGCATGAACTGCAGGCGGACGGGTTTTTCCGCGAGCTGCGACAGGATCGCAGCCGCCTGCGCCACGTCGTCATAGCAGCTGTGGCCATAGGTGCCCGAGCCTTCGTAGTATTGGACGCGAACTTTTTGCGCGGGCATGCCGAGCACTCCGGCCAGCGTGTTGCGCGTAGCGTACACGTCTTGCGTGGAACAAATGACCAGCGCGGAATCGGCCTTCACGTCCGCGAGCGCGCCATTCGGACCGAAACCGGCGTGCGCCTGATACGGCGCGCGATAATTTCCCGAGACGACGTGCACGGCGCGCCCGAGCGCCCCGGTCACATCGCCGCGTTCGAGCACGACCCGGTCCGTGGTTTTTTCGGCGCGCATCGCGTCGTACAGGCCGTCGCTGCCCGGCAGCGTGGCCGGCATGTCCCAGGTAATCTTTAGCTGTTGCGCCGCGCGGATCGCGTCCCATTCGCTTTCAGCTACCACGCCGACGAAATCGCCTTTGCGCAGCACGCGCGCGCCGGGGATGCCGGCGATCGAGCTTTCATCGAGGCTCGCGACTTTCGCGCCCGCGCCGTAAACGCCCTGGCCTCGCGGGCGAACCACGCGGCCGTGCACCATTCCCGGCAGCCGCACGTGCTGCAGATAGACGTATTTGCCGCTCACTTTGTCCGGGATGTCGTTTCGCGTAGGACTCTTGCCCACCAATTTGTAATCAGCGACGGGTTTCAGCGGCGCAGTTCCCGTGAACGCAAGGCTGAATGGCTTGTCGCCGACGAGCTGGCCGTAGGTAACCGAGCCCGCCTCACCGGCCATTCCTCCAGCGGTTATGACGCCCTTCGAAACGATGAGCCGCTCGACCGGCGCGCCGAGCTTCTTCGACGCCAATTGCAGCAGCGCCTGGCGAGCTTCAGCGGCGGCCGTGCGAATCGCCGGGCTTCCCCGCGCGATGGACGAGCTCGAGTACGTGCCGCCCTGATTCGGCGTGATGTTGGTGTCGAGGCGGATCGTGCTGACCTGGCTCATATCGAGGTCGAGCTCTTCGGCCGCGATTTGCAGCAGCGAAGTTGTCGAACCCTGACCAAGCTCGACGTAGCCGACGTACACGGTCGCGGTGTTATCGGCATGAATAGCGAGCCACGTGTCAATCTGCTTGGCATCGGGAGGACCTGCGGCGGCGCCTCTTGCGATCGTGCCTGCGGCTGCGGTGGCCTGCGCGGCGAATGCGTCGCCAGCGAGAAAGCCCCTCATGCTGAATCCGATGACCAGCGCGCCGCCGGCTTTCAGAAATTCGCGGCGCGGAAACAGTGCCGACGCAGCCAGATTCGTGCTGGTCTTTTTTGCCCCGGTCTTTCTTTCGCCGATCATCGCGCCACCTCCGCCGCTGCCCCGGGCGCTACTTCGTTCATCGCCGTTTCCGCCGCTTCCATACGCTCCTCGGCCCGCGTCCCGTCTACTTTCATCTTTTCGGCCGCGCGCTGAATGGCTCGGATGACCCGCGGGTAGGTCCCGCACCGGCAGAGATGCCCGTTCATCGCCGTGCGGATTTGCGCTTCGGTCGGCTGCGGCGTTTTCGAGAGGAGTTCGGCAGCCTGTACGATCATGCCGTTGAAGCAGTAGCCGCACTGCACCGCCTGCTCGTCAATGAAGGCTTGCTGCACGGGATGCAGCGCGGGCGCTCTGTGAAGCTTTTGCTGTTTCGCGTACCACGCAGGCAATCCTTCGAGCGTCGTCACCGATTTGCCTGCAACCGCGGAAACCGGCGTCACGCACGACCGGATCTCTTCGCCATTCACCAGCACCGAGCACGAGCCGCACTGCGCGAGCCCGCATCCGAATCGTGGACCCTGCAGCTGCAGCTCGCCCATGAGGACATACAGCAGAGGCGTATCCGGCGAGGCCGCCACTTCCGTCACGCGTTCGTTCACACGAATCTTGAGTTTGCTCGACATCTCGCGCGCCTCCGACACTGCAAAGAATCGGCCTAGTGTTAACAGGTTAGTTGCATGTGTCAAGCACGCCGTCTGCGTCCGCCGGTGGTTGGAGGGTACTCAGTAGCCGGCTTGCGGCGTCCGCGTCGCGCCGGCTGCGCTGGTGATCGCGTTACCCAATTGCGCCGGGCCTCATCCTTCGAGGTTGGATGCGCGGGCGCTTGCAAGTTAAACTGTGTTATCCACGGAGGGGTGTGAGAGCGGTTGAATCAGACGGTCTTGAAAACCGTTAGGCCCGAAAGGGTCTCGTGGGTTCGAATCCCACCCCCTCCGCCAATTACTCTTGGGATTTTTCTCTATTTCTCCGATTTCAGCGGAACCCGCGAATTTGCGGGCCTAATCGCGGGGACCTACGAATGGCCACTAGGCATGATTGCGCCGCATTTCTCGGAAACGGAGAAGGACTGCGGTATTTCTCCCGATCCGATTACGTGTAAGCTGCTTCACGGTCGTGTTCCCGTAAGCAGGCGCAATCGGCTAAAGGAACTTCATGAAGCGAATCGCGGTAGTCACCAGTGGTGGCGACGCTCCCGGAATCAATGCCGCCGTTCGGGCAGTTGTGCGGACCGCAATTGACAAGGGATGGGAGGCGTTCGGTGTCCGCCACGGCTATGCTGGCCTGTCCAACGATGACTTTCTCCCTTTAGGCCGTCGAGACGTCGGCGGAATCATTCAACGTGGCGGAACGATGCTGGGCAGCAAGCGATACCCTGAATTTAAGGCGGACGACACACAACTGAAAGCAATACAGTTTCTTCGCCAGCGGGAAATTTCCGCACTCGTGATCATTGGCGGTGATGGGTCTCAAGCCGGCGCTCTCGCTCTCTCGCAGAAAGGGTTCCCGGTGGTGGGCGTTGCATCAACGATCGACAACGACCTGTACGGTTCCGAAATCACCATCGGAGTGGACACTGCGCTGAACGTGGCTTTGGAAGCGATCGACCGCGTCAAGGTAACCGCTTCCTCTCACGAGCGCGCGTTCCTGGTCGAAGTCATGGGCCGCAATTGCGGCTACCTCGCGCTCATCTCCGGCATCGCCGGCGGTGCCGAATGTATCGTTCTTCCGGAAACGCCAACCGATCCAGAGGCCGTCGCCCGCGATTTGCGTGCTGCGTACGATCGTGGGAAGAGCCACGCCATCGTTATTGTTGCGGAAGGAGCTTCGTACAACGCCGAAGCGCTCGCGCACTATTTCCAAGAGCATCGCGGCCGGCTCGGCTTCGAGTTGCGAATCGTAAAGCTAGGGCACGTGCAGCGAGGCGGCGCGCCGGGCGTATTCGACCGCTTGCTTGCCACGCGGCTGGGCGCAGAGGCTACTGAGTCTATCGCCCGCAACGAATTTAGCGTCCTGGTGGGCCTCGCCAAAGGAGAGATTGTCACGACGCCCTTAGTGCAAATTGTTGGGAAGACAAAGACGCTTGATCCGCGGTTATTGCGTCTGGCGAGCGTTCTCGCCCAATAAAATGCCATTGGCAACTCGTGGTCAGCGATAACCCGCCTGCGCCCGAGATTGCCGATGTCGTGCGCGAGTTGCGAGTGCTCGGGCCGCTAAAATCTGATGGATCCTTTTCGGCGGAGCCGGATGCCAAACTCGCGAAGAATTGGAAACGCGAAAATCTTCGCGTGGTGGTCTTCGTTCAGCAGCGCGGCAGCCGCCACATTCTGGGAGCGGCGGAAATTCCGCTCGCCGGGTCCGCGAACTGACTGTCCAGCTTGTGAAAAAAGAGGCATTTTAGGGGGTCGGAGCTTCTTATCCTGAGCGAAGTCGAAGGGCAGCTCCGACATAGAGAGCTTGTGCTCCATGCGCTTTAGCGCCCGAGGTCACGCTTCGTTGCCTTTTTCCGCAGCCCGTCTCGCCACAGCTTAGGAAACCGCGCGCTTCAGGAACGCATCGATCCGCGCGTTCGCTTCAGGCGCTTGCGGCAGCGGAAAGACGTTGAACGCGTGCGGCGCGCCCGGATAAATCGCCAGCTCCGCTTCATTCCCTGCAGCGATCCAGCGCGAATACATGAACAGCGTGTCGTCCAGCAGCGGGTCGACCGTGCCGATGGTGAAAATCGCGCGCGGCATGTTTTTCAGGTCGGCGTACAGCGCCGAAACATCCGGGTTGCGCGGGTCGACGCCTTTCGGCAGGTACGCCTCGCAGAATTTCTTGATGCTCAACTTCCCCACCAGAATGCCGCGGTCCGGCGACAGCATCTGGCTCGGCGTCATCGATGAATCGTAGTTGCCGTAGCTCAGGTTCGCTGCGCGAAATCCGGTATAGCCGTGCCGGTCGCGCATGCGCAATAGGATCGCGGCCGCAAGCGTCGCGCCCGCGGACTCGCCGCCGATCGTCAGCACCTCCGTGCCGAATTCCTTCTTTCCGTTCTTGATCAGCCACAGCGCAGCCGACTCGCCGTCGTCCCACGCCGCCGGATACGGATTTTCCGGCGCCAGCCGGTATTCCACGCTCGCGCACGCCATGCCCGTGCTCCCCACGATGCGCTCCATCATCATGTCGTGCGTCATCGCGGAGCCCAGCACCAGCCCGCCGCCGTGAAAGTGCAGGTAGATTCCCTTTGCGTGCTCCGGCGCCACCACGCGCAGCGCCACTTTGTGCCCGCCCTTGCCTTCGATTTCGATCGTGCGCCCGCGCGGCGATTTTTCCGGCAGCGGAAATGGCCCGCGCCCGCTCGCTGCCGCTTCGCGAAACGCCGGCGCGCCGATGTCCCACCAGTCGGGTCCGGCGCTCATCGCCTTCCGGAACGCTTCATTGGCCGCAAGAGTCTCCGCGGAAATCGCCGCGGGCTTGAACACCGCCGGATCGAGTGGATTGCTCTTCGCTGGGGTCGCTTCGCTCATGAAATTCGTCTCCTTCTGTCGCCGTGCCGCGGGAGTATACCACCGCGCGCCCGCATTCGCTTCCTGTGCAGCTGGTTCCGCGACGAGCGCCCACATGCGCCGCGATTCCTGATAACGCTATTCGCTGTAGCCCGTCAAAGCTCGGCAGCATGGACGGAAATCTCTACGCGCTGTAAGTTTGCGGGTCACCAGGCTACTCGCCACAGAAGAGCCTGGACACGCGCACGGACGCTGGGTCTTCGGTGGAAGCGCGGGTCTTTAGACTCGCGAAAAAACCTCGATCGCAATCATGGCTTCAGCCATGGTGGCTCGCTGTCCCGAGCGCCGTAGGCGCGACACATTTGCTCAGCCCCTGACTGACGCTCTTGGCGCACGTAGTGGCTGCTGCTGCCGTCGTGAAAGAAGTCCACAGGGATACACCCTTGCGCGCCCGCTCCCCTGTACTAAGATGGTCGCGTGAAAAACGAAACGCGGTTCGATGCAGCACGCGCCCCGAGAGGGGTTGTCGGGGCACGGTCCCGAAGCCTCGGGACCGTGTCCGCCGCCGATCCTTGGCAAGGCTTGGCCACTTGGCCTGGCGCGCAGAGCGCGTTGTCGCAGTGGTGGCACAGACAATCCTGTCTGTGCTCCTCCAAGCACCGCTCGGCAAGAACTGATCGCACGCGCAGATCGATCACTCGCCTCTTCAACCTCACTTCCCACCAAACGAAGTGTCACACCATGCCGAGTCATTTTCAGCCTAACTCGTTGAAAATAAACGATTGGCACCCTGACGAAGTGTCACACTTTTTCAAGGCCCCCCGCGCGCCAATCCGCGCTGTTTCGCCCTGTGCCTGCGCTCGCGTTTCTTCTCCCGTAGGGGCATGGCATGCCATGCCCGGCGAACGACCTTGGCTCGGCCGCGCCATCCGGCGGCTCGTCGTTTTCACTTCTCTATTTTCCATTTTCTGCTTTCCCTCGGCAGCGCAAACGCAAAACGCGCCCGGCCTTCGGGACGAGTTGTGGAACGATTTGCGGGAATTCGTTGAAACTCCCTCCGTCTCCGGCTACGAAAATCAACTCTCGGAAAAAATCCGCGCCAAGCTCGCCGCGTTTCACCCGGTCGTGGACAATCTCGGGGACGTGATCGTCACCATCGGCAGCGGCGCGCCGCACCGCCTGATCGTCACGCCCATTGACGAGCCGGGCTTCGTCGTCAGCGCCATCACTCCCGACGGCTACCTGCGTCTCGAGCGCCTACCGCAGGCTGGAAACCTCCCGCCGATCTTCAACGCGCTTTATTCTGCGCAGGCCGTGAAGGTCCGTACCGCCAGCGGCAAATGGCTCGACGGCATCGTCGCCGGGATTTCCGTGCATCTCCATCGATCCGCCGAGACTCTGCCGCCCGCAAGCGACATCGGAAACATGTATGTGGACATCGGCGCAACCTCCGCCGCCGAAGTCCGCGCCGCCGGGGTAGATCTCTTGAGCCCCGTAGCCATCAACCGGGAGCTAGCGGAACTTGCGCAAAAGAAAATCACGGGAGCGTCCGTCGGCGACAAATTTGGATCCGTGGCATTGGTCAGCCTCCTGAGCCATTTGGCAATCCCGAACCTCAAAGGCACGCTTACGGTCGCGTTCGTCACCCAGCAGCGCGTTGGTGGACGAGGGTTCGACCGGATTCTCCGAACCACACAAGCGGACGAGATGATCTACGTCGGACCAATGTTGCCCGGCGGGAATGTACCGGGAATGGAAGGTGTGCATCGCGCGCCCCGCCGCGAAACCGGCAGCGGTGTTCTCGTCGGCCTTGATAAGTCGAGTGGTGAGCTTTCCGGCTTTGCGGTCGATTTGAAAAAACTCGCGGACGCGAACAAGATTCCGTTCGCAACCGACTACTCGGGAGACATCACTCCCAAAGGCTATCTGTCGTCGCCGGCATTTCCGGCCCAATGGATTCACATCGGCATCGCAACCGCATGGCCGGACACTCCCGCCGAAGCCGTCTCTTCAACCGATTTGATGAGTTTGGATCAGTTCCTGGACGAATATGCCTCCGGGCCTCGGACATATCCTATTTTCTACATCGGCGGGCGCCTCGGACGCGACGTGGGGTGCAACGGCGTTTATCCTCCAGTCCGCATGCCCTGTATGGGAGACTATCCGACTCTTGTCCGAAAGTTTGGAATCGCCGGACCTCTAGATGACCTTGTCGCAGCGTACGCTGCAAGTGGGAATGAAACTCCGGCGCGTAACACGATCCGTAAATTTCTGCCCGGATGGGCTAAGCCGGAAACGGACGAAGCGGGGAATTTGATCTTGCATGTTGGTACCGTCCCCGCCGGAAAGAAGACCCCGAAGATTCTGATCGTCGCGCATATGGACGAAATCGGCTTTTCCGTGAAATCGATCGCCAGCGACGGAAAGCTCATAGTCGAAACTCTGGGTGGGATGGATTTGAGCTTTTACGAGGGCCATCCAATGCTGGTGCACTCGTCCGTGGGCGACTGGGCCGGAATCATGGAATTGCCGCACGGTTGGGACGAGCAGAATTTCAAGTGGCCCGCTGAATCCGAACAGACTCTTCGCGTGGATGTCGGCGCGCGCAACGCGAAAGAAGTTGGTGACCTCGGCATCAAGGTCGGCGACTCGATCACCATCCCGAAGCAATATCGCCCGCTGCTCGGCACGCGCGCCAACGGCCGCAGTTTCGATGACCGCGTGGGCGACACCGCGCTGATATCCGCAGTCTGGGCACTGGGCGGCCCGGTGAAGGATCGCGACGTCACCTTCGTCTGGTCCACGGGCGAGGAAATCGGCCTCGTCGGCGCCGGCGCACTGGCGAAACGCCTCGCCGCGGAAGGCCGCACGCCGGACTACGTCTTCGCCGTGGACACGTTCGTCAGTTCGGACTCGCCGCTGGAATCCAAGCGCTACGCCGACGCGGAACTCGGCAAAGGCTTCACCATCCGCGCCGTGGACAGCTCCAACATCGCGCCGCACGATTTGGTCGAGAGACTTGTAAAACTCGCGCGGGCCAATCAAATTCCCGTGCAATTTGGAGTCACCTCAGGCGGCAACGATGGCGCGACGTACGTCCCCTACGGCGCGGTGGATATCGCGCTCGGCTGGCCGCTGCGCTATTCGCATTCGCCCGCGGAAGTGATTGACACGCGCGACGTAGACGCTCTCGCCCGCATCATCGGCGTCATCGCAAGGAGCTGGTAGCCCATGACCGAGCCCGCATTCAAGGCGCCGCGGCACATCGTCGTCGAAGGCCCCATCCGCGTGGGCAAATCGACGCTCGCGAAGGCGCTGGCCGAGCAGCTTCACGCGCGCCGCATTTTCGACGTCGAGGACAATCCGTTCCTCGCCGATTTTTACGACGAAAAGCCCGGTGCCGCTTTTCGCGCCCAGATGTATTTTCTCCACGAGCGCCATCGCCGCCTGGCCGAGGCGCGGCCGCAAGTGGACGCGACTCCGATCGTCAGCGACTTCCTCTTCGAGAAGGACAAAATCTTCGCCTACGTCAACCTCGACAACGAAGAGTTGAAGCTCTACGAGAAATATTTCGACATGCTCGCGCCGTCGGTTCCCGCGCCCGACCTGGTGATTTATCTTCACGCCAAGCCGGAGGTGCTGCGCAAGCGCGTCTCGAAAAAAGGCGATCCCGCGGAGAAACAGATTTCGCCCGAGTATCTCGAAGCGGTCGCCAGCGCCTACGGGCACTTCTTCTTCCGCTATTCGGCGTCGAATTTACTGGTGGTGGATACGACGGAGATCGATTTCGTCGAGCGCAATCAGGATTTGCAGGAGCTTCTGCGGCGTCTCCGCCAGCCCGTGAAGGGCACGCAATATTTTCTTCCTCTGGGCCAGAGCTGATTCGCCTTCACGGGCGCTTCGCGGCTGCACTCAGGAAAGGCCCTTCAACCGACTTCGTCGGTTTCAGGGTCATTTTTCGCTTTACGAAAAATGAGAGCAGTCGCGGGGAAACTTTTCTTCGCGGAACCGCCCGCCGGTCAAGCCGCCTGCGACGGGCCTGCCAAACGGTGGCGCAACTTTCCCAGCGTTCGATTCACCGGATGGCTGCGGTGCAGAAATGTTACGACGGGATCCCGCCGCGCTCCGATTTTCTGCAGGGCCCGGCGAATCCGGAAATCGCGCCCCGCTGAGACGAGTCCCTTTTCCAGGGTTTCGATCGCTTCCTGCGTCCGACCGGACTGCTGGTAAACCTCGGCCAGATTCAGGTACAACTGGGCGTGGTTGTGCCGCATCCCCAGGGCTTCCTGGCAGAGCGCTTCGCCATCGCCGTAGCGCTTCTCGGCCACGGCAGCCAGCAATCCGGTGTAGGAGAGATAGAACGGGTTCTTCGGAGCGATACCGAGCGCACGCCGTGCATGCTGCAAGGCATCACTTGGATGACCATCGCGCAATTGCTTGAGGCATTCTTTGAAGTCGGACATGCCGGCGTCAGCCGGAGACGTGGTTCCTATCCAGTGGGACATAAGCTCCTTCCTTATCCCCGCAGGCAACTTCCACTAGCAGGGCGGTAAGGAAACGTACCGCGCCCACGCGCGCAGCGAAATAGAGCGTTAGGCCAGATTTCGTTCCAGTCCTTTTAGCTGTCTGGTCGTACAGGCGAAAAAATGTCGCTCCTGTACCCAGCGGAAGCGAAGATAAATCGAAGTCTGCCGATAACGATCCATGGGTGGTATCGGAGCGTATATGTGGGGCCGAGCACGGTGCGCCCGCCGAAAGAATTGCTAACGGACGAGGTCGGAAACCAGGACGAACCGGACGCCGCGGGACTTCGAGTTCGGGCACGCCTTCGGCGAGAGCGGCAATCGTTGCCGGGTGGGGATGGCCAATGGCGATGGCGGAACCGTCGCGAGAGGCGTCCCGGGCGGCGAGCGCGAGCTGGGCGAGGATCGCGTCCTTCGTGGGCGTGTCGTCGAGGAACACTTTACGCGAGGCCGCGGGCACGCCGGCGCGTTCGGCGGCATCATATGCAACGGTCGCGGCGGTGGTGCGGCTGTCAATGAAGAAAAGGTTGCGGCCGCGCAGCGCCGGCATCAGGGCGTCCATAAGAGATAGATCGGCCGTAGCGCGAGAACCTTCATGATTGTTCACGCCCGCGGCGTGCGGGACGGTTTCGAGCATGCCATCGAGCGTGGAACTCACCTGATCGGGAGTCATTCCCACGCGCAGCTCGATTTCCTCGGGGGGCGCGCCTTCGGAGCCGCCGCCTTCCGCCTCCGGTTCCATCGGAAGATGCAACAGGATCTGATCGCCGCGGCGAAAAGCCTCCTCGGCGACCTCGGCGGAGAGCGGCAGGTGCGGCAGAACGGAAATCGTGAGCGGAAATGGCAGCGCGAGCAGCGCATCGGCGGCGGCGCGGTCGTGGCCCATGTCGTCGAGAATGATGGCGAGCCTCGGGTTTCCGTGCAGCCGCGGAGTGGTGGAGCGCGAGCGGACGGCGAGCGGCGTGATCACGTGAATCGCGTGCGTGCGATTTCCATCGCGCGAGAAATCGTAGCGAATCATGCCGCCGGTGGAGGATTCAGCAATCGCCAGCTTATGGCGCCGCGCGATTTCGGCGAGCGCTTGCCTCAACGCGCCGGCCTGCGAGGCGTCGGAGAGCGATATATAGATGTTGTCTGCCGCCAGATGGCCTTGGGCGCCGGTCCGGAACTGCTGAATTTCCGGGCGAATGGTGATTTCGGATTTACGTCCGGCGACGCGCTGGGCGGCGCTGACGATTTCGATGGTGACGGCGCGAAGTTCCGTTTTCGAGAGGTGTTTTTTCTCGCAGCCGATCAGGGAAAAAACGGCAACGAGCAAGAGAAAGACGGCGGCGCAACGCGGACGACTGAAAGCAGATCCCTCACCCCTGAAGGGGTTCGGGATGACAAGGTCGGAGGAAACGGGCGCGGCCAAGGTCGCGCGTGAAGGCGGACGGCGCGCCACCGGGCGATTGAAGAGAGATTCCCTCAGGCATGAATGCCTTCGGGATGACAACGCATTCTCAGTCTAGGCGGCTTTCCGCGGAGCGGCGGCGCCCTGCAAAATCTCGATGGCTTTCTTGATATCGGGATCCGTTGGCGAGCTCGATGGCGCGGGAGGATACTGATCCGCCGCGGTGACATCCTCAGGCGCAGGACGCACTTCCCGCGTGGGCGCGACGCCTTCGACGGGGATTTCCTTGCCGCCGGGCGTGTAGTAATTCGCCAGGGTGAGGATCAGCGCGGAACCATCCTCGAGCTGAATCAGCTTCTGCTGGGAGGCCGTGCCGTAGGTGCGGATGCCGACGGTCTCGCCGCGGTGATTGTCGGCGATTGCGCCAGCCAAGATTTCAGCAGCGCCGGCCGTGCCTGTGTCGATTAGCACGGTGAGCGGCTGCGTCCAGGCGACTTTCGATGCATCGGCGGAAGAAACCACCGCGGCCATCGTCTGTCCCTTGAGCGAGGTGATTGTGCCGGATGGGAGGAAAAGCTGCGCGGTGGAAATGCCTTCCTGGTCGTCACCGAGGGCGCAATCGCGGAGATCGAGGATCAGCTTGTGCGCGCCCTGATGCTCGAATTGCGTTAGATCGTCGCGAATCTGCTTGGTGGCGCCGGGCTGAAATTCGGGAACGCGCAGATAGGCGATGTCGCCTTCGAGTTTGTCCTCAACGAGCTTGGGCGCCGGCAGCTTCGCCAGCGTGATTTCCATGTCCTTGGGCTCGGCCTTGCCGCGGCGGATCACGGAGAGCTTGACGACTGTTCCCGGATCGCCGCTGAGCAGAAGCTGCGCCTGCTCGATGGCCATCTGGCCGGTGGTAAAGCCGGCGATTTTCTCGAGGACATCGCCCAATTGCAGGCCCGCCTTCTCGGCCGGGCTATCCGGCAGCGCGGAAATAACGCTGATATATCCGAAACGCTTGGTGAGCGCGAGTCCAGCCTCGGCCTTGGGGCTGGCGGCGCTCTTTTCCTTGTAGTCGGTGTATTCGCGAGGACTCAGATAGCTCGACTGCGGGTCGAGCGAATCGAACAGGCCGTGCAGGGCGCCGCTGGTCACTTGATGCAGGTTGGGCTCGTCCACGTATTCGCGCTGGACGCGGTCGAGCACTTCGCCATACACCGTGAGCGCGCGGTAGGCTTTGTCGTCCGAGGAGCGCCCGCGGACGTAGCCCACGGCGACAAAGCCGAAGACGATCACCGACAGCATAACGACAACTTTCTTTGTGAGAGAGCTCATGCCCGTGTCCTTTTCCCGCTTGCGCGCCCCGCGCCTAGCAGAAATTTGATTATACCATTGGCCGGACAGATTCGCCGGATTGGCGGTACGTGAAGCAAACCCCTTGACTATCAACTGGAGTCCGGGGCGGCGCGTCCCAACTGAAAACCCATCAGCGGATGGCATCGCCACAAAAGCACACACCAGAAAAGTGAAACATGTGATATTCCTGTGCCACCGATGATGCGCGGAGCGTGAGGATGAGAAAACGATTCTTCTATTCGGCGGCGATACTGATTTTCTTCGGGGCCATGTACCTGATCACGAAGGCGTTCGACCTGATGAACCGTCCCAGCAATGCGGCGGTGACAGGCGGCATTCTGATCATTGTCGCGCTTTTCGTTCTGGTTCCCTCGGCGCTTTATTGGATCTGGCATCACCACGTTACGCCACACGGAGATTCACTCTCGCGAAACGCGGGAAATAATAAGGAGGGCTAGCGCCATGCGTAGATGGGCCGGACTTGCAGTGCCACTGATCATCATCGTGTTCTTCTTCGTGGGCTGCGCCACCAGAATCGGGCCCGGTCGAGTGGGAATCAAAGTTGATCTCGCCGGGACGCAGCGCGGAGTGGAAGATCTGCCCATTCGAACGGGATGGGTGTTCTACAATTTTCTTTCTTCCACGATCGTTGAATATCCGACGTCGATTCAGACGGCCAAGTGGACGAAGGACGTAAATGAAGGCGCGGCGATCAATGAGGAGATGTCGTTTAACACGAAGGATGGACTGACGGTGTACGGCGACCTCTCCGTTTCCTATCATTTGGATTCGGCGAAGGTGCCGGCATTTTACGTGAAGTTTCGGAACGACAATATCGACCAGTTCACGCACGGATTTCTGCGCAACGTAGCGAGAGACGCCATTAACAGGACCGGCTCGCAATATACCGTCCAGGAAATCATGGGCGAAAAGAAGTCCGAGCTGGAGCTGAATTCGCGAAAGGACCTGCAGCAGCAGGTGAGCGACATCGGCGTGCAAATCGACCAATTCGGTTTCATCGGCTCGCCGCGCCCGCCGCAATCCGTGATCGATTCAATCAACGCCAAGGTCCAGGCGCAACAGATCGCCGTGCAGAAACAAAATGAACTGGTGCAGGCGCAGGCGGACGCCGCCAAGCTGGTCGCCGCTGCCGAGGGTCAGGCGAAAGCGCAAGTCGCCATCGCCACGGGCGAGGCAGAATCGAATCGCCTGCGAGCCGCTTCGATCAGCGAAAACATCATCAAGTGGCAGCAATTGACGGTTACGGACCGCTGGATTGCAAAGTGGAACGGGCAAGTACCCTCCGTGCAAGCAGGCGGGAATTTGCCCGGCATGTTGCTTGATATTAAGCCTTAGCAGTGGGACGAAAAACTCACCGAAACTACCTCAGGGGTTGAAACCCCTGGAGTAAGCGCGGGCCTTACGGCGGGGTTGAAACCCCGCCCTTCCAACAACGGGCAGTATTCAGCACCCCATCCGGAATAAACCGGCAGCGGAAAAACACCGAGGGGCGCTTTGCTACTTGTGCGCGAAGCGGTGTCGGCGCGTGCGGATCAGTCCGAGGCGCTGGGGCTGCTTGAGATTGCGCCTGTGCCGCTCGAAATCGCGCTGGTGCTGGCGGGCAGCGCGACGGTACGGGCGCTGAAACCTTCCTTTATTAGCTTCCAGATGATGTTGCGGCTTTGGAGGATTGTCTTCACCCACGCGAGCTTGCCCATCTGGGGAAAATAGATCCCGCGAAAACAGAGGCGCGCGATGAGTATGTTGATGCGGTAACCCAGGGGCTTGTGGCTGAGCGCATCCACCGCCTTGGCGATTGCCTCCGGGCTGTAGGACTGGGCCCACCCGTACTTCACCTCCGCGTGAGCCTCGGGGATCGTCATCTTCAGCGGCGTGTGAGCCATCGCGAATGGTATGAATTCCTGCCAGTGCTTGGGCCGCGTGAGGCGGCCGGCGACCTCGAGCCTTTTGTAAAGCGGCGTCGCGGGCAAGGGCGTGAGCAAGCCGAAGATCGGCAGCCCCGGCGGCCATGTCCGAACCTGCTCGAGCGTCCGCTCCGCAACTCCGGTTGTGTCGTTGTCCATGCCGAAGATGAAGGACGTGATCGCGTACACGTTCCGCTGGGCGAGCCTTTCGAGGACGGCCGCATATTCGCCGGGCTTGTTGAACCCTTTGTTCATGTCCTTGAGATTGGCCGGATCGATGGATTCCATGCCGATGAAGATCCACTTCCCCCCCGCGGCTGCAATAAGGTCCACCAGCTCCTCGTCACGCAACAGGTTGGCGCTGATCTGCGCGACCCAGTGCACTTGCGCGTTGGCGGCGATGATGTCCCGCAGGAGCGACTTCGTGCGTTTGACGTTGATGGCGAAATTGTCGTCTATGAAGAATACGGCGATCTGACCGCGCTCGCTTCGCGCGCGCTCCTTGAGCTTCAGCAATTCGTTGACGACACTTTCGTTGCTGCGAAAGCGGATGGAATCGCCGAAAAATCCGGTCACGGTGCAGAATTCGCATCCGTAGGGGCAGCCGCGGCCGGATTCGACCGGGATAATGCGAAACGTTCCCCATCCGCCGCCGAGGCGCTTCAGCAGCGGAGCAGCCATCTTGGGAACAATATTGAATTGATCGAGATCAACGGATTCCCACGGGATCACGGGATAGGGCTGGAGAGGCGGTTTGCGTTCCTTACCAAGTTGATCCATGGGAGCGTAGAGATCCTGGAGCTCGCCGCGCGCGGCATCCTCGACGATCCGGGGCCAAGTTTCGTCGGCTTCGCCGAGAGCGACAGCGTCGGCGTGGCGCGGCCCGCCATCGCGGCCGAGCGCCTCGTCGGCCAATTCCGTCACGTGAGGTCCGCCCATCACGACCGGCACTCCCGTGGCGCGGACCGCGTCAGCCATGCGGTAAGCTTTCGCGATCATTCGGGTCATCGCGCCAATGCCGACGAGTCCAATATTTTGTTCGCGCACGAAGCGCGCGAGGCCAGCCTCATCCATCGGTTGCGCGTTGCCATCCATGAGAAGCACCTCATGGCCGGGCGGCGTCAGGGCCTGGAGCAAGAACATCCATAGATGCGGCATAAAATTGCGAGTGACGCCGTTGTCGGGGTTGTAGAGAAGAATTCGCATTGTTTCCTTTTTCCTTGCCAGTTCTCCGGCTGACCGGGCCGGCTATTTCCACGCGTGGAGCGTATGCCGGAGGCGGGTTTCAAATATGGTCAATATTGACCACTTTGGGAAAAGTGTCCCGTGTGTGACTGGCGGGGTGCTAGTCGAGAAGGACGACATTGAGGAGGGAACTGTGTACGGACATCCCACCGTTGTACTCGATGAAACCGAGCTTTCTAAACCTGTTCATGAAGAAACTGACGCGCGATCGAGTCGTTCCCACCATTTCGGCGAGGGTCTCCTGGCTGATTTTGGGAACGATGGTCTCGGGCTTGCCTTCCTTGCCGTAACGCGCGAGCAGGAGGAGAGTCCGGGCGAGACGTTTCTCGCTGGAATTGAAGAGCTGGTCCACAAGATCGGCCTCAAAGCGAATATTGCGCGCCAGGATATGCGTAATGAATCGCTCCGCAAAGGCCTGTTCATCGCGCAGCACTCGCATCATTGCGCTCTTGCGGATTTCGAGGATGGAACTCGATGAAATGGAGGTCGCCGTGGCCATCCGCACGGGCTGACCAGCCAGACACCCCTCTCCGAGAAAATCACCGTCACCCAATATCGCCACGACGGCTTCCTTCGCATTTTTCGATACGACCGTCAGCTTGACGCGGCCCTTCTGGATGTAGAAGACCTTCGAGGACGGATCGCCCTGTGAAAACACGACCTGCTTGTTTCGGTACTGCACGATCTTTTTGCCCAGTCCACCGGTAGACAGAAATGCGTGAAGATTGAATCGCTGGGTTCTTGGCGTTCTCATGCCGCAGGCCGCCTCCAAATAAGTTTCCGGCAAGAGGAAAGCCGAGTCAAGCGAGTGCGCGACGGCAATAAGTTTGCTGAATTCTTGCGAAAGCGGCGCCGGCTATTTGTGCGCGAAGCGGTGGCGGCTCGCGGGGATTTCGAGCGTATCGAATTCAGAGAGCGGCGCTGCTGCCGTGATGTATGTCTGCGACATGCGGTCCTGCCAGGTGAAGTGGTCCTCGTCCCAGATGGCCCAGACGAATCCCAGCGTCAGCGTGGCTCCGGAGAGGAGGTAACCAAAGTTGCGCCACAAGAGCTGGCGCGTGTCCGGAAGGCTGCCGTCAAGACGCACGACGGTGAGGCCGCGAAGTTGCATTCCGGGAGTCGCTCCGGCAAGCACGGTGAAAAGGAAAAAATAGACCGCGTAAAAGAGGTAGGCCACGGCGAGATAAACGATCGCGTCGGTTTTTTCGAGCGTGATCTGCCCCCCGAGCGACCGGAACAGGCCCATGAATCCCGCGCAGGTGAGGCCCAAAAATAGCGCGTCAAGGATGCCCGCCCAGCGGCGTTCGGCGAGAGTCGCGACCGGGACCAGAGCCGTTTGCGGGCGCGCGCGGTCTTCCGGCGAACTCGAGAAATTAAGCTCAGGCTGAATGCAGATATCGACGCGTTCGGCCGCGCGGTTGCGCTGGGCCGGCCGGGGACGCGGCCGCTCGCGCAATTCTTCTTCGATCTCGTGGACCGCGGCCGCCTGCTGGAAAGGAAGCCCGGACTGGGAGTCGTCAGGACGCAGGTGGCCTCGGCGCGCGCGATATTGTTCCAGGCGCCGGGAGACCTCCACGCGCCATTCGGGCTCAGGAGTCTCGGCGAGCGAGTTGGCTCCAACGGTTACAGGCTCGGGAATTTCGCCATTTTCGACAGCAGGGACGTCACAGAAAGAACAGCTTTCCGTGTCGTCGAGCAAGAGGGCGCCACACTTCGAGCAGATACGTATCACTGGTCCGTTTTGCGCTGCGGAAGATCCAGTGGAACGAGCGAATCATATCACGAGGGAGATGCGGTCGAGGGCGACCGGTTACTCAGTCGTGTGGCCGATCAGGCAACAGTACTTGCGCGACGCCGACGCTTAATGGATCGCCGGATTGCGGGCGCGGGAGGCGCGTGTTAGGCTCAGCTTTCTTTTTTGGGCATTTTCAGGCGATGCCGAACGCGACTCCCTCGAATTCCGTCCGCAGGCTGGCGCTTTACATAGCGCTGCTTCCTCTTTTCGCGTTGAATCCTCGAGCGCTATGGGGCCAGGCAAAGGCGCAGAAGCCGCTCGCGGTGCTTACGAGTGGAGGCGAAGCCACGCTCGAAGCGGATCAGCAGCGGCAAGTCGGGAAAATCTACTACGCCGACGGCCACGTGGACGTGCGCTACCAGAACGCGCGGCTCCGCGCCGACCACGTCGAATACGACAACGAGGCGCAAGTGATCGTCGCGCGCGGCAATGTGCAGCTCGATTACTTGACGCAGCACGTGGAAGCAGACGACGCGCGTTACGAACTGCGCACCGGCCGCGGCACATTCCACCACGTTCGGGGGACGTTCGCCGTGCAACGGCGCCCCACGCCCACGCTGCTGATCAGCCCCAATCCGCTCTTTTTCGAGGCGGAGGAAGCGGATCGGCTGGACGACAACACGTACAAGATTCGCAAAGCGTGGCTGACGGTTTGCAAACCCGGCCGGCCGGTCTGGAAATTCTATGCGCCTGCCGCGACGGTGCGGCTGAAGCAATCGGTGCGCGTCACGAACGGCAACTTCCGGCTGTTCTCGATTCCGGTTCTCTACTTGCCGTTTGCCACGCTTCCCGCGGAGCAGCGCCGCGATTCCGGATTTTTGGTTCCCGAATTGGGGAACACCTCGCAGAAGGGCTACGTGCTGGGCGATTCGGTTTACTGGGCGCCGCTCGATTGGCTGGATGTAACTCTCGGGGCAGCGGATTACACCAAGCGCGGCTGGAGCCAGAAGGGAAATTTCCGCGCGCGGCCCTGGGAAGGCGCGCAACTCGATGTGAATTACTACGGCGTGATAGACCGCGGCCTCGAACAGGAAGATGGGCCGCCGGTGAAGCAAGGCGGGCACGAAGTGAAACTGCTTTTCACCTCGATGCTGCCGGGCGGTTGGCGCGCGGTGGCCGATCTCGATCAGCTCACGTCGCTCACTTTCCGGCTGGCGTGGTCGGAGACATTCAAGGAAGCCGTGAACTCCGAGGTGCGCAACACGGCGTTTCTAACGAACAATTTCGACGGCTTCAGCGTGGATCTTGCGGCGCTGAGCTACCGGAACTATCTGGGCGCCACACCGCAGACTTCGATCACGCTGCGCACCGCTCCGGAGGCGCGCGTCAGCTCCGTGGATCAGGCTTTCTTCAAGCGACTCCCGGTCTATTTTTCCTTCGACGCGTTCACCGGGGCCGAGCACCGCGGCGAAAACGTGACGCCGTTTGAGACGCCGGGATTCGTCGAGCGCAGCGAATTCGCGCCGAGCGTGACGCTCCCCGTGCATTTTGGAGAGTGGCTCAACATCACGCCGAGTTTCACGTTTCGCTCGACGTACTATGGCGGGCAATTGAGGAACGGAACATTCTTCGATCGCGGGCTGTTCCGCGACACCGAGGAGTTGTCCGTGGACGTTCGACTGCCGGTTTTCGAGCGCGTGTGGGATGGTGGAGAAACAAAGTGGAAGCACGTGATCGAGCCGTATGCCGTCTATCGCTTCGTCAACGGCGTGAACGATTTTGGGCGGTTCCTGCGCTTCGATGAAGACGAAACGCTGACGGACACAAACGAATTGGAGTACGGGGTCACGCAGCGACTCTATCGTCGCACCGGCTCGGGCGACGCCGAGGAGTTCATCACCTGGCGCCTGACGCAGAAATATTTCTTCGATCCCACGTTCGGCGGCGCGCTCGTGCCCGGCCAGCCCAACGTGTTTCAGACGCTCGACGGGCTGACGCCGTTTGCGTTTGCGGACGTGGCGCGCCGGTTCTCGCCGATCGTGAGCAACATCACCATCGAGCCGGGGAAGCGCTTCGACACGCAGTTCATCGTCAACTACGATCCGCAACGAAACCAGCTGACCGCCATCGGCACGCTGCTGAAGCTCAAACCGTACAAGGAGTCGTTCGTCACGCTCGCGCACTTTTCCACGCTTAATCTTCCGGACAGCCCGGCGCCGCCGCCTCCGAATTTCGAGCAGCGTTCCAATCAAGTGCGCGCGCTCGCGGGTTACGGAGAACCGAACCGCCACGGCTGGAACGTCACCGTGGGCGCGAGTTACGACGTCGCCAGAAGCGCCTTTCAGAACCAGATCGTGGAGGTTTCCTACAACGGCTCGTGCTGCGGCATCGGCTTTGAATACCGCCGCTTTTCGTTCGGCGCGATCCGCAATGAGAATCAGTACAGCGTCGTATTCCGCATCGCGAATCTCGGCTCCGCCGGAAACCTGCGGCGCCAGGAAAAAATCTTCTAGGCCGAGCCGCATGACTTCACATTCCGAATCCGAACTGGCGTATCTCTCGATCGAGCAGGCCGGGCGGCTGCTGCGGCGAAAGGAAATTTCGCCCCTCGATCTGGTGAACGCGTCTCTCGCGCGGATCGAGCGGTGGAACCCCGCTCTTCACGCATTCCTCACCGTTCTCGCCGACGGGGCGCGCCGGCAGGCCGAGCTCGCCGGGCGCGAAATCCGACGGGGGCGCGCGCGAGGTCCGCTCCACGGCATTCCGATTTCGCTCAAGGACAATTTCTGGACGCGCGGAATTCGCACCACCGCAGGCTCGAAAATCCTGGCGGATTTCGTGCCGGAGTCGGATAGCGACGTTGCAAGAATGCTCGCGAGCGCCGGCGCGATTCTTCTCGGCAAGACGAACATGCACGAATTCGCCTACGGCATCACGGGTGAAAATCCCCATTACGGAAGCTCGCGCAATCCGTGGGCGCGCGAACGGATTTCCGGCGGATCAAGCGGTGGATCGGCGGTTGCCGTCGGCTCGGGGATGGGCTTCGCTTCGGTGGGCACGGACACGGGAGGTTCGATCCGCATCCCCTCGGCGCTTTGCGGAATCGTCGGCTTGAAGCCGACGTTTGGACTCGTCAGCACGGCGGGCGTTGTGCCGTTGGGGATCACCTTCGATCATGCCGGACCGATCGCGCGGAGCGTCGCCGACGCCTGCATCATGCTGGAAGCGATTGCCGGAAAATATCCGCGCGGCCAGGCGCGGCCGGATCATCGAAAGCTACGCAAGAATCGCCCGCGGCGTTTCCGGATCGGCTTGCCGAAGGAATTCTTCTTCGAGCGCCTGGACGGCGAAGTGCGGCGTCTGGTCGAAGCAGCCGCGAAAAAGTTCGAATCGCTGGGCGCACGCGTCGAGGAGGTGTCGCTGCCGCGCTTGACGGGAGCGATCGATCAAGCCACCTACGCGGTCGTCGCCGAGGCGAGCGTGTATCACGAATCGCAAGGCTACTATCCGGCGCGCGCCGCGGAGTATGGAGACGATGTCCGCCGGCACCTCGAATGGGGGCACAAATTACTCGCGGTGGATTACCTCGGCGCGCTTCCGCGGCGGCGAGAAATTGCCGAGGATTTTGAAGCGGCATTCGAAGACGTGGACATCATTTTGGCGCCCACTTCGCCCATTCCCGCGCCGCGAATCGGCGAGAACGAGGTACGCGCCCCGGGCGAAAGAGAAACGACCGTGCGCGCAGAACTGCTGCGGCTGACGCGGCCGGCGAATCTCACCGGATTTCCGGCCATTTCGATTCCCTGCGGATTCACGCGCGAGGGCTTGCCGGTGGGAATGCAATTACTCGGCCCGCGTTGGGGCGAGGCGCGGCTGCTCGCGGTCGCGCTGGCCTATGAAGAAGCCACGGAGTGGCACGAGCGGCACCCGGATTTGAGCTGACTCCCGCGCGAAGCGGTTTTCAATTTCACGCTTTCATTTCCGGCAAGGCTCCTCTTCGCTGCGTGAGCCACGTTCCCACCGAAAATCCCATGGTCCCGACGGCGATGCCGGCGAGGACGTCCGCCATATAGTGGTAGCGGCCGTACACGGTCGAAATGCACATGCTCGCGAAGAACGGCAGGCAAACCCAGAAGAGCCACCGCCGGTAACGCCACGATGCGAGAATCGCCACCATCGAGCCGGCCACGTGTGCCGATGGAAACGCCGCACCGTGGACGCGCGCGAAGCGTTCGATGAGATCGATCACCGCCGTGCAGTAGCCGCCTGCGAGCGTGTTCGTCTGCAGCCCGGCCAGCGAGTAGTAGGGGCTCTCGACCGGCAGCAGCACCGCGATGACATAAACGGAATAGTGGGCTACGGCGGTTGAGGCCATCACCGTCCAGAACGCCACGCGATCCCTCTGCGCGTAGAGAATCGCCGGCAAAATCACGAGGTAGAGAAAATAGGTCATGTAGGCGAATTGCATGAAATCGTTCAGCGCCGGCGACGCAAATCGCGCGAGCCAGAGCGAAGGATGCACGCCGGCGAAATTGTAGTCGAAGGCAATCAGCCAGCGGTCAAACCATCCGGGGAAGATGGCGTGCACCAGCCCTCCGAGCTCCTCGAAGAAGAAGATGTAGAGCGGCAGCGGATACCAATGTCGCGCGAAGCGCACGACGGGGTTCGAGGAACGTGCCGCCGACCAAGCGAGGCACACGATTCCCACGGCGATCAGTAGATGCACGGCCAGATGAGCCGCAGCGTGCGGGATGCTGCGATGGAATCGAATCAGGATGGCGCCGAGCCATGCAAGATACGCGAGCGTAACCCACTCGAACGCGCCGCCAGCGCTGCGGACTTGATCGAGCCAGCGCGGCTTTGCGAGCGACTCGGCGCACGAACCGGCGCTCGAATCCGCGACGGAAATGCCGGCGGAGTTCCATGGGATGGCGCGTTCGCCCGATCGCTCGGCCCAGGGCGCGGGGCGCGAAGCTCTCATCGCGCTTCCTTCGGCGACAGCTGCCGCGTACCCGTATTGGTGGCTCCGGCTGCAGGCTTTGCCCAATCACAACCTTGCCAGCCTTCGCTGCGCGCGATGCGGCGCAGCCTCGACGGCGGATTGACGGCCACACGATGCCCGACGGAATCGAGCATCGGCAAGTCCGCGATCGAGTTGCCGTACGCGTAGCTGTCCCACAGCGCGAGGCCGAATCGCGCCGCGATGCGGTGAATGGCGCGAGCCTTCGCTTCCCCGCTCATGTGTTCGCCGGCGAGCCGGCCGGTCCAATGGCCGTTGCAAACTTCCAGCTCGGTCGCGCACACCTCGACCTGTCCCAGGAGACGCCGCGCGACAATCTCGGCGAGAGGCTTCAGAGTTCCGCTGATTAGAAATACGCGATGCCCTTGAGCGATGTGCCAGGCCAAGCGCTCGAGTCCCGCCGGAAAAAACCGCGGAGAACAGGGTGCGAGCGAATTTGCCCAGTCGTCCGCAAGAGACGCACGCAGGCCGGCGAGATACTGTTTGTTGCCGATACTCGCGGCGCGCGGGTCGCGCAGGCAATACTTTGCGCATTGGGCCAGCCAACGGAAAATCTCTCCGCCACCCATGGCATCCCGCCCCAGCAGGTAGCCGATGAATTGCCATTCAAGAGACGGTGACGTGATGAGCGTGCCGTCGAGATCGAAGAAAGCTCCGATTTTCGCGGACGGATTCATCTCGCCGCTCCAGTCGCCACTGCGCGCGGCGCCTTTTCCGCCGCGGCGAAATACCGCCGCCCCTCCCAGATCACGGGAATCGCGCGCACCAGGCAAAAGATCGCGGTTACTCCGGTGAGCGCCTGTCCGGCGCTCAAGAGGCATGTGTTCAACTGAGCGAGCGGCAGATGTCGCAGCGGCAGCAGCATTCCGAGGCAGCAGAAGCAAACGCACTTCAAGACAGCGTAGGCCACGCGGCTCGCGCGCGATGCCACCAGAGTCCGCCCCCACCACGTGTCGAGCATCGAGTTACGGCCGAAGCCGCTGCGCCCCGAACGCGCGGCGAGGCCGCGAAGGAAATCCGTCACCGTGCCGCGCGCGAAAAACAGCACAGGCACCCAGAGCGAAATCAGGCCGGTCACCGCGAAGAATGTGAAAAAGAGATTCTCCACCACGCGGTCGCCAAGGATGTCAATCTGGGCGCCGAGCGGAGTCCCCAGTCCGCGGCTGCGGGCGAGATAACCATCGAGGCCATCGAGCGCAATCGCGGCGACTGTCAGAAGCACGGCCGCCAGATCGGCTGCCAGCGCGTCCGCGCCGAAGTTGAAAAGCGCCACGGCCGCGAAGGCGGCAACGACGCGGGCCGCGGTCACTCGGTTGGGTGTCATCCCGTGCCCTCCCGACAGGAATTTTTACGAGCCCGCCACCGCAATCGGCGAATTGTCTCGCCGCTTGCGGTTCCAGCGGCTGGGCTCGCACTCCCGGGAAATGCATCTGGGTTGCCATCTTTGCGTTGCTGCACCCCGCTGATATGTCAGCGGCTTACGGAATCCCGTGTGCCGCACCCGCCGCGAGTGCTGGCAGGTTTCGGTTTCACATGGTGGAATTTCCCTGCGCCCCGCCCATCACCAGAACCAAAAACCGGTGGCGCACGTCTAATCGATATGGGAAAATCGGCAAAGTCTCTGCAGGGAATGGCGCTGGATCCCCTAATCACAAGGGCATAGAAGCGACGAAAGGACTCCGATGGATGTATCCATCTTTGGTGTGTTTCTTGCGGGAATCGTTTCATTTCTTTCGCCGTGCGTCTTGCCGCTTGTGCCGGGGTATGTCTCCATGCTTTCGGGCGTTGGAGTCGAGCAGCTCAAGGAGGGTCAGGGATCCACGGGCAAGCTGCTGAGTTCGGCGTTCGCGTTCGTCTGCGGTTTTTCGGCGGTCTTCATCACGTTTGGCGCGTCGGCCAGCGCCGTCGGTTCTTTCCTGCTGAAAAACAAGAACCTCCTCGCCCCGATCGCGGGTGCGTTGATTATCCTGTTCGGACTGCATCTGGTGGGCTGGCTCGTGAAGATCACCGTTCGCGTCGGGCTGATTGCCGGAGTGGTGCTGATCGCCGCTGGTCTTGTGCTGATGCTGCGCACTGGCACGGACTCCGCGCTGAAGCCGATACATTTCTATGCAGCCGCGCTGATCTTCCTGCTCGGACCTTCGATGACGCGCTGGCTGAACCGCGACATCCATTTGCGCAATGTCGGTGGAGGCAGCCAGCCCGGAATTGTCAGTGGATTCCTCCTGGGTTTCGCATTCGCCTTCGGCTGGACCCCTTGCATTGGACCAATCTTGGGCGGCGTGCTTCTTGTAGCCTCGACGAAGGACACGGTCTTCCAGGGAGTGTTGCTGTTGGCCTGTTATTCGGCCGGACTCGCGATTCCGTTCCTGCTCACGGCGGTGGCCATCGGCCGGTTCCTGAAGTTTTACCAGAAGTTCCGGAAGCATCTGCATCGCGTCGAGGTTTTCAGCGGAGCTCTCTTGTTGGTGATCGGCGCTTTGATTTTCGTGAACCGGCTAACCTGGCTTTCGCAGCATCTAACCTTCTTGAACCGGTTTGCACAATAAATGGGGAGCTATTTTCATGAATAGGGTTGTCAGGACGCTTTCGGCTGCGGTTCTGTTTTCGGTGGTCATGCTGGGTGTTTCCGGCTGCAAGGGCGGAGCGTCGTCCGGCGGCGCTGCCGGCAAGCCCGCCGCGCTCGCGGATGCACCGGATGTAACGTTCAAGGATTTGCAGGGAAAAGATGTGACCCTGGCCAGCTTCAAAGGGAAAGTGGTGCTCGTGAATTTCTGGGGCACCTGGTGCGAACCCTGCCGCGGCGAAATTCCCATCCTGATCGCCATGCAGCAAAAGTACGGACCCAAGGGCTTTACCCTGCTGGGCGCGGCCACGAACGACGAAGAGAAGACCGTTGACTCGTTCATTCACACCACGCAGTTCAACGTGGGCGGCCAGGAGATGCTCATGAACTATCCCATCGTCATGGGCAGCGACGACATCTCGACCAAGTTCGGCGGGTTGCTGGGCATGCCGACGAGTTACTTGATTACCCGCGACGGCAAGATCGCGAAGAGATACATCGGGTCCTTGAACGAAAACCAGGTCGTGAAGGACGTGGAGGGCCAGCTATGAAGCCATCGATACGCTTCGCTTCCGTTTTTGCTCTTTCGGTGGTTCTCCTGATCGCGAACGCCCGTGTCGCATGGGCTCAGGAAACTGCCGCGGTCCCTCCCAAGGCGTCGGACATCGTCAGCACACACTCCTACGTCTCGCTCGACCCTGTTCCCCGAGGCAAGGAATTTCAGGCGGCGATCGTGGTGAAGATTTCGACCGGCTACCACATGAATTCGCACAAGCCGTCGGACAGCTATCTGATCCCCACGACGCTCACCCCACAGCTTCCCGCCGGCATTGCGCTGGCGGAGGCAATTTATCCGGCCGGCCGCAACGAGAAATTCCCCTTCTCGCCGGACAAGCCCCTCAATGTTTACTCGGGCAGCGTCACGCTGCGCTTGCGGCTGACCGCGCAGGATGGCGCCGCGCTGGGAGCGACCACAATTCCGGTCACGCTCCGCTTTCAGGCGTGCAACAACTCCGCATGTTTGCCTCCGGTGAAAGTTCCGGTGAGCTTGCAGGTGCAAGTCGTTGCCGCCGGAGCTGCCAGCCACGCGACGCACCCCGAAATTTTCTCCGAGAAGCCTTCCAGCTAGGGTTTCGACCTTCAGCCGCGGAGCGGCGTCTGTAATTAGCCCGGCACGGAGCCCAGCGGAGTGCCGGGAACGTGAAGCGCAAGAGCCCGAAGTCACGGAGGGACGATTGACCGCGGCGCTCTTCGCACGCAGGACCTTCGCAATCAGTTCGGCCGCACCGAAGGCACCGCCCGCCGCAGCCGCGTAACCACGCGCTCCTTGCCAAGCACGACCATCGTCTCGAACAGCGGCGGCGCCACCGCGCGGCCCACGATAGCGACGCGGGTCGCGTTGATCAGCACTCCGGCCTTCACGCCCTCGGACGCGGCCACGCCGCGCGATGCAGCGTCGCAAGCGTCGTGGTTCCACTCAGGCAGCGCATCAAGCGCTCCCGCGAGTTTTTCGAGCATGGGCGGCAGGCGCTCATCCTTCCAGAATTTATCGCGCGCTTCCGCTTCGTAGTCGAAATCGTCGGTGAAAAATGCGCGTGCCCACGTTGTGAAATCGCCGAGCAGCCGCGTCCGCGGGCGGATCAGTTCGACGGCGCGCGCGAACCACGCCTGATCACGGCTCGCCTGCGATCCCTCCCACAGGCCGGCGCGCTTCAATTCCGCTTCCACGTAGGGCAGGACGTACTCGACGGGCGGCTTCTGCAGATATTGGGTGTTGAACCACTCCAGCTTGGCGCGATCGAAGACCGCGTTCGTCCGGCTCACGCTCGAAAGCGAGAACCGCTCGATGAGTTCGCTGGTGCGCAGAAACTCCGCATCTTCGCCCGGAGACCATCCCAGCAGCGCCAGAAAGTTCCGGAACGCCTCGGGCAAAAATCCTTCCTCGGCGTAGGAGCCCACGCTCGTCGCGCCATGGCGCTTGGAAAGCCGCGTGCGGTCCGGTCCCAGAATCAGCGGCACGTGCGCGAAAATTGGGGGAGCAGCGCCCAGCGCCCGGTAAATCAGCGCTTGTTTCGGCGTGTTCGAAAGATGATCGGCGCCGCGGATGATGTGCGTGATGCGCATGTCGATATCGTCCACAACCACGCTCAGCTGATAGGTGGGCAGACCGTTCGAGCGCAAAAGGACGAAATCCTCGATCTCCGCGTTTTGCACCTCGCGCGGACCGAAGACGGCATCCTCGAATTGCGTGGCGCCCGCCCGCGGCACGCGGAAGCGGACGGCCCGCGGCACGCCCGCTTTTTCCTTGGCGATGCGATCGGCGTCTGAAAGGTCGCGGCACGGGCAAGCGACGCTCTTCTGGACCTTTGGTCCCTCATCGTCGCCTTCGCCCTCCTGATCTTCGTCACCGCCCGGGGCGGCATCCCCCCCGGAATACGCCGCCGCCTTGCAGTAGCATCCGAAGGCCGCGCCGCTCGCGAGCAAACGTTCTGCCGCGGCCCGGTACAGATCAAGACGCTGAGATTGAAATAGCGGACCTTCGTCCCACTCGATCCCCAGCCACTTCAGCCCCTCGAGAATGCCGTCCACCAGTTCGGGGCGGTTGCGCTCGATGTCGGTGTCTTCAATCCGCAGCAGAAGCGTGCCGCCTTCGTGCCGCGCGAAAAGCCAGTTGAAAAGCGCGGTCCTCGCCCCGCCGACGTGGAGATAGCCGGTGGGCGACGGCGCGAACCGAACACGTGGCTTGTCTGTTGGAGGCATTCTGTAGTTTTTCTCTCTTGGTTTAGAAGCGATTCATCTTAGCGGAACGAGTGGCGAAAATCGAGCCGGCCAGAGACGCAAGTCCTTGGAGCAGCGAGAGTTGGTACCTGGGTACCGTTGACCCCAAGTCGCACGCACGTCATAGTGAACCGGAAGGTCACGCTTGGAGCTTTACGGCGGACTCGCAAGACGTTGACCCCCGCGAAACTTGGCTCGACACGCACCGCGGGCACTTGTGATTTTTCTGCTATTCTCGACCAACGAGTGCCCGTGTTACGGGCACGGGTGTTAAGTTGACAAGCTATACGACTATTACTGGCGTTGTGCTCCTGGTAAGCGCGCTTCTGCTTGCCGGGTTTTTCTATTTCATGCATCGGCTGAAGCGCCAGGAGTACCTTCTCGCTTGGTCGGCTGCCTGGCTTCTGATGTCGTTGCATTTCGCCGCAGGCGCTCTAAGCGCGTTGATCGGCCGCGATCCGTGGGATCGCTGGTTCCTCGAATTGAGCGAATTCCTGATCGCCTTATCCGCTCTGGCCCTTTATGCCGCCGCCCGGTCGTATGCGGGTCTCAAGGTTCCGGCGCGCTGCCTTTGCGGTCGCGACCGTGGTCTTCGCCGCATGGCCTGCGGTTCACGTGAACCGCATCTTGAACATCCCGCCAACAGTTCTGGCCGTCGGATTCATCCTCCTGCTGGTCGGATACACTTTTTTGCAGGAAGGCCGCAGGCAGGAAGCTCGAGCGGATGTGCTTCTGGCTATCGCCTTCACCGGTTGGGGCTTGCTCTACCTGTCGGCAGCGTTTCGGGCTTTCCTGCCGATCATGCAACGCGACGGCTTGCTGCCCCTGATGGTCCTGCCGCATCTATTCACGTGTTTGCTGATGGTAATGGCCGTCTATGAGGAAGAACGGCGGCGCGTCGAGCGAAACATGCTGGCGCTTTCCAGCCTGAACCTCGCGACCGCCAGTTTCGCCGGCGGCGAAATTCAGAAGACTCTGGCGCAGGCGCTCGAGCGGGTGCTGAACGTCGTGCGCATCCCCGTTGGCGCGCTCTGCCTGCAACACGAGGAGGCCGCCGCGCCGGCAGAGGTGATAGTCGCCGGGCTCGGAGATTCATTCTGCTCCTCCATCCGGGAATCCAAACTCGACGCATACATTGTGAATCTCGTGGCGCGTCTCGGCGGACTCGTGGTGTTTCGCGATCTCACGCGCGATGCGAACTGGGAAGCGCTCGAGAAGGAAGAGTCCTTCCGCCAGGTGCGTCAGGTGTTGCTCGCACAAGGGCTGCGCACCGTCGTCGGCATCAGCCTCCAGACGAAAGAGCGCGTTTTTGGAACCCTGCTGCTCGGGACGCCCGATAACCGAAGTTTCACGCCCGCCGAGCGGCGCTTGCTGCTCGCGCTCGGCCAGCAGATCGGCACCTCGGTCGAGAACAGCTACTTGATCCGGCAGACCGCGCGCCGCAGCGAAGAGCTCCACATCCTAAACGACATTGGCCGCGCGCTCAGCTCGACCCTCGACCTGGATACGCTGCTCGGGCGCATCTATTCGGAAATGCGCCGCGTCCTGGACGTCACCAGCTTTTTCATCGCCTTCCACCACCCGAAGACCCACGAGGTTCGTTTCGAGATTGAGATCAGGGATGGCGAGCGCCTTCCGAAGCGCTCACGCGAAACCGGGAACTACATGGTCGAGTATGTCGTGCGCACGGGCCAACCGCTCCTGGTGCGCGAGCGCTACGAACAGGAATCGCAGCGCCTCGGCTTCGAGGTTTTGCGGCCCGTGGGCTCCATGTGCGCCGTGCCGCTTGATTCTTTACGATCGCGCGGTGGGCGTGATGGCGGTGCATAGCCCAAAGGAACAGGCGTTTGACGATGGCCACGTGGAGTTTCTCCGCGTGCTGGCGGGCGAGGCGGCCATCGCCATCGAGAACGCCAGGCTTTTCGCGGCGGAGCAGAAGAAGTCGCGCCAGCTCACTTTGATCAACAACGTTTCGAGCCACGCCATCACCACGCTTGATCCCGACGAGATGCTCGCGAAGATCGCAGTGGAAATGGAAAAGCATCTCGCCTACGACCACATCGGAATCGCCATCCTCGACTATTCCGCGAAGGAGCTGGTCGTCCAGGCCGAAGCCGGCGCGCGCCGCGAAGCCGTGGGGCGCCGCATCTTGCTGGGTGAAGGCCTGGTAGGCCAGGTCGCGCGCAGCGGCCAGACGGCAATCGTCCGCGAGGTCAGCGCTTCCGCCCCTCGCCTGGTTTTGCCAGGATCGGTTGCTTCTGTCGCCCTACCCGTCACCTACGGCGAGCAATTCCTCGGAGTTCTCTATGTGGAATCCTCCGAGCCTTGCGAATTCTCCGAGCAGGACGTCTTGCTGCTGCGCACGCTCGCCGACCTTTTTGCCGGCGCGCTGCACAACGCGCTCACGTTCCAGAAGGCTCAGGAGCAGGCCATCACCGACGGGCTGACCGGCGTCAAGACGCACCGTTTCCTGATGGAGGCGCTCTCGGCCGAATGGAAGCGTTCGACGCGCGCCAACCGGCCGCTCGCGCTCGTCTTGATGGATCTCGACCGGTTCAAATTCGTCAACGATTTCTACGGCCACCTCGAGGGCGACGTGGTCCTGCAGCGCGTCGGCCATATCCTCGAACAAAATTGCCGGCGTTCGGACGTTGTCGCGCGCTACGGCGGCGACGAATTCGTGATTCTCATGCCGGAAACGGCCATCGAGCAGGCTCGCCAGCTCGCCAACAAACTCCGCGGCTGGATCGCCTCCGATCCGCTGCTGCGCGACAAGAACATCACCGCCAGCTTCGGCATCGCCGCCTTTCCGGTTCACGGCTCCACGCCCCAGGAGCTCATCCAGGTGGCGGATTCCTCGATGTACCTTTCCAAGCACCAGGGCGGCAACCTGGTTTCCAGCGCCGAGCAGGGCGATCCGAACGATCGCAAGCGGTGGAAGAAGGATGTGCTCGAAGCGTATCTCGGCGTTACGCTCAAGCGCTTGTTCTCCACCGGCCCCGAGGCGTTCGAGGAAATTTACCGGCGCCTCGAGCAGTTCACACGCTCCCTGCAGGAGCAGGGAGGCGACGGAGCCGGCGATGCGCTTCCGCCGGCGGTGGTCGAGACGGTCACGTCGCTCGCCTTCGCGATTGACGCCAAGGACCACTACACGCAGGGCCACTCCCAGAAAGTTTCCGCCTATGCCGTGATGATCGCGCAGGCGCTCGGCCTCACGTCCGCGGAGCTCGAGGAGATTCGATTGGCGGGACTGCTCCACGACATCGGCAAGGTGGGAATCCCCGAGGCGATTCTGAACAAGTCCGGCCCGCTCGATGCCGCCGAATGGGAGACGATGAAGACGCACACCGACCTCGGCGCGCGGATTCTCGAGCCGCTGAAGCCTATGGTCCGCATCCGGGAAATGGTCCGCCACCACCATGAGTTTTACGACGGCACCGGATATCCGCTGCGCCTGGAAGGCGACCAGATTCCCTACGGCGCGCGAGTCATCGCCATCGCGGACGCTTACGATACGATCACGTCGGAGCGGACCTACAAAAAAGCGCGGACGCCGGAAGACGCTTTCGCGGAACTCGAGCGCTGCGCCGCGAACCAGTTCGATCCGGAAATTGTCCGCGTATTCATCGATACCATGCGCCGCGCGCCCCGCCCCACGGTTGAAGCGGGAGTGACGGTGGCCAGCCGCGACGATAAAGACGATCTGTAGCCCTCGAAATTTCTTCCGGCGTATTTTCGCGGGCCTGTCGTTCGTCTGCCCCTACGGACTCAGAATAAGAAGTGCCCGCGCCTCGGCCGTTTCTTGGGTGGAAGCCCCGGCCTTCAAGGCCGGGGAAAAAGCGAAGATCCAAGATCATGGCTTCAGCCATGGCGGCCCTGGATCGACCGCCAAATCAAGATACGCAGACGAATACGGAAAGCGCTCCTCCGTTTCCACCAGAAATCGCTTTACGGGATTTTGACGAATGTAACTGCGATGAT
The DNA here is from genome assembly GCA_963752925.1 of uncultured Acidobacteriota bacterium. Lineage (GTDB taxonomy): Bacteria > Acidobacteriota > Terriglobia > Acidiferrales > UBA7541 > Palsa-295. The sequence continues at coordinate 193,342 of CAVVZY010000003.1, read as the reverse complement.
GTTCGTAGTCATGCTCGTCGCGGATGCGATGATTCGTGAAGCTCGCTTCCCAGATCGATCCCTGAAAATCGAGTTCCTTCCTGGCTCGAAAGGAGAATCCTCCTTTGATGTATTGAATCGCTTTTTCGAGGGGAACTTCCGCAGCGGGCGTGAGCAAGAGATGGAAATGGTCGGGCATGATGACGAACTCATGCAGTAGGAATTTTTGCTGGCGTCTGTAATCCTGCAGAATCCGAATCAGCAAATTGGCCATGCGCTCTGATTGAAATATCGCATGGCGTCTGATCGTCACGGATGTGACGAAGAAGGTCCTCACGTCTTGGGGAGCGAGAGGCATGGGGCCAGGGCTGAAGCCCAAATTCCCTTCGGCGATTTGTCACGGGTCTGCGCTTCGGCTTCGCTCAGGATGAAGAAGGCCCGCGCTCCCTCGCGAACATAAGTCCGCCACGTCAGAGCGTCAATCCGTAGAAGTACGTCCGGGCCGTAGGTATAAGGGCCAGGGCTGAAGCCCAAACTTCTTACAGCGCTTCATTCCCCGGCCTGAAGGCCGGGGCTTCCACCCCGGCCGGGGGCTCTACCAGCTTCGAGGCGGGGGCGGGCTGGCGATTTTGGGCGCGACGGATTAGGATGTCTCTGCAAAAGCAGTCGGGGGAATGCCACACATGAGACACATGCTGCTTCGCGAGTGGGTCACGAAGTTCTCGCGGCGTGGATTTTTGCGCGGGAGCGCGGCCGCGGTTGCCGCCGTTGCGGTCAGCGGAACCGATCTGCTCGCCGATGCGGCGGAAGCAGCGGGACTGAACGCCGAAGAATCACGCGCGCTTCTGAAAATGACGCGCGATCTTTTTCCCCACGATCGCCTCGACGACTCCTTCTATGCGAAGGCTATCGCGCCTCTTCAGGACGAAGCTGCCAAGGATGCCGCCACGCGAAAGCTGCTTGCGGGCGGCATTGCGCAGCTCAACGCCGCGACAATGGCCTCCGCTGGGGCCTCCGCCGGCAAGCCGTACGCCGATGTTACCGACGAGAATGTTCGCGTCGCGGCAATCAAGAAAATCGAAGGCGGCGCGTTCTTCGCCAAAGTGTACGGCGGCACGATGACGCCGCTCTATAACCAGCCCGAGCTCTGGCCGAAGTTCGGCTACGAGGGCCCGTCGTCCGCACAGGGCGGTTACATCAGCCGCGGCTTCAGCGATATCGATTGGCTGTAAGACTGGCAATGGAGAGCGAAAAGCAAAGAGGCAAAAAGCAGATCCCTCACCCCGCGGGAACAGCGGGGATTCGGGATGAGAGCAGGGGGATGTGAGGGAAAATGCCCGCGAAATTTGATCTGAACGATTCATCGGTGGTGGTCATCATCGGCTCCGGCGCGGGCGGCGGCACGCTTGCGAACGAGCTCGCGAAAAAGGGGATCTCGGTCGTCGTCCTCGAGGCCGGGCGGCGCATGGAACTTACCGAATTCAAGAACGATGAAATCGGCATGTTCGGCGCGTTCACCTGGTTTGATCCGCGCACCTCGTCCGGCTCGTGGTACGTCGCGAAATCGTCTCCGGATTTACCCGCGTGGACCTGCAAGCTCGTCGGCGGCACGACTGTCCACTGGGGCGCATGCGCGCTGCGTTTCCAGGAACACGAATTCAAGACGCGCACCCGCTACGGCGCGACCGCCGGCGCCAATCTGCTCGATTGGCCTCTGGATCTCAAGGAACTCGCGCCTTACTACGATCGCGCCGAACTCCGCATGGGCGTCACCGGCACGCACGGCATACCGCGCCTGCCCGCCAGCAGCCACGGCAAAGTGCTTTTTGCCGGCGCCAAGAAACTCGGCTACACCCAATACATGACCACCAACATGGCCATCAATCCCGTGCCGCGTGATGGCCGCGCCGGTTGCCAGCAGACGGGATTTTGCGTGCAGGGCTGCACGTTCGGCGCGAAGTGGTCCACGCTTTACGTGGATATTCCTCAGGCGGAGGCCACCGGGAAAGCGGAAGTCCGCGCCGAATCGCAGGTTTTGCGCATCGAGCACGACGCCTCCGGCAAAGTCACCGGCGTGGTGTACGCCGATCGCGCGGGCAACATGCAGCGGCAGAAAGCGCGCATCGTCGCCGTCGCCGGAAATTCGATTGAAAGCCCGCGCCTGCTGCTGAACTCTTCCTCCAGCCAATTTCCGCAGGGCTTCGCGAATTCCTCCGGGCAGGTCGGCAAGCAATTACATGCGCCACGTCACCTCCACCGTGTTCGGCATCTTCGACAAGCCCGTGCACATGTATCGCGGCACGGCGCAATCCGGAATCGTGATGGATGAAGCGCGCCTCGACACGAAGCGCGGCTTCGTCGGCGGCTATAACCTCGAGTTGCTCCCGCAGGGCCTGCCCAGCTTCGCCACGAACCTACTGCCCGGCGAATGGGGCCGCGACCGCGCCTCGGTGATCGATAGTTACGCGAACATCGCCGGCGTGTGGATCATCGGCGAGGATATGGCGCGCGAAAACAATCGCGTCACGCTCCACCCGGAACGAAAAGACAAATACGGCATGCCGATTCCCAACGTCCACGTGGATGACCATCCCAACGACGTCGCCATGCAGCAGCACGCCTTTCAACAGGCGGACGCGCTCTACAAATCCATCGGCGCGAAGCGCACCGTCCACCATCTTCCGTTTCCGTCCACGCACAACATGGGCACCAACCGCATGTCCGAAAAGCCGCAGGACGGCGTCGTCAACCGCTTCGGCCAGGCGCACGACGTCAAGAACCTCTTCGTATCGGATGGCAGCCAGTTCGCATCGAGCGGCGGCGAGAATCCCACGCTGACCATCGTCGCCCTGGCGCTGCGCCAGTCCGAATACATCGCCGACCAGATGTCCAAGGGCGCGATCTAGGGCCCGCGGGTCACCCGCAATCGTGGTTTCGCTGTATGTGATTCAAAACGCACAATTTCGTAGGTGCCCGATACGAACAGCCTGGACCCGACCGCCGCCCAGGCTCGATTGACACTGCTCGCGTCACGGTGCTACCTTTCTGGCCGTCAACGTAACCCTCAGGTTTTCGGAGGTGAGTCCATGTCGTACAAACTTACAGTGAACGGGCAGCCCAAGACCGTGGACGTCCACCCGGATACGCCCCTTCTTTGGGTGATCCGCGATGTCCTCAATCTCCACGGCACGAAGTACGGTTGCGGAATGGCGCTGTGCGGCTGCTGCACCGTTCATCTTAACGGCGAGGCCGTGCGCTCCTGCACCACGCCGATCTCCAAGGCGGCCGGCATGCACGTCACCACGGTTGAGGGCCTCTCGGCCGACGGCTCTCACCCCGTCCAGGTCGCGTGGCAGGATCTTGACGTGCCGCAGTGCGGCTACTGCCAGGCCGGCCAGATGATGTCCGCCTCGGCCCTGCTCGCCAAGAATCCACATCCCACGGACGCGGACATTGACTCTGCGATGGATGGCAACATCTGCCGCTGCGGCACCTATCTGCGTATTCGCAAAGCTGTTCACAAAGCAGCGGAGATCGCTGCCAAGCAAACCAAAGAGCCCGCTGCTGCCGTCCATTCATAACGCGCTGGGCAAAGCGTAAGGAGGTTCTGTGGAAACGACACTTGTCAGCCGTCGCTCATTTCTTCGCGCTTCTGCAATCGCCGGTGGCGGCATGCTGCTGGCTTATTACGTGGAGCCGATTACAGAGGTGCTCGCCCAATTTGGGCCGCCCGTTACGCTCCTGCCCTCTTCCTTCATCACCATTGCGCCCAATGGCATTGTGACCCTCATCGCCAAGAATCCCGAGATCGGCCAGGGCGTGAAAGCCATGCTGCCCATGCTGATTGCCGAGGAGCTCGACGTCGACTGGAAGGACGTGCGCGTCGAGCAGGGCGATCTGGACGCCGCCAAATACGGTTTGCAAATCGCCGGCGGAAGCACGGCCACGCCGTTGAACTGGGAACCGCTGCGCCAAGTCGGCGCCGGTGGCCGCCAGATGCTGATCAGCGCTGCGGCGCAAACGTGGGGCGTGCCGGAATCGGAATGCACCACGACTCCCGGCCGCGTCCATCATCAAGCCAGCAAGCGATCCGCGAGCTATGGTGAGTTGGCCGCTAAAGCCGCGACGTTGACGCCCCCCGATCCCAAGACGCTGAAGATGAAGGATCCGAAGGACTACCGGATCATCGGGCATAACACGGCGAATCCGGACATCCACAAGATCATCACCGGCAAGCCGGTCTTCGGAATTGATTTCACCACGCCGGACATGCTTTTCGCGAACTACGTAAAGTGCCCTGTTTTCGGAGGCAAGGTCGCCAGCGCCAACGTCGATGAGATCAAGACGCTGCCGGGTGTAAAACATGCTTTCGTCGTCGCACCAGGTCCCGACCCGAGCGCGCTGGCTGGCGGTGTCGCCATTGTCGCCGATACGTGGTGGCAGGCCCGCGCCGCAGCAGACAAGCTGAAAGTCACCTGGGACGAAGGTCCGACCGCGAAGCAGGGCAGCGAGCTCTACGCCTCCACGGCTGAGGAAATGGCCAAGAAGGACCCCGGGCAAACGCTGCGCAAGGACGGCGACGTGGACGCGGCTTTTGGCAGTGCCGCGCATGTCGTCGAAGCGGCTTACTATTACCCCTTCCTATCGCACGTGCCGCTCGAACCGCAAAACTGCTCCGCGTCTTTTAAGAACGGCAAGCTCGAACTTTGGGCGCCCAGCCAAACGCCCGCGAGTGGTGTGGGACAGACTGCGAAGGCGCTCGGCATCGACCAAAAGGACATCACCCTTCATCTCACCCGCGTCGGCGGCGGCTTCGGCCGGCGCCTTACGAACGACTACATGGTCGAGGTCGCGTACATCGCCAAGCAGGTTGGCGTTCCGGTGAAACTCCTCTGGACTCGCGAGCAGGACATGGCCCACGATTTTTATCGGCCGGCGGGATTCCACTTCCTGAAGGGCGCTGTCGACGCGAACGGCAAGCTCGTCGCCTGGCGCAATCACTTCGTCACGTTCGGCGAAAACGGCCGTTTCGCGCAAAGCGCCGGCCTCTCGGGCGAGGAGTTCCCCTCGCGCTTCATTCCGAATTTCTCGCAACTCGCATCCATGATGCCCAGCGGCGTTCCCATGGGCGCGATGCGCGCTCCGGGAAGCAACGCCATCGCGTTCGTGATGCAGTCGTTCATTGACGAGCTCGCGCACGCCGCGGGAAAAGATCCCGTGCAGTTCCGTCTCGACATGCTGGCCGAGACGCCACTCCCGTCCGCTGCGCCTCCGCCGGGAACGCCGGTTGCTTTCGCTCCCGTGCCGTTTGACGCGGCTCGCATGCGCGGCGTTCTTCAGTCCGTGGCCGAAAGGTCCGGCTGGGGCAAGCGCAAGCTGCCGAAGGACACGGCGATGGGCGTCGCTTTCCACTTCAGCCACCGCGGATATTTTGCGGAAGTCGCCGAGGTTCGTGTCACCGGCGGCACGAAGCTCAAGGTCAACAAGGTATGGGTCGTCGGCGACATTGGCAGCGTGGGAGCCATTAATCCGGGGGCCGCCGAAAATATCTCACAGGGCGCCGTGATCGAGGGCATGAGCCATGTCATGGGCTACGAGATCACCATCGACGCCGGCCGTGCGACGCAGAGCAATTTCCATCAGTACCCGCCGCTGCGTCTCACGCAGGCGCCGCGCGAAATCGACGTCTATTTCCTGAAAACGGACAATCCGCCGACGGGCTTGGGCGAGCCCGCGCTTCCGCCCATGATTCCGGCCGTCACCAACGCAATCTTCGCCGTCACTGGCAAGCGTATCCGCTCGCTGCCGCTCGCGAACCAGGGCTATAGCTGGGCATAATCAGGGCGGCTGAATCAGAACTTCAGTTGTTGGTGTGAACCAGCACGGGCTGCGGCGCGCCCTGAAGAAGCACGTATTTCTGCGGCGCGCAGCATGCGGAACTCAGCCGCGCAACGTCGCGTTTCATCTCCGGCCTCTCTTGTAAGTGTCGTAGTGTCTCGCGCAGAATCCTCGCGGCCACTTCATCTTTGGGGATCGTCAGCCGGTAGTGCATCCATTTCCCCTCGCGCCGGGAAGCCACGATCCCCGCTTTGCGCAGATAAGCCAGGTGTCGCGACACCTTCGGCTGGCTCGTCTTGAGAATCTCCACAAAATAGCAAACGCAAATTTCCCGGTCCGCGATCAGGTTCAGCAATCGCAGCCGCGTGGTGTCCGCCAGCGCGCGAAACAAAACGTCGAGAGAAAAATCCGCCTGGGTCTTGGCCATGCACGCAGTATACATCATATGTGGCTTGACATATACGTGGTGCCGGCGTACGCTCTCGATATATTCGCACGTGCAGATATGAAGACGGGAGTCCAACATGGCAGACAACGATATAACCGCAGCCGTAAAGGCCAGGTATGGGGAAGCCGCGAAGCACGTGGCGGGGGGCGGCACAGCCTGCTGCGGAGGCGCCTCGGATCTCAGCCTCTGCGATCCGATCACCCGCAATCTCTATGACGACGCGCAGAAATCGGGGCTTCCGGCCGAAGCCGTTGCCGCCTCTCTTGGCTGCGGCAATCCCACGGCGTTGGCCGAGCTTCGCCCGGGAGAGATCGTCCTCGATCTTGGCTCGGGCGGCGGGATTGACGTGCTGCTTTCCGCGCGGCGCGTGGCTCCCGGCGGCAAAGCCTATGGATTGGACATGACCGACGAGATGCTGGCGCTCGCGCGTGAAAACCAGCGCAAGTCGGGCGTCGCGAACGTCGAGTTTCTCCGCGGCGAAATCGAGAACATTCCATTGCCGCAGGATTTCGTGGACGTCGTGATCTCGAACTGCGTGATCAATCTTTCGGCGGACAAGGATCGCGTTCTGCGGGAAGCATTTCGCGTGCTCAAACCCGGCGGGCGTTTTGCCGTCTCCGATGTGGTCGTGCGCGGCCCGGTGCCCGCCGATATTCGCCGAAGCGTCGAGCTGTGGGTCGGTTGTGTCGCCGGCGCGATGGACGAATCCGACTATCGCGCGAAGCTCGCCGCAGCGGGATTCACGGAAATCGAAATCGAGCCCACGCGCGTGTATGGCATCGAAGACGCGCGCCAGTTCCTCACCGCCAAGGGCATTGATGTGGACGCGATCGCGCCCGCAGTCGAAGGCAAATTCGCGAGCGCCTTCATCCGCGCCCGCAAACCCGCGGCGGCCCACCGCGCGGTCGACAAATCGTGCTGCGAGCCGGAGTGCTGTGCCGCGCCCCCGGTTTCGTAGGGGCGTAGTCCGCCGCGCTGCTCGCCGGGCGAGCGGCTTGGCTTGACGCCCAGCCATTCGGTTTCGTGTGGAGCGCGCAGCTTTGCCACGTTTGCCTTGGCTTTGCAGGGGCGCTGCTTCGCTGCGCCCCGGCCGGTTTGAAACGCGATTGTAGCGACGATTTCCATGGAGGGAAGTTGCCATGGACGGTCGCTACAACGTTCTCTTTCTCTGCACCGGAAATTCCGCCCGCTCGATCATGGCCGAGGCCATCCTGAACCGCAAAGGCCGGCCCACCTTTACGGCATATAGCGCGGGCAGCCACCCAGCCGGCGCCGTACGTCCTGAGGCGCTCAAGCAGCTCGCGCTCGCGCATCTCCCAACCGACGGCCTGCGCAGCAAAAACTGGGACGAATTCGCGCAGCCCGGTGCGCCGAGGCTCGATTTTGTCTTCACCGTGTGCGACAACGCCGCAAAGGAAATCTGCCCTGTTTGGCCCGGCCAGCCGATGACCGCGCATTGGGGCGTCCCCGATCCCGCCGCGGTCGCGGGCACTCCGGAACAGATCGAGAAGGGCGTTCCGCGAAGCCCTCATGATTCTCGATCGCCGCATCAGTCTGTTTCTCTGTCTTCCTATCGCGAGCCTCGATAAACTCGCCATCAAGAAAGAAATCGACCGTATCGGCAAAGAAATGCCGACCGAATCCGCCAAGCGCGCACCGAACTGAGGCAAACGTGTCGACGACCCCATACGCGCAAGGACAAGTCTGCGCTCCAATTCCACGCGCCCGTCTCTCGTTCTTAGATCGCTATTTGACTCTGTGGATCTTCGTCTCCATGGCCGTTGGCGTGGCGCTCGGACATTTCATTCCGGGCACGGCCGATTTCGTCCAGCGTTTTCAAGTCGGCACAACGAATATTCCCATCGCCGTCGGGTTGATCATCATGATGTATCCCCCGCTGGCAAAGGTCCGCTACGAAAAGTTGTCCGAAGTGTTCCGAAACCGCCGCGTCCTGGCGCTGTCCCTGGTGCAGAACTGGGTGATCGGACCGGTGTTGATGTTCTTTCTCGCAATCGCGTTTCTTCACGGGCAACCGGCATATATGCGCGGGCTTATCTTGATCGGCCTGGCGCGCTGCATCGCGATGGTCATCGTATGGAACGAATTGGCGGCCGGGGATACAGACTACGCAGCCGGGTTAGTTGCATTCAACAGCGTCTTCCAGGTGCTCTTTTATAGCGTCTATGCTTGGGTGTTTGTTACGGTCCTTCCCGCAAAATTCGGCTTCAAGGGCGCCGTCGTCAATGTAGGAATTGGTCCAATCGCGAAGAGCGTGTTCATCTACCTCGGCGTGCCATTTCTCGCTGGAATGCTCACTCGCTTCATCCTATTGCGCGCCAAGGGAGAGGAATGGTATCGGACGAAATTCATTCCGCGGATTAGCCCGCTTACCCTGGTGGCTCTCCTGTTTACGATCTTGGTGATGTTCAGCCTGAAAGGCGATCTGATTGTCCGGCTGCCATTCGACGTGCTGCGCATCGCGCTGCCTCTTCTCATCTATTTTGTGTTGATGTTTCTCGTAAGCTTCTGGATGGGGCGTAAACTCGGCGCTGACTATTCGAAAACGGCAACGCTGTCCTTTACCGCTGCAAGCAACAATTTCGAGCTGGCCATCGCCGTGGCCATTGCAGTCTTTGGGCTCAATTCGGGTGAGGCGTTCGTCGGCGTCATCGGGCCCCTGGTGGAAGTGCCCGCGCTCATCGGACTTGTGAATGTTTCGCTATGGTTTCAGCGGCGCTATTTTGCAGCGCCCCTGGGATCGCCAATCTCCTGATTGGCGTTCTTCGTTCGGCCCTCGGTTCTCATAAGGCCACAGGTTTCGCGGGCGGAATTGCCGGGAAGTTCATCCTGCCAATTGTGTCTTCTTCGCAGTCCGCTACGCTGCCGCGTCGCATTACGCCGGCATGAACGTTCCGTAACAAACGGTTTCGCCGCTGTGAATAAATTCCGCCCCGCAACAATTGCAACTTCATCCATCATTAACCGCACTTTGATCCATCGCCACCGCCCGCCAGTTACGCTCTTCCTCCCAGTCATTCCACAAACGGCCGAGCCGTTCATACCGGAGGAAAGCATGATTCGAATGCACCATCTAAGAAAGTTGTTGGAGCGCGCAACGCTGAGTGCGTGCGTCGCTGGCCTCGTCTTGAATCCCATTGCCGCGTCGGCCCAGAGCCCGAGCGTGTCCGCCAGCGCCGGCCATCCGCAGACCGCGACGCCGATCAAGCACGTCATTGTCCTCATCGGCGAAAACCGCAGCTTCGATCACCTCTTCGCGACGTATGTGCCGAAGAGCCGCGATTCCATCTCGAACCTCCTGTCCAAAGGAATCATCAATGCCGACGGAACCCCCGGCAAGCATTTCGCCGAAGCGGCGCAGTTCCAGGCGACCGCTCCGTTCAACTCGAAATTCTTCATCAGCCTGAAAGCGAACGCCAAGGCGCCCTATCAGATCCTCCCGCAACCGACCCTGAACTTCGCGCCCATCAAGACGATTTTCCCTCCGGGCACTCCGGCGCCTCTCCTCGCGGCGGTCGAGCCCTCTCTGGACGCCGACGATCTGAACCTGCTGACTACCGGCGCGGCAACTGAATTTACGCAAACTTTCGTTCAGCCCGATCCGGATACGCGCGTCCAGAATTACAACGCGCTACCGAACGGGCCATTCCCGCTGAAGGGCAGCCTCCTTCCCTACGATTCGTACACCGGGGACTCGACGCACCGCCTCTTCGAGATGTGGCAGCAATCGGATTGCAGCATCGTCAACGCTACGTTCCAGAATCCCTCCGGCTGCTTGAGCGATCTGTATCCCTTCGTCATCACGAACTACACGAACCAGTTGGACTCCGTGTTCGACAACCCTCCGGCAATTGACGATAACGGCGGCGGGAATTCGATGGCGTTTTACAACATGCAGGCGGGCGACGTGCCTGTCCTCAAGTCCCTCGCCGACCAATACACCATCAGCGACAATTTCCATCAGGCCGTCATGGGCGGCACCGGCGCCAACCACGTGATGCTCGGAACCGGCGACGCCATCTTCTGGTCCGATGGCAAAGGCAATCCCACCACGCCGCCATCGCACATCGCCAATCCCGATCCTCTGCCTGGCACCGATGACGTCTACACCGTCGACCTTTTGTTCGACGGCAACTTCACGGAGTGCGCCGATCCCACGCAGCCCGGCATCAAGCCCATCCGGGATTATCTGCGATCGCTCTTCTACCATCCCGATCCGAATTGCCAGCCCGGCCACTTCTACATGATCAACAATGATTCGCCCGGCTTCCTCCCCGATGGCACGGTCGACACAGCCGGCATTGCCGGCGGCGGCTCCGTCCCGCCGACGAACGTCCGCACGATCGGCGAGGCGCTCAACACCAAGGGGATTTCCTGGGCCTACTACGGCGGAGCGTACAACGCCGCCGTGAAGCTCCAGCACAATCCCACTACCACCGACCCGACCGTGCTGGTCGGCGCGGCCTACTGCAACATCTGCAACTTCGAATCCTACGCCACCGCGATCATGGGCGACCCCGTGCAGCGGGCCGCGCATATCAAGGACGCCACGGATTTCCTCGCCGCCATCGACAACAGCACGCTGCCTGCGGTCTCCTTCGTCAAGCCGGATGGCTTGCTCGATGGCCACCCGGCATCGTCGAAGTTCGACCTGTTCGAGGGAATGGTCGAAAACATCATGGATCATCTCAATGCCAACCCGAAGCTGATGGCCGAGACCGCGTTTTTCATCACGCTTGACGAAGGCGGCGGCTTCTACGACTCCGGCTACATTCAGCCGCTCGATTTCTTCGGTGATGGACCGCGCATTCCGCTGATCGTCGTCTCGCCCTTCACCAAGGGCGGCCATGTGAACCACACCTACGCCGACCACGTGTCGATCCTCAAGTTCATCGAGCGAAACTGGTTCTTGAAACCCTTGACGTTTCGGAGCCGGGACAATCTGCCCAACCCGTTTTCCTTCCCAGAGAATCCCTATGTGCCTTTCAACAGCCCAGCCATCAGCGATCTCTTCGACATGTTCCACTTCGACCAATTCGGAGATCACGACGGCCACTATAACTAGCGTCCAATCGCGGCAAACCTGCGGCCATCCGGCGGCAGGTTTGCCGTGCCTTTATGCAGCTCGGGTCTCTTAGAGTCGGTGTGACAATCTTGCTGGAGATGGCGGGAGGATCGGACGCCGTCGCTGAGCCGCGCAGCGGCGACCGTAATTAGCCCGGCATGAAGCGCAGCGCCGTGCCGGGAAGACGGCGAAATGAGCCCGCAGTCCGGAGGGATGGTTGAGGGGCATGGGACCTGGACTCTTGCGTCCGACCTTGGCTCGCCGCGCGCCATTCCGAGCGCCGTAGGCGCGTCAGAAGTTAGCCCAACGCGGAAGCGTCGGGAAAGCATCCCGCCACCACCTTCCATAGCACCGTAGGTGCGACACATCTAGCGCTCCCCCCGCCGCAAAAGTCCACAGGCCCCACTCGATAATTCCCCACCTCTTTCGTGCTATCTTGGTCGAGGCCGCTCTCGCCCGGATTTGGAGGCGATATGGAAACACTCGACCGTCCGTGCAGGCCGGAGCGCCGGAAGACGCGTCGCCTTCTGGCGAGCGACGGAGAACGCCGGCGCGAATCTCGTCGGCGGCACCAATTTCTCAGCCTATGGTTTCCTAATCGCAGCAAATCTCGGCTTCCCGGCGCAACATTACTCGACACACCTTGTCGATAGATTTCGGCCTAACTCATTGAAAACAAACGATCGGACCTCTCATTGCTCGACACAAATTCGAGGGGCGCGATGAAGGCCTGTTTGCTCCATCAGCCCGCGCCGGTCGAACGCAACCCGCTTGAATTTACCGACGCGCCCGACCCTCGGCCCGGCAAAGGCGAGATCCTCGTCCGCGTGAAGATGTGCGGCGTTTGCCGCACCGATCTTCACGTGGTCGAAGGCGAGTTGCCGCAGAAAAAATCCCCGGTGATTCCCGGGCATCAAATCGTAGGCGTGGTCGAAGCGCTCGGTGAGAGCGCGCGGAGATTAAGGTCCGGCGAGGGTGCGCGACGGTTCAAGCCCGGTAAGGGCGACCGGTTGAAGATCGGCGATCGCGTCGGAATTCCCTGGCTGCACAGCACCGATCAGTCCTGCGAGTATTGCCGCGCGGGCATGGAAAACCTCTGCGACCATCCTGACGTTCACGGGCTACTCGGTTGACGGCGGCTACGCGGAACTCACCGTTGCGCCCGAGGATTTCGTCTACGCGATCCCGGAAGCATTTGCGGACGAGCACGCCGCGCCGCTGCTGTGCGCTGGAATCATCGGGTTTCGCTCGCTGCGCCTCTCGGGAATCAAACGCGGCGGGCGTCTCGCGTTCTACGGCTTCGGAGCGGCGGCGCACGTTGCCATTCAGGTGGCGCGGCATTGGGGCGTGGAAGTTTACGCCGCCACGCGCGGAGCGAAGCATCAGCAGCTTGCGCTCGAACTCGGAGCCGTGTGGGCGGGCGAAGCCTCGGCCGAGCCTCCCGAAAAACTCGACGCGGCGATCATCTTCGCGCCCGCCGGAGAGCTTGTCCCCCCGGCGCTCGCGGCGCTCAAGAAAGGCGGAGTGCTCGTTCTCGGCGGTATTCACATGAGCCCGATCCCGTCTTTCGATTACAATCTTTTGTATCAGGAGCGCGTGATTCGCAGCGTGGCCAACAATACGCGACAAGACGGCGAGGATTTCCTGCGCGTAGCAGCCGAGATTCCCATTCGTTCGCAGGTCACGCTTTTCCCGCTGCGCGAGGCAAATCGCGCCCTGAACGATTTGAAGAGCGACCGCATCAACGGCGCCGCGGTCCTGGATTGCACGCCATGAAAATCATCTCGCTCAACGTCGGCTTGCCGCGCACCGTTCGCGACCAGGACCGCGACGTCATCACCGGAATTTTCAAGTCGCCCGTTCTTGGCCCAGTCATGCTCCGCCGGCTCAATCTCGATGGCGACCGCCAGGCGGACCTCGAAGTTCACGGCGGGAAGGACAAAGCCGTCTACGCGTATGCCTCGGAGCACTACGTTTTCTGGCGGAAGGAATTTCCGAAGATGGAGTTGCCGTGGGCCATGTTCGGCGAAAATTTCACGACCGAAGGACTCCGCGAAGACGTCGCGTGCATCGGCGACCATTACCGGATCGGCGAAGCCCTCCTTCAGGTCGCCCAGCCGCGGCTCCCCTGCTACAAGCTCGGCATTCGGTTTGGCCGCGACGACATCGTGAAGCGATTTCTCGCCAGCGGCCGTTCGGGAATCTATTTTTCGGTTCTCGAACAGGGGCTCGTTGACACGGGAGACAAAATCGAGCGGGTGCGCGAGGACGAAAACCGCATCACCGTGGCGGATATCAATCGCACGTTTTCCCACGTCCGCGAAAATGTCCCGCTGCTGCGTCGCATCGCCCAGCTTGAAAAGTTGCCGCCCGGCCTGCGCGACCACTTCGCCCACCAGTTGCAATTAATAGAAGGTTGAAAGCCCGCAGGCGCAGGCCGTTATTTTGTGTAGGTCTTGGAGTAGCTGTTGCGGGTGTTCACCACCGTGAACGTCGCGTTCGGCTCGGCCGAGACTTTGATGTAGTTGCCTTCGTCATCTCCGCCGACGTTGGCGATGAATTGCTCGGGCGAGTTGTGTTCCTTGTCTCCCTGGATCGAGTAGTGCAGTTGCCACAGATCCTCGAGCCCCGGCGAATCGTGAACGATCTGCCACGCGACCGGATGGCCGCCCTTGATCGCGCTGTTGTTCATCACCGCCACTCGCGGATGCAGCATCTCGACGATTGCGCGCGCGCCCGACCCGTCGCCCGTTCCGGGATGCGCCGTCCCGTGATGCGTCATCAGATAAAGGTCCACGGTTCCGATCAGATTATTCGGGCAGGCCAGGCCCAGCTCCTTCCGGTTGGTCAGATCGCCAAGATCGATGAACCGGAATTTGCCGAACGTGATCAGCACGCCGACCGAGCGGGCGTTTTCGCTGGGATCGCCGGGCACGGCCGGCTCCGATGCGCACAGCGGGTTCGCCTGGCCCGCGCCGGGTAGAGGCGCGCTGATCTCATCGCCCGCGGAAGTCAGGACCTGCACGCGCATTCCCTTGAACGGAATTTCGTCGCCCGGCTTCACGGTCACGCGCTTCGCTTGCGCTGCAACCTTTGCGTAGCCGGCGTAACTGGCGAGCGTGCCTGCGGAAGTCTCGGTGTTCGCGCCATGATCGAAAAACGCGCCGATCTTGATCCGGCTCGCGAGCTGCGGAACTCCTCCCGCGTGATCGGAGTGATAGTGCGTGATGATGACGTCGTCAATGTGGTCGATGCCGGCCGATTTCGCCGCGAGCATGATGCGGTTGGCGTCTCGCCCGTTGAAGTCGTCCCATCCGGTGTCAATCAGCAGCGATTCACCCTGCGGATCCACGATCAGCGTGGACTGCCCGCCTTCCACATCAATGAAATATATTTGCAGCGGCTTCGGCGCGCTCTCGACGGGCGCAAGCCAGAGGAAAAGACCAAGAAAGAAAGCAGTAATCAAGGCAAGGCGGCGCATGCGAGGCTCCCGTCGTGAGGGCCGAACGAGTCAGCGAACTCGGCCACTTCAATTGTACCGGAACGGAACGCACCGCCGCATTCACTCATTGGTCTTTGTGATGCATGTCATCGGAACAGTTGCTCGCAACGCGGCGGCCTTTCCACTTATGATAACCATGTATTGGCGCGGGCACTTGAGGCGCGTGAATCGTCGGAGCGGGAGCGGAGAGCGATGGCTGAAAACGACAGAATCGGAATCTTAACCGGCGGCGGAGACGTCCCCGGCTTGAACCCGGTGATCAAGTCCGTGGTGTACGGCGGAAGCGAATTTCGGCGGCAGGTCGTGGGAATTCGCAAGGGTTGGGAAGGCCTGACCTATATGACCAGCGCCGAAGATCCGACCTACATTCGCGAACTCACGCGCGACAACACTCGCACGATTGACCGCAGCGGCGGGACGGTGCTGCACACATCGCGGACCAATCCCCGCCGCGTTCCCGAATCCAAATTGCCCACGCACATTCCCAAGGAGCAATTGAAAAGGCTCCCGTTCGACGGAAACACCTACGATCTGACGTCCATCGTGCTCGCGAACCTGGAACGGCTAAAGATCGGCTGCCTGGTGGCCATCGGTGGCGACGACACGCTGAGCTTCGCCTCCGTGCTTTCGGCGGCGGGATTTCCGGTGATCGCGATTCCCAAGACGATGGACAACGACGTTCTGGGCACCGAGTACTGCATCGGGTTTTCCACGGCCGTCACCCGGGCGAAGCAATCCATTTCGCGGCAGCGCACCACGGTCGGCTCGCACGAGCGCCTCGGCATCTTTCGAATATTTGGCCGCGATGCGGGCTTCACGGCGCTGTACACGGCATACGTCACTTCGGAGCGCTGCCTGATCCCCGAATACCCTTTCGAACTCGATCGCGTTTGCAGCCTCTTAATGGCGGACAAGGCGAGCAATCCGAGCAACTACGCGCTCATCATCGTATCGGAAGGAGCGATCTGGAAGGGCGGCGAACTTAAGGAGTACGGCGAAGCGGACGCCTATGGCCACCGCAAGAAAGCTGACATCGGCCACGCACTTGCCGAGGAATTGCACGCGCGCACCGGCCAGGAAACCATGGTCAGCGATCTAACCTACGACTTGCGCAGCGGCGAACCGGATTCCATCGATCAACTGGTCAGCATCACCTTTGCGAACATCGCCGTGGACCTGATTCGCAACGGCGTCAGTGGAAGGATGATCGCAATCCAGAACGGCTGCTACGCTCAAGTGCCGTTGCCGGATGTATCCCTGGGGGCCCGCAAAGTTCACGTAGCGAATCTCTACAACATCGAGCGCTACCGGCCCAACTACAGATCGAAGCTCGGCGCGCCGCTCCTTTTCACTGGCTCCTAAGGCTCGCGGTCAGAGCGCCCGCATACCAACTGGCCGGTGGAATCACGAGGGCTGCTTCTTTCATCCAATACTGGTACCGCGCATTGGCGCGGATGCGATTTTCGAGTACAATTAAAACTTCCTCGCGGGCCTAGCGACGCGAATCCGTGGAATGGCTTGACCTTCGCGCAGACCGGCCGGCAGACAGGAGCTTTTCAATGAAGGAAGGAATTCATCCGGATTACCATGCCGTCACGGTGCACTGCGCCTGCGGCAGCACGTTCGAAACGCGCTCGACGATCAAAGGCAACTCGATCCGCACAGAAATCTGCTCGAACTGCCACCCGTTTTTCACCGGCAAGCAGAAGCTGATCGACACCGCCGGCCGCGTGGAGCGCTTCACGAAGAAGTACGCCGACAAGGCTGCTTCGATGGCGACGGCCGCCAAGAAGTAGCAGGCCGTCGCGGCGTTCCGGGGCTGAAGCCCTTTCTTGCTCGCCGCTTTTTCGTGGGGCTAAAAGCCCCACGCTTCCACCCTCATTGAATTTGTAGAGGCGGGTTTGAAACCCGCGCCTACGGCGGACATTCCGAGGGTGTAGCGGTGTACAATCACCGAAGATGGCCACGCAATTGTCGCCCATCCCCGACGCACCCAGCGGATCGCAAGTGGAAACAGCGGCGCCGCGCGTGACGCTGCGCAACGCCTTCGCGCACCCGCTTGATTCGGCGATTGCGGCGGCGCGCACCTGCTATTCGCCGCACCTGGTGGTCCCCGAGGAAGTCACCGAGAAGCAGCGCGTGACGATCGGCGCGGGCACGTACTTCGGCGGGCATCACACCGTCTACCAGCACGCGCACTTCGAATTCGGGCTCGAGAATGTGAGCCGGCAATTCGTCTGGTCGTTTCTTCACGCGCATCCCTTTTACAATTCCGAGCAGCAGAGCCAGCGCTACGTGCGGCTGGACCGCGCGCAGGCGTTCATTCCCGCCGCGAGCGCGGAATTTGGCGCGGCCGAGCGCGCCATCTACGAAAAAGCCGTCGCGCGCGCCTGGGACCACTATCGCGAGCTGACGCGCGTGCTTGAGCCGACGGCCCGCGCGATCTTGAGCGACATATGGCACGTCGGTCCGATGTCGCATGCGCGGCGCGTGCAGAAAGTGGAGCGCCAATCGGAAAAGCGCGCGATCGAGGTGGCGCGTTACGTCCTGCCCGTCGCGGCGTTCACCACCATGGTGCACACGATTTCCGGAATCGTGCTCTACCGGCTGTGGCGGATGCAGGCGGCGAACGACACGCCGTCCGAGGCGCGGCACGTGCTCGGCGAAATGGTCGCGCGGGTGCGCGAAGTGGATTCGGAGTTTTTCGATCGCTTCGACGCCGGCGCGATGCAGGAAATGCCCGAATGGAAGCAGCCGCCGCGCGATGGCGAAGCGTTTGCGCGCGAATTCGACGCCCGGCTCGCGGGGCTCACGTCGCGGCTGGTGGATTTTTCGCCGCGCGCGATCGAAGCGATGGCGGAGGCGTATCGCGCGGTGATGGGCCTGACCGCGGCGGAATGCCCCGACGCGGAGGCGCTCGACCGGATGCTGAACCCGGCACGCAACCCCTATCGCCGGGAAACGCTCAACGTGGGCGTGCATGCTCCGATGATGCGCCCGCTCGATCACGCACACTTCACGTTCGCGAAAAAAATCAGCCACACCGCGGATAGCCAGGACCAGCGGCATCGCATGGTGCCCGGCTCGCGTCCGCTGCTTACGCTGGCCGACACGCGCGCGCCCGACTACATCAC
Source organism: uncultured Acidobacteriota bacterium (assembly GCA_963752925.1). Lineage (GTDB taxonomy): Bacteria > Acidobacteriota > Terriglobia > Acidiferrales > UBA7541 > Palsa-295. The sequence goes on along the minus strand of CAVVZY010000003.1, from coordinate 175,358 downwards.
GCCGATGCTGATCCGCGAGAATCCGCGGGCCCTGGAAATCTATCAGCAGGCGATGGAAGAGGCGTGGGCGGCGAAGAACGAACTGCTCGACCGCGGCGTGGCGCGCGAATTCGCGCTGTACCTGCTGCCCAATGCGAAAGCGATTCGCCTGGTCGAATCGGGTTCGCTGCTGCACCTGCTGCACAAATGGACGATGCGGACGTGTTTTAACGCGCAGGAGGAGATTTACCAGGCCTCGATCGAAGAGGTCGAGCAGGTGCGCGCAGGTGTTTCCGGAGCTCGGGCGATATATCGGCCCGCCGTGCCATTTGCGCGCGGGTATTTCGACTCCCATCTGCACCGAGGGCTCGCACTTCTGCGGCGTGAAAGTCTGGCTGGATTTTCCCAATATTGAACGGCGGATTTGAAATATTTCCTTCACAAGAAACAGTCGGTAACTCGAAACAATTCTAGTTACGTAGATGCCGATGTGGAGTGCGGCGGCTTGCCGCCGCTGTTTGCCGCACGGGCTTGCCCGGGCGTGCTGCAGACGTTCGTTGACGCCACGGATTGGGCGAGGCGAGCCTCGCCCAAATACAGCGGGAGCAAGCTCCCGCACTCCACATTGGCCGAGGTGCTGCGGAGCGACCAATTCTCGTAGCGCTGGCTTCCAGCCGGCGGCCCTGCCGAGAGACAACACACAAGAAAAGAGCCGGCGAGACGCGGGCGCTACGCACACGAGTTTCGCGAGCAGAATCTTGGCGGAGGCGAACACGTTTCATTCTTCAGCGCGGTGTTACGCCGGAATTTCGGGGACGGCGGCGATAAGGGCTTGCGTGTAGGGGTGCTGCGGCGATTGCAGCACCTGATCCGCGGTGCCGGATTCGACGAACTTGCCCGCCTGCATCACGGAGACGCGCGTGGCGAGCTGCGCGACCACCGGCAGGCTGTGCGAAATCAGAATCAGCGTGAGCGAAAGTTCGCGCCGCAAGCGGTCGAGCAGCTCGAGAATTTGCGCGCCGACGGAAACATCGAGCGCCGAGACGGGCTCGTCCGCGACCACAAGCTCAGGCCGCAGAATCAATGCGCGGGCGATGCCGATGCGCTGGCGCTGGCCCCCGGAAAATTCGTGCGGGTAACGGTCGAGCGCTTCGGCGCCAAGGCCGACGGCTTCCAGCATTTGCGCGATGCGCGTAGTTCGCTCGGCGCGCGAAAGTCCCGGCTCGTGGATCGCCAGCGGCTCGCCGACGATCGTGCCCACGCGCATGCGGGCGTTGAGCGACGCGATCGGGTCCTGAAACACCATCTGGATTCGGCGGCGCAGCGCGCGCAAATCCGCGCCACGTGCGCCGCGCCAATCCTGTCCGCGAAAGCGCATCTCGCCGGAATCCGGCTCGATGAGTCGCAGAAGTATTCGCGCGAGCGTGGTCTTGCCGCAGCCCGATTCGCCGACGATGCCGAGAGTTTCGCCGGGCGCAAGCGAAAAGCTCACGCCATCCACGCCAACGGTCCCGCCGGGCGCGGTCGAGGGATCGCCTTTGGCGCGATGGATCACGCCGGCTGCGATCGCATAGGATTTCCGCAGGTCGCGCACTTCGAGAAGGGCGTCGGCGGCCATGTCAGATTTTCTCGCCAGCGATGAATAGCGTCGTGTTCGTGAAGATCAGCTCGCGCGCCGGGCCGCCGTCTTCAGCGGGCGCAAATCGTGGATGGAACCACGCCGCATCATTCGGAATCGACGCCTCCATCAAGCGGCGGGCCTCGACGTACGCCCGGTCGCCGGGTTTCGATCCGGCCACGAGCATCCAGTGGTCGAAGGAGCGCGCGTTTTCCTCGACGCGGGTTTCGAGAATGCGCAGGCCGTGCGCCGCGAAATGCGATTCAAACTCCTCGCGGGCGAGCGTGCGCGTGTGCGAAGCGTCGCGAATGCGCTCCATGCGATTGTTGAGCTCCGAGATCTTGGGATCGTCGGGCAGAAAAATGTCGAGTATGCCGACGCGCCCGCCGCGCTTCACTACGCGCGCCATTTCGCCGATGGTCCGCGCCGCGTCGGGAAAGTGGTGCAGACTGTAGCTCGTGACGGCAATGTCGAGCGAGCCATCGGCGAACGGCAGAGCCTGCGCGTCGCCGAGCGCGAAATCGAGATTGGCGAGCCCTTCTGCTGCCGCCGCGCGCCGCGCGCGCTCGAGAATCGCGGGCGTGAGATCGAGGCCGCAAATCCAGCGGACGTGGCGTGCGAACCTGAGCGCAAGCGTGCCCGGGCCGCAGGCAAGATCCACCGCGCGATCGCTGCCGCTCGCCTTCACCATTCTCGCGAGCCGCTCCGCCTCCTCGACGCGGCTGGCAAGGGCATAGTCGCCGAAGATCTGCGCGGTGCGCGTGAACTGCTCGCGCACAAGATCCTTTTGTTGTCGCTGGCCTTCCATTTTCACCGAACCCTGTCACCTAAACCCGTCGCGAACCCCGGATTACCTGACAAGGATACATCGCGCGCGGTGGCTTTCGGTCGCGCCACTGGCGTGAATGAGTTCCGGCATCGCGGCATCACATTCCGCAACGCGGCGCGCGCAGCGCGGCGCAAAGGCGCAACCCGCGGGCAGCGCGTCGAGTGGGGGAACCGTCCCCGGAATGGCGACCAGCTTTTCGCGCGCGAGGCGAGGCGCCGCGCGCAGCAGGCCCTCGGTATACGGGTGACGAGGATGGCGCAGCACTTCCGAGGCAGGGCCTTCTTCGACCACGCGGCCCGCGTACATCACCGCGACGCGGTCGGCTATCTGCGCGACCACGCCGAAATCGTGCGTGATGAAAAGAAGCGAGAGCTGAAGGTCCCGGCGCAGCGTAGCGAGCAGCTCGAGGATCTGTTTTTGCACGGTGACGTCGAGCGCCGTGGTGGGCTCGTCCGCGATCAGCACGCGCGGGCCGGCCGAAAGAGCCATGGCAATCATGGCGCGCTGGCGCAGGCCGCCCGAAAGCTGGTGCGGGTACTGGCGCGCGCGCATGTCCGGCTCGGGCACGGCGGCGCGTTCGAGCGCTTGCAGTGTGCGGCGACGGACTTCTTTGCCGTCGAGACCCGGCTCGTGGGCGCGAATCGCTTCTTCGATCTGCGCGCCGATGCGGACGACGGGATTGAGCGCCGTCATCGGCTCCTGAAAAATCATGGCGATTTCGGCCGCCGCGCAACGCGCGCATTTCGGCGGGGGCGGCAGCGACGAGATTTTCTCCGGCACTTTCGATGGCGGCCGGTTTAGCGGTCCGATTTGCGGTAGATGACCCATTTCCATTTGTTGCGCGGCCGCGCAGCCAGGCCTCGCCCTTGCGGCGCGCGCCCGGCGGCTCCAGGCCCATCAGCGCGAGCGCGAGCATCGTCTTCCCGGAGCCGGATTCGCCGACGATGCCGAGCGTCTCGCCCTCACCGAGCGTGAACGAAACTTCGTTCACCGGGCGGACCCAGCCGGCGCGGGTCGGCAGCTCCACCGTCAAGCCGCGAGCTTCGAGGCGTGTCGCCATGGCAACATCATATGTCCAGCCGGAAGGGATGCGACTAGATTTTGCGGCACGGATTTCGTGCGAGCGCGGTCAGTGGCGGGCCAGCGGGATGACAAAGCGAAGCGCCGTGTGCGTTTCGGAGAAGCGGCAGACCTTGTTGTCGGTGAGGCCGGCGGATTTTCCCGCGGCGATGACGTCTGCTTCACGAATGTGCTTCTGGCCCTTGCGCTCTTCGGTCTCGCAGGGGCGGGCCTCAAACCCGCCCCTACAAGGAATCACAAGCAGGATTAGTAATCGTTGGCGGAGCCTTCGAGGAAGGCGCGAAGCTTGCGTGACCGCGACGGGTGGCGCAGCTTGCGCAGCGCCTTGGCTTCAATCTGGCGAATGCGTTCGCGCGTGACGGCGAACGACTGCCCGACTTCTTCGAGCGTGTGCTCGCTGCCGTCGTCGAGTCCGAAGCGCATCTTGATCACTTTTTCCTCGCGCGGCGTCAGCGTCTTCAGCACCGAAGACGTCTGCTCCTTGAGGCTCAGGTTGATCACCGCGTCGGAAGGCGAGACGACGGCCTTGTCCTCGATGAAATCGCCGAGATGCGAATCCTCTTCTTCGCCGATGGGAGTCTCGAGTGAAATCGGCTCCTGCGCGATCTTCAGAATCTTGCGCACCTTGGCGACGGCAATATCCATCCGCTTCGCGATTTCTTCCGAGGTGGCCTCGCGGCCGAGCTCCTGCACGAGCTGGCGCTGCGTGCGCACGAGTTTGTTGATCGTCTCGATCATGTGCACGGGAATGCGGATCGTGCGAGCCTGGTCGGCGATGGCGCGGGTGATGGCCTGGCGAATCCACCAGGTCGCGTAGGTCGAGAATTTATATCCGCGGCGCCATTCGAATTTGTCCACGGCCTTCATCAGGCCGATGTTGCCTTCCTGAATCAAGTCGAGGAACTGCAATCCGCGGTTCGTATATTTCTTGGCGATGGAAACGACCAGCCGGAGGTTCGCTTCGATCAACTCATCTTTCGCCAGCGCCGCTTCCGCTTCGCCCCGCAGGATCACCTGGAGCGCGCGCTTCAGTTCGGCTGGGCTGACTTCGCTCGCAAGCTCGATTTCGCCGAGTTCCTGGCGGCGGGCCCGCAGATCCTTGCGCGCCTCGGCCTGGACGTCGGCCTTGGAGGCTTCCACGCGTCGCTCGAGTTTGATCTGCTCGCGCTCAAGGAAGTGGACGCGCTCGACCGTCTGGTGAATCTTGTCGATCAAGCGCTTTTTTTCGAGCAGATTGAAATCGAGCTCGCGCATCAAGCCCGACATCTGGATGCGGGTTCGCGCCACGGCGTACTTGGCATGGAGATACGAACGCTTCTTCGCGCGCGGCACGCGATCGAGCTTCGCAGCCAGCTTCATCGCCAACAGATAGAGCTTGGCGATCTTGTCGATCTGCTTGAGCGTTTCCTTGGTCTTCGCTTCGATTTTTTCTTCGGTCAGTTCTTCATCGTCGAACTGGACGATTTCCTTGATCGAGCGGGAACCGTTGCGCAAATCCTCGCCGACCTGCAAAAGTTCCTTCAGGATCAGCGGGGCGCGCGTGATGGTCTTCAGCACCAGCAACTGGCCGCGCTCGATGCGCTTGGCAATCGCCACTTCGCCTTCGCGCGTCAGCAGCGGAACGGTGCCCATTTCGCGCAGGTACATGCGAACGGGATCGTTCGTTTTTTCCAGAGTGCCGGGGGTGAGATCGAGCTCGCCGTCTTCCGAGGCGGCTGCGACAGGAGAATCGTCCTTCACGGGTTCGGCGCCACCGTCGGCATCGGCGGCGGCGAGCGCAGCCTTCGCCGTGGAGAGATCTTCGTACACATCGATGCCGTAGCGCTCGAAGGTCGAGAGCAGATCGTCGATTTCTTCCGAGGAGTGAACCTCGGCCGGCAGGATATCGTTGACCTCATCGTAGAGCAGGTAGCCCCGCTCCTTGCCCATGGCGATGAGTTGCCTTACCTGATCGTATTTTTCTTCAAGAGCCAGCGTCACGCTTTCTCTCCAATGAACCTAATCGGCCCGACTAAATGATTTCCCAAGTGTAAAAAGCCGGGTGAGACACCCCGGCGCATTCTTGATTTAGATACGTATGGACGGATGAATAAGACGATCCCCTGAGACTGCAGCCGAACTTTGTCGCTTGCGCCCAACTCGCCCCGCGTCTTACGCTTACAACTCCATTAGATGCAATACGGGTGCCGCCCGTTTCTCCCAAAACCTTACAATACTATAATGCCGTCATCGAACCGTCAATAAATTGCCGTAAGTGGGAGAGCCTTGTCACATCGTATCCCCCTGGCGAAGTTGAAATGCATTAGTCCGAAGCGGTGGGAAGAACTCGCCGCCCGGCGGAGAGGGGAGGAGCCGGGCGGCGCGGCGCGCGTAAAATCCGGGCGCCATGATTACCCCCGCTCGTTATTTCGATCTGGTGCGTGATATGAAACACCCTTACGACCATCGCCTTCGGCTTGTCGAAAGCGCCAAGCAGCGCGGCATCAAGGCAACGGCGCGGCTCTTCGCCACCACCGTTCCCACCGTCCGCAAATGGCTCCGCCGTTTCCAGCAGCACGGCCCTTCCGGCTTGTTCGAGCATTCCCGTGCCCGCCTTCACCAGCCTCACAAAACTCCTCCCACCGTCGAAGCCCAACTCATCGAGCTCCGCAAAATTCTTCCCTCCTTCGGAGCTCGCCGCCTGAAACGCGAGTTCGATCTGTCCGTCGGCCACTCCGCCATGGAACGCATCTGGCGCCAGCACGGCCTGATGAAAAAGCGCCGCAGAAAATATCAACGCAAGCAGGATCTAGCCCATATCAAAGCGCAGTGGGCTCTGTTCCAACAAATCAGCGCCGATACCAAGGATTTAGACGATATCCCCCACTACTGGCCCCAAGCTCAGACTCTGGGCTTGCCCGCGATCCAGTACACCGCCCGCGATGATGAATTGCCGTAAGTGAAACAGCCCATTTCGGTTGGAGTCGAGTTCCTCTTCGGAACACGCCGCCTTTCCCGATGCCGCCTAAGGCAAATGGCACGCCCGGATGCCCTGCTTCTCGAAGTACTTCTGGTGGTACTCCTCGGCGCGGAAGAATTCCGGCGCCGGCACAATCTGCGTCACGATCGGGCGCTTGAAGATTCCCGACTTGTCGAGCGCCGCCTGGGCCTCGCGCGCCTCGGCTTCCTGCCCGGCGTCGTGAAAGAAAATCGCCGAGCGATACTGCGAGCCGTAGTCCGGACCCTGCCGGTTGAATTGGGTCGGGTCGTGGCTCTGAAAGAAGACGGCGAGCAGCTCTTTATAAGAAACCTTGGCGGGATCGAATTCGACCTCGACCGCCTCGGCGTGGCCCGTTCGGTCCGTGCAAACTTCCTTGTACGTGGGATTCTTGGTCTGGCCGCCGATATAGCCGACCGCCGTCGAGGTTACGCCCTTGACCTGCCGGAACGCGTCCTCGACGCCCCAGAAACATCCAGCCGCAAAAGTCGCCTTAGCCATGAATCGAAACTCCCTTCATTTCGCTCAACCCGACGGTTCTTCATGTTGCCACAGGGAAGCCGCCTCGTCGAGTTCGGGCGCGCCAAGCCCTGCATTTACCGCTCCATATTTATGTGTTCTGCGGGATGCGAGGGGGAATCCCTACACCATCATTAGACGGTGCAGCGGGCATTTGGTCGCAAGAATTTTCGGCAGTGGGTCAGTTTCCGGTTATCCGACTTATCAGGACTTAGCGCGAAGTTCGGAACCCATCAAAACAGAAGCGTTGTCCTGCCGTTCTGGTTGAGTTCGCGCAGAATCGTAGCGATACTCCTCGCCACAATACCCAAAGTCGCAGCAAAGTCGCTTCCGGCAGCCACGTTCTGGAATTGCGCTGCGGTCGAGTGTCGATTAAGAATAAGTCGAACGTACCATCGTCCCTTTTGACTACTTCGAGACTCTTATTCCTGTTTTGAGTTGAGTCTTTTCGGGGCCTGAACCACCGCAACGCAGAATGGCTATAGACTCGCTTCCACTTCTCCTTCTTCGCGGTACTCACAGCGGAAGCCCCAAAATAACCAACCTTTTGTTTGGACGACGCGAGTCTCGTGAGTCAGCAGAATCCTTAATTCATTACAGAACTTAGTCTCTAATTGTTCAACATTGTTTCTCAATTCGGCCAATTCAAAGGGTCTGTACCAGATAATATGGACGCTCGTTCAGACATGTTGTCAATGTCGCGCTGATTTCCCGTTCACCACTCCTCGTCGAACCACAGCGTAAAGGAGTATTCCACACCGGGCGCAGTGGGCAGGTCGAGCCTCGCAACATTTCCCCCTGAACCACGCAATGGTTCTGCTGCCACAATTGTCGGATTGAAGCTAGGGAGAAGATCGCTGAGCAGTGTTGCGGTCTTGTTGCCAATCGTTGGAAGCATAGGCCACTCTGGCAGAAGTATAGTCGCTTATGCGTCGGCCTGCTAATGGCGACAGCGACGCAAGTCTGAGACCACTTACCGGAACCATATAAGTCCTGATTGACATGGTAGTCGGAAACTGACCCACTACCGAATCTTGACCCATCTTGCGCAATGCCAAAAGCTGCTGAAATCAGGAGATTTTTGCTGCCAGCACTGCGCTGCCGTTCGCTGGGGTAGCGCCGCGCGATCGCTCGAATATCTTCTCGAGGATTTCGGGAATCTCGAAAACGGCGCGATTCTGGAGCGCTGCGGCGTTCGCGCGGTAGCGAGCGAGTGCGCTGGGCTCGATCAATTGCGCGACGGCCGCACCAATCTTGTCAAAGTTGCGCAGCACCAGTCCCACTTCCTTTTCAACGATCCACTGGGCGTTGTAGCGCTCCTGCGGCAGGGTCCAGGCGTTGCACTCCACGATCACGGGGAGCTGCATGGCCAGCGCTTCGCTCACGCTGCCGGGGCCGGGCTTGCCGATGAAGAAATCCGCGAGCTGCATGTACTCGTTCACGCGGGTCGTAAATCCTTCGACGAAACAGGGCACGCGCGATTTCCTCGCACGCAGCGCGTTCGCCAGCTTTTCATTCTTTCCGCAAACGTAGATCAATTGAAGATCGAGCGGCGACTTGTCCAGGCGCTCCGCGATTTCCAGCATCACGTTGGAACCGTGGCCGCCGAAAAGCACCAGCGCTGTCGGAAGATCGGGCCGGAGTCCCAGTCGTTCGCGCCCGGCGACGCGGTTTTCCACCGGCGCGTCGTAAAACCGCGGATGCAGGATCATTCCCGACGCGCGAAAAATGTGGTCGTCCGTGTGCCCCATCGAGCGCGCCTGCTCGACCGCGCGATCCGATCCGCAGATGAAATATTGGCGCCAGCCCGTCGCGCTGGGTTGGCGCTCGATCCAGAAATGCGGCGGATAGTCGGCAAGGTCCGTCAGTACGGTTACGAATGGGCGTCCTGGATATGCGCGATGAAAGCTTTCGCCCATCGCGCGATTGAAATGCGGCACGAAGGAAATCAGCATGTCGGGCTCGGTCTCCTTCCAGTGCGCCTCGAGCAAGCGGACCGTGGGCCGGTGATATAGCCGAATCACGAACTGCAAAACCTTCAGTAGCTGAGGACTTCCGAGTGTCCAACCCCGGCGCAGCATCGTGTTGTAAACGTCCTGGATGCGGATACCGGCATACTTTTTGACGATATCGAGGGGGTCCATCAGTTCCTGCAGATTCGTCAGGCGGATTTCCCACGGGCGCCGCTGGCCCTCGATGGCCATCTGGAGGGCGGTGGCCGCCGCCCGGTGGCCGCCTCCGGCGTCGAAGAACCCGAACTCAATCCTTTGCACTTAGCGTCGCTCCATCAGTGACGCATTCTGGCACTGGGAGGGCCGCCAAATGCTACAGCCATGTTAAAAGGTCCGATCCTGTGTCGAATCAGTTAAATACCTATGTTTTCAGAATCTTAGCGGCGATGTCATCACCATGTAACCCTGTGAATTTATTGTGGAAATCGTGAAATGCGATATGCACGTCCACTCGTACTTCTCCGGCGCCGCCACCACGCCGTTTGTGAGCGCATTCTGCCGGGAAAGCTATAGCGATCCTCAAGAGGTCCACGCCCTCCTGAAGCGCCGGGGCATGGATCTCTTCACACTCACCGACCACGACTCGATCGAAGGCGCCGAAAAGCTCCGGCGGGAGCCGAATTTCTTCCTGAGCGAGGAGCTGACGTGCCGGATGCCCAGCGGTACGGAAGTCCACATTGGCGTCTACGACTTCCATGAGCGACAGCACGCGCAGCTCCTGCAGCGGCGCAACGATCTGGTTGCGCTGCTGATGTATCTCACGGAGCGCAGGATCTTCTTCAGCATCAATCACGTGTTTTCGAGCGTGACCGGCCGCCGCGAGAGCGAGGACTTCGCCTGGTTCCAGGAGTATTTCCCGGCCGTCGAGACGCGCAACAGCCACATGCTCGAGGCCACGAATGGATACGCCGCGAGTCTGGCCGCGCAGTGGGACAAGATCGCCATCGGCGGCAGCGACGCGCATGCGCTCGCGTCCGTGGGTACGGCTTACACGGAAGTTCCCGGCGCGCGCGACAAGGAAGAGTTCTTCGCGGGATTGAAAGCCGGAAAGGGCGTCGTGGCGGGCGAGTCCGGCTGCTTCGCGAAACTGACGCGCGACGTCTTTCTGATCGCGTTCGAAATGATGCGCGAGAAATCGTGGACCGCGCTGCTGACGCCGCTCGGCGTCCTCGTCCCGGCCATCACCTATCTGAATTATCGCGACGAGCGTTCGTTCAGCCGTCACTGGGCGGCGGTGGCTCTGCACCGGCCCGAATCACGCAAGCGTTCCCGCTGGATCACCGCACCGCAGCGCGCGGTGGAGGAGTGGGTATGACCGTAGCCAAAGCAGTCTGGAACCAGATTCAATCGAACGATCACCGCCTGATGCGCCGTGTGCACCGCTGGCGCGCCCCGCGGTGGTTCCGCATTCTCATGATTGTGGCCACACGGGGAGGCGACGGATGGCTCTGGTACGCACTCGGCCTGATTCTGGTGCTTTACGGTGGAGAGCATCGCTTCGCCGCCATCGGGGCGGCCGTTTCCAGCGCCGCGGCGGGGATCTTCTTGTTCCGCGCCCTCAAGCACACCAGCCGGCGCAAAAGACCGTGCGAAATTGAGCCGCACTGCTGGGCTTCGATCTTGCCTCCGGACAAGTATTCGTTTCCCTCGGGACATTCCATCACGGCTTTCGCCGTGGCGATTTCGCTCGGCCTCTTCTATCCCTATCTGCAGACTTGCCTGCTGGCCGTGGCTTTCCTGATTGCGGCCTCGCGTATCATCCTCGGAATGCACTTTCTGAGCGACGTGCTCGCGGGCTCCGCCATCGGCGTGACGCTCGGCATCATCAGCTTCCACATTTTCGCGATCTTCTGAGAATCCCCAACCGGGGTCAGGCGGGTCGGCGGGCGGGTTTGCGGCTGGCCACTGAGGAATCGGGTTCGGGAACCTGCTTCTTACGCAGCAGGTCCACGACCTCGCGATAGAGGCGCGCGCGAACCTCGTATCGCTCGTTGGCGCGCGTGATGTACCGCAGCACGATACTCACTCCGGCGCCGGTTGGCCGGATGCTGAGCGACGGCGCTGCGGAAAGAGAGCGCTTTCCATACGTTGGCGCGGCGCGGTTCCATTCTGTGTCGGCGATACTGATGTTCGCCGACGTCTCGTCCGCGGCGATCTTCTGCAGCGCCTCGCCGGTTGCGTAGGGATCGGCGCCTTCGGGCACCTGCACTTCAATTTCATCCCAGAGCCACTGGCCCGACGTCGAAAAATTGAAGTAGTGGCCTTCGATCGCGAAGCTGTTCACGAACGAAACCTTGCGGCCCGTCGGATGGCCCGCATCGGTCCAATTGCCCGTTTCCAGTATCACGGTGTGCAGCAGCCCGACTTTCACGACCTCTCCGCCGACGCCATTGATCTCGACCCAATCGCCCACGCGGATGCCGTCCTTGCCCATCAGCACGAACCAGCCGAAGAATCCGACGATGAAATCTTTCATGGCCACGGTTAGGCCCGCGCCGGCGAGCGCAAGAACCGTCGCCAGATTCGTGGGCATCCCGAAAATTACCAGCAGGATGGACAGCAGACCCAGCGCCTGCAGCGCGAACAAAATCAACGCGCGCATCGTGAGCATCTCGCGGCGCTCCTGAGACACGCGAGCAAAAAGCCGCTGCACCAGATCGTTCGCGGCCAGGATTATCGCGACGATCAGCAGAACCCAGAACATGGACACGAAGATCTCGTGGAGAAATCCCTTGGCGCGAGCGTTGACGAGCCCCGCCCAGCTGGAGTAAACGGCAGCCAGCTGCTGCTCGGTCACGATACGCTTGTCGAAATCGGCGAGGTTCTTTTTATCTTCCGTTTGCCGGCGCAGCCGCGCGAGCGGCGTATCTGATTCGGGCGCGGATTGAGATCCGTCTGCAGGCGGGGCATTCCCCGCTGCGCTGCTGGAGTTCTGCGTCGGCGGTTTTCCCGACTCCATCTCCTTTTCAAGCGCATCGTGCGTGGCGGAAAGCTTTGCCGCGCGCGCCAGCGCGTCCGTCTGCGCCTGATTCAGCAGCTTCTCTTTCGCGCGCAGCGACATCCACGCGCGAGATTCCGCAGCGATGCTCTTGGATTGCGTGAGTTCGATCGAAGGCGCCGACCCCGCGGGAGGACCCGTTTGAGCGCCGGCATTCTGCGCGCCTGTGGCTTTGCGCTGGTCGAGCAGCTGCTGGATGGTGGCCTGTTTATCGCCGCCGGCTCGGACGAGATCTTGTTGCGCGTCTTCCAGGTCGTCCTGGTCGAGCGCGAGCTGGGCTTGCGCGATGCCGATCAAATCCTGCAGGTCGTCCTTTCCGCTTCCTTGCGCGTGCGCCATGGCGGCGGTGAATTGATTGATCCGGTTCTGGTCCGCGGCGGCGGCTGCCGCGGCTGCCTTGGCGCGCGCGGCGAGTTCGCGCGTCTCCGGAGTGAGTGGAGCGGGATTTTCCGCCGCGTCGTGCATCGCCGCGGAAAACGCCAGATCCACGGAATGGTCGCCTAGCCGCAGGGCTTGCGCGGCGTAATCCTGCTCGCTGTGCGTGATGGCCAGCGGCGCGAGCTGCTGCGCCGTATCGAGCGCGTGCGTGTCCACGATGTTGGAAGCGCTCTTCGATGCCAGCCGGATTGCGCGCAGGCGCACGCGATAGTCCGACCAGCTGCGCGTAAGGACTGCCGCGCCCAGCGCGAGGGCCAGGAGCGCGAGCATGGCCGTCCATATCGCCTTTTCGTAGGTTTTCATATCGAGTGGCTGGGGTACTCCGATTCTAATATGCCCGCTGGCCGGACGGACGAAAAATCGCCGCGACGGCGCCACTCGGTATTACAAATCCAGTGGCAAAGGATTCTTCCCCGTGATCAGGCGCGCCGAACGGTCGTAGGTGAAATAAAACCACGCCCACTGCACGAACACCAGCAGCCGATTTTGAAACTCAACGATGTAGAGCAAGTGGATGAAAATCCAGAGGAGCCATGCGGGAAATCCTGAAAGGCGCAGCCAATTCAGATCGGCCACCGCGGCGCCCCGGCCGATCGTCGCCAGATTTCCCTTGTCGACGTAATGAAACGGCTTTGGTTCTTTGCCGCGCAGCCGGCGCGCGATTGCGCCTGCGACGTAGCGGCCCTCCTGAATGGCCGGCTGTGCCACTCCGGGCAGGGGCTGCCCCGTTTGATGTGTAAACCTCGCGAGATCGCCGATCACGAAAATTTCGGGATGGCCGGGCAACGTGAGGTCTGGCTCCACGTTTACGCGCCCCGCTTTGTCGAATGTCGCGCCGGTTTCCTGGGCCACGATGCGGCCGAGCGGTGAGCCCAGCACTCCCGCGGCCCACAGAATCGTGCGCGTGGGAATCGTTTCGGTCTTGTCGCCTTCGCGGACGGTGACCGATTCCTTTCGGATGTCCGTAACCATAGCGCCCGTGCGCACGGTCACACCCAGGCGCTCGATCATCTTGCGGGCCGCCGCAGAAAGCTGCGGCGGGTAGACCGGAAGCACTCGGTCGGCGCCTTCCACCAGAATGATGCGTGCTTTAGAGGGGTCAATGTTGCGGAAATTCCGTCGCAGTGTGTCGTTGGCAATCTCACCGAGCGCGCCAGCGAGTTCCGCGCCCGTGGGACCGCCGCCGACAATTACGAACGTCATCCACGCGCGCAGCTTCTCAGGATCCGTCTCGCGCTCGGCGGTTTCAAATGCCAGCAGAATCCGGCGGCACATGTCCGTGGCGTCTTCCACTGTCTTCAGCCCGGGCGCGAATTCCTCCCATTCGTCGTGGCCGAAATATTGGTGGCTCGAGCCCGTGGAGACGACCAGCGTGTCGTATTCGATCGAGCCATCGCTCAAAATCACGCGGCGATTTGCGGCATCAATCCCCGTGGCCTCGGCAAGCAGCACGCGCGTATTCTTGTGCCGCTTCAGGGTGTTGCGAAGCGGCGAAGCGATGTTCGCCGGAGATAACGTGCCGGTCGCCACCTGATAGAGCAGCGGCTGAAACAGGTGATAGTTGCAACGGTCAATGAGCGTTACCTCGACCGGGGCGCGTTTCAGCTTCATCGCGGCGCCCAGTCCGCCGAAGCCGCCCCCAAGGATCACCACCCGATGCTGGCCGGCCATGCCTCACCTTCCGCGAGCAACAACAGTATCGTACCGCAATCAGCCTTGCCGGACGCGCCAGCAGCGGAGCCGCGACCGCGGCTAACCAGCCCCGCTTGGGGCCCTTCCACCCCCTTCCGCCCGCTTACAAAATCCTTACAGCTCTCTTATTCCTTCCTGATGCCTCGGGAGTAGCCTGCACTCGGTTCCGGCCACGAGAGATCCTGTCAGGTGCTCGGTGGAGCCAGCAAAGGAGAACGGCAATGTTTATCTTCCTGACGATCGTGATGGGCCCGGGACTCGGGTTCATGCTATATGCCCTGTCTCAGTTCTGGCGCGAGGCAAGCCGATTCCGACGTACTGGTTCGAGGACACACAGTGGGGCTGTGACCGCCGTCACCGCGATCAGTCCCGCCGATGACGAGAATGCGTTCCGCGCGTGGAACACGCCTGCGGATCGGCCCTGCCCAACAAACGAATCAGCAGTTCTGAACTTCGCTGTCGCGGGTGACAGGCGCGCGCAGCGAAAAATGTTCGTAACGTGCCTCCAGAACCGTGTCGCCGTGCTGCGGTCCGAAGCCGGACACCCAGCGGTCAGGCGAGCGGCGAAAGGGTGATTGAGATGCTCGACGTCATTTTTGTGCTTTGCACGGTTGGTTTCTTCGTTTTGGCGATCGCGTATGTGTGGGCATGCGACCGCCTCAAGTAAGGAGCGACATCGATGCTCGGTAATATTGTGCTGCTCGGAATCTGCTTTCTCACGGGCGTGTATCTGCTGGCCGCGTTGCTTTGGCCGGAGAGGTTTTGACCATGACTGCGAACGGTTGGCTGCAAATCGCGTTGTTTTTCGTGGTGCTCCTGGCGGTGACCAAGCCGCTCGGCGTCTTCATGGCGCGTGTCTTCTCGGGCGAGAAGACTTTTCTTGATCCCGTCCTTCGCCCCATCGAGCGCCTGCTCTATCGCACCACCGGGATTGATGAGAAGTACGAGATGGACTGGAAGGAATACGCGGTCTCGATGCTTCTTTTCAGCGTGGTCTCGATGCTCGTGCTGTATTTGATCGAGCGCGTGCAGGGCCTCAAATGGATGCCCTGGAATCCGCAGCATTTCGCCAACGTCGAGGCCCATCTCGCGTTCAACACCGCCGCTTCGTTCACCACCAACACGAACTGGCAGAACTACGGCGGCGAATCCACGATGAGCTATTTCACGCAGATGGCCGGCCTCGCCTATCACAATTTCGTTTCCGCCGGCGTCGGTATCGCTCTCGCCATTGCGGTCATCCGCGGCATCGCTCGGAAAGAATCCAAGACGCTCGGCAATTTTTGGGTGGATGTCACGCGGGCCATGTTGTGGGTCCTGGCGCCGGCCTGTCTGGTGATCGCCCTGATATTCGTGTCGCAGGGCATGACTCAGAATCTGAGACCCTACGACACGGCGAAGCTCGTCAATCCGCAAACGATCTCGACGACGGACTCCAACGGCAAAACGACCACCCAAACCGTCACCGACCAGGTCATCGCCCAGGGTCCCATCGCTTCTCAGGAAGCGATCAAGATTCTGGGCACCAATGGCGGCGGCTTCGTCAACGCCAATAGCGCGCATCCCTTCGAGAATCCCAATCCCCTGACGAATTTCATGCAGATCGTGATGATCCTCTCGCTTGGATCGGGCCTCACCTACACGCTCGGCCGCATGACGGGTTCGCAGCGTCACGGATGGGCCGTCTGGGCCGCCATGGCGCTTCTGTGTCTGGCGGGCGTCACGATCATCTATGCGATGGAAGCTCACGGCAATCCATTGCTCCATGGCATTGACCAGCATGCGAGTGCCATGCAGCCGGGCGGCAATATGGAAGGCAAGGAAGTTCGCTTCGGGATTGCGAACACCGCGCTCTTCGCCACCGCGACGACGGACGCGAGCTGCGGCGCCGTCAACGGCATGCACGACTCGTTCACTCCGCTTGGCGGGATGATTCCGATGGTCAACATCATGATCGGTGAAGTGATCTTCGGCGGTGTGGGCGCGGGTCTCTACGGCATCGTCGTTTTCATTGTCCTCGCGGTCTTCATCGCCGGTCTGATGGTGGGCCGGACGCCCGAATACCTGGGGAAAAAGATCGAGGCGTACGACGTGAAGATGGCGATAATCACGGTGCTCGCTTTCTGCGTTCTCGTTCTCGGCCTAACCGGCTTTGCGATTATTTCCCCGTTCGGCACGTCGTCCATCTCGAATCCGGGTCCGCACGGCCTGTCGCAGATCCTGTATGCCTACACGTCAATGGCCGGCAACAACGGTTCGGCGTTCGCCGGGCTCAATGGAAATACGCCCTGGTACAACGTCAGCGGCGCTTTCGACATGCTCTTCGGACGGTTCTTCATGGTGATTCCTGTGCTCGCGCTGGCCGGAAACCTGGCGCGAAAGAAAATCGTTCCCGAATCGTCCGGAACGTTTCCCGTCACCACGCCGCTTTTCACGTTCCTGCTGATTTCCGTCATCTTGATCGTCAGCGCACTTACATTTTTCCCGGCGCTCAGCCTGGGCCCGATTCTCGAGCACCTGCTGATGCACGCCGGAAAGGTTTTCTGAGGCAGCCATGACCATACAACCGAGTCAAGATCATCATCCCGCATCCCCGGCGAACATTCCGGATCTCACCCCCAATGTCGTTTCCCGGGAGCGCAAAAGGAAGTCGCTTTGGACCGGCGGCATCGTCGGTGGCGCCGTGCGGGACTCCTTCATCAAACTCAATCCGCGGACGCTCGCAAAGAATCCCGTGATGCTGGTGGTCGAAATAGGTTCCATGATTACGACCTTCGATCTGGTGCGCGACCACCTGCTCCATCAGTCCGGCTTCGGATTTGAGCTTCAGATCACCCTTTGGTTGTGGTTCACGGTGCTCTTCGCGAATTTCGCCGAAGCCATGGCCGAAGGCCGCGGCAAAGCGCAAGCCGACACGCTGCGCAAGGCCCGCTCGGAGACTGTGGCAAGGCGCCTGAAGGCGGACGGCTCGATCGAGGAAATTTCCGGCTCGAAGCTCCGCGCGGGTGACCGCGTGAAAGTCGTAGCGGGCGAATTCATTCCCGGCGACGGTGAAGTCGTCGAAGGCGTCGCTTCCGTGGACGAATCCGCCATCACCGGCGAATCCGCGCCCGTGATTCGCGAATCCGGCGGCGACCGTTCGGCCGTCACCGGCGGCACGCGCGTCCTCTCCGACGAAATCCTGGTGAAGATCACGTCGAATCCCGGCGAAACCTTCCTCGACCGAATGATCAAGCTCGTCGAGGGCGCCGAGCGCCAGAAGACGCCCAACGAAATCGCGCTCAATATTTTGCTCGCCGGCCTGACGATCATCTTTCTTCTCGCCGTGGTCACTCTTCAGCCCATGGCGATTTACTCCGGCTCGCCGCAATCCATTTTCGTTCTGATCTCACTGCTCGTCTGCCTGATTCCCACGACCATCGGCGGCCTGCTTTCGGCCATCGGCATCGCTGGGATGGATCGCGTCGTGCAGCACAACGTACTGGCAATGTCCGGCCGCGCCGTGGAAGCGGCGGGCGACGTGGATACGCTGCTGCTCGATAAGACCGGCACGATCACGCTTGGCAATCGCCGCGCAACGGAATTCATCCCCGCGCCCGGAGTGACGGAAGCGGAACTCGCCGACGCGGCGCAGCTTGCGTCGCTCTCGGATGAAACGCCGGAGGGGCGCTCGATCGTGGTGCTGGCGAAGGAGAAGTACAACTTGCGCGGCCGGGAACTTTCGGCCTACGCAGCGACGTTCATTCCCTTCACCGCCGTGACGCGGATGTCGGGCGTGGACCTCGACGGGCGCCAGATTCGCAAGGGCGCGTTCGACGCCATCGTCGAGCACTGCAAGCGGACGGGCAAACCAGTCCCGCCGGAGGTAGAGGAGTCCGTGAAGACGATCTCAAATGCCGGCGGGACGCCCCTGCTCGTCGCCGAAGATTGCCGCATCCTCGGCACGATCCATCTGAAGGACATCATCAAAGGCGGCATGCGCGAGCGCTTCGACCAGTTGCGGGCCATGGGTATTCGCACCGTGATGATCACCGGCGATAACCCGCTCACGGCTGCCGCTATCGCGCGCGAAGCGGGCGTCGACGATTTTCTGGCCCAGGCCACGCCGGAAGACAAGCTCGCGCTGATCCGCCGGGAGCAGGCCAAGGGAAAACTTGTCGCCATGACCGGCGACGGCACCAACGACGCCCCCGCGCTCGCGCAGGCCGACGTCGGCCTGGCCATGAACGCTGGCACGCAGGCCGCCAAGGAAGCCGGCAACATGGTGGACCTGGACTCGAATCCGACCAAGCTGATCGAAGTGGTCGAGATCGGGAAGCAATTGCTGATCACCCGCGGCGCGCTGACCACATTTTCGGTGGCCAACGACGTGGCGAAATATTTCGCCATCATTCCGGCGATGTTTGCCGGCGCCTTCCCCGTCTTGAACATCCTGAACATCATGGCGCTGAAGACGCCGCAGTCGGCGATTCTATCGGCTGTCATCTTCAACGCGTTGATCATCATCGCGCTCGTGCCGCTGGCGTTGCGCGGCGTGCGCTATCGTCCGCTGGGGGCCTCGGCCCTGCTGCGTTGGAATCTGCTCGTGTACGGCGTGGGCGGCATCGTCGCGCCGTTCATCGGAATCAAGATCATTGATTTGATCATTACGCATGTCGGCTTGGCATAAGCTGCATAGGATGAATCGAAATGACGATGCAAAGGACAATGCATGACGGCTCTCAACATCTTCGGACTGCTCGCGGTCTCCGTCATGGTCGTGTGTTACGCGATGGAGAGTCGCCATTCCGCGTTCATCCTGGCGTTCGCCGCGTCCTGCGTGCTGGCATCCATCTACGGATTCTTGCAGGGAGCGTGGCCTTTCGGTCTTGTGGAAGCAGTTTGGTCCGTGATTGCAATTCGGCGTTGGTGGACCACAACGCATATCGCCCTCGGTGGGCGAGATAGCATGAGGCAAACATGAAAAAGAATCTTCTGATCTCGATCTGGTTCACATTGGCGACGACGGTGTTGCTCGGAATCATCTACCCGCTCGTGGTCACCGGAATCGCACAGGTGATTTTTCCGAAGCAGGCGAACGGTAGCCTGATCCCGCAGAATGGGAAACTCGTCGGCTCGCACCTGATCGGCCAGCCGTTCACCGCGCCAGGATACTTCTGGTCGCGGCCGTCGGCGGCAGGCTCGGGCTACGATCCGACCGCTTCGTCCGGGTCGAATCTCGGTCCGACGAACAAGGCGCTGCAGGACCGCGTCGCCGCAAGCGTTCAACAGCTTCAGCCGACCAACCCCGGCGCGCCCATCCCCGTGGATCTTGTCACCACCTCCGGCTCGGGCCTCGATCCGGATATTTCACCGGCCGTCGGCGGAGTTTCAGATTCCGCGCGTAGCCAAGGAGCGAGGCATCAGCGAGCAGGAGGCGCGCGCGGCTGTGGCGCGGCATACGAAGGGCCGCCAGTTCGGTTTCCTCGGCGAAGCGCGAGTCAACGTCCTCGACCTCAACCTCGATCTCGACGCCGCTCACCCAATGCACTAGTCCTCTCTGTGTTAAACTAAGTGCAAGAGGAGTCTGATGCAGCGCGACTTCACAGCCGTGATCGAGAAGAAAGGGCGCTGGTATGTCGGCACGGTCGAAGAGATTCCCGGCGTCAACACCCAGGGCCGGACGCTCGCGGAGGTACGCAGGAACCTGAAGGAAGCGGTCACTCTTATTTTGGAGACAAACCGCTCTCTTGCCGCCAAAGAATACACCGCTCAAGCCAAGCGCGAGTTGATCTCCGTCCGCATCTGAGCCTGCCGCGATGAAGCGTCGCGATTTGGTCAGTCACCTTACTCAGCACGGCTGCCAGTTGTTGCGCGAAGGCGGCCGCCACTCTGTATTCTGGAATCCATCGAAAGGAACGACGTCAACAGTTCCGCGGCATCGCGAGATTCAGGAGTTTCTTGCGCGGAAGATTTGCCGCGATCTCGGCGTCCCCGCGCCGGAATAGCTACAGAATCTTCCGCTCGCCTTCGGCGATGGGCGCGTCATTGATGCTGGCGATCCGCCGGCGCATCAACCCTTGCTCGTCGAATTCCCACAGTTCGTTTCCGTACGCGCGGAACCAATGGCCGCTGGGATCGTGCCATTCGTATTGGAACGTCACCGCGATGCGGTTCTCCGTCCAGCACCACAGCTCTTTCCGCAGGCGATAGTCGAGTTCCTTTGCCCACTTGCGGCGCAGAAAAGCCTTGATCGCTTCGCGGCCCTGAAAAAACTCGTCGCGGTTCCGCCAGTCGGAGTCTTCCGTGTAAGCCAGCGCGACGCGCTCCGGATCGCGCGAATTCCACGCGTCCTCGGCTGCCTGCACTTTCGCTTTCGCGGTTTCCAGAGTAAACGGCGGTTTGATGATCGGTGGCGCCATGGATTCATCCTTTCGTCCAGCCGCGGATCGCAACGGCTATTTTTCCGAGCTTTTCGACCGCGGTTTTTCAGCCGGAGGCTCGAAGCGATATCCCACCCAGGGATCGGTGTGAATGAAACGCGGATTCTTCGGATCGGGTTCGATTTTTTTCCGGAGCTGGTTGATGAACACGCGCAAATACTCGGTCTCTTCGCCGTAGTCCGGCCCCCAGACGGCTTGCAGCAGCCGGCGATGCCCCTGCGCCTTTCCCTGGTTGGCCACCAGGTGTCGCAATAATTCAAATTCCTTCGGCGTCAGCCGGACGGCCTCTCCCTTTACCAAGACGGAGCGCCTTTCGAAATCGATTTTCAAATCATTCGAGACGAACGGAGGCAAAGATTCCGCCGGCGCCGCGCGCCGCAACCCGGCTCGGATGCGCGCCATCAGCTCCTCGGAGCCGAATGGTTTCACCACGTAGTCGTCCGCGCCGGCGTCGAGCGCCTGCACTTTGTCGCGTTCCGTGCCGCGCACGGTGAGCATGATGATCGGGATATCACTCGAGCTGCGAATTTCGCGGCAGGTCTCGAGCCCGGAAACCCCCGGCATGTTCACGTCGAGCAGGATCAAATCCGGGCGGTCGCCGCGGATCTGCTCCAGCGCCTCGTCGCCCGTGCGCGCTTCGGCCACCGTATAGCCATGCGAGGTAAGCGTGGTGCGGAGGACGCGGCGGATCTGCGGTTCGTCATCCACGATCAGAATTTTGGCGGAGGTCATGGGTGCACGGGGACTGCCGAGGAACGGCTGCGCTCGGCGGGCAATGTGAACGAAAAGACGGAACCGTGCCCGCGCTGGCTGGTGAGGCTGATCGAACCGCCATGCGCTTCCACGATGGCCTTGGCGATGGGCAAACCCATGCCCGTGCCCTCGACACTATAGCGCTGATCTTTGCCCCGATAGAATTTTTCGAAGACCAGCGCGCGCTCGGGATCGTCAATTCCGCTGCCGCGATCGGCCACGCTGGTGACCACGAAATCGCCGCTGGCCTCGGCCGTGATGGTGATCGGCTGATCCGCCGGCGAATACTGATTGGCGTTCTCGATCAGATGCACCAGCACCTCGCGCGCCCGCGCCACGTCCATGCGCGCCCGCGGCAGCCCATCCGCCACATTCACGCGGACCACGCGACTCCCAAGCGATGCCCGGCAGCGCTCGAGAGCGGCCGTGATCACGTGATCGATGGGCAGGGGTTCGACTTTCAATTCCACCTCGCCCGCGTCCAGGCGCGCCATTTCCGCCGCTTCGCCGACCAGCCGGTTCAGGCGATCGCTCTCTTCGTTGATGATCGTCAGCAGTTCCTGCCTCTGGGCGCCGCCCAGGCTGGGGTTCGAGATCAGATTCGTCACCGAAGCTTTGATGGACGTGAGCGGCGTGCGCAGCGCGTGCGTCACCGCGTCGAGCAGCGCGGTGCGAAGCTTCTCCGCCTCGCGCGCGGCTTCCGTTTGCCCCACCTGCTCGACCGCGCGCGCGTGCTCCATCGCCACGGCGATCAATGTGGCGATGGCTTCGAGCGTCTGCCGCGAAAGCACGGTCCCGGAAATTCCCAGGCTGCCGACCGGATGCACTCCCATGCGCACAGGCAGAAAGCTGACGCTGTTGGCCGCGTCAATCACCGGCTCGTCGCGCGCCAGAATGGACTTCAGGCTTTCGGTGTCGAGTTGCGGAATCACCGGCCCCGAACGATAAACCTTCTGCTTGTCGGCCAGAAACAGCGCCGCCGCGCCCACTTCGAAAGCGTTCACGATCTGTCCTGGAATGCGGTTCACCAGCTCCATCACGTTGCGCGATTCGAGCAATCCCTGGCTGAACGCATACAGTTTTTCGACGTCGCGCTGGCGGGCGAAAGCGTCGGCGGCCTTCTGGCGTGCGCGGGTGGAAAGATGGCTCGAGATCACCGCGACGGCCAGAAAAGCAAACAGCGCCACCCAATTTTCCGGGTCGGCAACCGTGAACGTCCCCGCCGGGGGCAGGAAATAATAATTGAACGCCAGCATCGCCGCGACGGACATCGCTACCGCTACGGCCATGCCCCAAATCGTGGAAACGGCTAGAATGGCGAGCAGAAACGTCAGGGCGACCGTGGTGGCGTTTACCGGGAGCGCCCTGTGGTACAAAAGGGCGATCCCGATTACGATGCCGAACGCGGCCGGAAACTGCAGGATGCGGATCAGAATGCGCGTGCGCACTGCTGCATTCTATCGTAGCTTTCCGAGGGCCGCTCAAAGAGAATAAACACGTGCCGAAGACCCCTGAAGAGTGGCTGGCGGTCACCACGCCGCCCGAAAAAACGAAAGGCGTGCTGAAGCTGTTTCTCGGCTACGCGCCGGGCGTCGGCAAAACCTACAGCATGCTCACCGAGGCGATCCGCCGCCACAGTCGCGGCGAGGACGTCGTCGTCGGCGTGGTGGAAACCCACGGCCGCAAAGGCATCGCCGAACTGGTGCCGCAACTCGATGCCGTCCCGCGCAAGAAAATCGAATACAAGGGAACGGTGTTCGAGGAAATGGACGTGGACGCCATCATCGCGCGCCGCCCGGCGGTTGCGCTGGTGGACGAGCTCGCGCACACCAACATTCCCGGCAGCAAGCATCGCAAGCGCTATGAAGACGTCCTGGAGTTGCTGAACGCGAATATTGACGTTCTCTCGACCGTGAATATCCAGCACATCGAAAGCATTGCGCCCACCGTCAACGCGATCACCGGCATCGTCGTGCGCGAAACCGTGCCGGACTGGGTGCTGCAGCTTTCCGACGAAACGGTCATGGTGGACCTGACGCCGGAAGCCCTCCACAACCGCATGAAGCGCGGCGACGTGTACAACCAGAACAAAGTCGAGCAGTCGCTCAGGAATTTTTTCCGCCGCGGAAACCTGATCGCCTTGCGCGAGCTGGCCCTGCGGCAAGTGGCCGAGCAGGTGGACCGCAGCCTTTCGACCTACATGGACGAAAAGGAGATTCAGGAAAACTGGGCGGTCCGCGAGCGCATCGCCGTGTGCATCAGCGCCAACCCTCGCGCGCAATACCTGCTCGCGCGCGCGGCCCGCATGGCGCGGCGCATGGACGCGGAGCTGTACGCCGTGCACGTGGATCTCGGCAACGGCGCGACGAGCGCGCGCGACGAAAAAGCGCTCGCCGCGAATCTGCAATTCGCCGAAAGCCTGGGCGCGAAGGCCGTGCGCCTGAAAGGCACGAGCGTCCCCGACGCCGCCGCGCAGTTCGTGCGCGATAAACACGTCACGCAAATGATTTTCGGGCGATCGGCCGTCGAGGGCTGGCAAAAGCTTCTCTACATGAACGCCATCAGCCGCTTCCTGCGCGACGCCCCCGCCGTCGACGTCCACATCGTCACCCAGGAACCCGACTGAATCAAGTGCTCGCGGACGGCCCAGGGCTAAAGTCCGGGTTAACGCGACGCATGTCTTCGTGGGCCTGAAGGCCCACGCTTCCACCGCGATTCATCACTCGTCGGCGGGCATGTCGAATCGCACCAGGCTGGCCTGAAAACCTCGCGTCTTCACCGCGCCGTACGCGATTCCAACCAGAATCCAGACGCCTCCGGCGATCTTCGCGGGGCGGCTCAGGTTCAGCCAGATGAAAAAGCAGATCGCGAAGCCGAGGAGCGGGAACGCGAAATTCGTCCAGCGCTTTTCCGTCGCGCGCAAGAAATACCGCACGAAGGCCGCAGCGTTCACTCCCATGAACGCGATGAACGCGCCGAAATTCAGCAGCTCGACTCCCCGCTCGTAGCTGATGAAGAATGCTCCCGTGAGCGCGATGGCTCCGATCAGCAACACATTGTTCATCGGGATCCGGCGCTTGGGCTCGATCGCTCCGAAAAATCCACGAGGGAGCGCGTCGCTGCGCCCCATGCCGTAGAGCAGGCGCGCGGCGGCCAATTGCGCGCCCATGCCCGAGCCCACGTTGGCGATGAGGATCGTGAAATTCAAAAGGTGAAACAGGAAAAATCCGCCAACCTGCCGGGCCACCAGCGGAAACGCCGATTCCAGCATCTCCTGCGGAAACGGCTTTCCTCCCCACACCAACTGCGCGGCATAGACCTCGAGCGACGAAATGACGCCGGTAATCACGCAGACCAGAACCGTCGCCAGCAGAATGTCTCGCCGGGGATTTTCAGCCTCCTCGGAAAAAGTCGAGATCGCGTCGAAACCGATGTACGTGAGCACGGCAATCGAAGTGCCGCGAAACACTCTGTGGAAGTCGAACGTCGCCGGATCGTAGAACGGCTGCGTGAAAAAAGCCGCTCCGTGCTGATGCCATCCCCACAGCGAGCGAATCACGAACGCGAAAAAGATTACCACCACGA
Source organism: uncultured Acidobacteriota bacterium (assembly GCA_963752925.1). Taxonomy (GTDB): domain Bacteria; phylum Acidobacteriota; class Terriglobia; order Acidiferrales; family UBA7541; genus Palsa-295. The sequence continues at coordinate 150,456 of CAVVZY010000003.1, read as the reverse complement.
TCGTCATGCCCGCCGCGAGAACCTCGTTGATCCGCGCCGAGGTTTTTATGGCGCGCAGGTTGAGCGCGGTGAACATTCCGGCGAACGCGATGGCCAGCGCCCAATAGGGCAAGCCGGGCAGGATGTTTCGCGCCAGCTCGCTGCAAATCACCGTGCAGATCAGCGGGTTCAGGATGTAGTCCATCACCATCGCCCAGCCGGTGACGTAGCCGAGCGCCGGATGGATTTCGCGGCCCACGTAGGTGTACGCCGATCCGGCGCTGGGATAGGCGCGCGCCATTTTTCCGTAGCTGAGGGCGGTGAAAAGCATGGCGACCATGGCGATCAGGATGGTGGTGACCACGTGGCCGCGGGCTTCGTTGTTGATCACGCCGTAGATGCCCATCGGCGCGATCGGCTGGATAATCACGATGCCGATGATGATCAGGTTCCAGAGCGAGAGCGCGCGCTTGAGGCGCACGGGCGATGAATCAGACGGTTGCGGTTGAATATTTGCGGCCATCAATGCGAAGTACCCGACTTGACGGCCGGCTTTTTGACTTCAAGCATACCGATCATTTCGGTAACGATGTTCCAGCCTCTGACGACGACTTGGAACTGCGACGGAAACTCAGACGAGCCGGGCCGGCCCACATGGGCGGAAATTTCGCGCGACTCGCCGGGCATCAGGGAAATGTAGTTATCGTCCCACCGCACGGGCGGCGCCTGGGTGTCCGGTGGAATATCCTGAAAATCAAGGCTCACCTGAAACGCGAGGCGATCGGTGGGATTGTGGAGACTCACGCGAACGAGATCATCATTGGACGGTGGCGACACCCGAACGTCGATTTTCCCCGCGATCGGCAGCGAACTAAGAGCCGTGAAATCCTCGTAGGATTTCACGGGAGTGAAGGCGTCGTTGCCTGCGGCCGACCAGTCGTAGATATTCTTCTTCGACGAGAGCCAGTAGAAATTCGTGCTCACTGTCTTACCGAACGCGTCCTGGAGTACGAGATCGACGAAATAAACCGGCGACGCGGGCTCAAACGCCCGCTCGGGGAATGCGCCGGCTTTCGTGACGCCGTCGGCTGCAACATCGACGGGCACGGTCACCGAAAATCTTTCGTGCAGCGTCGAATCGAAAAGCTTCGCGGTGACGCTGAGATTCAAGCCGGGCTGGTAGGTGCTGTTCACCACGGCGACGCTGCGGTCGTCGTAGGAGAACATGACGTGGAGCGGCTCGCAGGCTTTTTTCGCGCCGAAGTACGCGCCCGCGGGCTGCAAGTAGTAGTCCCAGAGCTGCCAGATCAGCGAGGGCCACGCGCTGTTGAGCTTCCACTGGATCACGCCGGTTGCGCCGTACTTGTTGCGCGAGTAGGCCTCGAACATGGCGCGTTCGGAATCGTAGGCCATGGCCTGCGCTTTGCGTTCGTAATCGGCGAGATCGGCGGGAGCGCCATAGATCGCGTTCATGCCGTCTTCGAGATGGCGCAGCGTCTGAAAGCGCTCGGAGCCCGCGTGATAATTCCATATGGGATCGCCGGGCACGAGATTCGCGGCCGGCAGCATTTTTTCGAGGCTGAAAAGCAGCGGCACGGCCGCGCCGGGCGAGATCTCCGTGGCGAAGCCGTACGCGCCGCCGAGCTTCGACCCGTTTTGGGCCGGGTCGGCGAGCCAGTAGTCGGGCGGAGTGTAGTCGTAAGGGCCGCGCATTTTTACGCCGGTGCTTCCGGTGAGCGGGGTGATATTTTCCGACGCCGAGGAAAGCACCGGATTCGGCCAGTCGAGTTCCTTGAGCGCGGCGAGAAACGGGCGCTCGACCATCGCGGGAGGCGGCTGGTCGCTGCCGTTGAGCCAGGCGAGCATGCTGGGATGCGCGCGCAAGCGCGCGATTTGCGTGCGCAGCGACGCCGTGGCGATTTCGATGTCGCTCTGCCTCCAGTCCGTCCATTTTTGCCAGTAGTCGCAGCAGGTCCATCCGGCCATGACCAGAATTCCCAGCTCATCGGCAAGATCAAAGAACTTGTCCGATTCGATGGGGCCTTCGAGGCGGATGGCGTTGAGATTCAGGTCGCGCACGTAGCGGAATTCCGTCTTCAGGCGCTCGGGAGATTCGCGCAGGAGCATGTCGGGCGCCCAGCCGCCGCCGCGGATCAGGATGCGCTTGCCGTTCACGCGGAAGAGGCGATGGCCCTGCGGATCGATTTCGGAAGTGACTTCGCGGATGCCGTAGCGGATCGAGGCGTAATCCGATTGCTGCTCGCCAAGCAAGAAACGGAGCGCGAGCGGATGCAGCGCCGGCGCGCCCATCTGATGCGGCCACCACAAATCGGGGTTTTGAACGCGCAGCTCGGCGAACGTATCCGGCGCGAAGCGAATGGTGCGCGATTCGCCCGCGGCGAGCGTCACCGGCTGATGGACTTGACGGCCTTCAAGCGAGGCTTCGAGCGTGCCGATCACTTGCGTAGCGCCGGCGTTGTGAATTTCGGTCTCGACGGTGAGATCGGCCTCGGCGAGCGATTTGTCCGGGAAATGGGTGATCACCTGCGGATCGCGAATTTCGACCGCGCCGGTCGATCGCAGAAAAACTTCGCGCCACAAGCCCATGTTCTTGTCCGGCGGCGTGGGATTCCAATCGACCCAGTTGATGCCGAGATCTTTTTCGGTTTGCGCGATGGTCTCCACGGCCAGCACGTTGTGCCCGCCGCGCACGAGCAGCGGCGTAATGTCGAATTCGTAGGCGCGATAGGCGCCGGCGATATCTTTCGATTCGGCGATCCGGCGGCCGTTGAGCCAGATGTTGGCGCGATTGTTGATGCCGCCGAAATTCAGCCAGACGTGCCGTCCGTTCGCCGTGTCAGGCGCCCTGAATTCGGTGCGGTACCACCAGGAACAGCGGAACGGGCTGTCCTTCGCCATGGGCAGCACCGAAAACATTTTGCCGATTGGATACGTCGTTCCGGGAATCGAGCGCAGATTGTCGCCGAAGTAGGGGTCGGGATAGGTCTTGTCCGCGACGAGCGCGGCGACGACGGTCGAAGGCACGGTCGTTGCGTGCCAGCCGTCGGTGCGAAAGCCGGGAACAGAAATTTGTGCGCCCTTGGCCGAAATTTTGCAGGAGGACTGCAGCATCCAGCCGTCGTGGAGTTCGATGCGGGTGTTTGCGGCGTCGGGCGATTGGGCAAAGCTCGGCGAGGCTGCGGCAAGCAGTGCGAGCGCAGTGAACAAATATGCAGCGAGTTGTCGCGGAAGATTCATTGTGAGCCGAATTGTTTCGGGGCACGAGCATCGTACATCGAGCTGAGGTCTTGCGGAAAGGCGCCAATCAGGAGATTGGCGGTCCCAGGAACCTGCGGCGGATGGGACGGGCGGCGTGTGCGGCAAATACGACGGTCCAGGGCTAAAGCCCGGCTAACGCTTTGCGTTTTTTCGTGGGCCTGAAGGCCCACGCTTCCACCGCAAAGGCGAAGGAGCCGGCGCTACGACTAGCTACAGGCTAGGGAGTTGCGAAACGTTCCAGCTGCCACCGAGGGCTTTGACTAGGAGGACGCTTGCGGCCATGCGGCGCGTCAGCACGTCCACGGCGGCGCGCTCGTTGCCCAGCGCGGCGCTCTGCGCGGTGGTTACCTCCAGATAATTCGCCACGCCGCCTTTGTAGCGGCTGTTCGAAAGATCGAGCGAATGTTCGGCCGCGGCGACGGCCGCATCCTGCGTTTTGGCTTCGTCCTCCAGTATGCGCAGGGCCGCGAGGTTGTCCTCGACTTCCTGGAATGCCGTCAGCGTGGTCTGGCGGTAGGTGTCCACCGATTTGTCGTAGTTGGCTCGCGCTTCCTCGCTGATGCCGCGGCGCTGCCCGCCATCGAAGATCAGCTCGGCGGCCGATCCGGCGAGGGACCAGAAACCGCTGGGGCCGTCGAGAAGATTGCCGATCCTGGAGCTTTCGAATCCGCCGCCGCCGGTGAGCGCGAAGATCGGAAAATATGCCGCGCGGGCGACGCCGATCTGCGCGTTGGCTTCCTGGACACGGCGCTCGGCCGCGGCAATGTCCGGGCGGCGCTCGAGCAGTTCGGACGGCAAGCCCGGTGGAATCGCGGGCGGAGGATTTTTAAGCGGCCAGGACGGCTGGGCGAACTCGGAGGGCGGCTTGCCGGTCAGAACGGCGATGGCGTGCTCGAACGCGGTGCGATCCACCTCAACGTCCGCGGCCTGCGCGCGCGTGGTTTCGAGCTGCGTCTGCGCCTGCGCCACGTCCACGCCGGACGCGACGCCGCCCTTGTAGCGGCTGTCAGTCAATTGCAGCGCACGCTCGTACGAGGTGACGGTTGAATCCAGGAGCTGCTTCTGCGAATCAAGCCCGCGCAACTGGAAATAATCGAGCGCGAGTTCCGCATGAAGGCTCAAGTCTATGTTCGCGAGGTCCGCGGCGCTGGCTTGCGCTTCCGAACGTGCCGCTTCGACCGCGCGCCGGACGCGGCCCCAGAGGTCCGGTTCCCAGGCGGCGTCAATCGGCGGCAACTGATAATCGGCGTAGGTTCCGCGCGTGGTATTTCCAGCGAGCGCCCGATTTTGCGATTGGCGATTTCCAGAAGCGGAAGCGCCCGCCGTGACAGTGGGGAAATATCCCGCGCGAACGGTGCGAATCGCGGCGCGCGCCTCCGCGAATTGCGCCTGAGCCGCCTTCAATGATTGATTGGAGACGCTGACCTGCTCTTCGAGCGCATCGAGCTGCGGGTCGCCATAAACTTCCCACCACTTTCCCTTGGCGGAGGCATCGCTCGGCTGCGCGGTCTTGAAATTCGCCGATTCCTTGTAATCGGCGGGAACTTCGGCCGCGGGCCGGACATATTTTGGTCCGACCGTGCAACCGCCGAGCAGAAGTACAGCAACGCTCAAAACTTCCGCCCGGCGGACGCGCCGGCTTTTTGCAATCGCCCGAAAAGCGCGAAACACGGTGGTCCTATTTCTTTGCGTACGTGACTCGCCAAATGGAGTTCGAGCCGTCATCCGTCACCATCAAGGAGCCATCGCTCGCGACTGTCACACCGACCGGACGTCCCCAGCAATTTCCGTCGGCGTTGACGAAGCCGGTGAGGAAATCCTGGTATTCGCCGGTGGCGTGGCCGTTTTTCAGGGGGACGAGAACCACTTCGTAGCCGGTGCGGACCGAGCGGTTCCACGATCCGTGCTCGGCGCCGAAAAGATCGCCCTGATATTGTTTGGGGAACTGCTTCGCTTCGTAGAAGGTGATGTTCAGCGAGGCGTTGTGCGGTTCCAGCAGGACGTCGGGCACGATCACCTTGTCCTTCAGCTCGGGATGCTTGCCGGGGAAGCGCGGGTCGGGATGGCCGCCGGTGTAATACCAGGGCCAACCGTAGAAACCGCCCTCCTTTACGGAGGTGATGTAGTCGGGCGGAATGTTGTCGCCAAGTTCATCGCGCTCGTTGGTCGAGGTCCAGAGTTCGCCGGTGGTCGGATTCGTCATCAGGCCGGAGCCGTTGCGAATGCCCGAGGCGAAGACGTCGATTGTCTTGGCGTCCTGATTTAAGGTGTTGGGATCAGCGACGAGAATGTCGGCGCGGTGAAATTCGCTGGTGTCCGTGTCGATGTCGGTGACGTTGGTGTGCGAGCCGACGGAGATGAACATTCTTTTTCCGTCGAGCGAGAAGGCGACGCCGCGCGAGAAGTGGTTCGGGCCGGCGGGAATATTGGTGACGATAGTTTCCGGATCGGCGGTGGCTTTCAAATCGCCCTTCGCGTAGGGGAAGCGAAGGACCTTGTCCGTATCGCCGACGTAGAGGTATTTCGGATTGGGGCCCGCAGGATAGAATGCGAGACCAAACGGAAGATTGAGCTTCGACGCGAACACCTGCATCTGCGCCATCTTGCCGTCGGGGCCGGTGTGGAAGGCCAGCACGAGGCCCTGATTCTGGGCGGCGATGAAGAAATCGCCATTCGGCGCGGTGATGATGGTGCGGGGCGAGATGGCCTTGCCGTCGTCGCCCTTCAGGCTCTCGGCGTACAGCTCGACCTTGAATCCGGCGGGCGCCTGCGGCCAGGCGTCACCGCGCGGGACGGGGCGCGAGAAGACGGCGGAAGATTTCGTCGCGTATGGGTCGGGCAGATCCTTCGCCGTAATGTGATGCACGTTGCCCGGCGCTTCGCCCTTGAAATCCGTAAACACGCCCGGAGTGCCGGGCTTGGCGTTTGGGTCGATAGCGTGGCTAGGTGGTGGCGTGAAGCCTTGCGCGCCGGTGGTGCGTTCGATGCGCGCGGTCACAAACAACAGCAGAACCACGCCTAAGACGATCGCGATGCTTTGATAGATACGCTTCATTCTAATTCCTCCTCAGACTGTGATTGCTCGATCCGATATCTTATCTGAAACTTACTGGGAATTCCGGGGCGCTTCGCCCTGCGGCCCGTTTGCACTGGCGGTGGCGACGCGGACGGTTTCTCCCTCGATGAGCGAGTCCGGGGGATTCGTAATCACGGAATCGCCGGCCGTCAAACCGGAAACGATCTCGACCTCGTTTCCCAAATCGCGGCCGAGCGTGATTTTTGTGAGCGCGGCCCTGTTGCCATTCTGCACCGTGCCGACTTGCAAGCCTTCCGAATGAAAGATCAGCGCGCTGACGGGCAAAATTAATGCCGGAACGCCCGTCGGCACCTTCAGATGGACTTCGGTGTAAGCGCCCGGGAAAATCTCGCCGCGTGGATTTTCGACATCCACCTCGACCAGCAGCGTGCGTGAAGCAGGGTCAATCGCCTCCGCGGTGCGAACCAACTTTCCCGGGAAACGGCGGCCGGGAAATTCCTGGAGCGTCAGATCGGCGAGGATGCCCGGCTTGGCGGCCTGCGAATACTGCTGCGGCACGTTGACGTAGACGCGCAGATTCCGGAGCGAAGCGATATGGAATAGTTCGGTGGCCGGGCCTCCGGCGCCGGAATTGATCAAATGCCCGACGTCGGTATTCCTCGCGGTGATCACGCCCTCAAAGGGCGCGTAGATCTTCTCGAACGATTGCAGCTGCTCGAGACGTTTCACATTGTATTGCGCCGAGGCCACCATCGCCTTCTTGGCTTCAAAATCTCCGTTGGCGTTGTCCACGTCCTGCTTCGAGACCGAATCGGTTTTCAGCAGATCCTGGTAGCGAGACGCGGTGATTTCCGAAAGCCGGTAATTGGCCTGGGCGGTATTCAAATCCGCGCGCGCCTGATCGAGCTGCTGATCCACCTCGGGAGTTTCGATATCCGCGAGCAGCTGGCCCGCGGTCACGCGCGCTCCGATATCCACATACCACTTTTTCAGGTAGCCGTTCGTGCGGGCGTAGATGGGCGAATCCGTGAACGCCTGAATGTTTCCTGGAAGAATGATTTCCGTCTGCGGCGCTCCGAGTTTCGGATGAACTACGGCAACGGTCGGAATCGCCAGATCGTACGTTTCGCTGCGAAGAGCGGCCTTGGCTCGCCATCGGGGGATAATTCCGGCCACGACGATGGCCGCAACGATCAGCAACGCGACGATCGCCCATAACGCGCCTCGTTTTGGCCGTGGCTGCCCGGCAGTTGTTCCGGGTTCTTTCCCGTCAATCATGCTTTCCTCTTCGCATTGGACCCAAACTCATAAGACGACTTTCGGGAGGCATCCGTTTCACGAGGACGCCCCCGCCAGCGGGCCCTTCTGGCGCCCTCCGTGCACGACGCTGAAAACTACCGGGACAAAAAACAGCGTGGCCACGGTGGCGAACAGAAGGCCGCCGATCACGGCGCGGCCGAGCGGCGCGTTCTGTTCGCCACCCTCTCCCAGTCCCAGGGACATCGGAAGCATACCGATGATCATCGCCAGAGCGGTCATCAAGACCGGCCGAAATCGCGTGAATCCTGCTTCGAGCGCCGCTTCCGCCGAAGTTTTTCCGGCCTCCAGCCTTTCTTTGGAGAAGCTGATCACCAGAATGCTGTTCGCGGTGGCTACGCCCATGCACATGATCGCGCCGGTCAACACGGGGACACTGACGGTGGTACGCGTGACGAACAAGAACCAGACGATGCCGGCCAGCGCCGCGGGCAACGCCATCAAGATGATAAATGGATCGAGCCAGGACTGGAAATTTACGACGATCAGCAAATAGACGAGGACGATCGAGAACGCCAGGCCGGCGAGCAGCCCGGCGAAGGAAGCGTTCATGGTCTGAATTTGGCCGCGCACCGATATCTGCGATCCCGGCGGCAGGTCCTTCCGGCTCTGGTCAATGATCGGCAACATGTCGCGCGCGACGCCGCCCAGGTCGCGGCCTTCGACGCCGCCGTAGATGTCTATTCCGGTTTGAATGTCGTAATGGCTGACCACCGGCCATTTCGGCGCCGCGCGTAAACGAAGCCAGTCCGCCGAGGATTTGCGGCGCAGAACCGGTCGAAGCGTTCGCGACCGGGATGTTTTCGAGGTCCTGAGGCTTGGACATCCGGTACTGCGGCGTTTGGGTGATGATGCTGTAGCTGACGCCCGTGCGGCTATCGAGCCAGAAGGCCGGAGACGTCTGGAAGCTCCCGCTGAGCGAAATCAGCAGGTTCTGCGCCACTTCGCGCTGCGTGAAGCCCATCTGATTCGCCTTGGTGCGGTCCACGTCAATCTGCAACCGCGGATAGTTCATGGGCTGCTGGATGCGCAGGTCCACCGTCCCGGGAATGAATTTCAGCCGGTTCATCAACTGTTGGGCAAACTCCCGGTTGGCCAGCACATTGCGCCCGACGATCTGGACGTCAATCGGGGCCGGCAGTCCGAAGTTTAAGATTTGCGTCACGATATCCACCGGCAATTCGTAGAAAGTGACACCGGGGAAATCCCGGCTCAGCTTGGCGCGAAGCGCGCGGACGTATTGCTCTGTCGGGTGGTGTTTGGGCGCCAGCTCAACCTGAATATCGGCGTCCCCCGGTCCAATAGGAGCCGAAGTGCTGTAGGAGAGGTTCAAATTGCTGTAGGGAAGCCCGATGTTGTCGATGATGGTGCCGAGTTCAGCGGGAGGAACTTCCCTCCGTATGTCGTTCTCGACTTGATCGCAGAGGGCGGCGGTATTTTCGATCCGCGTGCCGGTCGGAGCGCGCAGGTGGAACTTGAATTCACCGCTGTCCACACTGGGAAAGAAATCCTGACCCACCAGCGGAAGCAGCGCGAAGGAAAGCACGCAGAAGCCCAGAAAGCAGACAATGAACAGCTTGCGGTGGTGAATGGAAGATTCGAGCAGCCCGCGATAGCCCTCCCGGAAGCGTTCAAAACCGATTTCGAATGCGGCCTGCATGCGCACGAAGACGTTGCGAGACCCGGCGGTAAGCTCCCGGCGCTGTTCGTCGGTTTGTTCGATCAGCAGATAGCGGGCCATGGTGGGCACCAGCGTGCGGGACAGCACGTAGGAAGCAAGCATCGCGAACACCACCGCCTCCGCGAGCGGCACGAACAGAAACTTGGGAACTCCGGCGAGAAAAAACATGGGCACAAAGACGATGCAAATCGAAAGAGTGGAGACCAGGGCGGGCATGGCGATTTCCGCCGAGCCGTCGAGGATGGCCTGCACGAGCTCCTTGCCCTGATCCACGTTGCGATTGATGTTCTCGATGGTCACCGTCGCGTCATCCACCAGGATGCCGACTGCCAGCGCGAGTCCGCCGAGCGTCATGATATTGATCGTCTGGCCCAGCGCGCTTAGCGCAATCATGGAAGTCAGAATCGAGAGCGGAATGGAGACGGCGATAATCGAAGTGCTGCGCCAGCTCCCCAAAAACACCAGGATCATGAAGCCGGTAAGGCAGGCGGCAATCGCTCCCTCGCGCACCACGCCGCTGATCGAAGCCTTCACGAAGATGGACTGGTCGGAGAGGGCGCGGATGTCCACGTGGAGCGGCAAGGAATCCTGAATCGCCGGCAGGGCATTCCGCACGTTGGCAATCACGTCGAGTGTGGAAGCATCGCCCAGTTTCAGGATGGACATCAGCGCGGAGCGCGATCCGTTCACGCGCACGATGTTGGTCTGCGGCGTGAAGCCATCGCGGACAAATCCGATATCACGGATGTAGATCGTCGAGCCGCCCACGGTTTTGATCGGCAAGTCGTTCAGTTCCGCCGGGGTCTTCGGGGAGGCATTCATTTCCACTTCGTACTCGAACGACCCCATCTTTGCGGTGCCGGAAGGAAGGATCAGATTCTGGGTGTTGATCGCGTTGACCACGTCGAGCGGGGAAAGCCCCTTCGCCTGCATCGCGGCTGTGTTGAGGTCCACCATGATGGCCCGTTGTTTCCCGCCATAGGGATACGGGAGGGTGATGCCGGGAACGGTGATGAGCTGATTGCGAATGAAGTTCTGGCCCATGTCGGACAGTTGCTGCTCGTTGAGCTGTGGAGCGGAAAGCCCAAGCTGCAGGATCGGCACGGACGAAGCGTCGTATGTGAGGATGAACGGCGGAGTAATCCCCGGCGGCAAATTCCGCACCGCGGTCTGGCTGATCGCGGTCACCTGGGCGACGGCGCTGGCGATGTTGGTATTCGGATGGAAGAAAACCTTGATGACGCCCACGCCGTTGAGGGATTGCGACTCGATGTGCTCGATGTCGTTGACGGTCGTGGTCAGCGACCGCTCGAAACTGTAGATGACCCGATTGGACATCTCCTCGGGCGAGAGTCCCGTGTACTGCCAAACGATATTGATCACCGGGATGTCGATATTCGGGAAGATGTCCACGGGCGAGCGAACAATCGAAACCACGCCCAGGATCAGTATCAGAATGGAGGCGACGACAAAAGTATAGGGACGGCGTAATGCCAGTCGAACGATCCACATCTCTTCAGTGCTCCAGAAGTCCCTTTATGAGACGCGTGGCCCGCACGCGCGGATTCCACGTGGTTTCGCCAAAGGGCATTATCGCACGCGCGGCCTCCGGTCTTCGAGTGGGCGGTGCCGCTCCCGCGCGAAGTGGCGGCGGTTTTGAAAGCCTCCGCTACAGGCGTGGCGAATTCGAACTATTGACGAATTGACGGATGAGCGCGCAGAATGTTTTCTCAAGGGTGCGGGTACCTGTCCGAAGGAGGAATCTGATGGCGGGGACCATGACGAACTTCCTGCTCCTGGGCCTGGTGATTTCGGCCGCGATCCTGTGTATTTTCGGGCCGCTCACCGTTCTCGGCGTCATGTTCTGGCACTGGCACAAGGAATTGAAAGAATCCGCTCGTCTGCGCGTCGCGAGATCGACGCAAATGAAGTAAGCACAGTCGATTGCCGAGAGTCTCCCCTCCAGAAACTGGCGGCGGAGTTCGCGCGCGAGTGCACCACGGCAAAGCCACGGCTGCAAACTCTTCCAAGATTTTTGACAAACACGCGGAGAAATATTTGCACAATTGAGGTAATAGAACTCCTAGCAATCCTGGAACCGCGCGGCTTTCGTTGGCGTTGGCCTAGCAGAATCAACACAAATATCGCTGGCAGGATAATTGCTCGTTCATGGCTGGGCACTTAGGACTCTGCCTCGCCCAGGGGCAGGGATTTGTGGGTAAATCCATTGGGGGAGCTTTGCGCAGCAGAATTAGTGTCTTAGGTTGGGTTCATTTCGTTGCGCTGGTGTGCGCCTCCGTTGCCGTGCTTCTCAGTTTTGGCGGGCGAAACAGCAAGCTCCGCACAGTTCCAACTCCATCTGTCGCGGGTGCGGCGTCGCACGAGCAAGCGGAATTCACGAACTCCGGCGACGTTTCATCGAGCCTAAAACTGGTTCGGCGTCCCGTGTATCCCTACTCGGTGATTCCGGGCGGAGTGGAGAGCGCGCAAGAGCTTAAAAATGCGGTGCTTCGCGATTCCGTTGTCGCGGGCCACTATGGGGATTTCGATCTCGCGAAGGCGCGAATGATTCGCCTGCAAAGCGACCGCGCGATGTACGTTTCCTATCGACTCGGCGATCGCGTTTTCTGGACCGCGAAGAAGCTGAAGCTTGCGAAGGGCGAAGCTGTGATCACCGACGGCGTGAACGAAGCGCGCGCCCGTTGCGGAAATCGATTGTCCCCGACTCCGGTCGAGCCGGTATCGCCCGAGCAGCCGCCTCCGCAAGTTTTTGAAACGCCGGAAGCTCCGATCCTGGTTGCCGTCAACACGCCACCGGCGGGGCCGCCCACAACCCCTCCGGGGACTCCTGCTTCTCCGCCCGCGACGCCGCCCGGGGGCATCATTCCTCCGATTTTCTGGCCGCCTACTGGTGGCGGGCCGAACACTCCGCCCCCTCCGCCTCCGCCTGTCGATGTGCCGGAGCCGGGAGCGGCGGCATTGCTTGCAGTTGGGCTGGCGGCTTTGCTGGGTGTCGGTTGCCTGGGCTGGATTCGCAAGAAACGCCGCGTCTGAAATTCTTTCCGAGCAGGACTACTTCTGCGAGATGTACTTCTGTGTGGAGGTGAGACCTTCTTGCGCGGCTTCAAGCTGCCGGACCGTTGGCGCCAGATCGTGTTTCTCGAAACACTGCGCAATCGCTTTTCCAATTTCGTCATAGCGCCCGGTGGCCAGCGCGACCGCGCTCGGCCCGGCGCCGCTCAGAGCGATTCCGAGCAGGCCCGGCATGCGCGGCAGCGCGAGGACTTCGGCCAGTCCCGGGATAAGCGCTTGGCGCGCGGTTTGATGCAATCGGTCCTGCATCGCGTCCCAGAGGAGCTCGTAGCGGCGGTCTTCGAGCGCTGCGACGAAGAGCGCGGACCTCTGCAAGTTGAACACGGCGTCGGCGCGCGGAACGCTGGCCGACAACACCGCGCGCGATTTCTTTGTTTCGAGCTTCAAGTTGGGCGTGACCACGATCAAGCGAATCACTTTCGGCCAGTGTTTGCGCACGGCAGCCACGGTGCCGTCGGGGCGGCTGAACGTGACCACCAATCCGCCCAACAGCGCCGCGGCGACGTTGTCGGGATGGCCTTCCATCTCGGTTGCATAGCGCAGCGCCGCGTCCTTCGAGATGGCGCGGCCGGTGACCGCAAAGCCAAGGGCGATTCCCGCCACGGTGGCCGCCGCGCTGCTGCCGAGCCCGCCCGCAACGGGAATCTCGTTCTGCACGGCCAGCCGCACGCGCGGCAAAGTGAATCCTTCGCGCTCGGCAGTATGGCGCATCGCCCGGAAAATTAGATTTTGATCGGGATCGCTGGGAAGCTCCGAGGTGCCGCGCACTCCGCGGCTTCGCGCCAGTGCGCGCCCTTCGGGTTTGGCGAGCACCGTGGCGCGCACGCTCAGATACATTTCCAGGGCGAGGCCCAGGCAATCGAATCCCGCGCCCATATTCGCGGTGGAGGCGGGGACGCGGACTTCAAACGAACTTTGCCGTGGGGTGGTCATTGGACTGGGCGGAATCGCGAAGCGGCTTTAGCGGCGCGCGCGTGTATCGCGCCGGGGAAGCCACCCGTCGCTATCGTCGTCGCTCCAGAGTCGCCAGAATCGCGGCTTTATTTGCCGCCACGCGCTCGGGAGAATTTTGAAATGCGCCATCAATGGGCCGCGATGGCGCGGAACCATCTGTCCCGCCGGAATCGAGACCCAGCGTTCCGCGATGGTACTGGCTCACGTAATCGGTGTCCTTGAGCATGTGGCCGGTAAGCACGGCGATCACGTTTTCATCTTCTCGAATGTGGCCCGCGGCCACCAGTTTCTTGATTCCCGCGACCGTGGTGGCGGATCCCGGCTCGCAACCGATTCCGTCGCGGCCGATCATGGCCTTCGCGTCGGCGATTTCCTGTTCGCTCACCGCGATAATCTTCCCGCCCGAGCGCAGGACCGCTCGCAGCGCTTTCTTCCAGGAAACGGGCGCTCCAATCTTGATCGCCGTGGCCAGCGTGCGCGGATTTTTCACCGGAGCCATCGTCTCCGGCAGATGCTCTCCTCCGGCTGTCTGCCTTAGATCGAGTGTCTCGAAAAGTCGCGCGAGCGGGGCCGCGCCTTCGGCCTGAATCACGCTCAGTTTCGGCAGACGGTCGATCATTCGGAGCTCGAGCAGCTCCTGAAAGCCTTTGCCGAGCGCCGTGCTGTTGCCCATGTTCCCGCCGGGCACCACCACGTGGTCCGGAACTTGCCACAGGCACTGCTCCATCATTTCGAAGGCGACGGTCTTTTGTCCCTCGATGCGAAATGGGTTGATCGAGTTCGCCACGTAAATCGAGGGATCGTCGCCCAGCTCCTGAATCAAACGCATGCAGTCGTCGAAATTTCCGTCAATCTCGCAGACCAACGCGCCGTAGTCCAGGCTCTGCGCAAGTTTTCCCGCCGTAGTTTGTCCGCGCGGCAGCAGCACGGCGGATTGCAATCCGGCTCGCCCGGCGTACGCTGCAAGACTTGCCGAGGTGTTTCCCGTGCTCGCGCAGACCGCGGTTCGCGCGCCCACCACCACGGCCTGCGTGATGGCCGTGCTCATGCCCGTGTCCTTGAACGAACCCGTGGGATTGCATCCCTGATGCTTCAGGCGCAAGTCGTCCAGGCCGCAATAGCGCGCCGAGCGCGGGCCGTCGATAGAGCGGCGTATTGCCTTCGAACAGGGTCACGAAGGGGATCGGTTCATCGAAGGGAAGCATCTCGCGATAGCGCCAGACGCCGCTCACGTCGCGCGGATCCCGCGAAGCCGCGCGTGCCGCCCAGCGCTTGCGCAGCGCCGTCGCGCCGCCGGAGGCCACGAGATGGCAGTCGATTTCGAGCGTCCCGCCGCATCGCGGGCACACATAGATACGTTCGCGAAGTCCGTAGGTCGCGCCGCACGCGGAGTCGATGCACCGCTGCACCGCTTTTTCGGCCGCCCTGTCCGCTGACTTGTCCGCCACCCGCGCAGTTCTTCCCATCATTTCAGGAACCCTTGGCTTTCGATCCTGCCAGGCCAAACTCGCTGTGCAAGGCCGCGAGCGCCGCTTTGATTTCCCGCTCGAAAACCACGAAAGAGATGTTCGTCTCCGATGATCCCTGCGCGATGGCGATGATGTTCACGTTCTCGCGTCCGACGGCGTTGAACGTCCGCCCGGCGACGCCCGGGGTGCCGCGCATGTTCTCGCCCACCACGGCGACGATGGCGATGGTCGGATCCACGGTGATGTGTTCCACTTTTTCGTGCGCCACATCCTGCGCGAATTCCTTGCGCAAGGCTTCGACGGAGCGCTTGGCGTCAGGAGCGGCGACGATGAAGCAGATATCGTTCTGCGATGAGGATTGTGAGATGAGCAGGATGCTGGCATGCACCTCGGCCGTCGTCGAAAACGTCCGGCCCACGACGTCCGTCAGGCCGACGATTCCCGGCCCGCCGATGGTGATCAGCGCGACGTCGCGAATCGCGGTGAGCGCTTTCACGCCTCCGCCATTGGTGCGCCCCTTGGGAGTGATCTTCGTGCCCGTTCGCTCCGGCGCGAAGCTGTTTCGGATCCACACGGGAATTCCCGCTCGTGAGACGGCATGCAGAGTCTTCGGGTGCAGCACCTTGGCCCCGAAGTACGCGAGCTCGGTAGCTTCGCGGTAGGAAATCTCAGGAATCGTACGCGCGTCGGGAACCAGCCGCGGGTCCGCGGTCATCACCCCGTCCACATCAGTCCAGATGATCACCTCGCCGGCGCCCAGCGCCGCGCCCAAAATCGTGGCCGAGTAGTCCGAACCGCCGCGCCCAAGCGTCGTCAGCACGCCCTCTTCCGTCGCGCCGATGTATCCGGTGACCACGGGCACCACGCCCTGCTCCAGCAGCGGGCGCAGGCGCGCTTCGGAGCGCTCGCGGGTGCGATCCATGCGCGGATCGGCCCCGCCGTGGCATGTATCCGTCACAATCAATTCGGTGGATTCCACCGGTTCGCTGCGAACGCCCAATTCCGCGAGCGCGCCCGCCACCATGGGCGCGGAAAGGCGCTCGCCGAGGCTCGAAATCGCGTCGAGCGTGCGCGGAGTCAATTCCTGCAGGAGCGCCGTGCCCCGGCAGAGGCGCTGGCCTTCATCGAAGATTTTTCCCAGGCACGCCGCGACTTGTTTGCGCTTGGCGTCGTCCTTGATCAGCGCAGCGAGGGCGGTTTCGTGCTGCTGGCGCAGCGACGCAAAAATAGCTTCCACCTGAAGGCCCTCGGCCGCCGCCGAAAGGTTGGCGGCTTCGATCAGGCGGTTGGTCACGCCGCCCATCGCCGATACCACGGCGACGATCGGGCCTTCCGCTGATGCTTCCTTCACGATCTGCGCGACGCGCGCGATGCACGAAGCGTCGCCGACAGACGTGCCTCCGAATTTCATCACTCGCAATGGCTTACTCATGTCTTAGGAAGATGCGGCGCAAAGCGATTCGAAGTGGCCTGATGCGAAAGCAACCTGGCGTTTACGATGGCCGCGCCTTCAAAAACTATACACTATGCGGGCGAATCCGCGCGACGCCGGATGGCGTACGTGTAGCGGAAAACAACCGGCAGGCTGCTTAGCCACAGATGAACACTGATTAACACAGATGAAGACACAAGGCTTTCTGGCAGTTATCTGCGTTCATCTGTGTTGATCTGTGACCTGTCTTTTCTTAGGCGACGCTGGGGAAAAACAAAACTCGCCTGGAGGGGAGCCAGGCGAGGCCTGAACTGCGTGGGAAGCAAAGGCCGCTTACTTTTGCGCCACGAGGGCGGCGATTAGGGCGCTGGCCTGCGGCGTGCCAAGGCCGGTAACGTAATCGTACCCGGTTGATGCGGTGCACATCGTGCCGCACGTGCCGTTGGTGCCCTGGGTGACCGCTCGGAAGTCGGAGTTCATCGCCGTCTTCGCGAGCGAGTAGAGCACGGTGTTCGTGCTGCTCAGATTCGATTTGCGGGCGGCGACTCGCATCGAGTTGGTGATGGCGATCAGCGCGGCCCATTGCGGCGTGCCCGCGCTCGTCCCGCCCACCTGGAACCATCCGGAGTAGCCGCTGATCCCGACGGAATCGTAAACCGCATAGCCTGTGCCAGGATTTCCGTTGTAGGAAACGTCAGGCGCGCCGCGGTAACCGCGCGAATCATTCGCTATTCCAAACTTCGATTGGAACGAAGGCTCGCGCTCGTAGAAACTCAAGCCGCCGCCGCTCCCGCTCCATGCCGTTTCGCTCTGATAGTTCCCGCCGGCGTTCAGATACAAGGACGTTCCGCCGACTCCGATCACGTCTGGCGAAGCGGCCGGATAGGCCGCGCCTGTCCCGGCGTCGCCCGATGCTGCAAGATAGGTCACGCCGTTCGAGACAAAATTCTTGTCCATGCTCGTCTCGCTGGAGAACTCTCCGGCGGTCCAGCTCATGGACACTGTCGAGGCCCCGTTTCTGACCGCGACGACCGCGCCGTTGACCAGATCGCTCAAGCTGTTGGTCGGTGTTTCAACCAGAAGAATCGTGGCTTTCGGAGCAATCGCGTGCGCCCATTCCACGTCGAGCGCGATTTCCACTGCCCAGTTAGCGTTCGCGACGGGCTTCTTTCCATTCGAATAGACCTTGCGGAAGCAGCCGTTGCTGCTGGTGCAAGCCGGCAAACCGAATTGCGCGCTGAAGACGCCAAGATCGGATTCCGCGTTGACGTCGTCGTACGCGTCCACGATGCCGATCGTCTGCCCGGCTCCCTGATTCGTCACCTGGTCAAACCCATAGGCGCGGCGCACCTGCGCGGGAGTAAACGCCGAAGTCGGCGGGCCGGATGGCGCGCTCGCTGGCGCTGTATCGCCCGACGTATAGATCGAATAGTGCGGGCGCATGAAGCTGACGGGATTTTCACCGCTTTCGGTGAGGCGCGGCAGGTTGGTGATCATGTGCTGCGCGTGGAGCGGCTGGCTGAACGTCAGCGCGGCGGCTAGAAGCATCAAGCTCGGTGTGGCTTTGCGGATTCCCTCAGTGACTCGCATTTCAATTTCCCCCGATTGGGAGGCCCCTTGCGGTCGGGACCCGATGACTCACTTCTTCCAACGAGGATGAGAGTACCGTCCGGCTCCGGCATGCCCAATGGGCCAGGTTTCTCAATCTATTGGTACGGAAGTTCAGGCGGCGGACCTGTACCAAGGGACGGGGCATTCATATAACTAGCTTATTATCAATGGAGTACGGGGGTGTAATTGACGGGGCGAAGCTCGGAAGGCTAGGGTCGGTGAAGGCCGGTCTTGTCCGAGGCGAGCTTTCCCGTGTAGATCGCCATGCCCACGGCGGCGTCCATGCCGGCCTTTTCGAGGGCATTGACCTCGCGCATGCTGCGAATTCCGCCGGCCGCGGTGATGGGCAGCTTGGTAACGCGCTGCAATTGACGGAACCACGAAAGGTCGGTGCCCTTCATCGTGCCTTCGTTGTCCACGAACGTGGAAAGGAATCCCGAACAGAAGGGCTCGAGCTCGGGAATCACTTCCGCTGGGCGAAGCTTCAATCGTTCGCGCCAACCGCGCACCACGATCCGGCCGCCTTCTGTATCGAGAGCCACGATCACGTGCTGGCGCCCGACGCGGTTGCGCAGCGCATCGAGAAAATCGCGCGCGACTTTTCCGTTTCGAAAGGCCGCGCTGCCGACGATGATCTTTTCCGCGCCCCAAGACAGAATTCTCTCTGCGCGCGCGACGGTCCGTATACCGCCGCCGACGCGCACTTTCCTATTCGCCCGCCGGCATAGAAGTTTGATCCAACGCGCGTTCGAGCCTTTGCGCATGGCCGCGTCGAGATCAATCACATGCAGAATCGGATAGTCGCGGAACCGGTCGAGCAGGCCAAGGACGTCGTCCACGGCCAGCGCCCGCCGCCGGCCGCGCACCAGTTGCACGGCTTTTCCACCCTGGAGATCAATGCAGGGAATGATCATGGCGCTATCGGTTCCATTTATCTTCCGCCTATCGGCTCATGCGGATGGGCACACCGCGCCCAGCTAGGAATTTTTTCAGCGCCGAAATGGAGCGCGTCTCCTGATGAAAAATCGAAGCAGCAAGCGCGGCGTCGGCCCGGCCATCGGTGAACACGGCGAGAAAATCTTCAAACGTGCTGGCGCCGCCGGATGCAATCACCGGCACCGGCACGGTGGCCGCGATCTTTGCCGTCAGCTCGCAATCGAATCCGCTGCAGGTGCCGTCGCGGTCAATCGAAGTGACCAGGATTTCTCCGGCTCCGCGCGAGACCGCTTCGGCGGCCCACCGTGCCGCGTCGAGGCCCGTCGCGTCGCGCCCTCCGCGCGTGTACGCTTCCCATGAATCGCCCTTGCGCTTGACGTCGAGTGAAAGCACGACGGCCTGCGCACCGAATTGCTGCGACAGCTCCGAAATCAATTCCGGCCGCTCGACCGCGGCGGTGTTCACCGTCACTTTATCCGCGCCGGCGCGCAGCACCGCGCGGCCATCCTCCATCTTCCGAATTCCGCCTCCGGCCGTCAGAGGAATATTCAGTTGCTCGGCGACGCGGCGAATCGTGTCCAGAAACGTCGCGCGCCCCTCGACGGACGCGCTGATGTCGAGCACCACGAGCTCGTCCGCGCCTTCGCGGTTGTAGCGCGCGCCGAGTTCGGCCGGATCGCCCATATCGCGCAGGCCCTCGAACTCGATCCCTTTCACCACGCGGCCGGCGTCCACGTCGAGGCACGGAATGATTCTGCGGGCGAGGGTCATTGGATGGATTCCACGAAATTGCGCAGCACCTGCGCGCCGGTCTCGCCCGATTTTTCAGGATGAAATTGCACGCCTCGCAGGCTGCCGCGCTCGATCACGGCCGCGAATGGGAAACCGTGATCGCAGGCCGCGACCGTCGGCTCCGCTGAGGCCGGCGCCGCAAAGGAGTGCGCGAAATAGAAATAGGCGTCGTCGGGAATGCCGCGAAGCAGCGTGCTTTCTCGCGTGCGGCGCACTTGATTCCAGCCGATGTGCGGCGACTTCACATTCGTAGGCAGCGCGCGAACCACATCCGGGAAAAATTCGAGGCCCTTGTCTCCGGGAGCCTCTTCGCTCGACGCGAACATGGCCTGGAGTCCCAGGCAAATCCCGAGAATCGGCACTCCGGCTTGGATAAGCCGCGCGCAGCGGCTCGGTCAGGTCCCGCTCGCGCAGGCCCGCGACGAATGCGGCGAAGTGCCCCACGCCCGGCAGCACGATCGCTTTCGCCGCGGCCAGTTGCGCGGGCTCGACCGCGCGTTCGGTATCCGCGCCCAGCCCGCGCAGCGCGCGCTCGACCGAAGGCAGATTCCCGGCGCCGTAATCCACGATCGCGATTTTCACAACAGCCCCTTCGTCGATGGCAGCACGCGCCGCAGTTGCTTGTCGCGCGTCACCGCGAAACGCAGCGCCTTGGCGAACGCCTTGAAAATGGATTCGACCTGGTGATGCGATGATCGTCCGTACACCAATTTCAGGTGTACGTTGGCCGCGGCCGCGTGCGCGAACGCCCGGAAAAAATCCTCCATCAGCTCGGTCTGAAAATCGCCCACGCGCGCCGCGGAAATCTTGAAATTGCAAACGCAATAGGCGCGGCCCGGAAAAATCGAGAGCCGCGGCCGCCAGGCAATCGTCCATGGGCATCAGGAAGTATCCCGCGCGCAGAATTCCGCGCTTCGATCCCAACGCTTTTTTCACAGCTTCGCCCAGCGCGATGCCCACGTCCTCGACGGTGTGGTGCTGGTCCACGTCCAGGTCGCCGCGCGCCGCGAGTTCGAGATCCAAGCCGCCATGGCGCGCGATCTGTTCGAGCATGTGATCGAAGAACCGGATGCCCGTGGCGACTTGCGATTTGCCGCGGCCGTCGAGATTCAGCCGCAGCCGGATGTCAGTTTCCTTCGTGGTTCTTTGCAATGCCGCTTTTCTCATAGGATCTCTTTCAATTCGCGCAGCAGCCGCCGGGTCTGCGCGAGAGTTCCCAGCGTGATGCGGACGTAGCCTTTGCCGCCGAAATCGCTCGAGCGGTCGCGGACCAGAATTCCCTTGCGCGCCAGCGCCGCCACGATTTCCTTGGCGCGGTCGCCGAAATGCACGAGCAGGAAATTACCTCCGCTGGGAAAGTAACGCACCTTCAGCCGCGCGAGGCCGCGTTCAAACTCGCTCCGTCCGCGCCGGACTTCACGCACCGTGCGCGCGATGAACCCGCGATCGAGCATGGCGGCCTCCGCAGCCACGAGCGCGGCGGCGTTCACCGGATAGGGCGATTGCGCTTTGCGCATGGTCGCAGCCATTTCGCGATGGACGAAAATGCAGCCGAGGCGCAGCCCGGCGAGGCCCGCGGTCTTCGAAAACGTGCGCGTGACGATCAGATTCCGGTGCCGGCGAATCCAGGGGATCACGGTGACGCCGGAGAATTCGAAGTACGCCTCGTCGATGACGACCATTGTCCGCGGGGCCGCTCTCAAGATCCGTTGCAACTCCCGCGTGGACAGCAGGTTGCCGGTCGGGCTGTTCGGATTGGGCAGAAAGAATACGCGCGGCCCCGCCCGCAGCGCCGCCAGCACATTGTTCCACGGGAAACACATGGATGCGTCGTAGCGCGGCGCCGCGATGCGCGCCCCCGCCAATTCCGAGTAGAAGCGGTACATCGCATACGTCGGCTCGACCAGCAGGACCGTGTCCCGCGGCCCGACAAACGTGTTCACCACGAGGCTCAGCGCTTCGTCCGTGCCGTTCGTCAGCAGAAGCTCCGAAGGCTCGACGCCAAAATATTTTGCGGCCTTCCGGCGCACGGTTTCCTGCTCGGGGTAAGCCGAGATGGATGCAGCGCTCAGTTTCGCGAGCGCGCGGCGGACGGCGGGCGAACAGCCGATGGGATTCTCGTTGAAATCCAGGCGCAGCTTATCGGTGCGGCCTTCGAGCGGCGGATTGTAAGCACGCATGCGCTCGACCGCGCGGCGCACTGGAATCGCGGCTTTCATTTGCGCACCTCGACCGACCGCGCGTGCGCCTGCAAACCTTCGGCGCGTGCGAATTGCTCGACCACGGGCGCGAGGCGGCGCATACCTGCGCGCGAAACTTCCTGCACGCTGATGCATTTCACGAAGTCGGAGACGGAGAGACCGCCGCGCGTGCGCGCCACGCCGCCGGTCGGCAGGACGTGGTTGGTGCCGCTCGCGTAATCGCCGAACGACTGCGCGCTCCAGTCGCCGAGAAAAATGCTCCCGGCGGAATTGATCCGGCGAAGCAGGCCGTCCGCTCCCCCGGGCAAACTCAAATGCTCCGGCGCAAAGCGATTTACGAAGCGCGCGGCCGCCGCGAGATTTTTCGCAACCAGCACTGCGCCATTCTTCGCGAGCGAGCGCCGCGCCAGATTCGTTTTCGGCAGACTTGCCAGCTGGCTTTCGATTTCGGCGGCGACGGTGCGGGCCAGAGGCGCTGAGGTGGTCACCAGAATCGAAATTGCATCGGGATCGTGCTCCGCCTGCGCGATCAGGTCCGCGGCGATGAATCGCGCGTTTCCGCGCTGTGCAAAGACCAGCGCTTCCGTCGGCCCGGCGAGCATGTCGATGGCGCAGTCGTTGCTGACGAGCTTCTTCGCGGCGGTGACAAAGCGATTGCCGGGGCCGAAAATCTTGTCCACCGGCGGAATCGAGCGCGTGCCATAGGCGAGCGCGGCGATGGCCTGAGCGCCGCCCACGCGCGCAACACGCCGCACGCCGAGCTTTTCAGCCGCAGCGAGAAGCGCCGGTCCCGGCTGCGGGCTTGCGACGACAATCTCGCGCACGCCGGCCTCCTGCGCCGGAATCACGGTCATCAGCAAAGTGGAAACTAGCGAAAAGCGCCCGCCCGGCAGATAACATCCAACCGATTCGATGGCGCGCACCCGCTGCCCGGCGCGCACTCCGGGCTCGACCTCGACCGTCCATTCCTGCGGCTTCTGGCGGCGAGCGACGGCGCGGATATTGCGCGCGGCATGGTCGATGGCCGCAAGAAATTCGGGCGAGACTTTTTTCCGCGCTGCGAGCATTTCAGCGCGCGTGACCCACAGGTTCCGCGGACCGAGCGCCAACCCATCGAGGCGCTTCGTCCAGGAAGAAAGCGCCGCATCTCCGCGGCGGCGCACGTCCTCGACGATGCGCGCGGCGACGCGTTCCGCATCGCGGCTGCTCGCGCGGCGCGAAGCCAGTAATTTCCTTTCGGTTGCGTCCGTCAGCGGCAGCACGCGCATCAATACACGACCTTGTTCAGCGGATACTCGACGATGCCCTCCGCGCGCGCGGCCTTCAGCTTGGGAATCAGTTCGCGGACGGTCTTTTCCTCGACGATGGTGTTGATAGCGACCCACCCGGCGTCGCTCAGTTGGGCGATCGTTGGATTGCGCAGCGCGGGGAGCGCGGCGAGCACCTTGTCGAGATCGTCGCGGCGCACGTTGAGCATCAATCCCACGCGGCTGTACGCCTTGATAGCGCCTTCGAGCAGCATGCCCATGTGCGTGATTTTTTCGCGCTTCCATGGGTCTTCGCGGGCCGTGCGATTGGCGATCAGCCACGTCGCGGATTCGAGCAGCGTATCCACCACGCGCAGATGGTTCGCGCGCAGCGACGAGCCCGTCTCCGTCACCTCCACGATCGCGTCGGCCAGCTGCGGAACTTTCACTTCCGTCGCGCCCCAGGAAAATTCCACGCGCGCCTTCACGCCGTGCTTCGCGAGGTACCGCTCGGTCATCTTCACGGCTTCGGTGGCGATCACTTTTCCTTCGAGGTCGTGCACGCTTTGCATCGGCGAATCTTCCGCCACAGCCAGCACCCAGCGCACGCGTCCGAAGCTGGTCTTCGAATAGACCAGCTCGATCACTTCCTCGACGTCCGCGCCGGTTTCAAGAATCCAATCCTTGCCCGTCAGACCGGCATCGAGCGCACCGCTTTCGACGTAACGCGCCATTTCCTGCGCGCGGACCATCATGCATTCGATCTCCGGATCGTCAATGCCCGGATAGTAGCTGCGCGAGCTGACCGAAATGCGCCAGCCCGCTTTTGCGAACAGCTCGACGGTAGAATCCTGCAGGCTTCCTTTTGGAATGCCGAGTTTCAAGCGACTCATTGTTTTTTCCCCTTGCCGTAGAGTTCTTCGGGCGAAAGCACGCGCTCGGCGACCACTTTCGCTTCGCCCGCGCGATCCATCTGCCGGAAGAAGCAACTGCGGAAGCCTTCGTGGCAAACCGCGCCGCCATCGAGTTCGGCGCGGACCAGCAGCGCGTCCTGGTCGCAATCCACGCGCATCTCGCGCAGCAGGAGTTTTTGGCCGCTGCTCTCGCCCTTCATCCAGAGTTTCTTGCGCGAGCGGCTATAGAACGTCACAAAGCCGGTCTCCTGCGTTTTGGCCAGTGCCTCGCGATTCATGAATCCGAGCATCAGCACTTCGCCGTTCACGGCGTCCTGCACGATCGCCGGGATCAGCCCGTTTTCCTTTTCGAAATCGAGTTCCATTGGTTCATTTCTCCCCTAAAAACAAAAAGCCCGCCGGCGCTTGCCGCGCCAGCGGGCTGATAAGTGCAGCTAATTTCGATCCAGCTAGCCACACCGCCGCGGGCACGGGTTCACGTGATGGTGATGGCTATGATGTGTCCGCAGCAGTTTCATGACGCTCTTGAAATTATGATATGAGGCGGCCTTTGTCAAGCGCCGGTTCGGTATCGGGCGCGAAACGCGTGAATCCCGTTCGGAATTCGCCGGCGCGTAGATGCTTGGCGGCATTGTGCCATTCGGGACTGGTTTCGTAGCGGCCACCTTCAGGTGGGCGCCTTTTGCCCCATTCAAATGCGAGAAATCGCCGGCCTGAAGGCCGCCGCTACGAAACCGTCTCTCGTTGGTGCTCTCCGCAGCGCGAGTTCACCTTTGTTGCGAGAGCGCGAGGAAGATCCCGCCCAGCGGGACCAGCAGCGTGAGCGCGATGACGATCCAAGCGGAAGCGTGCGCGAAATTGATGGTGTAGCCGATCCCGACGCGTCTTTCGACGAACAGCGCTGAATCGTCCGGATTGAAATAGAAGAGACCATACTTCCAGCACGCGTCGGGCGTGCCGTCTCCTGGGTTTTGCCGCAAGGCATCGTATGTGTGGCTCAGCCATCCGCGCAGAAAGATCGCGGAAGCAAGAATGGCGGCAGTGAGAATCACAATCGGCACGACGCCTGGATTTCCCGTGAACGGCAATAGCCCCACCATCGAAAAAATGGCGGCGAGGAAGAATTCCACGCCCACCAGGAATATCGCCATGCGATGCGCGAAATCGGCTGCCGTGCCTCCTGTCGCAGGAGTCCGCCTGGCCATGTGCGAAATTCCGTAGGCGAGCAGGGAAAGGCCCGCGACGAGAGCGGCGCCGAAAACCAAGGGTCCGTAGACGCCCACCGGAGTTCGCGCCGACCATCCGTTGGGCGTGCCGTCGATGCCCCAGTGAACCGGAAAACGCTCCGGAATCGCGCTCCAGTGCAGATGCAGATAGATGGCGGTGACCAGCAGGATTACAAATGGTCCGAGCTCCAGGCTCCATCCGCCGGGTAGTTGCGTCGTGCGCCGTGAAAGCGACGCTTCGCGAATGGTCGAGACGGCGACCGCATGCGGCAGCACTTTCTTGTGCGCGTGCGAGATGGCGACCAGCGGACCCACGGTCAGCCAGAGCAGGCCGACGATCGGGAATATAAAATGCTGGAGCAGCGCACCCGCCAGAATCAGCGCGAAGCTGATCGCGACGTGCAGGAGCGTTTGTATCCGATAGTTGCGCAGGAGTCGCTGAGCCTCCGCGGATTTTCGGAAGTCGGGCACAACCGTGACCGCGAAAAAGATTCCGGGCCGCGACCACAGCGGCAGCATCCAGAAAAGCCACGCGACCAGCGCTACGACCGAAAGCATGACCGCGCCAAAGAGAATTTGGGGATGCTCGATCATCTTTCCCTCCGCTCCTAGGTCTTGCCGAGTTTTTTCGCCAGCGCCGCCATTTGATCCGCGAGCGCCGCTCTTGGCACTCCGTCCGTGATCGCCTTCGCGACCAACTCTTCCAGGCGCCGCCCGAAGCCCTGCTTCGCTTCCGTTGTCGGCCGCGGGTCGCGCCGGTCCAGCACCACCGCGCCGCGGCCCCGGCGCAAGTCGAGCCATCCCTCTTCGGCGAGCACGCGATAGGATTCGGCAACCGTGTTGTGGTGCACGCCAAGATCCACAGCCAATTGGCGCACCGTGGGCAATTGATCGCCGGGCTCAAATTCGCCGGCCACCAGGACGGCCCGCAAGCCGCTTACGATCTGCTCGTAAACCGGTCGCGGAGAGGCCAGATCAATGCGCAGCGTGCGTGGGTTGTTCGCCATTGCCTATTGTATGCGTACAATGTACAACTTCGAGGCGTGGGCGTCAAGGGAAATTCGGCGACCGTTTGATGGGTTGCCCGGAGCCGAGAGTTACATGGCACTCAACACAGAGTTCACAGAGGGATTCAGAGGACGCGGAGGAGCCTGCGCAGCTCAGCGCAGCAGGTCTTCGAGCTGCACCTTTACATCGGTTTTCGCGTCGCGGTATTTCACGATGACCGGCGTGTAGAGCGAAAGATTCCATTCCTTGCCGCGGCCCTGGGGGATGGCGCGCGCGCCGGCGACGACGACGGCGTTTTCGGGAATCACCAGTGGCTCATCGGCGCTCGCGCTGTGAACCTTGCCCGTGACGACGTCATACACCGGAGTCGAGCGGTTGATAATTGTGCCGGTGCCGAGGACCGCGCGGCGCTTTACAACCGTGCCTTCGTATATGCCGCAGTTTCCGCCAACCAAGACTTCATCTTCGACGATCACCGGAAGCGCGCCGACCGGCTCGAGCACGCCGCCGATCTGCGCCGCTGCGGAGATGTGGCACTTGCGCCCGATCTGCGCGCAGCTTCCGACCAGCGCATGCGAATCAATCATCGTTCCTTCGTCCACGTACGCGCCCGCGTTGATATACATCGGCGGCATGCAGGTGACGCCCTTGCCGACGTAGCAGCCATCGCGAATGCTCGATCCGCCGGGCACGATGCGCACGCCGGAATCCGCCGACATATTTTTCACCGGGTAAGTGGACTTGTCGAAGAAAGGCTGGCGCGCCGCGTCGATGGACATGTCCACGATTTTGCCGAGGCGGAATCCGAGCAGAATTCCTTTTTTCACCCAGGGATTCACGCGCCATCCGCTCGCGCGTTTGGAATCAGGCTCGGCCGCGCGGATTTCGCCCGCGTTCAACGCGTCCTTGAATTGCTGGAAGAGGCGCAAGTGCGCGTCGGTATAGCGTCCCGGATTTTCGTCGAACAGCCGCTCGATCTCGCGGCTGATCTCAGCGTGCGGCATAGACTTGTTGGATCAGTCCAAGGGCTTCGAGCGCGGTGCGGATCTTTGCGAGGTTTTCCGGCTTGGGCGCGACGATCGGCAGCCGGAACACGGGCTCGAGCAGCCCCATCATCGCCATCGCGGCCTTGGCCGGGCCCGGATTCGTCTCCACGAAATTCGCTTCCATCAGCCGGAAATATTTCTTGTGAATCTCTCGCGCTCCGGCGAAATCGCCCTGCAGGCAAAGCTGCGTGAGGCGCGTCATCTCGGCCGGGATTTCATTCGAGACCACGGAAATCAGGCCGCGCCCGCCGAGCGCCATCAACGGAATCGTGATTCCATCGTCGCCTGAAAGCACCAGGAACCGCTCCGGCACGCTCGCCAGCACCACCGCCATCTGCGCGATATTTCCCGAGGCTTCCTTGACGCCGACGATGTTCTCGATTTCGGCAAGCCGCGCCACCGTCGCCGGCTCGATATTGACGCCCGTGCGTCCGGGAATGTTGTAGAGAATGATCGGCAGCGAAACCGCCGCGGCAATCGCCTTGTAGTGCTCGTAGAGGCCTTCCTGCGTCGGCTTGTTGTAGTAGGGGCTGACGGAAAGGATTCCGTCTGCGCCCAGGGCCTTGAACTCGCGCGCCATCTCGATCACGTGCGCGGTGTTGTTGCCGCCGGCGCCGGCCACCACCGGCGTCTTGGTGCGCCGCGCTTCTTCGATGGTGATTTCCACCACGCGCCGCTGTTCGGCGGGGCTCAGAGTGGGGCTTTCGCCGGTGGTGCCGCAGGGCACCAGGAAATTGATTCCCGCGCCGATCTGCCGCTGCACCAGCCGCCGCAGAGCTTCTTCGTCGAGCGCGAGATTCTGCCGAAATGGCGTGACCAGCGCGGTGCCGCATCCCGTAAACATTTGCCCCTCCTCGCCTGCCAGCTTACCCAACACCTTACTCCAGCTCGTTCACAATCTCCCGAAAATCGAAGAAGCCTTTCTTGCCCGCCACCCATCGCGCCGCGCGCAGGGCCCCGCGCGCAAATCCTTCGCGGCTGCGCGCCGTGTGCCGGATGGTGATCGTATCGGCCGCGGAATCGAAGCCGATCTCGTGCGTTCCGGGATGCGCGCCGGCACGGCTGCTGCTGACGTCTATGGGCTTTGAATAACCCTCGCGTTTCATGCGTTCGACCAGGGCGAGCAGCGTTCCCGAGGGCGCGTCCTTTTTCGTGGCATGGTGAATTTCCCAGGCCCACGCGCCGTACTCCGGCTGACGCGCGAGCAGCCGCGCCGCCTCCGCGACAATCTGATTGAAAACGCTCACTCCCACCGAAAAATTGGGGCTCCAGACCAGGCCGGTGCCGCCGCGTTCGACCGCCGCCCGCGCGCGTTCGATTTCGCCGAACCATCCGGTTGTCCCGATCACGGCGTTCACGCCCAGCCGCGCCAGCCGCTCGATATTTTCGAGCGCCGCCGACGGCGTCGAGAACTCGACTGCGGCGTCAATGCCGCGGAAATTCTCCTTCGTCAAGCCCTCGAACTTCGCGTTGTTGTCCACGTCGAGACGCAGTTTCACGTCGAATCCGTATTCCGGGGCGAGATGCTCGATCAGCCGCCCCATTTTTCCGTATCCGACAATCGCGAGATTCATTGCGCCTCTCTCACGCCTTGGCCAACAGCTTCTTTACCACATCCGCGTACATTCCCACCGCGTCCGCAAGCTCCCGTTTCGAGATGCGCTCCTCCGGCGTGTGCGCCACGTGGATACTTCCGGGCCCGAGCAACAGCGGCTCGCCCCAGGACGTGCCGAACACCGGAACATCCGTCGCAAACGATACAACCGTGGTCGGCAAGCCATCCACGCTCGCAAACCGTATCGGCGGAATGCAAAGAATCTCGACTAGTTCCGCGCGCGTGCCTACGGCGCACTTAAACGCCTCGCGGATCGGATCCGCATCGCCGACCAGCCGCACCAGGATTTCCGCTTTGGCCGCATCCGCGATCACGTTGGGCGCGCGGCCTCCCGAAATCGTGCCGATGTTCATGGTGCACGGCCCCAGCTGCGGATCCCGCGGCAGCTGTATCTTGCGAATCCCATCGAGTGAATCGAGCAGCTTTTCGATCGCCGATTCGCCCAGCTCGGGGTAAGCGGAGTGCGCCATTTTTCCGCGGGCGACAACTTCGTAGCGCAGAATTCCTTTCGATGCGAGCACCATTTTGCTTTCGGTCGGCTCGCCGTTCACCAGATATTTCGACCCGCGCGAAGCCTTCGCCGCCACGGCCGCGCCCGCGCTGTTGCGCTCCTCGCCCACCACGAAGAGCAGCGCGAAATTCTTCACACCCTCGGCGAGCAACTTTTCCGCCGCCGCGACCATCGCCGCGATAATCCCCTTCGCGTCGCATGCGCCGCGCCCCCAGATGAACTCCGCATCCTCGCGCGAGGGAAAAAACGGCGGCACCGTGTCCATGTGCGTCGATAGCGTCACGACCGACCGGCCCCACGTCGCCAGCACGTTGAAGCGGCCCGGCTCGACCTCCATCCGCTCGGCCTGCCCGCCGGTGCGCGCGGCGAGCTTCGCGAGATGGCCGTGGAGATACGCCGCGACCGCGCCCTCATTCTCGGTGATCGACTCGATATCCACCAGCGCTCGAGTCAGCTCGTGCACATTCATCGGTTACCTGCTTTGGGGATGGAACGACGCGAGAAGGAAGGATACGCGAGAGGCGCCGCTCGTGTCTTCACTCCTCGATAGCGCTCCACCCGTCTTGCAACGGATGACAGTGGACCCGCCTTTCGGCGTGTCCCCCAACCGGCGCGACTCAGCTATCGCGACAGTTTCGGCGGAGCGAGCTGCCTACAAACCCCTTTCACCCGGCCTTCCGAAGCTGCCCGGAAGTTTCGGCCCGGCTACTCATGGCCTCCGCACCTCTACCAAGAACAAATCCAGTCTAGCGGTGGCATGCGGCGCAGTCAAGCAATCGGCGCCGGCCATGCAACAATACGGAAACCTCGTTCGGCATCACAACAGTATCGACAACTTGTCTCACGTATTTGCCGACCGTGGCTTTTCGACGCAGAGTTTGTATGATGGTAGCCCATGATTTTCCCGCACGATTACGGCGACGACTCTCGCGTGCTGCGATGACGCCCACACGTAAATTGCAGCGCAGCTTGGACCCCACCGCGTACACGCCGTGCTACGCGTACGAGTCCGTCGGCCGGGGAATCCAGGCTCTCTACAGCGAAGGCGTTTCGCTCGCTCGCATCGCGGACGCTGTCGGCACGCCTACCTATGTGTACAGCCGAGCCAGCATCGAGGCGGCCTATCGCGGGCTCGACCGCGCGTTCGGATCGCTTCCGCATACGCTCTGCTACGCCATGAAAGCGAACTCGAATTTATCCGTGCTGCGCGTCCTCGCGCGGCTGGGCAGCAGCTTTGATATCGTTTCCGGCGGGGAGCTCGACCGCCTGGGCCGCATCGGCGTTCCCGGCGATCGCATCGTTTTCTCGGGCGTGGGGAAAACGCGCGAAGAAATTCGCGCCGCGCTGCGCTACTCCGGAAAAGGCTCGCGGCGCAGCGGAATCCTGCTCTTCAATGTGGAATCAGCCGCGGAGCTGGAAGTTCTGCTGAGCGAAGCGGCGCGGCACGTCGCGGCGGGCGGCGCTCGCCCCGCTGCGGCCGTGCGGGTGAATCCCGACGTGCTCGCGGGCGGCCATCCGCACATTGCCACCGGCGCGCACCAGCACAAATTCGGCGTGGATTGGCAGGAAGCGCGGCGGCTGTATCTGGCGCACAAGGATTCGCCCTGGATTGTGTGGCGCGGGATCACCGCGCATCTCGGCTCCCAAATTTTCAGCGTGGCGCCGTATCGCCGTGCGCTCGCGCGGCTTGCGTCGTTCGTGCGCGACCTCGCGAAAAATGGAATTCGCCTCGAATTCATTGACATCGGCGGCGGCCTCGGCATCCGCTATACCGACGAATCCGCGCTCCCTCCCGCTGCGTACGCCCGGGCGCTCGCCGAAATCGTCCGGCCGCTCGGTTGCCGCCTGCTGATCGAGCCCGGTCGGACGCTCGTTGGCCCGGCTGGCGTGCTGCTCACGCGCGTTCTCTACGTGAAGGGAAATCACAAGAAGACTTTCGTGGTGGTGGACGCGGCGATGAACGATCTGATTCGGCCGGTTCTCTACGGCGCCACTCATCCGATCACTCCGGCCGTTCGTGCCTCCGGCGCCGCCGCAAAGAAAGCGCGCGTGGATGTCGTCGGACCCGTGTGCGAGTCGGGAGATTTCCTCGCGCGCGACTGGCCGCTCGCGCCGGTGAAGTCGGGCGACCTTCTGGTCGTGTGGACCGCGGGAGCCTACGGCTTCGTGCAATCCTCGAACTACAACGCCCGCCGCCGGCCCGCCGAAGTTCTCGTCGAAGGCCGCCGCTTCCGTGTCGCGCGCCGCCGCGAGGAATACGACGACCTCGTTCGCGGCGAATCGGTATAACGCGATGCCGCTGTTTCCCGCATTCCTGAAATTGACCGGACGCCGCTGCCTTGTGGTCGGAGCGGGCCCGATCGCTCAGGATAAAATCGAAAGCCTTCTCCGCGCGGGCGCGAAAGTGCGCGTCGTCGCGCCGGATGCCACGGACCGTGTTCGCGCGTGGGCTGGCGCGAAAAAAATTCGCTGGGAACCGCGCAAGTTTCGCGCCGCCGATTTCGCGGGTGTGTTTCTCGTGGTCGCTGCGACGTCGTCACCGGCTCTGCACGCGAAAATCTACCGGCTGGCCCAGCGCTGCGGCGTCCTGTGCAACGTGGTGGACGATCCCGCGCACTGCGATTTCTATTACGGCGCCGTCGTCCGGCGCGGCGAGCTGCAGATTGCCATTTCGACCGGAGGGCACAGTCCCGCGCTTGCGCAGCGCCTGAGAAGAAGACTCGAGCAGGACATCGGCGCTGAGTACGAACAGTGGCTGGAAAAACTGGGCGCCGCGCGCAAGCGCCTTTTCGCGAAAACGATTTCGCCTGCGCGCCGCAAGGCTCTGCTGCATCGCCTAGCGAGCGAAATTTCGTTTGAGAAGTTTCTGCGCCGGCGCAACGCAAGCAAAAAATGA
Organism: uncultured Acidobacteriota bacterium; assembly: GCA_963752925.1. Classification (GTDB taxonomy): domain Bacteria; phylum Acidobacteriota; class Terriglobia; order Acidiferrales; family UBA7541; genus Palsa-295. The sequence goes on along the minus strand of CAVVZY010000003.1, from coordinate 118,212 downwards.
TCCGGACGCGGCCCGCCTTTACGGATTCCTTACCCTGGAAAGCGAATTAAATCAGGAAGTTGGGAGCGAATTTGGAAGACGAATACGTCCAATCCAATATTCGACGAACGCGCAAAACAAAACCCCTGCTAGGATGCCTGCATTCGCCGATGCGGCCGGGTCCCGGCATTCCCCCCCCACCCAAACCTTCCGTGACCCGGCCGGTCGCCGAAAGCCCTCAGAAGATCACCCCGCAGTCTTCCCGCGCTTTTCTTTCAGCAATTTCGCACCACGTTGCGCCGCCTCATTCACCAGAAATCCCATCTTGGGATGCGACGGTTCGAAATCCGCTGAAAAGCCCTGCTCGCGCAGCTCTTCGGAAGTCATCGGCCCGATCGAGCCAATCAGGATACGCGCGAAACCAGCGCGGAGCTCCCGCTCCAGATTCATTTCCCGCGCGATCCGCAGCAGATGAGTTACCTGAATCGAAGTTGTGAACAGTGCGACGTCAATTTTGCCCCGCGCGATGGCTTCCACCGCGGCCCGTAGCGGTTCGGTGTCTTCGGGCAGCGCCCACTGATAGACGGGCACGCGCGTCACCTGCGCGCCGCGTTCTGCAAGCCCCGCGAGAAGCTCGGAATTGGACGCGCCATATTCCTGCACGGCCACGCGCCGTCCTTTCAGTGCCGCCACGTCGGATTTTTCGTCGAGCGTGCGCAGCAAGTCGCGCCACGTGTTCGGCTCCGGCACCGCGATCGTCACCGGCACTCCCAATTCCTTGAGCGCGGCCACGGGCTTCGGCCCGCGTGCGACCACGATCGCTCGCCGCAGCGCCGCCGCGAATTGATCGAGGGGATAAACCGTCTCGACCACTCGCGCAAGCGCGCGCGTGCCCACGCCGGTGAGAAAAATCACCATGTCGAAACAGTTCGCGGCAAGCGTGCGCGCAAACGCGAGCGCTTCGGTGTTGGATTCCAGGGGAACTTCGCGCATGGACGGCGCCACGACGGCGCGGCCGCCGTAATTCTCGATGAGCTTGGCCATTTCCGGCGCGCGCCGGCTTTCCAGCGACAGCACGCGCAGCCCCGCCAGCCCGTCCGGTTTGGCTCTCTCTTCCATGCTTGCTACTCACCAGGTCGCTGATAAATGTGAGACGGTGGAAGCGCGGGGTTTCAACCCCGCGACAAGCCGTCGCTTTGCCCCGGGGTTTTAACCCTGGAAGCCTCGGGTGATTTTTTTAGCGGTTTCCTAGTGTCTGAAATGTCTCACGCCGGTGAATACCATCGCCATGCCCAGTTTGTTCGCGGCGTCAATCACGTCCTGATCGTGCACCGAGCCGCCCGGCTGGATCACCGCCGTCGCGCCGGCCTTCCCGGCTTCTTCGACGCCGTCGGCGAATGGGAAGAACGCGTCGGAAGCGACCACGCTGCCCGCGAGAGAAAGGCTCGCCGTCGTCGCCTTGATCACCGCGATCTTCACCGAATCCACGCGGCTCATCTGTCCCGCGCCCACGCCGACCGTCTGCCCTTCACGCGCAAAAAGAATCGCGTTCGATTTCACGTGCTTGGCCACTTTCCACGCGAAGAGCAGAGCGCGGAGTTCCGCGGCGGTCGGCGCGCGCGAGGTCGCCACCTTCAGCTCGGCCTCCGTAAGTTCGTGGACGTCCGACTCCTGCACCAGCATGCCGCCCGAGATGGGTTTGAGCTGGAGTTCCCGGCTCATCGCCTCGCGCGGCATTTCGAGAAGGCGAAGATTCTTCTTCGACGCGAATTTCTCGAGCGCCGCGGGTTCATAGCCCGGCGCGACGATGCATTCGACGAACAGCTTCGCCACTTCCTCCGCCGTTGCCGCGTCAATCGCGCGGTTGAACGCGAGCACGCCGCCGTAAGCCGATACCGGATCGCACTCGAGCGCCTTTAGATAGGCGTCGCGCAGCGACTCCTGTTCCGCCGCGCCGCACGGATTGTTGTGCTTGATGATCGCGACCGCCGGACGCTGAAACTCCGCTGACCAGCGCCCCCGCGGCGTCGAGATCCACCAGATTGTTGTAGGAAAGCTCCTTGCCCTGCAGCTGCTTCGCGCCCGCGAGACCTGCCGCCGGACGCCCCGCGGGAACGTAGAGCGCCGCGGCCTGGTGCGGGTTTTCGCCGTAGCGCATGGCCTGGCGGCGTTCCAGCGCCACGTGAATTCGCTCCGGCAATTTTTCGAGCGGGCCGAGCGTCACTTCGCCGTTTGCCGCGAGGCGTTCGAGTTCCGTGGCGATTTCGCCGTCGTAGCGCGACGTCCGCGCGTAGGCTTTGCGCGCCAGCGCCAGGCGCGTCGCCAGGCTCAATTCGCGCTTTTCGCGCAGCTGCGCGGCGATCGCCGGATAATCGCCCGGATCGGTGATCACGCCCACGCTCTGAAAATTCTTCGCCGCCGAGCGCACCATCGCCGGCCCGCCGATGTCGATGTTCTCGATCAATTCCTCCGGCGTGACCCCCGGTTTCGCCGCCGTCGCCGAAAATGGATACAGGTTCACGACCACCAGGTCGATCGGGACGATCGAATGCTCGGCGGTCTGCTTGCGGTCTTCGGCCTTGCCGCGCTGGAATAAGATTCCGCCGTGCACCTTGGGGTGCAGCGTCTTCACGCGCCCGCCGAGCATTTCTGGCCAGCCGGTCAGCTCGGCCACGTCGCGCACGGGAATTCCCGCGTCGCGCAGCAGCTTCGCGGTCCCGCCGGTGGAAACGATCTCGATTCCCAGCGACGCAAGCTGCCGCGCGAATTCCGCGACGCCGGTTTTGTCATAGACGCTGATGAGCGCCCGCTCGATGGCCACAGCTGTGCCTCCCCAAATCAGCTCGAAGGAAACGAGCGGGCCAGTGTAAGCGTTTGCGGAGCTTTTCGGAAGAGGATGTGGAAAATGGTGGAAGCGCGGGACTTTTTATCCTGAGCGAAGCCGAAGGGCAGTCCCACGAATACGTTTCGAAATCAAAAGAGCTTTAGCCCCGGAAGAATTGCAGCAGGTGCGGGACGGGAAAGTCGTGCGATAAAATTCAGCTGGAAACGCGCGCCTTCAATTTGACGCGGCCGCCTTCGACGCTGACGGTGTATTCGATTTCGCGGCCGCCCTTCTCCTTCAGATCCTTCGTTTTCTGCTGGACGAACCGTTCGAAGTCCTGCAGGCTCGGCGTGCTCGATCGTTCGCCGGTTTCCGAGCGCGCCTCGATCAGCTTTTCGTACAGCGTGTACACTTTTTCCTTTTCGTGCTCCGGATTGGAGAAGGACATCGCGAACGCGGATGCGGTTTGGTGCACGGCCTCCGCGTGCGCGGCGGCTTCGGCGGCGCGGAAGTCCAGCGGAGGCGGCGCCACGATCTTGGAGGGTTCCGCGGCCTGCTGCAGTGCGGCCTTGCGAGCGCGCTCCGCTTCCACGGCCTTGGCGGCGGCGCCGAAATGATGCTGCTGCGCTGCCGACTCCTTTTGCATCGTTTTCTTGCGCCACATGTCTATGTACTTTGCGTAAGTCTGGGACAAGTTGTTGAAGCGGAATCGCTGGCCATAACTCAGCTCCGCGGTGCGCTCGTTGTAGCGGCGCACCAGCGTATCCACGCGCCACTGCGTGTCCGCGGGGGGGCGCGAGCGCCCGCCGCCGAAGAACTGCTCGTACTCGATCTTCAGCGTGCGAATGTCCCGCTCGATTTGGCTTAGATCTTCGTCGATTGTGGGCATGGCGGTACCGGAACAGGTGAGATTCCAGCGTACGGGCGGGGGGCGGCGGCGTCAACACGGGCGTGCGCGGGCTTGTCGCAAAGGGAAAGCCCACCCGCCACCCTGCGCCGGACTCGCCTTGACTTTGCCGAAACCGGCTGCATAGACTCGAAGTTTCCATCCATGCCGGCAAAGAGCACAGAAGGCCGCATCATCACCATCGGAGTCACGGGAGCGAGCGGCGCGGTCTACGCGCAGTCGCTGCTTCGCCTGCTCGACGCCGACAGGCGCGTCGCCCGTGTTTTCCTGGTTGCGACGGAAGCCGGCCTGCGCCTGCTCTCCACCGAACTCGGCGTCGTCGCCGCCGACGGCAAAAAGCTCCCGTCGCTTCTCACCGGCACGCCCGCGAAGAAAATCGAATACCTCCCGAACAAGGACATCGGCGCGAGCATCGCCTCCGGCAGCGCCGCCGTGGACGCCATGGCCGTCATCCCGTGTTCGGCGGGCGCGCTCGGCTCGATCGCCGCAGGCACCTCCGGCGATCTGCTCACCCGCGCCGCGGACGTTTGCCTCAAGGAGCGCCGCCCGCTGGTCCTTTGCCTGCGCGAGACGCCGCTCAATCGCATTCACCTGGAAAACATGCTCCGCGTGCATGACGCCGGCGCCACCGTGATGCCCGCCATGCCCGCCTTTTACTACGAGCCGGAATCCATCGATGCCATGGTCGAGCAGTTCTGCTATCGCGTCCTCGTGCAGCTCGGCCTGCCGCAGGAGAAGCAGTATCGTTGGAAAGGGCGCAAGCCCTGAAAATTTGCCACAGAGGCACGGAGACACAGAGGAATTCAAGGGGACAAGAAATTGAGTCTGTTCTTTCGCGTTCCAGTTCCTAAGTTTTTCTCCGTGACTCTGTGACTCTGTGGCCAATCCGAAAATGACGAAGACCCGCATCCGCACCGTGCTCGAGATGATCAAAATCGAGCACTCCGTTTTCGCGCTGCCGTTTGCGCTCGTGGGAGCGCTGCTGGCCGCGCGCGCGAGTGGCGGCCTGCCCGTCGTGGCGGCAAATTCTCTGGATCGTCGTCGCCATGGTTGGCGCGCGTTCCGCCGCGATGACCATGAATCGCATCGCCGATATCGAATATGACGGGCGCAACCCGCGCACGGCCAATCGCGCACTCCCAGCGGGCCACCTGTCGCTCGGCTTTGCCTGGGCGTTCGCGATCCTCGCTTCGGCGGTGCTGGTTGTCGCGGCGTGGCAGCTCAATCCGCTGGCGCTGGAACTTTCCCCCGCCGCGCTCGCCGTGCTTTTCCTTTACTCGTACACGAAGCGATTCACGGCCTGGTCGCACTTCGTTCTCGGCTTCTGCCTGGGAATTTCCCCCGCGGCGGCATGGATCGCCATTCGCGGCTCGCTCGACTGGCGCATGCTGATCCTCTGCGCCGCAGTCACGCTGTGGGTCGGCGGCTTCGACGTCCTTTACGCCTGCCAGGACGTGGACTTCGACCGAGCGGAGGGCCTGCATTCGATCCCGAAGAAATTCGGCATCGCCGGAGCGCTGCGTACCGCCCGCGCGATGCACCTGGCGATGGTCGCGCTGCTCATCTGGCTCGCCACAGCATTTCATCTCGCGTGGCCCGCGTGGGTGGGCATCGCCGTCGTCGCGCTGCTGCTCGGCTACGAGCATTCGCTCGTAAAGCCCAACGACCTGAGCAAAATGAATGCTGCGTTTTTCGCCGTGAATGGCTATATTAGTTTGTTGTTCCTGTTGTTCTGGGGAGCTGCCGTAGTCGTCATGCGCCCCTGAGTTGGCCGTTGATCTTGTAGCGGCCGCCTTTCAGGCGGGCGCCTTTGAGGCCGTACCAACAAGCTATGTCAGAACTACACATCTCGGATGCGCGGCTCGAACCGATCTCGCAAAACATCCTCGCCGGCGAGCGCCTCACATCTGAAGACGGCCTCGCGCTATTCCAGTCGCACGACCTGCTGGCCGTCGGCTGGCTCGCCAACCACGTCCGCGAGCAGCGCCACGGCAACCTGACCTACTACAACGTCAACCGGCACATCAATCCAACCAACGTCTGCGTCGCGCACTGCAAGCTCTGCGCCTTTGGCCGCTCGCCCGACGTTTCCGGCGCGTACACCATGGCGCTCGAAGAAGTTTTCGCGCGCGGCGCGCAAGGCGTCGCCGAAGGCGCCACGGAATTCCACATCGTCGGCGGCCTGCATCCCGATCTTTCCTTCGATTACTACCTCGACCTGATCCGCGGCCTGAAGCAGCGCTTCCCGCAGGTGCACCTGAAGGCGTTCACCATGGTCGAGGTGCACTACTACGCGCGCCTCACCAAGCTTTCGATCAAGGACACGCTGCTGAAAATGAAGGATGCCGGCGTGGACTCGCTCCCCGGCGGCGGCGCCGAAATTTTCCATCCGCGCGTGCGCAAAATCATCTGCGACCACAAAGTTTCCGGCACGATGTGGCTCTCGATCGCGCGCACCGCTCATGAAATCGGCCTGCGCTCCAACGCCACCATGCTCTTCGGCCACGTGGAAACGCTCGAAGAGCGCGTGGACCACCTGGTGCGCCTGCGTGAAACGCAGGACAAAACCCACGGCTTCCAGACGTTCATTCCACTCGAATTTCACCCGGCCAATACTGCCCTCGCGCACATCCCGAAGCCGACCGGCATGGACGCGTTGAAGACGATCGCCGTCTCGCGCCTGATGCTCGATAATTTCGACCACATCAAGGCCTACTGGATCATGCTCACGCCGCGCATCGCGCAGATCGCTCTCGGCTTCGGAGCGGACGATCTCGACGGCACCGTGGAGGAGGAAAAGATCTATCACGATGCCGGCGCGACCACGCCCGAAGGCCTCACCCGCGCCGAACTCGAGTGCCTGATTCGTGCCGCCGGCCGCATTCCAGTCGAGCGCGACACGCTCTATAATCGCGTGGATCGCTCGACGATGCCGCCGCCCGCAACCGCGCGCCCCTCCGACGGTTTCGTTCCCGCCAGCTCGCTCACCGCCTAGCCCGTAGCGCCGGCGTCCCGCCGGCTCTTCTTCTTGCCTTTCGTAGGTGCGTCTGCCGCGGCCGGATTGCGCCCTTTGTACTCATGGCGCTCCGCACGTGCCTGTGCGCCTTTGCCGTTGGTTTTGCAGGGGCACGGCATGCCGTGCCCGGCGCTATTCCTTGCCAACGCGTTCCGCCATTAGCAACGGTTCGTAGGGGCGTAGTCCGCTGTGGCGGACTACGCCCGGCGAATATGCTTGGCTTCCAGCCGCCTGTTGAGCATCGTTCCGTAGGGGCACGATATATCGTGCCCGGCAAACATGCTTGGCTCCCGGTCACGCTTCAGGCAAGGCCCATGTGGAGTGCGGCGGCTTGCCGCCGCTGTCTTGTGCCGGAGCTTGCTCCGGCATCTACCTGAGAGCCAAAACCGTGCGTTGTCATTCCGAATGCCCGGCCCCTTCATTGCCCCGAAGAATCTCTCTTCGCGCGCAGGAGGCGATGAAACTACAATGTCCCGGTCGCCATGAAGGTCCCAAACCACGCGCGCCTCGTTTTCCTGTTCGCCGCGGCAGTTCTCCTTGTCGCGCCAAAAACATTCGCCCAAACCGACGAGATCCAGGTCTACGACGGCGCAATCGCCGAGCGCGGAAAATTCAATCTCACCTGGCACAACAATTTTACTCCCGACGGCTTGAAGACACCGGCCTTCCCGGGCGCGATCATCGCCGACAAGTCCTTCAACGGAGTGACGGAATGGGCCTACGGCGTGACCGACTGGTTCGAGGCGGGGCTTTATCTGCCGCTCTACAGCATCTCCAAAAACCACGACGCGACGATCAATGGCGGCAAGATACGCCTGCTGTTCACATCGCCGCATGCCGCGGATCGCACCTTCTTTTACGCCGTGAATTTTGAATTCAGTTACAACGCTACCTACTGGGATCCGAGTCGCTTCACCTCCGAGATTCGGCCCATCTTCGGCGTGCACCTGCACCCGGTGGATATCATCGTGAACCCGATTCTCGATAACTCCTTCCGGGGCGGTTTCAAGAGTTTGGACTTTGCGCCGGCGGCGCGCATCGCCTACAATTTTTCTCCCAAGTTTGCCTTGGCGGTCGAGGAATACTCCGATGTCGGCCCCCTCCGCGCGTTTTTGTCCGACCGGGCAGCAATCGCATGAGGTTTGGGGCGTGTTCGATCGCAGCACGAAGTTTGCGAATATCGAAGCCGGAGTGGGTTTTGGCGTGACACCCGCCTCGGATAAAGTCACGCTGAAACTGATGTTCTCACGCGACCTCAACTAGCCGCGACGGTATTGTCGGACGGTGGAAGCGTGGGGGGCTTCAGCCCCACGAAAGTCGGCCCAAGAAATTAGGGCTTCAGCCCTGGAATCCTGCCCGGGCGCTCACGCATGCGGATGCGCCTTGTCGTACACTTCCATCAACTGCCGTATGCTCGCCTGCGTGTAGCGTTGCGTCGTGGAAAGCGACACGTGTCCCAATAGCTCCTGAATCGCGCGCAGGTCCGCGCCGTCGGCCAGCAGGTGCGTCGCAAACGCGTGCCGCAGCGAGTGCGGGTGCATGTCCCAATTCACGTTCGCCAGCCGCGAATATTTTTTCACCAGCATGTGCACCGACCGGTCCGTCAGCCGCCCACCCAGATGATTCAGGAATACGGCCTCCGGCGCGGCCTTCGTCCGGGGATGCGCCAGGATTTCGTCGCGCACCGGCCAGTATGCTTCGAGCGCCGCCTGCGCCTTCCCGCCATAGGGCACCACGCGCTGCTTGCGGCCTTTGCCGAGCACGCGCAGCATCTGCCCGCGGCGGTCGATCTCGCCCAGATCCAGCCCCACCAGTTCGCTCACCCGCAGTCCGGAAGCGTAGAGCAGCTCCAGAATCGCGCGATCGCGCTTCAGAATCACTTTCGCTTCTTCCTCGGAATGCGCGGTCGGTTTGCGCGCCCGCTTCGATTTGTCCTTTGCCGCGCCGTCTCCGAGGCTGTCGAGAAATCCGTTCAACTCTTCCGCCGTCAGCACGCGCGGCACGCGCTTCGCCAGCTTCGGCGTAGCCACCAGGCGCGCCGGATTCTGCGTCACGAGTTTTTCGCGCACGCAGAATTTGAAGAATGTCCGCAGCGAGGCCAGCCTCCGCGCCACCGACGCGCGCTCGAGTTTCCGGTCGTACATCGAACCGACGTATTCGCGGACCACGCGGTGATCGATTTCCCCGAGCGGCGGCGCTTTTTCGCCCGGCGGCGCTAGGAACGTCGCGAACTGCTCCATGTCGCGGCGGTATTCGCGGATCGTGTCCGGCGACACGTTGCGCTCGTAGCGCAAGTACTGGATGAATTTCTCGATGACTTGTTTCATCGCCGCTCGCCCATCGCCCGCGATTATAGACCCGGGCGCGAGACCACCGCCGGAGCAAATTCACGCGTGTTGTGGCGCCCAAAAAGTCCACAGGACAAACTTCCTTGAAATGCGCGCCCTCTCGTGCATCATAGTTAGCGTGAGAAGCAAGGAGAAGTTTCGATGAACATTCGGAAGCGGTGGCAGGATGCGGGAAACATCGAGGTGCGGCATATCCTCGCGCGACACACCGCGATTCGTCCGAAATTACCCGTCACAGGGTGCCGAGTAAATGTTCCCGTAAGTTCAACAAAACAAAAGAAAATGGCACCGACGACCCGTCACAAAATTCAAGGAGGTGCAGCGAGCGCCGGTTGGCGCTTTTCCGTGGGAGTTGTCCCTGCGATCTTGGCGATTGCGCTGGCTGCGGCGTGTGTTTCGGCGCCGGCGCTTGCGAAGCCGCACTCATCGAAATCGCTCACGGTCGAGCGCATCTACGGCGGGCCGAGTCTCGGTGGGTATCTCGCACGGGGAATCGAATGGAGCCCCGACGCAAAACGCATCTCGTATCTCGAGCGCGCGGGCGGGCGCGCCGAGTTGTGGACGATGGACGCGGCGAAAGGCGACCGCAAGGTTCTCGTGAACGCGAACGTGCTCTCAGACGTATTGGCCCCCGACGCAAACAACACGGTTCAAGCGACGGGCTTGGGCCGCGTCCAGGCGGACAAGTACATCTGGTCGCCCTCGGGGGATGCACTGCTGTTCACCGGCTGCATTGAGCTGGTGTACTTGGATTTGAAAACGATGGCGTCGAAGCGGCTCGCAAGAACCGACGTGGGCGAGGTTGCCTTTTGCGATGAAGACCCCAAATTTTCGCCGGACGGAAGATGGATCAGCTTCGTTCGCGAATGGAATCTATACATTGTGAGTGTTGCGACCGGAGAGGTAAAGCAAGTGACGACTGGGGGCAGCGAGGAAATTCTAAATGGCCAGCTCGACTGGCTGTATCCCGAGGAGCTCGATTGCACCACGGCCTACTGGTGGTCGCCCGATTCTTCGAAGATCGCCTATTACCAGATGAACGAAAGTCGTGTGACGAACTATCCGATCATGGACATGAGTTCGCCGGTCGGTTCGATGGTCTACACGCGCTTTCCGCAGGCGGGCGAAGCGAATCCGGTTGTGCGCGTCGGCGTTGTCTCGATCGGCGGCGGCGAAACTAAATGGATGGAAGCCAACGAGGACGCCCAGGGTCGCCCCACGCAGAACAGGTTCGTGATTGATGACTACCTCCCGCGCGTCGTCTGGCTGCGGGATAGCCGCCGCGTCGCCATCGAGCGCCTCAACCGCGCGCAAAATCGAATCGACCTTCTTTTCGCGGACGCTGAGACCGGTGCATCCGAAACAATTCTCACCGAGACCGACAAATACTGGATCAACCTCGCCGACGATTTGTACTTTTTCGCGGACAACAAGCGCTTCCTCTGGTCGAGTGAACGCTCCGGCTTCCGCCACTACTATCTCTACGATCTTTCCGGGCGGCAGCTCGATCAGCTCACCAGCGGTGATTGGGGAATTACCGGCAGTGGCGGCTTTGGGCCGGGCTCGGGCAGCCATGCGGTGGTGGATGAAGCGCGCGGCTATGTCTATTTCTTCTCGAATAAAGACGACTTGCGGGGCACGCAACTCTACCGTCTCTCGTTGCAGGACAAAACGATCGCGCGAATCACGCGCGAGGATGGCGCGCACGATGCCCTGATCGCGCCGGATGCTTCCGCGTATGTGGACACCTACTCGAACGCCATGACGCCGCCGCGCCAGGACCTCTATCGCGTGGACGGCACGCGCGCCGCTGTGGTCAACGAAAATAAAGTGCGCGAGCTAGGCGAATACCATCTCTCGCCCGTTGAATTTCTGGACCTCGCGGCAAACGATGGCACGAAACTGTCCGCCTCGATCATCCGCCCGCCGGATTTCGACGCGTCGCGGAAATACCCCGTGCTGATCAACGTGTACGGGGGGCCGCATCTCCAACGCGTGAGAAATGAATGGGACACCGACCCGGAAGCTCTGTGGCTTCAGATGATGGCCGAGAAGGGATACATCATATTCACGCTCGACAATCGAGGCTCGTACTTTCGCGGCCATGCGTTTGAAACGCCGATCTATCACCAGCTCGGCAAAGTCGAGCTCCAGGACCAGCTCACGGGCGTGAAATACCTGAAATCGCTCCCATATGTGGATGGCTCCCGCATCGGCATCTGGGGATGGAGTTACGGCGGTACGATGACGCTCGAAGCGATGTTCAACGCCCCCGACGTTTTCAAGGCCGGCGTTTCGATTGCGCCCGTCAGCGACTGGCGGCTGTACGACACGGCTTACACCGAGCGCTACATGGGCCGGCCGCAGGACAATCCCGCCGGCTACGTCGAGAGCTCGCCGGTGAACCAAGCCGCCAGGCTCAGGGGCAGACTGATGCTCGTGCACGCGACCGGCGACGACAATGTTCATTTCGCGAACACGTCCGAGTTGCTCAACGAGCTGATTCTCGCCGGCAAGTATCCCGCGAGCCTGATGATCTTTCCCGGCCGCGGCCACGGAATGGGAGACATCCCGACCTACATACAGCTTTTCAAGGGTGTCACGGATTTCCTGTTGAATAATCTCTAGGACAAATAGACCCTATACAACCCGCCGAATCCGGACCGGCTCGAATACAGTAGGCGCGAGTTCGGCGAAGGAGCGAAAGCGCCCGGGGAATGCGTTTTCGAGCGTGGGAGTTGTTCGTGGAATGATCAGCCCGAGTCATCTTTGTGATCGAGTATTGCGAATCGGATTCGCGGCGTGTTCGGCTGCGGCGTTCCTTTTTTGCGTGTCGTCTTGCGCGGCGCAGTCGGCAACTGAAACTCCGGTCGCCGCGGGAGGAAGCGAGACTGCAACGCCCGCGCCGGTTTCTGCGCCGGCGCTGCCGCGCATCGTCGCTGCTCCGTCCGCGGGCATGCTCGATCTCGGCTTCCGCAATCTTTACGAGCTGGATTTCAAGGGCGGCCGCTCGAAATTTCTCAACTACCAGAAGCTGGAACCGAACGATCCGCTCGGCAAGGCTGCCGAAGCGGCCAGCTACCTCTACGAGCAATTCAATGCCAAAGGGATTTTTAGTTCAGACTTCTTCCTGAACGACGAAAAATTCCTGGGCGGCGCGCAAGGAAGCGCGTCCGACAACCGCAATGATGAATTTCTCACCGCCAACCACAAAGCGCGCGAGATGGCATCACAACGGCTGAAGGTCGATCCGCGCGACAGCCACGCTTTGCTCGTGCTCACATTTACCGACGGCATGGAGGCCGATTATGACGCGCTGATCGTGAAGAAACAGATGGCGGGCCTGGGCTTGACGAAGCAAGCGGATGCCGAAGCTGCAAAACTGCTGGCCGTCGATCCGACGGCGGAAGACGCTTACATGGCGCTTGGCGCCGCCAACTACATCATCGGCTGCCTACCCAGCTACAAACGGGCGTTTCTGTGGTTTGGCGGAATTCACGGCGACCGTGAGCGCGGGATGGAACAATTGCAGCGCGCCGCCGAACACGGCCACTACCTGCAGCCGTTTGCGAAGGCCTGGCTGGCGCTGGCCAGCGAGCGCGAGCATCAGCCGGAACGCGCCCGCCAGCTGCTCACCGAACTCGCGGCCGAATTCCCCAACAACCCGCTTTTCGTCCACGAACTCGCTCTGGTTGACCGTGCCGCCGCCGTGAAGAAGTGAGCGCGCTCTCCGCGACGATGGCTACCACTTGACGCGGACGCGATAGTCGAGCGTCGCCGCCCCGTCCTTCTCCACCGGAATCGAAAATCCGATCGTCGTCGAATCGAGTTTCGTCCACTTGAAATTCGAGCTCACCACTTCCCAATCGCCGCCGACCGGCTCGCGAACTTCCACCGTCACCGGGCCGTCCTTGTGGTTTCGCAACGCGATCTGATATTCCATCTCGTAGAGATTGCTCGCGAGCTTCTTGTAGTCCATTTGCTTGCGCTCGCAGACCACGTCGAAGGCGTTGCCGACGTAGATGCGCAGCGTTTCGTCCTTCGGCGTGTGGTCGATCCTGTCCTCGCCGGCGAATTGCGTGCCGCCCTTGGAATCGGCCTGATACACGCGCACGGTTCCGGCGGGCAGCGGCATTCCGAGATTGCTTTTCTGGTCATTCTTGAAACGGTAGTAGACCTTCACCGGTTGCGGGACGGCGTTTCCGATTCCCTGCGGGTTGCGGTAGTAGTATTGCTGCCCTTCGACCGAGAGATATTTCTCGACGGGAATGCCGGTCCCCGTGAGCAGGCTGATCTGCTTCGATTCATTATTCTGAATCGAAGTGCGGCGCTCGAGCGTGTAGAGGTGATATTCGGAAAAGCCTTCCTGAGAAAACTGCGGGGCGCTCGCAGCCTTGGCCACCATGTCCATTTGTTCGTATACGCGGCCAGCGACGGCAGGTTGGGTGCGATGGACTTCGCCGGCGACGAGTTGCAGCTTCGCATTCGCGTACGCGGCGCCGCTATTGTTTACGAGCGTGACCCAGCCATCGAGGTCCGCGCTTTTCTCGTCGCGGCCGACGGTGAGCACGTAGTCCGCGCTCCAGTTCATGTTGCCGGTCAGGTAGGAGGCCTCGACGCGCTGCGCGTCCGCGCCGCGATTTTCGAGCGTCCAGACCAGCGTGGGCCGGCTATAGAGATTGCCGGGCAGATCGGGAAAGCGATAGGAATCGGCGCTCATGCCCGTGACGATTTCGTCGCCGATCTTCCACACCGGTCCGTTGTTGTCGGAGAGCAGCAGCGCTTTCGTGGAGACCCACTTCGTCGAGCTGGCGTCGGTTTCCGCGCGCACCAGCGTCACCTCGCGGCCCACGTATTTCTGCAGCAGCTTCTGCGGGTCGAGCAGGTCGTATTCGTAGTTCTGCTCGATCACGCTGAGCTTCGCAGGATCGGTGAGCGAGCGGAAGTGCACGGTCGCGGGATTGATGGACGCGGCGACATCCTCGAACCGCAGGGGGAAAACTCCCGGTTGGAGGTGAATCTGGCGAACGTCGCGGACCAGCGCGAGATTCGAGTTATAGACCGTGACGGAGAGGTCGGTTTGATCCTTTTCCGTGGTCCTGGCGGCCTCGGCCTTCGCCTGCTTTTCGTCAAGCGCGCCCGCCGCGCGGGCTTCTTTCAATTTGCCCGCCAGAGGCAAAAGCAATAGGATCGCCGCCAGGGCGGCCGTACCAAGAATTCGTGCGCTGCGTGATTGCATGGGCTGTCTCCTTCGCGTGAACTTCACTGCACAGGTTAGAACGCTGGTGGCCGATTTTCTTGCAGGATGATTTGATGTGGGCGAGCACGCTACGGTGCGGGAATCCAACGCTTGCCGCCGTCGCTCGTCGTGAATTTGCGGTCGTCGGTAGTGGTCACCGTGGCGGACGATGCATCCGTCGCCGCCACGTCAACGAAGTCCGCGTCCGCGGGCGGCGCGATGGTCCTCCATTTCTTTCCATTGGTCGTGAGCAGGATGATTCCATTGCGGCCCACGAGCCAGCAGGTCTCGACAGATGGCGCGGCTCCGGCGACAACATGCGCATTCGCTTTTGTCCACTGCACGCGCCACGTAGTGCCGGCGTCGCTGGAATGCTCGACGAATCGACCGCTCGATATTCGCCACAGCACGTCCGGATCGGGCGAATGGACCACCGTGCGCCCGTTGCGGTCGTCCGCGGATTGCACCATCACGGATTCATTCATCGCGGTCGCGCGGCTCAGGGACGTGACCATCTGTTTGTCTTGCGCGGTTTCGGGCGCCCCACCGGCGACGGTGACCACTTCAGTTCCCCGCGCGCTGGCGGCCTTGCGCGCAGATTGAGCGGCGGGAGCAGCCGCCCCGGCAACGTTGCCGGCCGAGATCTCCGGCGGGACCGGCGCGGCGGCGGGAGGCGGCGACGCGGGCGTGATAGGCGCGGTCGCGCTCTCGACGGTGACCGTTTCCGCAGAGCTGGGAATTCCAACGCCGTTACCAGTGCCGTGGCCTACGCCGTATCCGCGCGGTTCCGAACTGTCAGCCTTCGGCGCGGCTTCGGATTTCTTCAGCGTGTCCAGCTGTTCGTAGTTGCGGCCACTGAGCGAAAGATTGGCGCCAAATTCCTTGGTCTCGGCGCGAGATGGCGGCGCTGGTTTTGCGGGCGGCGCGATTTCTGATTTGGCGGAATCAAGATCTGGAGCGACACGCTGGAGCGTGCCTGAGGCTGAAGGTATTTTCGCAGCGGAATTGTCCACCGCGCGCGTGGCTTCCGGCGGCACGGCGGGTGGCGCAGCCGACTGATTCATGGCGACGAGCGCCTGCCCGGCTGGACGATGCGACGGACGGAAAACAACCACAATCACTACAAACACGAGCGCGGCAGCCGCTGGCGCGAGCCATCGCCAATCCCAAGCCCATGCGGTGCTTGAGGATCGCGCGCGCTTTTCTCCGGCCGCTCCCGCGGGCTCGCCGGCGTGCACCATGGCCGCGAGCATCTCGCGGCAGCGCGCGCAGCGGGAGAAGTGTAATTCGTATCGCACGGTCTCGTCCGCGTCGAGCGAACGCTCGAAATACGCGGCGAGGATTTCCGGGTCGGGGCACGGGTCAACGTCTAAACCGGGCGCACCCGCCGGAGAGGCGAGGCTTCGCCGCAGCAGATCGGCCGCCGGTTTGTCTTGTTCCCGGTCCTTGTCCCGCCATGCCATGAAGCTATTTTCCTCCCAATCTTAGAACGACTGAAACTTCAAATCTTGCGCGCAGCGGCGCCTGAGCCCGCAGCGGCTGGCTTGCGATCTCCTGCGGCCCCTGGCGCGGATTGCAAATGAACGCTCAAATCGAAAGGCCACTCACCGTTCGCGCAGTCAAGGCACGCGCGCACCTGCGCGTCGCTCCAATTCCTCGCGTCGCGCAACGACGCCTCGACGCGCGCGCGAACGTCGCGCCGCACGCGTTCGAGCTTGCGCGACGCGGTGGCCTCGTGTTCGCCGAGGAGGCGGCCTATCTCGGCCAGCGTGCGATCGTCCACGTAGTAATACGCGAGACGCAACCGGTCGCGCGGATCGAGAGAATCAAGCGCCGCGGCGAGCGCGGCCTGCAGGATGGCGAGATAGTTCGCGCGTTCGGAATCGGGCGGCGGGCTCGTTGCGCGAACCGTCGCGATTTCGTTGCGAACGTCGCCACGCACTTCGCCGGCTTCGTCCTCGAGCGGCTCGGTTCTGCGCGCGCGGCGAATCTCGTCCACGTGCCGCTGCGCCAGGACGGCGCGAAGCCATGTGCCGAGCTTGCTGCGCCCGTGGAAATAATCGAAGAGCGATTTTCTGCGGCCTTCGGATTCGCGCAGGCCGTACAAATCGGCGTAGAGCGAATCGGCGAGGTCGCGCGCGGCGGCGTCCTGCCCGGCGGCATAGCCGACGATGGCTCGCGCCGCGCGATAAAGCTCGGGGCGAAATTCCGCCATAAAAAAATCCCAGGCGGCGGCATTGCCAAGGCTGCATGCGAGTGCCAGCGCGAGGTCGGCGGCGTGCAGCGTTTCCAAATACGCTTCGATTTTCTTCGCGTCGAGTTTCGCGGGATCGGGCGTGGCGCCCGGAAATCGCCGCGCGGCGCTGACTTCGAGCGCGGCTTGAAATTGCTCGCGCGTGAGACTCCATTCCGCGGGCGCGGCGGCCCTGAGCCAGCAGCGTTCGACCGCTGCCGCAAGCGACGCGGAAAATTGCAGAGCGGCGGCCGGCGCGGGCGGGGCAGTCGCGACTTGCGCTGAAACAGGTCCCGTTTTTGGCGCCGCGAGCGGCTGGGCGGGCCGGGAAGTCATGACTGGATGATAGCTGAACGGGCCGCTGGGGTTGTATCTACGGGCGCGCGGTTTCCGCTATACTAACCGGGCAGGCCGCCGCGTTTCCCATCGTTGGTCGCAATCACCGCGGAGAGGTGCTGGAGTGGCCGAACAGGGCTGCCTGCTAAGCAGTTACACCTCAAAAGGGTGTCGGGGGTTCGAATCCCCCCCTCTCCGCCATGTCTCAAATTCCCAAGGTACCTCAGCTGTTGAGGTTCCTCCGCGGACGGGACTTGCAGACCTGCTTCTTCCGACACCGAAAATACTATCAACGTTCCCTGTCGGCTCATCGAACCGTGCCGCCTTTCGCTCCGAAGAGAGTAGGATATCGTCGCGCGAGTCAACTTGAGGCGCCGCGGGAGGAATGTATGGCGCGGGTGTTCATTAGTTTCATTCACGAAGAAGTCGCGTGGGCTCAATGCGTGCAAAATTTCATTGCTCAAATGCTCGGCTCAGACGCCGAACCTTTTTTGTCGTCCGACCGATTCCAAGTATACGCCGGAGAGAAATGGCTCGACCGGATCATGGCCGAATTGGAGGAATCCAAAGTTGTTCTGCTAATGCTCAGTGGGGAATCCGTAAAAAGACCCTGGGTGAACTTCGAGGCCGGAGCGGCGTGGACTCGAAACATCATTACGATTCCAGTCTGTTTCCGCGGCGTGAAGAAGGAAGATTTGCCAAAACCTTACTCTAGCCTGCAGGCGATAGACTTGGATTCCGAGGACGACCAAGAATACTTGGCGAGATCCGTAGCTCACCATCTTGACCTGCCGGAACCGCTGCATAGCAGGTTCGGTATCGCACTCGCGGCTCTAGGAGGTGCCGAAACCGTAAAAAAGGCTAACCGGCAAAAGGTAGCGTATGACGTGTTGCGACAAGTGCTCTTCCAATTGCGAAAGACTCAGTGACTGCTATTGAGTCCGTTTTCGCCGAATAGTTCGCATCAGAGTCTTGATCTCATGTACGACGAAACGAAAGAACAATAGTACATTGAATAGCAGACCTTCGATCTCCAAGATCGTAAGGTGAAGCTTGCTGATTGCTTCTGGGCCGGGGAAGGCCATTTTGCATTCCTGCCCGCATATTTGTTCGCCTCCTAGGCGACGAACACGCGGACGGGATCCGACGCAGAATCGAAAT
Source organism: uncultured Acidobacteriota bacterium (assembly GCA_963752925.1). Lineage (GTDB taxonomy): Bacteria > Acidobacteriota > Terriglobia > Acidiferrales > UBA7541 > Palsa-295. Next base: position 100,169 of record CAVVZY010000003.1, on the reverse strand, counting down.
CATTCGCATACGCCTAGGCAATGCGAATTTACAGGTATTGAAAGAAGGGTTCTCTCAGAAGGGTGTTGGCCGGTACCAAGGGTCTAGCCTCGATCGGGCGCTGCAGCACAATCGGGTTAAGCCCACTCTTGTCCAAATTAGCTTTTGAGCGGCGGCGGTAGAACTCTGCTACGGTTTGCGTTGAGAAGACGTGAACCATAGGGAGGACCAACACCGCCGTGATACGAGTATCCAGCATTTTCAGCCAGATGTTGCAGTTGTTTTCCCGCGCCGAGTTTGAACGGGCCGTCCTAGAGCACCGGGCCGAGCGCCACGCCCGCGGGTTCAGTTGTTGGGGCCAGTTCGTAGCCATGTTGTTCTGTCATCTGGGACGGGCACAGTCCCTGCGCGAGATTTGCGGCGGCCTGGCCGCCAGCGAGGGCAAGCTGCGGCACCTGGGACTGCCCGACGCGCCCAAGCGCTCTACCCTGGCCTACGCCAATGAACACCGGCCCTGGGCGCTTTACCGCAGCGTGTTTTATCAACTGCTGAGCCGCTGCCGCGAAGTGGCCGGCTCCCATGGTTTCCGTTTCAAAAACAAACTGCTTACTCTGGACGCCACGCTCATCGAGCTCTGCGCTTCCGTTTTCGACTGGGCACAGTACCAGCGCACCAAAGGAGCGGTGAAATTGCATCTGCTGCTTGATCATCAGGGATTGCTCCCCAGTTTTGCGCTCATCACCGAAGGCCGCGTACACGAAAACCGCGTGGCGCGCAGCTTGCGTTTCGAGCCTGGAACCATCGTGGTTTTCGATCGTGGCTACGCCGATTACGATTGGTTCGCCTCCCTCGATGCCGAGGGCGTGTTTTTCGTCACGCGCCTGAAGGACAACGCCGATTACGGCGTCGTCGAGCGCCGTCCGGTTCCCCAACACGGTGCGGTTCGGCGCGACGAGATCATCTTCCTTTATAAAACGGCCCGCCGTGGGAACTACGATCTGTTTCTGCGCCGCATCGAAGTCTGGGACGCAACCCAGCAACGCACCCTGGTGTTTCTTACCAATCATCGCGGCTTTGCTGCCTCCACCATCGCCGCCGTCTATCACCAGCGCTGGAAGATCGAGCTGCTCTTCAAAGCGCTGAAGCAGAACCTGCGCATCAAAACCTTCGTGGGCACCAGCCCCAACGCCCTGCAGATTCAAATCTGGACCGCCCTAATCGCCCTGCTCGTGCTCAAGTATCTGCAACTGCGCGCTCGCTATGGTTGGAGTCTGTCTAATCTCGCCGCTTTGTTGCGCCAGCAGTTGTTCGTCTATCGCGACCTGATCGCCTGGATCGATAACCCGTTCCAGCCTCCGCCGCTGCTCGATCCCGGCGCCGAGCAACTGGCGCTTTCCTGGTGAGCCTAACTTGGACAGCAGAAATGCCAACCACAACCTACAAATCGCCACGGAGGCCCTGGAATGCACGGTTTTCTTCGCTCTCACGCCTCAATTCTGGCTAATTTGGACAGCAGTGGGTTAAGCCCAAGGATCGTTCACGATATTGGCAGATCATTCAAGCGGCGTCAACTGCTCCGAAACCGGTCGAATACGGCTCAGGAGTTTTGCCCAGTGACTGGGGATTTTTTCACATCTTGCAGGCGCATCTTGGGATCTGTGCTCATCCTCACTCTTTCGATTCCAGTAGGGGCTACCACCGTTATACTCGACGTGAGAGCCAACAAAATTATTGTCGTCGCAGACAGCCGTGCCGTTGACACGAATTTGAACAGCAAGACAGTTCGCGACGATAAATGCAAGATTGTAGTCCTAGGGAACGAGATCGCATTCGCAGAAACTGGTCAAGAGGGATACACGCCTGCCGGTGTGAGGGATCCCGTACCTGGGTGGCACGGCACGGTCGAAGCTATCAACGCGTATAACGGCACGCCCGATCATGAGATTGATGCAGTTGCGAAAACATGGGCGATTCAGGTAACAGATAATTTTCAACGTTTTTATGGGTTTGCCCCTCAAAGGGTTCGAGGGCTCACCGTTCAAGGGGTCCTCATGGAGGGTTTGTTCTCAGGCACGAACCGCGAGGGAAAGGTTCAACTCTATCTCGCTCGAGTCGCGCTTGACGACACGCTTCAAACTCGCGAGGGTGCATCCATCCCGATAGGATACAGCGTTGATTTGCTTCCGCCGAAGGACCGACCATATACGACCAATGCCGTGACCCAAGAATTGTTGGATAACAAGACGGAGCGGGCGAAGAAAAGTGCAAATCTGTGGACGAAGACATCAATCGACATTCCACTCGCCGACCGAAGGTTGCGATGGCTCGAATTTCTAGCCGAAGAGACCAGCAAATATGATCCTGAAGTCCACGCCCCCATCAACGCAGTGGAGATAAGACCAAAATTGGCCTTCTGGCTTCAGAACAAAACCTGTCACACACCGTAGACCCTCTCCGCCATCCTTCGCCAAGGCTCCGGATGGCAGGCCATTTCTTGCACGATCCTACGGCTTCCACATTTCCGGTAAAGGGGACGCGGCAAGCAGCGTCCCTACGCAACCATCATTTGCGGACGATTGCAGTTGATGGGCGTCATCCTGCCAAGTAACCGCGCCGAGCGTAGTCCGCCGCGGCGGACTACGCCATTACACAACCCGAGGCGCCCGCAAAGTCACTGCGCGTCGGTGACTTTGCCGTTCATGAAAGTCACCTTGAGGTCCTTGTAGACGTAAATCAGCTTGGCACCGAGGTTGACGATTTTGTCCGGCTGGCCGAGCACGGCTTGCACTTGGTCCGGAGTCTGGCCGAGCTGAATTGTCGGAGGCTGTGACGGTGGCGCTTTTTGTTCGGGCAGTTTTTGTTCGGGCGGTTGTTGTTCGGGCGGTTGTTGCTGCTGTCCTTGTGGCTGCGCGGATGAATCCTGAGGCTGCTGTGCACCATTTGAACTATTTTCAATCGAAAGGACTTGGCCGATGGTGTTCTCGATCTGCGCCGGGTTGGCGGCGGCCAGCGATCCCTTCGCAAATTCGAATGAGACCATGGATTTGAAGGAGGATTGCCGGTTCACTCCGTTGCAGGAATCGCACTCCACGATGATCAGGGTGACCCTGTCGGATTTCAAGTTCACATCCACCGTCTGCACGTAAACTTTTTCGCCGACTTGGAGAGACCGCGTGACGTTTCCAATAATCGTGCGGTTGCCGTAGGTGGGCTGATGCAACTCTCCGTCTCTGTAGATCGAGTTGCCAAACGCCACGTTGGCCGGCGGAACGCCCAGAATTCCCGCCTTCCGGATGACCAGCACAGTTCCAGGGCTCAAGACGGTGAATCCTTTGGCAGCCGCACCGAACTTTGTCACCTTGTAGAAAGCCTTCAAGTGCTCCGCGAGCGGAGCATCAGGCGATGGTGCTTGAGCGCGCGCTTGATTCCAGGGAATGAGTGCCGCGACAAGAACCGCAACCACAGGGAGCAGCGTGCTTAGATTCCGCTTCATTGCGACTCTCCTACAAAGATGTGCGTTTCATTCGGCGAGGTCGAGGAAAAAGCGCGTTCGATGCCGGAAAAGCAGAAAGCGGGGACAGTCTATCTGGAAGTTTTGACGCCGTCGAGGGCGAGGTGCGCGCGAAGTGCGTGCGAGGTGCGTGCGAAAGACGCGCGCTTAGCCCCAGACTTTGCGGGCGGTATTGACCACGAGCTCGAGTTTGCGCCACTGCTCGTCCATGGTAAGCAAGTTGCCGGCGGCAATCGAAGCGAAGCCGCACTGCGTGCTAATGGCGAGGTCTTCGAGCGGGATGAAACGCGCCGCCTCATCAATGCGCCGCCGCAGGTCATCCATCGATTCCAGCTTGGGGGTCTTTGTGGTGATGAGTCCCAGCACGACTCTTTTCCCGCGCGGCACCAGGCGCAGAGGTTCGAAGCCTCCAGCGCGCTCGCTATCGTATTCCAGCAGAAAATTGTCCACGTCAAGTGATCCGAAAAGCTTTTCCGCGATGACGTCGTAGCCGCCCTCCGTGTACCAGCGACTGCGGCTGTTGCCGCGGCAAATGTGGACGGAAACGGCGACCTTGCTGCGCGGGATGTCTTTCAGCAACGAGTTGTCGCCGGCAACGGATTTCTTGAACTCCTCGTCGGGATTCAGGCCGTCGCGTTCGAGCCTCCCGCGCTGGATGGGATCGAGATAGTGAGAATAAAAGGGCGCGTCGAGTTGGATGTAGGTGACGCCCTCGCTCACCAGCCACTGGATTTCGTCGCGCACGATTTCGACCAGATCCTGAAGCAGCGCGGCGTGCGTGGGATAGAACCGGCTGCTGACGCCGCGCTTGTAGCTGGAGACCATGAAATTCGAAGGCGCAGGCAGCGTGATCTTGAACGGGCCCGGCGCGGACTTTTTCAGGAACGGAATCTCGTGCGCCGTCAATTTGCGAACTTTTTTCAGTTTTGCGCCGACGGCCTGCGCCGAGCTGGCCTCGAAACCACCGCCGGGCCCTTTCCAATCCAGGATCACTTTGTCGGCGACGAATCCTTCGACCGCGTCGGCCATGTCGGTAAGCCAGGAAGCGCGGCGCAGCTCGCCATCGGTGAAAATGGACATGCCGGCCTTGCGCTGGCCGTCGAAGCACTGGAGGATGGCGCGGTCCTCGGCCGTACGGAGTTCCTCGAGCTTGATCTTGCCCTCGGTAAATGCGGCGCGGGCTTTCAGAAGGTCGGGAGGACGCAGGAAACTACCAACGACTTCAGCTCGATAACGTGGGGGCATGGGTGATGGTCCTTGGGTGGCGTTCTAACCGGCAAGGGACATCCCCTATGGTATGAGGCCCTGGGTCTGATCTCCTGCGGGTCAATCGAGGTAAAACGTCAGGCAACATAGTAGGTAGCGGACGGCGCCCGAAAAATTCGCTCGGGCGCACCCGGTGCTCGATATTGCATTCGCACGCGCTGAACATGCTTCTGAAATTCCGCCTGAACCTGTGCTCGAAAACCGGCAAATTTGCTAGTTCGACGGACCGTTGCCCGAGTCGGATTGCTGCACATCCTGTTCGGTCTGGTCGGCCGATTGTTGCTGCTGTTGCAAATCATTCGCCACGCTGGTATCCGGCTGCGCTTGTCCGTCGGGATTCGCCTGAGGATTCCCCGCGGGACCCGAGGGCAAACCGCCGTGGCCTTGATTCCTGGAGAGCTGCGCCAGGCCATCGTCCACCTGCTCGCGCAGATGATTATGCATATCCTGCAGATCGGTGACGCCGACGGGAACCTGCGAACCCGAAGGGCAATCTCCCCGCTGGCTGCTGACGACGCGCACGTTCACGTTCTGATCCGCGTCCGGGGAATCGTCGATCCTCCGGATGACGTCTCCCGGGCTCAAGCTGCATCCCGTGCCGTCGGAGTTCTGCACGCTGAGGGTGGTGGACACCACAAACGTGCGTCGAGCAGGATTGAGTGCGTCGGGCGCCACGTCGCCACTCTGAGCGCCGCCCTGATTTTCCCGTTGGGCTTTTTCCGCGGCAATTTGCGCCGCCACTTCGTCGGCGATCGCCTGTTTGACCTCGGGCGTAAGGGCAGCCTGCCCGCCTCCGCCGCCGGAGTTCGCGTACTCGTTCGCAGCCTGGGCAGACTGCTGCGCGTCATAGGCAGCCTGCAGGTTTTGAGCGAGCACGTAATCGGTGAGCCAGAAGGACGCGCTCGGATACGTCGCATACGGCGAAAAGTAATATCCATAGGCGCCGTACCAGGGCGATCCGCCCCAGCCCCAGCCATAGGAGATCGGCGCGCTCCATGGATTGTAGGCCCAGCCATAAAATCCCGGAGAATAATAGTATCCCGGCACGTAGCCGTAGTATTGGTAGCCGTGATAGTAGTAGCCGCGGTAGGCTCGCGCATAGTAGCGGCCGTTGTAGTAGTAGGTTCGGTTCCGGTATTCGTGGCCGCCTCGCGAGTAACCGCGTTCGGAATAGCCGCGGTTATGTCCCATGCTGACGAGTCGAGAGTGATCCCCGCGCTCGGTGACGATCGTCCGGCCTCCATGTCCTGCGTGATTAATCGTCATGCCGCCGGAGCGAATGGTGCTGACGTGGCCCCGAGAATCATATCTCGCTGCCGCGCCATTTCGCGTCGTGATGCTGGTAGGCTTGCCGGCCCGGTTGTAATCCACGCGGGCGCCATTGTTGCGGGTGACGCTGTGGCCTCCCGCCGGCGCAGTGAATCCGTGCGAGGCATTCGTGTTTCCGCCGTGCACAGCTGCGTTCGTCGCGCCGCCGCGGTTGCCGCCGAGGGAATTGGAGCCGCCGCGGTTGTTATTGATGCTGCTGTTCCCGCCGTGAGCGTTCGCGGCGTTGTTCGTGCCGCCGTGCGTCCCGCCGTTGAGCGAATTGTTGCCACCGCGCGTCCCACCATTCAGCGAATTGTTGGCGCCGCCGTGGGTCCCACCAGTGTAGGTGTTGTTCGTGCTGCCGTGGGTTCCGCCGGCCCCGCTTGCGTTATTGGCTCCTCGGTTGCTGTTTCCAGTGCCTCCCGTCGAACTCGTGGCTCCTCGGTTCCCGGAAATGCCTCCGGTCGCTTGGTGGTTCCCGCTGATTGCCGTGTTCGATCCGCCGTGAGTACCGCCCGTTGCGCCGCCGGCAGTCGATGAGTTTCCAGCCGGCCTGCCACCGTACGTGCCATAGGGATTGGATCCATGGCTGGCATTCCCGCCGCCGGTTGCCCCGCCAGCAGTCGAGTTCGTGGATCCCCGGTTCCCGTATGAACCATATGGATTGGACGAACTCCCTCCGGTATTCGTGTGGCCTGTTCCCCCGGCATTCGTATGCCCTGCTCCTCCAGCTCCGCCGCTATTTGAACCGCCGGATCCGCCTCCGCGATTGTTGTTCGAAGGCGGCGGCGCCGAATGCTGCGGAGGAGGAGCCGAATGCTGAGGCGGAGGAGGAGCAGCCGAACCCGCATGGTTGTCGTGGTGCTGCTGGGCCAGCGCGATGCCCGGAGCCATCACCAGAACCAGAATCGCGAAACACTTTTGCACGGCGTCCCGCGTTGCCCCGATCGAACTCATGGAAGCCTCCCAATAGCCAAAATCGATGGATAATTACCGGAAAACGATGCGTTTGGATCGCGAGCATAGTCCCCGAGCCAGCGGAATGTCAATCCGAACCACAACGTGGGATCATACGCGTGAACCTCTCTGTTTCCGGGTGGCGAACCCATCGCCGCGGCCACGCTTACCGCCCGCCGCGAATCAGACAGGAATGTTGACACGTGCAACTACAGACCAGTAAGATTCCGGCCTACACGATGGCTGGTTGCGTATCCTTTCCGCAGCATTTGAACGGGAGACCGAAGATGAAAAATATTTTGTGGGCCACGTTGATCCTGGGCATGTTTCTGGCGGTGGAGGCGCCGGGTGTGCGCGCGCAAGCGCCGCCGGCTGGCGGGGCATCTGCCGCACCGTCGGGCGCTCCGGCCGCGCCCCAGGGACGCAAGAAACGCGTGGCCGTATTCGATTTCGATTTCACCGCCATACCGACGGCGATTGTCGCTCAGTTGGGCGCGAACGTGGACATCGGGAAGGGTGTGACCAACTTACTGGTGAAGTATCTGGTGCAGGACGGCACGTATTCGGTGATCGAGCGCAACGCGCTGGACAAGATCATGTCCGAGCAGAATTTCTCGAATAGCGACCGCGCCAATCCGACGTCCGCCGCGAAGATCGGGAAGATTCTGGGCGTGGACGCGATGATCGTCGGAAGCATCACCCAATTCGGTAACGACACGAAGAACACGAACATCGGCGGCGCGGGTGGCGGCTTTGGCGGATTTGGCCTGGGCGGCATCAAGCACTCAAACAGCAAGGCCATCGTAAATATTGACGCGCGCATCGTGGATATCGACACGGCGGAGATTCTGGGCGTGGCCGAGGGCCACGGCGAATCTTCGCGATCGAGCACGTCGCTCACAGGCGGCGGCGGAAACTGGCGCGGATTCGGCGCCGGAAACGTGGACTTCGGTTCGAGCGATTTCCAGGAAACGATTCTCGGAGAGGCGGTGAAGGCGTCGGTCGAGCAGATGAGCGCCGGGCTGATCGCGGATAACGTCAAGCTTACGACCCGGACGATTATCGTGTCGGGCCTGGTCGCGGCCGTGGACGGGGGGCAGATCGTCCTAAACGTGGGCGCGAAGACGGGAATTAAGGTCGGCGATCAGCTCTCCATCGAGCGCATCACCAGGACGATCAAAGATCCGGCCACGGGTCAGGTGCTCCGCCAGATGACCACACCTGTCGGCGTGGTCCGAGTAACCGACGTGGACGATATTTCCGCGGTGTGCACTCCGGTATCCGGCGCGGGATTCAAGGTCGGAGACGCGGCAAAGACAGTTACGCAGTAAGGTTTTATGTAGCTCAGGTCCCGCCAGCCGTCGGCGGGGCCTGAGGGTTTTCGGCCCCGCTTTTGCCGCTCCTCGAACCCTCCGAAGGAATTCACTCCATCGGCAGGCCGACGTAATTTTCGGCCAGCGACTGCGAAGCCGCGCGCGAACTCGTCACGTAATCGAGCTCGGCCAGTTGCCGTCGCTGATCGAACGCGTTGTCCGTGTCGAACAGGTGCAGCATCGAAGTCATCCACCAGGAAAACCGCTGCACTTTCCAGACGCGCCGCAGGCAAATCTTCGAATACTCTTCTAGCAGGCTCCGCTTTCCCGACGTGTAGAATTCCGCCAGCGCGCGCGCCAGCACCCGAACATCGCTGACCGCGAGGTTCAGGCCCTTGGCTCCGGTGGGCGGAACGATGTGCGCCGCATCCCCGGCCAGATAAAGCTTTCCAAACTGCATCGGCTCGACCACGAAGCTGCGCATCCCGGTGACGCCTTTTTGTAGGATCGGTCCCTCGGTGAGCTTCCATTTTCCGTCGGCCGTGCCCAGCCGGATGTGCAGCTCCTGCCAGATGCGATCGTCGGACCATTTCTCGATGTCTTCATCGGGCGCGCACTGCACGTAGAGCCGGCTGATTTCCGGCGAGCGCATGCTCAGCAGAGCGAAGCCCCGCTCGTGATAGGCGTAAATGAGCTCGTCGGACGAAGGCGGCGCCTCGGCGAGTATGCCCAGCCAGCCGAACGGGTAGACGCGGTCGTAAATCGTCAGCGCGCCGGCGGGAATCGAAGGGCGGCAAATGCCGTGAAAACCGTCGCACCCGGCAATGAAATCGCAGGTCAGCTCGTGCGATTCGCCGCCCGCGCGGAACCGGATCTTCGGCTTCACGGCGGAATTCGCATCGTTGAAGTCGTGCACGCTCACGTCTTCGGCTTCGACAAACACGCGCCCGCCCGCGGCCTGGCGCGCGTCGAATAAATCGGCCACGACTTTATTCTGCGGATAGATGACCACGCTTTGGCCGTTCGCCAGATCCTTGAAGTCGATGCGATGTCCCCGCCCGCCGAAGCGCAGTTCGATGCCGTGGTGAATCAGGCCCTCGCGCTTCAGTCGTGCGCCCACGCCCATTTCAACGAGCAAATCGGCGGTGCCCTGCTCGAGCACCCCCGCGCGGACGCGCTCCTCCACGTATTGTCGGCTGCGATTCTCGATGACAACCGATTCGATCCCCTGCAGGTGCAGAAGGTGCGACAGCACCAGCCCCGCGGGTCCCGCGCCGACAATTCCAATTTGCGTGCGCAAGCTCAAACGCGCTTCTCCGCTGAAACCGGTGCCTATTCTACATTCAACTTGCAATGTCCGGAGATCAAACTAGAATGTCCGCACGTTCATCATCGATTCCCGCCGATATGGGCGGCGGGAACGGCGGGGCCAGGCGTTTCCGCGCAGAACGCTTGCAGGGAGGTTTCAAGTGTCAAACGTTCGCTCGTTCTACGGCTGGAAACTGCTCGGCGCGCTTTCCGCGATGGATTTTCTGAACCTGGGAATGCCGTTTTACATTGGAGCGGTTATCAATCCCTACATGCTCCAGCACATCGCCATGAGCCGCAGCACGTTGGGACTTGGATCCACGCTGCTCAACCTTTTCGTCGGGATTCCCTCCACGCTCGTGGCCATCTCGATCGTCCGCTTCGGTATACGCTCGACGTACTTAATCGGTTCGGCGTTCGTTTGTGCCGGTTCGCTGTTTCTGGCGTTCGCCACCACGAAACCTTGGGAGTTTCTCCTCGGCTTCGGCGTGATCAACGGAATCGGCGTCTGCTTCGGTGACATCATTCCCGGCAGCACCGCCGCCGCCCGCTGGTTCGAACGGTACCGCGGCCGCGCCGTGGGTCTCGTGCTCAGCGGTTCGGGCGTCTGCGGATTCTTCATGGCGCCTCTGATCGACAAACTCTTGCGCGCGCACAATGGCAATTGGCGCCTCGGATGGGAAATTGTCGCGGCGGGCGCCGTCCTCGCGGGAATTGTGGCCCTACTCTTCGTCAAGGAGCGCCCCGAAGATCTCGGCCAGCTTCCCGATGGCGCCGCACAACCGATCGCCGGCGCTCCGCCGCGCCACGCTTCTGGCGGGCTGGTCACCCAATCCGAATGGACTCCCGGCGAAGCATATCGCACCAGCGCCTTTTGGCTCGTGGTTACCGCCGGACTCGCCGCTCAATTCCCGTTCTTCGTTTTCGTCGCTCATTGGTTGCTCCATCTGCAGAGCGTTGGCGTTCCATCCGGAGTCGCGGCGTCCTCGCTGGGCCTGTTTACCGTGGCGTGCATCGCCGGACGCTTGATCGGCGGTTGGCTGATGGACACGATGTCTGCCCGCTGGGCCTTCATGTTCGGCCTGTGCTGCTACTTGATCGGATCGATCGCCGCTTTGCATGCCGGACCCGGCGCGCTGCTCATCGTCAACTCCGTCGCGGTGTTCTACGGCCTTGGCATCGGCTGGACCTTCACCTGCATGACCACCTGCATCGCGCATTACTACGGCCCCACGGCTTTCCCGAAACTTGCCGGCACTTTGTTGCTCTTAACGTCCGGCGGCGCGTCGCCCGCGGGCTGGGTCGGCGGTAAAATCTTCGACATATACGGCGGCTACACGCACGCCTGGCAATTGAACATAGCCATCACCGTGATCGGCATTGTGGCCATCCTTTTCGCCGCCAAGCCGCGTCACCGTAGTGAAGCAGGCGCGGTCGCACGTGCCGCCTGAATATGAAAATGACCCCAGAGATCGCATAGGAGACCCAAGTTGCCCGAGAAAAAAAGTTTTTACGGATGGAAGCTGGTCGCCGTTTTGTTTCTTCTCGATTTCATCAACATGGGATTCCCGTACTACGGCGGCACCATCATCAACAGCTACATGATTCACGATATCGTCATGAAGCGCAGCACTCTCGGCCTCGGCTTCACCATCCTGAATCTCTTCGTCGGAATCGCCGCCATCTTCGTGGCCATGGCCATCGTCAAATTCGGAATTCGCAAGACGTTCATCACCGGGTCCTGCATTATCTGTCTTAGCTCGCTGTTCCTCGGTTTCGTGGCCTCGAAGCCATTGCACTACCTCATCGCCTTCGGCGTGGTGAACGGCACGGGCATGAGTTTCGCGACGCTGGTCCCGGCCGCCACGGGCGTCACGCGATGGTTTCGCCGCTACCGCGGCGCCATGATGGGCCTCACGCTGTCCGCCTCCGGAATCTCCGGATTCTTCCTTCCCCCGCTGCTCGATAAGATGTTGCGCCAAGGCGGCGGCAATTGGCACGTCGGCTGGAGAATCGTCGCCGGCGCCATGGTCGTCTCCGGCCTCATCGCGTTTTTCTTCGTCAGGGAAAGCCCCGAGTCCATGGGCCAGACGGTCGACGGCTTGCCCGAAGCGCAGCAGGAGCAGCCTTCACGCACCGATGCGCTAGCCACAAAATACGAGTGGACCGCCGGCGAAGCACTAGGGACTTCAGCGTATTGGCTGGTAGCCATTGCAGGAATCGCTGCCACCTTTCCTTATTTCCTGTTCATCGCGCACTGGGTCGAGCATCTCACCGGCGTCGGAATCACTCCCGCCAAAGCCTCGTTGGGAATCAGCCTGCTGACCGGCGGCACGCTCGGCGGCCGTTGGCTCGGCGGATTGCTCATGGACTACCTCAACGCTCGCCTGGTTTTTGTGCTCGGCGCGAGCCTCTACTTCATCAGCTCCTACTTGGCCTTCACATCGAATGCGGAGGCTCTGAAACTCGCCTACGTGGCGTCCGCGCTCCAGGGCATCGCGTATGGCTGGACCTACAGCTGCACGAACACGATGGTCGGCCACTACTATGGCCGCAAGGCCTATCCGAAATTGAGCGGCATGTACATTTTTCTGACGTCCGCTATCGCGTCGCCTGCCGGGCTGGTTGGCGGCATGATCTTCGATCGTTACGGAAGCTATGCGAAGTCGTTCGAGCTGGACGGCGCGCTCGCAGCCGTGGGAATCGTCGCCATCATCTTCGCCGTCATGCCCACCCCGCGCGAAACGGTTCCCATTCGCGTGACCGAACCCGAGCTCGCATAGTCCCAAGTTCGGGCCGAGCGCATTCCGCTCGCGTCCTGACCGAAGTCAAACACCTTTGGGGTTGTCACGGGCTCGATCTTCCCCTTTAATCGCCTTGAATCCGCCAGGCATGTCTATTATCGTTTAGTTACTGAGACCTGCCATGATTCCAAAGGCCGCTTGGCAAATAATCGGAATGTTCGCGGCTGTTCTCGCGCTGCTGTCTTTCAACCTCTGGTACCCGGTTCCTCGGATGACTCCTGCCTACCGCATTTTGACGGTGGAGGAGATGTGGGCTCTTGGTGCCCTCTCGATCCTTTGGGCGTTTACTCTCGCCTATGCGGCGCGGAAATTCGAATGGGCTCCGCGCACTTGCATCTGGTCTGGTGTGCTATCGTTCACGCCCGTTCCGCTTTTTCTGGTATTAGGCCCTCTAAGCACCAATCACCATCTAAGCGTTCCATTGATTGCCATGGTTGTGATCCTGCCGGCGATAACGGGTCATCTGTGCCGCCGACTGGTGTACCCCCACTTGTCCGACGAGGAAGCGAACGAGCCCGAACCACCAATCACGCTCTTTCGCAAATGAAGGTCACAGCTGAATCTTCGAGAAGAAGTAACTCCCGATCCCGAGCAACAGCGCGGTGAGGATGGTCACAACGGCAAGATCGGTCATCAGGCCGAACGCAAATTGGTTGATCAGCGCACCGCGCAGCCCGTCCACGCCGTAGCTTAGCGGGTTGAGCCGCAGCAGGATCAGCAACACTCTCGGCAATCCGTTCGTGGCAAAAATCGCTCCCGAAAAAAAGAACAGCGGCATGATCAGGAAATTGATGATCAGTGGAAATCCCTGCATGTCCTGCAGCACGGACCCGAAAACCGTGCCCATGCCCGCGAACAGCAGCGCGATCATGAACATGAAAAAGATCGCCAGAGGCAAATACGGAGAGATGACGAACCGGAATCCCGCGATCAGGCAGATTACGAACACGACCAGACCCTGCGCGAACGCCACAATCGCGCCGCCCAGCATCCTGCCGAACACGATCTCCAGCCGCGAGACCGGCGCGACCAGCGTTTCCTTCAGGAAGCCGAATTGCCGGTCCCAGATGATTTCGATTCCGGAAAACACGGCATTGAACAAGAATCGCCATGGAAATAATTCCCGGCGAAAGAAAATTGATATAATTTCCTCCGCCCGCGCGCGCGAACATCGCCCGCATTCCGAATCCCAGTGCCACCAGAAATAGAATCGGCTGGCCGAGCGAGCCGATGATCCGAGCCGGCGACCGGATGTAGCGCTTCAGCTGCCGCACGCAAAGAATGTAGATCGCTCTCATCGCCTTCCTCCGCCTCTCCACGCGCGCCCCATCATTCGCATCCGATCGGCTGCGTTCGCTTCCTCTTCCCGGATGGCGTGCCCGGTCAGCGCGATAAACGCGTCTTCCAAATTCGCGCACTTGGTACGCTCTTTCAGTTCCGTGGGCGAGCCCTCCGCCACGATCTTGCCGTGGTCGATCACCGCCACGTCGTTCGCCACGCGGTCGGCCTCGTCCATGTAATGCGTGGTGAAGAAGACCGTCACGCCTTCGTCCTTGCTCAGTTGCTGGATGTAGCCCCATATGTGATTGCGCGTCTGGGGATCGAGGCCGATGGTCGGCTCGTCGAGAAACAGAATGCGCGGCTTGTGCAGCAGCGCGCGCGCCACTTCCAGCCGCCGCTTCATCCCGCCCGAATACATTTTCACGAAATCTTTCTTGCGCTCGCCCAGCCCCACCAGATCGACCAGCGCATCGATGCGCTTGTGCCGCTCCGCCCGCGGGACGCCGTACAAAATTCCGTGCAGGTCCATGTTTTCGTACGCGGTCAGCTCGTCGTCGAGGCTGGGATCCTGGAACACGATTCCGAACGAGCGCCGCACCTGCTTCTGCTCGCGCGTCGGATCGTGCCCGTTCACTTTTATCGAGCCGCTGGTGGGATCGAGCACCGTAGTGAGCATCTTGATCGTGGTGGTCTTGCCCGCTCCGTTGGGTCCGAGAAAACCGAAAATCTTTCCCTCCGGGACGCTGAACGAGATGTGGTTCACCGCGCAAAATTCTCCGTAGTTCTTCACCAGGTCCTGGACTACGATCATTTCGCCCATCGTCGCCTTTCCAGTGGCCGGAATGCGCCGCCCGTCAAACCGAGGCGAGACAGGATACGATGTATCCAACTTCCCCGGCAATCGGTTATAACGGCGGGCTGGGTGCGGAAGTTACGCTCGAATTCGAGCGCGGCGTTGATTGCGGAGGAGGCTTGCCAGCGTGACCACGGTGCGAGAAGTAACTTATGGCGTCCTGCGCGATCTGGGGATGACCAAAATTTTCGGCAATCCCGGCTCGAGCGAGCTGCCGTTCCTGAAGGACATGCCGCCGGGTTTCGACTACGTCCTCGGCTTGCACGAGCGCACCGCGGCGGGCATGGCGCTCGGCTACGCGATGGCCCGCGGAGAAGCGGCGTTCGTCAATCTGCACTCGATCGCCAGCGCCGGAAACGGGCTTTCCGCGCTAATCGACGCGCAACTTTGCCACGCCCCGCTCGTCGTCACCACGGGACAGCAGGACCGGCGGCAAATCATGGCCGAGCCGTTTCTGGTCAGCCGCGCCGTCGAAGTCGTGAAGCCGTATGTGAAATGGGCGTGCGAGCCGCTGCGCCCGGAAGACGTTCCCGCGGCCATCGCGCGCGGATACCACCTGGCGATGCAGCCGCCGCGCGGGCCGGTGTTCATCTCGATTCCGATGGACGATTGGAACAAGCCGTGCGAGCCGGTCGTCGCGCGCAAGGTGAGCCAGTCTGTGTTGGCCGATCCCGCGGCGCTCGACGAAGTCGTGCGCGCCATCGACGTGAGCAAGAAACTCGCGCTGATCACCGGCGCGCAGATCGAAGAGGACGGCGCGAATGGCGAAGTGGTCGCGCTCGCGGAAAAGCTGAATGCGGATGTGTACGCCGAGCCGATCGCTTCACGCTGGGCGTTTCCGCGAAGCCACCGCCTGTTTCGCGGCGGATTGCTTCCGGCGCAAAAGCCGCTCGCCGATCAGCTCGCGGGCTACGACACGGTCGTGGTCCTCGGCGCGCCTGTCTTTCTCTACTACGCCTACGTGCCGGGCAACGCGATCAGTCCCGGAGTAAAACTTTTCCAGATCACGAATTCGCCGCAGGACGCCGCGACAGCTCTTGCCGGGACGAGCATCGTGGGCAACGTCGCCGCTGCTGCCGAATATATTCGCAGCCGCGTGAAAGCCGTCGAGCGCAACGTCTCCACGCAACTCGCCGCGCGGACTAAGCCACTCGAACCGCAACCCGAGCACCCGATGACATGCGCCTACCTTTTCAACGCGCTGAACAAGCTCCTTCCCCGCGACGCGATTATTTCCGAGGAGTGCCCTTCGTCGAAGGGCGATCTCGACCGCTACATCGAGCTCGACGAACCCGGCTCGTTTTATTCCGTGCGCAGCGGAATTCTTGGCTTCGCGGTTCCGGCCGCTGTCGGCCTGCAACTGGCGCGACCCGAGCGGCGCGTGGTCTGCACGGTGGGCGACGGCTCCTTGCAATATTCTGTCCAGGCGCTGTGGTCGGCCGTGCAATCGAAAGCGCCCGTGATCTTCGTCGTGATCTGCAACGGAAACTATTCGGCGCTGAAGGGTTTTCGTGATTTCACGAAGGTCGGGAAGAATGTGCCGGGAATCGATATTCCGGGAATCGACGCCGTCAAAATCGCGCAGGGTTACGGCATGACGGCTCGCTCCGTGGACCGCGCCGAAGATCTCGAGCCCGCGCTGAAGTGCGCGTTCGCATCGAAGGAAGCGTCGTTGATCAGCGTGAACGTGCAGGAGGGCGGCCAGAAGACGATGGGCATGGACCAGTCGGTGAACCCGCCAAATTACGGATGACGGGTTTCTACACGTCGAAGAAAACCGTTTCCTTCGGTCCACTCAGATGAATTTCGTGGCGCCAGGTTCCGGGCTGGCCTGCGACGGGCAGCGCCATCAACATCGCCCGTCGCGCCTTCGGGACCAGCGCGAGCACCGGACATTCGCCGTTCGCGGCGTCGCCTGAAAAATAAATTCGCGTGGCGAGCAGCTTCAGGACCCCGCGCGTGAAAACTCCCACTTCGAGATGCGGCGCCTGCAGCGCGCCGCGCGGCCCGGGCACGCGGCCCGGCTTGATCGTTTCGAATTCGCACGCGCCGTTTTCGTCCGTGATTTGACGTCCGAATCCCCGAAACGGCGAATCAATCGATTTCGCCTGCCGGTCTGCGGGATGGTTGTACTTGCCGTCCGCATTCGCCTGCCAGATTTCGACCAGCGTGTCCGTTACGGGTTTGCCGTCGCGGTCAAACACCGCGCAGATCAATTTCACGCGCTCGCCTTTCGCGTCTGTAGCCGCGATCGCCCGCACGGAATTCGAGTCGTTCACTGTGACGGAAAAATACGGGCCGACGGTGCACCACGGTGTCGGCTCGAGCACGCGCCCGGTCTTACTTCTTGCGCTCAAAAGGAGTGCTCTCCCTTCCGCGCACCACAATATCGAACCGGAATCCGAGTGACCATCCTGGCTCGGTGCGGTTCAACTCGAATTGTGAAATCGCCCGCTCGCGCGCCTTCGCGTCCGGAATTGAATTGAAAATCGGACAGAACGGGAGCAGCGGATCGCCCGGGAAATACATCTGCGTCACTAGGCGCGTGGCGAACGCCGTCCCGTACAGCGAAAAATGAATGTGCGCCGGGCGCCAGGCGTTCGGATGGTTGTCCCAGGGATACGGTCCCGGCTTGATAGTGACAAACCGGTAGTTTCCCTGCGCGTCGGTGAGCGTGCGTCCCCCGCCGGAAAAATTCGGATCAAGCGGCGCGTGATGCTGGTCGATCCTGTGCCGGTAGCGTCCGGCGGAATTGCACTGCCAGACTTCAATCAGCGTGTTGGGCACGGGGCGGCCGTTGTCGTCGAGCACCTTTCCGGAGACGGTGATCCGCTCGCCGATCGGCTCGCCTTCGTGCTGGCGCGTGAGGTCGTTGTCCGTTTCGCGGATATCTTCGTGGCCGAAGACCGGCCCGGTCACTTCCGAAAGCGTGTGCGGCAGGACGATGAGTGGTTTTCTGGGCGCGCGCGTGAGCGTCAAGCGATACGGCGGATACAAATACGGCGGCTGCGACCCGCGCGGATAGCGACGATATGGGATTACGAGTGAGGATTCCGCCGCGGATTTGTGCGCTAAAGATCTCGATCTGGATTGCTTGCGCGCGATGGCAGGCTCCCGAAAAAGCGACTCATTATGCATCCCGGGCAACCGGGCTTCAAGCAGTCACAATTCGTCCGAACGCGCGGTCACTCTTTATTGTGTGGAAGTCGCAGGAGCACAGACACATTCGGCCCCCTGCCGGCGGGTCTCAGTGCAGGCAAGAGTGTCTGTGCCACTAGAAGCAAAACGCCAATCAGGAGATTGGCGGTCCCAGGGCCTTCTTCAATCGTTCGAACGTGGTGGAAAGCTCTTCCGGCTCCACGCGAGTTTCACCGGTGACGGTCATGAAATTCGCGTCGCCGCCCCAGCGCGGAAGCAGGTGCAGGTGCAGATGGCCCGTTACGCCCGCGCCCGCGGCTCGCCCCAGATTCATGCCCAGGTTGTAGCCTTCGGGATGGTAGGTGTTGGCCAGCGCCGTCTGAACACGCTGTGCGAGCCGCATCATTTCGGCGAGCGTGTCAGGTTCGGTGGCGGCAAAATCGGCCGCGTGCGCGTAAGGAACCACCATCACGTGACCGCTCGTATAGGGATAGCGATTCAGGATGACGAAGTT
Source organism: uncultured Acidobacteriota bacterium (assembly GCA_963752925.1). GTDB lineage: Bacteria > Acidobacteriota > Terriglobia > Acidiferrales > UBA7541 > Palsa-295. Next base: position 81,937 of record CAVVZY010000003.1, on the reverse strand, counting down.
CTTCGCGCCGCGCAGAACGATCAGCGTTTTTGGGTCGTCCTTGGCGGCGAGGGCGTCGCAGAAGATGCAGCCTACGTCCTTCGCCGCGTCGGCGATATAGCGATACCGCCACGGCGTCCACAGATAGTCCATCCCGCCCAGTCCTACGCGCCGGACCCGTCTGGATGGGGATGATTGACGTAGTCCTTCAGCTCTTTGCTGGGCTTGAAAAAGGGGATCTTCTTCGGCGGGACTTCCACTTTCGCCCCGGTCTTCGGATTGCGCCCCGTGCGCCCGCGACGCTGCCGCGTGCGGAAGCTGCCAAAGCCGCGGATCTCGATCTTGTCGTCGGACTGCAGCGCCGCAATGATGCTTTCGAAGATGGTCTCCACGACCGCCTCCGATTCCTTGCGCGGCAACTCGGTGACCCGGGTGACCTCTTCGACGAGGTCGGCCTTGGTCATCGTATGTTCTTTGATTTCGTGCTCTCCCGCAGCGTCTGCCATCGGATGAGAGCCTCCTCTCGCGACTTCCATTTTTCGTGGGCCGGATGCGCGCCAGGGCTGAGCGTCGCACGATCTTGGCACATCATCTACGCTACCGCAAGGTAAACGCTATGTTTCTCTGGTGTTAGCCGCGTTACGACGACTGCAGCTTTGCCCGCACCGCGTCGCCGATCGTGGCCGTCGGCGACGATTTCGTCGTCCGGAACGACTTGATCTCTTCGCGTTCGACCTGCTTCTGCGCCGCGCGATAGCTCAGGCTGATCTTGCGCTGCTCGGGCTCGAGGCGCAGGATTTTGAAATCGTATTCCTGGCCGGCCGTCAGCACGGCCGTGATGCGGGCGTCCCGCGGAGCTTTCGACTTTTCGCGCTCGCCCTTGGGCCGCCGCTCCTCGATTTCGGAAACATGGCAGAGCCCTTCGATACCTTCAGCCAACTCCACGAACGCCCCGAAATCCGTCGTGCGCGCGACTTTTCCTTTCAGGATGTCGCCGAGCTTGTGGTCCTTGAACCAGTTCGCCCAGATGTCGTTCATCTGCTTGATGCCGAGCGAAAGGCGGCGGTTCTGCGAATCCACTTTCAGCACTTTCGCTTCCACCGTTTCGCCCTTCTTGAATTTTTCGCTGGGATGCTTGATCCGCTCCGTCCAGCTCACGTCGCTGATGTGGATCAGCCCTTCCATGCCTTCTTCGAGTTCCACAAACGCGCCGAACTCCGCCAGGTTGCGCACGCGGCCGTTGACAATCGCGCCCACCGGATATTTCTGCGCCGCCGCTTCCCAGGGATCGGGCAGCAGTTGCTTCATGCCGAGTGAAATCCGCCGCTGATCCGTCTTCACTTCCAGTACCACCACGTCCACTTCGTCGTCCGTCTTGACGATCTTCGAGGGGTGCTTCACATGCTTCGACCAGCTCATTTCGCTTACGTGCACCAGGCCTTCGACGCCCGGCTCGATCTGCACGAAGACGCCGTAGTCCGTCACGCCGACTACTTTTCCGTGCACGCGCGTTCCCGCCGGAAACCGCTCCGGCACGGCGGCCCAGGGATCGGGCAGCAGTTGCTTGCGTCCCAGCGAAATGCGCTGCTTTTCCTTGTCGAACTTGAGGATTTGAACTTGAATTTCTTCGCCGGGCTTGACGATCGAGGTAGGATGCGGCGCGCGTCCCCACGCGAGATCGCTTACGTGCAGAAGCCCGTCCATTCCGCCGAGGTCCACGAAAATTCCGTAGTCCGTCACGTTCTTTACGTGCCCAGTGACCACCGCGCCTTCGACGAGGGTTCCCGCCAGCGCGTCGCGCATGGCTTTCTGTTCGTCTTCCAGGATCGCGCGCCGGCTGACCACCACGTTACCGCGCTTGCGGTTCAGCTTCAGGACGCGCACTTCGATCTCGCGGTCCTTCCACGATTCCAGGTCGTGCACCGGCCGCAGCTCGATTTGCGAAGCCGGCAAAAACGCGCGCACGCCGATATTCACCACCAGCCCGCCCTTGATTCGCTCGGCGATCTTGCCGGTGACGTTCGTGTGCTCGCGGTACGATTTCTCGATGCGCTCCCAGACGCGGCGCCGGTGCGCGCGCACGTACGACAGCAGCACGTAGCCGTCCTTGCGCTCGTGCAGCCGCTCGACTTCGATCGTCTGCCCTTCGCCGAACTCAATGGGCTCGCCGGAATCGAGGAATTCCTGCGCGGGGACAAGGCCTTCGAACTTTCCGCCCACATCCACGACCACGCCGGCGTCGGTTACCGCCAGCACGCGGCCGTCGAAGATCTCGCCTTCGCTTGCCGCCGGTGGAGTGGAAAACTGGTCGAGCAGCTGGTCCATCGTCTCGGTCGTTTCGGACTCAGCGGATTCGTCTGACGCGGGAGCGCTCGTCGCCGGGGCGGCCTCAGCGGTGGGAGCTGCTGTTTCTGCTGTGCTTAATGTCTCGGTGCCGGCGGTTTCGCCGCTCGCGATAGCTGTGTTTGTTTCGCTGGAGATGGGATTTGTCTCGGCGTCTACCGCTGGCGGAGCGGGCTGGGGCGCTTCAGGCGCTCGAACAACCGCAGTGGCGGCGCCGGCCGCACTTTGCTGCGGGGCGATCGTAGCGGCGGGCTCGGGAGTCAAATTCACCGGCTCGGTTTCAGGCTGTGCTGTTTCAATGGCAGATGGTTGTGGGTTGTTGTCGTGTTCGGGTGACATGAATTGCGGCCTCCGTGCGGATTCCTACCCTGTTTGCCGAGGGCTCGGCCTCGGTCACTCCACCCTGCTGGGGGATAGAGCTAAGAAGGGAATAGAGCGCCCGCGCTCGACGCTGTACCGCAGAAATCATACCCGCCCGGTTTGCGCGTTGTCAATCAACCTGAGTCCTTGGGAGAGCCTACTCACATCGTATCCCCCTCAACGTGGTGCTGAACTGGACCGAAGAGCTGAAGCGCCTTGTGCCGTTGGACAAGGAGTAGCGAGTCTGGCGCCCCGCCATGCGCTCGCGTTGTGCCGCGTAGCGGATATGGTAAAGTTTCCAGCCGATGCGGATATTCGTTCTCGGCGCGGGCGGCACGGGCTCCTTGCTGGCACAACTGCTCGAGCGCCAGGGACATACCGTCTGGTGCGGCGATCGCGACCCGGAGCGCGCGCAGCGGTTTCTGGGCAAGAAAAGCACGATCAAGGTGGTCGAGGCGAACGCCCGAAATCTGTGGTCCATCGTTCGCGCGGGCCGCGGCGCGAACCTCGTCGTCAACGCATCGCCCGCTGTTTTTAACAAGATTATCCTTCGCGCGGCTCTCCGCCTGCGCGCTCACTATCTCGATCTGAACTCCCATCTCACGCACCACCCGTTCCGCCCGGAGCAGTTCCGCTTTCACAAGCAGTTCGTGGCGAAGAATCGCGCGGCCCTGATCTGCACGGGCGCCGCGCCCGGGCTCACCAATCTGCTCGCCCAGCGCGCCTCGGAAACGCTCGACGCGGTCGAGTCCGTTCAAATCCGCCTGTTCGAAAGCACGGAGAGCAGCGACCCGGTCTCGCAGTGGTCGGCGGACGTGGCCTACGACGCGGCGATTTCGCGCCCGCGCGTCTATCGCCACGGACGATTCTCGCTGGCCAAGCGGTTCGGCGAGCGCGAGAAATTCCGCTTTCCGCCGCCCATCGGCGAGGTAGCGGTCTATCTGGCCGCGCAGGATGAAGTATGCATGCTGCCGTACGTCATTCCGGTCCGCGACGTGGACGCCAAAATCGGCGGCAACGATTTCGACCGCTTGCGGCGCTGGTACCGCCAGGGGAAGCTCAACCGCTCGGCGGGAATCGCGCGCAAGCGTTTTCCCCAAACTCTCACGCCGCGCCGCGTGGCCAAACTGATCCGCCATGGCGTGCTCGAAAACGCGCGCTTCGCCGCCGCGGTGCTCGTGCGCGGCATGAAGAACGACCAGCCGCTCCTGGTGCGCTGGGACGCCAGCTTTCCCACGCTCTATCAGATCCGCCAGCGCGGGCTGGTTTCCACTCCCATCGCCTATGCCACCGCGCACCTCGCCGCGATTTTCGTCAAACATTTTCCGCGCGACTCCGCGGGCGTCCTGGGGCCTGAATCGCTGCCCGCCGAAACGCGCCGCGCCATCCTGGCCGGCGCTCGCTCGCGCGATTTCCGCATCACGCAAAAAGATCACGCGCCTCAAGCAGCACGAAGACGACGACTTGTAGCGGCCGGGCCGGCGGTTTGACCGCGTGCAATGCCGCCCGCTATAATTGTGGTTTCGGCTGAACGCTAGATACGCTGCAGGGATACCCAGAACAGAATTCAGGAGCACTCATGCTTAAGGCAACACTCTTGCGCGCGGGGATGATCATCAAGCACGACGGCGACCTCTACTCGGTCTATAGCGTGGACCATCGCACGCCCGGCAACAAGCGCGCTGCCATGGCCACCAAGATGCGCAACCTCCGCAACGGTTCCATGATTGACCACCGCTTCCGCGCCGAGGAATTTCTCGACAAAGTCACGGTGGACGAAATCGAGTTCGATTACCTCTATAGCGACGGCGAAGGCCATCACTTCATGAACACGCAGAACTACGAACAGCTCGCCCTGCAGAACGACATCGTCGGCGACACCAAGGACTACCTGATCCCCAACATGCCGGTGAAGATCGAGTATTACGATGAAAAGCCCATCGGCGTCCTGATCCCCGATACCGTGGATCTCTTGGTCGTCGACACTGAGCCCAGCATCCAGAAAGCGACCGCCAGCTCGGTGATGAAGCCGGCGAAACTCGAAACCGGTCTGGTCATCAACGTCCCGCCGTTCGTCGGCACGGGCGATAAGGTGCGCGTGGATACCACCGAAGGCCGCTATATCCAGCGCGTTCAGTGACCCTGGGATCGCCAATCTCCCGATTGGCGCCCTTGCCTCCGTTCTTGGCGTCGCCGAGCCCATCAAGCTAAGCTGTCATCCCGAATCCGCTACGGCGGATGAGGGCTCTCTTTTTTTAGCGTGACCGCAAATGAGGACCACTCTTTGTACTGTCGCCGGGATCATTCTGTTGATCGCGGCATGTGCGCGCGTTTCCCTCGCGTCGCAGGAGCAAACGGAAGCTCCGTCGGCGCAGCCCCGCGCCGCCGACCACCCCCTGCCGGACATTCCCACGCTTCTCCGCGATATCGGCAAAAATCAGCGAGTACTCGAAGATCTGCGCCGGCTCTACACCTGCCACCTCTCCGAGGAGGAAGACAAAATGGATTCCGGCGGCCAGGTGAAATCGCGCTCCGTGAAGGACTACGACGTCTTTTACATCGGCCGGGAGCAGGTCCTGCACCTGCTAGCCAAAGACGGCAAGCCGCTCGCTGGCGGCGAAAAGAAGGATGAGGACGAGCGCTTCAACAAGAAGTACGACGAGCTGAAGAAGAAGCAAGCCGAGCTCGCTGGCGATCCCAAGAAACAGCAGAAGAAAGATGAAGAAGACGAAGCGCAGCTCTCGGACTTCCTGCGCGCCGAGTTGTTCACCCATCCGCGCCGCGAACTCTTTCGCGGACACCAGGTGATCGCCTTCGATTTCAATGGGAATCCGAACGTCAAGCCGAAGAAAAGGATAGACAACATCATTCAGAAACTTTCCGGCGTCATGTGGGTGGACGAGCAGGCGCGCGAAATCGTGCGGCTCGAGGCGCGCTTCGCCGAAGGCGTGAAAATCGGTGGCGGCCTGCTCGCCTCGCTCGCGAAGGGCTCGAATTTTGTTTTCGAGCAGGAAAAAATCAACGAGGAAGTCTGGCTGCCGTCCTACGCGGAGGTGCACTTCGCGGGGCGCATCGTCTTCGTGAAGCTGAAGCAGAACGCCATCGATCACTACACCGACTACAAGAAGTTCCGCTCCGGCGCCGCGCTCGGCGTAACGACGCCAACCCAACAATGAGTGTCATCCCGAATCCGCTTTAGCGGTGAGGGATCTGCTTTTCGGCCCCGCCTTTTCGTTGTCATCCCGAATCCCCGTGCTGTTTGCGGGGTGAGGGATCTCTCTTCGCTCGACCGGGTGGCGAGCGCTGCACGCGAAGAGAGATTCCTCGCCCGACTGAAAAGCGTCGGGACTTCGGAATGACAGCGCAACGGCTAACGCGCGACGGAGGACTTTGCGTCTGGGGAGCTGCGTCCGAAGACGCGGGCGAAAATCGCGTCCACGGCCTGCAATTGGCGCTGCAAATCGAATGTACGCGCGAGGCCCTTGTCGTCGAGGAATTTCCGGACGTTTGCGTCGGCGGCGATGCGGTCCTTGAAACTTGTTTCCGATTCCCATGCGGCCATGGCGTGCGCCTGCACCCATTTGTAAGCATCTTCGCGCGGCGCGCCGTGCTCGACCAAATCCTGCAGAAGCTGCCCTGAAAAAACCAGTCCGTGCGTCGCATTCAAATTCCGCAGCATGCGCTCCGGAAACACTTTCATGTTGGCGACGATCTCGGTGGTGCGGTGCAGCATGTAGTCCACCAGGATCGTCGAATCGGGCAGGATCACGCGCTCAACCGAACTGTGCGAAATGTCGCGCTCGTGCCACAGCGCGATATTTTCATAGGCCGCGAGGGAATTGGATCGCACCACGCGCGCCAGGCCGCAAATCTGTTCGCTCGAGACGGGATTGCGCTTGTGCGGCATGGCCGAGCTGCCGCGCTGCTCGCCGCCGAAAGGCTCCTCGACTTCGCGGACTTCGGTGCGCTGCAGGTGGCGAATTTCGGTGGCCACGCGCTCGAGCGACGCGGCCACGATCGCGAGCGCCGAAAGATACTGCGCGTGGCGGTCGCGTTCGATCACCTGCGAGGTGATGGGCGCGGTCGCCAGTCCCAGCCGCTCGCAGATTTTGCGTTCGATGTCCGGGCCGAGATGGGCGCAGGTGCCGACCGCGCCGGAAATTTGTCCCACGGCCATCTCGCGCGCGGCGGTTTCGATGCGCGCGGCGTCGCGGCGGTTTTCGTCGTACCAGTTCGCGACTTTCAGCCCGAAAGTGATCGGCTCGGCGTGGATGCCGTGCGTGCGGCCGATTTCGGGCGTGTCCTTGAATTCCCACGCGCGCTTTTCGAGGATTTCGCCGAACCGCGCGATGGCTTTTTCGATCAGCCGCGAGGCTTCGCGGACCAGCAGCGCCTGCGCGGTGTCCACCACGTCGTTGGATGTGAGGCCATAGTGCAGCCAGCGCGCCGCTTCGGGATCGCCCACGGATTCCTGCACCACGATGGTGAAGGCGATCACGTCGTGGCGTACCTTGCTTTCAATATCAGTTGATGCGCGCGACGTCAATGCGCGCCCGCTCGCGCAATTTCCGCGCGGCCTCGCTCGGGACGATTCCGGCGTCGGCCAGCGTTTCGGTGGCGGCCAGCTCGACGTCGAGCCACTTCTGGAATTTGTTCTCCTCGCTCCAGACGCGGCCCATCTCCGAACGCGTGTACCGTGCGATCAATTCAGTCTCTGCCTTTCAGTGGCACAGACACTCTTGTCTGTGCGAATTGAGCCGGGCAACGCAAACCTGCACAGGCAGGAGTGCCTGTGCCACTAAAACCAGAAATTCCCCGTGTCCCATGATACCCGAGAAGTGAGTGGCAGAAACACTCTTGTCTGTGCTCTGGCCATGGTCTCGCGGTGATCAGAAGATCGTGCATCGCGGGGGTTTCGGCTGTCGCCGTCCGCCCTTCACGAATGGCTCCGCGTTCTTTGGTGGTCGGCCTTTCTTCGCTTCGTTCCCACGTCCCACCTCCACTCGAAACTGGCGTTTGCTCCATTTATCTGATCGGCTGGGCCTGCGAAATCGCCAGTTCGATTCTCCGAACCATCTGATTTGCATTCGTGCAGCGACTCGCCGAAAATACGGGGCATGCCCGAAGCCGCGCCTGGGCCCCAGATCGTCGAAGCTTACAAGAATTACACGCCGCCGTTTAACGCGGCGAAGACGGTCCGCCGCCTCCTGCGCTATGTCCCCCCGAAATACCTCGTCGGATTGAAGACCGTTGTCCTCACCAACCAGCAGGCCATGTCCCGCGACCAACGCCGCCGCAAGCTTTGGAGCCGCCGCCGAAAGGTGCCCATGGACCGCGTGCGCGGCACCTATTGCGCTGCGTGGAAAGGCAATCCCGCCTGGATTCAGTTGTTTGTCGACAAAATCATCACCACCGACGACTTGGTCAGCCGGATTGTCGTGCGCATTCCGCTCGCCGCCTCCGTCGCGCTCGGCGAAGTGCTCTATCACGAGATTGGACATCACGTGCACAAAACGCAGCGGCCCGAATACCGCGAGCGGGAGGACGTGGCTGACGACTGGGGCCGAAGAATGTCGCGCACCTTCCTGCGCGCCCGTTACTGGTATCTAGTCCCCGTGTTGAAACTGATTGCGGGCATATACCGCCTCACCGGGAAATCAGGCCCTGCTGGCAACACACGAGCGACAACGAAAAACGCTTAGCCCGGCGCACACCCCGAACACGTCCGCTGCAAAACCCTCCTGTCCATTCGTACAGTCCTGTAACTGTCCTTTTTACTTCTTGCCGCGCTCTCCACATCGTGCCAGCCTGAATGTGTACGTCGGGGCGAATTCCAACCCCGCTGGAGAAGTAAAATGACCCGAACAGGGCTCCCAGGTCGACGGCTAGTCGAGCCTGGGAGATTAGACGTCGCAACGAGCATCGCAGCACCCTCGCCACTACATCCTCGCGCCAACGTTCCCCGAAAGAGAGTCCTCGATGCCCGCCCCGAAAAATACGTCCGCAACCGCAGGTTCATACAGCGCTCAGCCAACCACTCCTGACGAACAAAGCAACCGGGAGCGCCGCCGCAACCATCGCCTGGGCGAGCCGTCGTCGTGCATCCCTGCTTCCAAGCTCTCGCGCATCCTGGCTTCTTCGCAAATTAAGTGCGACACCGTCGCACTTAATTTCGGCGCTAAACCGCTGAAAACAAACGAAAGCGACCCCAAAGAAGTGAGACACTTTTTCACAGCCGCGAATTCTCTGCGGTCTCCGCGCCTCTTCGGTGAAGCAACTCGCCTTTCCGCCCAACTCGTTCTTCAAGGGACCTTCGCCACAAATCACGAGCGAACTAACCGTCACACGATGCCGAGTCCCGCTCGGCCCATCTCATTGAAAAAAAAGGAAAGAGACCCTGACGAAGTGTCACACTTTTTCGAGGGGCCCGAATCGACTTCGATCGGAGTCGCTCCGGCCATTCGGCCTGCGGCAGCAAGGTACTGGCGCTGCGCGCCGTCGAGTCATGTCGTGGTTTAAGCCGCGCCCTACAAATCGAGCGAAGCGAACACATGCTGCGGGTGAGGCTGCGCAGTGGAATGCGCGTTGCGCGATCTTTGTTGGCAGGGCTGGAAGCCCTGCCCTTCCACCGGTGGAAGCGTGGGTCTTTCAGGCCCAGAATACCTGGGAGAGATTCAATTGGGCTTCAGCCCTGGTCGGTGAATCACGCGCTACGAAAGCCGAAAGCAGCTCCCTCAAGCCTGAAGGTCTTCGGGATGACAGCGAGAAATTCTCAGGTCATGCGCGGAGACGAGACTGGCGCGGGCGCGGCGGAGCCGTCGGTGCCCTTGGCGGCAATGTCTCCGGTGATGATGGCGTTGCGGAATTGGGCGAACAGGTCGGTGAGGGCGTTGGGGGTGTGCGGCATCATGATGGTGTTGCTGCGGTTCGTGCCGGCGACTTCCTTGAGCGTGTCGAAATATTGGGTGAGGAGAACCATGGCCATGGCGTCCTTCGGCGTGGCGCCCTCGACGGATTCGGAAAATTTGGCGACGGAATCGCGCAGGCCTTCAACGATGGCCTTGCGCTGATTGGCAATCCCTTCTCCCTGGAGCCGCTTGGATTCGGCCTCCGCTTCGGCTTTCTTCACCAGCAGGAGTTTTTCGGTTTCGGCGCGCGAGACGGTGGCTTCGCGTTCACGCTGGGCGGCGTTGATGTCATTCATCGCGGCTTTCACTTTTTCGTCGGGAACGAGGTCGGTGATGAGCGATTTCACGATCGAGTAGCCGAACTCGCTCATGGACGCGTCCAGATTATTTTTCACGTCGATGGCGATCTGGGCCTGCTGGTCGAAGGTTTCGTCGAGCGTGAGCTTGGGGACGTGGCCGAGGATCACGTTGTAAACGAAGGATTCGATCTGCTTGATGGGGTCGGAAAGCTTGTAAAAGGCGTCGTAGACTTTGTCGGGCATGACTTTGTACTGCACGGAAATGGGAATCTGGACGAAGACGTTGTCCTTGGTTTTTGTTTCTACTTTCACATCCAGCTGCTGCACCTGGAGCGTGAGGTTGGCAACAACGGCGTCGATGAAGGGAACCTTGAAGTTCAGGCCGGGCGCGGCGATGCGCGAGAATTTTCCCAGGCGCTGGACGACTCCGGCGTGCGCCGTGTCAATAGTGAAGAAAGAACCGAAAAAGACGCCGAGCACGAAGAGGACCGCGATTGCGCCCAGCGCCAACAAGACCATATTGCCGATGTCCATGTGCGCCTCCGAGAGTTAGCGAAAAGATACACCATGCGAGGCAAACGAATAAAGACTTACCACAGAGCGCACAGAGTATGCACTGAGGTCACAGAGAATCCGAGATTTACCGCAGAGATCGCAGAGAGAGCGGGCGACTACAGCTCAAACGGGCCGAGGGGGATGTGCTGGCTGGCGATGTGCAGCGTGCCGCGGAAGGCGAATTCCACTGGCCGGCGATTCAAAGCTTCTTCGGCGGAGATGCGCGCGACTTCAGGGTTGTTGTTCTGCTCGGAGAGATGCGCGAGGACGAGATGGCGCGCGCGGCCGTCGAAGAGTTCGGCGTCGGCCAGAAATTCGCTGACGGTAGCGTTTGAAAGATGTCCCGTGCGGCTCATCACGCGCTGCTTGATGTGCCACGGGTACGACCCGACCTTGAGCATCTCCAGATCGTGGTTCGATTCCAGGACCAGGAAATCGGCCTCGCGCAGGTGCTGCTTCACGAGCTCGGGAAGATAGCCGAGGTCGGTGACGATGACGATCTTCGTGCCATTCATGCGGAAGGCGTAGCCGACCGGATCGGCCGCGTCGTGCGGGATCGCAAAGGGATTGATATCGATATCGCCGATTTGGAAACGTTCGCCCGGGCGGATGTGCTCGACGCGGTCGATGGTGGCTTTCCTTCCAGGATTTTCGGGATCCTCCGCGTACATTTTCACGATTTCGCGGTGCGTCGGCTCGGTCAGGTACGCGGGGCAGTCCCAGTGGCGCGCGAGTTGCGCGACGGCGTTGGAATGGTCGGTATGCTCGTGGGTGATCAGGATGCCGTCCACGCGCTCCGGCTGCTGGCGGCCCAGCGCTTCGAATCGGCGCAGGAGTTCCTTGCGGCCGAGTCCGGCGTCAATGAGGAGGGTGGTGCGCTCGGTTTCGAGCAACGTCACGTTGCCCGCGCTGCCAGAGGCCAAAATGGATATGCGGAACGAGATACGAAGTGTCTCCGCGAAAGATGATGGCAAAGTGGCGCGGCGGCGTCAAAGGAAAAAGGAAGCCACGGAGGCACGGAGGAAGGACCGGATTAGCCACAGATAAACACTGATAAACACAGATGTCAGGGAAGAACCGCACGGTGGCACGGCAAACCACTCACCGCAGAGGTCGCAGAGAAAACCTAGCACGGCTAAAACGCGAGCTGTTCGCGGGTGAGCTGGAAGCCGTTGAGGTTGCCGACGACGCTGGCGGCGATGCGGCCGGGCTGGAAGAATTCGCGCGCGACGGCCTGAACTTCCTCGGCGGTGACGGCTTCGAGCATGGCGATCAATTCCTGCGGCGTGAAGTGGCGGTCGAAGTACATGTGGTAGCGCGCGAGGCTGCTCATGCGCGCGCCGCTGCCTTCGAGCGACAGCAGCGTGGCGCCCTTCAGATGATCTTTCGCGCGGCGAAGCTCTTCGTCGGCGATGGGCTCGTCGCGCATGCGGCTGAATTCCGCGAGCACGGACTGCACGACCTTTTCGGTGGTCTCAAGCGACGTGCCCGCGTAGACCGAGAGAATGCCCGTATCGCGATACGGATTCAGGTCGCTGAAAATCGAGTAGGCCAGCCCCTGGCGCTCGCGAATATTTTGAAACAGCCGCGACGACATTCCGCCGCCGAGAATATTGTTCATCACCGAGACGGTAAAGCGGCGTCGATCGGTAAGCGGCAGCGCGGGAACGCCCAGACAGAGGTGCACCTGCTCGAGTTCGCTCTTAGAGCGCTGCGTGATGTGCTGCATGGGCACCGGCTTCGGGTCGGCGAAGCCCTCCTCGGCGCGGGGCAACTTTGCAAAGCGCTCGGAGACCAGGTCCACAAGCTGCTGGTGCGTCAGATGGCCCGCCGCGGTGATCACCAGGCGATTCGGCGCGTAGCATTGTTTGAACCAAGCCTGCAAGGTGTCGCGCGTGAACGCCGAAACCGTTTCGGGAGTGCCCAGGATCGGTTTGCCGAGCGCGTGCGGATGCCAGAAATTCTGGGTGAAAAGCTCGTGGACGAGGTCTTCGGGATTGTCCTGGGTCATGCGGATTTCCTCGAGCACCACGGATTGCTCGCGCGCGATATCGTCCGCGGCGAATTTCGGCTCGAGGACGATGTCCGCGAGGACGTCGAAAGCTTTCGCCAGATGCTCGTCGAGGACGCGCGTGTTGAAGCAGACCATTTCCTTGGACGTGAACGCGTCGAGCATTCCGCCGAGGCGGTCGATTTCGCGCGCGATGTCCTCCGCGGTGCGGCGCTCGGTGCCCTTGAAAACCATGTGCTCGATGAAATGCGAGATGCCGTTGATTTCGGCCGGCTCGCGTCGCGAACCCGAGCGCAGCCAAATCCCCACCGAGACGGAGTGGACGTGCTCCATCGGCTCCGTCAGGATCACCAGGCCATTCGGGAGAATTTCTTTCTGCACCGTGCTGGTTGTGTTCGCCATGTTCATTTCTATTGTTGCACGCCGCCGCGTGTAATGTCATTCGTACTGGTGCGGGCGATGCGCAATTCCTCGCGTGTTATGATGGTTGCAATATGTCCTCGCAGGCCTCCATTGCTGGCGTAAACGTGCTCGGCAAATCCGCGGAAGAGCTGCGCGAATTCATGCAGGCGCTCGGCGAGCCGGCGTATCGCGGCGCGCAGATCTATCACGCGCTGTACGCCGAGCGGCGATTCGATTTCGCCGCGATGACGAATTTGCCGGCGGCGCTGCGCGAACGGCTGTCGCGCGAGGCGGTGATCGCGCTGCCTCGAGTGGTGCGGCGCTACCATTCGGCCGACGGCACGGTGCGCTACGTCCTCGCAATCGGCGCCGGTGAAGGCGGATCGACGAAGGCCGCGAACATCGAGACCGTGTTCATGCCGGAGGAAAAGCGGCAGACGATCTGCATTTCGACGCAGGCGGGCTGCGCGGTGGATTGCCGGTTTTGCCTGACGGCCACGCTCGGCCTGGTGCGCAATCTGACGGCGGGCGAAATCGTGGGACAGGTGCTCGTGGCGCTCGAGGACAATCGCGCCGCGCTGAAGCCGCAGACGAATATCGTGCTGATGGGCCAGGGCGAGCCGCTGCTGAATTACGACGCGGTGATGGCATCGCTGCGAATTCTGCTCGATCCCAACGCCATCGCCATTTCGCCGAAGCACGCCACGCTTTCGACCAGCGGCATCGTTCCCGGCATCGAGCGGATGGCGCGGGAGAAGGTGCGGCCAAAGCTGGCGATTTCGCTCAATGCGTCGTCGGACGAGCAGCGCGACAAAATCATGCCCATCAACCGCAAGTACCCGCTCGAAAAACTGCTGGACGCCTGCCGGAATTATCCGCTGCGGCCGTGGGAGCACCTCACATTCGAATACGTGCTGCTCGGCGGATTCAACGATTCGCCGGACGACGCGCGGCGCGTGGTGAAATTGCTGGCAAACCTGCGCGCGAAGGTGAATCTGATCCCGTGGAATCCCGGCGACCTGCCGTACGAAAAGCCGGATGCGAAGCGCGTCGCGGAATTCAGAGCCATTCTCGCGGACAAGGATTTGCCGGCATTCGTGCGCGATTCGCGCGGCCAGGATGTGATGGCTGCGTGTGGGCAGCTGGCGCTGGCGGAATCCGCAGTTGGATGAACGGATTCTCTCCTGGCGAGAGCTGATTCAATCGTCCCTCCGGGACTCGGGTTCCTTTCGTGTTCTAGTTTCCCGGCACTGCGCTGCGCTTCGTGCCGGGCTAATTACAATCGCGCCTCCGGCGCTTGAAACAAATCCCCAGGGACGATCACACGCATCGGCCGCGACAGGCGCAGCGGCCTTCAGGCCGGCGTTCTCTCGGATCGGAACGGGGCGAAAGGCGCCCACCTGAAGGTGGCCGCTACGAAACCAGCTCGAATTCGTTCGCGGATGCCGATGCAAAAGTCAAAGAGGCGGCGAGACGCCCTTCGGCTGCGCTCAGGACAGGCCGGCGCTACAGAATTCCGATGGCGGCCATGAGGCGGCCCGTGGTGCGTTCGCGGCGGTAGCTGAACAGGAGATCGGTGCGGCAAGCGGTGCACAAGCCGGAAGAAGAGATTTGACGCGCGGGGATGCCCACGCCCGCGAGGATCGCGCGATTGGCGGCGATGAGATCGAGGTGCACGCGCAGCGGCGGAGGCTGGTGGCCGGGCGGCATCATGGTGAGCCAGGGCAGCCAGTTCGGATCGTTGTCGCCGGCGGCGAGCGCGTCGAACGGGCCGTCGAACCATTCGCGCGCGTTGGGAAACTGCGCGTCGAAATCGCGCGCGACCTCCGAGCCGACTTCGTAGCAGCAGCGGCCGATGCCGGGGCCGAGCGCGGCGATCACGTCCTCCGGCTGCGTCCCGAATTCCATGGGCATGCGCCCGAGAGTTTTTGCGGCGATGCGCTTGAGAGTGCCGCGCCATCCGGCGTGAATTGCGGCGATGGCGTGGCGCTTCGGATCGGCGAGAAGGATGGGAATGCAGTCCGCGGTCTGCACCACGAGCAGCAGGCCGAGTTCGCGGGTGAAGAGCGCGTCGCCTTGGGGCGCGTCCTTCGCGGCGGCGTTTGATGCATCCACGCGGTGCGCGACGTCGGAGTGAATTTGGCGCAGCGTGACGGGGCGCAATTTTTCCGCGCCGATCGCGCGATAGAATTTTCTGCGATTTTCGAGCACGCGCGCGCGGGTATCCCAGTCGGTGAAGCCGAGATTCAGGACGCGCTCGTGCTTGGCTCTTGGCCCGCGGCCGGCTGAGGCGAGTTCGCTTGCGCCGCCGGGGCGCGTGCTGAATCCGTGAACTAGCCAATCGAGCTTGGCTAGCGCTGGGGCTTCGAGGATTTGCAGGCCCACGGCGCGGCGCAACTTCCATTCGCCGTGAGCGACGGCGACAGACTTTTTCTTTGTCGCGATTAAAGGCACTCGAGCGATTCCAGTCCGAACGTCAGATATAATCACCGGGCAAAACCGCACAGACAGGATTGTCTGTGCCACCAAGGCCAAGACCGAAGCCGAGGGCAAATGATCGTCGGACTAGGGCTCGACATCGCCGAAATCGACCGCATCGAGGCGGCCATCAAGCGCCACGGCGCGCCGTTCCTCGAGCGGCTATTCACGCCCGCCGAAGTATCTTACTGCGAGCAGCACAAAAACAGATTCGAGCGCTACGCCGCGCGGTTCGCCGCAAAAGAAGCGGCCATGAAGGCGCTCGGAACCGGCTGGAGCCGCGGCGTTCGCTGGCGCGACATCGAAGTGGCGCGACAGCCGAGCGGAAAACCGACGCTGCAGCTGGCCGGCGCCGCGCGCCAGATTGCCGACGGTCTCGGCGTGAAGAATATCTCGCTTTCGATTACGCACAGCGGAAATCTGGCGCTCGCCCAGGTTATTTTCGAAAGCTAGCCTCGACCCGACACCATCTTGATGTGTCATCCGGAATACGCCGCGGCGGATGAGGGATCTCTCTTCGGCTGACCGCTCGGCGAACGCTTCACACGAAGAGAGATTCCTCGCCCGACGGAACGGCGTCGTGACTTCGGAATGACAAGCCCCCCTAGACTACCGACGCCTGGTGCCATTCGTTCGCGGGATGGCGTCCTGGAATGCGTGCCTTCAGATAATTCCCCGTCAGCGCTTCGGTCCAGCCTTCGCCGCCGCGGGCCAGAGTTAGCGCGCGCACTGTGAAGCCTGCCTGCGCGGCGCGGAATGCATCGGACTTCTGTTGCGCGAGATCCCGCAGCGCGCGGGCGCGCTCGCGAATCGTTTGCAACGGTACGGCATCCCCGAGTGACGCCGCCGCAGTTCCCGGACGCTCGGAAAACGAAAACACGTGCAGGTAGGTAAACGGCAGGCGCTCGATGAATTCAACGGTCGAGCGGAAATCCGTGTCGGTCTCGCCCGGAAACCCGACAATTACGTCGGCACCGATGGCCGCATCGGGCAGCAGGCGGCGGATGAGTTTCACGCGCTCGGCATAATGCCCGGAGCGATACCAGCGGTGCATGGCGCGCAGGATGCGGTCGGAGCCTGATTGCAACGGGATATGGAAATGCCGCGCGAGGCGATCGGAGGAAGCCACCAGCGCGACAAAATCTTCGGTGACGTCCTGCGGCTCGATCGAGCTGAAACGAAGTTGATCGAGATCGGTTTCGCCCAGGATTCGCCGGACGACTTCGCCGAGGGCAGCGCGTGGAGCGAGATCCCGGCCATAGCTTCCGAGGTTGATGCCGCTGAGGACAATTTCTTTCGCCCCCACGCCCATGAGCGCGCGCACTTCCGCGATGACTTCATCCGGTGGCAGGCTGCGGCTGCGCCCGCGCACAAACGGAATCACGCAGTACGAACAGCGATTGTTGCAGCCGTCCTGAATTTTCAGGATGGGCCGCGTGCGGTCGCCCGCCATCAGCGCGGCAGGCGCAATCTGCACCGTGGATTGCGCGAAAATGTCGCCGGTCAAGATTTTCGCCGCCCCGCGTGCGAGGGACATGGCATCGTCATCCAGCGCTGCCGCGGGGACGAAATCCGCGATTCCCGGGCGCGACGCGAATCCGCGCACGATTCCCGGGATTTCCGCCTGATGCGAATTCCCGACGACCCAGGCCACGCCCTTTATTGCAGCAAGTTCCTCGGGCGCGCGTTGCGCGTAGCAGCCGGTGACGACGATCCGCGCGCCGGGATTTACGCGGTGAATTTTTCGCACCGCTTCGCGCGCCTGCGAATCCGCCGCGGCCGTGACCGTGCAGGTATTCAACACGACGACGTCAGCTGAGGCGTGGTCGCAGGCCAGCGTCAGGCCGCCCGCGAGCAGTTCGCGGCGAAGCGCGGCCGCGTCTGCTTCCGTGGCGCGGCAGCCGAAGTTCTCAATGGAAAAAGTCGCCATGCGGCTCGGGGTGATTCCGAAAATGAAGCGATGGAATTATAGCAGCGAACGAAGAAGGTTCACATTTTCAGCTGGGGGAAAAACCAGGCGAGGAGAAGAACCTAAGGCGTCGCGCACCCATTCAGCTAGCGCCCGGCTGGCCTCCGCCGCACTCCACATTCCTCGCGCGTCCATCAGTATCCGTTTCGTGGGTACGCAGCCTGTCGCACCTGGCAAAGACGCCTTGGCGAAAGAAGGCCATCCGAGGTTTCCTACAGGGAGCAGAGCGAGGCACGGAGAGAGTACAGAGAAAACGAAGCGTACTAGGCGGCGCCGCGGCGCTGGTAGCAAAGGAGAATCAGGTCGGCCCGTCGGCGCACGCCGAATTTGGCAAGCAGGTTTGAGACGTGAAACTTCACGGTGCGCTCGGAAATGTGAAGACGCTCTGCCACTTCCTTGTTGGCGAGATTTTCGAGCAGGCCGGCAAGCACCTCTTGTTCGCGCCGGCTGAGTTCGTTCGGGGAGTCCACGCGCAACCGGCGTCCCTGCGTGCTGGTCAGGATGGAGTCCACGAATCGCGAAAGCACGGGGCGCGATACCCATATGCCCCCGGCGGCGATTTGCGGCAGCGCGCGGGGAAGCTGTTCTCTGGCTTCGGCGTAGCTCATGATCCCCTTGGCGCCCTGGCGAAGGAGGGCGAAACTGTCGGCTTCCTTCATATTGTCCCCAACGACCAGGAGTCGCGCAGTCGCGAACCGATCGAGGATATTGCCGAGCAGCGCTCCGGTAGCCTGGCGCGCGGCATGAGCGTCCACCACGTACACCGACGCCTTCGGAACATCGAGATTCCGCAGATCCGGCGCCAGCATTGAGTCGAGCTGTTTGGATGTGATCTGAAAGCCCGAATCCTCGAGCAAACGATGGAATTCATCCAGAACCATCGGATGCGGGGAGAGCAGACAAACTTTCAGATTGGATTTAGCGTTTGCTTTGGCCATCCTGAATTTAGGCTAGCCGAATTGACGCGCAGGGGCAAGCCGCACGGAACCAGTGATTTCATACCAGACACGGGTGAAATGGTAGGGGAGTACTCGATTGCCGATCGGGGGAAACCGCCTCGCTCGAGGCTCAATCGGCTTCGAGCGAAGAACTCGCGGGGAACTCGGGTCCCGCGTCCGGCTTGCGTCGGGGGCGCTTGGCAGGCAGGCCAGCTTGCCGGACCTTATACAGCAGGGCGCGGTAGCTGATTTTCAGCACTTCGGCTGTTCTGCGCCGGTTCCAATGATTGGCCTGCAGAACTTTCAAGATGACGTCGCGCTCCATTCGCCGTGTGACTTGCTGGGCGATTCGCTTGAGAGGGATATTGCCGTCTTCGTTCGTCTCGTAGGTAAAGTGGACCGGCGCCCTCTCCGTGCGCTCGGAGTAAAACGTCTCTTCGGAACCCAGGACCACGTAGCGCGCCATGCAGTTTTCGAGTTCTCGCACGTTGCCCGGCCAATCACGCTGTTTCAGCAGGTGGAGCGTCTCTTTGGAAAGTGGAGCAGCCTCGCGCTGAAAGCGGCGATTGAACTGCACGCGCAGGTATTCCACGAGGTACGGAATGTCGTCGCGGCGCTCGCGAAGCGACGGAAGAGTGATGCTGATCACGTTGATGCGATAGAAAAGGTCGGCGCGGAATCCGCCGCTTTCGATTTCGCGCGCGAGATTCCGGTTCGTCGCGCAGACGACTCGCGCGTCCATGCGCTTCTCTTCGTGATCACCGATACGCGTGAAATGACCGTCCTGGAGGACGTGGAGCAATTTCGCCTGCAAGCTTGAATCGAGCTCCGCGATTTCGTCCATGAACAGCGTGCCGCCCTGGGCCATTTCCATGCGGCCGGGCTTCGTGGCATTAGCGCCGGTGAAAGCGCCCTTCTGAAATCCAAAAAGTTCGCTCTCGATCAGCGTGCCCGGAATCGCCGGGCAATTGACTTTCACAAAGGGTCCGCCGTGCCAGGGAGAGGAGTTATGGATGAAGTGCGCCAGAACCTCTTTCCCGGTCCCGCTTTCGCCCAGAATCAGAATAGGAACGTTGAGGCCCGCAGCCCGTTCGACCTTCTGCCGGACGGACTGCATCGCCTCCGACGGACCAAAATAGATGTGGTCGGGCGGCAATTCGGCTGTATTTATGGGTGGCTCAGGCTTGAGTGAGGCTGCAGATGACATTAAGATCGCAGGCCGAAATGCGCTGCCTGGAATTCTCCCGCAAGGTACTTTGCACCCCGGACGCCAAACGCCACACTTCGCGGAATAGTCGGTGAATTCCCACTAATCGCCAGGAATCTCTCTATGAGCGTGATTCTACGGGGTTTTGCTTTCAGGCGACGCGGGGACCTGCGCTCCGGAACTGGCACAGATGTTCGAGTTTTGCGGCCGTGCGACTGTAAATACTTGGCACTTTAGGGAACGGGCGTTCCCAGCGAGGCCGTGCGAGTTATCCGAAGATTTCCACAGCGGTCGCCCACAACCGTCGTCCGGGCGTATCGCGAGGCCAGTACCATACTGGCAGCGCTCGCTTCTAAGACATTAAACGAAAGTTGAGAAACACGGTCGCGCGGGAAATTGAAAGTGACATGAGGCGTGCAGAGCGTTGACTCGGCCGGCTCATCGCGCGATCGCCGGACTAGACGCGAGAACCTTCGCCGCGGACGATGTCGTAGCGCTCGATCACGGCAGCGACGCCAATCGTCTCGTGATTGTCGTCCGAGCGCTTGTCCACTCGAATGACTCGTCCGTGAGCGCGGACGAAGACCTCCGAACCGCGCGTGATTTCGGCGGGCAGCGTCAGCGTAAAATCCACTTCGGAGCCGGGAGGCAGATCGTCCTGCATCATGAAGTACACGCCGCGCGTGGAGATGTCCCGGGTCTGGCCGCTGTGTGAGCGGGGCTCTCGGTTGATGGGCATGCGGATGTTGACAGGTAGAGATAGATCGTACCGCCGAGCCAAGCGACGTTCTGTCATTCCCGATGCTCCCCCAGGACTGGATTGAACTCTAACGCATTCACTGCAAACAGGTTCAGCAATCCCTCTTCCAAAGGCCGCGTGCCTCAGCAAAGCCGGCCCTGATTGAGGCCCTTCGCATTCTGGCGCAAGTGTTTCCACGACCGAACGCAGACGCGATCAACAACTCCTTTGTAAACAACAAAGGATACTCGTAATTTTGATTGAGCGGCGATGACCACCCAATTCACACGCGACAGATATTCGCGTGCAGCCTGTTTCGGTCACGAATACTAGACCACGCAAGAGCGGGATGGGTAGTGCTATTTCGATGGTTGTGCTCTACTTATGCAACTCTTTGCAGGGGCCTAGGACTACGCACCCACCCAAGACTCACTAAACTTTTGGAGGGGATTCAGGTACGCCACGCGGATTGCTGCACTCGCGGACGCGCACGCGTCCGGGAGAAACAGAGGAATCACGCGATGAGAACGAGCCGCGCGGCTCGCTGCGCCGATCAGTGCGAGGATTCGACAGTTCGCGCGAGCGATCCGAGCGTTGCTACGAAGTGCGAACGCCCGGACCCGCGGGGGCCACTTCCTGGGGTACCTCAGCCGGCTCTGCTGATTTCGCCGCGGCTTCTTTGGCCGCTGCGGCCGCTTTCGCCGCTTCCTTCGCGGCTGCCGAGCGCGAGCCCCGGCCCGAGTCGAGATTGAACTGGCGCATTTTGTATAGCAAGGCCTTGTAGCTGATTCCCAGCATGCGCGCCGCGTCCTTGCGGCACCAGTTCGTCTTCTCAAGCGCGTCGGCGATGGCTTCCATTTCCGCTTCGTCCTTCAAGCCGCGCACGAGCGCCTTGAGTCCCTGTTCCTTCGGCGCGGGTGCTTCGGCGCGGGGAGCGACGCGCTGCTGTTGACCGGTCATCTCCAGAAGCTCGCGGAAGCTGCCTTCGTCGTCTTCGAGAATCACGTAGCGTTTCACGAAGTTCTCGAGTTCGCGCAGGTTGCCGGGCCACGGATAGCGCAGCGCCGCTTCCAGCAGGCTCTTGGAAGGATCGGGCGCCACCTTCTGGTATTTCTCGCTGTACTTGACGAGAAAGTGCCGGAACAAAAGCGGAATCTCCGAGGTGCGCTCCCGCAGCGGCGGAATATGAAGCGAGAGCACGTTCAAACGGTAATAAAGGTCCTCGCGGAAGCGGCCGGTGCGCATGGCTTCCTTGACGTCCATATTCGTCGCGGCGAGGACGCGAACATCCACATTGATCGCCGCTCGCGCGCCCAGGCGCGAATACTGGCCATCCTGCAATACGTGCAGGAGTTTGGCCTGTAGATGCGGGCTCATTTCCGCAATTTCATCGAGGAAGATCGTGCCTTTGTTCGCGAGCTCGAACTTGCCGGGCTTCGCGCGGACAGCGCCCGTGAAAGCGCCCTGCTCGTAGCCGAAGAGCTCCGATTCCAGCAGTTCGCCGGGAAGCGCGGCGCAGTTCACCTTGATGAACGCCTGGTGCTGGCGCTTCGAGCGGAGATGGACCATGCGCGCGACGACTTCCTTGCCGACGCCGCTTTCGCCGCTGATGAAGATCGGCACGTCCACCGGCGCGATCTGCAAGATCTGCTGCCGGATCTTGATCATTTGCGGGCTGGCGGCCAGGAAGGAGATGTCTTCCGTGATAGCCTCGCAGTATTCCCGCAGGGCCTGGTTTTCCGAACGGAGCTGCTGCTTCTGCTTGCACTTCAGGAAGGCGGCATCGAGTTCCGGCTTTTCAAACGGTTTCGTCAGGTAATCGAGCGCGCCGACCCGGATCGCCTCGACGACCGTGGTCACTTCATTCATGCACGAGAGCATGATGACGTTGAGCCCGCGGTCCACCTGCATCAATTGCCGCAGCGTCTCCAGCCCGTCCATTTCGGGCATCAGCACGTCGAGAATGATGAAGTCCGGCCGCTCGCCTTCACCGATACGCTGCAGGGCTTCCTTGCCGCTGGGCAGCGTCTCGACTTCGAATCCATCCAGTTCGAGCAGGGTCCGGAGATACTTCCGGATGCTCGGCTCGTCGTCCACGACCATGATCTTTTCTTTGATCTTCTCTTTAGTCGCCATCGGTTATCTATCCTAGGGAGCGAGATGTCGCCACTCCTACTTATTCGACGTAGATGGGTAACAGGAAGGAAAACGAACTTCCGCGACCCATCTCACTATCCACCCAAACTTTCCCGCGATGTGCCTGAATTAATCGTTTTGTGATCGCCAGACCTAAACCCATTCCCGACGAAGATGGATCCACACGCACAAACTCCTCGAAGATCTCCTGATGAAACTCGGCTGCGATTCCCGCGCCTGTGTCCGTGACTGTGATCAGCACGCTGTTCGGGCGCTGGGCGGTACCTCGGCGCCGCTCTTCCAGCGGAGAGCCCTCGGCTAGCCGCCGTTCCCAGAAATGCGGCTCGGCCCGCAAGGCTACGCGGCCTCCCGCCGGTGTGTGCTTTAGCGCGTTATCGATCAAGTTCACAATACACTGCTGGACCTTCTGATAGTCGAACCGGAAGAGCGGCAGTTCCGGGTGGATAGTGACATCCAGGCGGACCTCGGCGCGCTGGAACGCATCCTGCCAGCGGCCCACCAGATCGTTGACACAATCCCGCAGATCGTTTTCATGGAACTGCAGTACGAGCTTGCCGCTCTCGAGCGCCGAATAATTCAGGAACATGGACACCAGGCGCACCAGCCGGTCGCAGCTTTCCTTCGATTCGCGCAGAATTTCGCGCTGCTTTTCGCTGAGCTTTCCGAGCGAGCCTGAAAGCAACAGTTCGTAGTAGCCCTTCATCACGGCCAGCGGCGTTTTAAGTTCGTGCGCGGCGGACGCAAGAAATACCGTCTTTTGCCGGTTCGCCTCCTGGAGACGCAGGTAAGCGGCCAGGAGATTCCGGTACGTGATTTCCCTCTCCTGGATAAGGTCCTGCACCTTCTGACGCATTTCCGCGTGGTCGGCGGCAGGTTCGGCGGGAGATGGCTCTATAAACACGGCGAGCCAGTCGGGTTCCGGCAGCCAGCGGACGCGTGCCCGCGTCTTGCCATCGGACGATTCCAGCGGAAGATAGACTTCCTGCTCGCCGCTTTCCAGTTGGCTCAGAATTTCCTTGCGATCGGCATGAAGAACATCCTGAAACAAATTCAACTCGGGCTTGGTGCCTAGACCTTGTGCCTGGAGTGCATCTTGTGCGTGCAGGTTTGTGAACAGAATCTGTCCGCGTCGGTCCGTGACCAGGAGCGGGCGATCGAAAGCGTCCAGCAGGCTGGCGACGAGCTGAAAGCCTGCCTGGCGGCTCGCCTGCTTCTCCACTGTCATCGACTTCGGCAATTCGGCCTCCCGGGCTGTGCTAAGCGCGAAAAGACACCACTCTCTTGATTACAAAGAGAATTCAGTGGGGTCCGCTTGAGGAATTGTATGCTCGCAAAGGCGGCAAAAGGTGTCAATGGTAAATGCGTTCCACGTTTGCACATACGTGGAAACCAATTACCGAAATTTTGCATATTTCCATGCACGAACTGCAAAGTCGCATTATGAGAAAACTCGTATACTATTGATAAAAACATCGGTTACATATATTCAGTTTTGGTATCACGGACTTGCATTGAAATTGCGGTTCAATCGAGTACTAATACTTGGGTACCAATGAGCGCAAGAGAAAATGCAGTCCATCAGAGGCTAGCTGTGCCGCAGCTAGACCACGAGCGTCGGCGCTTCCTGCGGATCCATCTGCAGATACCGCTTTTCATCCGTGGCAAGGATGCCCACGGCGAGCAGTTCATGGAGCTCGCTAAGACACTGGATATAAGTGCTTTAGGGGCTTTCTTGGCAAGTCCGCGCCCACTTACAATCAACGGGTTCATTACGCTGACCATTCCCGCGCCGTCCATCACCTCCTCTGGCTTGGTTCCGGCCGGAATGGCTCCGATTCAGGCTAAGGTGAAGCGCCAGCAAGAAGCTGGTGACGTGTACCTCATCGGCGTTGAGTTTCTAAAGCCGATTGGCTGAAGATTATCCCTTGTCCAGAACGCCCTTTCGCCGGGCCAATTCCCACTTAAAGTGGAAGCTGTTTTCACTTTTTCGCGCCACGCAGCGGTGCTCCCACCCTCGTACTACGGCAATTATTTAATTACCTATTTTACAGCAAGTTACGGACGGCCATTCAGAGCCTTCCAGCCGCGATTGGACTGCCCCGTGCTATAAGCATATAGCCCCCGCAGGTGCCCCTGATTTTAGGGTAGGCCGGTACTATCTCGGAACAATTGATGCCCCAGTCAGGCGAAGCTTACTCATTGCAGCCTCCGGTCGAAGATTCGTTCCTGGACCTGCTTGTGGAGACCCTGGAAGGTCTCAACGAGTCTGTCCGTGGACAATTCCTGCGCCAGTTCTTCCGCACCGTTGCGCAGATTGATGTCACCGAAGAACAGAGCAACGAATACTGGATCCGCATCCTCAAGCGGCGCAGCGATCTTGCCGATCATCTGGGAAGAAAGATTTCGCTGAAGACCGCGATGGTGGACGTGCTTTCGGCCGCAAATCTTCTGCGCGTTCCCGTGCTCATCGAATACGACGAATTGAAGAAGCTGCAGGTCAATGCCGCCACTGACGCTCTGACGGGGCTGCACAATCGCCGTCTGTTCGACGAATACTTCGACAAGGAACTAAACCGCGCGAAACGTTACGGGCAGCAGCTCGCGGTCGTCATTCTCGATCTGCACAAGCTCAAGGAAGTAAACGATCGCCACGGACATCTGCAGGGCGATCAGGTTCTGCAGATCGCCGCAGCGACGCTGCGCGGGACCTTGCGCAATTCCGACTTCGCCTTTCGCATCGGCGGAGACGAGTTCGCTGTGCTGTTGCCGCAGACCGACTCCGACCAAGCCGTCACGCTCTGTAGGCGCGTCCGCTCTCAATATGAAAATGAGCTGCGGCCGCTCGCGCTGGAGATCGGAGTAACGCTGGATTTCGGAGTAGCCGTTCATCCGCAGGACGGCGACCAGAAGAGCGCCTTGATGGGTCTGGCGGACAAGAGGCTTTACGAATTGAAGCATTCCGGCCGTGCGCCGTCGCGCGTGGTTCCGCTCGAGCCGCCCGCTGCGCGCGAAGCGGCTCCTGTTCCGCAGCCAGCTCCTCCGCCTAGTATTCCTCAAACTGCCGCGCCGCCCAGGAGCGCCGCTCCGCCACCGCCGGCTCCCACCATCGTTCCTCCGCCCGTGCAGTATGGCGAGCATCGAAAATGGGAGCGCGTGTCGCTTGCCGGAACCAAGGCTCACGCCGTCCTTACCGAAGGCAGCCAGAAGACCGCCAAGGTGATTGACCTGAGCTACGGCGGCGTGGCGCTGCAATTCGACAACGTGGAAGACCTCCCCAATCAATTCAACGCCGTGTTGCACGTGCCGATTTTGCCTCCGGTGCGTGTGGTCCTGCGCAAAGTGCATGCGCTTCGGATTGACGGCGGCCGCACCCGCGTCGGCTGCTCGTTCGTTTCCTAATTGCAGATAGACCGGCAGTTTGCGAGTTGCGTCGATCCATTGAGACCGCCGCGTTAATCGGGCGTTGAGAACTCTTAACGAGCAGAGAAACCCCACGGGCACCACGGATGCTCCCGAAATTCTCGAATCTCCATCAAAAAACGATAAACTCGCCAACGAATGCAGAATGGCTTTTTTGATTGGCTCAGTGGCAGCACGCGACAATGGGAGGATGCGTGGTGAGAGGACAACTCGTATTCTATGCGATGATCAGCGTCGGTTTTTTCGGCTGCGGCACCAATCGGCCAACGGAATTCAAGATTCCCGCCGAAGCGGCCAGTCAGAGGAACCCTTTCCCCGCCACCTCGGAATCGATTGCTGAGGGGCATGAGCTGTACAGAAATGCCGGTTGTGCTATCTGCCATGGCAAGAATGGCGACGGGAAAGGTGTCCTGGCCAAGGATGTGAGCATGAATTTGCACAATTGGCGCGATTCCTCCGTTCAAGCTGGCTTCAGCGACGGCGAATTGTTCTACATCATGGACAAGGGAAAGGGTACAAACCGGGGCAGGATGCCCGCCTACCACGATCAGGAAACGCCGGAGCAAATCTGGCAAACGGTCAGCTATATTCGATCGCTCGCGAGCACAAGTGATTCAAACTGATAGGGCCGACAGTGTTTGAGATGTTCGAGAACCGCGTTTATCAGGAGTTGATTTGTTCTGAGGCGAAAAAAAAGGCGGCCCGGGGTGGGGGCCGCCATAGGTCGTGCTCTCTCGGGAGGAAAGCCGCCTCAACGGTCGAGTCTTGTGGGGGAGCATTTGGGGCGATATTAATTCTTCCGGTCCCCTCCTGCTCAACGACTCTTGTTGAATGCTCACTTCCTCCGTTGCGTCTCTTTTAATCTTTCTGTCGAACGCGCGATGTGATCTTAGTCACATAGGGCTGTGATTTCCTTCACCGGCACACGCAACTAGCTCGTGGTTCGTCGGATAACCGGGCATGTTCGGTTACCGGGTTACACGGCCAAGTGAGCGACGCCGGTGGCGTCAAGTCGAGTTTCGATTCCTGCCACCGCGGGCGTGGTGCTGATGTACTGAGATTTAGCAGCGAGAACGGAACGTCTCACGAGTGATGATGGGCTACCCTCGGAGACTGCGCCGTCTGGGACGATGATTTCCGAATCATCTCCAATAGAGCAGCCCGGTCAGGCTTGAGCAGCTCGTCAACAACCTGCTTGTTGACGTCCGCGACGATGATTTGCCCAACTTCTGTCTGAACGTCGGAGAAGATTCCCATACTCTTCATCTTCTGTGTTTGGGACTCGTTATCCTCGGTCGGGGTGAGGTAGTGCACGGCGCTAGCTTTATAGCGGTGGATCAGAAACAGTTGGACGAGCATCATCATTCGCTTCTTGCGTAGTGGCGCGATCGTGTTCTGATCGCGCACCGAAAGCAAGTTTCGCCCGCGACGATCCTGGACTGTGGCGAAGATGATGTTGGCGAGTTTTTGACTACTGGACTCGTCGAGGAGGCTCAGTTCCAACAGTTCCGAGCCGGCCGTGTGGGGACGCAGCTCGACCCGAATCTTCGCCGGATGCTCCCAGTGCTTCCTCCACTCCACGAGCCAATCCTCCAGCAGCTTGGGGGGGACTTCCGTCTGAACTAGATGCTGGTAGTGTGTCGATCCCTTGCCCATCGCCTTCGTTGCCGCAGTACGTCCCGACGAAGCCATCAATGCGCCGTCCAGCCGTGGTCCTCCCACTAGCGTCTGCGGCGTCCGATAGGGAGACTCCAGCAGCCTGAACTTGCGTTGCAGGCGCGCCAGCGCCAACATCCCGTCCTCCTTCAAGGCAGTCGCGAACTCCTCGGCGGCCAAGCCATCGATCTGGTGTCCACCGTAAGTGACGAAGTTGAAGACGAACCCGAGCTTTCCGAGTTCCTCCGGGAACCGCTTCATTTCCTCGTTGCTCATGCCCGTGGTGTCCCAGTTGAACGACGGCGACAGATTGTACGCCAGCATCTTGTCGGGATATTCTGCGTGGATTGCATGCGCGAACTTCCTGGCGTCATCCAGGTCCGCGGTCTTGGTCTCCATCCACAACAGGTCCGCAAAGGGCGCCACAGCCAGCGATCTGGTGATGGCATAATCGATCCCGCTCTGGATTTGATAGAAACCTTCCGGGGTCTTGGGCAGCTCACAATCCCAGACGATCTGGATACCCATGGACTTCGCCCGCTCGCGCACTTCGTAGAAGGAAGCGCGTTTTGAGAACGCGTGCCATTCCTCGACGTTCATGTCGAAACGTTCGCCTTCGTCCGTGCGGGACTTCATCACGTCGGCGACCGCCTGCCCATAGGACTTCAGCCCAGCTTCTGTCTGCCAGATTTCCACGTAGCGCGTGTCGATCTTCTCGAGCGCGGCGTCGAGTTCCGTTGCCGACAAATGCTTGAGACCCTGGGCGGTCTCGCTGATCATCGACATGAGTCCGACCCGCTCAAGCCAAGCAAAGGTCGCCCGGTACTCGGTCTCCGACACGGCGAACAGAAGATGTCCACGGACCTCGACCCCCAATTCGAACAGCTTCTTCAGAATGGCTAGATAGCCAACGCGGTAACTTGGCAGCTCGATGTTGGTTGCGCCGAGGATGACGGGCTGGTCACGCTCGTCGCTACGATTTTCGAGAAACGTCGCCGCTTCGGCATCGGTTCGGGCCACAAGGATGCCCGGGACCCGCATGATGTCAAGCTGCAGGCGCGCCGTGTTTAGACGCCTGATCTGCTCGTCCTGGGCGACGAGCACCTTACCAGCCTGGTGTCCGCACTTCTTCGCTCCGGGCTTCTGGTCCTCGATATGGTAGCCCGGAACCCCAACCTCCACGAAGCGGCGGATCAGGTTGCGCACGTGCGCATCCCCGCCGTGGCCCGTGTCGGCGTCGGCGATGATGAAAGGTCGATAATCGACTGCCGGAGTCGCCTTGCGCTCTTCTTCGCTCATCCGTATCCGAGCGAAGTGTTGGTTCTTGTCGGCGGTGAGAAGTGCTCGGACCAGCCCGGCTGCCTCGTCTGGCACCTGGCTGAGTGGGTAGCTTGCCAGATCCGGTCCTGGATCCTCTGAGAGCGAACCCCTGGCGGAAGTCGCCCAGCCGCCGAGGTAGACACCCTGTATCCCCACCCGTTTCAGCGTAACCGCCTGGCCCGGAGAATAGGGACCGAAGGTCGTGATCTGCTTGCGCTGCTCGAACAGCGTGCGCAGAAGCGCGTAGAACTCCTCGGCTGTCCGTCGCGCAACGGGGTAGTCGTTGGAAATCGTACCCTGTTGTTCAGCCACCTCACGCGGAGAGTAGAGGCGGACGATGCCAGCGAACCGGGGGCTCGCGAACCATTGCTTGGCTGCATCCACCTGCTGATCGAATGTGCTCATGCCATTTCCTCCGTTTTGGCGTGACGAATTCAAGCCACCCTTCTTGGATTCGGAAACGGCGTGCATTCTATACCGACTCGCCGTGAATACGTGACTCGGCGGTTCGCCAAAAGAAACGGCAAACTGCAAGCGAGCTGATCGTCGCAAACCGTACGTTTGATCTCTGTGACTTTCGTCACAGCGATTATCAACGCGGTCTCTAGACTAAATTCATGCCTGTTCAAATTGTAATGAAAAACCCCGGAGATCGCACGGTATACGCCTGCGTTGCATCCGGGATGACTAGTAGACCCCGTACTCCCGGGTGGCGTCCACCCATACTTTCACGAGACGTGGATCGCATTCGTCCATCGAGGAATTGGCGGCCATGATGAAACCGCCGTCCTGGCCAAGAATTTCGCAATACTTCTTGGTCTGCTCCCGAACCGTTTCCGCCGGCCCCACTTGCAGAAGGGACACCGGAAAACAGCCGGAGATTGACAACACATCGCCGGCGATTTCCTTCAACTTAGAAATGTCCGTGCTTTGGAAATGGCCGGTGGTCTTCCCCTTGGGCAATTCGCGGAGATAGTGAAGCCGCTCATTCCATACACCCTCATAGAAGACCGCCGGTATGAGTCCTGCATCCACCAGGTCGTTTACCAGCCCTTTCAGTTGCGGCCAGTAAAACCGCTCGAACTGCTTCAGGGACATGAACCCATCCGATCCCCGATGCAGAGGCATGAACACGAATTTCCCGCCCGTTCGCCGGCAGGACTCGATGGCTGCCTCGGCGCAGATGCGGCGCGCTTTCTCTTCCGCAGCCAGCAGTTGCTCTGGACGCCGGTGCATGTCCAAAAAGATGCCGCGCATGCCGCGCAGGGTGTCACTCATGAAATCAAACGGCGCTAAGCCGAAGGCTCCCACCCCATATCCGATTCCCGCCGGAAAACCGAGCGCGGCCATCCGCTCGGTGTCTTTTCGCATCTGCAGAATTCTTTCGGATTGGAATTTCGCCACGCGTGCAAGAGCTTGCAGGGATGCGGCCAAGTCGGGATGGTTGAGTGCCATCGCCAGTGCCCCGAATGCCGGATAGCCCGTCACCAGCACGGAAAGCCGGGGCAGGTTGGCAAGCCCCTCGAGCTTCTCGTACGTTCGCGGCAGGAGAGTCCGCAAAGTAAAGTTCGTCGGGTCGTCGAGGAAGATGTCGTAGTCCTCGGCCTTCATATACTCGCCCTCGACGTACTGCATGGGCATGTTGTCCGGCAACCCATAGCCCGGCCATCGGGTTTGCCGGTCGCCCAACATCACGCTGATGGCGGAGACGAAGGAACCCAAGCCCGTCGCCATGTCAGGCGCGAAATAGAGAGCCCACTTTTCCAGCAGCTCTTGCGCCAATTCGGGGTTATTGTCCAGCTCCCGGTGGGTAATTCCGCCTAACTTGGCGAGCATGTATCCAAAGTTTAGCCGGATGGGGATGCGATCCGGCTTTCTCAGCTCGTAGGCATCCATCAAGCGCTTGCGTCTGGCGAGAAGCAGTTCCTCAGGAGTCTCGGACATGCGCATTCCCTCAGCTTGGCTTCCACTTAGCGACCGCGTAGCCGGTGGCATCATACCAGCACGGACTTCCGTCTAACTTCGAAAACTCCGGGCATTCGTTGGACTCAGCCGCAGAAGCTTTGAATCATCATCTCGTCAGTGCCTGTTAAGCCGGAAGACCGAACAGGTGGATTTCAGAGCCAATCGCAGTATTTCCCATTCTTGTGACGGGCATCCCATCGCACTCGGATTCCTAACAAGTGCCGCGTTCATGAGCGCCTACGTCGTATTCGGACTGCATGGCTATCGCTCGTCGCTTGAGCTCGTCAGCATTTGCTGGCTCATGGCGCCCGTTCCGCTGCTGGTGACGAACGCTCTCTTCGTGAAACTGCATCCACTGATTGTTCTCGCCCATTCGCTCGGATGGCTCGCCAAGTTCGGAGTCGCCGCCGTTGCGGCCGCCTGGCTTCTCCGATAGTTCGCTCCATGATCAATTCGCCCTCCTGCTCACAATGTTGGAGCGGCGCACCGATAGCTGTTTCGCGAATCGTTTCCACGTTGGTCAAAATACAATGCGGACGTGGTCTAGAATGAAGTCATGGAGAAAAAGATCTTTTGGGCCGCTTTCGTCGTCTTAGGCGTGGTGGCCGATCTGTTCTTGCCCCTCTGGTGGGCGCTGGTCGCGACAATTCCTATTGGCTTTGTGAGTTGGTGGATTGCCTACCGCAGCGATTGGTTCTAGCCCGATCGAATCTGCGCGATTCTCGCATTTCTTACACTTTCTCCCGCCGCTTCGATTCGTAGCACGGTCGTGCTTCCCAGCTTCCCGCGCTCGTTCACGCATTCGTCCGCGCCGAAGATTATTTGTTGACAGCCGCCCGGCACACTCGTGTATGATTATGCAGTCGCGTGCATATTCACGCATGCTAGGAACATGGGCGTACAAAAACGATTCCGGCAGGGGCAGATCTTGAAGGTTCTCACGGGCCAGCCCGTGGCGAGCCAGGATGAGCTGCGCCGCCAGCTCGGGCACCTCGGCGTGCGCGTCACGCAGGCGACTCTGTCGCGCGACCTGCGCGAGCTTCGCCTGGTGAAGACGTCCTCGGGCTATCGCCCGCTCGCCTCCGCGACGGCGGATGAGGCCTCGCCGCTACCCACTCTCGCGCGCGCCCTGAAAGATTTCCTGCTCGATCTGCGCCCGGCGCAGAACATGCTCATTCTCAAAACGCCTCCCAGCGGCGCGCAGCCGCTCGCTGCGGCAGTCGACGCCGAACATTGGAAGGAAGTCGCCGGCACGCTCGCAGGCGACGATACCGTACTCCTCATCTGTTCTTCGCGCACCGCGTGCAGCGCCGTTCAGAAACGCGTGGAGGAAATGCTCCGATGAGTGACCCGTCACGGGTCGCCGTCGTCGGGGTAACGGGCTACGCGGGATACGAGCTGGCCCGGCTCCTGCTGCGGCACCCACAAATCGAAAAACCGACGTTCTTTCTCCGTGAGCCCCACGCGAACGTCCATTGCCTCACCGATCTTTTCCCCCAGCTTCGCGGCTGGGGCGACGCGCCCTGCCGGCCGCTTTCGGTCGATGCCATCGCCACCAGCGGCGCGGAAGTCGCGTTTCTTTCCACTCCGCACGAAGCTTCTCTGGAACTTGTTCCCGCGCTTCTCGCGGCGAACCCTGCGCTGCGCATCGTGGACCTGAGCGGCGCATTCCGCTTCCGCAAGGCGGAGACCTTCACGAAGTGGTACAAGCTTCCCGCGCCGGACGCCAAAGCGTTGTCGGAGACGGTGTACGGGCTTCCGGAACTCTACGCGGACGCGCTTCCCAAGGCGCGCGTGGTCGGAAATCCGGGGTGCTACCCAACTTCAGTGATCTTGGGGCTGCGGCCGCTCGTCGAAGCAGGCTGGATCAACACTGCGCGCGGAATCGTCTGCGACTGCAAGTCGGGCGTCACCGGCGCGGGCAAGGATCCGAAGCGCGACACGCACTTCGTCGAAGTGAATGAGAATTTTCGCGCCTACAACCTCTTCACGCATCGGCATACGCCGGAGATTTCCGACCATCTCGATCTCACCTCGGAGAATTTTGTATTTACCACGCACCTTCTCCCGGTGGATCGCGGTATTCTTTCGACCCTCTATGTGTGGCTCGGCCCTTCGCGCAAGATCGAAGACGTCGAAGCGCTCTACCGCAAGTTCTACGCGGGGCGCCCAATGGTTCGAATCATGCCGGCAGGATCTCTGCCGGAGCTGCAGTATGTGACGCACACGAATTTTTGCGACATCGGCTTCGCGCTCGATCCTTCCGGCGAGCGGCTGGTGATCGTTTCGTGCCTCGACAATCTCGGCAAGGGTGCGGCGGGGCAGGCCGTACAAAATCTCAATGGGATGCGCGGGTATCCCGAAACGGCGGGATTGATATGAGGATGGTCATCAAGGTTGCAGGCGCGCTGCTCGAGCGCGATGAGGACGTGCAGACGCTGGCGCGTCAGATCACGGAACTCGCGCGCGCCGGCCACGAACTTCTGGTAATTCACGGCGGCGGCCGGATCTTCACGGCCACTCTGGCGCGCATGGGGATTACCAGCCGCTTCATCAACGGTCTGCGCGTCACCGATCGCGATACGCGCGATGCGGCCGTCATGGTTTTCGCCGGCCTGCTCAACAAAAAACTTGCCGGCGCTATTTCGCTCGCGGGATATCCGGCGGTGGGTATCAGCGCCGCCGACGCCGCCTGTTTCCTCGCGGAGCCGATGCAAGTGGAGGATCGCGAAGGCAGCCTGGGGTTTGTCGGCTATCTTACGGAAGTGAATGTGGATTTCCTGCGCTCGCTCTGGCGCGAGGGAATCGTTCCCGTGGCCTCCTGCCTGGGGCTGGGCGCCGATGGCGAACTCTACAACATTAATGCCGACCACATGGCCGCGGCCGCCGCGGAATTCATACGCGCCGATCGCTTGATCTTCCTCACCGATGTCGCAGGCGTCCTCGACGGCGAAAAAGTGTTGAGCGCGCTCCGCGGCACCGACATTGAAGACCTCATCCGCAAGAACAAAGTTTCCGGCGGCATGATTCTGAAGCTCGAAGCCGCGAAGCGCGCCCTTGCCGGCGGCGTTGCCGAAGTCCGCATCGTCGGCGGATCGAAACCGCGCGCCCTGCTTGCCGCTGCCAGCGCAGGCCGCGGCCCCGGAACGCGGGTTCTGCCCGTAATCCGCACGAACGCACGAGCTGCGCACGGAGCCGCGCATTAGCCATGGCCAAAAAGAAACCGATGGCCGCGAAACGCCTCTCCGCGCCGAAAATCCGCGCCGACGAAGCGCGCTACATGATGAAGACCTATCGGCGCCCGCCGGAAGTCTTCACGCACGGGCGCGGCTGCCGTCTCTACGATTCGCAGGGGCGTGAGTATCTCGATTTCCTGGCGGGAATCGCGGTCAACGCGACGGGTTACGCCCATCCGCGGATGGTCCGCGTCATCCGCCGCGAAGCGGGCCGCGCCACGCACGTTTCGAATCTTTTCCACAATGCCTATCAGGCGCCGCTCGCGCGCAAGCTGGCGCAGTGGTCGGGCCTCGACCGCGTATTTTTCTCCAACAGCGGCAGCGAGGCCGTCGAAGGCGCGATGAAGCTCGCACGAGCTTACGCGCATGCGAAATCCGATAGCGGCGCTCGATTGAAGACGCGCTTCCTCGCGCTCGAAAACTCGTTTCATGGCCGCACCTTCGGGGCGCTTTCGATCACGCACACGGCGAAATATCGCGAGCCGTTCGCTCCCCTCGTCCCCGGAGCTGAATTCGTCCGGTTCAACGACGTGGCGGACCTCGACGCAAAGTTCGATGACACGGTTTGCGCCGTGGTCATCGAGCCAATTCAGGGCGAGGGCGGCGTTCACGTCGTCAGCGAAGAATTCTGGAATCGCGCGCGCCAGCTGACCGCGCAGCACGGCGCCGCGCTGATCGCCGATGAAATCCAATCCGGCCTGGGCCGCACCGGCCGGCGCTTCGCGTACCAGAAGTTTAGCTCGCTTCCGGATATCGTCACGGTCGCGAAGCCCCTGGCGGGCGGCCTCCCGCTCGGCGCGTTCATCGCCAACGAGGAATTTGCATCCGCGCTGAGCCCCGGAATGCACGGGTCGACTTTTGGCGGCGGCCCGCTGGTCTGCGCGGCGGCGCTCGAATTTCTCACCATCGTCGAGGAGGAAAATCTCCTTGCCAATGTCCGCGAGCGCGGCGCGGAACTCCGCGCCGGCTTGGATAAGCTCGCATCCCGTTTCGATTTCATCCGCGAGGTGCGTGGCGAGGGACTGATTCTCGGCTTGGACCTCTCTGTCGAGGGCGCTCCTTTCGTCGCCGAGGCACTGCGACGGGGGCTGCTGATCAATTGCACGCACGATCACATCCTTCGCCTGCTTCCGCCGTTCGTGATCAGTAAGCGCGACGTCGCTGAGTTCCTCAAGAAGTTCGAAACCGTCCTGGCCCGCGCGGCGAAGTCCGTGAATAAGTCCTCGAACAAGCTCGCCGCCGGTGCCTCGAAATCGGAATCTCAGACGCAGCCGCTGGTCCTGGCTGCGACGAGGTGAATATGAACGCCGTCGCTTCACCGCTTGCACTGAAGAGGGATCTCCTCACGGGAACCGAGTGGAGTCCTGCGCAATTGCGCGATTTCTTCCGCCTCGCCACGGAAATGAAGGCGCACCCGGATCGCTACCGGACCGCGCTGGCCGGCAGCGTCTTCGTGCTGATCTTCGAGAAACCCTCGCTGCGCACGCGCGTCACCTTTGAGGTCGGCATCGCCAATCTCGGCGGAACATCCACGTTTCTCGATCACACTGCCGCGCGCCTCAGCGAGCGCGAGCCCGTCCGCGACATTGCCAAGAATCTCGAGCGTTGGGTGCAGGGAATCGTCGCGCGCGTCTTCGCGCAGGAAACTCTTGAAGAACTCGCTGCCAACGCGAATGTTCCCGTGATCAACGCGCTCTCGGATAAATATCATCCCTGCCAGGCGCTGGCGGATTTCTTCACGCTCGAGGAACGCTTCGGCGGATTGCGCGGCCTGAAACTCGCGTACGTCGGCGACGGCAACAACATGTGCCACTCGCTCCTCACCATCGGCGCCCGCGCCGGAGCGCACATCCGCGTTGCGACGCCCGCGGGATACGAGCCCGACGCCACCATCGTCGCTGAATCCAAACGCGTCGCCCGCGAAACTCGCGGCAAGATCGAAATCCTGCGCGCGCCCGAGGATGCCGTCGCCGGAGCCCAGGCCGTCTACACCGACGTCTGGGCGAGCATGGGCCAGGAAGCCGAAGCGGTTGCGCGCGAAAAAACTTTCGCGGCATATCAAGTGAACGAAGCGCTCTTCGCGCAAGCCGCGCCGGACGCTGTCTTCCTGCACTGCCTGCCCGCCCACCGCGGTCTTGAGGTCACCGAAGGCGTCATTGATTCCCCGCGCTCCATTATTTACGATCAGGCGGAAAATCGCCTGCACGTCCAGAAGGCGATCCTGCACACGCTGCTCACCTAAGGAGAATCCGTTGCCCAAGAAGGTTGTTTTGGCGTATTCCGGAG
Organism: uncultured Acidobacteriota bacterium; assembly: GCA_963752925.1. Lineage (GTDB taxonomy): Bacteria > Acidobacteriota > Terriglobia > Acidiferrales > UBA7541 > Palsa-295. The sequence continues at coordinate 45,709 of CAVVZY010000003.1, read as the reverse complement.
GCCTCGATACCTCCATCATCATTCCGTGGCTCAAGGAGACCTACGGCGGCTGCGAAGTCATCGCCATGATCGGCGATCTCGGCCAGCGCGAGGATCTCGAGGCCGCGCGCAAGAAAGCCCTCGCCACCGGAGCGAGCGCGGCGTACGTCGAAGATCTGCGCGAGGAATTCATCACCGGCTACATCTGGCCCACGCTCCGCGCCGGAGCTGTGTACGAGCACAAGTATCTGCTGGGCACTTCGTTCGCCCGCCCGCTCCTCGCGAAGCGCCAAGTCGAAATCGCCAAGAAAGTCGGCGCGGACGCGCTGGCCCACGGCTGCACGGGCAAAGGCAACGACCAGGTCCGTTTTGAGCTGGCGGCGAAAGCGCTCGGCCCCGAATTGGAAATCATCGCGCCGTGGCGCGAATGGAAGATCAACTCCCGGGAAGAAGCGATCGAATACGCGCGCTCGCACAACATTCCCGTGGACCAGACGAAAAAAAACATCTACAGCCGCGACCGCAACGTCTGGCATTTGAGCCACGAAGGCGGCGTTCTCGAGGATCCCGCCAACGCGCCCGCGGAGGACATGTGGCAATGGATCGTCTCTCCCGCCAAGGCGCCGGACAAACCAACTGAGGTCGAGATCGGCTTCGAAGCCGGCAATCCTGTGTCCGTCAACGGTGAAAAGCTCGCGCCGCTCGCGCTGCTCGACCAACTGAACGAAATCGCCGCAGCCAATGGCGTCGGCCGCATGGACATCGTCGAAAACCGTCTCGTCGGCATGAAGTCGCGTGGCGCGTATGAAACGCCCGGCGGCACTCTGCTCGTCACCGCGCATCGCGAGCTCGAATCGCTGTGCCTGGACCGCGAGACGCTGCACTACCAGCAGATTCTCTCGCTGCGCTACGCTGAAATGGTTTACTACGGCATGTGGTTCACTCCGCTGCGCGAGGCTCTCGATGCGTTCTTTTCCAGTTCGCAGCGCCGCGTCACCGGCTCCGTCGGGCTCTCACTCTTCAAGGGCAACCTGAACGCGATTTCGCGCCGTTCGCCCTATTCGCTCTACCGCCCGGGTCTGGCGAGCTTCAGTATGACCGGCTACAACCCGAAGGACGCCGAGGGATTCATCAATCTTTTCGCCCTGCCCATCACCGTTCCGCTCGAGGCTGCGGTGAGATGACGCTGCTCCCGACGGCCAGAAAATGTGGGGCGGCATGTTCGAGCGCGCCCCCGACGCTTCCTTCTACGAATTCGAGCGCTCCTGGGCGTTCGATCGCCGGATGCTGCCCCAGGAGCTTGCGCTCGACCGCGCCTGGGCCCGCGCCATCGCCGCTGCGGGAATCCTCACCGACGAAGAGGGCCAGCGCATCGTTGCCGCGCTCGATGAGATCGAAGCACGCGCGAAATCCGATGCCGCGTGGCTCGACGCTTCGAAGGCCGAAGACGTCCACCATTTCGCCGAATCCGCGCTCATCGAAAGGCTCGGCCCGCTCGGCGCCAAGCTCCACACCGGCCGCAGCCGCAACGAAATGGTCGCGACCGAATTCCGCATGTACGTGAAGCACGCCGCACGCGAGCTTCGCAGCGCCCTCGGCTTGCTCGCCCGTGCGATTGCCGTCCAGGCCAAGCAAAATCTCGGCGTTCCCATGCCGGGCACCACGCACATGCAGCATGCCCAGCCGCTGCTGCTTTCGCACTGGCTCCTCGCGCACGGCGAAGCTTTTCATCGCGACGCCGAACGCCTGGCAGCCGCTGCGGCCAGCGCGGACGTTTGCCCGCTCGGTTCCGGCGCGCTCGCCGGTTGTGCGTTTCCGCTCGACCGCAAGGCGCTCGCGCGCGATCTGGGATTTTCGCGCATCACCGCCAACAGCCTGGACGCCGTCAGCGATCGCGACTTCGCGCTCGAAACTCTTTTCGCGCTGGCCACGCTCGCCATGCACCTTTCGCGGCTCTCCGAGGACATGATCCTGTTCGCCTCGCCTGAATTCGCGTTCATCGAGCTGCCCGACGAATACTCCACGGGCAGCAGCCTCATGCCGCAAAAGAAAAATCCCGATGCCTGGGAGCTGATCCGCGGTAAGACGGGCCGCATCTACGGCGCTCTCTTCGCGCTTCTCACCACCTGCAAGGGCCTGCCCTCGAGTTATCAACGCGACTTGCAGGAGGATAAAGAACCGCTTTTCGCGGCTCACGATCAGGCGCTGGCCATGGTGAAAATCGCCGCGGCAGCCTTGGCCGCCACAAAATTCCGCGAGGCGCGCCTCCGCCAGGCATCACAGGACCCGGCGCTCGTCGCCACTGAAGTCGCCGATTATCTTGCCGCGCAGGGCGTTCCGTTTCGCGAGGCGCACGAAATTGTCGGCAAGGCGCTGCGCGCGGCGGAGCAGGAAGGGAAATCGATCCGTGAGATGCCGCTTGAAAAACTCGCGGCATTTTCTCCCGCGTTCGGCCGCGACCTCAGCACCGTGCTTACGCTCGAATCCGCGCTCGCGCGCCGCGGTGTCGCCGGAGGCACGGCTCCCGGTGCGGTTCGCGCCGCGCTGGAGGATTTCACTACGCGAGTCGCGAAGCTCGAGGAAAAGCCTTGAACCCGCACCTTTCCGCCTCGGACATTCCCGCCGGCTTCACTTTTGCGGCCACCCATTGCGGCCTCAAGCGTTCCCGGCTCGACCTCGGCATCCTCGTCAGCGATACGCCGGCCACCACGGCCGCGATGTTCACCACCAATCAGATTGTGGCCGCGCCGGTGATCGCCTCGCGCGAGCACCTGCGCAAGTCGCGCGGCCTGATGCGCGGCATCATTGTGAATTCTGGAAATGCCAACTGTTGCACGAAGGAGGACGGCTATCCCGCCTCCATCGCCACGACCGAATCTTTCGCGTCGGAACTTGGCGGCATCGATCCTTCGCAGATTCTCGTCTGCTCGACAGGCGTGATTGGCGCTCCTCTGCGCGTGGAAAAAATCCTGGCCGCCGTGCCGCACGTCGTGCTCGCCCGCAGCGCCGAACCCGGCGCGTTCGAGGAATTTGCGCGCTCGATCATGACCACGGACACCCGCCCGAAATGGGCGGCCGCCAAATGCCGCGTTGGCGGCAAACAGGTTCGCCTCCTCGGCTGCGCCAAGGGCTCGGGAATGATTGAGCCCAACATGGCGACCATGCTCGCATTCATCGCCACGGACGCGGCCATCGCGCCCGCGCTGCTCGACCGCGCCTTGCGCGCTTCCGTCCAGCGCACCTTCAATTCCATCACCGTGGATGGCGATACCTCCACGAACGACACCGTCGCCGTCCTTGCCAACGGCCACTCCGGAGCGCGGGAAATCAAGGGCGCAGCCGGCGCTGGTTACAGGAGTTTCCAGGCCGCGCTCGAAAGCATCTGCAAATCGCTCGCGCTTGCGATCATCGAGGATGGCGAAGGCGCTCAGCGCACCATCGAAATCGAAGTTCGCGGCGCCGCTTCCGAGCGCGACGCCCGCCGCATCGCCAAGACGATCGCCAATTCTCCGCTGGTGAAGACGGCCTTCGCCGGCGCCGATCCAAATTGGGGGCGCATTCTCGCCGCCGCAGGCCGCTCCGGCGTGAAATTCGATGCCCGTCGCGTGAATATTTCGATTGCGGGTGTCGCCGTCTGCCGCCACGGCTGCGAGCATCCCTTCGACGAGCGCGAAGTTCACCAGAAAATGCTAGCGAAGCATGTGCCGGTCCGCGTCGATCTGCATTCCGGCAGCGCCTCTGCCCGCGTGTGGACCTGCGACTTCACCATCGAATACATCCACATCAATTCCAGCTACCGCACGTAAGGGTTTGGTGGCACAGGTAATCCTGTGTGTGCTCTTGCGACCACCATGTCGGATGGGACTCGCACGCTCGCGGGAAGAATCCCTTCGTCCGGAGATGTTTGTGTCCGGCGGATACCTGAGGTGCCGATCCTCGTCATGCCAATCCTTAGTTTCGAATCGATTCCGGCGCTCGTCCTCGCCGTCCGCCGCCATGCTTGACTGCAACAGGCAGTTGCACCAAGATGTGCCTGTTGCTGGGGTGCTCGCTTAAGTCCGGGGGGGCCGGTCGCGTTGGTGGTCTCCTGCGGGCCGAGATCCTGCCTCTTCAGCCTCGCAGTCGGTGCCCGCTTGCAGTCGGGGGGGCGCAAGGAGAACCAACGTGAAGAAACTGTACGTGGGTAATCTATCGTTCAAGGCTACGGAAGAGGAAGTGGCGGCGCTGTTTGCGGAAGCTGGCGTGCAACCCGATTCTCTCTCTCTGCTTCGCGATCGCTTCACTGGCCAGCCGCGCGGGTTTGGCTTCGCGGAGATCAAGGATGATGCGGAAGCCGATAAAGCCATCGCGGCTCTGAATGGAAAGGAATTTCTCGGTCGCGCGCTGGTCGTGAATGAGGCGCGTCCGCAACGCGAAGGTGCAGGCGGTGGCGGTGGGCGCGGCCACAGTGGCGGCGGTGGTGGAGGTGGCGGGCGCGGCGGCCATGGTGGTGGTGGCGGCGGACGCGGCGGCGGTGGTGGACGCGATCGCGGCGACCGCGGCGGCTACGGCCGCGACCGCTAATTGGGGTATTCCCCTGAAAATTGAAGGATCGTTGTGGGTCGCGGCTCTAAAGCTTGCGGAAAAAGGGTGCAGTTTAGGGGGTCGGAGCCTTAGCTCCGACATCAAGGGCTTGCGCGCATTGCGCTTTAGCGCCTGAGGACATTCTTCATTGCCTTCTTGCGCAATCTGTTCAGCCGCGACAATAGCCACTCTGCGGTCGGACGGCTTTAGCCGCTGAAGTTCCCGCTCAATCTCTCGCCACCTAGCGAACGGCTCACGTGGGAGCCGGCTTTCTTGCTCTCTTCCTACTCTGCGATCTCTGCAGTGAATCTTTCTGATTTCAGCTACGCAATCGCCGCGCGCCTCTGATCCGCACCCACAATCGCGGTCGGCTCGCTCGCCTCCACTCTTCCGCCCGTAAAGGCGAACTTCTCCAGCGTCGCGCCCTGCACACCCTGCGTAATCAACGACGCAACATCGAGATTTGCTTCGGCCTCGTCGAGTTCTTGCGGACGGGCTGAGAGCTCTGGCGTGCGCGGCATGAAAACCGGGCAGCAATCGTGGAAAGGCTCCGACGAAATTTCGTACGTCCCGATTTTTTTCGCCGTCGCGATAATTTCCATTTTGTCCGTTCCGATCAGCGGGCGAAACACAGGCATCCGCGCAGCCGCGTCCACCGCAACCAGATTGCGCAGCGTCTGCGACGCTACCTGTCCCAGGCTGTCGCCGGTAACGAGCGCGAGTGCGCGGTCGCGCCGCGCGAACGCTTCGGCGATCCGCAGCATCATCCGCCGGTATAGCAGAATGCGAACACCTTCCGGCGCCGCGCGGACGATCTCGCGCTGGATCGCTTCAAACGCCACGCGGTAAAGCTTGGCGCGAAATTGATAGGGCGTCAACGCCCGCGCCAGACCGCTCGCGACGTGCAGTGACGACTCTCCCGGCTGCGCGCCCGTGCCGTAGAAATGCACAAAGCTCAGGTGCGCCCCGCGCTTCATCATATGGTACGCAGCCACGGCGGAATCATATCCACCCGAAAGCAGGCACGTCATTCGCCCCGCGGTATTTGCCGGCAGGCCTCCCATGCCCGGAATTTTTCGCGCGTAGACCAGCAGCGGCCCCGGCGTGACTTCGATGTGGCAGGTCACGTCGGGATCCTTCAAGCGCACCCGCACGTCGCGGCCTCGCTCGCGCAGTTTGTCGAGCAGGGAGCGCCCCACGATGGACTCGATCTCCATCGTCGAATGTGGAAACGTCTTATCGCTGCGCTTGGCGCGCACGGCGAACGCCTCGAATCGCACCGGCTCGATTTCATCCCACGCGGCCGCGCACAGCGCCTCCATGTTTCGTTCGACGGGGCGTGCCACGGCGTAATACGCGACTCCCGGGATTCGCTCGAGGCGCTTGATCGCTTCCTCGAGCGGCGCCCCATCGCCCAGGCGGACGATGAATCGGTCGCCCGGCTGCTCGATCCGCTCGACCGGTATTCCCTGAAAACTCTGCCGCAGCGCGGTGAACAGTTTTCCCAGAAAAAAACGACGGTTGCGGCCCTTGAGCCACAGCTCGTGATAGTGAACGACGATGACCGGGTTGCTCATGCTGATTTCTCGCGATTCAAACAAACGCGTAACACCACGCCTATATATTGGAGCCGCAGTCTGCATGAAGTATAGCAGCCGCGGCCAGCCCGGAGTAGTTGTCGGGTCGTCGGGCGACCGCGAAGCTTTGTAGGTCGCGGCTTTCTACCCTGAGCGAAGCCGCACGTTAGCCGTGCCGGCTAGCCGCTGGAACCGAACCGCTTTGATCCCTGAGGCTCGAGCAGCTAATTCGGAGCGTGTTCCGCACGCGCTCCCGCGGTGCGTAAGATGCGATAACTCAATGGATACATACGCGATTGGGGCACGACTTTCCACAGCCCCCGGGGGTAGGATTTGGAGCGCTCTCGGCTCGGCGGCAATCCGAGCCGGGTGCCAGAATTGATGCTACCTAAAGGGCCTTTGCTGCATCCAATTCGGTGATATAAGGCGCACTGGGAAGTGAGGACACCGCGATGTGGAACCGCCGGGACTGGGACGATTTCTTCGATATCGTGATGAAGCGCTCGCGCATGCAGCGACCGCCGCGCCCGCTCGATCGGTCTCACCGCAACCGCCTCGTGCCCGCGGAAGGCTACAGCCTGGCCGAGCTCGACGATGCAGGTCTCAGCATCGAGCAGGCGGAAATCCTCGGCCTGCCCGTGGATGCCGGCCGCGTCGGCTCATACGGCCCCAATATCTCCACTCTGCGCGAGTACATCCGCGCCACCCGCACCCGCCTCTAACGCGATCCGCCGCGCTGCGGTGATTCCGTTTGCGCCTTCGCTCTGGCGTGCCTCGTCACATCTATCCAAGGACTCCCGCGCGCACAGAACGTCTTTGTAGGGGCATGACATGCTTGCCGCGCCGCTCGCTGGCGGGTCATGCCCGGCAAACGTGCTTGGTGGGATGACGCCCATCCGCCTTGATCGTTCCTTTCCGCCTTCCCTTTTTCATTTTCTCTTTTCCATTTTCTGCTACTTTAGAGTGCTATTTCCCGCCCAAGGATGGTCCTGTGCGAAAGAAGATTCGTGTGGTGCAGTTCGGCGTAGGTCCCATCGGCGCTTCGATCGTCCGCCTGATGCGCCACAAAGCCTCGCTTGAAATCGTTGGCGCGGTTGACAAAGACCCCGCGAAGGCGGGGCGCGACCTCGGCGAAGTCGTCGGCGCAAAGGACGCCCCCTGGGGCGTCACCGTCTCCGCCACCGCGGCGGGCGCGCTGTCAAAGCCCGTGGATGTCGTCGTCCACACGACCTCCTCGTATCTCCCGAACGTGATGGACGAACTCCTCGAATGCCTCTCCGCGGGCTGCTGTGTCGTCTCGACCTGCGAGGAGCTCGCCTACCCGTTTCGCAAGCATCCGGAGCTTTCCGCGAAACTCGACGCCGCCGCCAAAGAAGAAGGCGTCGCGCTGGTCGGCACGGGCATCAATCCCGGATTCGTGATGGACAAGCTCGTCCTCGTGCTCTCCGCCGTGGCACAGCGCGTGGACTTTGCCAAAGCCGTTAGAATCGTGGACGCCTCCAAGCGCCGCCTGCCACTGCAGAAGAAAATCGGCGCGGGAATGACGCCGGAAGAATTTCGCGTGCAGGTCGCCGCGGACGTCATCAAGCATCACGGCTTGCCGGAATCGATCGCCATGGTCGCCGACGGCCTCGGCTTCGCGCTCGACGAGATCACCGAAACAATCGAGCCGGTCATCGCCACCGAAACCGTGAAGACCGAGTTCCTCGAAGTCGCTCCGGGCCAGGTCGCCGGCGTTCATCAGATTGCGCGCGGCATTTGGGAGGGCGAAGACAAGATTTTTATGGAGCTTCAGATGTACGTCGGCGCGAAGCAGCCCGCCGACACGATCGAACTGCGCGGCGAACCGAATCTGATGCTCACGATTCCCGGCGGTACGCACGGCGACATCGCCACCGCCGCAGTCGCCGTCAACGCGATTCCGGCCATCCTCGCCGCCACCGCCGGCCTGCGCACCGTGCGCGATCTCCCGCTGCGCATCCTGCCGCCCAACGCCACGCCGTAGGGCCTTACGCAGCGACCGGCATCGACCTCGGTGCCGGATGCGTCGCCGGCTTGGCCGCTGCACCACCCGACGCCATCGCCGGACGCGCCTTCAGCGTGAATTTCACGCCGTGCTTCAGGTTCTCATCGATCGACTTCTGCACGTCCACCTGATCCAGCCCGATGACGTTCTCGCCGCCGTACTTCACCGTGTAGTGAAACTGCCCGTCCGCGAGCCAGTAGTCATTCGCCGCCAGCATCGTTCCGTCCTTCAGATACACGAGAACCGTCGGCGCCGAGATCGCGACGTTTGCGGTGACCGGATCCGTAACCGGAGTTCCCAGCGCGAACGGTGTGCTCTGATGCGTGCCGGTGTAGCCGTTGCTGGAGTACGGGCCGTAGAGGGAATCGTCGTTCCCGTTGTTGTCGTGGTTGTAATTGTTCTCGTTGTTGTTGTAATTGTTGTCGTACGGCGGATCGTACGGCGCGCCCCAGGATCCCGGGAAATCGATCGGGTAGGGATACGCGTAGTAAGGCGGCGGCCAGTTCCACCACGGGTCATACCACGTGTAAGCCGGACTCCAGCCGAAGCCCCATCCCGGTCCCCACCACCACGGATCCCATCCGCCGCCCCAACCAAATCCTCCCCAGCCTAAACCGGCTCCCCAGCCGAAGCCCCATCCAAATCCGCCAAAGCCGCAGCCCCAGCATCCGAATCCACGCCCGAATCCGCGGCCGAATCCTCGATCAAAATCGCGATCGAATCCCCGATTGAATCCGCCGCCGAAGCCGCCGCGTCCAAATCCGTTTCGTGAAAATGTCGCGTTGCCGAAAGCCGATCCGCTATTGAATCGAGAGCCCAGCGACAATCCCGTGCCGCCGCGGCCCGCAAACCCTGAGGATCGCCCGGCGAAATTCGAGCCTGCGCCCGAGCTGAATCCGCGTGTACCCGAGCCGAAGCTGTGCGTGCCTGATCCAAATCCGCGCCCGCCCGACCCGAACGATCGTGCGCTCGAACCGGCGCCGGAACCGTTCCCGGATCGGCCAAATGAACGGAACCCGCCGCCCGATCCGCCGGCGACATTACCGCCGCGGCTGCCGAGTGTCCCGCCCGCACTGCCATTGCCGCGAGCGCCAAATGAATGCCACGCGCCATCGGCTACCGCGGAACGTGCTCCGCCTCGCGACGAATTTCCGCCGCGCCCACCGAACGAATGCCATTGACCATCAGCGATCGCAGAACGCGCACCCGACGAGCGGCCCGCGCCGCTCCCAAATCCCCGGTTCGCTGACCCGCCGCCAAATCCGCGTGCGCTCGATGACGGACCCATGCCGCGGCTTCCGCCCCTCGCGCCAAACGATCCACCTCGCGCCCCTCCGCCCGGTCCTCCAAACGACCCACCTCGCGGGCCGCTAAACGATCCTCCACGCGAGCCTCCGAATCCGCCGCTGCGTCCGCCTCCAAACGATCCGCCGCCCCGCCCACCACCACTGCCTCCAAATGATCCGTTGCTGCGCGCGCCTCCACCGCCTCCGTGAAATCCTCCGCCACCGCCACCCCCGTGAAAGCCGCCGCCACCACCTCCGCCATGAGACCCGCCTCCGCCGCCGTGCCCGCCACCGCCGCGCTGCGCAAACGCAACACCGGGCGCGCAAGCCAGCCCAACACACGCAACAAACGCCAACGAAATTTTCGAAAGGGTAGATGCTTTCATGTCAGCTCCCTTAACCGAGCGCCCGGAGGAACATCAGGGGAGGGCGGGATTCGTTCCGGCGCACCAGGCCCGGACCTTCGAATTCACGCTAACTCTTGCAGGACAAATGCCAATCCGAGCCGTCCGTCCCCGGCGGATAACTCCCGCAGCCCCACGCAGTTCCGACGCGTGGGCCAGTACCTCCGGCCACGAAACCCTCGCTGCGCTGGTGCTTTTCGCGCGCCAGTGGTGGATTTCAACCAGCGCCCGTTCCGGACGCACGAACGGCCGCTGCGCCTTCTACTCCTTTTCGTCCGGCTCGGCGAGCATGTCGCCCAGCCAATCGAACCGGCGTTCCCACATCGAACGGCGATCGCGGATCCACGTGTCCTGTATCGAACAGACGCCCGAAGCCCCTCCGCGCATACTGTCTCCACGCCAGCGAGCAACGCAAATTTTCAGGTGAGAGTCGCCGTCTGTGGACTGCGGAGGAAATACAATGTCGTTCGGACTTTACGCGCTTGGATTCGCGATTCTAATCGGCGGCCTCGCCTATGGCGCCTTCTTGATGCATATGCCTGCACACTGGATCGTCGTGGGCGCGATCGTCCTCGCGGGCCTTGGAATCGTGAAGGCTGTCACAACCACGCGCGAAAAAGATCCGCGCGTATAGCCGTCGCTCGCGGCTACCCCACCGTCCCGTCGCCGAATGAGTCGTCTCTCGATTTCACTTTGCCTTCCGCTCCGATTGCTCCGTCCGCTGCACAAGTTATCCAATCCGTGTCGATTAGGATTGGCCGCGAGGCCGTGTTTTCAATGAGATAGGTCATTTTCTAATCGCCTTTGTGTCGATTAGAAACGCACCAATGTGTGTGGACGGAGAGATCCCTCGGCTCCCGCTGGTCGCTCGGGATGACGATGCTTGTCGCATCGTCATTTTCTAATCGCCTTTGTGTCGATTAGACGGCGCGGTTTGCGATCGCGTTTTTTGTGCCGGCGGTGCGCCGCAGGTGCGAGCGGCTTTCTTTTCGCGGCGACTTCGATCGGGGCGTTGGCGGAAACGAGATGCGGCTCGTAAGAATGGATCAGGCGGGTGGGAGGTTCGGTCCATCGGTTATCGCGCCCGAGGCAGGAATAGGCGCGGACCGCGCGAATGATGCAATCGCCGGAGATATTGGCGTCATCCACGCTCTCCAAGATGCGGTCGAGCACTGTGCGAAGTCTTCCCTGGCGTTTGGCGTAGAGGCCTGTGGCGTGGGCATGGCGATAGAGGGTGCGGAGATGTATACCAAGCTCCTCAGCAATTTCGGAGGGGCTACGCCAGTCGAGAAAGAGTTCCTCAATTTCGTCGCGATAGGGGTCGGCGCAGATGGCGCATTTGCGACCGTGGCGATCGCAGGTGGGTTGAGGTTCGCGGGTTCGCGAGGGAGTGCGCCGCGCTCGGCGGATCCGTGGGCGCGATGGCTCGATCACAGTTTGAGCGGGAGGCGCAGGGTCGTCCTGCGGTGGGAGGCGCAGCTCTTGCGCGATGATGGCGGCGTGCTCCGGAGTGCCTGTGCGGATGAGTTGGACCTGCACCGGCCTGCCGCCGAATGGGTCGCTTTGTACTTCGTTTGTCATGTTCATTCTCCGTTCTTTGGACCACCGGGTGAGCTTAGCAAGCGGAGAATTCTTTGGCAGCTGGACGAAGGGACAAGAAAAGTACAGGCGACCAAAATACCTGTACGTTTTGGGGATTGCGGCAAAGTTGGATGATCCCGGAGCGAGTCCGGCGAAGCGACATTCTTGCGGCGCCGCCAGAAGGCCTCTTGGCTCGCGTACCGTCTCCCTCTCGGTCGTGCGGCCGTCCGAAAAGTCCACAGGCGCTCGGCCTTGATGCGTCGTCTCCTCTATTCAACTATGGATACGCGCCCCAAGCCGGAGACACGTAAATCCAGTTTCCTGCGGGACTTTACGACGTGGGAATAGACAACCCGGTTAACTAATGCAGTGATATTATGCGGCGGAATCCGTACTTCATCACGCGAAACAGAAGGGAATCAAAGCATCTCCTACTCCGATGAGGGCCTACCGTCTATTCGAACTGAACGACGAAGAGTTCGAGCAGCTAGAAGACGAAAAAATCCCGTTCCCGCCAGGCGAAGTCATTCTGGACTTGAACGACAGTGGTCCGAGCGGGCGTCTGTTCAGAATGCGAGAATTCTAGCCGACGCTTCCTAAAGCATGCCTGCCGTCGAGGCTCTCTTCCCTCGCCCTCGCCCCTACTTCCAAAATCGGGCGACGGCGGAAAAATCGGGATCCTCGTTCGCGGCGTCCGCGGCTTTCTTCACCGCCGAGTACGTTGCATACGCGGCCTCGCCACACGGCAACTTCACTCCTCGGTCGCGGGCGAGTTCGAGCGCCAGACGCACGTCCTTGTGCATCAGGCGCAGCGGAAAGCTGGCGGGGAATTCGCCTTTCACCATCATCGGCGCTTTCACGTCGAGCACGCCGGAGCGGGCCATGCTCGATTGCAGCACCTCCATCAGTTTCTCGGCCGGCACTCCCGCCGACGTGACCAGCGCAAGAGCCTCCGCGAAAGCGTCCACCTGCAGCGCCAGCAGCAGATTCATTCCGAGCTTCACCGTTTGTCCCGCGCCGTTCGGACCGAGCAGCAGGAATTTCTTGCCGACCGCTTCGAGCACCGGCTTCACGCGCTCGAGCACTTCCGCCTTGCCGCCGATCATGAAAACCAGCTCGCCCTTTTGCGCGCCCCACGTGCCGCCCGTCACGGGCGCGTCGAGAAAATCCACGCTTCGTTCCGCACAGGCTTTTGCCACGCGCCGCGCCAGCTCCGGCGACACGGTGCTCGATTCGATCAGCGTGCTTCCGCGACGCAGTCCGTCGAGCGCACCGGAACTTTTCGCCGCGTCCTTCGCCCCGAAGAGAACTTCTTCGAGAGCGGCCGGATCGCTGACGATCGTGATCAGCACATCCGCCTGTTCGGCCACTCCGCGTGGATCGGCGGCCAGCTTCGCGCCCTCGCGAACCAGTTCGTCCGCCTTCCCCTTCGTGCGATTCCAGACGACGAGGGGAAATCCCGCGCGCAGCAGATTTTTCCCCATCGGCCCGCCCATCAGCCCCAATCCAATTAGTCCTACAGTGGGTTTCATGACGCTCCTCGATACGACAACATTCGGAGAGAATTCTCAGGCGTCCCCCGACGAAGCGACGCGGCGTTTGGCGCCGTTCAACCGTCCCTCCGGGACTTGCCGTTCTTTCCTGTTACGATACCCGGCACTGCGCTTCGTGCCGGGCTAATTACAATCGCCGCTCCGCGGCTGAATACACTCAGAATGACGGGCGGACACAATTCTCGCGAGCGTCAAATCAGCGAAAATTCGACGCGATGCCGGAATGGATCGATTCGCTCGGCGCGCACTCGCACGCGATCGCCCAGCCTGAAAATCGTCTTCGCGGACGAGCCTCCGCGCGTGCCGCGATGCGGCTCCGTGACGATCGTGTGATCGCGCTCGCGAAACACGCATCTCTGCCCGGTTGATTCCTCAAGACGGTCAATGCTCACGAGGCCCTCGACGAAAATCTCGGTCAGCTCGACGAAGAAACCGAATTTTTGCACGGAGATGATCAACGCGCCGTACTCCTCGCCGAGATGGCTTTCCATGAATTGCGCCGTCTTCCATTCCATCAGCTCGCGCTCGGCGGCTTCGGCGCGGCGCTCCGCTTCCGAGCTTTCGGACGCAGTGGCAGCGAGCTCGACGCGGCGATAAGGACCCAGCATGGCGACGGTCTCTTCCTTGCCGGGTCGCGCGTTCGGATTCGGCGCCCGCACCGGCGCGACAGCTGGATTTTCCAGCGCCCATTTCAGCGCGCGATGAACGATCAGGTCCGGGTAGCGGCGAATGGGCGAAGTAAAATGCGTGTACTCCTTCGTCGCTAGCGCGAAATGGCCGAGCAGATCGCCCGTGTAACGAGCCTGCTTGAGCGACCGCAGCATCAGGTAGGAAAGGATCCGTTCCTCCGGCTTTCCGGCGATCTTCTCCGTCAGCCGCTGGTAGTGCTGCGGGCGGATGTCGACTTCATCCGCGGCGGGCAGCGTGACACTCATGGGACGCATGCGTCCGCGGCCGGGCCCATGGCCGCCGCCCCGCGCCTGGGGGCGCACGAAACCGTGCCGCACGGCGATGCGGCGCTCGGCGAGATCGTCCACGCCGAGGGAATAGCCGAATGCCTGTGCGAGCTCCTCGAATTCGAGCACGCGCTTCGGATCGGGTTTTTCGTGAACGCGATGAAGCGAAGCGATGCCGCGCTGGTCGAGATATTGCGCGACGGCTTCGTTGGCCGCGAGCATGAATTCCTCGATCAGGCGGTGCGCGATATTGCGCTCGCTGCGGATGATGCTTTGCATGCGTCCGGATTCGTCGAATTCGATGATCGGTTCCGGGAGATCGAAATCAATCGAGCCGCGGTCGTGGCGCCGACGATTGAGCAGCAGCGCCAGCTCCTTCATGCGGCGGAATTCGTCCACCAGCGGCGCGTAGCGGCGATTCATTTCCGGATCGCCCTCAAGCACCTTGTTGACGTTCGTGTAAGTCATTCGCTCCGCGGAGCGAATGACGCCGGAGGCAAAATCCGCGCCGACCATTTTGCCGGTCGCGTCCATTTCCATGATCGCGCTCATCACCAGGCGGTCAACCTGGGGATTCAGGGAACAGATGCCGTTGGAAAGCTCCTCCGGAAGCATGGGCACCGCGCGGTTCGGGAAATAGACGGAAGTGCCACGCAAGCGCGCTTCGCGATCGAGCGCGGACTCGCGCCCGACGTAGTGCGCGACGTCCGCGATGTGCACCTGCAGCTCGAAGTGGCCATTCGGCAGAGGCCGGACGTACACGGCGTCGTCGAAATCGCGCGCCGTTTCTCCGTCAATGGTCACGATGGGAAAATCGCGGAAATCGCGGCGCCCGCGCAGGTCCGTTTCCGCCACTTGTTGCTGCGTGGCGCGCGCCTGAACGAGCACTTCGGAATCGAAAACGAACGGCAGGTGATGCTTGCGGATAATGATTTCGACGTCCACGCCGATCTCGCCCGGGCGGCCGAGGATTTCGACCACGCGTCCCGTGGGCGCGAGGCCGCCTTTCGGGTAGCGCGTGATTTCCACATTGACGACCGCGCGGTCGAGCTCCGGAAGGCGCGCGCGGCCGGTCGTGATCGGTCCGCCTCTGGGAGCCGCGCCCAGCTTTTCGCGCAGCTCGGGAGTCAACTCGTCGCCCGGAGGAATCGAAACCTCGTGGGGGATGCGCGTGTCGTAGGGCAGAACATTATTTCCGTGCGGACCGTAGCGAAACAGGCCAACGATACTCAGATGTTCGCGCTCGACGATTTGCACCACGCGGCCTTCCGCGCGGCCATCGGCGCGGCGCCGCTCGATGCGCGCGAGGACGTGATCGCCATTCATCGCGTCGTCCAGATTGTCGCGACCGATGAAAAGATCGCCATCCACTCGCGGAATCGGATGGTCCGGAACGAGGAAGCCGTAACCATCGCGGTGCGCGACGATGCGCCCGGCGATCAGATTCGGGTCGCGGGCGCGCTTGGGGGGCGATCCGGCCGCGGGCGCGCCGGAACTTGCCGCAGTGGTTTCGGCGGCGCGCGCGGCTCGGCGAGAAGCGGGCTTTGGCGCGGACTTTTGTTCGGCGAGACGGAAACGGCCGCCGTAGGTTTCCTCGATATCACCGCGGCGCTTGAGCTGTTGGATTACGCGCGGAAGAAAACGCCGGCCGCTGTGCTTCAATTCCATGCCGTGCGCGATCTGGCGGATGCTGGCCGGTTGCGGCAGCTTGGAGAGATAGGCGATCACCTCTCCGGCGGTGACTTCGGGTTCGCGGGGTTCAGTTTCCTCGGTTGTGTGCTGGCGTCTCATGGTGGCGCTAGTTGGTTCCTGAATAGGCTAACGGAATTGCGGGTGAGTAGCAAAGCAAGAGGGCGCAGCCCGCCGCGGCGGACAGGATCCCTACGAAAACGTCTCGGTCCTCGGTTCGTGTCGATGGGCAGCATGTCGCCAAGAATTTGCGCCGGACTACGCCCCTACGAGAACACCTCTACTCGGGCGGTGTCTCGACGGTGTCAAAATCGAGGAGGACGATCTTGCCGTCCTGCTCGCGCTCGAGCACCGGTGCGTAATTGCCAAGCAACTCGCGCCGCCACCAGGTTCCGTGTTCGCGCTTCGTCTTCAGATCCGTGAACCAGTATTGGTAAATGACCGCGCGAACCTGCTTCGGCGGAGCGCCCGAAAACGGATTGGCGGCGAACAGAGAGAGCACGTCGGGCTCGTTGAGCGCGAGCCGCTCTTCGGTGAAGAGCACGAAGCGGTACTGGCGCCAGTTTCCGAGCGATGCGAACCACAGGTTCCATTCGAATCGCGGCTGGTAGGGCGCGTAGATCCCGGGCGGCCGGCGAACGTCCTGCGGCTTGTACCGGAATGGATACGGAGTCCACGTGATTCCGTCGGGCGAGCCCTGAAATTCGATTTCGTAACGCTGGTGGGTCATGGTCTCAAAAAGCCCGTAGCGCTCGGCGATACGGAAGGGCGCGAGCATCTCAACCGGCTTTTCCGGCAATGGAACGCTCGGAAAGACCTTCCAGACAAGCTGCGCCCCGGTGGAATAAAGAATCAATCCCAGGCAGACTCCGGCGATGGTCATGCGGACGGGCGCAAGCATCGCGCGCCACTGCGCCCGCGCACTCAGCGATTGCGATTCCGAGGCGGAGGCTTGCGCGGGATTGCGGTCGATTAAGGCTCGAATTCGGTGCGGGACGATCCATTCGATGACGCGATCGTCCAGCAACAGGACTCCGAGAAAGAGGACTAGGTAGTTCAGAAAAGCATAGTTGGCAGTGAGGATGATCGAGATTTCAAACGGCGTGACGATGCAGAGAAGAGCGATGCGAAAACGGCGCGGAAGAAAGAGCATCAGGACGAGGACGAGCTCGATCGCCAGCGTATAGAACACGGCCGAGGCGTGAAACCAATGCGGAAGGTGCTGCACGTACCAACCGATCCAGGTGGGCAGAGGACCGTTCTGGTAGTAGTCGTCCATCGCGGTGAAATTACGCCAGGAAGGATCGCCGCCGGCCATCTTGCCGGCGCCCGATCCGAAATAGATGCAGAACCATTCCCAGCGGAGGAGATAGAGGCTCACGCGGGACGGCGGATTCGCGCGGGCGAGGCCCGGCCAGAATCCCGGCGGCGCGAAAAACAGGCTGATGAATCCCGCTTCGAGAATCATGCCGTCCGATTGGTAGCTGGAGAAATCCTGCGACGCGCTGACGAATGAAAGAAGGCAGACGAACGACACGGCGAGAGCGGCGCGCGGCCAGACGTTGGCCACCAGCAACAGCGATGCGATCGCTCCCACCCAGCACACCAGCATCAGCGCATGGTCGCTCGAACCAAACCAGAGAAGAGTGGGCGCGAACCAGAACCGCCAGAGATGAAACGCCGAGGAAACAGCTTGCAGGAAATCCCCGGCAGGGAGAATGCCATCGGGTCCGATGAGGCCCTTGATTTGAAACAGAAGCGAATAGAACGCAGAGAAGTAGAAGACTCCCAGGGCTCGCAGAAAGATCCAGCGCGGCCAGAGATGTCCGGGGTGCTTTTCATTCGCAGTTTCAGGCGCGAACAGCCATTTGATTGCGCGTTCGATGCGGTCTTCCATCGCTCGCGATTATACAGAGGGAATGCGGGTCGAGCTTAAATGTGTCGCGCCTCCGGCGCTGGGAAAACCGTGATTCGACCGCTGGTGGGATTGCTAGCTGCGTCGTTTTCCGCAAACTGTGAAGACGCGAGCTGCAAAGATTCTTGAGTTCCCACACGGACTCTGAAACTCCCTCAATCGTCCCTCCGGGACTACAGGCTCCGTTCGCCCTCTTCCCGGCACTGCGCTGCGCTCCGTGCCGGGCTAATTACAATCGCCGCTCCGCGGCTGAACAGCGTGACCGTCGCCGGCGAATTACTTCGAATCTAACGCGGGTGGTCGGTCGCGTTGGTTCGAAGGGCCCGGGGCTGAAGCCCGGGAGCCTTACGAGGATCGATTCCCCGGCCTAAAGGCCGGGGCTTCCACCGTCCGGACCCGGCACTGCGCTGCGCTTTGTGCCGGGCTAATTACAATCGCCGCTCCGCGGCTGAACATCGCCGTTGAAGCGCAATCCGCGGTGGCAGAGATGAAACGGGCCGACAAACGCATGCGCGGGGAACGGCATTGCTGAATGGCGAGATGGTGCCAAGGATCTGCGCCGGGCACGGCATGCCGTGCCCCTACAACACCAGCGATTGATGGGCAGCGCATTGCCAAGCATCGGAGCCGGGCGTAGTCCGGCGCTACGCCCCTACGGAAACCGTTGCGAGCGAAATTACTCGGAGGATTCGGCGAGGGTCGAGCGCGTGGGACGAAGCCGGCTGAGGAAGGCGGGGACGGGGGGAACGGAGTCGAGATTGAGGCGGCCCTCGGTGAATTCGATGAGGAAGTCCTGGGCGTTGAAGCGATGGCCATTGCGGAGGCTGGCGAAGCGGCGAGTTTCGTGGAGGCGGACGTATTCGCCGTCGGGCAGCAGCATGCGGGTCTTCAAGTTATCGGCGAGATAGGGCGCGATCACTTCGGTGAAAATCTGGTTGCAAAGCACGGGGTCCTTCAAACGGAAGATCACCTCGACGCGCTCGTAGATATTGCGCTGCATCCAATCGGCGCTGCCGAGAAAGACTTCCGTGTCGCCGCCGTTTCCGAAAATGAAGATGCGGCTGTGCTCGAGAAACCTGCCGATGACGCTGCGAACGCGAATATTGCTGCTGAGGCCGCGAACTCCCGGCCGCAGGGTGCAGGCGCCGCGGACAATCAGCTCGATCTTCACACCGGCTCGCGAGGCGCGATAGAGCGCCTGAATGATTTTCTCGTCGAGGAGCGAATTGAATTTCGCGAAGATGAAACCGGGACGCCCGGCCTTGGCGTGAGACGTTTCGCGATCAATCAGGCTGAGGAAGTTCTTGCCGAGATTCAGCGGTGCCACGAAAAGCGGAGCGTATCCGGCCCTCTCGGAATGGGCCGTCAGGTAATTAAACACGTGGTGGACGGCGGAGGTGAGGCGCGTGTCGGTGGAAAGCAGGCTCAGATCGGTGTAGAAGCGGGCGGTCGAAGGATTGTAATTGCCCGTGCCGAGATGGGCGTAGCGGCGAATCTGTCCGTCGGCTTCGCGGCGCGCGACGAGCGCGAGTTTGCAATGAGTTTTCAGGCCGACGACACCGTGGAAAACCTGCACGCCGGCATCCTGAAGATTGCGCGCCCAACGGATGTTGGAGGCTTCGTCGAAGCGCGCCTTCAGTTCGACCACCACGGCGACTTCTTTCTTGGAGGCGGCTTCGATCAGGGCGCGGACGATGGGCGAATTTTCGCTGGTGCGATAGAGCGTCTGCTTGATCGAAAGCACATTGGGATCCTGCGCCGCGCTTTCGATGAAGCGCACGACCGTGGCATAGGAATCGTAAGGATGGTGGAGAAGAATATTGCGTTTTCGCACTTCTTCCAACAGGGATGAATAACCGGGCTTGAGATTCAATTCGCGCGGCGCGAAGGCGCGGTATTTCAAATCCGGCCGCGGAGTCTGCGTCGTACAGGTGAAAGAGCCGCGAGAGGTTGATGGGGCCGTTCACGCGATAGACCTGGCCGGGCGAGAGACGGAAATTCGCCTCCAGGCGGTCGACGATTTCCTGGTTGGCACCCGCCTCAATTTCCAGGCGCACCGCCGAACCCTTCCTGCGGCGGTGAAGCTGCATGTCCACCGATTCCAGGATGCTGCGGGACTCCTCTTCCTCGAGATAGAGGTTGCTGTTGCGCGTGACGCGAAAGGCGGCGGCGGAAAGTATTTCGTAGCCGTGGTAAAGCCGCTCGGCGAATGCGTGAACGACGTCATGCAGAAAGACATACTCGATGCTGTCCTTGGACGAAGGGAGGCGCACCAGGCGGGGCAGAGCGCGCGGCACGGTGACGACTCCCAAATAAACCTGCGAGCCGCGCCGCTTGCGCTGGAGCAGAAAGGCGAGGCAGAGCGCCTTGTTCAAGACATGGGGAAACGGGTGGGCGGGATCCACGGTCACGGGCGTGAGAAGAGGTTCGACCGACTTCGTGTAGAAATTTTCGATGTACTCGCGAGCTTCGGGGCGCAGATCGCCGCGTCCGAGAACGCGAACCGATTCGGCGTCGAGCGCGGGAACGAGATCGTCGCGCCAGCATTCGTACTGCTCGTCCACGAAATCGTGGATTTTCGAGGTGAGGTCGGCAAGCGCTTGCTCCGGAATGCGGCCGTCAGCACTCGGCTCGCTATTTCCGTGCTCCACTTGCTGCATCAAGCCGGCGAGGCGCACTTCGACGAATTCGTCCAGGTTGCTCGCGGTGATGCCCAGAAACTTTACGCGCTCGAGCAGCGGATTGCCGGGATCGCGCGCCTCTTCGAGGACCCGCTGGTTGAACTGCATCCAGGACAGGTGACGATTGAAGAATCGCTGGGAGTCGGGAATGGTGGCGCGAGCCATGCGTGCCTCTGAGGCGGCAAGGGTATCGCTGCAACATTGCTGGCGTGTTACCATGACCGACATTCGGTAATTGGAGGCTGGAGCATGGTGGGTTCTCCGGGACGGCAGTGTCACCTAAGTCTCGTATTTCTAATCTGTTGCGCCACATTATGTGTGGCCGGATGCGGTTCGGGCTCGTCCGGAGGGGGACCACCGCCTCCGCCTCCACCTCCCCCGAATCTGGCGTTGCTTGTGGTGAGCCCGCAGAATCCGGTGATGGCAGACAACGGGGCAGCACAGGCGCTCACGGCCACGGGTCATTTCGACGACGGCAGCACGCAAGATTTGACGGCGAGCGCCACGTGGACATCCTCGAACACCGCGGTGGCGACGGTTGATGGGACGGGACACGTCACACCCAAGGCCCTGGGTGGAGGGCAGAGCGCGGGCTTCGCTTCGATCAAGGCCGCGTCCGGAGGAATCACCGGCGTTTCGATCCTGAGCGTGACGAACCACACCACAAACGCCAGCGGGTTCGCGGGCGTCTTCACGCAACACAACGATATTGGGCGGACGGGGCAGAACCTGAGCGAAACGATTCTCACGCCGGCCGCGGTTGCGGCTCCCGCGGGCTTCGGCAAGAAATTCTCGCAGCCGGTGGACGGCAACATCTACGCGCAGCCGCTCTACGTTCCCAATATGGCCATATCGGGAAAGGGCACGCACAACGTGGTTTTCGTGGCGACGGAGAACGACAGCGTGTACGCGTTCGACGCCGATGCGAACATGGCTGCGCTGTGGCACGCGAATCTGGTTGATGCGGCGCACGGCGCCGGATCTGGGGCCACGCCGACCGATACGAGCGTGGACAACGCATGCTCCGATGTACAACCTAAGATCGGCGTGACCAGCACGCCGGTGATCGATCCGAGCACGGGGACGATGTACGTCGAATCAAAATCAAAAGAGAACGGAAACTTCTTTCACCGGCTTCATGCGCTGGACATCACGACCGGGGCCGAGAAGGCTTCCTCCCCGGTAGCGATCACCGCGACCGTTTCCGGGATTGCGTTCGATCCGCTGATGCACACCAATCGCCCGGGGCTGCTTCTGCTCAATGGAATCGTCTATTTGGCGTACGCCTCCGATTGCGACAACCGCCCGTATCACGGCTGGATCTTCGCGTACGACGCCGCGACGCTGTCGCAGAAGGCGGCCTTCAACGAATCGCCGAATGGAAGGATGGGTGGATTTTGGATGTCCGGAGCGGGCATTGCGGCGGATTCGAGCGGAAACATCTACATCGCCTCGGGCAACGGAAATTTCGATACGAGCCACACGCCGGCAACCGACCTGGGAGACACGAACATGAAGCTCGTCTTTACGGGCAGCGCGTTCTCTCTTGAGGACTATTTCACGCCATTCGACCAGGCGACGCTGGACAACAACGATACCGATTTAGGATCTGGTGGAGTTCTCCTGCTTCCCGACCAGGCCGGCGGGCATCCTCACGAACTCGTGCAGGCGGGAAAACAGGGGACGATCTACGTGATTGATCGGGACCAGATGACGTCCGCCAACAAGCACTATTGCTCGGGCTGCGCGAGCGATACGCAGATCGCCCAAGAGCTGCGAACCGAGGTCGGCGGACTGTGGAGTATGCCGGCCTACTGGAACAACAACGTGTATTTCTGGGGCAGCAACGACAACCTGGTTGCGTTCCCGGTGAGCAACGGCGCGCTGGGCCTGGCGCCAAGCTCGACGAGCGGAACATTTCTCGGGTTTCCGGGCGCAACACCATCCGTTTCGGCGCATGGGTCCGCGGGTGGAATCGTATGGGCGATTGATTCAACGAATTACGGCCCTCCCGCAAGCGGAGCCGCCGGACCTGCGATATTGCACGCCTACGACGCGACGAACTTGGTGACGGAACTGTACAGCTCTTCGCCGGTCGTTGCCGACCACGCGGGCAGCGCCGCGAAATTTGCGGTTCCGACGATCGCAAACGGGAAGGTCTACGTCGGGACGCAGACGGAGCTGGACGTGTACGGCCTGCTGCCGTAGCTCACGCGACTACTGAGGGTAGGCGCTGGACAAAGAGCGAAGGTACGCGATGATGGCTTGCGCATCGGCGTGGTTCATGTGGTAGATGTGCATCGGCGGGCGAATAGGTACACCGTTTGGACCCAATCCCTTTTCCAGGACGGCCGCGCCCTGCTCGTCGCTATATCCACCAAAGCCCGCCAGAGCCGGCGCGTTCATGGCCCAATTGGGATTCGCGTGAACGGGCATAATCCAGATCTGGGCGCCCTGTAGCCGCCGGGACTCGTCGAGATTGCCGCCGGCGTCGCGCGGCGTGTGGCATTCCTCGCACATGGCGACGTTCTCCACCAGGTAGCGGCCGCGATCGACGGCGCTTTGCTCGGGAGCCTGAGCCGCACTCTTTTGAGGCGCGGCGGGCGGCTTCTCACGTGAAGACAGCAACGAAGCAGAGAAGGCCGCGATCATCACGACGGCCGCGCAAACGATTACTGTTTTCCTTCGGTTCATAGAATTTCAGTCCTGAGTTTTGACTAGGATCGGCTCATTCCCGAAGGGAAAGCCGTTCACCACTGGAACGAGAAAGTATCGCAAAAAGCGCGTTTCGATGTCTATTGCGTTTTTCGGTGTGTTTCAAATTTGGACGGCAGATTTTCGGCGCCGGGCGGCGACGCGGCAGCACCAATCTGGGGAAGTCGGGCGAGCGCCCATCGCGCGTGGGTAGAGATGAGCGAATCTTCGGAAGCAGCGAGGCGATCAAGCAATCGAATAATGCGCGGATGGGAGGCGCGATCCGGCGTGACGCCGGAATTTCCCAGGGCCACGCAGGCGTTGCGCACCACACCGCGCCATTTCGCGCGCTTGGCAGCGCTGCCGCGGAAAGCGGCGCTGAATTCCTGTTGCGACAGCGAAGCGAGCCACTCGATCTCCGGAGCAACGAACGAACCTCCATTTTCGAGCGCCGTCCTCGGTTGAAACGCGGCCATGGAAGTCACCGGCGCTTTGCGATTCCAGGGACACACGTCCTGGCAAATATCGCAGCCAATAATGGCGCTTCCCATGGCTGGGCGAAGGTCTTCCGGGATGGCACTGCGGAGCTCGATTGTGAGGTAAGAGATACAAAGGCGCGCGTCGAGAACGTACGGCTCCGGGAACGCCTGCGTGGGACAAGCATCGAGGCAGCGCGTACACGTGCCGCAAAGATCGGGCGGAGGCGGATCGCCCGGCGCGAGAGTTGGCTCGAGAGCAAGCGTTGTGACGATGACACCCAGAAAAAGCCACGAACCTAGTTGCGAATTGATCAGGCAAGTGTTTTTTGCGAGCCAGCCGAGGCCAGCGTATTTCGCGGCCACGCGCTCGATGATGGGGCCCGTGTCGGTGTAGGCGCGCGCCGCGAACGGCTCGGAGAATTGGGCGCGCATTTCGGAGATGAGCGCCTGCAACTTCTGCTGGAGCACGTCGTGGTAGTCGTCGCCCCAGGCGTAGCGAGAAATCCATCCGCGAGGCGATTCCGGATCGCCGTTTGCGGGCACAGCGGCGGACTGCGGCGACGAATTGTAATTGAGCGCGACGACGATCAGGCTACGGGCGCCTTCGAGAACGCGGCGCGGATCGGAGCGGCGCGGATCGTGGAGATAGCTCATCTCGCCGGCATAGCCGCGCGCGAGCCACTCCGGGAGCCGGTCGAGTTCCGGGAACGATTCGACCGAGGTTTCGGCGGGCCCGCGTGCCGAATCAGAGTTTTCTCGCGCAACGGGTGCGACGCCGCAGAGATCGAAACCGGCGGCGCGGGCCCGTTCGACGATCCATCGAGTTTGCTCGGCAGGCGTCATTCGTCCATGATGCATCAGGATACGCGTGCAGGAGAAGACTTCGTGGCCGAAGCGAGCGCCGGCGCACAGCGCGTGTTTTGCTTGTCACCACAGCGCGGGATTGCATACAATCGCGGACGGTTTCAACGATAACGGAGAGATTAATGAGCCAGCGGATTGCCGCGAAGATCACCGGAGTGGCCGGGTACGTGCCGCCGCGCATCGTCACCAATGCGGACATGGAAAAAATGGTGGACACGACCGACGAATGGATTCGCTCTCGCAGCGGCATTCGCGAAAGGCACTTTGCGGATCCGGGAGTCGCGTCTTCCCATTTGGGGACCGAGGCCGCCAAGAAACTGCTGGCGATGAAGGGAGTTCGTCCGGAAGAAATCGACCTGAT
Organism: uncultured Acidobacteriota bacterium; assembly: GCA_963752925.1. Classification (GTDB taxonomy): domain Bacteria; phylum Acidobacteriota; class Terriglobia; order Acidiferrales; family UBA7541; genus Palsa-295. Next base: position 21,101 of record CAVVZY010000003.1, on the reverse strand, counting down.
CGTGGTCGCCACAGTCACGCCGGACATGCTTTTTCCGGCGACGGCCTGCCTGATCCAGGACCGTCTGGGCGCGACGAAGGCTTGGGGCTTCGATCTATCCGCGGCATGCTCGGGCTTTGCCTACGCGCTGACGGTGGGAGCGCAGTTTGTGGGCGCGGGATCGCACAAGAAAGTACTGGTGATCGGCGCCGACGTGATGACATCGATTCTCGATTTCAAGGACCGTGCCACCTGCGTGCTGTTCGGGGACGGCGCGGGCGCGGTGCTGGTGGAACCGGCGGCTTCGGAGACAGAAGGAATCATTGATTTCTTGCATGAAGTGGACGGCTCGGGCGGCTGCAATCTCTACATGCCCGCCGGTGGATCGCTGCATCCCCCTTCGCACGAAACGGTGGATAAGCGGATGCATTACGTCCACCAGGAAGGCCAGCAGGTGTTCAAGTACGCGGTAAGGCGGATGAGCGAACTCGCCTGCGAGATTTTGGAGCGCAACGGGCTAACGAGCCGCGACCTGGCGCTCGTGGTGCCGCATCAGGCGAACCTGCGCATCATCCGCGCGATGCAGGAGCGACTGGGAGTGGACGATTCGAAAGTACTCGTGAATATCGATCGCTTCGGAAACACGACGGCGGCTACGATCCCGATGGGGTTGCAGGACGCCGTGGAGCAGAAGCGCCTGCGGAAAGGTGATCTGGTCCTGCTGATTGCCGTCGGCGCGGGGTATACCACCGGCGCAGTGCTGATGCGCTGGGCCTACTAAGAGCTGTCTCATCAATACTCAGCCGCGACCGAAGAATGCGACTTCAGGGGCTAAAGCCCCATTTTGGGGGGCCTGACGGCGGGGTTGAAACCCCGCCCTTCCTGGCCATCCAGTTATGAGATGGCTCCTACAGAAAACCGCGACGGGAATCGAAGGAAACCATCGCCACCGGCCACGGCAAACCTAGTTCACTAAACTTTGTTCACTAGACTTAGTTCAATAAACCTAGTCCACGCCGAAGTCGTCCGCCTGTTGCCCCAGAATAATCAAAACCGGATTGGTGTCGGCAGCGGTGGTGGTGATCATCACGGCCTTGGTCGGCGAAACGATGAAGAACCCGCCATTGAACGCCGGAGGCGGAGGGGCCTGGGTCAAGCTCAACGTGCCGCTGCCGTCCACCGTACCGCTGGCGGTGAGCGCGTAAGTTCCCGAGACGGCCAGGCCAGGAGTATTGGCTCCGGTGGTGCTCAAGTCCTCCGTGCCCACGACCGTCCCGCTGGTCGCCGTGGTGTTCACAAGGGTGACCGACTCCGGAAAAATTCTGAAGCGCGGTGGTGGCCGGCGCCGACGTGCCCTGCACCAGCGCGCCGGCGATTGTGCTCGAGGAAAAGGACGCTGCACCTCCGTTGGATTGCGGCTCAAAGATTCCGAGCACGGGAGCGCTGACGTTTTCGAGGAGGCAAAGAGCCTCGTTGGTATTGATGACGTAGAAAACGGGGTCAACGGGCAGAGTGAGGTTCGTAACAACGCGCCCGAACGAATCGCCCGTGCCGAAATTTGCTGACAACGTGCCAGCGCCGAGAGCGCTTCCCACGGTCCCCGCCACATTTTCGACCAACGACAGCGTGAAGCCGCCTCCTCCGTTGGCCTGCAATTGGGCGACCGCCGCGAACGGCACGTAGGCGCTCCCGCCGCTGGGTATGACGGGGCCTGAAAGCCCTCCGACGCTCGCCGCGGTGAACGACTGAATCGCATTTGAGAACGGGTAGCCGGATTGGTGAATCAGTTTGCCAGCGCTGACGAACGGCGTCGTCTGGCTCACCGCGTCCGTTTCCACGATGAAGGCTTCGGTTAGCAGCCCGCTCGTCGAGGTGATCGGATAGACGCTGAAGGCCATGTTCCCGATCGTCTGCGTCACGTTCATCACGCAGCGCGCAGCCTGCGAAGACGTCTGAAAGGTGCCCGAGAACGATCCCGGCGTTATTGTCGCGATCCCCGGAACGCTGGCATCCACTTGGCCGTTGTCAATGCTGCCCGGCGTCGTGGAATTCGCGGGCACTTCTGCTGTAAAGCGGCCGGCGACGGCAAAAGGCCCAGGCGTCGTTCCGGAGAAACTCCCTTCCGCGCCCGATAATCCGATGACGAAGTCCGCGCCCAGAGGTCCGGCTCCGGACATCGTTTGCGACCCGCAAGTAGCGGTGTTCTGCTGCGCCAGCTCGCCCGATCCCCGAACTCCGGTGGCGTCGAATTCCACGAGGCGGCCATGAACGCCTTTTGAGTCCACGGCGAAATCGTAGGTGGGCGATGCGGCCAAGCTGCTGAAGATCAACTGGCCGCGAGTGCCGTTGATCGTGTAGGTGCCGGTAAAAGTCTGGTTCGTGTGCGAATTTGGAACAATCGAATTGAAGTCCTCGACGCCGCCGGTGATGTTGCCGACTCCGTCCGAGGTGAAGCTTCCCGCGACGACAACCGCGCCGCTGGCATTGAATCCGCTGAACTCGAACGCATAATTGCCGCTCAATAGGTTGGTGACCGTGATGCTCAGTTGACCTGCCGTAGTGGTCAAAGTCATCGGGCGGCGTTTCGCTGTCGCTGACCGTGACCGTAAACGTATTGAAGACCCCGGCGGTGCCAGTCGGCGTGCCCGTGATGGTTCCGTCGAGATTGAGCGCCAATCCCGGTGGAAGCGAACCCGCTGCAGGCGTCCATTGGTAGGGCGGAACACCACCTGTAGCCTGCAATTGTGTCCCGGCAGGGTAGGGAATCCCCAGAACGCCGTTGGGCAAAGTGGTTATCTTGATCTTCAGCGGTGGCGGCGGATTCACGGTGATGGTGATCGACGCCGTCTCGGGCGGAGAAATCGTCGTGCTCAAGGTAGTGGCAGTGACGGTGACTTTGAACTTGGCAGCGACCGTATTCGGAGCCGTATAAGTGGCGACCGTGACGCTCGTCACGGCGAAAATCCCGGGTGGGCGCGCTGGAGGTCCAGCTGACGCCTGCACCCGTTGTATCTTTCGGGACGGTCGCGGTGATGGTAACCACCTGACCCGCCGTGATCTTGAGCGAGGTCGCGTTCAGGACCACGTCATTGAAGTTTGAGGGAATGCCCGAGCAGCTTGCGCAACTCTTACTCTGCATGAAGACCAGGAAAACCAGACACAAGATGGGAGGGAATCCCTTGCGCTTCGCCATCGCCACTCCTTGAATGGACGTACCCCAGTACCTTTATGAATTGCCCACATCATTTAGAACACAGAACCGGGTTCCGCGGATTGGAAATGACTGGAAGCAATAGCGAATCAGGCAACCGGATGGGGCCAATCCGAGCCCAAAACTGTGCTTTGGGAGCGATTGTGGAGGTGGGCCCGGTTCGAGCGGCAACGGACGCAGGTAAATTGCAGCACACACGGCCGCGCCGGTCTTCTTCTCAGTGAATGCTTTCAGGGATAATGTAGGCAGGCTGCACGGCACCAAATATGGCGGGAAAGGATCTCCATTGCGCGCTGTCATAACGGGCGGAGCGGGATTTCTCGGATCACACCTCTGCGATTACTTTATCGAGAAGGGCTGGGATGTTCTTTGCCTGGATAACCTGGTGACGGGCGCCGATTCGAATATTTCGCATCTGCTCGAGCATCCGCGGTTCAGCTTCGCCCAGCAGGACGTTTCCAAATACATCGAGGTCGCCGGCCCGGTGGATGCCGTGCTGCATTTTGCGTCGCCCGCAAGCCCGCCCGACTATTTGAAGTTCCCGATTCAAACTCTGAAGGTAGGGGCTCTGGGCACCCATAACGCGCTGGGACTGGCGATGGCCAAGAAAGCCAGATTCCTGCAGGCCTCCACGTCGGAATGCTACGGCGATCCGGAAGTGAGCCCGCAGCCGGAAAGCTATTGGGGCCATGTGAATCCGATCGGGCCGCGCGGAGTCTACGACGAGGCGAAAAGATTCGCGGAAGCCATCACCATGGCCTATCACCGCTACCATCAGGTGGACACGAGGATCGTGCGGATTTTCAACACCTATGGCCCGCGCATGCGGTTGAACGACGGGCGTGCGCTGCCGAATTTTCTTTATCAGGCGCTCGTCGGCGAACCCATCACGGTTTACGGCGACGGCAAACAGACGCGAAGCTTCTGCTACGTGGCAGATTTGATTGACGGAATCTACCGGCTGCTGGAATCGAACGAGCATGAGCCCGTCAATATTGGCAACCCCGTGGAGATCACGATTCTCGAGTTCGCGGAGCGCGTGCGTGCGCTGGTTGGCACGAACGCCCCGATTGTGTTCCGCCCGCTGCCGCAGGACGATCCCAAGCAGCGCTGCCCCGACATCACAAAAGCGCGGCGCATTCTGAATTGGGAGCCAAAGGTAAATCTGGAGAAGGGTCTGCGGATTACCTACGACTTCTTCAAGAAACAGGTTGCGTCAACTCGACCCACCGCTTGATGCTTGATGCTACTGCGCGTTTCTGGACGCGCGAAGATTAATCCGGCCGGCCGAACGAACGGTACTCGAAGCCCCGGTCCTTCATTTCCTTGGGCGACAGCAAATTCCGCCCGTCCACAATCAACGGCCGGGTCATAACGTCCCGGATCTTGTCCCAATCGAGCTTGCGAAATTCGTCCCATTCGGTGGCGATGAGCAGGGCCTCAGCATCTTTCGCTGCTTCGTAGGGTGATTTCGCGTATTCGATTTGAGGCAGAATTGCGCGGGCTTTTTCCATCGCCTCGGGATCGTAGGCGCGGATGCGAGCGCCTTCGGCGAGCAGATAGTTGACCAAGTCGATGGCGGGCGCGAAGCGAACGTCGTCGGTGTTGGGTTTGAAGGCCAGTCCGAGGACGGCCAACTGCTTCCCGCGGACGACCCATAGAGCGCTGCGAAGTTTCAGGTAAAACTGGTCGATGCGGTGTTTGTTGATCTTCTCCACTTCCCTGAGCATCGTGAAATCCACGCCCGAACGTTCCGCGAGATGGACGAACGCCTGCAGATCCTTCGGCAGGCAGAACCCGCCGAAACCCAACCCGGCAGACAGGAAGCTGGGCCCGATGCGCGGGTCCATTCCCATCGCGCGTACGACTTCTCCGATATCGGCGCCGAGCTTTTCGGCCAGGTCCGAGACCATGTTGGCATAGGAGATTTTCAACGCCAGGAAGGAATTCGATGCATGTTTGATCAGCTCGGCGCTATTGATCGTGGTGACCAGCCACGCCGGCGCCGGGCCTGCAGGACACGCAGGTGAATGAACCGGGCACTTGAATTTCTGCTCCAGCACCGGCCGGTAGATTTCCTTGAGTTGCTGCTCTGCTTTTTCGTCGTCCACGCCCACGACGATGCGATCAGGATGGAGGAAATCGCCGACGGCCGTGCCTTCACGCAAAAACTCGGGATTCGAAGCGACGCGGAACGTCACGTTCGATTTGCGGCTGTACACCGACAGGGCGCGCTTCAGCTCCTGTCCCGTTTGCGCGGGCACGGTGCTTTTCTCGACTACGAGCTTGGGAGACTTCGCTTCGGTGGCGATCAGGCGGGCCACGTGATCGATGGCGCTCAGGTCGGCGTCGCCGTTTGGCAGCGGCGGCGTGCCCACGCAGATAAAAAACGCCTCTCCGAAACTGACCGCGTCGACCGGGTTGGCGCAAAACTTTAGCCGGCCCTCTTTGCGCGCTCTCGGAATGACCTTCTCAAGCCCGGGCTCATAGATTGGCATCCCGCCGGACTCGAGCATCTGAATCTTGCTCGCATCGTTGTCCGTGCACATGACTTCGTGGCCTATTTCCGCGAGACAAGCCCCCGTTACCAGGCCCACGTAACCTGTGCCGATCACAGAAATCTTCAACAGAATCTCCCAGTTGCAGAGTGTAGAGAAGCAACGTCAGTACGAACTTTCATTTTGAGGTAGCCGATTCCACGCGGCAAGACAATTGTCGAATCGTGTTTTCATGGCCGCACCTGAGAAATGGGATGGGAGGCGCAAATCGTGTTTCGACAGGAGGTTAGGCCGCTAGTACAGGATACTCTTTCCTCACATTTGACATTCGATTCGCGCGTGGCTGGCTGCTTCTCCCCTATTCTAAAGCTGTAGAACCATGGCCCAATCGACCAATCCGAACGCCGGGATTCCGCCCGCTGACACGACGCGACGCAGCGTCGAGCACCAGGAGACCCTGCTGCTGACCGACGTTCCGGAGGCCACTGCCATGATTCCGGAGCAGCCTGCTCCGCTGGATGCCAACGCTACCCTCACCCCCGCCATGCTCGCAGCCCTGTCGCAACGCTACGAGATTCTCGCCGAGGCGGGACACGGGAGCATGGGCAACGTCTACAAGGCAAGGGACCGTGAGACCGGCGAGGTCGTCGCGCTGAAGCTTTTGAAGCCGGAGATCGCGTCGGACCAAACCATGATGGAGCGCTTCAAGAACGAGCTCCTGTTTGCGCGCAAGATCACCCATAAGAACGTATGCCGGGTTCATGAGTTCAACCGCATCGACGGAATCGCCTATACCTCGATGGAGTTTGTGGAAGGCGATAGCTTGCGGTCGGTGCTGAACCGCTTCGGAGGACTCTCGCCGCGCAAGGCGATCGATCTGGTGGGCCAGATATGCTCGGGCCTGAAGGAAGCGCACGCTCAGGGGATCGTTCACCGGGATTTGAAACCCGAGAACGTGATGATTGACGCGCAGGGCAACGTGAAGATCATGGACTTCGGGATTGCGCGCTCCATGGAAGCGGTGACGCGACTTACCGGCTCGATGGTGGGCACGCCGGCATATATGGCTCCCGAGCAAGTGGGCGGAAAGGCGGTTGATTACCGCACGGATATTTACTCGCTCGGCTTGATCATGTATGAAGTGTTCACCGGCGCGCCAGCATTCCAGGCGGACAATGCCGTCGCGGTCGCTCTGAAGCAGATGCGGGAAGCACCTGTTCCGCCACACGAGATCGAGCCGGCAGTCCCTGTTTCGATCGAACGCGCGATCTTAAAGTGTCTAGAAAAGGAACCGCCGAAGCGCTTTCAATCCGTCACCGATCTCGAAGCCGCACTGCGCGCGCCGGGCGCGCCGCCCATGGCGCCGGCTCTGGCCGCCGTCGCGCCGCACTATTCAAGCCACGCCGCGATATCCTCTCAACTCTTGCATCCGTCCGCAGACGTACCGAAGCGCACGTCACCGGTCGCATGGGTCCTGCTGGGAGCCTTGCTGATTATCGGCGGCTTCGCGGGATGGCACTCGATGCAAGTCATGCAGTCGGCTGAACAGCTTCCGCCGCCAGCTTCGCTGCCGGCGCCGGTGCCTCCCGACTTTGCGCTCGATGCCACAGCTGCGCAACCTGCTGACCTGCAGCCCGCGGCCGCAGCCGCGGCGCCCGTCGAAGAAAAATCCGCTGCGGACAAGCCGGTGGAAGCGAAGCCGGAAACACCTGCTCCGGTGAAGCGCGCGTCCTCAAAGGCCGCGGAGGCGCGCGAAACGGCGCCAGCGAAATCTCAAATGCCTGTGCGCGATGCCGCGCGTCGGGAAGTGCAGAGGCGCGCCGACAAGGCTTTCGGCGAGACCGAGCCGGTCGCCGAGCCTCCCGTGAACGACCATACCCCGAGCTATTTGTGGATCGGGCGATTCGAGCAGGAGGAACGCGCCCAGATCACTGCCAAGAAAATCGAGGTTCTCGGACTGCCGGTCGTCGTGATACCGCGCCACAACGCGACCGGCGAGTTCTTTGTGGTTCTGACGGGCCCGTTCGGCCCCGAGCGCGTCGAGAGCGCCATGGAATGGCTCAAGACGCAGGGTTTTGCCGGCGTTCGTCTGGTGAAGAATCCTCTTGGGAATGAACGGCAGGGTTCGAACTAGGATCGTGAGGCGAAAGGCACGAATGGCGACGGAGATCGAATTCGGCGCGCAAAGCGACACGGGATGTGTCCGCGAAAACAACGAGGACAGCTACCGCGTCGCGCCGGAGATGAGCCTCTTCGTCCTCTCTGACGGGATGGGAGGATTGGAATCTGGCGAAGTCGCCAGCCGGATGGCCGTGGACACGGTACTCGCGCACTGCCGCGAGGCGGAGGCGAATCCGTCGCTGCCTTTCACCGGCGAGCTCATCCAGGGAATCTGCAGCACGTCCAATCGCCTGGCGAGTGCCATTCGACTGGCGAATGAAGTCGTTTACCACGCTGCGCAACAGGGCGCGGGGCATCGAGGCATGGGCGCTACGGTCGTCGCGGTTAGATTCGCCGACGAACGCATGAGCGTGGCGCACGTCGGGGACAGCCGGATCTACCGCCTGCGCGGCGGTGAACTCGAACAACTCACACAGGACCATTCGTTTGTCGCCGAGCAGGTGCGCCGCGGAAAAATGACCGCGGAGCAAGCGGCCAGCAGCACGATGCAGAACGTGCTCGTCCGCGCGCTCGGCATAGACCCCGCGGTGGAAGTGGACGTAAGCGAAGAACTGGTGATTGAGGGCGACACAATCCTGCTTTGCTCCGACGGGCTCACGCGCGAGCTTTCCGACACGCAGATCGCCGCCGTGCTTGGCGAATGCGCTGAAGCGCAGGAAGCAGCGGGCCGGCTGGTGGATCTCGCGAAACAGGCCGGCGGCGGAGACAACGTGACGGTGATCGTGCTGCGCCACGCGGCCAAGCCGGTGGGCGCCTTCGCGCGCATCGGCAAGTGGTTCAAGGATTCGGCCTAGGGCCGCGAAATCTAAATTTCCGAATTCGTGATTCTCGGAGGGCTGCGATGCCAAAGCTGGTACTCAAGTTCGAAAACTCGGTGCTGAAGGAAATGGCGGTTGGCTCGAAGGAAGTGAGCATCGGGCGTTCTCCGGAGAACGGCTTGGTGATCGATAATCCGGCAGTCTCGCACTACCACGCCCGCGTCTTCAACGAGGAAGGGCGGCTGATGCTCGAGGATTTCGGCAGCATGAACGGGACGTTCGTCAACGGGCAGCGCGTGAAGATGGTGACGCTCAAGCCCGGCGATTCGGTCGGCATCGGCAAGCACACCATCGTGGTCTCGGAGTCTCGCGACATGGATGGCTTTGCGTCCGGAAACGGTGGCGCGAAACCGGCGGCTCCGAAGATCAACGAGACCGTGATGCTCGACACCAAGGAACGGCGCGAATTTCTTCAGAAAGTCGCGGCCGTGGGCGAAAGCGCGCAGGTTTCACCGGCGCGATTGAAAATTCCCACGCTCGTGGTCCGAAAAGGCCGGACAAATCAGCGCGAATACTCGCTCAACGACAAGCTCACCGTAGTGGGCAAATCGAGCATGGCAACGGTAAAACTCAAAGGCTGGTTCGCGCCCAAGGCCGCGGTGCAAATTACCCGCCGCGACGATCACTCCTACTACATCGGTGCGGCCGACAAAGTGCCGAGCGTAAACGGCGTGCCGATCGCGCACCCGACTATTCTGAAATCTGGCGACATCATCACGGTCGCCGGCATCGAGATGGAATTCGTATACCGAGATTAATGGATGGATCTCATGTCCAAATGGAAGCGCATCCTTATCACATTCGGGACTGCGGTCATCGTGGTGGGGATCTACATGTCGTTCTTCGGCGTGCAAACGATGAGCGCTTTAATGGTGCGTTATCAGTTTCGGAATATGCCCGAATGAAGAAGACTCCTGCACCCCTCACGGACCTATCGATTTCGAACGTCCGCACACAAGAGGTCTCCTACTTCGGATATGAGTTTGAGCTTCCGTGGGATGACGTTGACGAGCAGAAGAGCAAAACGACCGGGTCAATCCACGTTAACTGCGTTTCGGTCAGGAAATGCGCTTTGGTTCTCGACGTTTCCGCCAAAAGAATTTTGTGAATTGCATCATGAAAGTATCCACACTTGATGCTCAAGGCTTTAGACAGCTCTATGGCGATGAAGCATTTGAATCCGACTATGGTTTCCACAGAAAGATGCTTCAAACGACGCCCTCAGAAATTACGCCGTTTGTTTCGCGAAAGCAGGCCATAGCCGGACAAATACTTCTCCTGATCAAAGCGATTCCATGCCCAAAGCTGACTCGGGGATTTTCCCGATTCAGTCTCCGGGTTTCGAGGGATTTCAATTCGAAAACCCACGGGACGCCCGTTCAAAATCATCGACGAGTCTGTATTCCAATGACGGCGGTATCGACGTGATATTTCTTCAGAAGCCCGGCGGAAGCGCCCCTGACATTTCCCAGTCAGAAATTAATCGCGTCATTCAGTCCGATCCACAGAATCACAACGGCTCAACCGCGAATTCGCCCGCTCCCCTCCAATTGACGACGCCGCCCGGGTTCGCCAGCCTCGCCTTGAACTGGTATTATTCCGTCACGCAATCCACACGGAGTGACCACATGGCGGAACCAACCAAAGAAGAGTTGCTGGCTCGCATCGCAGAACTTGAAAAGCAGACCAGCTCGAGACCGAAAGGCAGCCTCGAATTCCGGGTCGGCGAAAAGGGCGGCGTAAGCGTTTACGGACTCGGGCGATTTCCGGTGACCCTCTATTACGAGCAGTGGGTCCGGCTGCTCGACAAGTCGGGCGACCTTCGCGCTTTCCTCGAGGAAAACAAACACAGGCTGAAGCTGAAGAATCAGGAATAGTCGCTGTTGGCGGGTAGGGCTGCGTCAGCCTTTGTTCTTCTCGAGTTCTTCGATCATGGCGGGGACGATCTCGAAGAGATCGCCGACGATTCCGTAGTCCGCGACCTCGAAAATCGGCGCGTTGGCGTCCTTGTTGATCGCGGCGATGGTGCGCGAGCCCTTCATTCCGACCACGTGCTGAATCGCTCCGCTGATTCCCAGCGCGAGATAGAGCTTCGGCACCACGGTCTGGCCCGAGCTGCCGATTTGCCGGTCCATCGGGAGCCAGCCTTCATCGCAGATCGGCCGCGACGCGGAAATTTCTCCGCCCATCAGCTTCGCCAGCTTTTCAGCCATGGGGATATTTTCCGGCGCCTTAATGCCGCGTCCCACGGAAACAAGTATGGGAGCCTGCGTCAGGTCCACGGCTTGCTTCGCTTCACGGAAAAGCTCCAAAGGCTTCGTGCGAATCTGTTCCGGTTTCAATTCGACGCTTGCGGGCTTCACGGGCGCCTTGCCGCCGGCGTGTTTCGCGGCCAGGTCCGCGCGAAATGCTCCTGCCTGGAGCGACGCGATCCACGGTGGCTCGCCCGCGAATGCAACGTCCGCCGCCGTGCGGCCCTGGAACATCTGGCGGACGAAAATGAACTTCCCGTTTTCATAGCGGTAGCCGATGCAATCTCCAATCACGCCTTTTTGCATGGACGCGGCGAGCTTGGGCGCAAAATCGCGAACTTGATAGGTGTGCGGAAGCAACACGAGGTCCGGCTTCGCGCTTTCGATCACCTGGCGGAGCGCGATGGAAAACCCGTCGGGCGTATATTGCCCGAGCAGGTCGTGCTCGACGAGAAGGACTTCGTCGAGCTGATAGCCGGCCAGTTCGTCGGCGAGCGCGCCAACGCCTTTGCCAACGACTGCGCCCGAAAGCGTCGCTTTTGTCTGCCCGGCAATTTGCTGCGCCGCCGCCAGCGTTTCAAAGCTGACCTTGTTCCACTTGGCGTCGCGCTGCTCGGTGATGAAGAGAATTTTCATGATCTAGAGCACCCGCGCTTCGTGGCGCAGCTTCTCGATTAACTTCGCCGCGGCCTCTTTCGGCGAACCTGTGATGAACTCCGTCTTCTTCGTCTTCTGCGGGATGTAGATGCGCTCGACCTGCTGCGTGCGTGCGTCCGGGACGCCCAGCGACGAGCGCTCGACCGTCGCGATCTCTTTCTTCTTTGCGGCCATGATGCCCTTGAGCGTGGCGTAACGCGGCTTGTTGATTCCCGATTGAATCGTGATCACAGCCGGCAGCGGCAGCTCGACCCACTGAAACCATCCAGCCTCGAGTTCGCGCTTCAGCTTCATGCGTTCACCTGTGACTTCAATCGCCATGATAATCGTCGCGTGCGGCCTGCCGAGCAACTCCGCGAGCAGCACGCCGGTCTGGCCAAAGCCCTGGTCGTCGCTTTGAAGTCCGGTGAGGATGAGGTCGAAGTTTTCCTTTTGAATGGCGGCCGCGAGCGAGCGGGCCGAGGTGAGCGGATCGAGCTTGAAGAAATCAGGATCGGAGATGTGGATGCCGCGTTCGGCGCCCTTGGCAAGCGCTTCCTTGATGGTTTGCTTGGCGCGCTCCGGACCCATCGAGATGGCCACGACTTCGCCGCCGTGCTTTTCTTTCAGGCGCAGCGCTTCTTCGAGTGCGAATCCGTCCGGCTCGTTGGTTTCAAATCCGATGTCGGCTTCGCGAATCCACGCGCCGTCACCTGCGATCGCCAAGGGCGAGTCCTTCGCGGGAACCTGCTTGATGCAGACACCGATCTTCACGATTAACGGCCTCCCCAGCGCTTGAAGAGCAGCGAGGCGTTGGTCCCGCCGAAACCGAAAGAATTCGAGAGCGCGTAGGTCACTTCGGCTTTGCGCGCGTGATTCGGAACGTAGTCGAGGTCGCACGCGGGATCGGGAGTCTCCTGGTTGATCGTCGGAGGAAGAATCTGATCGCGCAGCGCCAGGACGCTGACGCCCGCCTCAAGCCCGCCCGCTCCGCCGAGCAGGTGCCCGGTCATGGACTTCGTCGAGCTGATGGGAACTTTCTTGGCGCGGTCGCCGAAGACGCGCTTGAGCGCGGCCGTCTCAATCGAGTCGCCCATGGGTGTCGAAGTCCCGTGCGCGTTGACGTAGCCGACATCGTCTGGCGTGATCTTCGCATCCTTGATCGCCGCGAGCGAAGAGCGATAGCCGCCATCTCCTCCCTCGGCCGGCTGCGTGATGTGGTACGCGTCGCCGGACATTCCGTAGCCGGTGATTTCGGCGATGATTTTTGCGCCGCGGCGCTCCGCGAGTTCGAGCGCTTCGAGGATCAGCATGCCCGAGCCTTCGCCTACTACGAAACCTTCGCGCTGCGCGTCAAACGGCCGGCTCGCGCGTTCAGGATCGTCGTTGCGCGTGGAAAGCGCGCGCATCGCCGCGAAACCGCCTATGCCCATCGGCGTGATTGCCGCTTCCGATCCGCCCGCGATCATCACTTCCGCATCGCCCCGTTGAATGATTTTGAAAGCGTCGCCCAAGGCGTGTGCCGACGCCGAGCACGCCGTCGCCGTAGCCGAATTGGGACCTTTGGCGCCATAGCGTATCGATACATTACCCGCCGCGAGATTTACGATCGCCGAGGGAATGAAAAACGGAGAAATCTTTCCTGGACCGCCCTGCAGATACTTCGAGTGCTCCCGCTCGATTACGTCGAACCCGCCTATGCCTGATCCGATGTAGACGCCGGCGCCGTCCGCGATCTCGGGCGTGATCTCAAGCCCGGCCATGGTCATCGCGAAATCGGAAGCAGCCATGGCGAGCTGAATAAAACGCCCCATCTTCTTCAGCTCTTTTCTTTCGACCCAGTTCAGCGGATCGAAGCCCTTCACTTCTCCGGCGATGCGGCAGTCGAACCCCGTCGCATCAAAGTGCGTGACCGGACCAATGCCGCTCTTTCCGGCAAGAAGATTGCGCCAGACCTCGTCGGTTCCGATACCGCAACCGCAGACAAGCCCAACGCCCGTCACGACGACTCGGCGGTTCAAAGGGAACTTCTCCTGTTCAGGCTGGGACGACCGGCGGGATTGCCTACTTCCCCTTGGAATGTTTGTCGATATACTCGGTCGCGTCCTTCACCGTGGCAATCTTCTCGGCATCTTCATCGGGAATTTCGATACCGAACGCTTCCTCGAAGGCCATAACCAGCTCGACCGTGTCCAGCGAGTCGGCGCCGAGGTCGTCCACAAACGAAGCGCTGGAAGTCACTTCGCCTTCATCCACACCGAGCTGCTCGACAATAATCTGCTTCACGCGTTCTTCGACGCTGGCCATTCTGATTGTTCCTCCGGTATCGGCGATCTGGGACCTGGGCTGCACGCAGGAGAGTTGCGCCCGTCTTTGTCCTGCCCATTCTATGCGGGGCCTATCGCCGGGTCAACCTTACGCGCGGCAATAATAGAATGCAACAACAGCCCTAAGTCGCGGCCAGCCACTACCCCGCGTGCATTCCGCCATTAACGCCGAGAACCTGCCCGGTGATGTAGCCCGCTTCGTCGCTCGCCAGGAACACGATGGCGGCGGCGATTTCGCGGTCCTGGCCGAATCTGCCGAGCGGGATCATGGCCTTCATTTTGTCCTTCAATTCCTGCGAGAGCGGATCGGTCATCGGCGTTTCGATGAAGCCGGGCGCGACGGCGTTGACCGTGATGCTGCGCGATGCAACCTCAACGGCAATCGCGCGCGTGAGGCCGATCAGGCCGGCCTTCGACGCCACGTAGTTCGCTTGCCCCGCGTTGCCGGTTTCGGCCACCACCGAGCTGAGGTTGATGATTCGGCCGGAGCGCTGCTTGAGCATGGCGCCGAGCGCCTGCTGAATGCAAAGATGCGCGCCGGTGAGATTCGTTCGCAGCACGGCGTCCCAATCCTCGAGTTTCATGCGCAGCGCGAGCGTGTCGCGCGTGATCGCGGCGTTGTTCACCAGGATGTCGAGCCTGCCGAACTTCGCGAGCGCCTGCTGAAATCCAGCCTTCACCTGCGCGGCATCCGCGACGTCCATGGGCACGGCGAGCGCCTCGCCTCCGGCGGCCTCGATTTCGGCGACCAGCGACGCGAGCTTATCCGCGTTGCGCGCGGCGACGGCAACCTTGGCGCCGGCTTCGGCGAGCGCGACCGACGTGGCCCGGCCGATTCCCTGCGAAGCGCCGGTGACGAGAGCGACTTTGTCCTTGAGCGAAAACATTCCGCTAGCTTTCCGGCGTTTCGGCGCGCGCCTGGGCGATCTTGTCGAGCGTGGCCTGCAGGCTTGCGGCATCTTCGACATTGAAGCAACGCACCGAGCGATCGATCTGCCTCAGCAGTCCGGAGAGCACTTTGCCCGGCCCGACCTCGACGAAGATGTTGACGCCCTGCTCAATCATCTCACGCACCGACTCGAGCCAGCGGACGGGCATCGTGACCTGTCGGATCAGCGATTCGCGCGCCTCGTCACCCGAAGCGATGGTCTCGGCGTCCGCGTTGGTAACCAGCGGAAATCGCAGATTGTTGAACTTGGCGGCGCGCAGATCCACCTCCAGGCGTTTTTGCGCCGGCATCAGCAGCGCGCAATGAAAGGGCGCTGAAACGGCCAGGATCACGGCGCGCTTGGCGCCAGCTTGCGAGGCGATTTCCACGGAGCGTTTCACCGCCGCCGCGTTTCCGGCGATCACGGTTTGCTCCGGCGAATTCAAATTCGCGGGTGAAACCACTTCGCCGTCAGCCGCCTTCCTGCAGACTTCGGCCACGTCCGCCGGAGAAAGGCCCAGAATCGCCGCCATCGCGCCTTCGCCCGCGGGCACCGCTTCCTGCATGTAACGCCCGCGCTGTCGGACCAGCTTCACGGCGTCGGAGAATTCGAGCGCCCCTGCGGCGACCAGCGCCGAATATTCGCCCAGGCTGTGCCCCGCCGCGAAATCCGGCTCGATTCCTCGCGCCGCCAGCGCGCGATAGGCCGCGACGGAAACAGTCAGGATCGCCGGCTGCGTGTTTTCCGTCAGCTTGAGCGCGTCCTCGGAACCCTCGAAACAAAGGTGCGAAAGCGAAAAGCCCAGCGCGGCGTCCGCTTCTGCAAACACGGCGCGCGATTCCGCGAAATTCGCGGCGAGATCCTTGCCCATGCCGGGATATTGCGAGGCCTGGCCGGGAAAGAGGAATGCAAGCTTGCTCATATTGGTTACGGGTTCCTTCCGGTTCAGCCGCGGGCGGGGACTGCGGCGGCAGACGAAAGCTCCTGTTCAATTTTCTCGTTCACGCGCGCACGGCAGAGTTCGGCGGCAACGCGTATGGCGTTCTTGATCGCGTTTGGATTCGAGCGGCCGTGCCCGATCACGGTGATGCCGCGAACTCCCAGCAGCGGCGCTCCGCCCGTTTCCGAGTAGTCGGTGCGCTTGCGAAATTCATCAAATGCACGCTTGGAAAGCGCGTAGCCAATTTGAGATCTCAGGCTGCTCTTGATCGCCTTTTTGAGCATTCCGCCGATGTGCTCGACCAGGCCCTCGCTGAGCTTGAGCGCGATATTGCCGATGAAGCCGTCGCAAACGATCACGTCCACGTTGCCGCGAAACACGTCGCGGCCCTCGACGTTGCCCACAAAATTGAGCGGCAATTGCTTCAAGAGGATTGCGGCCTCGCGCGTGAGCTCGTTGCCTTTGGCTTCTTCCTCGCCGATGGAAAGCAGCGCAATGCGCGGCCGTTTCACGCCCCAGATCGCGCGATAATAAATTTCACCCATCACCGCGAACTGCTCGATCTGCGCCGGCTTGGAATCCACATTCGCGCCGACGTCCAGAATTACCGATATCTTTTCCTTCATGTTCGGAAAAGCGGCGGCGAGCGCCGGGCGGTCCACCGAGGGCAGGGTGCCGATCACGAACCGCGCAATCGTCATCACCGCGCCCGTGTTGCCGGCGCTTACCAGCGCTTCGGCCTGGCCGTCGCGAACCAGGCGCGCGGCAACGTGCAGCGAACTTTCTTTCTTTCGCCGGAATGCGTGCGACGGCGAATCGGTCATGGTGATCACGTCCGTCGCGTTCACGATTTCAATCGGCAAGCCGCGCACCTTGTGCCGATCCAGCTCATGACGGACGGTGGCCTCCACGCCGACAAGCAGAACGCGCACGCCTAGCTCTCGCGCCGCGAGAATCGCTCCTTCGACTTCTACGCGAGGCGCATGGTCGCCCCCCATGGCATCCAGGGCAATGGTGGTCATATCGGTACCAACTTGGTGCAGCAGGCGAGGGAAAGTTAGGCCGTCTTGGCCGCGGTGTCAATCACTTCGCGACCATTATAGTATCCGCACTTGAGGCACGCCCGGTGAGGCAGCTTCTTTTCGTGGCAATGCGGACATTCGCCCAAGATAGGCAGGTAAAGATGGTCGTGGGCACGCCGCGTGGATGTGCGCCTCTTGGAGTGTCGTCGCTTTGGATTAGGCATTCCTGCTCCTCGTGACAGGCCCCTACTCAGTACGGCCTGAATGGAAACACATAGTGTAACGTTTTATTGCTTTTTGAACCAGTCCTGCTTCAGCCGGGCGAGTGGGGCGAGCCGGGAGTCGGAACCGTTCTTTTCGCAGCGGCATTCTTCGTTGTTCAGGTTCGCGCCGCAATGGGGACAAAGCCCGCGGCAGTCGCTCGAGCAGATCACCTTCATAGGAAGCGCCAAATTCACCTGTTCCGCTAGCACGTCGGCGAGAAACAGCCCGTCGCCTTCGAAGAAGGCCATCTCTGTATCATCTAGATTCAGCTGGAATTCTTCTTCCGGCGACATTGAAGTCATCGGGCGGTAGAAAAGGTCATAATCGCGGCTGATTTCTTCGATCACGGTGTCCAGGCAGCGCGCGCACACCAACTCAATCCGCGTATGAAGGTTGCCGCAGACGCGGATCTGACCCTCCACAAGTTCCGCCGTTGCACGGACTTCCAGCGGCTCTACCTGCCGGAATTCACCCGAATGGAAATCCAGCGTCCCCGGGGCATAGCTCTTCCGGATGCGGCTCTTGCGGGCGGCGAGTTCGTTGATATCTAGAAACATTGAAATTCCCTGTGATCTTTGAAGCTCAACGCCATTATAAGTCCGTTGCTTCCCATGTCAAGGAAGCCACCCGCGAAGGTGTCCCGGCTGACACCAGATGGACAACCACGCCGCCGTTCTAGCGGGGCTTCGGCGGAGAGGCGTCCAGAAATTCGCGGCACTGGCGCAGTAGGAAATGGTCCGTCATCCCGGCGATATAGTCGCAGACGATTCGATGGCGCGGCTCGCGTTGAGCCAGATCGGCATAATGTTTGGGCATCCGCTCCGGATGATCCTGAAAGAAACTGAACAGGGCATCGAGCGCAGCCACCGAACGCTCGCGGTCCTCGACGATCGCGGGATCGGAATAGACGCGCGCCATGAGAAAGCGCTTCAGGCTGGCGCATTCCCCGGCCACGTCGGAAGTAAATCCGACGAGTCTCTTCTCCTGCCGGCGCACATCCTCGACAGTTTCCACTCCGCTGGCTGCCACTTGCCGGCGAGTGTTCTCGATCAAGTCGGTCACGAGACGGTCGAGGATGCGCTTGAGCGCCTCGTTGAATTTCAATTTCCGCAGCCCCTCGGGATGGCGCCGGTCCACGCCGTCATAGGCTGCCGCGAACACCGGCACCTCCGCGCGGAGCTGATCGAAATCAAGAACGCGCGCTTCGAAAGCGTCGTCAAGATCGGCGGTGTTGTACGCGACTTCGTCCACGAGGTCGATGATCTGCGCTTCGAGCGGCGGGCGCTCTCCGAGCAGATATTCACTAAGCGCGGGGAACTCCGCCGCGACATAGTCCCGCGAATGTTTCACGATGCCCTCGCGCACCTCAAACGTAAGATTCAGTCCGGGAAAATCCAGGTAGCGCTGCTCGAACTGCTCGACGATCCGCAGCGCATGAAGATTGTGATCGAAGCGCTCGCCATGTTCGCGCATGCGCGTGTCCAGCCGCTTCTCTCCGGCGTGTCCGAAGGGCGGGTGGCCAATGTCGTGAACCAGAGCGAGTGCCTCGGCAAGATCCGTGTTGATTCGAAGCGCGCCCGCCACCGTGCGCGCGATCTGCGCCACTTCCAGCGTGTGCGTGAGCCGGTTGCGAAAATGGTCGGAGAAACGCACGGTGAAGACTTGCGTCTTCGCCTCGAGCCGGCGAAACGCGCGCGAGTGAATCACGCGGTCGCGGTCCCGGGCGTAGTCGTTGCGGTAGGGATGCTGCGCTTCCGCGTAGCGCCGGCCACGCGACCGCCGCACATCCATGGCGTAGGATGCCAGCTCCATCGCAGTCATTCTATTGCAACGGTGTGCAAGTCCGCCATCACCACGGTTTCACAGGGGTGTAGTCCGCCGCGACAGGGGCAACGGGCCGCCGCCCCTCGCGAGATCTAGCCTTTCGGTGGAAGCGTGGGGCTTCTAGCTCCGCGAAGCACGCCGCCATGAAGAAACGGCTTTAGCCCTGGTCCGCCGCGTCGGACTAGCCAGGGGCAAATGCCTGGCAGGAGCGTTGCAAGAACCTCTGTCTTCTTCCTATCTGCTTCAGCGCCGTAGGCGCGGCAGACGATAGCCCGGCGCGGCAGCCCTGGGAAACGTATCCATCAGGATCCCAGGCGCCGTAGGTGCGACACATTTTGCGCCGCGCCCGCGTTGCACGACGTAAGCCAAGCACCTCCAGTGGAAGCGTGGGGCTTCTAGCCCCACGAAACACGCCGCCATGAAGAAACGGCTTTAGCCGTGGTCCACCGCCGCAATCGACCAATCGGCGAACCTGCTATGATTCCCCGGTGATTTCCGAAGCGGAGATTCTGAAGAAGCTGCGCAAAGTTTGTCTCGCTCTACCCGACGCCGAAGAAACCGTCAGCTTCGGCCATCCTACGTTTCGCGTGCATGGCGGAAGAATCTTCACAGTGCTTGAAACGTACAAAGGCGAGCTCGGCATCTGCATCAACGTGGGAAAGCTGCTGCAGGGCATCTTTCTGGACGACCCGCGCTTTTTTCGCACGCCCTACATCGGCAAACACGGGTGGGTAACCTTGCGGGTTTACGCGGCGTCGCTCGACTGGAAAGAAATTCGCGAGCTTGTCAGAGGAAGTTATCTTCTGTCCGCACGCCAACCTTCGAAAAGACTGCGACGCAGTGCCCACAAAGAGCGACGCTGAAACTATCAAAGATCAGGGGACGGATCAGGACTTGCCGGGCAACAGCGCGAGCGCCTGATCCGCTTGTTCAGCGATCGGCGTGTCCGGATAGTCGGCCTTGATCTGCTCGTAAAGCTTGGCCGCTTCAGCGGGACTCTTCTCGCGATAGTGCTCGGCGAGCGCCAACATCACAATCGGCTTCGGCACCAGCACCGTCGGCTTGGCGATGAGTTGCTGATATAACTTCGCGGCTTCGTCACCCTGGCCCATGCGATCTTCCAGGCCGGCGAGCTCGAACCGCGCCATGGCCGCTACTTCTTCGTCGCCGCTGCTGTTCGCAACCTTCTGGAGCGACTCCTTGGCTTCCGCATTCTTGTCGAGTTTCTCAAAACTCAGCCCGGCGTAGTAGCGCGCCAGTTCGCCCGCGCGCGTGCGCGGATACTTCGACGCCACATCGGAAAACTTCTGCTGCGCCTCCGCGAATTTCTTGCTCGCATCCGGATACGCGACTTCGCCCGGAGCCGCCGGGGCGCCCACGGGCGCCTGAAAAACCCTCCTCGCGTCATCGAAGGCCGCGAACGCCTTCACTGTTTGGCGCTCCGCGTACTCCCGCCATCCAAAAATACCCACGGCCACCACCACCGCCGCGATCAGCAGATACAAGGTCAGCTGCTGGTGCGACAGCACGGCCTCTGCGCCGTGCGCGAAGGTCTCGCGCACCTCATCCTTTTTCAGTTCCCTGCGGGAAATATGCTGCGCCAATGCCGCTCTCCTGAGGAAATTCTCTGATTTCGGATCGTATCACACAACCGGTGCGCGAACGAATTCTCGCCCATGTCGCGAGCACTTTGAGCTCTCGCGATCCAGCTTGCAAAGCGCCCGCCCGCAAAAAAGCCCCGTCTCGATCTCGCGAAACGGGGCCCCCGCCCCGGGCTATACCTTGGTGACCTGCTCAGCTTGAAAGCCCTTGGGGCCCTGACGGACCTCGAACTCCACCAGCTGTCCTTCGTTCAGCGACTTGTATCCATCCATTTCGATGGCAGAGAAGTGAACGAAGACGTCCTCTCCAGATTGACGTTGAATGAACCCAAATCCTTTTGACGCATTAAACCATTTCACCACACCCTGTTCTCGTGCCAACGTGACCACTCCTCTGCGATTGATGTCCCGATTCCGGCCCTCGTAACACCGGCTGGCGGCGCGAAGAACCCCGCGCAACGCGGGGCTCGTACCTCCATCCGAAAGCACAAGACCGCCTCGGCGGCGGGATTTTTGCACAAACCGAATTCGGTGTCCAGAACTTGAAGGGAATGAATGGATTGCAATACGTATGCGGAAACAGATTTCAAATCCGGCAACCGCGAGCAGGTTTTCCTAG
>CAVVZY010000002.1:0-150189 GCA_963752925.1 uncultured Acidobacteriota bacterium | reverse complement strand
TATGCTGTCCCCCGAGTCAGGGGCGAGCAGACCGTCCTGGAACAGCTCGTCGACTTGGGGTCCAGGCAGAAGCGACAGAACATTTTGATATCTGCGCATCCGATCCGTGATTGCCAGAGACTGCACTCCCCGCTTTAACATTTCGTTTCTGGGCAAAGCCGCAACAGTCGAGGAGATTGGCGCGCGCATCCAACCTGGCAATCGAGCCCATAGCCCGCCATAGCGAACACCCAGGTGGCGCTTATAACCACCAAACAATTCATCCGGGCCTTGTCCAACTAGAGCTACTTTGACGTCCTGGCGGGCTCGTTGGCACACGAAATACATCGGCACAATCGAAGAAGCTGCGATCGGTTCTTCCAACGCAGCGACAATCTTTGGCAGCGCTTCCTCGAAAACTGACTTCGTAATCGTGATACTGCTGTGCTTGGCTCCCAGTATGCGAGCCGTTTCCGCGGCATCTGCCAGCTCGTCATCCGCATAGCTCGAGCCGTATCCCACGGTGTAGGTCGGCCACGAATTTCCATTCAGATTCATCAGGGCGAGCAGAAGTCCCGAATCGAGGCCTCCGCTCAGAAGCAGGCCAACCGGCACGTCGCTGATGAGCTGTCGTCGAATCGCTCTCTTGTAGATCTCCAGCAGTTCTTCCCGAGCTTCGTCGGGCGACTTTGCCGGTGCAAACGGAACAGGCTTGAATCGATACCACCGGCTCACCTCATAAGAGCCGTCTTGAACGATGAGCTTGGTTCCCGCAGCAAGCTTGTACACTCCCTTCAGTATCGTGTAGGGAGAGGGCGTAAAACGATTGCGAAGAAAAAGGTTCAGTGAGGTCGGATCGATCTCTGCCTTGTCCGGCATTGCTGCGCGAACCGCGCGCATCTCCGAGCCGAAATACAGGCGATCTCCATCCACTCTGTAATAGATCAGCTTGATCCCGAACGCATCCCGCGCAACAACCAGTCTCTTCTTTCGTACGTCCCAGATTGCGAGACCGAACATGCCGTTGAGGCGATTGAGCACTTCATCGCCCCACTGCTTGTAGCCGTGGATGATGACCTCTGTGTCCGACTTCGTGCGGAAAACGTGGCCGTACCCTTCCAGTTCACGCTTGAGCTCCGGGAAGTTGTAGATTTCACCGTTGAAAACGACCCAGACCGTTTCGTCCTGGTCCGACATGGGCTGGTGTCCGCCCGAGAGATCGATGATCGAAAGCCTGCGAAATCCGAGTCCCAGCGGTCCCGAGATGTAAAACCCGTCGTCGTCAGGACCTCGATGGGCGATGGACTTCGTCATCGCCTCGATGTCCCGACGCTGGACCGGCGTCTGGGTTCCAAAGTTATATTGTCCGCAGATGCCGCACATGAGATATCACTACTCCGTAGCGTTCGATTCCACTGACTGAAGCGTATCGCGAGCGATCGAGTCTTGGGACTTGTTTAATTTTCGCGAAAGAAAAAAGGAGAGACTTCGAAACATCTGCGATTGCGCCCACCGATGCATCGGCACATTGTCCCAACCGACCAACAGCCGCCGCGCCCGGAACGAGCCATCTGTTTTTTGCCAACGCGCTAGGACATCGTCGACAACGCCCAATACGATCGCGTCCAGTTCGGGAAAGCGGCCCTGGAGCAGGACTCCCAAGTTGATGCACTCCGCGCAGTCATACAACTCGTTGCGATATACCGTGAGGCGCGGCGGCTTGGAAAATGGTTTCGGAAGGCGGTCTGCGTCGAACAGGTTCTTAACGTAGTAGCTCGACTCCTCGCTCGATGGCATCGGTGCAGCGCGAGTTCCCGGTGAGCTGCTCAATTTTCGCGAGGGCCTTCATCACAAAGCAGGTGTGAAAGTGATCTACGAAATCCCGTTCGCCGTCCGTCGAGTAGTACCAGGAGCCGTCTGCATTTTGACAGGCCAGGACGAAGTTCATGTTTCTTCGCGCGACTTCCAGGTATTTCGGTTCGGAGAGCTCGATCCCAGCCTTGGTCAGGAGAAACGCCCGGTAGGCGCTTGCGTTCATAACGCCGCACGGATCATCCGGCGCCGGTGTGTAACCGCAGCTAGCCGTATCCGGCGCTGTTTCCAAATCTCGATAGCTCTCGAACGCATGCTTGGCGATGGATCGCATGATTCGCAGCCACTGCGGATCCCCGTCAAGCGCGTAGACCTGTGAGAATGCCTCGTAAGCATAAGGCTCAGTGGTTATCAAGCGGCGTGGCTCCTCTGAACGTCCCGGCCCTGGTCTCCCAGTCGAAGGGATAGCCCCAACAGTACTCATCCTGATTCGGGCTGCGAGTTTCCTTGAGGACCTCAAGGAAGTGAACAGCTCGCTGGTGCTGTTTCTCAGTTCGGTCGATTGCCGCGAGGAACGCAAAACCCATGGCGTAATGCGCGTCCGCAATCGGGAAGCGCTGCGGCTTCCAAAAAAGTGTTCGCGCCGACGGGAAGAACGCTTCGGAGAGCACCATCGGAGCTACCGCAAGCGTGCCGAGCATTGGCTTGCGATAGTACAGTGCCTTTGCTCTTCGTCCGATCTTGCTCGCGTAAAAGCTCTGATGATCGTAAGACGTCTCGCCATAGCGGTCGAGCCAGTTCGTAAACCGGCCAAGTGCGGAGCGAAGTTTTTCGATTAGGGCGTCGTTCATGTTGCTTGCTGAAAGATAGCGTTAGCCCTGCATGACACTGAAATTATCCACGCGCCTGGATTTCACTAGCGACTTTAAAATGGCCTTTAGCTTGGTCATCTGCTCCTGGCGGTGAAAGGCCATCAGTTCGCGGGAAACCGGCCGCGGCGTGCGGCTCAGAAAAGCCCAGCAATACCCCAACCCCAGCGCCATGCCCGCAGTGATATAGGGCCGCTTTGTCGCTTGGTAGGCGACGCGGAAGAACTCCCAGATGGGATGCCCGCCGAGATAGTAGTCTTTCTCTCCGTAGGAAAATATCTGCCGCGAGCACGCTGCGTCCGGCCGTACCCAGATGCCGATAATGGAAGAAAAACTTCTCTCGAAATGATTTCGTCTTCCAGCCCATCATTCGCGCGGTAGTCACCGCCATCCAGTCAATTCCCCCCGCGCGGTGCGGAATGTAGCCGCCGATTTCCTCGAAGCATCGCCTGCGAAACAACTGGACCTGACCGGAAACGTGGGTCTGCCCTTCAAAGCTGTCTTTCTCCGAACTGTATCCGTCTTCCTTGAAAATCGTCCCGGCCACGCCGAGGGAAGGATCCTCCGCGAATTTCTCGATGAGAAACCCGAGGAAGTCGTTCCCAAACGAGACGTCGGAATCCAGGTTGCCAATGACTTCGTATTCGAGGCCTTTAACCTTTTCATAGCCAGCGTTAAACGAATGCACCTTGGCCGCAAAGCTCCGGTCCCGACGCGGCGGCATTTGGACCATTTCAATCCAAGGATGGTCCGGAAGGTAGCGGCTTATGATTTCGGGAGTCTTATCCGTGGATGCATCGTCTACAATCACCCACCTCACGGGCAGAACCGTTTGGTTGATTACCGAGACGATCGTCTTCTCAATGAACGCCTCCTCATTTCGAGCAGGCGTGATGAGGACATACGGTAGGTGATTCAAGCTAGTGTTATTGTCCATGGATAATGGCTAGAGCCAATCTCGCTAATCCAACTGTGGCGCCGGCTATAGTCACGCAGCTAGGTTACGCCAGAGACCGCCGGATGGTGGGTTTGCGATAGAGACGCGTTACGGTGCTAACCAGCGTTACGCGGCGTTTGCTGAGCGTACACCTCAGACCGCTCAGCGGTAAGCGACTTGTCGTACACCTCTTCTGGTTCATATACGACGACATGGCTGCCTCGGTTCGAGAACCCGAATGGGACGCACAATAGGTTCTTGAGTCGCGTTCGCAGTTCTTTCCGCCTTTCAGGTGGAACGAAGAACAGCATGAAACCACCGCCACCCGCTCCGAGAAGTTTGCCCCCAAGGGCGCCGGCACTGCGCCCTGCCTCATAAATCTCATCCAGGTTGGTGTTGGTGATGTTTCCGGTCAGCGTTCGCTTCACCTGCCAGCTTTCGTGCAGCAAATGGCCAAATTCATTAAGCGATCGATTCGGATTCGTAATGATTGCCTCAGCTTCGTTGACCATCTGATACATCAGCTTCGAGCTCGCGCTTGCGGTGGGGAGTCATTCTTATCTGCTCTTTGGCAATCTCCGAAGCAGTCCGGGAAAATCCAGTAAAGTACAGCGCGCAGTGTTGCTGGAGTGCAGCCATTCTTTCTTGCGAGCGTAGGATCTGCTTGACGTCAAAGCTACCGTCAATATTGAAGTTGATACGATTAAAGCCTCCGTAGGCGGCGCTAATCTGGTCCTGCGACCCAACGGCCTCTCTAACCACTTCTTGCTCTACATGGATCGCATCGGCAGCGAGCTGCATGTTTACCGCGCATCTGCTCTTTCAGCGCGTACAGACTCAGCAGAAGTCCGACGGTAAAAGCCGAACTTGTGCCCAAGCCCGTCCGAGCAGGCAGGTCTGCGACGTGGTGAATCTCGACTCCCTCGTCGACACCCATAAACTGCAAGCACCCTCGGGCGGATGGGTGCTCGATCTTGCGGTTATCGTTGACGTTTTCAATTCTCGAATACGAGAGGCGACTGTGGTATTCGAAAAAAGGCGGTAACCGTCGACAAGTGATGTAGCAGCATTTGTCGATTGCAGTGGAAAGTACGGCGCCGCCGAATTCACGGTACCAAATTGGATAGTCGGTACCGCCGCCAAAGAAAGAGATGCGGAGCGGAGTGCGGGTTATTATCATGCGCTTCGTTTCCTTTTGATCGGATGGGCCATCGCGACTCTCTCGCCGTGTAATATTTGGCGAACAGCATCGAGTAACGACGGCGCGACAATATCGGCGCGATTCCGCGCGGTACCTGCCGTGCTCCGATTCGTCTGTAGTCTCACTTGTCGCCAACAATCGAGCCGTTTTGCATCGAGCGTTCTTGCCGGCCTCGACATCGATGTCGGAATCCCCAATCATCCACGATGCTGGCAGCTCAATGCCGCGCGAGCGGGCTGCGTCTAGCATCATGCCGGGCGCAGGCTTACGACAATTGCAGGATCGCTCCGCTTCGTGCGGACAGTAATAAATTCCATCGATGATCAGCTCCGGCCTGCTGCCAGGAAATCGGACATCCGCTGATGTAGCTTCTCCAGATCAGCCGCTGTCATCAGTCCTTTCGCGATACAGCGCTGGTTGGTGACAACGATAACGGAAAAACCAGCGCGGTTGAGCAGAGCGATGCCTTCGACTGCTCCCGGAAGAATGTGAAAGTCTTCCCAGCGCGTTACGTACTGACCCTCTGGAGCCTTCCGATTGATGACGCCGTCACGATCCAAAAACGCTGCTCTAGTCAAGGAACAACACCTTTTTGCCAATGTGAGTCCGGAGTTACGCTCCGGGCCGAGCGGCCAAATTGAGGCTTTGGCAAAGGCCTTGGGCACGCGCGTAATCTTCGGGTGTCCCGATGTCGATGAACATTCCGTGCTGCTCGAGCGCATATACTCCATGTTCGAGCAATCGTGGAAATACTTCCTTTTCAAGGCTGGCTGGTCCTTCTGGAATGTATTGCAGAACGGCGCGGTTGAACACGTACACACCGCCATTTATGACGCCAGGAACCGGGGTGCCAGACTTCTCACCAAATCCAACGATTCGATCTACGCGCGTCCACTTCAACGGTTCCGTAACGCGCCGCATCTGGAACTCTGCGTACCGCCATGCTGACCAATCCGCCGTGCTCCCGATGAAAGCGAATGAACTGGCGGAAATCGAGCTCCAGAAATGAATCGCCGTTCATGACCAGGAATTCCGGAGCTTGCTGCAGATAGCGTTCAGCGAATTTCACCGCGCCCGCTGTCCCGAGCGGATGCGATTCCTTGAATAGTCAATTGCAACGTCCCATTTATGACCATCGCCGAATCCTTCTTCGATCTGGTCGGCGAGATGCCCGGTACACATCACCAAGTGGCGGATCCCCTGCGATCGCAGTTGCAGGATCAGCAGCTCGAAGGAAAGGCGCATCTCCGACGAGAGCCAGCGGTTTGGGAGTAGACGGCAGTACGGCCTGCAGACGCGTCCCCAGCCCGCCAACGAGCAGCACGGCTGGTACATCTACTCCAGCGTCCAATCGCACCTGAGTATTGGGCTTGAGGGTTCACTGTGAATACGCGATTCACTCTCATCCGCGGAAAGCAGCGCCGTCTCAATATCACAGCGCCGCATCCCAATACTCGAGCATGGACTTCAGCGTTTGCTCGATCGACATTCAGGGGCTTCCAACCTGTGTCTTTGCGGATCTTTTGCGTGCTGCCGAAGATAATCCGCTCATCAGAGGGGCGCATCAAGCGCGGCACGGGCCGGATCTTCAGCTTTCACGCCGGATAAACGAATCGCTGTGTCGCAAGAGTTCGCTCATCTGATATGTCCGGGTCGCGCACAGGTTGTAAGCTTCGCCTCGCTTCCCTTTTGTCGCCGCAAGATAGAAACCGCGCACCGTGTCGTTCACGTCCAGGAACGCCCGGCGAGGCTTCAAATTTCCGACTTCGATCACCGGCGGCTGCAGACCTTTCTTGATGCGCAACCAATCTGCCGCACGAAATCGGAAGGCGCGTCATTCATCTTGCCCGGGCCCGTGGTGTTGAAAAGACGCACGTTGACTGCCGGAATCTTGTAATCCAGGAAATATTCGCGCGCCAGCAAGTCGAGGCACACTTTGCTGATGCCGTACGGATGCAACGGCCGTAGCGGCTGCT
This sequence comes from uncultured Acidobacteriota bacterium, assembly GCA_963752925.1. Taxonomy (GTDB): domain Bacteria; phylum Acidobacteriota; class Terriglobia; order Acidiferrales; family UBA7541; genus Palsa-295. The sequence goes on along the minus strand of CAVVZY010000002.1, from coordinate 143,415 downwards.
CTTCGTTGACCGGGATGGCCGATGCTGGCACGTGTCCGTATTCGGCACTCGAGCAAGCCGAAACCACTACGGGACGCCGCTTCATATGACGCACGGCCTCGAACAGATACAATGAGCCCATGATATTGGACTCGAAGGTCGTGACCGGATCCGCCCATGAAAGCAGTGGGCAGGCTCTGCGCCCCGAAATGAAATATGTGCGTCGGCTGATACTCGAGCCAGGACTTGCGTAACGCGCTGGCCGTTCCGCAGATCACATTGCACGAAGCGCAAATTCGGCAATTTCGGAAACGGAGCAGTGCCGTCCGCGAGGTACGATCCGATCACATTCCAGCCCCTGGCCTGGAGGAACTTGACCATGTGGGATCCGATAAATCCCTCTGCGCCTGTTACCAATGCGATTTTCGTCATTGAGATCTTTGGGTTGCTTTGCCGGTAACTTTGGCAGCAAGAATACGCAGAACTCATGCCAGCTATTTCGGATTTGCCGCTTTCGATTCTCACGAAGCTGCGCTCGTAAACGAGCGTCAAAGCCTTCCCACTTAGTGGACGGTTGAGGTCCTCTAGCTCATTAGCTCATATGGAGGGTTTCACTCAAACGGCCGAGCAGCGTCTCCCTTTCGCGCTCCCAAGTATGATCCAGGTAAACTTGCTGCCCTCTTCGGGCAATCTCCAGAACTTCGCGGGGATGGAAGAAGGCGTACTCAATCTGCCGCGCCAGGTCGTCGGCGATTGCCGGGCTCGAAGAACAGAAGAGACTCTTGATTGAAGTAGTCTTGAATGCCTGGAGTGGACGGCGCGATCACCGGTTTCCCAATGGCCAGATACTCGAAAATGCGAGTTGGCGTGTTGATCTCCGTAAACGTATTCCGATGGTTGGGTATCACGCCAACATCGCAGTTCTCGATTTCCGGAACCAAATCCTCGAGCGACCTCGGTCCGAGATAGCGAACTGCTTCCTGCAGATTCTTAGTCCGGACCGTATCCATCATGCGCTCGAGGAAAGAGTGCTGGGGCCGAAAATCCGCAATTCCGCGGTGGGAACCGTCTGTCGCACTCGCGCGAGCGCCTCGACCGCGACGTCCAATCCGTTCCGTTCAACGATCGATCCGTGGTACATGATCACGAAAGGCTTGTTGCCAGGTCGATTTGTCTGCGACTTCCGACCGTGGCGCACGACAATGGGAAAATCTGGCCGTCCGGAGAATTCATGACCACCCCGATCTTCTCCGGGCGGCAGCTGCGGGAACTGATGAGCTTCTTCATCGCGAGATTGACCGTGAGCACAGAGTCGGCCCGCGCGATGCTCCACTTCTCGACGCTGCGAATCAGTCGAACGCTTCGACTGCTCTTGTCGAGATTGAAAATCGTCATCATGAGCTCGGGCATCGGATCGTGTAAATCGAGAACCACCTTTGCTCCCAAGGCCTTGGGTACCATCGCACTCAGCACCAGGATATCGGGCATATTGTGCACGTAGACCAAGTCATAGCGGCGAGTCAATGAACGCCATGCAAAGATCGCCGACGAAATCAGAATGAAGGCGCATACTGGTAGGCGTATTCGAACTTGCCTCGCCGTAGACGCTTGAGCGGAACACGGAAAACGTCGATGCCATCCAGAACCTCGCGCCTGGGGCAGCCTTCACCCCCGAGGCAAATCAGCTCTATCCTCGCGCCTTCCGCCAGAAGCGCATCCACGGCGCGACGCGGCCTCGGATCGTCCGGATAAGGCGAAAACGTGACCATCCCCACGACGCTTTCCCGCAAACCGCTTGCTGCCCGCAGTTACCGCCGGGCGAACATCAGAAGCGGAATCGGTCGAACTCGTTTTGAGCGATCCAATCATTGTCAGTGTTCAAGCCGTGATACGAGCCGAGCTCTCGCACGCGGCCGCAGCGGTGGCTTCAACCTCTTGACCCCGTCGCATTGACGTTCTGCTCGCTCAATTTCTTAGCCGCATCACGCTCAATTTTCGCGTGATTGGAGGCCTGGATTGCCCTTAGAAGTGCGGAATCATCAAACTTGCGCAGGATTTCGATGTTGGGCATGACACAATGGCCGCCGATGATTCCCGGGAAAGTACTTCGTCGGTGGGAAAAACGAGATTTCATCATAGAACGAAACGATTTCTTCGTAAGATTGACCCGACTTGATCGCAGTACCTCTCAATTTCCTGCGCCCAAGCAATCATCAGGCCGAAATAAGTAGTCTCAGTCAGCTTGGCGAGCTCGGTTGCTTCCGGAGCCGACAAGTATCTTCGTCTTCAATCCCGCGGACTCGAAATGTTCAGCGGCGCGTTTGCCGGTTGCAGGATCGATCGCCCCCACGAATTTCGTGTAGCTGCGGAGCTCCTCCAGCATACGCGCGTGCTTGCCGCGCACCGGGCTGTGCGCCACGGCTGCGCCCGTTCGCTCAGCTATCGCTCGCGTGGTTCCGACCGCCACGGTGCTGTGGATGACCGTCAACGTGGGCTTGAAAAGCTCGATGTAACGGGCCGTCTCTCCCACAAAATCCTTGATCTCGAACGGGAAGCAAACGTGCAAAACATCGACCTTCCCGATCGGCTCGGTCGGCGGCGTGATGTCCACCCCAATGACATTGTAGTGCCCGGAGAGGAGTTCGAGCAGGGGCCGGCCCACCTCTCCGAGTCCGACGACAACTACGTTCTTTTCTTCCCTCACTGCTTGGCCTCCTTGAGACAATCGTAAAGTTCGTGATTTACGTTTAACCTGCCGCCTTTAATTTTGCAGCGGGGTGAGTCCTACAGATGATACGAGTTAGAATTCAAGCACAGGTCGCGCTCCGATGAAACACTGGTTACATTCGCGAGAAGCGGATCGAATCCCCGTTTCCACTCGGTCCATCGCTTGGTTCCCTAGCGTGCTGTGGCAGCCTTCGCAGCGACCGCGGTGTTCGGCAGGCCAAACTTGCCGAGGGCATAGAGTAACCAGCCGGCGTGATCAGGCCGGGCCTCATACCGAATTCTGAGTTTATCTGCCTGCGGCCCATGGGAAATGTTCATAACGCCAAGCGCCGCCTCCCAATAATTCGTAATCCGTCTCCTCGGTCCGATAGAATGCCAAATCAATCCTCGATCCAGATTCCGAAGATCCTCACCGAGCTCATTGGCTCCGGCGATCCATGACAAACCTTTGAATATTGCGCGCTGAAAGCTTCGTCCTGTAACTTCTTCGAGCGCGAGGAGCCCGCAAGGCGCCGTCCCGTCCTGGTGGGCCGAGAACACTGGGTACTGAGTCACCACCCGGGTCGTACGCTTGTCGTACAGGAACCACCACTGCCCCAGTTCCCCTTGCAACGCGCATACCGCATTCGCGCAACCCAAGGCGGATTCGAGCGGTTCCTCAACCTGAAACGCCCGCGCAAAAATCGAAAGCGCATAGATCGCATAGATCTGATCGGTGAATGAACCGAGGCGGTTGTACAGAGTCTCGCGGGGAAATCCGGGCAACCCTGCATGTCCAAAGATGCCGTTGTTGCTCTGGTTGTCCTTGAGCAAATGGTATGCATCGACGGCCACGTCGGTGAGGTCCGGAAGTCCTTCGGGACATGCGAGTCGAGCGTGAGCAATGCCGGCGAGAAACCACGCCAGCGCCGGTAGTGCGAGCTTGGCGCCCATCCGAATAAGCGCTCAGCGCCTTTTCAAAATCAAATTGCTTGAAAACGGTTTCCAGCCGATCCGGCGCGCAGACGGCCGCGAACCACGTGAGCAGCCCGAGCTCTCCGACGTTTGTCACCCAACTGCTGTCTCGCAGAACTTCCTCCCGGATCGAAGCAAGGTCAAACGGAACGGATCCTCCGGATTCTGCCAGGCGGTGCAAGCCCAGACAGCGCAATGATCGTGCTGCTTTCGCGACGTCGCATCCCACGGCAGGCCATCTCCTGTCAACGTGACGCGATGCGAGAAGAGCTGCTCCTTTTCGTCAAAGAGTGAAACAAGCGACCGCAATGCGAGCGAATTCAACGCACGAACATCGGGCTGGGCCTCGCAATGTCCGTGCGAGCGCCGCTACGCTCCTGAGCAGACAACTTGCTCAGGAGCGAACGTGCCGATGCTTCCACTCCGGAAAAGAATTCTCGCGTCAATGTTGGTTCGAAGGAAGGGATACTGTGTGTTGTGGAGTTGTCGAATTCAGCGAACAGCGTAAGATGTAGCAAATTGAGCGATGCTTTCCGCTACTCGCTTCTGCTGGTCCGCCGTCAATCCGGCAAACATGGGGAGTGAGAGGATTTGATCCGCGGCCTCTTCCGACTCAGGAAGATCACCCTTCTTCCAGCCCAATGAGGCATAGGCAGTCTGAAGGTGAACCGGGATGGGATAGTGGATTCCCGTGCCAATGCCGGCCTCCGTGAGATGCTTCTGCAACTCGTCGCGGAAGGGCGTTCGCACGACGTAGAGGTGATACACCGACTTCGAGGCCACCGATTCGTACGGCGCCACAACGCTGCCTCCCATCGGCTTGAAGAGCTCGTCGTACACACGCGCGCTTCGACGGCGCTGTTCGTTCCATTCCGCCAGGTGCTTCAGCTTGACGCGCAGCATGCCCGCCTGCATGGCGTCGAGACGCCCGTTGTAGCCTTCGACGTCGTGGTAATACTTCTTTGACTGGCCGTGATCGCGCAGCATCGCCACCTTGCGCGCGAGCTCCGCGTCATTCGTCGTTACGGCGCCGCCTTCTCCGCAGGCGCCCAGATTCTTCCCGGGATAGAAGCTGAACGCGGCGGCTCGGCCGATCGAGCCCGCCTTTAGCCAACGGTTCTGCTTCTTGGAGAAATATTCCGCGCCGTGCGCCTGGCAGGCGTCTTCGAACGACGATCAGCTTGTACCGTTCCGCGATCTCCAGGATCGCGTCCATGTCGGCCATCTGGCCGTAGAGATGAACCGGAACGACTGCGGTCACGGGCTTCCGCCAGAGTCTTATGAACATATCGGCCCGTCGCTTGTCCAGTACGCAACGGTTCTCGAGATAGTGCCGGAGCTTCTCCGGATCCATATTGAAGGTCCGCTCTGTCGATGTCGACGAACTCCGGGCGCGCCCCCGCTTGGGAAATAGCTTCGGTGGTCGCGATGAACGTATTGCGACACGGTCAGGACGATGTCGCCGGGCTGGACTCCCGCCGCCATGAGAGCAAAGCGCAGCGCATCGGTGCCGCTGTTGACGCCCACGCAATACTTCGCATCGCAGAATTCGAGCGAATTCCCGCTCGAATCCCTCGACCTCCGGCCCGCCGATGAAACCGGCGGTTTGCAATGGCCTTCTTGCACACTTCCAGCAATTCGGTCTCGAGTTCCCGATGAGAGCGTACCAGATCCAGAAATGGAATCTTTCCGTTCTGTGTCATCCGCTCACCTTTGATCCGGAGTTGTCATTGAGCGCAAAACCTTGGCCGGATTTCCGGCCACGATCGTGTTGGGGGGTACGTCTCGGGTCACGACGCTGCCCGCCCCGACGATCGCGTTTTCACCGATCGACCACGTTCGAGAGAATCGTCGCTCCGGAACCGATCGAAGCGCCCTCGCTTGACAAGTGTCTTTTCCACTTTCCAATCCGCTTCCGTTTGAGATCTCGCCGTCCGGCGTTGTGCGCCCGCGGATAAGAATCATTGATGAATGTCACGCCGTGGCCGATGAAGACGTTGTCTTCGATCGTCACGCCCTCGCATACGAACGTGTGGCTCGACACCTTGCAGCGGCGGCCGACGCTGGCATTCTTCTGGATCTCGACGAACGCGCCGATCTTGGTTTCATCGCCGATTTCACAGCCGTACATATTGATGAACTTGGAGAGCTTGACGCCTTCTCCGAGCTTCACGTTGGGCGCAATGGAGCAGAACTCGTTCACAGGCGCACCAACTCTCCTCTCTTTTGGATCGACACCTCGGCAGCTTCGAGCATTCGCACGACGCGCAATCCGGCGTGACCATCGTTGAACGGAGTCTTGTTGTCCATGATGCATTCGGCAAAATAGTCCAGCTCGACGCGCAGTGCTTCGAGCTGTTCCACCTGCGGCGCCCACATATCGCCGGAGCGGTAACTCACGAGCAGTTCTTGAATTCATCCCCGGAAGTTATCTTGAACGCCCTTGTCGTAGACCCGGATCTTCTCGTCCGCCACAAGGTCGTTCCAGACCACCATCTTCTTTTGGCCGCCGATCATCGTCATGCGAATCTTCACCGGCGAGAGCCAGTTCACATTGATGTGCGCAATAACGTTTCCCGGGAAATAGATCGTCATGAACGCGACGTCTTCCACTCCGTTCAAGTGTCGCTTCGCCGGTCGCCACAACCGCCTCGGGCTCACCCTTGATGATGTGGTCCATGATCGACAGATCGTGCGGCGCCAGATCCCAAATCACGCTGACATCGTGCTGGAACAACCCTAGGTTTACCCGCAGCGAATCGTAGTAATAGAGATCGCCCAGAGCGCCGCTTTCGGTCAGTTCGCGGATCTTTCGGACCGCGCCGGTGAACAAGAACGTGTGGTCCACCATGATCGTCAGCTTCTTTCGCGCCGCGAGCTCGATCAATTCCTCCGCCTGCTTCGCATTCGATGTGAATGGCTTCTCGACGAAAACGTGCTTCCCGTTTTCCAGCGCCCTCTTGGCCAAGTTCGTAATGCGTCCAAACCGGCGTGACCACCGCTACGGCGTCGATCGTTGGGTGACGTGAGTATCTCCGCCGGATCCGGGCAGGTGGCGATGCTGGGATACGTCTTCCTCACCCGCGCCAGCGCCGCAGGGCTCTTGTCACAGACCATCTCCACGCGGGTGGAATCCAAGCCATGCAAATTCCGAACGATATTGGGACCCCAATAGCCGTAGCCGATGACACCGACTCGAATCATGTTTCCTCTTCAGTCTGCGGAGAAAAGTTTGGTGGGACTTTGATACGTCTGACATCGCACGTAGCGTGAATCGTTTCGTCGTGCTTGCCTGCCGCAGGCCACCTCAGAAAGTAAAGCCTGGCGGCATTCGAGCGCGGTTCATCTCGAGAAAGCGCGGAACTCAGGAATTGACTCGAACGCCGGAAAGACCGACATCGCGCGAACCGGAGAATCTTAGTAGGCGCCTTCGCTGGTGAAGACCGCACGCGGAGTAGCGATCAAAATCTTGAGATCGAGCCAAAGCGACCATGACTGCGAATACCGAAGATCCAAACGGACCATGTCGTCGAAGCACGTACGGCTCCGGCCGCTCACTTGCCACAATCCTGTTACACCAGGCTTCACCTCGAGTACTCTGCGCCGATGCCAGAGATCATATACTTCAAACTCGTACGGCACGGGAGGACGCGGACCCACCAGAGACATCTCGCCGCGCAAAACGTTCCAGAATTGCGGGAACTCATCGAGGCTCGTTTTGCGAAGGAACTTCCCGACCGATGTGATGCGGGGATCATTCGTGATCTTATAAACGACGGGCTCGGCTTCGTTCTTTGCCTGCTTCTCGTCCTTACCCGCGATGAAACGTTGAACGAATTCACGATGGATCTTCGGATCGTTGTTCGGGACATCGTGCGAAACTTCAGGCACTTGAAGCTCTTCCCAAATTGTCCCAGGCGCTCCTGCTCGAAAATGACCGGCCCCTTGGACGTTAGCTTGATCGCCAAAGCGATCGCCGCCAGTATCGGGGAGAGGACCAGCAGCAATGCGCCGCTACCCACAATGTCGATCACGCGTTTCACGACCATCGGGAGCCGCTTCTTTCCAACCTTGCGGGAAAGTTCCGGGATAGAGCTTGATATCGGCCACTCGATCGGGACGCTCCGTGATCCCAGCTCTCCGGGAAAAGATGAACCGTAACGACCAGCTTCGACGCCAGCCTGTGATCGAGATTTTCCCGCAAGGCCGCCACGACCTTCGAATGCAAAATCTCGGTAATGGGATTCTTTCCCTCTAAGCTAATCTCCGTGAAGATCACGGCGAGAATCGCGCCTTCTTCGTACCAGCCGATTAAATCGGTCTCCCGAGTCGCGTCGCAGACCACGGACGTGAGTTGTTCCAAGAATGTCGCGCCGTTTCCATTCTTTGGCACCGCATGCGAGTCCAGCAACATCAGAACGAAAGGCTTGCGGGACCGTTCCGCGCGCCGACGCTCCAGCGTCAGCATCGCGTGCAAAGTATCTTCTCTGAGGATCTCTTCTCGCCTGGCTCGACACGGGGCCGATGCGCGACAAGACCTTGCGGCTGTTGCCCTGCGGGGGTCTTGCTTCTCCGAGAAGAAATCTTTAGGTGGCTATTTCCCATTTTGGTTAGTGCGTCCCAACTCCGTTCGAAATCCCCGAAATCGAAACGACAGTCTAAGCAACCACTCCTTGCAGCAAAGGGTGCGCGGCAAGCGCCTCGCGCACCTCGGTTCGCGCCGGGCCAACTGGCGTAACGCACGATCGATCAATCTCCAAAGCAACGGAACGGCGAAGGAGCGAAACCGATACGACGATGCGATGATTTCCTTTGAAATTAATCAGAATTCCTTCCAGACCCTGCAGCACGTCCTGCTCGATTCGAATTCTCTGGCCCAGTTCAAGATAAGGCCACGGTTCGGCGCGGAGTCCGGATGAAACGACCGTTTGGATCGCTGCCATCTCGCCGTCATCTACCGGCATTGGAATTCGGCCCTGGCCGACCACTGAAATCACGCCCGGCGTCACCAGGATCGGTAGGCGCTTTTGCGCATCGAAGTGGCAGAAGACGTACCCGGGGAACAGGGGAGACTCAACTTCTCGACCCTTCCCTTCCAGCGCTTCTTGGTCTTATAGGTGGGAAGAAAAGTCTGATATCCCTTGCCAGAAAGCAGCACAGCAGTGGAACTCTCCCAACGAGTCCTGACCTGGAGTGCAAACCACCTAGCGCCGTCTGTTTCGGAACTTAGCATAGACCAGTGGCTCCGTTCGGACTACCAACTCCTAAGTCTCGGCTCCGGCATTTGTATAGGCTACCGCCATTAATACTACGTTCCTGCACACTGTTTATCGCAACTGGTCTGCCATACTCCACCTCCTACTTTGCGGTGATGGGTTAGACTGTCTAGGTTGCAATAGATTGACAATAAAGTCTTTAGCTCTGGTAATGAAGAGCTTTCACCCCGGGTCGGCGACGTCGCCGCCAGGTCGCGCCAGATCGAGTGAAAACTCTTGCCATGATTTGCCAAGTCTTTTCCTGAAGTAGCGCATTAGATCCAGATGAATGATGGGTATCTATAATGTTTTTAAGATGTTACAGCAATATCAAAACCAGCCGAATACATCCTCCAAAGGTAATCTCACCCAAATAGCTGGAATCGTGCGAGATTTGACTCCGACGCCCGCCCACTCCGTTCCCCATAGTGTTTCTCACATTGAGACGCAGATTTGAGAATCTCAGCGCTTAACGAGAGAATCGCAAGTAACTCCAGGTCGTTGAGTCGGATAAATGCGGTGGCCAACCTGTGCTAAATCAGATATGTCATTTACGTGCGTCAGCGCAAAACTGTTGAAATCGAGACGACCCGCTTGTCTGGAATACTCCAGGTTAAGCGACCTGATCCGGCTACAGGAATACTGATCCGCGATATCGAAACTTCGATCCGGCCGGGAAAAAGCCCGACGCCCCTCTTTATTCAGCCTGGTCTATCCCTTTGTTGCCAGCACGCGCTAGAAAGCAAAGCCAGAGAGATACGAGATTCGGCGTGTCGCCGACATTGCCAACGCCGAACAACCCGCGTGCTGCTTTCCGCCCAATTCCCCCGAGGTCCCCGCTTATAGCGACGCTCCCAAGTCCGTTGGCTTGACATGCGAATCGATTCACCCGAACTCGACGCGAGCCCTATTTCAATTGTCATGTCGTGTTGGTGGCTCCCTCCGGCCGAAAATCGCTTTGCGGACACCCCCGTTAGGCGGGGGACCAGAACGCGCTGACATGAGTTCGGAATCCTGCACGACAAATGCTACGATTCCGATATGAGTCACAAACAAGAGACCGTCGAGAGGATACCTCGTTGGCAGGCGCATTAGATCGAAGGGGTTCGGGGCACCGCGTCGGCCACGTATTCTTTGCCGTATCTGCCCTCATCGTCCTAATTGCCGTCCAGCGCCGGCCATTGTTTGCCCAGAATGTTTCCGTCCGGGCGAACGAATACATGAATGCGCAGGTGAGGGTCAATCACTTCGAGGGCGTAATCCTAATCGCTAGGAGTGGAGAAATCCTTATCAGGAAGCACTATGGTTCGACTGACCGCCAACTGAAAAACAAGAGCGGCGGTGAAATCAGATTCCCAGTTGGCTCTATCGGCAAACAATTCGTCGCCGTAGCGATCTTACAACTGCGCGAGCAGGGTAAGCTCCAATTGCAGGATTCGGTGTGTGTGTACATTTCGAACTGTCCGGTTGCATGGCAGCCCGTCACAATCCTAAATCTGCTAACGCAAACCTCTGGCATTCCCGACATAAACCAATCCTTAGGACAAATGCACAATTCAAACCTCTTCACACTTTCTCCGAATTCTTTGATTCACGAAAGCCGGAAAAGGGCGCTTGAATTCGCGCCTGGCACAGAAGCCAGGTCCAGCGCTGCCGGGTACGAGGTTCTTGGAGCGGTGGTCGAAAAGATTTCAGGTGAAAGCTGTGCAAGATACCTCGAAGACCACATCTTCCAACCTCTCGGGATGCGCGATACCGGCAACTCTAGCGCCACCAGTCGATTACCGCGCCGTGCCCTCACGGATGGACGAACGGTGATTTTGCTAACCCCTTCTGATCTGGACCGATCGTTCGCCTACAGCACGGGTGGGATTTTTTCTACGGCTAAGGATCTTTATCTTTGGGATCGCGCTTTCTACACGGAAGCGCTGATTTCTAAGAAATCGATCGATGAAATGTCTACACCTTATAGGGATGGATACGGCCTTGGATGGTTTATCTTGAAACAGTTTGGTCGAGAAACAATCACTCAAGGTAGCGGCATAGACCTTTTTCACGCTTCCGTTCGACGTTATCCAGACGACGATTCCTGCATCATCGTGCTAGGTGGATCGAGGAATATCGACGCAGCAAGGATCAGCAATGATCTGGCTGCGATTCTCTTCACCAAGGGCTATGAATTACCAATGGCACCCCAACTGATCAAGCTCGACCCATCGATTTATGACGCATACGTAGGTCGATATGCTCTTCGGCCAGATTTCTTTTTGACCGTCACGAGACAAGGCGAGCGGCTGATGGCCCAAGGCACGGACCTAGCAGCAGTCGAGATTTTGCCCGAATCCGAAACGCGGTTTTTCTTAAACGGTGTCGGCACGAAAATCAGTTTCGTCAGGAAGGCAGGTCAGGTCACTGGGCTGGTCCTGCAGCAAAGCGGGCTCGATATTCCGGCACAAAAGGCTCGGTAGAAGCATCCGTAGACAAGCTCAGGTCATCAGTTCGGCACGATCTGGATGCCGTTGATGGCAGCGCGGGGGAAAGGATCGGTGGAAGCACCTGGGGCGGCCGAGATGGTAAAGGACGTGGCATTGATCGTGAACACCACGTAGTTCCCCACCGAGTTGTTCGCCTGCGTGAACGTTCCATTGAAGTTCGTGTTTGCCGCATCGGTCAGACTGATCGAAGTGGTGGTGATCCCCGCTCCGCTGATCTGATAGTTTCCGGTGCGAGAAGCGGTGTTATTGTCCCCGTCGGCATAGACGTAGACGCTGTATCCATTGCTGCTCGAGGGCAGCCCAGCGATGGTCACGGTGGTCGTAGACGTAGCGCTCGTGTCCAGATAGCCCTTCATCATGCGTGCGTTGCCCGCCTGATCGGTAGTGGGCAACTGCCAGACGTTGTTCGAAGCCCACGTAGCACTGGCACTGGTCGCGGCCCCGGTCTCATCGACCAGGGCAAGAGAAGCAGCGCTGCTGGCACCACTGGCATTGTTCCAGTTCGGTTTCGCAACCACGCCCGCGATTTCCGTAGCGGCCATCGCGACATCCTGGCCGACAAAATCGATGCTGATCACTTTGCCAGAAGAGCCGCTGGATGTGACGTTCAGACTGACGGTGGCGGTGTGCGTGAGTGTGCCGCTCGTACCCGTGATGGTAAGCGTGAAGCTGCCCGTGGGAGTGTTGGTGGCCGTAGCGACCGTGAGCGTGGAACTGCTTCCCGCGGTGACCGAGGCGGGAACAAACGTACCGGTTGCGTTGGCCGGCAGACCGCTCACACTCAGATTGATCGAGCCGGTGAAGCCAGCGACAGCGGCCGTGTTCACCGTGTAGGGCGTGCTGCCACCTGGATTCAGCGACTGTGAACTCGGCGTAGCTGATACCGTGAAGTCTGGACTCGTGACGGTCAATGTAACTGTAGTTGTGCGAGTCAAGGATCCGCTGGTACCGGTGACGGTAAGCGTGAAGCTGCCCGTGGGAGTGTTGGTGGCCGTAGCGACCGTGAGCGTCGAACTGCCTCCTGCGCTCACCGACGCAGGGTTGAACATCCCCGTTGCGTTGGCCGGCAGACCGCTGACACTCAAGCTGACCGAGCCGCTGAAACCGTTGAGGGCGCTCGTGTTCACTGTATAGGGCGTGCTACCGCCTGCATTCAGCGTCTGAGAACTCGGCGTAGCCGATAGCGTGAAGTCGGGGTTCGGCGGACTCAGGGGCACGATCTGGATGCCGTTGATGGCAGCGCGGGGGAAAGGATCGGTGGAAGCACCTGGGGCGGCCGAGATGGTAAAGGACGTGGCATTTATCGTGAACACCACGTAGTTCCCCACCGAGTTGTTCGCCTGCGTGAACGTTCCACTGAAGTTCGTGTTTGCCGCATCGGTCAGACTGATCGAAGTGGTGGTGATCCCCGCTCCGCTGATCTGATAGTTTCCGGTGCGAGAAGCGGTGTTATTGTCCCCGTCGGCATAGACGTAGACGCTGTATCCATTGCTGCTCGAGGGCAGCCCAGCGATGGTCACGGTGGTCGTAGACGTAGCGCTCGTGTCCAGATAGCCCTTCATCATGCGTGCGTTGCCCGCCTGATCGGTAGTGGGCAACTGCCAGACGTTGTTCGAAGCCCACGTAGCACTGGCACTGGTCGCGGCCCCAGTCTCATCGACCAGGGCAAGAGAAGCAGCGCTGCTGGCACCACTGGCATTGTTCCAGTTCGGTTTCGCAACCACGCCCGCGATTTCCGTAGCGGCCATCGCGACATCCTGGCCGACAAAATCGATGCTGATGACCTTGCCAGAAGAGCCGCTGCCGGATGTGACGTTCAGACTGACGGTGGCGGTGTGCGTGAGTGTGCCGCTCGTACCCGTGATGGTAAGCGTAAAGCTGCCCGTGGGAGTGTTGGTGGCCGTAGCGACCGTGAGCGTGGAACTGCTTCCCGCGGTGACCGAGGCGGGAACAAACGTACCGGTTGCGTTGGCCGGCAGACCGCTCACACTCAGATTGATCGAGCCGGTGAAGCCAGCGACAGCGGCCGTGTTCACGGTGTAGGGCGTGCTGCCACCTGGATTCAGCGACTGTGAACTCGGCGTAGCCGACACCGTGAAGTCTGGACTCGTGACGGTCAATGTAACTGTAGTTGTGCGAGTCAAGGATCCGCTGGTACCGGTGACGGTAAGCGTGAAGCTGCCCGTGGGAGTGTTGGTGGCCGTAGCGACCGTGAGCGTCGAACTGCCTCCTGCGCTCACCGACGCAGGGTTGAACGTCCCCGTTGCGTTGGCCGGCAGACCGCTGACACTCAAGCTGACCGAGCCGCTGAAACCGTTGAGGGCGCTCGTGTTCACTGTATAGGGTGTGCTACCGCCTGCATTCAGCGTCTGAGAACTCGGCGTAGCCGATACCGTGAAGTCGGGGTTCGGCGGACTCAGGGGCACGATCTGGATGCCGTTGATGGCAGCGCGGGGGAAAGGATCGGTGGAAGCACCTGGGGCGGCCGAGATGGTAAAGGACGTGGCATTTATCGTGAACACCACGTAGTTCCCCACCGAGTTGTTCGCCTGCGTGAACGTTCCACTGAAGTTCGTGTTTGCCGCATCGGTCAGACTGATCGAAGTGGTGGTGATCCCCGCTCCGCTGATCTGATAGTTTCCGGTCCGAGAAGCGGTGTTATTGTCCCCGTCGGCATAGACGTAGACGCTGTATCCATTGCTGCTCGAGGGCAGCCCAGCGATGGTCACGGTGGTCGTAGACGTAGCGCTCGTGTCCAGATAGCCCTTCATCATGCGTGCGTTGCCCGCCTGATCGGTAGTGGGCAACTGCCAGACGTTGTTCGAAGCCCACGTAGCACTGGCACTGGTCGCGGCCCCGGTCTCATCGACCAGGGCAAGAGAAGCAGCGCTGCTGGCACCACTGGCATTGTTCCAGTTCGGTTTCGCAACCACGCCCGCGATTTCCGTAGCGGCCATCGCGACATCCTGGCCGACAAAATCGATGCTGATGACCTTGCCAGAAGAGCCGCTGCCGGATGTGACGTTCAGACTGACGGTGGCGGTGTGCGTGAGTGTGCCGCTCGTACCCGTGATGGTAAGCGTGAAGCTGCCCGTGGGAGTGTTGGTGGCCGTAGCGACCGTGAGCGTAGAACTGCTTCCCGCGGTGACCGAGGCGGGAACAAACGTACCGGTTGCGTTTGCCGGCAGACCGCTCACACTCAGATTGATCGAGCCGGTGAAGCCAGCGACAGCGGTCGTGTTCACCGTGTAGGGCGTGCTGCCACCTGGATTCAGCGACTGTGAACTCGGCGTAGCCGATAGCGTGAAGTCTGGACTCGCGACCGTCAATGTAACTGTGGTTGTGCGAGTGAACGATCCGCTGGTGCCGGTGATGGTAAGCGTGAAGCTCCAATGGGAGTGTTGCTTGCGGTTGTGACCGTGAGCGTGGAACTGCCTCCTGCGCTCACCGACGCAGGGTTGAACGTCCCCGTTGCGTGGGCCAGCAGGCCGCTGACACTCAAGCTGACCGAACCGCTAAAACCATTTTGTGCAGTCGTATATACGCTATAAGTCGTGCTGGCTCCGGCGAGACAGACTGACTCGTTGGTGCGGCCGAGACCGTAAAAGCTTGCGAGCTTAGAAGACCGTAGACGTTGACCAGGTTCGTAATCGAAGCTAGATAGACCTTTCCGTTGACAACTGTTGGAGGGCTATATTTAACCCAATTCCCACTGTCGTCTCTGGGAGGCATTCATCTGAGAGTCCCACAACTCTGTGGTGACGTCGTTGGCGTCAAAAGCACGAAGTACACCTGCAGCGGATTCCGTGGTCGTCTTCGGTCACTGCCGGCTGGTCGCCCAAACTATGCCGGTTCCCGCAGTGCTGCCGTTGGCAGATAAACCTAGTGTGCCGCCTGTCCAGCCGGTCGGATTGAGAATTTGCTGTGCGAAAGCGGGTTCGTGTTGAAGGCTGAGCCAGTAAACTGGAAAGCCTGGAGCGGACTAAAGTTCGCCGGCCATACATACATCGTGGGACCAGCGCCCGGTGGTCCGATTCCAGAATATCATGCCGCACTTGATTTTCCCGCTGAGCGTGAAATTTTGGACCGTTTGCGTGTTTTGGTCTTTTCGTGACCGAGTTTTGTACTTTCATCAGATAGAAGGCGGATTCCTTGCCCCCGGCAATAGGAAATTCGTGCCTGGAATGAGCATCGGGCCCGGAGAGCCAGGTCGTCATCTGCAGTTTGAAGGGCCTGGTAATCCGCTGGCGTGAAGTAGTCCGTCAAAGACAGAACCCCATTGCAGTGCTTAACTTGATGACGCTGTCTCCAAAACTGGATACTCCGTCCCAATCGCCATTGCCTGTCATGTAGTAGAGATTTCCGCTCGAATCGACCACTGGTCCACGGCCCGCATCCAGATACCGCCGTTCAATCCATTCGGAGTCGCGCAGTAGATGCTGGTCTGTTGAAGTGTCTGAGCATTATACGCCAACACCCATCCGTGCCAATCGAAGAGGTCTTCGTGGGATCCCCAGGAAAAGACCACCAGGCCGTTGACCAGGACAAGGCTTGATCGTTGCTGTTGAATAAGAGTGTTAGCGCGAGTACGCACCGCTGAGCTTCCCTGTCCAGAACCAGACACGGAACCCTGAATAATAACGGGACCACCAAATTTCTCGTTGCCGTGGTTATGTCGAGTGCATGCAGCCGGGCGACATAGTTCGTTGTTGATCCCGAGACTTCCATGGTTCTCGCCACGAGATAAATCGTGTTGGAAGTCAAATCGATGGCCGGCGTGCTCTCAATTCCAACGTTGCCGACGATGTTGAGGTCGTTTTGACCTACAATATTACTTATCGGAATGGCCGTTACACCAGCTGCGGGATTTCGAAAATCAACGCTCCACAGTAGCCCGCCGTTGACGGCATTGCTGTCAGCGTCAAATGCGTACATCACGTCATTCATCGTCGCGACGTACAAGACATTGTGAGTTCCGCGTCCCGGTATGACCACATTCGGAACGTACAACGGCTGCGCGTAAGGAGATCCATCGACCGCGTAGCTATATAGCTTGCCGAATTGAGTCACATTCACGTTGGACGTATTTAGAATTGTCTCGTTGAGGTTTGCCCCCGTACGTGAGTTGTCATTTCGTTCCATGGTGACGCTGGTCTGGGCTCGAGCAAGGGACGGCGAGAAGAATAAAATCCCGCCGATCAGGAAATAAAGAATGAATTGGGGGAGACTGAACCTGCGGTTATCGGACATCGTACTTTGTGCGCGCAACTTCCATGCCATTCCGGATAGGACCTTAAGCCGCATACGAGAGTTTATCATTGAATTTAAATGGGTTACAGCAGCAATCGATTCTTGCGGCAGTGATCGAAGCCTCGCGTGGATACCATGTGAAATAGATTGCCGGAAGAGGGAAATCTCTTGGATTCAGTGCCTAAGCGTAGATTGATCTATCGTGAGAGATTCGCCGGAAACGCATTCCCGCTATGGATCAAAATAGGGTGCCCTCTCCGCGCCGACTTAAACCCAGAGAGCAGGGGTTACGTTCAAGAAATCTTTGAATGACGGTATAGTCTTAAGCCGATCCGGTTGGCGGTCTCCTAATCTGTCCTGTCGATCTCTATTTGCTCACGGGCTTCGACTCGCCGTAGCCATAGCCGTAGCCTTGATAATATCCGGATCCGTAGATGCCAGCCTCGTCCACGGCATTGAGCACGACGCCCACGACATTCTTTCCTTGCAGCTCCTGGCGCGCCCGCTGTGCAACTTCCGACGGTGTCGAGCCAGCACGCACAACTAGAAGAACTCCGTCACACACGTCGGCGAGAATGCTGGCATCCGCGACCGGCACGCACGGCGGCGAGTCTAAAATCACCCAGTCGAATACAGGCGTGACCCGATCGAGCAATTTCCGCAACCGACCGTTCGAGAGTAATTCACTCGGATCGGTCACTTCGTTTCCACCAGCGATAAAACAGAGATTCCCTTCCTGACCGTGTTGGATCACCGCGAGTTCATCCGCCTCGCCGCGCAAGTAATCTGTCAGGCCAGGAGAAGTCGGCGCGCCAAGCGGCAGGTGGAGGCGCGCGCAGCGCAAGTCGGCATCAATGATCAGTGCTCGTCGGTCCGGCTGTCGAACGATGGCTTGCGCCAGGTTGGCGGTCACGAACGTCTTCCCCTCGCCCGGAACTGCGCTCGTCACCAAGAGCGTCCGCAGCGATTGATTTCCGCGGAGCTGATAAAGCCGCGAACGCAAAGTTCGAAATTGCTCGGCGCCGTGCACGCTCAGATCCGGATTGAAAAAAACGTTGACGTTTGGATCGAGATGCCAGGTCGGATGCGCACAACGCGCGCGCAAGTCGTCAAATCGCAAATAGTCCCCTGGAAGGCCGGCCGCAACGGGCAAGTTCGTTTCCGTCGAGGCCTCCGGAGCGCTCCCAGTCCATGTCGATGCGGCCGGCATCGGTTCATGCGGCATCGCGGCGACATCCGTTGTAGCCGCTTGGGCGATGGCCCGTTCTTGTTCGGCCTTTTTTAGCGCTTCGTGGATCCGACTCATGATTTCCTTTCACGGCTAGGTGCGACATTTACCTGGCGCAGGCGGCCCAACAGTTCATCCAGGTTCTCGAGCAATGCTTGAGTACTCGCGGTTTGCTGGGCACCAGTAGATAGCCCCGCGGCCGCGATGGGCGCAATCTCGTCGAGTTGAAACTCTCGCGCCACTTCCTCAACCATGTGGGCGGGAACCGGCCGCAGGCTGTCCACGTAGGCATTGATCATCGAATGCTCGCAGAGCAGGTTTACGACACGCGGGATACCTTGCGAGTACATGTGCACCGTTTGGATCGCTTCCTTCGAAAAAATCGGCTCGCCGTTCGCGCCGGCAATGCGCAGCCGTTCGGCAATGTAGCCAAAAGTCTCCTCGAGCGAGAGTGGGGCCGTGTGGCAACGCAGCGTGATACGCTGCCGGAGTTGGCGCAGCGACGGCATTTTCAGCTTTTCCTCAAGTTCCGGTTGACCCGTCAACACGATCTGCAGAAGTTTTTCCGTTGACGTCTCCAGGTTCGTCAACAGCCGAATCTCCTCAAGTACCTCGGGATCAAGATTCTGCGCCTCGTCCACGATCAGGACGGCCGTCTTTCCCGCGCGGTAACGTTCGAGCAACCACTGATTGAGGCGTAACAGAATCTGACTCTTTTCTCGTGACTCACATGGGATCTCGAAATCCGCCATCATGTAGTCGAACAGATGATCCACTTCCAAGCGAGAGTTGAAAATGTACGCCGTGGCCATCCGTTGCCCGTGCAGCCAATCGAGCAAACGATTCAGCAACGTCGTCTTCCCGGTGCCGACCTCTCCCGTCAGAAGGATGAAGCCTTTCCGGTTTTGAATTCCATACGTCAGCCCGGCCAGCGCTTCTTGTATCTGTCTCGTCAGATAGAGGTAGCGAGGATCCGGATTGACGTTGAAGGGGCTCTCTTTGAGCCCAAAGAATCTCTGATACATGTTTTCCTTAGGCTCCCGCGCCCAGTCCCAGGCTCGATTTCGTGTCTCGCTGAATGCGCCGCCTGCTTCGACTGATCTTCACGGACAAAGGCGCGATATCAGGAACCATGGCGAGCACGGGCAAGTCGAAGAATGAATTCGACATCCCGTTCGGTCCGCATGGACGTGTCCCGCATCTCCAGCAAGAAACGCAAGCCCGAGCCCCAATCCCAGTCCGCCTGCCAGTCCGCCTAGGGCAAACTTGGATCGATCGGGAAACGCGGGCTTATCCGGCAGATTGGCGGGATCCAGCACGCGGAATTGCTCGCCTTCCTGTTGGCGCTCGAGTTCCGTCGCCATCTCCGATTGGTCCCGCTTCTTTCTGCAGGTCGTTATAGGAATCCAGGGCAGTCTGATAGCCGCGGGTCAATTCCTTGTATTGCTGTTCGACGACGCGGACTCGATTGGATGCGCTCCTGATAAAGTTTTATCTGCTGCTTGATCTGTTCTTGCTCCTTCGCTTTCTCGGCGATCACTTGGTCGAAGGTAGTGGACCTGCGCTCGCAGCTGCGTGATCTGTGCCGGCTCGACCGACGCTCGCTGGGTCTTGTCGGACTCGGTTCGCGCTCTTCTGCGAGTCGTTTTCTGCGATCTTCTTCTGCATGGCGGCGATGTCGTTCTTTGCCTTGATCACATCGGGATAATCTTCCGTGTATCTCGCCTTCAAGACTCGCCAGTTGGGTCTGCAAGTCGCCAGTTGCTGCTCGAGCGTGTCCGGGTCACGACCGCTCTGAGTTGCCTGCCAGGCCGCGATCTGTTGCGTCAGCATCGATTCGGCGAAAGCTTTTGTCCTGCTGGGCTCGGGCGAGCGCCTGGGTCGCCGCATCAAGTTGCGAAGTCAGACCCAGTGAGAAGATTCATGTTCGTCTGCTCTTCATCTGGGAGCGAGCCGCTGTGGCGCGACTTGAATGCGGCCAGCGTGGCGTCCTGCTCATCGAGTTTCGCTTTCGCGTCGGCCAACTGCTGGGAAAGAAATTGCGTCGTGTCTTCGGAATGCTGCTGGCGCACGGAAAGGCTCTGTTCGATGAACATCGAAGTGATCGCCGTGCACACCTGCTGGGCGGTTCGCGGATTATCTAGCGTCACGTTGACGAAGAACCCAGGCAAATTCGACCGCGCGAGTCTCGGCCATTGGCAGCACCGGGCGTCACTTCAATTGCCTTCTGCAACCGCGCAACGAGGCTGTCCATCGAAGTCTCGATTGACATCCTTCGCATATAACCCGAATTGACGAATGATCGGTTCCAATCGCGAGCGGCTCAGGATCTGCTGCTGCATGCTGGCCAAGCGCTGGCTGATGTCCGTCGTATCCACCGGTCTCACGAAATCCGCTGGCACGGTCGGCTGCTGCACCAGAACCAGGTTTGAGACACATATCGACTCGGCAAGAACAGGGCAATTCCGTAGGCGAGCGGCGGCCCGATCACCGCCAAGATCACGATCAAGCACCCATCGCCGCCGAAGCATCGCGATGTAATCTGCCGGAGTCAATTCACGCTGCGTCATGCTGCCCTCGTTTCCATGTGCATCTCATTTCCCGTGCCGCTACATCGACTGAGTCATCATCCAACTAGAACAGCAGAGGCCGCTCGTGCCAGCCCACGCCAAACGAAATCAAATGGCGGATGACGCTCGTTCCGCACGTTGGCCCGATACAGAAGGCGGCATTGGAATTTTGATATTGCAACTGATACGACAGCGTAAGGCCCAGCGAGCGGCCGATCGGGATGGCTGAGATTTGCCCCGCCGAACCAGTAGTCGTACGTTTGACTCGTTGGCGTTGTCGTCCCGATCGCCAGACCCTGGTTCCGCGAATATCCACCCGTGACACCGCTCGAAAACGTTCGCGATACTTGTCGCGTCACTGAACCACTGACCGTGTCCGTCAGAGAGCCCGCCAGCACGCCGGACCCGCCTCCCACTCCGTGGTTGTACGCCAGACCTAAACTCGGTTCGCTGTAATTGATATTGCAGGTTCGTATTCAGCGACCAATACACTTGCGTCGTCGAACCCGTGCGGTGCTTCCCGTTCCGCCTCCGGCGGATCCGGAACTGGGAGAAATCGGCAGATGAGAGAACACGACTTGCGGACCCGCGGCAATCTGGAATGCCAGCCGTCCCGTAACGCGCCGGCCATAGGAAACCTGCGCCGTATGATCGACGAATCGATTGATCGAAATTGCTGTAGCTGTAGTCGCTGAACGTATAGGCGACGCCAATCGTGTTCTTACGGTCCAACTGATAGTTGTAACCCGCTCGGAAATTCGCAGTTCCGTAATTCAGCAAATCGTTGTCAAAGTAGTGCAGCAATGAGTACCCGCCTACAAACGTCAGCGACGTGCGGGCCGATAGAAACGTATCCACTTCCGTAGCGAACGAATTTCCCAGATTTTGGCCCCGCCCGGTCAGCAGCGTTTGACCTGGCCCGAGTCCGGGTCCGAGCCCGGCGAACCGCCCCCCGGGAATGCGCCCCCACCTAGCCCGCCAAACCCCGACGAAGATTCCGGCAAATAGTTGAGCTCGTCGAGAAACGAAATCGCCCACCGGCGAAACGAAAACCTGTCGCTAAAATTGAGCTCTTGCACGACGCCATTGCTGGCGCTGGAATCGTTCGAGACCATTCCACCGCCGACATAACTCAGCGTCAAGTCGGAGTTGCCTGAAGATCGATGAACGTCGATCCCTCCGGAAAACGAAGTCCACGTGCTCCAACTGCTCTGTCCCGCGTTTTCAACGGGATTCGAATCAACCGTCGAAGTTATATCAAAATGCGGTTGCCAATAGCTGCGACTCGTCGGCGTTCCCAAGGTAAAGTTCTGCGCACCCGTCAGCGAATGTGTATCCGGGGTTAAATCGGTATTGGTTTCCGTATCCTCGTCGTTGTTTGCCGCAGACGCCAGCGGCGAGCGATACGCCGGAATCGGCCCGGAGGGCTGCGTCGCGCCTTGATCCGAAGGAGTCTGTTGCTGGGTCTGGTCCGGTGCTTGCTGCTGTGCCCAGACCGCAGGCGCGCACAGCGATGCCACGCACAGCGCAGCTCCAAGAATGTTAAACAGCGTTTTCATAATTCCCTCTACGGAACCACGATCGTGTCGCCAGCCTTCATCACGACATTCTCGTCGGGCTGCTTCCCGCTGATGACGTCTTTATAGTTGAACGGGTACTTCACTTGCTTTCCGTTCTCCATGCGAAACATATAAATCTTTTTCAGGTTTGCGAATTGCGTGAAACCGCCTGCACTCGACAACCCCTGCAAGATCGTCATGCCCGGGAGCAGCGGATACGCACCCGCGCGAGTCACTTCACCCAGTATGTAGATACGCTGGCTGTTGATCTGCGCGACGATCACCGTCACCTGCGGATTGGTCACGAATTTCTTAAGGCTCTCCGTAATCTGTGCTGCGAGCTGTGTTGGCGTCAATCCGGCGGCCTGCACATCATTGAGCAGGGGCATCGAAATTTTCCCATCCGGTCGCACCGGAACCGTCGCGCGTCAGCTCCGCCTCTTTCCACACGCTGATATCGAGCACGTCCTGCCCGCCGATCACATAGTTCGGATCGGACGTCGCCGTCTTTTGCGCTGCGCCACCAGCGTCCGTCGCTGTCGCCGGCGCTGCGGCTGGGTCTTTTCCCCCTTCTCCTGTGCGCGCGCCGAAAAGACGAACATCAGGAGCGCAATCGCCATTGCGAATCCCACTTTCTTCAACATCTGCCTCTCCCATCTCACGGATTCACTTCCGAATCAGCGAATCCAATTTGTTTCAACTTGTAAAGAAGCGACTTATAACTGATCTGCAATTCCTGCGCGGCACGTTTCCGGTTCCATCGGGTTCGCGTCAATGCCTTCAGAATCAATTCGCGCTCCGCTTCGCGAGACGCTGCTCGCGCCGCCGCTTTCAGCGAATGGCCGTGCACCACGACGGCGTCCGGCATTCTTGACGTTGAAGCGCTGTCTCCCAACTCGGCGATCGCAAGTCGCTCGTCACCTAGCGCCACGATTTGTTTCACCACGTTTTCAAGCTCGCGAACGTTGCCCGGCCAGCGGTGATTTAGCAACACCTGGAGCGTCGCTGGGCTCACCGAGGGTCGCGCGCGGCCCAATTCGGTCGCATGCTTCGTCAGAAAATACTCCGCCAGCAGCGGGATATCTTCCTTTCGCTCTCGCAGGGGAGGCAGACGCAAACAGACGCCGTTGATGCGATAGTAGAGCTCGCTGCGAAATCGTCCCGGCGCGCATCTCTTCATCTAGATTCCGGCTCGTCGTCGAAATCACGCGAGCGTTTAGCAATCCGCGGCGCGCCCCCGCATCGCCCTCCGGAAGTGCGCACAGGAGATTCCGCTGGCACGCGGAATCGAGTTCACTGATCTCGTCGAAGAACACCGTGCCGTACGCGACCTTCCCCGCGTCGCTCTTTCCGTTTGTGTGCAGCCCCAATTCCCCGGAAAACGTGGTCGGATTCATCGCCGCGCATGAAATCCTCGCCAGCGGTTCCTCGCTGTGCCCCGAAAGCCGATGAACGCGTTTTGCGAACATCTCCTTGCCCGTGCCACTTTCTCCAACCAGCAGAACCGGAATGTTTGTGGGCGCAATTTCGCCGATGACGCTCTCCAGCGTCTGCATCGCAGGGCTTATGCCACCAACAAAGGCAGCGTCCTCCTGCACCAGTTAGTCCTTCAACTCTATGGTTAGTCATCAGATACGGTCTTGCGCCGATCGCCAATCGGTCGGCCTTAACAAGGGGCACGTTCCTCCCCTCCTGGCCACTAGGATTGCACGGCGGATGCCAGCGCGAGAAGCGGCTCGAGGACAAGCGCTTATTCAGATGTAAACGTCCTATTAACAATAGACTTAAGAAGGGCACTTTGTTTCGCTGGTGTTTGCCAGAACGGTCTATTTAGTCCCATACTCCTTCCACGAAAGGGCAAATTACTTTCCCTTTCTGACCATCCACAGATAAATAAGGACTTAGTGAGCAATAGTTCGATTATCCTTCTGTATTCAGGAACTTAAAGATCGGCGAGACTGGGGACTTATTGCCAAGCGGCCACCAAAGAATGGAAAGAATGTTCCATAATAGGGCTGCATTTGCGACCCTTCGCGGCGGCTCCAAGCGACGGTCGACTGGGAGATCATTCGACACCGAACTTCAGTTAAGTGATTACGCTGAAGTGGCTTACAGAAGAAAAAGGGATTCCCGATGTCAGTTGCGGGACCGGACGCTGGATTGCATACTCTACGAAGGGCGTTCCGCGTCCGGAGTGCCTTGACAGACCGCAATAAGGACGAGGCTTTGAAGGAGCAAGGTGGATGACTGATCGTGCGAAGTGGTTAGTTTGGACGTCGCTGGTGCTGCTACTTCCGTGCCTATTCGCGGGCTGTAAACGCGATCCCGAGGCTCGAAAGAAGAGCTACGTCGACAAAGCCACTTCGTATTTCCAACGGGGAAAATACCCGGAGGCGACGATCGAATATGAAAACGCTCTCCAGATCGATCCAAAATTCGCCGACGCGCACTACGGCTTGGCACAGTGTTTCTTGAAACAAGGCAATTTTCGATCGGCCTATCAAGAATTATTGAGCACGGTTGAAATCGATCCAGCCAATCGGAAAGCTCAATTGGATCTGGGCAACCTCTTGCTTGCGGGACGCAACACCGCGGAAGCACGAAAGCACGCCGAAACTGTCCTCCACGACGATCCGCAGAATGTGGAGGCCCAAATATTGCTTTCCGGCGTGGATGCGGCGCAGGGCGATCTTCCTACGGCCATCCGCGAAGCACAGCAAGCCGTCCAAACGGATCCAAATCGCTCTGCGTCCTATCTGTACCTCGCGGAGCTTCAGGAGCGAAATAAGGACGCTGCACCCGCCGAACAGAATTATCAGAAAGCAATTTCGCTCGACCCAAAGTCCGCGTCCGCTCTCCTCGCCTACGGCTCCTTCTGCGAACGCCAGAAACGATTCTCCGATGCAGAGAAACAGTTTCAGGCCGCGATCGCACTCGCCCCGCAGGACCCGCTCTCTCGGGCCGTTCTAGCGAAGTTGTATTTGAGTGAGGGCCATAAAGATATGGCCGAGCAGGTTTTGCGGGATGCTAGAGCCGCGCTAAAGGACAATCCGGCCGGCTATCGGATCCTGGGTGATTACTATTTGACCCAGGGAGAAATGGACAAGGCTGCCGCGGAATTCGCATCGCTTCACTCCGAACATCCGAAAGACGTTTCGTTGACGAAAACCTACATCGAGATACTGATCCTCCAAAACCATCTCGATGATGCGACCAAACTTAACGATGCTCTCTTGAAAAATTCTCCCACGGACACCGATTCACTCGTGATGCGCGGCGACATTCTGACCCGCCAAGGGAAGTCCAGCGACGCCGTTCCGATATTGGAGTCCGCCGTAAAAGCTGCGCCCGATAATCCGCTGGCTCACTTTCATTTGGGTGTAGCCTACGCGGGCGTCTCCAATTTCGGCCAGGCCCAGACCGAATGGGCCCAGGCGTCGCGCCTTCGGCCCAATATGGTGGAACCAGAGCGCGCGATTGCCATGCTCGCCGCGCGGCAGGGTAACACCGCACTCCTCGCCGACAGCAGCGAGCAACTCATTCGAATTGAGCCGCACGCCGCCGAAGGTTACATTTTCCACGCCCGGGCCCTCTTCGCAAAAGGCGACGCGGCCGGCGCCGAAGCCAACTTGAACAAAGCGATGGAAATCGCGCCGCAGGATGCCACCCCATTTGCCCGCATGGGCGACTTGCGGGTCGCGCAGAAGCGGCCCGACGAGGCTGCGAAATTCTATTCTCAGGCGCTCGCTCTCAATCCTTCCGCGGCGGACGCTCTCGCTGGACTCGTCAACATCGACCTCGAACGCAAACAGCCCGAGCAGGCGCTGCGTCGCGTGCAAGATCAGATCGCCCGCCTGCCGGGCATTAGCAACTTTTACGTTCTTCTCGGCCAGGTCGAGCTCCGCAATCAGGACCCGGCCAAGGCCCATGATGCGTTTCAGAAAGCGATCGATCTCGATCAGAACAATGTGACTGCGTTCCTTTTGCTGGCCAGCACTGAAGTCGCGCAGGGATCGGTGGATCAGGCAATCGCGAACTATCAACACGCGCTTCAAAGCAATCCGCGCGACCTCAGGGCTTATATTTACCTCGGCAGCCTGATGGAAACCCGCGGCGACTGGCAGCACGCTGAGGAGCTTTACCAAAAAGCACTGCAAATCCAGCCGGATTACGCTGTCGCGGCCAACAATCTTGCCTACCTGATGCTCGAACATGGCGGCGACGTCAGCGTCGCCCTTTCTCTCGCGCAAACCGCCCGCAAGGGAATGCCGGATGTTCCCAGCGCCGCTGACACGCTCGGCTGGGCCTACTACCATCAAGGCGTCTACAACTCCGCGATCGGTACACTGCAGGAAGCCGTGAACGGAAATCCCCAGAATCCCAACTTCCACTATCACCTCGGCATGGCCTACGATAAGGCGAACAATCCCGTCATGGCCAGGAAGCAATTCGAATCCGCGCTCAAGATCAGCCCGAACTACCCTCAGGCCGCGGAAATAAAGCGCCTTCTGGAACAATCCTCGCAGACGAACTGAACGGAAGCTCGCGCCGTACTGCGACATCAGGATTAGACGCGGCCGCGCCGCAGTCTAGTTGCTAAATTTCGCCTCGCACATGAAGACGGCCCCCTGTCTCAAGAACGCTAAATGTTGAAACGCTCGAGAAATGACAGGCGCACTTGCGAAGCCGTCTTAGGCTTTGACTGCCGCTTCTGAACCTCGGCCTTGAGCAGTTTCTCGAAGGAATTCGAAGTATTTCGGCTCTCCGGCTTTGGTCGGCCACAAATTTTCCGTACCCGCCAAGAAGCCTAGATACCTTTGCTCAACCACAATGTTAACCCCATGGAATCAATAGTGTAGCTGTGTTCCGTAGCAGGCTCTAAATCTACGGCGTCTGAACGAATAGAACTACACCTGCGAGATATTTCGGGGACTAGACTCACACGGCCTTGAGTAGGGCGGGAGACTCCCAATCCCCCAACTTCGCCGCAAATCACGGTCTGCGAAGACAGCGAAGGAAACCACAGTTGACCATCACGACGTCCTCGGACCCTCTCGGCCGCAACACGCTAGCAGCAGGCGAGCAGGTAGTCGGCGGCGACGCTTTTGCCATCTTCGACAACGTCGGCAATCTCGCAGCGCCGGAACGAACCGGGAATGTGGCCGCGGAGGAACGCGTCCTGGGCTGCGATCTCGTATATCCAGCATGATGCGCGTGCCCTGTGTCATCATGGACGAATTGTGTCCTCCGGTTCCCCAGTCACGTGACAGTGGCGGCTACCGTATCAATCTGCTTTTCGATGGCGTTGCGCAGATCTTTGGGAAGCAAATCTGCCTGTTCGAGACCTTTCCATGCGGCGGCTGTGCGCCCGGCCGTCTCGACGGCGATCTGCCACAGCGGGCTTGCCGGAATCCGCGCCCCGTCGGCAAAACGCCGCATCTGGTCGGGCGTGATTTCGGAGAGGCTGCGGCTGCCGCCGAAGCTCAGGCCCAGTGTGTCATCCGGAAGATAAGGCAGCGTGGCGACAAAATCGTAGCCCGGAGAGAGCACGGGCGTGCGCCGGTCGGGATAGAGGAGGGACCAGTTCTTGAGGTGCATGTCGGCATTGCCGATCACCACGGAGAACACGAGTCGGCGAACAAATTCCCAGGTGGCTTCTTCGCCGCTTTCCGCCCACAGCACGGCGGCGATATTGGCGTAGCTGCGGAATTTGTACTTGGCATTCGGATACTGCCCGAAGACCTGCGCGAAGTCCTCCATGTGAACGGGTTCCCCGCCCGGCAGGCGGTCGAAGCGGCGCACGGCGAGGGCTTTCCCTCCGACGGTGTTGGCTTCCTGGGGCAGTCCCTTTATCTTGTCTACGTCAACGAGCTGGTTTTCCGCCACGGCGATGCCCGCGCGCCGCGCGAGTTCCAGCATGGCGAATTCGTTTTCGGGGACGGACGCGAAACGGGCTGAAGGCAGCTTGACGATCCACGATCCACCTATGCCGCCCGCAGGAATGGTGAGGCCGCCGGAAGCTTCCATGAGGGCCGAGAATTTCAGCTGCACGCCGGCGAGGGAAAAGCGCAGCGCCTCTGTGCCAGCATGATCGTCGTCGGTCGTCCTCATCATGCTCATGATGAGCAGTGGTCGGCTGATCCCCGCCCTCAAGCGGCGCAACGACAAGCGCTCCCGGAAGGTCGGCGCCGAGCACGGCGAGGAGGAAGAATTCCCGCTCGGGATTCACGTCCGCGCGCTTGGCGAGATATTCGCGCAGATGGCCTTCGGGCAGAAGGTTCGAGAAGAAAGCAGGCACGCGGCGCCCCACCGGGCGGAAGTGTGTCACGAGCCCGCCCGTGCTGCCCTTGAAGGAGAGACTTAAGGTCGGGCGCTTCTCATCGTCGATGTAATCCTGTTCGAACGCGAAAAGCTGGCGGTCGCCCGCGAGGCGGGTGATGACGCCGATCTGCCGCCCGTACAGTTGCACGGAAAGCGCGTTGAGTTTTTTCGCATCAGACTTCATCGCGCGGCTCCTGTGTGGTGTCCTCGTCGCCGTCGGCGGCGTAGAGGGGGCGTTCCTCGCCTTCGCCGGGCTGGTCTTTGAGGTGGTCGCGAACGAGTGCCTGCACCACGGGCACGAGGGCGCGGGGGACCATAAGAAGGTCCCGGTCAAGTATGCGGACCAGCTCAAGAAGCGTGTCGTAGCGCGGCACGATCTTGCCAGACTCGATGCCGGAGATGTGCCTCTGGGCAACGCCCAGGCGGCTTCCCAGATCCCTCTGGCTCCAGCCGCGCTTCTCCCGCGCCTCCTTCAGGGCCCGGCGCAGTTCAGCGGGGAGGCCTTTCTGCCGTAGCGGCCCGATCCCCTTTTTTGCATCGTTTTTCATATTTGATACCATATAATACATCATAGGAAAAATCAATCGATCCCCTAAACTACATCAGAATGTCAATATGATACAATAAAGGGGTTCACAATCGAGGCCCTGGCTAGGTTTTTACCGAGTACAGCCAACAGATTGCTTCTTTCGGGGAAGTATTGTCGCATCAACTGATTAGAAGGTGTTGCATCGACCGGTTGAGCTGGCAGCATTAATCAGACATGTGGATTATCTCCGAGTGCGCCATCATCCGCCTGCAGGCATCGCACCTGAGAGTGATCATCGTCACAGACGAGGGAATCCGTAGTCGTCATCCTCGCAACGGAGATTCTCGCGGTGCAAGTCCTTCGGCAAAGGTCACGGGTGTGATGGCGCAGGTCTATTCCATAGACGGAATTGTCCCGGTCATCGATCCCACTGCTTTTGTGCACCCGACCGCCGTGCTTATAGGCGATGTCATTGTTGGGCCGCGTTGTTATGTAGGGCCGTGCGCCTGTCTGCGTGGAGATTTCGGACGCCTGATACTCGAAGAGGGAAGCAATCTGCAGGACACCTGCGTGATCCATAGTTTTCCGGGCGCAGACACCGTCGTAGAAACGAATGGTCACATCGGCCATGGCGCGGTCCTCCACGGCTGCCGCGTCGGCAAGAACTCTCTGGTTGGCATGAATGCTGTGATCTCGGATGGAGCAATCATCGGCGAGTCGTGCATCGTCGCTGCGGTGGCCTTCGTGAAGGCGGGGGCGGTAATTCCGCCTCGCAGCCTTGTCCTCGGCGTTCCCGCCAAGGTCGTGCGCGAGCTGACGGATGCTGAAATCGCCTGGAAGAGTGAAGCCACCGCGGCCTATCAGGCGCTCGCCCAGCGAAGCCTCAATAGTCTGAAACCAGCCGAAGCGCTCACTGCGGTCGAGCCCAACCGGGCACGAATTCCCAAGCTATCTATCGACCATCTCCACAACTCAAGGTAGACGCCTCGACAATGACTTTTGGGCGGCGCCTCTGATATACGCTTTCGTTGCGCACGCGCATCACATAGCGCTGTGATGTTCGTCACCGCGTCAGCTTGCGGTATTTCGTAAGTTATGGACCATGCGAGAACTGAGCCGCTGAGGTCCACCGTGACAAGTCTGACTGGAGGCTATGGATTTCACTTAACGGCCGCAAACACGCGTCTGCAGCCTTGCGAACTCCCTGCCCTCAACCCAAGCCCAGATGAGGTTGTCGTGCAGGTTGCGGGCTGCGGCGTCTGCCACACGGACATCGGCTTTGCATTCGGCGGTGTTCCGACTCGCCATGCCCTACCGCTTGTCCTGGGACATGAAATTTCCGGACGAGTCGTCGCTGCGGGAGAAGATGCTGCTGAATGGCTCGGGCGATCGGTGATTGTTCCGGCTGTGATTCCCTGCGGGTCCTGTCCGGCGTGCCGGGCGGGGCGAGTTACGATTTGCCGCCAGCAGTTCATGCCGGGCAACGATGGCGACGGGGGCTTTGCCACGCACGTGCTCGTGCCTTCTCGCGGGCTCTGTCCCGTGCCCGAATGTCTCCCATCAGGCGTCACGCTCGAGATGCTGTCTGTGGTTGCCGACGCGGTGACGACACCATATGAAGCGATTCGAAGAGCGAATCTCGGGTCCGAAGACGTCACGGTGATTGTGGGGGCTGGCGGTGTTGGTGGGTTCGGCGTGCAGATTGCCGCCGCGCTGGGCGCAGCGGTTGCAGTCATCGACATCGATCGCGAGCGGCTGGATCTTGCCGCTCGGCATGGTGCCAGCCTCGCTCTCGATGCCAGCACAACGGACCTCAAGGGCCTGAAAGCAGCTGTACGCACGTTCGTCAAAGAAAGTGGGCGAAAGGGCATTGGGTTGAAGATTTTCGAAATGAGCGGCACGCCGGTTGGCCAGGCCACGGCCTTCGGCCTGCTGGATCACGGCGCGTACCTGGCGGTCGTCGGTTTCACACCGAAAACCGTCGAACTTCGGCTATCCAATTTGATGGCGTTTGATGCGACCGCGCGCGGAAACTGGGGCTGTCCGCCGGATCAGTACCCCGGCGCCCTTCAGATGGTGCTCGAAGGAAGAATTGTTCTCGGTCCTTACGTGGAACTCCATCCGCTGGCAGAGGCTCCCGCTATTCTCGAGGCAGTCGCAAAACATGCCGTGCGTCGCCGGGCAATCCTTCAACCGGGTCCGAGTAATGTGCAGCACTGACGGGAGGCAGTAAGTGAAAAATCACAACCTCGTTGAGACTTTTTCCCCGCGGGAGATACTCTTCGAACGCCGGCCCGTGCACGATCGCTCGGGCAAGCCCGTCGACGGCCTCCACAACGTTTGGATCACGCTCAACAATCCGAACGAGCTCAATAGCTATACGACTTCCACGGCTAAGGAAGTGATTCTGGCATTGCGCGAGGCGAGCAACGATCGCGCGGCTGTGGCCATCGTTCTAACGGGCGCCGGAACGCGCGCCTTTTGCACCGGCGGAAACACACGTGAATACGCTGAGTACTACGCAGGCGCGCCGGGAGAATACCGCCAGTACATGCGCGTCTTCAACGACATGGTCACGACCATTCTTCAGTGCGACAAGCCCGTGATCTGCCGCGTGAATGGAGTACGCGTGGGCGGTGGTCAGGAACTTGGCATGGCCTGTGATTTCTCGGTCGCAAGCGATCTCGCACTTTTCAGTCAGGCCGGACCGAAGCATGGTTCCGCTCCGGACGGGGGAAGCACGGATTTCCTTCCCCTCTATGTGGGAATCGAACGAGCCATGTATAGCGGAACTCTCTGCGAGACCTGGAGCGCCCATCGTTTCTACTGGCTTGGGGGGCTTACGCAAATCGTCCCGGCCCTGAAAGTCGACGGGCGGTGGACGCCCAATCCCCTCGTCGTGACGGACCGAGTTCTGGACGAGTACGGACGCATCGTGCTCGGTGAATGGAAGACGGGCCAAGCTCGTGAGGAAGGCAAGTCATTGCTGGCTAAAGGCAGCATAGACCTTTCGTTGCTCGACGAGGTCGTCGATCAGATGTGCACAAAGTTTCTTTATACGATGCCGGACTGCCTCATCAAGACCATCGAAAGTCTGCGCAAGCACAAACTGGTGCACTGGGACAAGAACCGCGAGAGCAACCGCGCCTGGCTTTCGCTGAACATGATGACGGAAGCGAACGCAGGTTTTCGCGCTTTCCATTTCGGAACCAAAGATGAACGGGAAGTGGATTTCATTCGTTTGCGTCAGCGGCTTGCTCAAGGCGCGCGGTGGAGCGAGGAACTAGTCCGCGAGATTGCTCCATGGGTCGTCCAGCCAGGGAAGTCTGACAAGTAATTCTGAATCCAGTGAGCGGGATAGAATCGGTTCGAATCTGCGAGGATTCGCCTTATGCCGGATGAATATCGAAGCATCCTATATGCGATCAAAGGCGGAGTCGGTCGGATCACCTTGAATCTGCCGCCTCTAAACATTCTCGACATCCCGATGCTCGGCGAGATCCACAGCGCGATAGGGCGCGTTCAATCGGAGCAAGACGTGAAGGTTCTCGTGGTCGACCATCAGGGGAAAGCATTTTCGGCCGGTGTTTCCATTCGCGACCACACTCCTGACAAAGTTTCGGAAATGATCGAAAAGTTTCATGGAGTCTTTCGACTCCTCCATTCCCTCGCCGTGCCTACGATGGCGCTTGTCGACGGAATGGCTCTGGGCGGCGGCTGTGAACTGGCTACCTTTTGCGACATGGTCGTCGCTTCCGAGCGGGCCACTTTCGGTCAGCCGGAGATCAAGGTGGGAGTGTTTCCGCCCGTGGCAGCGGTCATTTTCCCCCGCCTTGTGCGACGGAACCGTGCGCTAGAATTGCTGCTGACCGGAGACGTCATCGACGCGGCGGAAGCCAAGGCGGCGGGCCTCATCAACAAGGTCTTCCCGACAGAAGAATTTCGTCAGAAGGCGGATGAATTCATTGGCAAGCTCGCGTCCTTGAGCGCGCCCGTGCTGAAGCTGACGAAAAGAGCGGTGGACCGGGCCCTTAATGCTGATGTGATAGAGGGACTCGCGGCCGTCGAGAAACTCTACTTGGGGGAACTCATGCAGACAGAGGATGCTCGCGAAGGCCTGAACGCCTATATGGAAAAGCGGAAGCCTATTTGGAAGAATCGGTAGCGCGCCACGCTACGACGTGGGTTTCTGATGGTCCGCCGGGCCATTTGAATCGTGATGCACCTGCAACTCGCGCAGCTTGAAGCGCTGTACCTTGCCCGTGGCAGTCTTTGGAAGTTCGCTCACAAACTCGATCCACTTGGGACGTTTGTAGCTGCCGACCCGTTGCGCGACCAAGTCCTTGAGCTCACGAACTAGTTGGTCACTCGGACGAACGTTCGGGGCTAGGACGACGTAAGCGGCCGCCTTCGTGAGTCCAACCTCGTCTTCGCGGGGGACGACGGCCGCTTGGTAGACGGAAGGATGGGCGATCAGCGCTCCCTCAACCTCGAATGGGTTCAACCATCGGCCGTTGATCTTGAATGTGTCGACCGTGCGCCCGGCATTCCAGAAGTAGCCGTCTCGATCCTGATAATACCTGTCTCCCGTGCGGAACCAGTGATCAGCGAATTCGCCTTCGGTTTTCCCTTGGCCGTTCCAGTATCCGGAGCAAATCGAATCTCCCTTGATCATCAAGGTCCCTACCACCCCAACCGCAACCGAGCGACTATTTTCGTCGACAATCTTGGCTTCGTATCCGGGAACGACCTTGCCGGTGGAACCCGGACGCACTTCTCCAGGACGATTGGAGATCACCGTTTGGAGCGTCTCCGTAGAGCCCAAACCATCCAAGATTTCGATTCCAAAGCGCTGCTTGAACCGCTCGAATATTACTTCTGGAAGAGCTTCGCCCGCCGAAATTGCAAGACGGACGCTCGATAGGTCAAATTCCCGGCCATCCTCACGCCGGTGCGCCAACAACGCGGCATAGTTCGAAGGCACGGAAAAAAACAAGGTCGGCCGGTAGCGTTCGATATTGGCATAGATACCGGCAGGTGTAGGCTGACCTTGCGAGAGAATCGTAGTGCCCCCGGCATACAGCGGAAAGTAGCCAGCATTCCCCAAACCGTACGCGAAAAACAGGCGCGCGACGCTATAACAGCGATCGCGATCGCTAATGTTCAGGATTCCCTTGGCATATCGTTCGGAACAAACGAGCATGTCTTGGTGAGCATGAATGCATGCTTTGGGTGGGCCGGTACTGCCGGATGAATAGAGCCAAAAGGCCGGAGCCTCTTTGCTCATTGGCGCGGGCTGAAGTTCCGAGGACGACTCGGCCATCGCATCGCCCAAACGAAGATGGTGCTGGTTCGAGTTGCCAACAACGACAACCTTCCGCAGATACTTGAACCGCTCGCGCGGAGTAACCTCCAGAAGTGGAAGGAGGAAGTCGGCGACCAGGGCAACTTTGGCTTGCGCATCATTCAACAGAAACTCGTACTCAAGCGGTTTCAAAAGCGTATTCAGCGGTATTGCGACCGCGCCAATCTTGATTGCGCCAAAGAAGCAGTATAGGAACTCGGGTGTGTCCGGAAGCAAGAGCACCACGCGCGCTCCGGGCTCCACCCCCAATCGGCGAAGAACATTTCCGACGCGGTTTGTCCGGTCCGACAGTTGTTGATAGCTGACCCGCTCGTCACGGCACTCAATCGCAGTATTTCCCGCTCTTCCCTCGAGGATATGCCGATCCACGAAGCGTGTGGCCACATTGAATTCTGGATTCCAATGCATGGCTGAACGGGAGCGCGTACGGGTACCCCACCTCTATATCTCCTCGGGCGCGATTGCTCAGTGATATTGATCACGATCGGTGGTGACCGTCGTCACGTGTCGCGTACAAGGATCCGGCCACGTCAAAACCCCACCCGCAAGCGAAGGAATGATTTGGTTTACGCGACGGTTCCTCACGTGTAGAAGTACTTCTGTTCGGCAATGAGAGAGAGCCTCTGCCGGGAAGAGGTGCGAGGGCCTGAGCAGAAGCGAAGGCGAACGGGGTCCGGCTCATTCGCTGAGCCGAAAGCCATCGGAGGCCCCTAAGATGGAAATATTTCTCGGCCGCCGCTCAATGCGCCGAAGCGCGAATTGTCCGTATTAGGACGAATCTATGCCTCCGCTTGTCATCGAAGCACCGAAGTCCCTGAGCGACTTTGTCGGCCGCGAGATCGCCGTAACGGAATGGTTCACGGTGGCGCAAGAAACGATTCGCCAGTTTGCCGAGGTCACGGACGATCGGCAGTGGATTCACGTGGACCGAGACCGAGCGCAGAGAGAGTCGCCTTACGGTACGACGATCGCCCACGGCTTCTTGACTCTTTCGCTTCTCAGCCGCTTCCTAAGAGAGGCAGTCCAGGTCCGAGGCGGGCTCAGGATGCGCGTGAACTACGGTCTTAATCGAGTGCGCTTCCCAGCGCCCGTCCGCGCCGATTCGCAGATTCGTGCTCGCATCAGCGTTCAGTCAACAAGGGAGTTCCCGGACGCCACCGAGCGACCTATTCTGTACTGCTAGAGTGTCGGGAGACGGAAAAGCCTTGTTGCGTGGCGGAATGCATTGTTCGTTACTATCACGGATGACGGAAGGCACGCGCTCCGATTTCGAGCGGAGATGCCCGAAATGAGAGAGGCCAAGCCGCAAGGCGTCCCGCTAGATCGGCCATAAAAGACTTCGCCACATTCGCCCCACGACCACCAACCATGAACGACGGGGCTAGTTTGGTATCCGGGTCAATCGCAACCCACGTCCACACGTCCCCGAAGCCAGCTTGCCCCTTCTTCTCGGTCGGAACGTTCTTTTCCTTGGCATAGCAAAACGACCAGATTTCATAGCACTGGATTCGCTTGCATGTGAGATTGCGAAACGCACGGTCCTGATACTCAGCGCATGCTTCGCCAATCTGTGGAAGCAGCTTGAGCACGGTGTTGAGCGCCACGTCGCACATGCGGGCCGTGGCGCGAAGGGAATTGCCTTCGACCAGTGCTGAGATGATCTGCGCTTGCTTGGCTTTGTTGAGCTTGTTCATGATGGAACCATTCTATGCTAAAGCGCTTTAGTATTTCAAGACAAAAGTAGGGGAAGTCAGCGTATGTAAGAGGTGGAAGAAGCTGTTAGAGGTCTAAGGCGATTTTGAGGGCGGCACCAACTTGGACGATTGTAGCTTGGTTCAGGTGTCCCATCTGCTTGATGAATCTTCCCGTACTAATAGCCCTGACTTGCTCCCCAAGGGCTACTGATTCTTTGGTCAAGCCACCGTCCCCTTGCTTGATGACGACATGGCTCGGATAAATCCGCTTTTTGTGGTCAATGTCGGTACATGGAACAATGATGACCACAGGGCTACTCTGGTTTATCGCGTCACGACTCACGACAATTACAGGGCGATTGCCAGCCTGTTCTGAACCCTCTTTCGGATCTAGCCGAGCCAGAAACACGTCGCCACGTTTCGCCACGTTTATGTGTCCTTTTCCACGCTCTCAAATGCTTCCCAGTCGCTCTGGCTGAACTCCTCAGAAATCAATTTCGCATGCTTTTGATAGTCTGAGTCTTCCGCCATCAATGCGAACTTGGCATCAATTTGTTTGCGCCTTAGAAGTTTCAGATACGCGACAATGGCTGCCGTGAAAAGAGCGCCGATTGTCTCTGCCGGACTGACATTTTCGTCTACGCACAAACGCGCTTCATCGTAGACCTTTTTTGGAAGCGTCACGGTTGTTCGAACTTTCTTCTCGGTCATTTGTGTTACTGGCATGTGTTCGCCCTCCTTCGCACTTGCCTCCTTACGGACACACCCCTTGCGCCCAATGGTCCGATTTCATGGACTTGTCTTTTAGCATTCGATTTGATGCGTGTCAAGGAGCGTTAGATGCATCTCCAAGATCATCATAAATGACTGCAATCTTGGTGCCATCTGGTACATCTTACGGAGCGCCTGTTCTATGATGTAATTAGTGCTTTGTTTTCTTCCACCGAGCGCGTGCCGCCTTCTTTGCGATTGCTCGGCGTCTGGTAGCGGTGAGGGTTTCTAGGCGTCTCTTTCCGCCTATCTTGCCACCTCTTCTTCCCATTTCAGCCATAACACGGGATAGCGTTTCGCGGTCAACTGGCGGTTCTTCTAAGGTAGACAGGGATACAACGGCGGCTGCAATCTGATTCGGGTCTTTGAGATTCTTGCTAATCCGCTTTGGCATGGACCAATCATGCCATTTCGATCTAAACCGCGCAAGCCCCTCTAAATCCAAAATGAATCACGACCCGTTCCACGGTCACATTGACTCCCAAAACGTTAGTTTCAAAGGGCGTCGCGAGGCTGTCGTCAATCAGTGTCAGGAAGCCCACGATTTGCTCAACTGCCTGTAGGTTTATTGCCGGTCGCTGAAATTTCGGAAGAGCGGCGGTGACGGCGAGCAGGCCGTGCCTGGCCGAGAAGGCACTATTCGGGGCAGGGTTCCCCCGCGTTTACCTCTTCCGGCCCGTGTACATTTACCCCGTGGGGCTGCGGAAGGAGCTGAAATTCGGCTACCGCCTGTAGCTAGATCGGCGGCGAATCAGAAATCTTCCTAGGGCTCCGCGCGATGTGGTTTGAGGCCCATGTCGCCGTTCGCTGACATTGCGAAATGTCGCCATTCGCCGACTTCCCCTCTTGTCGCCGTTCGCTGACATTGGTATAATGTCATCGTTCGCTGACATTGGGAACAGGGGTGATCAATGCGTATTCGTACACCGATCGATCTGGGGGCTCTTATCCGCGAGCGCAGAAAAGCCCTGCGTCTTGACCAAAAGACCCTGGCCGAGAAAGTCGGCGTGAGCCGGCAATGGATTGTCGATGTCGAGCAGGGCAAACCGCGGCTCGAGATCGGCCTGGTGCTGCGCACCGCGGATGCGCTCGGCATCGCTCTCACCGTGGACAAACCGACAAAAGGCACGAGTTTGGCGCAACCCGTCATTCTCGATTCGATAGTCGACGCGGCCCGGAAGAGGCGCAAATGAAGATCAGGGAACTGATCGCCATCCTTGACCGTCGCGAGATGGGCCGTTTCTTCCGCGACATGAAAGGGCGCGTCTCTTTCGTCTACGATGAAAAGTGGCGAAACGCCGCCGACGCCTACCCCATCTCCCTCTCGATGCCCCTTACCCTCGGTGAGCACGGGAATTCAAAAACCGACCCGTTTCTATGGGGATTGCTGCCGGACAACGAAAAGGTCCTCGATCAATGGGGCAAGAAATTTCAGGTCCCGTCCCGCAACGCCTTCGGCCTTATCACGGGCGTCGGTGAGGATTGCGCGGGCGCGGTGCAGTTCGTGCGGCCCGACCGTCTCGACGCCATCCTGGGAAAACAGCCTCCGGAAATCGAATGGCTGACGCCGGGCGACATCGCGCAGCGCCTTCGTTCCTTGCGAGAGGACCACGCCGCGTGGCGCAATCCGCGCGACACCGGCCAGTTCAGCCTCGCCGGCGCGCAGCCAAAAACAGCATTGCTCCTTGAGGAAGGCCGGTGGGGCATTCCTTCCGGCCGCACGCCGACCACGCACATCCTCAAACCGCCGACGGCTCATTTCGACGGGCACGCGGAGAATGAGCATTTTTGCCTTGAGCTGGGACGCGCCATCGGGCTCCCGGTCGCAAATTCGGAAGTCATGCGCTTCAAGGATGAGATCGCCATTGTCATCCAACGCTACGACCGGGTCCACGTCGGGAATGTCTGGCAGCGCGTCCATCAGGAGGATACATGCCAGGCTCTAAGCATCCAGCCGACCCGCAAGTATCAGAGCGACGGCGGTCCCG
This sequence comes from uncultured Acidobacteriota bacterium, assembly GCA_963752925.1. Classification (GTDB taxonomy): domain Bacteria; phylum Acidobacteriota; class Terriglobia; order Acidiferrales; family UBA7541; genus Palsa-295. The sequence continues at coordinate 104,730 of CAVVZY010000002.1, read as the reverse complement.
GCGTCCGGGACATCGTCGATTTATTAAAAACCTTTTCCTCGAAACCGCGTGAAGACATTGGTACCTTTCTCGATGCCATCTACTACAACTGGCTCATCGCCGGAACAGACGCCCATGCGAAGAATTACGCCTTGCTGATTGCCTCGTCTGGGCAGGTCCGCCTTGCTCCCCTTTACGATATTGCGAGCATCCTGCCCTACCCCGATATCGACATTCAGAAGGCTCGCTCTTCAATGAAAATCGGAAATGAATACCGTCTGAGGAATATCGGCAAATATCAGTGGCAAAAACTCGCCCAAGGTGTCGGCGTCGATCCCGACGCAGTGACAGCTCGCATCGTCGAAATCGCGGACGCCGTCCTCGAAAATATTCCAGAAGTGACGAAGCGCACGAAAAAAGAAGGGCTCGACCATCCGCTTATCGACCGTCTGGCCAAGAAACTGACGGACCGCATAGCCGCCTGCCGCAAGCTGATCCGCTAAATAGGCCGAAAGTCGGCGACTTTCACGCGCGAGATATTGTCATGCGCAGCTGGCGCGGTTGATTTCACCTAAGGCTTCGGCGCCTTATAGCGACTGCCAATAATTTTCCAGACCTCATCAAAGCTCTTGTGTATCGCCTGGTTTCTGCGCGCCGACAAACCCTTCTCCCGCAGGAGATCATAGATCGCCTGATGCACGGAGAACCCGCCGCCGGTCGGCCCGCTGAGCCTGAAATCCAGCAGTTCAGACCAGCTGAATAAGTTCTCGGATACATACGGCAGAATCTCCTCCAGCTCATTGACCGACATCATGGTCACGGGCCGGATGCGGGACTTGGCGGGCACTTCCTTCTCAAATGTCTCGTTCGCATAGGCCGTGAAAAAGAAACTCTCCACCGCCGGTTCATCGCTGACACACACCGGATAAATCCTCGCGGGCTTCATTGCGGTTCGTATCCTACAGCCCTCGATCGCTTTGCAGGATGCGGCCAGCTGCAAAAGAGCCTTCGGCTTACCTCTCTCATTTCGCACAAACTTCCGCTCGAAATCCGCCACGAATTTCGCCCTGTCGCCCCCGCGCTTCGCGGCTTCCGTGAGCAGCGACGACTTAATCTCAAAAACCACCACCGCCTCCCCGAAATCCAGCAGCGCGTCAACCTGGCCGCCGTCGTAATTCAGATCCGCGGCCAGGATTCCAGAGGCGTGCGGATAAAAATCTTTCAGCAAATCAACGCCGTAAATTTCAAAGAGCCGTCCCCATAATTCCTTGAACGATTCGCGGCGATTTCGCGGCAGGCTGTCGAAGGAAGCCCGCGATTTGCTCACCTTCCTTGTAAGCGTCAGTTGTAGCTTCCTCGACGAGGGCGTCAAGCCGGGCCTTGCTCGAAGAACGTCTTCGACAGGCGGGCCTTATTCGCGCGTCAGTTTTTGCGAGGCTGCGCCGCACGGTTGTATTGTACGGGAAATTACCGTACACTTTCAAGGTGAGGATCGCATGCCCTTAAACCTGAAGCAGCAGAGACACCCGAGAAAGGTCGCCCGCATCGAAGCGCGCTTGAATCCCGAGCAGAAGCGCCGTATCGAATATGCGGCCCGCCTGAAAGGCACTTCCCTGTCGGATTTCATGGTGTTGAGCGCTGATGATGCCGCCGCACGTGCCATTCAGGAGCACGAAGTCTGGACTCTTGCGGGCCGCGACCGAGAGCTGTTTGTGCGGGCCTTGCTGAATCCTCTGACGCCCAGCGCGCGCATGAAGGCCGCGGCGAAACGCTACAGGAAACGGCTGGGCACCTTGTGAGCAAGAAGCATGACGAAACTCGCTACCGAATCGAGCCGCTCAGCGTTAAGCACGATCGTGCGGCTTTTTCCTGTGGCGTGGAAGTGTTGGATCGATACCTGCAAAAGCAGGCCGGACAGGATATCAGCAAGCGTGTAGCGGCTGCTTTTGTCATCACCCCCGACGGCACAACAATCGCAGGGTTCTACACGCTGTCCGCTCATCTGGTGAATTTGGTTGATCTCCCGGAAAATGTTGCGAAGAAACTCCCACGCTATCCGAACGTGCCTGCGACCCTCCTGGGCAGATTGGCTGTCAGTGAGAACCTCCGGGGGCGCGGAATCGGTGAATTGTTGCTCTTGGATGCGCTCCAGCGCGCTCTCGGAAATACCCGCGAAGTCGCTTCGGCAGTCGTTGTTGTGGACGCGAAAGACGAACGAGCGCGTGGATTCTATTTACGCCACGATTTCATACCGCTTCCCACCCAACCCAATCGTCTCTTCTATCCCATGAAGACCATTGAGAAATTGTTTACCCGCTAGCCAAGACTTGGGACGATGAGAAGGCATCAACTCCAAAGTGGCTCAGTTGATTGCCCAAGCCGGCGACTATAGACCATCGCAGTTAGCCAAAAAAGCCTCATGGGGAGCACGATGGAACCGAGTTGAAGGAAGCGCAAACTAGGAGGCTGGTTTCCCGAAAGCCCCGACGAGTGACATCGGGTGCGCCAGGGGCGAATCATCACGAATCATCATTGAAATTCAAATTCGCGGAACGTCGGCAGTTACCCTATTTGCGCTAGGCTGAGCGCACGATTTTCACCGTCCTAGCTTCCTCCAAAGTGGACTCCATTAAGAAGCGGGCTCAACCGATCAGGGCTTGGATTTTGGCGCGCACCTCCGCAAGCTCGACCGCTGCAATCGTTCCCTTCCTTCTGGCCCGTCTCTTCCGCCAATCGACACTCTTGACTTGGTCTGCCAGCACCGCGCTTAAGGTATGCATAGACAGCGATATAGAGCTTGCCGATTGCCTCGGCGATGGAAACTTGCCAGCCTCAGTGAATCTCTGGCCGGCAACCCTCGATCTTGTCGCTATTTATGGGCTGTAATTTTCTGCCAAATCCGGGTGGTATACTAAAATTGGTATATTTTCTGAACTGCACGCCACAAGCCGCCTGACGGCGCGAGTTTGAACGTAAGCGGCAAGGGCCATTACCTGATGACGATCCATAGAGGCGTTGCCGCGACAGCTCCATCGCGACTTAAGAAAAGTGGGATGGACCAAGGGTGGAGAGCTGGCCTGAGTGGCTCGGGCGCAGGGACAGAATTTTGATAGTGCACCCGGAGTGCACAAGGCAACCGATGAGAGAAACGATGCCTACAGAGTTCGCCTCGCGTCAGGCCACGGTCCGCCGGTTCCTGGACGAATTCCGCCCGTGGATTTGCTCGAAGCTTGGATGCGGGATGGAAGAAACCGTCCTGTTGGAGCTCGATTTCCCCGTGGCGCAAGTCGCAGCGACTCACGTGCTGACAGGGGTCCGTCTGCGCAGTGATAATTCGAGACCGGTCCGCGAATTGCGAAAACTGGTCGAAACGATTGAGCTTCCGAGCGATAGTTACCCGTCGTTCGAAGTGCACCTCGCGCGTGAGCCGCGCGGCCGGTTGGCAAATCCGAGACGGGTACTCGAGGCAGAGTGGCAGGATGGTCCTGTGGCTCTCTGGCTGCGCGGTCTTCACGAGCCGGTCGTAACCGTCAGCATCCCGATTTTGCAGGCCGGCCATGGTGTGGAACAAACTTGCGACTGCGTAATTCTCCGGAGAAAGTGCGCTCCGGCTTTCCTCAAACTCATCGAGAGAATCAGCGCGCGACGCGATTCATCTTATGTGCATGTGTTTGGCAGCAGCCATCAGCAAGTCGGTCGGTTTACCTGGAATGACTTGGTGCTGAGTGAGACGGTCGTAGATCTTATCCGCAAGGACTTTGAAACCTTTCTCGAGCGCGAGTCCTGGTTTCGAAAACGTCGGCTGCCTTTTCGCCGTGGATATCTGTTTCATGGGCCGCCGGGCAACGGGAAAACCAGTGTCATCCGGGCCATGCTCAATGGCGGCAAGTTAGACGGCCACTCGATTGCCCTGTTTTGTGACAAGACGGACGACTATCATCTCGAGCGAATGTTCCAAATCGCTGCGAGCAACGCTCCTTCCATAATTGTGCTCGAGGACATTGACCGTGCCTTCCCGCAAGTGCCGACCCAACTCGCGCCAACCAAGGTGAGTTTGTCTCATCTTCTCAATTGCCTGGACGGCCTGGGAACACAGGAAGGCGTCATCGTGGTAGCGACCGCCAACAATCCCACGGCTCTTGACCCTGCTATTCTCGGGCGACCCGGACGGTTCGATCGCATCGTGGAATTCCCAGTCCCGGATTGCCGACTTCGCTCGACGTATCTCCGCAAATTCATTCCGAACTTGGCCGAGGAAGAACTCCGTAATTTTGTGGATTGTTCTGAGGGATTCTCGTTCGCCCAGCTGCGGGAAGTCTACATTCTCGCGGGCCAACACGCCTATGACAAGAAGCGGGAGATTACGGGTCGGGACCTGACTCGGGCCATCGACACGCTTCGGGAAGGAACGGCTGGCGCGACCGAACCGCGACGTGTCGCTGGCTTTCTCGCGCCACCGGAAGCCGTCGCCGCGCCCACGCTCTTAAATCGCGCATCAAGCAGCACAGAACTGTGACATCACACTCGAAGAGCTTACGGATTTCTCTGACGATACGCGTCAACGGTCTCGAATTCCGCGAGGTCATTCTGCGCCGGTGCGTTGAGGATCGCCAAAACTGGCGCGTTGCAATCAGCGACCGCTGGGTGGGCTGCTTTGCACTCCATGAGAGTTTTCAACTGGAGATCCGCCCGGACGGGGGCGTCGAAACTGGCTGGCAGCGAATCTCACTTGCCGACTTGAGAATCGCTGCTCTGCAGGAGGCTCAGAATGGGGCCATTGATCTCGAAGAAGTAGCTCCCACGACGTGCGGCCAAGGAGAGGACCCGACCACGGACGACCGCGGCATCATTGCGCGGATTCCAGTCGAAGGGGATTCAAGTCACGTCGACCGTCTCAGTCAGGCGCTGTCCCAGGCTCGGATCCGATTTCAGATGGTGGGTGGGTTGGACAATCGCGGCCACGGCTCGGGGCACGTAACCCTCGTGGTTTCCTCGCTCCCCGCTGCGAGGGTCTGGCTCTGGCGTGCAGGGTTTCTCGAGAGTCCAGAATCGAAATACGTCCTGATTGATTCCCAAACTGGCTGGAAAGTGCGACTGCTTGAGGGACGACTCCAAGCGAGTGCCGGACTTGAGCCCTGAATTGGAGTATCTTGACCGCGTCGCCCTGATTGGCGACGTGGCGATCACCGTGGGATCGATAAAGACGGAGCCGGGTGGGGCGCGGGCCGGTGATCTAATTCGTTCCCTATTTTGGGCCCACCGGCAATCACAGGTGCTGCGAGACGACTGAATCTTGCTTGTGACAAGCCAACGCTTGTCAGAGTGGCGCGCCAAGCGCTGCGATTCTCCCCGGGCGCCTGTCGGCCCGGATCGTTTCAAGACCGCCGCCTTCAACCCCTCGGCCACCCCTCCGAAATTAAGTTCTTGAAACATTGTAACCTGCACGCCGATTTAGTGACGGTACTGCACCATTCTTGTGCAACTTCTTGGGGACGGTCACCAGATTGTCACCAAAACCGTCGAGTTTTTCGACCGCCGCGCGCTTGCTGTCGAAATTCGTGTGTGCGTAGCCGTTTTCGGCCCTCTCCCTCCAACTCGCTGCTTTAATGGCTAGCTCTTCCCAAGATCATTCGTATCACCGTCTAGACTGGTTAGCTGAATCAAATGACCTCAGTAGAGATTGGCTGCTCTGCTCGCGAAGGGAAAAACAACTCGCTCGGGACGCGCAAGGCGGACTAGCGGTCTTTGCTCTTTGCAGGCTTGTTGACGATGTCAAAAATGCGTGGTGCCAAGTAGACTCGATTGCGTTTCTTGCCCGTGACTTCAACGAGAATTTTCGCCTCGACCAAATCTTTTACGTAGGATTGAGCAGTTGGGTAGGTAACTTTGAGCCTTCTTGCGGTGGAAGAAATCTCCAACCCCGGCGTTACGAAAAGCCTGTCTACCAGTTTGAGAACGAGCGCCGATGAACTCATTGTTTGAACCTTCTCACGGTATTCCTCCCGCAAATCCAGGAGCCGTTTGGATCGTTCGGCCGTTTCTTCTGCCTGCTCGATGACGGCACGAAGGAAGAACTGGACCCATTCTTGCCATGATGCAGTATGGCTAACATGAAGCAGTCCGTCGTAATACGCCTCGCGGTGTTTTTCGAAATACCCGCTCAAGTGAAGGAGAGGCTGTGGAAGAAGTTTCCTCTCTGCCAGTATTAGCGGTAATAAGAGCCTGCCGACTCGACCGTTTCCGTCTAAGAACGGATGAATAGCTTCAAACTGATAATGAATGAGTGCAAGACGCACTAAAACTGGAAGGTTTCCATCGTCATGAATTGCTGCCTCAAATTCGTCTAGGCACCGCTGCAGTTCGGCGACCGGGGGCGGGACAAAACGCGCATCCGCAATAGCTCGATTGTGCTGCCCGATCCAATTTTGACGAGTTCGGAACTCGCCGGGTCGCTTCTCCGACCCGCGCACACCATGCATGAGCCGCTCGTGCAATTCGCGGATCATCCGCAGACACACAGGTAGGTCCTTCAATCGCTTGAGTCCGTGTTCCAGCGCTTGGATGTAGTTCCAAACTTCGCGCACATCAGGCTTGATAGGCGCAATTTCGGGGTCCATCTCGAAGAGCACTAATTCTTCTTGCGTGGCGTAGGTTCCTTCTATGCGGCTGGAAAGTTCAGCTTCGCGTCTCAGGAAAGGGCGCACGAGGAGCTGAGGACTGGGGAGAGACTGCCCGATCCCTTGAAGAACTCCTAGTGAGCGGCTTGCCTCACTCAGAATAGCTACCGTCTCGGGGGCAAGCACCAGCTCCAGTGGCAGAGGATGTGGGACGAAGGCATATCCACCTTCCGGGATTGCAACAAGTTTCCCAGGACTGCTCGACTTGAAGTCGTTGGGATTCATGAAACTACAGTCATCTTAGCACTCTTTAGAAAGAATGACTGTATTAAAGAAAATGGCCGATTTCTTTAATAAGAATTCCCTTGCTATAGTTTGCTAAAACTAGGGCGCTTGGCCTTTGAAATAGCTAACATGCTGGCCCGAGTGGCAGGGCAGACAGCCTCAGTTTCTTTCCCTCAGACCTTTCCAGTTCCCAACGTCAATGCTGAGTCCATCTTCTTAGTCGCCAGGGCAAAACGCTTGTCTTCAGCGTAATGGATTCTGCCGCAACGAGATCGCACCTGCGCTTGTTACACTCAAGTGCGCGAGGAGTCAAAATCTTCGACTGTCACCAAATTGTCACTAAAACCCAGGCAAAACGGCCAAGAATCGCGCAAACCAGAAAAATTGAAAATTGAGCTATCTGACGGCCGGCAAGGGGACTTAGTTGGATTTTGTGTCAGATAGCAAAACGGCGATTTCATCTTTCAAGACCGCCGCCTTCAACCGCTCGGCCACCCGTCCGTTTTTAAGCTCTTAAAGCAATGTAACTTACGCGGCGATCTGCGGGATTGGGTGGCTACCGCGACCATGCACTTCCGCGAGGCTCCTCTAACGCACGAAATTGTCGCCACGGCACAGAGGGGTTGCCCCTCCTTCATCCGGATCCCGCCAATCGCTTCCTGGCAGCCACGGCTGCGGTGCTCAACCTGACTCTGGTCACGGCCGATCAGCGTTTGCTGGGGCTGGGTGCCATCGGAACTCTCGCAAACCGTTAGCCTGGGTCTAAAGACCGGAAGGCCTGAGTCCCCTCGTCGTTCTGAGAATGGCCGATCGTGCAGCACCGCAGTCGGTCTCCGATCCCCAATTCAATTTGGGTTTCCGGCGTGTAGTCCTCTATAATTGCGTGTTTGCAAGCTAGGAGAGGCCGCGCACACATATGTTGAGAAGCATTCAGCAACGAGATCTCGATCGAAACCGCTGGATCAAGATCACTATGGGCATCATCCTCGGACTGATCATCGTCAGCATGGTGATTACGCTGATCCCCGGCTTGATGAACGGCACCTCCGGCGGAGACACTCCCGACGCCATCGCCTCAGTCGGCGGCCAGAGCATCTCCATCGTGGATTTTCAGCAGGAATTCGACCAGACGACGCGCAATCAAGCGATCCCACCGATGCTCCGAGGTGCCTACTCGAAGCAAGTTCTCGATCAAATGATTTTCCAGCGCGCGCTCGAATTCGAAGCCGACCGCCTCGGCATGCGCGTTACCCCGGAAGAGCAAAAACAGCGGATCATGGAACTCCTGCCCACCGCGTGGTCCGGTAGCACCTGGCTGAAGGATCGCTACTCAAACGAAGTTCAGACGAAGTTTGGGATGACGGTTGAACAATTCGAAGGCCTGCTCCGGGATGAAATGCTCACCGAAAAATTCCGCGAAATGGTCACCGATGGAGTCACGGTCAGCCCCCAGGAAATTGCACAGGAATTCCTCTGGAGAAACGATAAGGTCAAGATTGACTACGCGCTGATTAAGCCCGCGGATCTGGCTGCTTCGATTCATCCGAGCGACGCCGATCTCTCCTCGTGGTTTGCGAAAAACGCCGGTCGCTATCAGGTGCCGGAACGGCGCTCCGCCCGCTATGCGCTGCTCGATATTTCCAAGCTTCGGGCCGCCACGCAAGTCAGCGACGATAGTCTCCGCGCCTATTACAAGGAACACATTGACGAATACAAAGTCGAAAACCGAGCTCACGTCGAGCACATCCTGTTCAAGACCGTCGGCAAAACCGACGCCGAAGTGGCTGAGATTCACCAGAAGGCCGAAGACGTCCTGAAACAGGCCCGCCACGGCGCCAATTTCGAGGATCTCGCCAAGAAATATTCCGAGGACGATGGCACGAAGCCGAAGGGCGGCGACCTCGGCTGGATTGTGGACGGACAGACGGTGCCGGAATTTCAGCAGGCCGCCTTCAGCGTGCCGAAGGGCACGATTTCGGATCTGGTCAAAACGCAGTACGGTTTCCACATTATCAAAGTTCTCGACCGCGAAACGGCCCACACCAGGACCTTTGACGAAGTTCGCGATTCCATCCTTCAGCCGGTCCTGGATCTGAAGGTCAGCGCCGAGGCCAACAACGTCTCAGACCAGATGGCCAGCGCCGTCCGGCAGTCGGACCGGCAGTCGCTCGACGACCTCGCCGGGAAATTCCATCTCGAAGTCGGCGAAACCTCTCCGGTCGCCGTGTCTGATCCGATCCTGCCCTTGGGCACCTCGCCTGAATTGCATCAGGCTCTCTTCGGACTCCACGCCGGCGAGCTCAGCCGGCCGATCCAGATCGAAAGCGGTTTCGTAATTTTGACCGTAAAAGGCATCGTTCCGGCTCATCAAGGAACCCTCGCGGAGGTGCACGACCGTGTCCTTGCGGATTATCAACACGAAAAATCCGTCGAGCTCGCAAGCTCCCGCGCTGCGGAACTCTCCAAGCGCGCCCAGGGCGGAGAAGATTTCGCGAAGGCGGCGAAGTCGCTCGACCTGACCGTGAAGACGTCCGACTCGTTCGCGCGAGCCGGCTCGATCCCCGACGTTGGTAGCGCCAAGCAACTCGCCGCCGCCTTCAGGATGACGGTCGGTCAGGTTAGCGGACCTACCCAAAGCGGCGAAAACTGGATCGTTTTTCGCGCTGCCGCGCACGACCAGGCCAAGACCGAGGATCTCGCCAAACAAAAGGACGACATCCAGCAGCAATTGCTTCAGACCAAGCAGAACGCAGCGTTCGATGCGTTCCACACCGCGCTCATTGACCGCCTGAAGAAAGAAGGCAAGCTCACCATCAACGCCGATGCTATGAATCGCGTGACGCACCCGAGCTAACTCCGAGCTTCGTTTGGGCGCCTCTAACTTGCTGACAATATTAGACTTGATAAGTTCACGACAGCCTCTTGCCCTGTTCCCCGCACTTCGCTAGAATATTGTCATCCGTAGAGCCTGCCCCGTAGCCAGCGGGGCCTGACCTGCAGGCCGAAGCCTCCCCAGCCTGAGGAGCCTTGGCAGCACGCGCGACCCCGTCCTGAGGAGTGTCACCATGCCGACGAAGAGATCAAAGCCGAGCAGGCTTGAAATCCTTGCCACAGCGGGCAGGAGTGCCGCAGCCCCGGCCAACCAGCAGGCATTCGGCGTTATCCCCGCAAACGCCAAGTTGAGGAACGTCATGCACGTCAAGAATCCGGCCAGCGCAAACGAGTATCGCTGTGCCATTGAGCGGAACCAGAACGGCAAGTACAACGTCCGCGTCCGGGCGGTCTTCGGCCCCGGCGGGCGCGATTCCGAAAATGGCCGTGCCGGCCAGAACGCCCACACGGGGTGGATGCTGCCCGTCTATTTCCTCGCGTCCTCATTCAATGCGGCGATGAAGAAGCTTGAGGAATCGCTCCAGCTTCTGCAAAAGAACGAACCGCGCCTGCGTTTCTGGGGCGTAGAGCGCTCCGACGATCCGAACCTGGCCGGTGATCTCCTCCAGGAATTTGGCCTGTGGCTCGATCGCCGCAGGGAATTTCCGCGCAAGGTCGCGGAGCTGGGCGTCCCGCGCGAACGCCCTGTTCCCGCGTCGATGTTGGCGCCGGTCCGGCGCATTCTTGCGGACTCGGTCGCGCAGGAGCGCCCCGGCGACCGCACCGCCGTCGCCGGCGATTAGTTCAGCTTTCGCTCCACTCCCATCTCATCCGTCGCTCGAAATCCAAAAAGGACAGGGCTCTCTGACCCTGCACCATTGGTCAGTAGACGCACGCCCCGCGAACTGCCAGCGTATTGGGGACGAGCATATGTCGTCCGCTCTCGTGACGAGAGCTGAACGCTCTTTGAAACCTGAATCGGCAGACAGAGAGGGGACAAGAATGCCTGCGTCCGACGGCGGAAACTTCGCCATTTCTAATCGACACAGATCGGGACCATCCACAATGTCATTTGGATCAGTCGAAACAGTGCCGGGCTAGGTGGGATTACTTGCCGCGCACGAGCACTTCGCCGTGACCCACGATCACGTCATTGAGCGAAAGCCGATACTTGTAGGAGCCGGGAGTCAGGCCGGGACGCGCCGGTCCGCTCGACAGCCGGACGCCGGGAGGCGCCTGAAATACATTCGAAGAAAACGGGCAGCGCTGCGAATCGAATTCAATCTTGAGGTTCCCCGCGTTGGATAGCCACGAGACTTGATCGCCCGGATCGATCACCACGGTTTCCGGCAACATCCCCACCATCACCATTTTTTCAGGCACTCGGCTGTCCTTCCGGCTCGGTGGATCTATGCAATTTCCCGGACGGCCGCGGCGATATGCCTCGCGGAAATCCCGAACGCGTCCACCAGCTCATCCGGCTTGCCGGAGTGCGGCATGTCCCTCACCGCGAGCATTCGATATTTCGACGGCGACACGCCCGCCTGCGCGAGCGCCCCGAGAACGGCCTCGCCCACGCCGCCTTCGGGCCAGTGGTCCTCGACGGTGACGAGCTTCCCGCCGGTCGCCGCGAGCTGCTCGGCCAGCGCCTTGCCGTCAATTGGCTTCACGCAATAGAGATCGATCACGCGAATCGCCGTGCCCTTCGACTTCAGTTCATCGGCCGCTTTCAGCGCTTCGTGCACGGTGATGCCTGCGCCGATCACGGTTACTTTATCCTGCGCGCTCTGCCGCGGAACCTTGAAGCCCGGAACTGGGAATTTCTCATCCTTTGTGTAGATGATCGCGGTTTTCGGACGCGAGGTCCGCAGATAATTGATCCCCGCGCGCCGCGCCATCGTTTCGGTCAGGCGTTCGGTCGAAATGGCATCGCTCGGATAGAACACCGCCGATCCGTGGATGGCACGGAACATCGCCAGATCCTCCAGCGCCATCTGCGACGGGCCATCCTCGCCGATGGAAACGCCGCAGTGCGAGCCGCATAGATTGATATTGCTGCGGCTGATCGCTGCCATGCGCACGTTGTCATACGCGCGCGAAAGAAAGCACGCAAAGGTATCGGCAAACGGAACTTTTCCACGCGCCGCAAGCCCTACCGCGGCGCTTACCAGATTCTGCTCCGCGATGTATCCCTGAAAGAAGTGATCGGGATACGCGTTGCCGAACATGTCCGAGAAAGTCGAGTTTTTCACGTCGCCTGAGATGGCCACAACGTGCGGGTTCACGGCCCCGAGGCGCTTCAGCGCGAATCCATAAGCCTCGCGTGTGGCGACGGGCTTGCCGGCCTCGTACTCCGGCGCGGCGAGCGCGGGAAAATCCGGCGGCTTGGGGATCGACTTTCGCACGTAGGACGTGCCCGGATCCGGCGGGACCACGACCGGCGCGCCGCCGATTTCCTTCAGTGCCGTTGCGAGCTCGTCCTTTGAAAAGGCCTTCCCGTGCCACTTCTCTTTGCCCGCGCAAAAGCTGACTCCATGTCCTTTGATGGTGCGGGCAACGATCGCTTGCGGGCGTGCCCTTAGTGGCTTTGGCGCGGTCGAGCGCCGCGAGCACGGCGCTCACGTCGTGTCCGTCAATCACCTCGGTGGCAAATCCCTCTGACTCGAATTTTTCGGCGGTACGTCTCCATGTCGTGCTGATACATCGTGGGCTCGCTCTGCCCCAGCGCGTTCACGTCCGCGATTACGGTGAGATTGTCGAGTTTGTAGTGGCCGGCGAATTCCGCAGCTTCCCAAATTTGACCTTCGGCCATTTCGCCGTCGCCCAGCAGCACGTACACGCGCGTCGGGCTCTTATCGAGCCGCGCGCCGATCGCCAGTCCCGCTCCGACCGAAAGTCCCTGGCCCAGCGAGCCGGTCGCCGCATCCACACCGTGAATGAGCGGCGTGGGGTGACCTTCGAGTTCGCTTGAGAATTCGCGCAGCGTCATCAACCGCGAAATCGGAAAGACACCTGCTTCGGCGAGCGCCGCGTAGAGCACCGGCGCGGCGTGGCCCTTTGAAAGCACAAAGCGGTCCGAATCATTGGAGTTGGGATCCTTTACGTCGAACTTCATGGCATGAAAAAAAATTCCGGCCATCAACTCGGCCGCCGACATGCAGGAAGTCGGATGTCCCGAACCCGCGGCGGTGGTGGCCATCATGGAGAGAATGCTCAGTCTGCGCGCCTTCTCCTTGATGGCATCTACGGTGGAAGCGGAAGGTTCTGCTGACGAAGTCACGCTCATGAGGTTGGCTCCTTTGCCGTCCAGAATCCGGGGTCACCAAATCTTATATCGTCAGAACAGTTTAATGTGTCCGATCAGCACCACTAACGCGATCGCAACGAACACGAGAACGAACGACAGCGAAATAATCAGAACCGCGGCGGTCATCTCACGCTTGGCGCGGCGCGCGGCGTCCTTTTCCTTATCTTCTGGTTCCACGGCAACATTCTAACCCACTTTCGCCGGCGCGATTCGCCATCAACGCGAAAGAAATCCGTTCTTCAGGAAGCAGACCTGGTGAGTTCCTTCGAGAGATAGATGATTTGGCCGGTGTGATGATACGCATGCGCGGCCATGCGCATGAACGCTCCGAAGCGGGTGGTGGTGTGGGGTTCGGTGGGATCCGAATACGGTGCGGCCCAGTCTTCGGCGGATTGATTGCGAATCGTCGCGGCGACCATCGAAATCGCGGCATCGAAATCAGCCAGAACCTGCTCCTTCGGGCGCTTCGAGGCATCGGAGAACTCGAGAGGCCGGTTGCGGACGTAGCCCGTTTTGGCGATGCGCGCTCCAATGTAGTTATTTAGGTTGCCGGTAACGTGCAGGAGCAGATGGCCGATGCTGTTGCCATAGGGATAGGGCTTCCGCCAAAGTTGCTCGGTCGAGAGGGGAGCTACCAATTCATGGACACTGTCTCGCACTCCCTCGTAATACGCGGCGAGCGTATCAGCAATGATAGGGGCAAGTTCGGGCACGGTAGTTTCCTCCGTTGATTGATTTGGGGAAGTATACCAGTCGGCCGCGGCATCCTTCGCGGGCGGGCGCAGCCGCATCGAAGCCATTTTGGCCGCGCATGAATATGCTATTCTGCGCCTCGGACGCGGTCTAGGAGGTGCACGGTGGCAAAGCCAAAAATCCTGATCCTCACGGGCGACGCAGCGGAATCGCTTGAGGTGATGTATCCGTATCAGCGATTGCAGGAAGAAGGCTACGACGTGCGGATTGCGGCACCCACGAAGAAGAAGCTGCACTTCGTGGTGCACGATTTCGAGCCGGGCTACGACACGTACACGGAGAAGCCGGGATACAGCTGGGACGCGGATCTCGCGTTTGCGGATGTCAATCCCGCCGACTATGCGGCGCTGGTAATTCCCGGAGGCCGCGCGCCCGAGTACATTCGCAACAACGCCGACTGCCAGCGAATCATTCAGCACTTCTTCCAGCAAGCGAAGCCCGTGGCGCAGATTTGCCATGCGGCCTTGGCGCTCGCTGCGGCGGGCGTATTAAAGGGGAGGCGGACGGCCGCGTATCCGGCGCTCGAGCCCGACGTCCGCGCAGCGGGCGCGGAGTTCGTGAATTCGGAAGCCGTCGTCGACGGCCACATGATCTCAGCGCGCGCGTGGCCCGATCATCCCGCATGGATGCGCGAGTTCGTCAAGCTCCTGAAGGAAAAGGCGCCTGTGCAGGAGCAGCGAGCGACGGCGCGATAACCTAAGCCAAGGAGAAGAAGTAATGAACGTGAGCGTGAACGCAGCAATGGTGACCACAGCGTTTGAGCTGCCCGGCTATCGCGTGGTTAAGAATCTGGGACTGGTGCGCGGCATCCGGGTCCGCTCCCGCAGCATTTTCGGCACTCTAGGGGCTTCGCTGCAGACGATCGTCGGCGGGAATATCACGCTCTTTGAAACCATGTGCGAGCAGACCCGCGAGCAGGCGCTCGATCTGATGATGGAACATGCCGCGGAACAAGGCGCGAACGCCGTGATCGGCGTGCGCTACGACGCGAACGACGTGATGCAGGGCGTGACCGAGGTGATCGCTTACGGAACGGCGGTACAAGTGGATCGTGCCCTGTAGCAAAGATCGCGGCGACCAATGGGGATGGCGGAAGCGCAGTGCACGCGTTAGAATGCACGCGCGGAGATCGAAGGGAGGCCACCAATGAAGCATGGTATTCGAGCGGCTGCGGCGATCGCCGCGCTTGGCTTGCTTGCGGCGATTGTGACCGTGCGAGCCGATGCCCCGAAAATGGAGACGGTCCAGTTTCCCAACGGCACGGGCACGGTGAGCGGATTCCTCGCAGTTCCGGAAAAGCCAGGACGCTACCCGGCGCTGGTAGTGATCCACGAATGGTGGGGGCTGACCGATTGGGTGAAGGAGCAGACTCAAAAACTCGCGGAGCAAGGCTATATCGCTCTCGCCGTGGATCTATATCGAGGGAAGGTGACGGCTGATCCGGAAGTGGCGCACGAACTGATGCGCGGATTGCCGCAGGACCGCGCGGTGAGCGATTTGAAAGCCGCGTTTGCGTATCTCGCGACGCGCAAAGACGTGGATCGCGATCACATCGGTTCGATCGGGTGGTGCATGGGCGGAGGATTTTCGCTGCAGCTCGCGATTCGTGAGCCGCACCTTGCAGCTTGCGTGGTGAACTACGGCGCGCTGCCGACCGATCCCAGCGACATGCAGCAGATCTACGCGCCCGTGCTCGGGAGCTTCGGTGCAGACGATCGCGGCATCACTCCGGCGGACGTCCAGGCGTTCGAGAAAACGATGAAGGGGATGAACCGGCGAATCGACCTGAAGGTGTACGACGGCGCAGGACACGGTTTCGAGAATTCGACCAACACAAACGGCTATCGGCCGGAAGCTGCCGCCGATGCCTGGGCGCGTACCATCGCGTTTCTCAGCAAAACGATGAAGTAACATCCTCGCTGCGCCGGCTCAGCGATTGAGGCGCCGCAGCAGTTCCTGAAAGCGCGCGCGGTCTGCTGTGCCCATGCGCGTGAACTCCACCCCGATGCCATTTTTTCCATCCGCGTAGCGCACGATGCCGTGAATCCGCGCCTCGCCCTCGGGCAGAGCGAACAACATCTCCACCGCAGCTCCGATGGGAACGGAAACCGTGGTCGAGATAAAAACTCCTCCCGTGCTGAGATCGCGCAGGCGCGAAACGTGACGCGGCCCGCCCGCTTGCCAGGCCACCCACACGCCTTTCGATACGGCGACCCGCGCGGCTTTTCGGTTTTCCTTGCCGCCAGCACCCGTCATTGCAAATGTTCCAGTCTCATCCTTGTATGGTTACCTCAGAGCAGATAATTATCTGTAGAAATTCGCTTCGTTTGAGATGTTGGTCCCTAAAGAAATCACACAAGGATCCAAAGAGCCAAAGCTTCGCCCAAAGCCGGGGGACCGTGAGTGTAGTGCGTTTTCTGGGCCGAGCACAAGCGTCCTCCGACATCGGCGAAAAACCGAGCCCAGTCTTATGCATTTCCGCGAAGGAGACAGCCGTCTGGCGGATTGAAGTGGCGCCATCCCCGGAGTTCGGTAGGTGGAGTTCAAATCGGTTACATTTCTACCCCGCGAAACTTCGGCCGATTATGAGCAATCCCTGTCATATGCACTAAGTATTTTAATATCAATTGCTTAAGGGCGACGTAGGGTGGCCTGTTACATGCACTATCCTGGCCGATGAGTCTACAGACCACCCAACGTTCCGCGGTCCGAGGTGTTAGCGTGAAAAACGGGGAAACGAAATCGATGACGACGCACCGGCGCGGGAGTCCCGAGCGCGGATTTTCAATGATTGAGCTGTGCGTAGTTATCGCCATCATTATGATCCTTTCCGGCACGGCGCTCTTCCAGTTGGGGCCGGCGCTGCAGGCGCAGCGCGCCGACACCGCCATGCGCCAGGTCGTCGAGCAGTTGCGCTCGGCACGCGAGCTTGCGATCGCCAATCGCCGCTGGGTGCAGGTTAGGTTTCCAGTCGTGGTCGTCGGCGGTATATCTGAAAACCGGATCCTGATCACCCAGAAGAATTCCCTAACTTTGGGCGCCGGTCCCGACGCAGCCCTTCTTCCTATTCCGATTCAACGTCCGATGACGTTTTACGTGTTTCCCGCGCCGGTTCCTGATACGCCCGATGCTTTCGGAAATGCCGGCGCCATTGAGTTTGGCGGCATCGTCAACGGGCCCGTCGGCGGAATGTACTTCGATAGCAACGGGCAGCTCGTGAACGGTACGACGCTTCTGCCCATGAACGGCACGGTCTTTATTGGCGTCGCCGGCAAACCAACGACAGCTCGCGCAATCACCGTTATGGGCACCACCGGGCGGATCCGCGGCTGGTCGGGCAATGGAACGACATGGACCCAGTTCTGAGGGAGACGCGAAAAATGACTCGTGCAACCAGACGGCCCTCGGCTAAGGGCTTCACGCTGCTGGAAACATTGATCGCCATCGTGGTGTTGGCTGTGGGAATTTTAGGCCTCGCGGCGATGTTGGGCGACTCGATGGCGTACATGCAAGCCTCGCAATACGACTTTATCGCTCAACAGAAGGCCGAAGAAGCGGCCGAAGCTATCTTCACGGCGAAGTACAACAATCCGAATAACTGGGCTGCAATCTCAAACAATACAATAGCGAATCCCCAGGGCCTGTTCCTGGTTGGTCCGCAGCCCCTCTTGCAGCCAAGCCCGACCGGATTGGTCGGTTCAGTCGATGACGTTGGCGCCCCTCCCCAGGCCATCATTCTTCCTGGGCCGGACGGAAAGCTGGGCACAGGCGATGATCTCCGGATGCCACTCGGCAACTTCACGCAGGACGATCGCGATCACGCAATATCGCCACCAACGCGAACCTGCGAAGGATAGACATCACGATCGTCTATTCGTCCGGGAAGTTCCGTAACCGCACGTATGTATTGACTACGTACATTTCGGCATTCAACTAGCGCAGCCAGGAGCACCACATGAAGCGGGGAAACGGTTTCTCATTGATCGAATTGATGGTTGCGATGGCGATCCTGGTGATTATCGCGGCCGCCGCAGTTGGCGCGCTTGTGCAGGCCCAGCATGTCACTTCGGCCGTGGCCCTACAGGCGAACACCCAGCAGAATCTTCGCGCCGGAATGCATGCCCTGGTGCGCGACCTCATGCAGGCAGGCGAAGGAATTCCCACGGCGGGAGTCACGATTCCGACCTCTGCGGGTAATCTTTCCGCGATCGTGCGCCCCGGACCCGGGGGCGCCGCGGCTCTCTTCCCGGCCGCGTACACCACGCTGCCTCAAATCACACCCGGATCGTTGCTCGGAGAGGATGCGAAAACCGTAAATCCCGTCACACTTGCGGTACTGGACGGTAATCTCAAAACCGACATCATTACCATCCTTTACGTAGACGACACGCTGGTATCCAGCGCCCTTGGTCCCGGCGGCATTCCGAATCCCAAACTCAGCGACTATCCTGTGGTCCAGCCAGCGCCCGCAGCACCGGTCTGCGCAGGAGTGCTGAATCTCGCTGGCACTTCGGTAACGCTGGCCCCTTCATGTTTTACTCTCCCCGGGGGACCCGTGCCGATTTCGAAAGGCGATCTGATCATGTTTCACAACGCCAACGGCAGCGCGCTCGAGCTCGTCACGAACGTCGCCGGGTCTGTACTCTCATTCGCCGCCGGACGATCCCGCCGGCTTGAATGGAACGGGCTTGCCGAACGGCACGGTTTCGCAATTGAACGTTACGGCCATTCCCACGAGCATCAGCGCGTCTGGATGATTACTTACTATGTTGATTCAAATACTGTTCCATCGCGCCCGCAATTGATTCGCCAGGTGAATTATCCGAACTACCCCACGGTGGCGGCGGCGACGTATCCCGCACAGCCGGTGGCCGACATCATCGAGAACCTCACCTTCAGCTACGATCTGGTGAACTCCACTGCTGCGGTGGGAGCCTATCCCCTCGGTCCCGGGGACGCGCCGCAACCCGTTCTTCCCGATACGCCCTTCAATATCCGCGCTGTAAACGTGACGCTCGCGGGACGCTCGGAATATCCCTACGCTGCCATCTCGTCACCGCAATACTTTCGGAATAATTTGAGCTCTCAGGTCAGCGTCCGCAGCATGGCGTTCGTCAACGCGTTTCCGACCCCGGCGACCTTGCCATGAGACATCTGAGTTCTTCGGAAGATTTCACAAGGAGACCTGCTGTGAGAACCAAACGAGAACACGGAGTCGCCCTAATCACCGTTCTGCTGATTTTATTCCTCGTTTCCGCCCTCGTCGTGGGAATGTCGTGGATGGTGATGTCCGACCAGCGTCTCGGCGGCAACAACCAGAACCGCGAAATCGCTTTTTACGGCGCGGAAGCCGGTATGGAAAAGATGACCTCCGACATGGGGAATATCTTCGCCGTGACTGGCGCGATCACAGCGGCCAACCTAGTGACGATCACGGGGCAGCCACCGGTTATTCCCGGCGTTACGTATACCAACGCCTTGGGCGCTTCGACCTATAAGATCGGCTGCTCGGACCCCACCGTCGTTTGTGCCGCCCCGATTAGCCAGAACGCCACGATTCGGCCTCCCAGCCCGTATCAGGGCATGAACGGTTTGATCACTCCGTTCACGCTCAGCGTGGCGTCGCAGTCAACGCAGGGCGCCGAGGTCAAACTCCAGCGCAGCGTTCAACTCGTCGCGATTCCGGTTTTCCAGTTCGGCATTTTTTCCAATACGGACTTGGCTTTCTTCAACGGTCCTCCATTCGATTTTGGAGGCCGCGTTCACACCAACGGCAACCTCTGGCTGGCTGCCGATTCCGGCCCGCTATACATTAGGAACAAGATAACCGTCGTCGGCCAGGTGATTCGCACCAATTTGGAAAATGGGTTCCCGACTACTGCAGGTGGTGCTTACGGCGGCGTCGTCACCATCGCCCTCGCTCCCTTGCCTCCACTCCCCACCAATTATCCCCCTGCGTCAGGCACCAATGCGCAATGGCGCGCGCTGGGTTTGGCTGAAGGCAGTATGCTCGGCCCCAACTCATACCAGAACCTCAGCGGAATCCCGAACAATACGGGCGCCACCGCCTGGCAAAATGTCACCCCGCTTTATTTCGGTATGCTGAATAACGGCGTGCAGCCCCTGAACCTGATTGCCACTGCACTTGGAGGTCTCCAGACTCCCGCCGCCCTGATTCATCGTCCGATCGTTGGTGAACAGCTTGCGAATCCGGCGCAGTTCAATCAGCGCTATTTCTCCAATACGCAAGCCAGCTTGCGAATCCTGCTGGACGATTACGGCCCTGGTGGCGTGCCTCTCGCGGCCGGCGCCTGCAACAACTCCCCCATGATGGCTCTCGACTCCGTTTCGAACGGCACTCCGCCTGTTGATCTGGCCACTCTCGCATTCGACTCGGTGTCAGGATTCAACTACGCCGCCGGTAAGTCGGCGACCGCGCCCTGGTATAACGGCCTCCCCTTGCCGCTTTCCCAGGGTCCGGCCGCGGGCGCCAACTATAACGCCTATGCCGGCGGCGTTCCGAAGGACGGCTACTGGCAGGCCAAGAACACTCCCATCATCACTGGCTGCATCAAAATCGAGTACGTCGCTGCGGGCGCGGCCGTCGCTACGGACGTAACCCAGCAAGTCCTGAACTACGGAGTGACCGGCCGGAACATCAACCCGATGCCCCTCGGTGCGCCGGTTGGTGCGCCGAACCAGTTGCTCTACTTGCCCAACACCGGTACGGTCATCGGCGCCGAGTCTACTAAGTGCGGCGTGGCAGGGAACGCTGGCGAACCAAGTCCCAATGCGATTATTCGCATCGCGCGGCTGCGCGACAATCCGGCCGGGGCTTACGCTGGCGCCAAAAACTCGTGCCTCACTTCGACGAGCGGCTACGACTACTGGCCCATGGCGCTTTACGACACGCGCGAGGCCATCTCTCGCGACAATGCCATGGCGAATAACGTGTCGGACAATTCTGGCGCGATCAATAACCGGCCGCGCATCACAGCGGAAGGCGTCATGAACTATATCGAGCTGGACGTCAATAACCTCTCGAAGTGGTTTATGAATTTGCTCCCGGCGCCGGATTCGGGTGGTCTACGCGAACGGCGTAGGCGGCTACGAAGTCTATTTTTCCGATCGCCGTGGCAATTTGGTTGACCCAACCCCGGGTGTCAATATTCAAACCGGAGCCTTTGGATTTAACGATATCGTGAATCGGAGCGATGCTGCCAACGGCTGCCCGAACGCTATTCTGGACCAGCCGGGCGAGGATTTCGAAGGCGACGGCGTGCCCCGAACCTACGGCGGAACTCCGTTAAGCGCTGCTGCCGTGCCTGCGAACCAGCGAGTTCAATCCGTGGTGGGTGCGGCGTGGACGGCCTTGCTGACTGGAGTGCCCGCTAGTGTGCTTACCGTGAATCCGAATTGCGGTGCCGCAGCCACGCCGCCGGGGCCCAATTACGTCTACACCCACGCTCAGGAAGCGCGGGAAAACCCGCCGCTCTTCTTCCGCCGGGCCTTAAAGCTCGAGTACGGCATCTCCTTTAATCTCGGCACCGCGTGCTATGGCGTAGCTCCTAATCCTCCCTGTGGATTGACGATTGCGTCCGAGAACCCTGTCTACATCCAGGGGGATTACAACAACGCGGGAGCTCCCATAAACTTTACCGGCGCTAACGTGGCCTCGTCGGTCGCTGCCGACGCTGTCACGCTTCTTTCCGATAATTGGAACGACGTCAATTCGTTCATCTCCCCTTACGACCCCGGCGCCCGTACGGGTGCTAGTCACCACCTATCGCGTGGCGATCATCGCGGGCAAGGGCATCCCCTTCGCGCAAACCGCTGGCTCGCCAGCAGACTACGGAACCGATGGCGGGTTGCACAACTTCCTGCGGTACCTGGAAGGCTGGGGAGGCTCGAACCTTTACTATGAGGGCTCGCTGGTCAGCTTCTACTACACCCGTCAGGCCGTCGGCATATACAAGTGCTGCAACACCGTATATGGCCCGCCGACGCCAGCGTGTACGCCTTTGACGGTAACTTCTCGCACGGGCCGCAATGGTTGCCCCCGCGAACGCCGACGCTGCGGTCCATCAACACGATCGGCTTTACGCAGATGATGAATCCGAACCAGTAGAAGGTTTGTACCCCGCAACACCCAGAGCGGCTCTCCGCCCCCCCGGAGGGCCGCTCTTGTTTTTGGGCCGCGCAAGAAATCTCTTCACGGAACAGCTGGACGAATGCGCGGACTGAAATTCGTACCGACCGCGGGCGTGGTGCAAACCGAGGCGGAACCCGACGCGCAGAGATCGTTCAGCGCGTCGCTGAAATCGCCCGGCATAGCAACCCCCACCAGCGGCTCTGCGTAAATCATGTAGCTGTGTCCCACCGACAGCCTCTCGATATCGAACGCACCGTCGAACTGCAGCACAGGATTCGCCGGATCGCAGCTCCAGCCTCCCAACGTCCCGGCGACCACCGCTCCGCTGCCCGTGTCGACGGCGACCACGTGGGCTCCGAAAATTCCCGAAACGGATGCGCCGGAGGACGGCGCGGAAATCGTGGCGAGCGCAAACGGATTTGCGGGCACGATGCGCCCGCGAATAGCGCCAATATCCACTGTGTCGTTCGGGTCGGGATAGAGCAAGCGAATGCCCGTGCGGTCGTCATCGGAGAGCGGACCGTCGGGCGCCTGCGCCGTGGGCCGGTCTCCGAGGAACTGGCCCGGCGGCGGCGCGAACGGAAACATCAACGCCCGCCACACGGCGGAATGATCGAAGCCGAACCAGTGGCCGATTTCATGCGCCAGCAGCGACTCCAGATCGTAAGCGCCCGGCGAAGCCGCGAGCGCGGCCGGCGTGGCAAACGTCGCCTGGCTTACCGCGGTCACGGTGACGCTCGGCGGCGACGGCAAATTCACCGGCGCTGTGTACACTCCAGCCGCGGAAATTGTTCCGGCGCTAGCCGTTCCGCCGGGCACGGCATTCACCTCCCATGTGACGCTTGTGTTCGAAATGCCGGTAACGATGGCTTGAAATGATTGCGTGGCGTCCAGAAACAAATTTGCGCTCGTGGGCGTCACGCTGACAACCACGACGGCTGGAGGACCTGTTGACGGGCTCCCCGAAATCCCGCAACTGATTTCAACGAATGCCGCGAGGCACAGAATTCCCATCGCAGACCGTGCTCGCCAAGTTCCGCAGTCGCGCAAGATTTCCATGTGCGCCATTCTGAAGGCACGGGCTGTGCCAGAGCGGGGCAGCGCTTTGAGCGGCGATTGGGAAGCCTCGGCGAAATGAGAACTGCTGCCCTGCGGAGCTTTAAGACCTTGTGGCCCATCGGCTTGAGGCAAAACCAAGATAGCGAAAATTCAACCGAGGTACTGATCGTCGGCCGAACTCGAGCTGCCCCGCGTCTTCGACGGCGTCCCAGAATGGAAACGGTGCGATTCGATGTGGAACGAGTGCTAACTCTTGCGATCGAGAACGGCCCGCAACGCTGGTTCGAATTCAGAGAAGCGGAAGGAGTAACCCGACGCCAACACGCGCTCGGGAATCACGCGCTGGCTTGCCAGCAGCAAGGCATCGGCCATTTCACCCAGCGCGATCCGCAGAGCAAACGCCGGCGCGGCAAAAATCGCAGGCCGGTGAAGAACCGTCCTCACGATGCGTGTGAGCTCGGCGTTTCGTAGCGGGTTCGGGGCCACCACGTTCAGCGGGCCGGCGAGATGCTCGTCAGTGATGGCGAGACATATGATCCCGACTGCGTCCGCAAGCTCAATCCACGACATCCACTGCTTGCCGCTTCCCAGGCGGCCGCCCAGTCCGAACCTGAACGGCAGCAGCATCTGCGGCAGCGCGCCGCCCTCGCCGGAAAGAATCACGCCGAAGCGCAGCAACACGGTCCGGATGCCGCTCACTTCGGCTCGTGTCGCCTCCGCCTCCCAATCGCGAACAAGCAGCGCGAGGAAATCCGTGCCGATCGCGCTCGATTCCGTCAGGATTTCGTCGCCGCGATTTCCGTAGCAGCCGATCGCCGAGGCGCAAACAAATACGCGCGGCTTCTGCCGCAGGCTCGCGAGCGCGTCCACCAAAACGCGCGTCGTGTCGATCCGGCTACTGCGCAGAACTGCTTTTCTCGCGGCCGTCCAGCGGCCTTGCGCAATGCTGGCGCCGCTCAGATGCACTACGGCGTCCATGCCTTCCATCGCCGCGACATCGATCGTCGCGGCCATGGGATCCCAGGCGATATCACCCGCGGATGCGGCGCTTCCCGGACGCACCAATCGCGCGACGGTATGCCCTTGTACGCGCAGAGCGCTCGCGAGCGCTGCTCCGGTGAGCCCCGACGCACCTGAAATCAGAATCTTCATGGCGTCTCGCGCATTTCCCCCCGCACTTCGATTGCATCTACCCTAGAACTCGATTTCCGCCGCGTCAAGCGTTCGGTCCATTCAAAATACTTGGCGCCCCAGAAATGAACGACCTGAAAACTGCGACTGGTTCGCGAGATCTACTCGTTTGAATCTGACGCCACGCATGGCGCACTGATCGGCTGGAGTCAGCAGCTCGACCGTTTGGCAAAAGATCTGGTCGCCATTTGTGGCATGTTGAGATAAAAGAGGCGGGGACTCGCATCGGAACAGTGCGGATAAATCGAAAAGGGGGAATGCCAATGTCATCGACCGCCGTATCGGCCACCACATCCAAAGGCATGCTCTGGACGGGACGCGTCATCAGCGGGCTCGTGGTCCTGTTCATGCTCTTCGACTGCATCACCAAAATCATCAAGCTCCCGCAGGTGATCGACACCAGCGTGAAGATGGGATTCACCGTAAGTATGGTCGTGGGCATCGGCTGGACGCTGCTCGTCTGCGTCATTCTCTACGTGATTCCGCAGACTTCGATCCTCGGCGCGATCCTGCTCGCCAGCTATCTCGGCGGCGCGGTGGCGATCAACGTGTTCCTCCACAACCCGGTGTTCAATTCGTGCTTTGCGATTTCTTTCGGCGTCCTCACCTGGCTCGGAATATATTTTCGCGAGCCGCGCCTGCGCGCGCTGGTTCCGTTCAAGAGTTGAGGGCCGGAACTCCACGGCACTCCGTCCTTGCACTTCGCCTGCGCTCAACTAAGATGAGCGGGATGGTCAAAAGGGAATTTCGTCCTTCGATTCGCAAGATTGCCGCGGCCGTTTCCGCGGCGCTGATTTTGTTTCTCGCAGCCCGCGCCGGCCGTGCGCAGGACAACTCCGGCGCCGCCATCACCGGCTTCGCGCCCGCGCGCGTCCCCGCGGAACGCCAACTCGAAGAGAAACTTCGCGGCATTGCCGATGCAGCGCATGCGGAGAGCGATCTTCGCCACCTCACCAGCGAGCCGCACATGGCCGGAACCGACGCCAGCCGCCGCGTCGCCGAATGGCTGCGCGATCAATACCGCAGTTTCGGATTCGACGCCGAGATCGTCACGTACAGCGCTTGGCTGCCTCAGCCGCGCGAAGTTACCCTCGAGTTGACGAAGCCCGAGAACAAAAAACTCGCGTCGCCGGAGCAGCCCATCGACGTGGATAGAGACACGTTCGACAAGCGCGTCGGTCCCGCATTCAATCTCTACTCCCCTTCGGGCGAAGTCACCGCGCCCGTCGTTTACGTGAATTACGGCACGCAGGAGGATTACCGCGTGCTGGCATCATCCGGCGTGCACGTCGAAGGCAAGATTGTTCTCGCGCGCTACGGCAAGGGCTACCGCGGCATCAAAGCGAAACTCGCCGACGAACACAAAGCCCTCGCGCTGATCCTTTTTTCCGACCCCAAGGATGATGGCAACGCCGCCGGAGAAACCTATCCAAACGGTCCGTGGCGCCCGATGAGCGGCATCCAGCGCGGCTCCATCGTTTACACGCAGGTTTATCCCGGCGATCCGCTCACTCCAGGCGTCGCCGCCACGCCGGCCGCGAAGCGACTCGCGCCGGCCGACGCCGCGAGCCTCCCGCGCATTCCGACAATGCCGATCAACGCGCAGGATGCTTCGGTAATTCTAGCGAATCTCGGAGGCCAGGCTGTTCCGCCCGATTGGCAGGGCGGGCTCCCGATCACTTACCACTTCGGGCCGGGCGGCGCCGAAGTCCACATGAAACTCGTCATGGACTACCAGCAGCGGCCAATCTATGACGTGATCGCGAAGCTGCACGGAACTTCCGACGACGAATGGGTGGTGCTCGGTAATCACCACGATGCCTGGGTGTTTGGCGCCGCCGATCCCGGCAGCGGAACCTCAGCGATGCTCGAAACTGGACGCGCGCTTGGCGAACTCGTGCGCTCCGGCTGGAAGCCACGCCGCACGATCGTGATCTGCGCGTGGGACGGCGAGGAGCCCGGTCTGATTGGCTCAACCGAATGGGTGGAAGCCAATCGCGCCGAGTTGCAAGCCAAGGCCGTCGTTTACATCAATACTGATGTCGGTGTGAGCGGCCCCAATTTCGGCGCGTCGGCCACGCCGTCACTCAAGGCGTTGGTGCGCGACGTTGCGCGAGAGGTCGAGGATCCCCGCACGGGCCGCACGGTGTACGACGCGTGGCGCGAGCACGCGGCGATGGCCAAGGGCGAAATGCCGGGCACCGGGCGGCAGGAGCCCGCTGCGGATGCTTCCGGCGAAGCCCCGCTGAATGCGCTGGGTTCGGGCTCGGATTACTCCGCCTTCTTCGATCACGCCGGGATTCCGTCCATGGACATGGGATTCACGGGCGACTACGGCGTATATCATTCCGTGTACGATGATTTCTACTGGATGAAACATTTCGGCGATCCCAAGTTCGCCTATCACGCGGCGCTCGCGCGCATCATGGGAATTCTGGCGCTGCGGCTGGACGAAGCGGACATTCTGCCGTTTGACTTTCCGGCCTACGCCCTGGAGCTCGAGCACCTCACGACGGATCGCATCCGCCGCGCCGTTCGCGATGAGGACGAACAGAGCCTCGAGCCGGCGCTCGACGACGTCGCCAAACTTTCGATTTCCGCCTCGCGCGCTTCGCACGCGCTGCAAACCGTTTCCGGCGCGCCGCTTGATCCCGCAAAGGCCTCGGAGATTAATCACGCCATCGCAGCCGTCGAGCAGGCGTTTCTCGCGCCCGACGGACTCGCCGGCCGGCCGTGGTTCCGGCATGTGCTCTACGCGCCGGGAAGTTACACGGGCTACGCGTCGGTTGTGCTGCCCGGCGTAACCGAAGCGCTCGACCGCAACGACTCGGCCGCGCTGCGTCGCGAAGCGGATGCGCTCGCCGCGGCGTTCCTGCGCGCCTCCGCCCGCCTCGACGATCTCGCGCGTCTCGCGGAATCGGCTGCGCCTCCCGCCGCGCATTAGCCAAGATAGGGCTCCCAGGTCGACGGTAAGTCGAGCCTGGGATATTGGTCGCGCGTCAAATCATCCGCTGCTTCCAGCGCCCGCGCCGGAACAGAATGATGCTCGCCACGGCGATCAATGCTTCCGCCACCACAATCGACCAGTACACTCCGCTCGTCTGCATTCCCAGGTGAATCGCCAGCCAGTACGCCAGCGGAATCTCGAACAGCCAGTAGCCGAAGAAACTCACAATCGTCGGCGTGACTGTGTCCCCCGCTCCGTTGAACGCCTGGAGCATCACCATGGCGTACGAGAAGGCGATGTTCCCCGTGCTCACGATGCGCAAGCACGTGACGGCCATCGGCACCACCGCCGGATCGTGCGTGAAAATGCGCACCACCTGCGGCGCAAACAAAATAAACGCGATCCCCACGCCGCCCAGAAAAATCATGTTGTACAAGCCTGTGCGCCAGACGGACGTCTCCGCGCGCTCCGGCTGCTTCGCGCCGAGATTCTGGCCCACCAGCGTGGCCGCCGCGTTGCTCAGCCCCCACGACGGCAGAATCGCGAAGATCACGATGCGAATCGCGATCGTGTATCCGGCCAGCGCCGACGCGCCAAAGATGCTGACGATGCGCACCAGTCCGATCCAGCTCGTCTGCGCGATCATGAACTGGAAAATGCCGGTCAGCGACACGCGAATCAGCCGCAAAATCACCGGGAGATTCAATCGAACCTGGCGGCGCAATATGCGGATGCGCTCGGTGCCCTTCATCAGCCGGTAAAACTGGTAGAGCACGCCGATGCCGCGCCCGGTAAAAGTCGCCAGCGCCGCGCCGGTCACACCCATCCGCGGAAACGGCCCCAGCCCGAAAATCAGGCACGGATCCAGAATCAAATTGATGATGTTCGATACCCACAGCAAACGCATGGCGATGGCTGCGTCGCCCGCGCCGCGAAAAATCGCGTTGTTCAGGAACAGCATCAGCACCACGCCGCTGCCTCCCAGCGCGATCCGCGCGTAGCCGCTCCCGGTCGCGACGATTTCCGGCGATGCGCCCATCAAGTGCAGCATGTTCGGAGCGAAAATCAGCGCCGGCACTCCGATCAACAGCGAAATAGCCAGCCCCAGAAAAATCGCCTGCACGCCCGCCACCGCTGCATCTTCCGGGTCTTTTTCGCCGATGCGCCGCGCGACCATCGCCGTGGTCGAAAGACTCAGCCCCATGCCGATGGCGAAAATGAGCAGCATCAACGACTCGGTCAGCCCCACCGTGGCCACGGCATTCGATCCCACGCGCCCGACCCAGAAGACGTCCACCACCGCGAACAGCGATTCGAGCACCATCTCCAGCACCATCGGAATCGCCAGCAGCAAAATCGCGCGATTCAAGCTGCCCGCCGTGAAATCCTGATGCGATCCGCGAACCGCTTCGCGGATGGACGACCACAAGCTCGGTTGTTGCGCCTCTGTAACTGCTGTACTCATGACTGCCCGTAGCTTTCTGTCCGCCGCGGACGCTAGCGCCGGCGTCTCGCCGGCTCTTTTGTTGTTGCCTTCGTAGCGCCCGCCTTCAGGCGGGCATTCTTTTCTCACGCCTTCAATCTTTGCTGTCATTCCCGCCATTCGCGCTTCGGCGCGGATGGCGTGACGAATCTGCTTTTGAAACGAAAAAAAATTGCGTGAAACTGCGGAATATTTACCTGAATGATGGCACGCGAACCTGCCGGCCGAAGGCGGGCGGTGCCGAACTACGCGAGGACTACGATGAGGGCATTCATAGGTTGTTAAACACCCCTCTGCAAGAAACTGATGGCGAGCATTGTACATATGGTGCAGAGGCGAGGCAATGGAGAATGGCGAATTTCTGCGCGAAACCGAATTCAAGAGCGCCAATCGGGAGATTGGCGTCTTTGACCTCGTCCTTGCGGAGCAATTCCCCGGCTCTTCGCTTTGGCCTTTGTAGCGGCCGCCTTTCAGGCGGGCGTTCTTCTTCTCAGGTTCGTTTCCAATCAGCGACGTCCACGCACGAACAGCAACGTCCGGAGCCGGCGAGACGCCAGCGCCACGAATGCAAATGCGCCCGCCTGAAAGGCGGCCGCTACATAGTCAAGAGCAACGCCCTCGCGCTAGAATGGGGAATGCGCGTTCGCGTTCTCTTCTTCGGCCAGCTCAAGGATATTACCGGCGTCGCCCAGGAGGACGCCGAGCTTTCCGACGGCGCTCGCGTCGAAGACCTTTTCGAGCGCTACGGCCGGCGCTTCCCCAAGCTCGCCGAATTTCGCGCTTCCATCGCCGCCAGCGTGAATCAGGAATATTCCGGCTGGCGCACGCCGCTCGCAACCGGCGATGAAGTCGCATTTCTTCCGCCGGTCAGTGGCGGGCAAGGGGGTGGACAACAGACCGGAGGCCAGCAAGGCGTGCAACAGGGCGGCCTGCAGGGCATGTCACAGACTGCCGGTCAGTCGATTGAAACTGGGGGCGACATTTTTAAGCTGGTGCGCGAGCCGATCCGTCCTCGCGAGTTGATCGAAGGGCTGAAGGCTCCGGAAGACGGCGCGATGGTCGTGTTCGACGGCTTCGTGCGCAACAATTTCAAGGGCGGCAAGACGCTGTACCTCGAATACGAGGCCTACGAGCCGATGGCCTACGCCAAGATGCGCGAGATCGGCGCGGAAATTCGCGCCAAGTATTCGATTCGCCGTCTCGCGATCGTGCACCGGCTCGGACGGCTGGAGATCGGCGAGACCAGCGTCTGGATCGCCGTCAGCTCGGCGCATCGCGGCGCCGCATTCGATGCCTGCCGCTACGCAATCGACACGCTCAAGCGCGCCGTGCCGATTTGGAAAAAGGAATATTTCGCCGGCGGCGCCGTGTGGGCCGAAGGCGAAGTGCCCTCTCAGGAAGCCATTTCCGGCCCGGATGAATCTAGTTCCTAATGGCTAAGCGAGGCGCGGAAAAAGGCAGTGAAGAGTGTCCTCAGGCGCTAAAGCGCATTGAGGGCGAGCCGTTCACGTCGGAGCTGAAGCTCCGACCCCCTAAAAGGCGCTCCTGCAAAAGAGGGGAACTTCAGCGGCTAAAGCCGTCCTCGCTTTGTGGGCTTGATGTCGCGGCTAAAACCGCGACCCACAAACCATCTTGGGTTCTCGCGCTATTCGCGGCGGCAATCGCGGCGGGCGCGCTAGCGGTGGGAGCGCTGGGTGCGGGCCAGCAGCGGCGCGGGAACGAAATCCGCGTGCAGACCGACCTCGTCACCATCCTGGCGAGCGTCACGGACCCAAATGGCAAGCCGATTCCCGATCTTTCGCAGGGCGCCTTTCAGGTAGCCGAAGAGGGCGTGCCGCAAACAATCGAGCACTTCGAAGCCGACACCAACCGGCCGCTCGATTTGGCCCTGATGGTGGACGCGAGCATCAGCACCTTCAAGGATCTGAGATTCGAGACGGAAGCGGCGGCGCATTTCATCCGGCAGGTCGTGCGGCCCGGCGACACGCTCGGCGTATTCGAATTCACCGAGACGGTGACGCGGCTCGCCGATTTTTCCGACGACGTGCCGCGTCTGCAGACGGCCGTGCGGCAAATCGCGCCCGGAGCGGGCACCTCGATTTACGACGCCATCTTTCTCGGCTCGAACGCCCTGAAGCGGCGGCCGGAAGGGCGACGGCGCGCGATCGTGCTGGTCACCGACGGCGGCGAGACGACCAGCATTTCGAAATTTGATGAGACGCGGCGCGCGGCGGTGGCCTCCGGCGCCCTGATTTATACCGTCCTGATCCGCCCGGTGAAGAACGAGAGCGGGCGCAACACGGCCGGGGAGCACGCGCTGATCACCATCACGGACAGCACCGGCGGCGACATGTTCACTCTCGACGACAAGAACCAGCTCGACGACATGTTCGACAGGATCGACCGCGAGTTGCGAACGCAATATCTGCTGGCATATTATCCGCGCCCCATGCCGCCGCCCGCGAGCGAGCGCCACGTGAAACTCGACGTGAAGGGCGACTACACGGTGCGCTACCGGAAGGAATATTTGACGCCCGCCGCGACTCCGTGATTGGTCGCGCGGTACGATCACAATCTTATGAGCCAATTCCTGGATGTGGCCATCGAAACAGCGCGCGAAGCGGGAGCAATCCTGCGCCACGAGTTCGATCGCCCGAAAGAGATTTCCTACAAAGGTGAAGTGGATATCGTCACGGAATCGGATCGCCGTTCCGAAGCCTTGATCGTCGCGCGTCTCCGAGAACATTTTCCCGATCACGCGATTGTCGCCGAGGAAGGCGGTGGCGGCGGAGTGGGCGCGAAATGTTGCTGGCACGTGGATCCGCTCGACGGTACGACGAACTTCGCGCACGCATATCCCTGCTTCGCCGTCTCCATCGGCCTCGCCGAAGACGGCCAGCCGGTCGCGGGCGTCGTGTTTAACCCGGTGAGCGACGAGATGTTCACGGCCGCGCGCGGAGAAGGCGCGTATCTGAACGGAAAGCGGATTCACGTCTCGCCCATCGAAACATTGGCCCACAGCCTGGTGGCCACCGGCTTCCCCACGCATCAGCGCAAGCGAAGCGCGAACATGAATTACTACTGGGAGTTCACGCTGCGCTCGCACGGCGTCCGGCGCGATGGCTCCGCCGCGCTGGATCTCTGCTCGGTCGCTTGCGGCCGTTTCGACGCCTTCTGGGAGTTCGGCTTGAATTCGTGGGACACGGCCGCGGGAATCCTGCTCGTTCAGGAAGCCGGTGGAAAGGTCACCGATATGAACGGGGAGCCCTACCGCCTGGGCGGCCCGCAAACGCTCGCCACCAACGGCCGCATTCACGGCGAGATGCAGGAAGTCGCTGCAATCGCCGGACGCGCTGCGAAGGGTTCCTGACAGGCAGCGGCGAATGAATGTAAGCGATTTCGACTACGATCTGCCGCCGGAACAAATCGCGCAGCGCCCGCTCGATGAGCGCGATGCTTCGCGTCTGCTGCTGCTCGACCGCGCTAGCGGCGCGTGGGATGACCGGACCTTCCGCGAGCTTCCGGACCTGCTTCGCGGCGACGAGCTGATCGTTGTCAACAACACGCGCGTTCTGCCCGCGCGCCTTTTCGGCCGGCGAGCAGGAATTCACGCGCAGCCCCCCGGCGACAACAATCCCGCTCGAGCCGAGTTTCTCCAGGCTCCTATCGAAGTGCTTCTAGTCCGGCGATTGGACGCGGATACGTGGGAGACGCTGGTCCGCCCCGGCAGAAAAGTGCCTGTGGGCGAGCGAATTGTTTTCGGCGACGGTGAACTCCAGGCGCAGGTGGAGGGCCGGGGCGAATATGGATTGCGCGTGCTGCGCTTCAGCTCGAAGAACGGTTTTGATGAGATTCTCGCTCGGCTCGGCCACATACCCCTGCCACCCTACATCAAGCGTGAAGATGAGCCGCTGGACCGCGAGCGATACCAGACCGTGTTTGCGCGGCAAGGAAGCGCGGTCGCCGCACCCACCGCCGGATTGCATTTCACGCCCGAGATTCTGGGCCGGCTTCGCGATCGTGGAATTGAAATCGCGGAGCTGACGCTGGACGTGGGGCTCGGCACATTCGAGCCGGTTCGTACCGAGCGTCTGGAAGATCACAAGATTCACGCCGAGGCTTACGAGATTCCGGAAACGACCGTGGCCGCGCTCGAGCGGGCGCGACGCGCGAGCCGCCCCGTGCTGGCTGTGGGGACAACGGTCGTCAGGGCGCTGGAAGATGCGGCGGAGAAGAGCGCCGGGCGCGCGGAGCTCCTCGCACCCGGAAAAGCGGAGGCGGAAATATTTCTTTACCCCGGCAAGCCTTTCCGCATCGTAAATCAATTGCTGACGAATTTTCATTTGCCGCAATCGAGTTTGCTGGCGCTGGTGGGGGCATTTGCGGGACGCGACCACGTCCTCGGCGCCTATCGCCACGCCGTCGAATCCGGCTACCGGTTTTACAGCTATGGCGACGCCATGCTGATTCGCTGACGGACCGGAAATATCCGCTCGCGGCCTGCGCTCGTGGTGCAAGCGAGCGCAGGTTCGTCTATTATGGTCGTCTTGCCGGGGGGAGCGTTGGCGTGCGGTATCTGATCCTAAGCGACATTCATGCAAATCTGACGGCGTTTGAAACAGCGCTCGACGCCGCGCGCGGGAAATGGGACAAGGCCGTCTGCCTCGGTGATCTGGTGGGTTACGGTCCGGATCCTAACGAAGTGATCGATCGCGTGCGCGCGCTCGATGCCCTGACGATCCGCGGCAACCACGACAAAGCCGTCAGCGGCCTGACAAACCCCGAGGAATTCAATCCGGCGGCGCACGCTGCCGTGCTCTGGACGCGCGAACACCTTCAAATCGGAAATCTCGCGTACCTGGAAAAACTTCCGAAAGGGCCCATTCAGGCCGGCGGGTTTTCGATGGTTCACGGCGCCGTGCACGATGAAGACGAATATGTTTTCGGGCCGGAGGAGGCGGCCGACGGCTTGCTGGACGCTCCCACGCCGGTCGTGTTCTTCGGCCACACCCATATCCAGGGCGCCTTCACGCTCCATGGCCACGATGTGGGTTCGCTGCACACCAAGCCCGTGTTGCCGAATCAGTCCTCCACTTTAAATCTCGCGCCGAACACTTCCTATCTGCTGAATCCGGGTTCGATCGGCCAGCCGCGCGACGGCGACACGCGCGCGGCATTTGCGATTGCCGACCTGGAGAATCAGTCCGTCGAGTTCTGGCGCGTGCCGTATGATGTGCAGGACGTGCAGCAGCGCATGATGCAGGCCGGGCTTCCCGAGCCGCTGATTCTGCGCCTTTCTTTCGGCCGCTGAGGAAAATCGTGGAACCAGACGAGACTGCAAACCGCGAGAGAGAAAAGAGGATTCCCGGCTGCGTTCGCGGCCGGCGCGGTGGTGATCCTGGTTCTAGCCGCGGGCGTGGTGCTCCTGTCGCATTTCATTTCGCCGCGGCAGCAGGCCGTTGACGCGCCGCTGCCCTTCGGAGCCGCCGAGCAGGCCTACGCGCCGCAGATTCATTTTCAGGACCTCCGTCTTTCGCAATCGGACAATCTGATGAATCAGCACTTCACGTATGTCGCGGGAATCGTTTCCAACAATGGCCCGCGCCCCGTGGCCGCGATGGAAGTGCTCATCGAATTTCACGATCCGTTCAAGCAGGTGATCTTGAAAGACACGCTGCGGCCAATCCACCGCGGCGACGCCCCGCTGAGGGTCGGCGAGCAGCGCGAATTCAACCTGGCGATCGACCAGGGGCTTCCCTCGACGTGGGATCAGCAGTATCCTTCTATTCGCGTCACCGGGCTGGTCCTGGAATAGCCGGGCCGCAACTGTCTCTAAACGAGTGGTGGTTTGTATATGAACGATTGGGCCGAGCTCGACCGCGCTCTGGTCGCCATGGCGGCATCCGGCAGCACCGAAGTCCGCGAGGACGGCGAATGGCTGGCGGAACTTGCCGCGCTGCGTTGCGAACTCCATCGCGACGGCAAGAATCCCCTCGTACACCTGTGGTCCGCTGAAAGCAATCTGACCCGGCGAATTCTGTGCGTCCGGGAACAATCCCAGGATCGCATCGTTCTGGAGGTCCGCCGATTCGGCCGCGCGAAGCCGGGCCGTCTCGAGTTCCTGCGTACGGATTCGCCCCGCGCCGCGGGACGCATCACGCGGGAGCAATTCCGCGCTCGCCTGCGCCGCATCCTCGCCGAGCATTTCCCCGATGCGACCATCGATGCGCTTACCGCCGCGCCCGATCTCGAACACTCCTTCTCCGGCGTATACGTCCGCGGACGCATGCACGAAGGGCCGCGCGAATGGGCGGCGATCGCGATTTCGCCCGGCGAAGGCGCCGCAGCGATCGAAGGAATTCTCACGTTCGGAATCTTGTGGCTTGATTTGACGCGCCAGCGTGCCACGAGCCGCGCCGTCGAGGGGTTACGTGTATTCGTTCCCGAAGGCGCCAGTCGGTCGATCCGAGAGCGCGCCTGCGCGCTCTCCTCGGCCGCCCGTGTGGAGGTTTTCGAATTCCGCGAAGAGGACGGCCGCGTGCAGAAGGTCGACGCTGCGGACGCGGGTAACACTGAAAGCTGGCTCACTCCTTGTCGCGAGGTTGAATCCATGCTCGCGGCGGCCCGCGAAGCCATCGGACGAATCCACGCACTCGCCCTGCACACGCCGCCCGCGGGTGACGACATCGGCCTCCAACTCGTCGCCGGGGACAACCGAAGTCGCCATCTGTTTTCGCGGCCTGGAGTTTGGCCGCTGGTCGCGCAAAGGCTTCTTATTTCGGCCTCGGAGATTCGCGCGAGGCACTCTCGGCGACAACCGAAGGCGCGCTCGACCACCTGATGCGCCGGCTCGATCTTCATCGGAGGCTCGCTCGCCACGGAAACGACCCATCCGCTCTATCGCGCGGCCCCGGAGCGATGGCTCGAAACCCTCGTGCTACAGGATCCGACGCGGCTCGACGCGCAGCTCGATTCCGGCTATCTCTATCCGCAGCTACCTGCTCTTACTGCGGGCGATCGCGGGGTTCTCGATCTGCTCGGCGTGACGCGGCGCGGACGGCTCGTGGTCATCGAGTTGAAAGCTTCCGAAGACATCCAGCTGCCGATTCAGGCCGTGGACTACTGGTTGCGCGTCCGGCGGCACCAGCGCGACGGGGATTACGAGCGCTACGGATATTTCGCAGGAAGAGAACTCGATCCGAAGCCTCCGCTCGTGTGGCTTGCGGCTCCGGCACTGCGTTTTCATTCAACAACCGAAACAGTGCTGAAGTATCTCTCGCCCGAAATCCAAGTCACGCGCATCGGCTTGAACGAAAACTGGCGCCGCGGCCTGAAAGTCATGTTCCGCCAGTAGTATGACTAGCGTGCGACTGAGTGACTGGTCCGATAATCCGGCCAATCAAGAGTTAGTCAACGATGACGCAACCGGAATCATAGGTGCGGGCCTGATAACTTCTAGGTTCTCGAGGTTTTCATTGACTCCGCCCTTGCTACACTCAGCCAAGGATTCGAGACAGGAGCGACCATGAGTTCCGACGTGCGCGATTTCAAAGAGTTGCAAGACAGGCTACTGAAGCTGGAAAACCAAAATCGCCGATTCAAGCAATTCGGCGTGACCGCACTAATCGTTTTGGTTTCCGTGGTCGTTATGGGACAGGTGCCTTCCGGCAAAACGGTCGAAGCGAACGAGTTCATTCTTCGGGATGGCAGCGGAACGGTGCGCGCCAGATTGTCGATGGATGAAACGCGCTCCGGCCCCGAAATGGTGTTGCTGGATGAGAAAGGAAGGCCGCGCATAAAGCTCGAAGGTGGCGGTCAGGGGGCATTTTATGGCGGGATCGTGCGCGTTTTCGACTCGCAAGGCCAACTCCGCGGTCTATTTTCAGGGCGCGATATGGGAGGCGGTATTTCGTTGCTCGATTCGGAAGGCCACCCAAAAACCACGTTGTTCCCTGGCGATGTGTGGGTCAACGGCGGGGTAAGGCTAGAGGACGATGACGGTTTCGCGGCTTGGCTCGGGAGAACGAATCTTCTTTACGAGGGCCAGGCTCGTACGGCATCCGCTGCTTCTCTGATCCTAGTTGACAACCCTCACAGGAAGGTCCTCTGGAAAGCACCTTAGGGTCAATACCGGATTCATGCGTTAGCCGGACGAGTGAGTACTGGGAAAACTCGTCCGGCTGGCGCGATGGACTCTTGATAATCGTTATTCCACCTGATGCAATCCCGGACTCCGTTCAGCGTCCGTCCTTGGGCGAGATTTGCACGTGAAAGCCATCGGGATCGATGAGATTGACCGTGGATACTCCATCATTTGGCTGAAAGGCAGCTCTCGCCTTGGCATCCGGCAGATCGGTGTTGATTTTATCCGCCAGGCGCTTTGCAGAATCTTGATCGATATGGTCTATGGACACGGAGAAATGCGTGATTACACCTTTTTTTTCGGCGACGGAATCGACGCTGATATACCCGATGGGAAAATCCAGGTGAATACCCGTCCCGGCGTTCGTCGCCGGCCAGCCTTTTGTGACCCCGAACAGTTTCTGATAGAAAACAAAGGAACGCTCAATATCGCTCACCGTGAGCCCGACGTGGTTGACGCCCAAGCCGCGAACAATCGGAGCGGAAGCCGGGGCGGCATCCTGCGCCAGAATCCTCGCCGGCAAGACCAATGCGGCCAGCGCTTGTACAAGATGGCGGCGCGTCATACTGCCGCATTCATACTGATCGAAGAGCGAATCAACCATGGAAGCCATTGGGGTTTCCTCCTTGACTGGTTTTGAAGCCGTCTTTAACTATAATTCAGGAACGGATTGGCGAACCCCGAGGAATCGAGCTGACCAATGGCGAGACGCACAATCAACTTCGATACCGTGCGGAGTATCGGACTTTCATTGCCGGGTGTGGAGGACGGCACCGCGTACGGGAACCTGGCGCTCAAGGCGCATGGAAAACTTCTGGCGTGTGTCCCCACGCATCGCTCGGCCGAACCCAACTCGCTTGTCGTCAAAGTGGATTTCGATGACCGCGCCGAGCTGCTCGCCGCCGCCCCCGATGTGTACTACGTGACGGAGCACTACGCCGGCTATCCCTCTGTGCTCGTTCGCCTGTCTCGCATCGATGCGGATGTGCTGCGGGACTTGCTCGGCATGGCCTACAAGTTCGTGACCCGCAAGGCGGTGTCCCGTTCGCCAGCGCGGAAACGGAACTGAAATATCTCTCCCCCGAAATTTGGCTCACGCGCATCGGCCTCAATGAAAACTGGCGCCGCGGGCTGAAAGTGGTCTTCCGTCAGTAGCCCGCGACAACGAGTTGCCGGGTTAATCGACTGATCGGGAGCCGGCCGCAATCACGAATCGTCTCCGTGGTCTGACTTGAGGACACGTATGCCAATAGGCGGCGGCGGAGAGGTATATACTCGAAGTGTCTCGTCCCACATCTTCTGCCGCGTCCGCCATCGGCGACGGTTCCTGTGCCGCAAGACGTACACCCCGCAGTTCGAGCAGGAAGCCAAGCTGTCGACAATCTAGCTGGCAGTCGGGGATACGCGGTCAAAAAAACAGCGGGTCGGATACGGGGCATACAATCACGCGCGGCGAATTCAGCACGCCCATGACCGGCATTCGCACTTTCTTCGATACGGCGATGCGTCCGCGTACCGCGAGCGAATCTGAAAAAGTGCGCGATCAGTTCGAGGATTTGAAAGACGAGTGACTACATGGCATTTCAAGACAGAGCTTCCGAGCCCCTGGCGGGCGGCGGTTTGAGTCTAGCTACCTGGGCGACCAATGCACCTTCGCGGGATTAATCGAGCGCTCTGTCTTTTCGCCGTAATCGCGATTCTATTCGGCTGCCGGAAAACATCCGTCGATGCAGCAAAGGCCGGTGCCGTGCCCGTCTTCGGCGCCGCTGAAGGGCCCCAGCAACTTTCTTTGGATGGCCAGGCCTCGCTTCAGGCATTCATCGATTCCGCCCATCTCTCCGACTTGCAGTATCCAGATTTTCAGAATTATCGTGCTGAGACCAAGGAATTCTACGGAACAGTCGGCGACAGATTGCCTTGGGTTCTGGGTCGGCAGCCTTCCCCTCAGGCTCAGGCGCTTGCGAACCTATTCAAAGGCGCCGAGGAGGAAGGCCTCAATCCTGTCGATTACGATGGTCCTCGGTGGGATGGACGCCTCGCAACAATTGAGACAGGTCACGCGTCGGAGTCGGAACTCGTCCGCTTCGATCTTGCAATCACAATTTCGGCCATGCGCTATATCTCCGACTTAAACCATGGGCGCGTGAATCCCCGTGCGGTTCGCTTTGATTTGGAAATCGACAACGCAAATTTCGATCTCTCGGAATTTGTCCACCAGAAGCTGGTAGGCGCGGAAAATGTAGACGCTGTGATGAGAACCGTCGAACCGCCGTTCCCCGCATATCGTCAAACCGTCGGCGCGTTGAAAACCTACCTGAAACTGGCGAGCGAGTCTGGCAGCGAGTTGCTTCCGGTGCCGCCAAAATCGGTGAAACCCGGCGATTCCTATACCGGCGTGCCGCAACTCAAGCGGCTCCTTGTCCTTCTGAGCGATTTGGCGGCAACCGATGCCATCGCCGCGCCTGATTTGGCTTACACGGGATCTCTCGTAACCGCCGTAGCTCGTTTTCAGCGGCGTCATGGACTCGAACCGAATGGAATCATTGGAACTCAAACATTTAAAGATTTGAACACACCTGTGAGTCAGCGTGTCCTGCAGCTCAAACTCACTCTGGAACGATGGCGATGGCTACCTCACGAATTTGAGAGGCCGCCACTCGTGGTCAACATTCCTGAATTTCGTCTCTACGCGGCGACTGAGGAATATCGCCCAGCCTTCTCGATGAACGTGGTTGTCGGCCGATCGTTCAAGCATCAGACTCCGGTATTCACCACGCAACTGAAATCAGTTATTTTCCGCCCGTATTGGAATGTTCCGCTGGCAATTCAACGTAAGGAACTGCTTCCCGAATTAGAAAGGCATCCGAACTATCTCCGAGACCACTCCTACGAAGTCGTCAACGCCCAAGGGGAGATCGTCAGCGAAGATAGCGTCAGTGAAGACATGGAACGGCAGCTCGACTCGGGCAAGCTGGCCATTCGGCAAAGACCCGGCCCGGACAATTCACTTGGACTCGTGAAGTTCGACATGCCCAATAGTTATGACGTTTATATGCACGGTACGCCCGCCACCCATTTATTCTCGCGCTCTCGGCGAGACTTCAGTCATGGATGCATCCGCGTGGAAAATCCAGTCGCATTAGCAGCGTGGGTCTTGCGCGACAATCCCGGGTGGGACACCGATCGTATTCTCGGCGCAATGAACGGAGACCAAACGTTCGGAGTGAGTCTTACCAAACCCATTCCAGTCTTGATTCTGTACGGCACGGCGATTGTCGCGGACGATGGAGAGGTGGATTTCTTCGACGATATCTACGGGCTTGACGTCGATCTAGAGAAGGTCCTCGTAAAGGGATACCCATACTCCGCGAACGAGTGAAAGCGGAATCCGGACTACCCTACCAACGCCGAACGCGTCCCAGATCCACGTGGACAAATCCGGATTGAGGATAGTAGCCGACTCCTCCACGATGCAAACTTAATGCGGCGTCGCGTAAGCGAGCGGTCGGCACTCCCGGGATGCGGATGTCAATCGCTTCACCGAGCATGTGTTGGCTATGTTCCGCCACGCCCGCGGTCGTCCGCCGGAGGAACTCGTTGCTCCAGGGCGTGCGATAGCCGCAGACGATGTCGATCTCAGTTCCCGGGCGTCCCACGGCTGCGGTGAGGTCGCTCAACAAGTCGAAGAGCCTGGGATCCAGGGCGGTTACATCGCCCGTTCGGTGATCTCGCAAAAAATGATCGAGCTGGTCAACGGCTCCTGGAAGATACGAATCGCCAAGTCGGTAAACGATACTTATCCGCTCGTTGGTATGCAGATGGAACAGCAGCAATCGGTGCTCTTGCGAGGGAAGGTCAGCTGTTGCAATCCGGAGCGGTAGAAGCAGACTACCTCCCAGCAAGAGTGCAACCCCCAAAAAGCGCATCGCGGTACGTACTGATCGCATCTTTTTATTATATCACTTCCGGCTCGATTGTCTTTAGGTTTACGCCCCCGAGATTGCGAAGCAGTCACTT
This sequence comes from uncultured Acidobacteriota bacterium, assembly GCA_963752925.1. Lineage (GTDB taxonomy): Bacteria > Acidobacteriota > Terriglobia > Acidiferrales > UBA7541 > Palsa-295. Next base: position 63,926 of record CAVVZY010000002.1, on the reverse strand, counting down.
CAGTTGCTCCCGGTCACGGCGCGGAAGTAGCCCGCTTGGACGATTAACGTGCTGTCCGGACAAATGTTCGCTGACCGCGGTTAGTTTTTAACAGTGCCCCACTACTTGCGATGAAATGTTCCGGAAAAAAGGAAGGGAAGCGGACTGGCTAAGACCAGTCACGCCTCCCGGGGTGTGTCCTAGAAGCGTTTGATTAATTAGACGCAGAATCTTCGAAAGGGTTGCATCAAAGCGCGGTCAGTAACGGCGATCAGTAGAAAAGGTACTTCCGCCACTTCTCATCGCGATGCCCAATTAAACGCATCAGCTGCCGCGACGTATGTAGTGTGAACGGCCGTGGACGACGCCGCAGCTTCAGGCCAGCTTCTTCGGGCGTGCGATCACCCTTGCGATTGTTGCAGGTGTAGCAGGATGCCACGAGGTTCTCCCACGACGAGCGGCCCCCGCGCGAACGCGGCATCACGTGGTCGAGCGTCAGCTCCGAAGCCGGCAAAGCCGCGCCGCAGAACTGGCACGTGTTCCGGTCGCGCAGGAGAATATTTTTCCGCGAGAGCGCGCGGCTCTGCTGCGGGATATGCCTGTACGAGAGCAGCCGGATCACGGACGGAACCTGAATCGCCTTGGATGTCGAGTGTACTTCGGAGTGGTTGGTTTCTTCGGCCTGCGCCACGCCCTTCAGCATCAGGACCAGCGCGCGGCGCACCGCCGTCACGTTGATCGGCTCGAAGGTCGCGTTCAAGACCAGCACCGGCGCCTGCATCACCGATGGCCGGCTCGCCGGCGAAGGCGCAGGCTTCGGCACCGCAGGATCATGCGCCACTCCGCCGAGCCCAATGCTGGGCCGGGGACGTAGGCCGATTTTGTGTCGGTTCTCCATCGCGCCGCCTCTGCGCCGCTCGACAATTATGTCTACTGTCTTCGATGCTCTTCCTGCCCGCTTGGTTTCTGTCGGCTGCGCGGCATCCCTGCCGCCACAACGGGCCCCGAAATCACCGGTACGGAGCGGACCCTCGCGACCGTCAACCCCAGCACTGCGGCGGCGCCTGCTTTCTTCAGGGCGCGCGCGCAGGCATCCAGCGTCGCGCCAGTCGTCAATACATCATCTACCAGTAGGACGCGGAGGTTGTCAACCTGCAGGCCTTCCCGCGTCGCGTAGGCGCCACGGACGGACTTCCAGTGCTCGCTGCGAGAGAGCACCAGCTGAGGCGGGCGTGGCCGTGTGCGCGCCAAAAGATACCTTTCCAGTTTCAGCCCGAGACGCTTTGCCAGCGGCCGGGCGATCAGCTCCGCCTGGTTGTAACCGCGCTCGCGCTGGCGGTCCCTGTGCAATGGAACCGGCACCACGACGTCGGCGCGCCACTCCTCCGGCGCGCGCAAGACGATTTCAGCCAGCCGCGCCGCGAACCAGTCGCCCAGCCGCGTCACCTCCTCGTATTTCAACAGAAGCACGGCCTCAATGAGCGCGTCGTCGTAGAGAGCGAAGCTCCGCGCGCGGTCGAAGGCGTAAAACTTCGCTCGACACAGGCGGCATAGCGGCTCGATCGCCTGCGCGGCGACGTCCGAAACAAACGGCCGGCCACAGCAGCCGCACATCGGCTCCTTGATTCGCACGAATCCATCCAGGCAGGTCACGCAGATCGGAATGCGGCTCCCATTCGTCAGCGCCTGGCCGCAAATGCGGCACGGGCCGGGGAACACGACCGATGCCAGTGCGTCGAACGCGCTCTTCAAGATCACGGATGCGTTGTTAACCGAAATGCCACCTGAAACGCTACCTCAAATCAGGCGGCGAGGGAAGAGACACGAGCGCGCGGAAGGTTACCGCAGGGGCCTAGAGCAGGCCGTTTTCTTTCTTTTCCTGGCAGGCGAGGCAGTAGCGGGTCCAGGGCACGGCCTCGAGGCGCTTCTGCTGCAGTTCCTCGTGGCAGGACACACATTCACCGAACGAATCGTCCTTCATCCGCGAGAGTGCTTCCTCGACCAATTGCAGGAGAGAACGGTCGTTGTGCGTCTGGCCGAAAAGGAATTCTTTCGTGTACGAGTTCGCGGCCTTGTCGGCGAGATCCACCGTCGAGTCCTCGTCCGCTTCGCGGCCTTCCTGTTGTGTGCGCGCGATTCCGCGCATCAGTTCCTCGCGGCGCGTGACCAGTTTCTTTTTGTAATATTCGAGACGCTTCTTATCCATCGTTCGGGTCCTCAGTTGAGATCCGCGACGCCATCCAAAACGGCTGATTTTAGAGGTATCTGCGCGTCATGTCAAACGTGCCGCGCAAATGACGTTCCGCAGACTCCGTTCAGACCCACAGTAGATGCCGCATCGCCTCAAAAGGATTCCAGCTGCACCGAAATCAGGAAGCGGTTCGTCGCGCGGGAAACATGAAATGGATAATCGCCGCCGAAACCAGCAACACTACAAACACAAACACACTGCCTTCCGGTCCCACCGATCCGCCCGTCAGCCACACCGGCCCGTGAAAGGACGAATTCAGCAGATGGCCCCGCGCCAGTTGGCCGCTGTCGGCCACCCCGTAGAAATACGTCTCTCCCCAATCCCACGCGGTGTGCATTCCGATCGCGAACCAGATGTTTCCCGTCCGCCGAAGCGTGAACGCACACAGCAACCCGAAACTTCCCGCGGAAAGCGCGCCCACCGGCGCTTCGCCCAAGTTTCTTAGATGTAGCGCTCCAAATCCGACGGCCAGCACAACTGCCGCTGGCCAGAATCCGGTCGCTGATGCCAGCGTCGCCTGCAAATACCCTCGAAACGACAATTCCTCGAAGATCCCCGTAAGAATGAATGCAATCAGGTAGAGGAAACCGTACCGCAAGGCGTCCGCGCGTCCGAGCGCCCACCCACCGAACGAGAATCCATGGAATGCGGCGACCAGTGCCAGCATGATCGTAATCATCGCAAATCCATATGGCATGCCTTGCCAGAAACGCTTTCCGAAGGCTTCCTTTCCCGGAAGACCGTAGTCGGCGAACGACCGCCCCTCGATGAACGTCATGACAATCACCGCGAGGAAAATCGACAGCGCCTGAATTCCTTCCCCGATCAGCATGATGCCCGGCGTGAAGACTCCCTTCGGTGCAGAGTGCCGCCACGCCTCGAACGCGGGGACCCGCTTCGCACCCGCCTGCATGAGAAATATGAAAAGGACGAAGAGCGCGATCGCGATCAGCATCCGCCAGCCGGCACGGATGCCATTCGGCCCGAAGAAGAATTTGTTCCCAGTGGCCCGGCCGGCCGCGGTGGGAGTAGTTTCACTCCCCTGTGTCGTCGAATCGCTGGGTGTGATTTCCGGCGCCATCCGCACCATCCCCTTCGACATCCAATACTCGATCCGCGTGCTGGCTTGGGACCAGACCGGGCCGGCCACGCGGTACCTCGAAAAATGCCGCTCGCCTTATATCACGTGCGCGAATGCGCGGGCAAACTAACTGGCCCGGTCGAGGCCTCCCAGCCCCCCAGCGGGGTTGCGATGGCCGGGCAGCGGCTGCTAAACTCCTAGGCCTGCGATGACGATAGAGCCGGGTTGTCTCCAACCCTCCACGAAATGCCGGCTCGGGGTCCATGGGAACCACAAGGGAGAACAGGCTTGGCCAAATATGATCTCGTGATCATCGGGAGCGGACCGGGCGGATACGTCGCCGCGATTCGCGCCAGCCAATGGGGTTTGAAGACGGCGGTAGTGGAGAAGGACCCGTTTCTCGGCGGCACCTGCCTGCACGTCGGCTGCATTCCCACAAAAGTTTTCCTGCATCATGCGGACCTCTACGACCATTTCCTGCGCGCCGAGGAATTCGGCTTCGAAGTGAAAGACGTCAAGGTCAACTGGCCGGCCATACTCGCGCGCAAGGACAAAATCGTCAAGAAGCACGCCGGCGGTATCGGCATGCTCTTCAAGAAGAACAAAGTGGATTCGATCACCGGCTGGGGGCGTATCGCCGCGCCCGGCAAGGTCTCCGTCGAGAAGGACGGCCAGACTACCGAGATCGAAACCACCTACACGATGCTCGCCACCGGATCGGAAGCGCGTTCGCTTCCAGGGGTCGAAATTGACGGCGGGATCATTCTCAGCAACCGCGAAATCCTGCAGCTTGCGGGGATCCCGAAGTCTCTCGTGATTGTTGGCGCTGGAGCGGTGGGGGTGGAATTTGCCTCGATCTATCGCACATTTGGTTCCGAAGTGACCATACTCGAAGCTCTTCCCCGGATCGTGCCCCTTGAGGACGAGGAAATTTCGCCCGAGCTCGAGAAGGCGTTCAAGAAGAAGGGCATCCGCATCGAGACCGAAGCGAGAGTCGAATCCGTGAAAAGGGATGCCAAGATCGGCACGGTTACGTTCAAGGACAAGACCGGCAAAACGCAGACCATCTCCGCGGAGAAGGTTCTCATCGCCGTGGGCCGCCGCCCGCTCACCGAAAACACCGGCATCGAGAGAACGAAAGCCAAAGTCGAGCGCGGCTTCGTGCACACCAACGCGTACATGGAAACCGACGAGCCCCGTCTATATGCCATCGGCGATATCGTCGCCGGACTTCCCCAACTGGCGCACGCCGCTTCGATGGAAGGCATCATCGCGGTGGGCCGCATGGCCGGGAAAGACGTGCAGCCGTTTGACCGCAAGCGCTGCCCTGCCTGCACCTACTGCGAACCGCAGATCGGTTCCGTTGGCCTCACCGAAAAACAGGCGCGCGAAGCAGGCTTCGACGTGAAGACCGGCAAGTTTCCGTTCCTCGGCAACAGCAAGGCGACCATCCTCGGCCAACATGAAGGCTTTATTAAAGTGGTCGCGGAGGCGAAATACGGCGAGATTCTCGGCGTTCACGCCATTGGACCGCTCGCCACGGAAATCATCGCCGAGCCGGTTGCCGCGATGGGCCTCGAAGCCACACTCGACGACATGGCCGCCACAATCCATGCCCACCCGACCATATGGGAAGCGATGGGTGACGCGTTCAATTCGGTGCGCGGCCTGACCATCAACTATTGATCCGTGATGGCTCGCCCGCAGGTTTGGGATTTAAGCGTAACGCCGCGGCCTTCAGCGCGGCATTCTTGAACTCTGGTGGAAGCGTGGGGCTTAAGCCCCACGACAAGCACCGCCAAAATTTCCGGGCTTCAGCCCCGGCGGTATTTAGGGGGTCGGAGCTTTAGCTCCGACATAGAAAGTCGGCGCGCCAGGGCATTGCTTTGCGCTGAATCTATCGCGGCATGCGGTTTGCGGTTCTTGAAGAGGTCACGTTGACGCACGGTACGAGAATCTGCTGGGTAGTGGATGCGGGGCTAATCCCCTACGGCCCAGCGTGCGAACTGCAGCGCCAGCTGATCCAGGCGCGCAAAGCGCGCTCGATTCCCGACGTGCTGCTTCTTTGCGAGCATCCGCACGTGATCACGCTCGGGAGAAATGGAACCCGCGATCATCTGCGCGCCGGGGACGGCTTGCTCGAAAAAATGAACGTCGAATTCCATTCCAGCGACCGTGGCGGCGACATCACCTACCACGGTCCCGGCCAGATCGTTGGCTATCCGATCCTGGATTTGACCGAGCATCGCCGCGATATCGGCTGGTACGTCCATGAGCTCGAAGAAGTGATGCTGCGCGCGAGCGCGAATTTCGGCATCGCCGCGAAGCGCGTCGAGGGCCAGCACGGCGTCTGGATCGAATCGCCGGCCGGCGATGAAAAGCTCGGCGCGCTCGGCGTGCATCTCAGCCGCTGGGTCACGTCCCATGGTTTCGCTTATAATGTTTCGACCGACTTGCGCTATTTCGACTTGATCGTGCCGTGCGGCATCGCGGATAAGCGTGTCACGTCACTCGAACGCGCTCTCGGCCGCACCGTCTCCATGGCGGAAATCCGCGAGCGGCTGATCGATCACTTCGCTTCTGTTTTTGCGCGAGAGGTCAGGAAGATCAGCGGCCAGGCACTCGCGGAGAGCTTGCAGAGCGCGCCGGCCATTGCCGAACACGCTGGTTCCGCGGTGGGTTAAGGTGTAAGTGTAGCGCCGCGGTCTTTAGCGCGGCACTCTTGGTTTTCGGTGGAAGCGTGGGGCTTCAGCCCCACGAGACGCATCACGAAAACGGTCCGGGCTTTAGCCCTGGTTTTGCGACTCTTGGCCGTTATTCTGAGCGGCGTGAGATGATGAAACTCGAATGTTGAATCAAAAAATGACTCCTGCACTCACTCACGAACAGAAACTCGACCTCTACTACTTCATGCAGCTCAACCGCCGCCTGGAAGAGCGCCTCGTCACGCTTTTCCGCCAGAACAAGATCGTCGGCGGCGTCTATTTGAGCCTCGGGCAGGAGGCGGTCTCCGTCGGCACCTCCTACGCCCTCGAGCCGCGCGACTGGCTGGCTCCCATGATTCGCAACATCGGTGCGCTGCTCGTCAAGGGATTCAAGCCGCGCGACATTTTCACCCAACATATGGCGAAATTCACCTCGCCCACCCACGGCAAGGACGGCACCAGCCACTTCGGCGATTTGAAAGTCCGCCACGTAGTCTCTCCGATCTCCATGCTCGGCGATCTGATTCCGGTAATGACGGGCGTGGCCATGGCCGGTCGCTATCTGGGACAGAACATCGTCGCGATGACCTGGATCGGCGACGGCGGAACCTCCACCGGGGCATTTCACGAGGGTCTGAACCTTGCGGCGCAACAGCGCGCCCCTTTCGTACTGATCGTGGAAAACAACCAGTGGGCCTATTCGACGCCCGTCGCTCGCCAGGTCCCGATCAAGAATCTTGCCGACCGCGCCGCCGCCTACGGCATTGCAAGCAAGATTGTGGACGGCAACGATGTGGTGGCCGTGTATGAGACAACGAAGACCGCGGTGGACGAATGCCGCGCCGGCCGCGGACCCATTTTGATTGAAGTGAAAACCATGCGCATGAAGGGACACGCCCAGCACGATCCGGCCGAATACGTCCCCAAGGCCATGTTCGACTATTGGAAGGCGCAGGACCCGATTGCGCGCTACGAAGCCTATCTGACGCAGCACAAGCTCTGGGACCCGACGAAGAAATCGGAAATCGACGCGCGCATCGAGCACGAGCTGGACGCGGATCAGAAATTTGCCGAGGAGTCTCCTCTGCCGTCGGCAGAGACCGCCGAGCAGGGCGTCTATTGCGAGGGCTGCCATACGATTGAAGCCGAATGGCGCAGGCCGAAAAAAGAAGTGATGCCGCCCGCGTCGAGCGAGGTAGCGGTGTGGAAGGTCGCTGATTTCGGTGCATTCGTCAAAGCGCAGGAAGTGGCGACTCAGCATGGAAATCGGCCCGGCCATGCTCCACGTCACGAACCGGTTTTCTCAGCTGAGAAAAAAGAGAGCATTTCAGGGGATGAGGTCGCCGGCCCGGCTGGCATGAACCAGCCCGCTACTGGCGACGTTGCCGCGCAAGTTCCTTTGCGCGTTCCCTTCGGTCGCGGACCCAAGGACCGTTCGGTGGAGCTCGAGCGCCGCGATAAAGTTGCCGAACGCCCTCCCCGGCACAACAAACCGCCGCACAAAAGGCGGAGGCGCTAGCGATGCCCGAAATCACCATGCTCGAAGCCATCCGCCAGGCGCTCTTTGAGGAAATGGACCGCGATCCGGCCGTCGTCGCCATTGGCGAAGACATCGGTGTTTACGGAGGCGCGTTCAAGGCCACCGAGGGACTGCTCGCCCGCTTCGGCCACGAGCGCGTGATCGAAACGCCCATCAGCGAGACGGCCATCGTCGGCGCCGCATGCGGCATGAGCTATCTGGGATTGCGCCCGGTGGCGGAAATGCAATTCATCGACTTCATCGCCTGCTGTTTCAATCAGGTTACGAACATGGTCGCCAAGTCGCATTACCGTTGCGGCGCCCCGGTGCCGATGGTTTTGCGCGGGCCTTCCGGCGGCGGCGTTCACGGCGGGCCGTTCCATTCCGCGAATCCGGAAATGTATTTCGTGCACACTCCGGGGCTGAAGGTCGTGTACCCTTCCACCGCCTACGATGCGAAGGGACTGCTGAAATCCGCCATTCGCGACAACAATCCCGTCCTCTTCTTCGAGCACAAATTTCTCTACCGGCGCATCAAAGAAGAAGTCCCCGCGGGCGACTACACCGTGCCCATCGGCAAGGCCGTGGTTCGCCGGCAGGGCAGCGATTTGACTATCGTCAGCTACGCGGCCATGGCGCACGTGGCGCTCGAAGCCGCCGCCACGCTCGCGAAAGACGGTATCGAGGCCGACGTGATTGATCTGCGGACGCTGCTGCCGCTCGACAGCGAAACGATCCTTGCCTCCGTGAAAAATACGAACCGGCTCTTAATCGTCCACGAAGACACGCGCACGGGCGGCATCGCGGGTGAAATTGCCGCGATCGTGTGCGAAAGTGCGTTCGAGCATTTGGACGCGCCGATCGCGCGCGTCACGGCGCTCGACACGCCCGTGCCATACTCCCCGCCGCTCGAAGAACGGTTTCTCCCGAATGCTGAAAAAGTTGTCGCTGCCGCGCGCGAACTGGCAAAATACTAGCTGGAAGAAAGCAGGTCTTGCGCCTTGGGAAAAACAAAAGGATTGAACAAAGCCGAGTTTGAAATCGGGTCGGAAGTCCGCGTCGCCGACCGCGCCTTCCTGGAGAACTTCCTCGAGGCCGGGCAGTATCACAACGAACTCGAGCCGGAGCAGCTCGAGTTCGCCGGCCGCGTCGCCAAAGTAAAATCCGTCGAGTTCTTCCACGGCGGGGATGAAATCTACACGCTCGAGGATGTGCCCGGCGTCTGGCACGAAGAGTGCCTTTCCTCGGTTTCAACGTAGCCCAGAAGTCTTTTTGCCCTGAGTGGAACCGAAGGGCAGCGCGGAAGGCCTGACATGACGGCCAAAATGGAACAGCCGAAGAACCTGGAAGCCCGCATCGTTCGCGATCGCCGCATCTGCGGTGGCCAACCCGTGTTCAAGGGAACTCGCGTCACTCTGAGAACCGTGCTTGCGAGCCTCGCCGCCGGAGATTCCGCCGAGACGATCCTGGCTGAATTCCCGAGTTTGACGGCCGAAGACATTCGTGCGGCGATCGCGTTCGCTGCGGCTTCAGCCGAAGAAGATCTGCCCGTACCCGATCTTCCGCACGTCCGATGAAGATCAAGCTCGACGAGAATCTCCCCGCCGGGCTCTCATCTCTACTGAAAAACCTCGGTCATGACGCCGATACCGTCGCAGACGAGGGCCGGATCGGGCAAGATGACACAGCGATCTGGGCGGCAGCACAAAAGGAAGGCAGGTTTCTGATCACGCAGGATCTGGATTTTTCGGACCTGCGGCTCTTCGCGCCCGGTTCGCATCATGGGATCCTGCTCGTCCGTCTGCGCTCGCCCAGTTGGGAGAACCTAGTCGGCCGGATCGGGGAATTGTTTGAAGGTGAAAATACGGATGATTGGGCTGGTTGTTTTGTGGTTGCATCGGAGCACAAGCATCGAGTTCTTCGGCCACCCGGCAAGACGAAACCCTAGTAGCCTCGAACTCCACGGCACTTCGCGCTTGCATTTCGAGTTTCGTATTCTAAGATCGAATGGATGAACACGAGTCACGAGTCGCGAATTACGTGTCACTACTCACTAATCACCACTCACTAATAACGAACCGCGGGCCGATCAAGCAGGTTGGAGGTACAACCGATGGCTGCTGTTGACGTCATTATGCCCCAGATGGGCGAGAGCATTTTTGAAGGCACCATCACCAAGTGGCTGAAGAAGCCGGGCGACAAGATCGAGCGCGACGAGCCGCTCTTCGAAATCTCCACCGACAAAGTTGACGCGGAGATTCCGTCTCCCGCTGCCGGCGTGCTGAAGGAGATCAAGGTCCACGAGGGCCAGACGGTGCCCATCCAGACGGTTGTGGCCTTGATTGACGCCGTCGGCGCCGCCGCTGCCGCACCCGCGCCGGCAAAGACGGAAAGCCCGAAACCTGCTCAGGCTCCGGTGCCGGCTCCGCCAAAGCCCGCCGCGGCCGCCCCGCTCCGCCGCCTCCCATTAAAGCCACGCCCGCCGCTGCCTCCGCGCCACCGCAAATGACGGACGCGAATGGCGACGCGATTCGCAGCTCTCCGCTGGTCCGCCGCATCGCCCGCGAACGCAATATTGATCTCGCGCAAGTGCAAGGCACAGGCGCGGGAGGCCGCGTCAGCAAACAGGACATTCTCGCTGCCGCTGAAGGCGGCGCGGGTTCGGCCGTCGCCCCGGCCGCAAGCGCAGCTCCGGCCCGCGCAGCCGCGCCTCCACCAGCGGGCGGTGCGCTAGCTTCCGGCGCGATTGAAACCGCCGTCCCGCGCGAGCGCATGTACTTCGGCCACTACGAAGTCCAGCCGATGTCCAACATGCGGCAGAAGATCGCCGAGCACATGGTGCTTTCAAAGCGGGTCTCGCCGCACGTCTATTCCGTCGAGGAAGTAAACGTCCACGCGATCGCCGCCCTGCGCGCCAAGACAAAAGAAACGTTCGAGAAAGAATCCGGCACGAAGCTCACGTTCATGCCCTTTTTCATCCGCGCCGCCGTCGAGGCCTTGCGCGCTTTCCCCACGGTCAACGCATCGGTTGACGGCACGAACATCGTCCTGCACAAGGAATGCAACATCGGCATCGCGGTGTCCCTCGATTGGGGATTGATCGTCCCGGTAATCAAGGGCGCCGAGGAAAAGAATTTCTTCGGCCTCGCGCGGGCGGTCACCGACCTCGCCGAACGCGCGCGCGCGAAGAAGCTCAAGCCCGACGAAGTAATGGAGAGCACCTTCTCGATCACGAACCCCGGCATTTTCGGCGGCCTCTTCGGCCTGCCTGTGATCAACCAGCCCAACGTGGCGATCCTCGGCCTGGGCACGATCGAGAAGCGCCCCGTGGTGATTGACGACGCCATCGCCATCCGCTCGATGGTCTATCTCACCCTGACCTACGATCATCGCGTGGTGGACGGCGCCGTCGCCCATCAGTTCATGGGCCACGTGAAGCACACGCTCGAGAACTGGACTGAGCCGATTCTGTAGGACCAGTTGAAAGTTGAGAGTCGAGCGGCGCTCGATATCATTTGGATTTCCTTTCGACTCTCAACTTTGAACTCTTAATTGTTCTCTCCCATGTCTCCTTCCTTGTCGCAACACGCGTGGGGCCAGCCTCCCTGGCAAATTGATTTCTCGCCGGCACGAAAGCCGCTCCCGAAATCCGTGGACTTCGCCATCGTCGGCGGCGGTTTCACGGGCCTTGCCGCGGCGGCGTGGTTGCGTCTTCTGGCCCCCGAGAAATCGGTCGCGGTCCTCGAGGCCGGGCGGATCGGCGCGGGCGCGAGCGGGCAGAACGGGTGGAATGGTTCTGGCCGAGTCCGCCGCGGGCGATCTTCCGGGTCTTGGCGATGTCCTCGCCGGACTCACGCGCATCCTCGGTGATCTCGGACGCGCGTGCGGGCTTTCGCTCGCCGATGCATGCGAGCTCGCGCTGCCCGGCGCGTGGGAAATCGCGCGCAGCGGCGGCATCGCAAATTCCGCCATCGAGTGGACCGATTCCGGCGCGTTGCGCGTGGTGAACGAAGTTCCCGGCGGCACGCTGAATCCGGGAAAGCTCGTGGCAGGACTGGCGCGCGCCGCCGAAAAACTCGGCGTGCTGATCGTCGAGAATGCGCGGGTTGAGCGCGTGAATTGGGGCTCGGGCAGCGAGCTGCACTTCGCGGATGAAAAACTTCGCGCGAAGAAAGTCCTATTCGCCACAAACGGCCTTTCCCTCGAATTGTCGAGGCTGAACGATCGCGCCCATCCAAAGCTGACGCTTGCGGCCTCGACCGCGCCACTCGCCGAAGAGCAGCTGCAGGCGATCGGGCTTTCGCAGAGAAAACCTTTCTATACCGTCGATTTCCCGTATCTGTGGGGGCGCGTGTGCCACGACGATTCGATCGTGTGGGGCGCCGGCCTCGTGGGCGCGGCGGAACTGGGGAGCGTCGAGCAGATTGACATCGCGGCGGAGGAGTCGTCGCGCATGTTTGCATCGCTCGAACGGCGCATCCGTAGTCTTCATCCCGCCCTGGAGCAAGCGAGTTTCACGCATCGCTGGGGCGGACCGATTCTCTTCCGCGACAGCTGGGAGCCGGTCTTCGACCGGCATCCGGAAAGCGCCGATGGAATCGTTCTGGGCGCCTATGCGGGACACGGCGTCGCGCTTTCGGTTTATCTCGGCGCCTGGGCCGCCGAGATCATGCTCGGCCGCCGCGATTTGCCGGAGTGGGGCAAGATTGCGTGAATACTCGCACGCGAGGTGCGCATCCAATTCTATTCACCTGAGTGTGTAGGATCGGAATCCGTAGCAAGAAGGGAGACTAGTGATGGCGAAAATGAAGGCGGTGCAAATACCGAAAGCGGGAGCGGACTTCGAGGTCGTCGAGCGGGAAATCCCGCAGCCGGGGCCGGGAGAAGTGAGGATTCGCGTGCAGGCATGCGGCGTCTGTCACAGCGACGTGATCACCAAGGAAGGCGCGTTCCCGGGCATCAACTACCCGCGGGTGCCGGGGCACGAAGTCGCCGGCGTGATCGACGAAGTGGGCGAGCGCGTCACCAACTGGAAGAAGGGCCAGCGCGTGGGTGTGGGCTGGCACGGCGGGCAGGACGGCACATGCCTCCCCTGCAGGCGCGGCGATTTCGGGAACTGCTTGCACCTGAAAATATCGGGAGTCAGTTTCGATGGCGGCTACGCGGAATACATGGTCGCGCCGGTGGAAGCTCTGGCGAATATGCCGGAATCGCTTGATGCCGCGGAGGCCGGGCCTCTGCTCTGCGCGGGTGTTACCACGTTCAACTCGTTGCGCCATAGCGGCGCGATGCCCAGCGACCTGGTGGCCATCCAGGGAATCGGCGGGCTGGGACATCTGGGAATCCAGTTCGCGCAGAAGTTCGGTTTCAAGGTCGCCGCGGTGGGACGCGGGCCGGAGAACGCCGCGCTGGCGAAGAAACTGGGAGCGCACGTATACATCGACAGCGCTGCGACGGACGCGGCCGCGGAGCTGCAGAAACTCGGCGGCGCGCGCGTGATCCTGGCGACGGCGCCCAACTCGAAATCCATGTCGGCCCTGATACCCGGGCTCGGCACGAACGGCAGGATGATGGTGGTGGGCGCGACGATGGACCCCATCGAGGTCACGCCCATTGGATTGATTTTCGGCATGAAAGGCATTCAGGGCTGGGCGTCGGGAATCCCCACCGATTCCGAGGACACGCTGCGGTTTGCGGAACTGACGGGCGTGCGACCGATGATCGAGAAGTTTCCGCTCGCGAAGGCGGGCGAGGCCTACGCGCGAATGATGAGCGGAAAGGCGCAGTTTCGAGTGGTGCTGACGATGTGAGGAGACCCGGCCGAATCGCTGCGAGATGAGCGGCCGTCAGAATTGGACTTGCGACCCGCCTGAAAGTAAGGGATGATTATATATGTAAGGTAACATCAGAAGGTAAGGATAATCGAATGGCGCATTCCACGGTGACGAGCAAGGGACAGACGACGATTCCCGGCAAGATTCGAAAGGCGCTGCGAATCAAGCCGGGCGACACGTTGGAGTACGCGGTGCAGGGCGATTACGCGACGATTCGCGTGCACCCCGGCGCAGGGTCGCTCAAGGGTGCGCTCGCCAGCAAGAAGGGCAAGGGCATGTCGTTCGCCCAAATCCGCGAGGCTGCGGCGCTCGCCGCGCGGCGTCGCGAGGGCGTCGGGTGAACAAGCGCAGGCTTGTCGACACCAACCTGATCGTTCGGTATCTCGTTCAGGATCACGAAAAGCACGCCGCCGCTGCGGAAAAGCTGATCAAAGCCTGCGACCGCGGCGACCTGGTGATCGTGGTGTTGCCGGCGGTTCTGGCGGAATGCGTTTTCGTGCTCGAATCTTTCTACGAGCGCTCCCGCGCGGACATCGCCTCGGCGCTAGGCACGCTCATTTCAAGTCCCGGTGTCGAAATCCACGAGTTGGCGATCCACCTCAACGCGCTCGACCGCTATAGAAAAACCAGAGTTCATTTCGTCGACTGCCTGATCGCGGCCACCGCTTCGGCGGAGGGTCTCCCGGTGGCAACTTTCGATCGCGATTTTCGGAGATTCGCCGATGTGCGGGTGGACACCGATTAGGTCTTCGCACGAGGAATTGGTAGCGCTAACGGGAATCGAACCCGTATTTCAGCCTTGAAAGGGCCGCGTGCTAACCGTTGCACCATAGCGCCGGAGTGAAACACAGCCGGGAAGAGCTTCGATTATCCGGGAAAGGCTCGGCGTTGACAAGGCGCGGAATCGCCCGGCGCCGCTCCGATTCCAACCATTTGATTTCACTCCTCAGGGGCCAAACAAGCTGCGGGAAAATGCAATGAGGAGTGTCCTCAGGCGCTAAAGCGCATGGGGTGCAAACTGCTTATGTCGGAGCTGAAGCTCCGACCCCCTAGAATGCAGTAAAATCCTGCGGATATCTGGCACTATTGAGGTCAACAAAGGCGAAGAGCAGGTTCCTCAGCTTCGCTCGGGACAAGTTCAGCCGCGACCTCAAAGATTCTCGAGTTCACACACAGACTCTGAAACTCCCTCAATCGTCCCTCCGGGACTACAGGCTCTTTTCGCCCTCTTCTTCCCGGCACTGTGCCGCGCTTCGTGCCGGGCTAATTACAATCGCCGCTCCGCGGCTGAACATCGCCGTCGAACCGTCACGTCGTCCGCAGAAAGGTTGTCACACAGACTCGGAAGCTCCGACCCCCTAAAATGCGGTACGTTCTCGCGCGGAGTCTTGCCACATCTTTTCAAATTGAAACGGCGCTGATGATTCTGGAACTTGCGGACAGGCTGTACCTCCGTACGGCTTACTAATACGGGTCAATTCCCGCTATTACAGAACTATTACAAACACGCGTCCGCCCTTCTGCTAGTCTGAAATCGTAAACTGAGAGAAAGCGCAGACCCCTCAGCAAATACAAATAAGGCATAGGACAAAGGGCCCCATGACACTCGACGACCTTGAGAAGAAGTCCGCCGCAGCCAACGAAATCAACTGGATCACCGCCAGTTTCATGATCGCGTTTCACGTGGGCGCCATCGCTGCGCTATTTTTCTTCAGCTGGAAGGGGCTGTTCACCCTGCTGTTTCTCAACTGGGTTTCCGGCAGCCTCGGCATCGGGATGGGCTATCACCGGCTGCTGACGCATCGCGGCTACAAGACCCCGAAATGGTTCGAATATTTTCTGACTGTTTGCGCCACGCTCGCCCTGGAAGGCGGCCCGATTTTCTGGGTGGCCACGCACCGCATCCACCATCAATATTCCGACAAGGAAGGCGATCCGCATTCGCCGATCGACGGCAAGTGGTGGGCGCACATGGGCTGGATTCTGATGGGCAAGTCGATGCACCACGACACAACGACGCTGGCGCGCTACGTCCCCGACCTGGCGAAAGACAAGTTTCACGTCTGGATCACGAAATACCACTACGTTCCGATGATCGTGCTAGGCGTGATTCTGCTCGCGATCGGCGGATTTCCTCTCGTGCTCTGGGGCGTTTTCCTTCGCACCGTCATCGGTTTGCATTCAACCTGGCTGGTGAATTCGGCCACGCATTCATGGGGCACGCGGCGGTACCAGACCCGCGACCTTTCGACGAATAGCTGGTGGGTAGCGCTGTTGTCGTTCGGCGAAGGCTGGCACAACAATCACCACGCGCATCCGACGTCGGCGCGGCACGGCCTGGCCTGGTACGAGGTGGACTTCAACTGGTACGGCATCTGGACGCTCCAGAAGCTCGGCCTCGCGAAGGATGTCTTCCGCGTCAAGCTGCCCGAGGAGCGGAATTCCAGCGAGAATCTTCCCGCCGAGGAAATCGCTGCTGTCGCCGCCGAACCCGACAGGGATATGGTCTCCGCCTAGGCGCGCTGCTTTACATGCTGTGGGAAGAACCAAGAGTGCCCTCAGGCGCTAAAGCGCATCGAGCGCAGCTTCTTTATGTCGGAGCTGAAGCTCCGACCCCCTAAAATGCGTCTTCTTTCCGCAAGCTGTTTGACCTCCCGGGCGTAAACCAGAGCCGCTGCGTTTCCTCACAGGGGGCCAGTCTCCGCCGTGAAATATCTCCGCGCGAATCCGCGCGTCCGCCGCTGTACAATCCTCAGAAGAAGCCGCCATGCAGATCACAGGTCGCCGAAAGAAAATCGCGTTCTTTTTGATCCTGGGCATTTGCCTGGTCGCAGCGGCGGTGGCGCTGACGGGCAGCTGGATCATTCTCAATTGGCGCGAACGCGTCCTGCTGTTCTTCGGCTTGGTTTTCTTCATCGCCATCATCACCGGCTTGATTCTGAACACGAGCTTCCTGGTGCGCGAGATCCGGCTGAACGAATATCACGACAGTTTCATCAACGCCGTAACTCATGAATTGAAGACCCCGATCACGTCCATCCGCCTCTACCTCGAGACCCTGCAGCGGCGCGACGTGGACGAAACGCAACGCCAGCAATTCTACAAACTGATGCTGGACGATACCGACCGGTTGCGGGGGACGGTCGAGCAGGTGCTGAAGGCGGGCGAAGTCCGCTACAAAAACGTCGCGCGGAACCCCATTGACGTGGATTTTGGCAGCCTGGTGCGCGAGTGCATGGAACTGGCGCGGACGCGGCATCATTTGCAACCTGCGGCGCTGCGCTGGCAAGACTCCCCGGGCATCAACGGCAACGAGATCAAGGTTCACGGCGATCCGGACGAGCTCCGCACGGCGGTTTCCAACATTCTCGACAACGCCATCAAGTATTCCGGCAGCGAAGTGGACGTCTCAGTGGGAATCGATACGCCGGACGAAAAGTTCATAGCGCTGCACGTGCGCGACCGCGGAGTGGGAATTCCGGCGGGCGAGCTGAAAAGGATCTTCAAGCGATTCTATCGAGTCCCGCGCAGGTCCGCGGGCCAGGCGAAGGGCACCGGCCTGGGTTTGTTTATCGTTCGGGCGATCGCGCGGGCGCATGGAGGCAAGGTGTTCGCGGAAAGCGCCGGCGAGGGTCGCGGCACCACGGTGACCCTCGAATTGCCGAGGAGCCGGGCGTGAGCCGCGTCCTGGTGGTCGAAGACGAAGCTCATCTGGCGGAGGGCCTGCGCTTCAATCTGGAAGCGGAAGGCCATACCGTCGAAGTCGCGGGCGATGGCGAGCGGGCCATCAGCCGGCTTCTGGGGTCCGGCGATAAATTCGATGCGGTCGTTCTCGACGTGATGCTTCCCGGCATGGATGGCTTCGCCGTTGCCGCGGCCCTGCGCAAAGCCAAGAACTATGTGCCCGTACTGATGCTGACCGCTCGCGGCCGGCCGGAAGATGTGCTCGCGGGGTTTGCGGCAGGAACGGACGACTACCTTCCGAAGCCCTTTGAGTTGCCCATATTTCTGGCCCGGCTCCAGGGCCTGCTGCGGCGCAGCGCATGGCTCGCGGGTGCGGATCAAGCGGCAGGCGGAACGGCAGCCGGCACGACCAAAGGAAGTGCAGGCCGCGCGAGCGACGAAGAAGTCTTCTCGTTTGATGGCAAGACCATCGATTTTGGCAATCTGGAGCTGCGCACGAAGGAGAGCACCATTCAGCTCACTCTGATGGAAGCGAAACTCCTGCGCCACCTGATTCGCAGCAAAGGCCGGACCGTCTCGCGGAAATCCATTCTGGAGGATGTTTGGGGCCTGCGCGAAGACACCGACACTCGCGCCATCGACAACTTCATCGTCCGGCTGCGGCGCTACATCGAGGAAGACCCGGCCGAACCGCAACATCTGCTGACGGTGCGCGGAGTAGGATATCGATTCGTCGCCTAGCCTCCATTCCTCTCCACGCGCAACCACCTGAAAGGCCGTCCCGCCGAAGCACTGGTGTAACCACATTGGAACGCCTCCAAGCAGCAGCCGTTGACAGGGAGAGACCCTCTGGCAAAATTGATGGAGCAAGAAACACTTGGGACACTAGGGGGGCACCTCCATGAATTTTTTCAAACGCCTGACGGCGATGTTCGTCTGTTTCATGATTTCTCCACTGGCCGGGATATGCGCGCCGCAGGGCGGCACCCAGCGCGCGGGAGAAATTAGCGCGCTGATCCCCGCGGCCACGCGCAATGCCCAGACTGTCAAGGCGAAGGACGAAATCGATTGGAACGACCTCCTGAAGACGGAGCATTCGGGTCGCGTCCGCGCCGGCCTGACGGACGGCTCGATCCTGAGCGTTGGCTCGGACAGCGAACTTCGCGTGGTGCAGCACGATGGCGCCACCCAGCAGACGTCGCTCGAATTGACCTACGGCAAAGTGCGCAATCAGGTGACGAACATCACCAAGGCCGGCGGCAAGTACGAGCTGAAGACTCCCAACGCCGTGATCGGCGTGATCGGCACGGATTTCGTTGCCGAATTCAAGGGCAACAAGACCACCGTGATCTGCTACAAGGGCAAGGTGAAAGTCACGCCGCTCGGCAAGATCGTGAAGAGTTCCGGCCAGCAGGGTAGCGACAATTCCGTTACGCTGACGGACGGGCAGATGGTCGTGATCACGTCCACAATTCCCGGCGCCGGTTTTCAGCCTTCGAGCACGCCGCCTGACGTAGCGCAGAATGGCTTGCTTTCGACTGACGTTCCCGATGGCGGCAACCTCCCGCCTCCGGGTAAAGGCGGCCACGGTGGCTTCGGCCATCCGATTCGCACGATCATCGTTGGCGGAGGAATCGCCGTCGGCATCGGCGTTGGCTTGGGCGTCGGCCTGGGACCCGGTGGCCCCAAATGCCCGGTGGGCTCGAAAAACCCGAACTGCGGGTAATTCGCTCGGCCTCGGGTAGAATGCCGGCGTGAACGGGCGCCGGCGGCAGCTCCTTAGGCGACCGACCCGTAAGTTTCCTAATCTATGAGCTCGCAGCAAAATCCGTCGTCCCGCTGGCCGGCGTGGCTGCGCCTCTCCGTCTTCAAGATCGATCTGGCGCTCGCGATCACCGTCACGATTGCGGGCGTCGTCCTTTTCGCCTACTTCGGTTTCGGCGCGGACACGCGCGCGGGCATTGCGTTCCTCCAGAGCGTCGAACAGAGCTCGCTCGACATGCGCTTCGGCATGCGCGGCGCCCGCCCGCACGACGATCGCATCGTCATCGTGGGAATCGACGAGCGGACTTTGCAGGAAGTCGGCTCGTTTCCGCTCCCGCGCACGACGTACGCCACGCTGGTCGACCAGCTGAGCGCGGGCGGCGCGCGCGTCATCGCTTTCGACGCCACCTTTCCCACGTCGGAAACCAACGGCGGCAAGGCCGCGCTCGAACAGCTTCAGCGCGACCTCGGCCCCTCCGCCCCCGCGAGCGTCACAAAAAGAATCCAGCAGCTCGAAGCCGCCGGCGATCCCGACGCGAAATTCGCCGACTCGCTCAAGCGCGCCGGGAACGTGATCCTCGGGCACATCTTCCTCGACGCGGAAGCCGCCAAGCACTCCGATCCCAAGCTGGCGGAAGATTATTTCAATATCGCCTGGGCCAAGAATTTTCCCCAGGTCTACAAAGCGAAATCGAAAGACGGCCGCGACTTCGACATGGGCCAGGCCTGGGTGCAGAACGGCGGTCAGGTCGCCGCCGGCGCCGAGGCCAATATCAAGGAGCTCGCCGAAGCCGCCGCGTCCTTTGGATTCATCGACATCAAAGAGGACCCCGACGGCACGCTGCGCCACGCCCTGCTCATCAAGCGCTACCAGGATCAGGATTTCTTTCCCTCTCTCGACATGCAGATCGTTCGCGAGTTCGAAAACATCCCCGATCAGGATATCGCCGCATACATCGCGCCGGACGGACTCGAGCGCATTCAATTCGGCCGCCATACGATGCGCCAATCGCGCGATGGCAGCGCCTTGATCAACTACACCGGGCCGTACGAAACGTACGCGCACTATTCCATGTGGGACGTGATGAGCGGAGCGGTGCCCCCTTCGACCTTCAAAGACAAAATCGTTCTCGTCGGCGCCACAGCCCTCGCGATCGGCGATCTCCGCAATACTCCCTATCAGAGCGGCGAAGCCTACATGGGAGTCGAG
Organism: uncultured Acidobacteriota bacterium; assembly: GCA_963752925.1. Lineage (GTDB taxonomy): Bacteria > Acidobacteriota > Terriglobia > Acidiferrales > UBA7541 > Palsa-295. Next base: position 43,899 of record CAVVZY010000002.1, on the reverse strand, counting down.
GTCCACGCCAACATCATCGACAACCTGCTGCACAGCGAGGAAAAGGGCCGCACGTTCCTCACCCGCGGATTCCGCGAGGAGATCATCGACCTCGGCTTCATCCTGCTCTTTGGCCTCGGATTCGGCTATCTCTTCAGCACCGTCAAGCCTCTCTGGTCGACGATCACCGTGCTGCTCGCGCTTGCCGGGTTCGGCTGGTTCGTCTATTTCAGTTTCGCGCGCGAAGGCCGCTGGCTCAGCTTTGTGATTCCCGCCGGCACGCTCGCGGCGAATTACGCGGCCATCACCAGCTTTCGCATGATTTTCGAAGAGGGCGAAAAACGCAAAATCCGCAAAAGCTTCGCGCAGTATCTTTCGCCCGGCGTCATCGGGCTGATCGAAAAGGATCCCCAGAAATACATTCATCCCGGCGGCGAGACGAAAGATCTCACCGTGATGTTCAGCGATATTCGCGGCTTCACCACCATTTCCGAAGGCCTTTCGGCCGACGAGCTTGTCCGCCTGCTCAACGAATATCTCGGCGCCATGACCGACATTCTTTTCGCCAATCTCGGCACGCTCGATAAGTACATTGGCGACGCGATCATGGCCTTCTGGGGTTCGCCATATCCGCAGACCGATCACGCCTATCGCGCGTGTTTGTGCGCGCTGGAGATGTCGAAAGGCCTCGCGAAGCTCAACGCGAAATGGCAGCAGGAGGACCGGCCGCCGATCGCCATCGGAATCGGCCTGAATACCGGCCCGGTGAACGTGGGGAATATGGGCTCGGACAAGCGCCTCGCGTGGACCGTGATGGGAGACAACGTGAACCTTGCTTCGCGCCTGGAAGGAATCACCAAGCAATATCAGATTCAAATTGTGATCAGCGAGGGCACCTACCGCGAAGTGGCGGACAAATTCGTTTGCCGCGAGCTCGACAAGATCAAAGTGAAGGGAAAGAACCAGCCTGTGAATATCTACGAGCTGCTGGACGTGGCGGCGGAGAAATCGAAGTACGAATCGCTGCTGACCGGTTTCGACCGCGCCATGGCCGCCTACCGCAGCCAGAACTGGAAGGACGCCGCCGGGCAATTCGGGCAGCTGCTCAGTGTGTACCCCGACGACGGCCCCACGCGAGTTTTCCTGCAACGCGCGCTCGAATACCTCGACAATGCCCCAGAATCAGACTGGGACGGCGTCTACGTAATGAAATCGAAATAGCCCGCAGCACTCCTACCGCTAGCTCCGTGTTTTCGTAGGGGCGCGGCATGCCGTGCCCGGCAATCGTGCTTGGCAAGACCGCACCACTCGGCGCTGGCGGACGCGGACGCTTTTCGGCGCTTTGATATCTCTCCGAATGGGGCTCGCCCTTACTTTCAGACCGAAAAACCTCAGGTCTTCCCGACAAACGGCGTCGGGACGCAAAGGGCGCGAAAGACCTGAGCTACATACTGCTAGTCGCCGAGCCCTGAAAGCGTGAGCTTCCCTTTCACGGCCTTCGCCTTCGTCCAATCGTGATAGGTGTGGCACTCGAAGCAGTGGGATTCGGCGGCATCGGCGCCCGCGTGGTGGCATTTCTCGCAGGTGGCGATGCCGGGCACCAGAATGTCGGCGGTCTCGTGGCTGGTCAGCGCCGCGTGGCACTCGGTGCATTTCACCAACTGGTGCCGGTCGTGGTTGAAATTCGCGTGCGGCATCCAGCGCGGCGTGATGTTGGATTTCGCGACCGCCGGAAGCGCGGCGCCTGAAGAAAAGCTCAACGCGTGGCATTGCTTGCAGGTCTTGCCGTAGAGCAGCTGCTCGGATTCCGCCACGCGCTCCGTGACCCATTGCTGCGGAGTGAGAATTCGCACGGCAGCCGGCTGCGGCTTCTGCGGCAGCCCGGGAACGGGCCCGGTGACGCGCACTTCCGCCGGATGCGCGGCAATATATTGCTCGAATTTCTCGACCAGGAATTTGCGCACCACGTCCGGCGTATCGTGCGGCACGCTTTCCGCGAATCGCTTGTCGAACTGCAGGCCGTGGCAGGCAACGCAGGTTTTTGCGTAGGTCGGAGGCGCCATGTATGCGCGCGCCAGAACCATCGCGGCCAGATCGGACTTTTGTGGGAGAGGATCGGATTTCTGCGCTGCGGGAATCGCCATCGGCGTGGCCGAACCGAACCGCCAGGCATCGGTTGAAGTCGGCGGCCGGTGGCAATCGTCGCAATCAAGCTGCACCGGCTCCCCGTTCGGCCCTTTGAGGTTCTTCTTCATGTGCACGGCGTGATTCAGCTTGATCGTTCCGGGATCGCTGCTCCCGGAGCGCAGCGCCGCAAACTCGGGATGGCCCGAGCCGAAATTCTCGATATCGCGCACGAACTTCGTGGGGGCGCCGCTGGTCCGCAGGTTTGCATGGCACTGCGTGCAGGCGGCATCGGAAGTGGCCGCGAGGCGCGCGAGTCCTCGATGCTCCTCGTGGCAGGAGGCACATTTAGGAGTAAAGACTTGATTGGCGTGATGAATCGGGCCGTCATGGCAGGCAAGGCAGGCGCGGTCGCTGGTCTTCTGGCTGAAAAAACCGGCCATCTCGAAATGGCAGGCGTCGCATTTCGCGGCCAGGACGGCGTGCGCGGGAGACATCGGACCGCCGCTATACACGCGCTTGTTGCCGCGTAAGCCCGTGCCAGGCGATCCAGAGAATCGCCAGCAGCGGAACGGAGACCGAGAGCCAGAAGCGCCAGCGCCGGAACGGATGCGGGCGCTTGAAATAATTCATATCAATGCGCTGCGCTCGTTTTTTTGTTGCGCGCTCTCCGTCGGCCAAGGTGATCCGCCTCGCTCCTTTTTCACGTGCTGAAACCTGAACAGCTCTTTCCAGGGTTAAAACCCTGGAGAAGGGCAACACTTCTCGTGGGGCTAAAGCCCCACGCTTTCACCACAACCCGGGGAGGCCCACAACTCCGCTCCAGGCCAGGAAACTCCGTCAGTAACGCAACGCCGTGATCGCGTGCACGACGCCGAGCAGCAGCAACGCAAACGACAACGGAATGTGCAGCATCAGCCAGCCATGCAGCCAGTGATGCAGGAGCGATTGCCGCCGCAGCTGCCGCTCCTCCTCGCAGATCTGCTCGAGCTTTTTCGTGGCTTCCTGCGCTTCGGCCGGCAGGAGCATGCGCAACCCCTCGAATGTGCTGTGCGCGCGATCGCGATTCGAAAGCAATTGGTGCCGCGCGCCACGGCTTTGCAGAAAGGGGCGCATTTCGCGCTGGTAGAAGCTGCTCAGCGGCGCGACCCCTTCTTCGCCGGTCGCCGCTGCCTCCGTTGCCGCGATCAATTCGTCCGCGTCCGAGACGAACTGAGCGCGCACATGGTCAATCTGCTCGAAGATGGTTTCCGACGGGACTTGCGCGGTCATGATGTTGGGCACGTAATGCTGCAAGATCGCGCCGAAAATACCGCTGGCGACCACGATGATGACCAGCACCATCAGGACGCTCGTCAGCGGGCCGCCGAATCGAAATCCCGCATGGAAGAAGATGATCGGGAGGCTCAGCAGCCCAAGCCAAAGGTGGCCGCGCATCCAGGTCTGCGCGCGTCCGAGCCGCCAGACCGGAACTTTCTTGCGCCCAGCCAGCAGGCCAGAAAAGACCATGAAAGCGGAGCCAACGATTCCGAACGTGAGTCCGATGGCGCTGCCGCCGCTGGGACCCGACGGCGAATGCACCGCGTAGGGAATGTAAACGGCTGTCGCTAATCCAAAAATGATGAGCGAGGCCGCCAGCCATTTTCTATGTGTGTGGTCGATGCGCACGGTTGATCTTGAATTTCGGCGCCAGGGCTAAAGCCCCGGGGAATTTGTAGTAGCGCTTTTCGTGGGGCTCAAGCCCCACGCTTCCACCTGACCGAACTTCAACGGCTTCGGCCGCGCGCTTCCATCCTAAAGGCGGAACTTCAGCGGCTGAAGCCGTTCTTAGTTTCAACGGCTGATGTCGCGGCTAAAGCCGCGACCTACAAAACATCTCCTGCGCTCACGGCTTTTGCGCGATGCCGGGTGCTTGCCCCAGGAGGCCCGCGAAGAATTTTCGCGGATCGACGCGATGCGCGGCATCGTGCGGACACGCGTACACGCAGCTCGGCTCCGCGCGGTCGGTGCACAAATCGCACGACGTGGCTTTCTGCTTCACCATCGCGACTTTTCGTCCCGGGTGCGACGGATCATCAACGTTCACATTGAACGGGTGCAAATTGATATTGCCGTAGGGACAGTTTTCGGCGCACAGCCCGCAGCCAATGCACCAATCCTCGATAATCACCTCAAGCGAGTTGCGCCGGCGGATCGCGCCCACCGGGCAGCCGACCATGCACAATGGGTCGAGGCACTGGCGGCACGAGGTGGCCACCAGGTAGTGATCGAACCGCAGCCCTTCGCGAACGAGCCGGGTAATTCCGTCGTGCGAGTCGGCGCAAGCGCGTACGCACGCGTCGCATCGCGTGCAGCTATTCAGATCCAGAAGCAGCAGGCTCTGCGCTTCCATCAAACCCTGCGCGAGGAAATTATCGAGTGGAACGCTCTGCACCACGGAGAGCCGCTCGCGATTCATCTGCGCGCGGTCCTGCTCCACGACCTCCAGCTTCCGCCGCACGACGGGAAATTCGCTCATCATGCGGTTGAAATCGCCGGCGCCGATGCGAACGAGCTCCACATGGTCGAGCGCCGTGCAGGTGGCCGTGCGTATATCGCCCGCGAGCAGGCCAGTCTCTCCGAAATAATCGCCGCGCGAAAGGTAGGCGAGAATCATATCGCCGCCCGGATGCGTCTGCGACACTTTCACGAAACCGATGCGGACCAGATAAAAGCTGTCGGCGGGATCGCCCTGCCGGCAGATGATCTGGCCGGGCGAGTAACGCACGAGTTCGACGGTCTCGCGGAGGCTGCCGATGAACTCGTCCGTCAACTCGGCGAATACGGGAACCGAGCGCAGGTGGCTGTCGAGCGCGCGCTGGCGATATGATTTGTCGAGCTGCGCGCGGAAATTCTTGTTGCGCTGCATGATGTCGAGCACATTGCGCAGCATCTCGAGCATGGTGCAATCGGTCTCGGCGCGGACGGTGGCCGAGCGCGGATACAGGCTCATGCAGGTCATCTCGCCGAACAGATCTCCCGGCCCAAGCTCGGCCACGGGATTGTCGTAGCTCAAGTCCATGGGAGCGTCGATCGGAATCCAGCGCTGATCGGCCTCTTCTTCGCGGCGATCGCGACTGCGCTGGGCGAGCGAGCTGGAAAGCTTGCCAATAAATTTCTTGATGCCGCTTTGCGTTTTGACATGCGCCATCGGAGTCGAGATGGAAACCTGTGCTTTACCATCGAGAATGTAGAACGCGGTCGATCCGTACTCGCCCTCGCGGCAAATCGTTTCGCCGGCCTTGAAGTGCCGCTTCACCACGGCGCCGCGGTTCAAACTCAGAAATGTCCCGGAGACGCCCTTGAAAACCGGGAGGTGCTGCAGCTCGTCCGGCGAGACGGTTTCGAAAGCAGGGCCCGCGCCCAGCGCGGTCCGGGTCACGCCCTTATTCGTGAGCGCTCCGGTCGGGCAGGAAACCATGCACTCGCCGCAGGAGACGCAGGAGGATTCGCCCATGGGTTCGTTGTCGTCAAAAGCGATTCCCGCGTGCGCGCCTTTCCCCATGCGGCCGAGCACGAAGTTCTCGCGAATCTCGCTGCACCCGCGGATGCAGCGGTCGCACAGGATGCACGCGTCGAAATCCACGGCGATGCTCATCGAAGAGTCGTCTTTGGCGCGGCCGCTGGTGCTCCGCGCGAATCGCGGCTGCTGCACATTTTCTTGTCGTGCCAGGGTTTCGAGCTCGCAATCGCCGGAATGCTGCTGGCGCGCGCAGGGCGAAGGATGGTCGGACATCAACATCTCGATGAGCGTGCGCCGAGCGCGCTGCACTTTCTCGGATGCCGTATTCACGACCATGCCGGCCTCGGCCGGGCGCACGCACGACGCGGTGAATACGCGCGCGCCAACGTCCACGACGCACAACCGGCAGACGCCCACGGGCGTTTCGTTCTGCTGGTGGCACAAGGTGGGAATGGCAATGTCGTTCAATCGCGCGGCGTCAAAAACGGATGTTCCCGCCGGCACGGAGACTTTCTTGCCGTCTATGGTGAGTTCGATGAGGCCGGCCGCGCTCATGCGTGCCTCGAAGCCGCGTGAGCTTCCACCGACGGCGCGCCGGAGAAACAGATTCCCGACGGGCATTCGCGGCGCGATGACGTGCGCCTCGACTTCGTCGCGGAAATGTTTTAACACGGAGCTGATGGGAGCCGGGACGACCTGGCCGAGGCCGCAGATGGACGTGAGGCGCAGCGCGTCAGAAAGCTCGTCGATTAGCGCGAGATCGGTTTCGGAGCCGTGGCCTTGCGTCCAGCCGGTGAGGAGATCGACCATTTTCTGTGAACCGACGCGGCAGGGAACGCATTTTCCGCACGATTCGTTGCGGAAAAACTTCGTGGAGTTGAGCGCCATGTCCAGCATGCAGGTATCTTCGTCGCACACGACGACCGCGCCCGAGCCCATCATGGAGCCCGCGTCGGCGAGCGCCTTGAAATCGAGTTTTACATCGGCGAGCGAAGCCGGGAGGTAGCCGGAAGAGGGTCCCGAGGGCGCGAAGCCTTTCAGTTTTTTCCCGCCGGGAATGCCGCCAGCGTGCTTGAAGATCAGATCGTTGAGAACGTGGTGCCCATGGGAACTTCGTAGACGCCGGGTTTGGCGATATCGCCGCTGATGCCGACGAATTTGAGTCCGGCGCAGCCGCCGACGCCTTGCGCTTTGTACCAATCCACGCCGCGCACCAGGATCGGCGGCACGTTTGCGAATGTCTCGACGTTGTTGATGACCGTGGGCTTGTTCCACAGGCCCTGCGTCACGGGAAACGGCGGCTTGTTGCGCGGCTCGGCGCGTTTGCCTTCGATGGCTTCGAGCAGAGCGCTCTCTTCGCCGCAGATGTAGCCGCCGGGGCTGACGAACAGCTCCAACTCAAATTCCAGTTCGCTGCCAAGAATGCCCGGCCCGACAAGGCCCGCTTTTTTGCAGCGATGGATTTCCTCTTCGAGAATTTTTTCCTGTTCGTCGTACTCGTGGCGAATGTAAAGAATGCCCTTGCGCGCGCCGGTCAGCAGCCCCGCTAGAATCATGCCTTCGATAACCAGATGCGGAAGGTTCGTGAGAATGAAGCGATCCTTGATCGTGCCGGGCTCGCTTTCGTCCGCATTGCAGACGATATATTTTTCCGGCCCTGGCTGCTGGCGGACCAATTGCCATTTCGATTCGGTGGGAAATCCCGCGCCGCCCAGGCCTCGAAGGCCCGAAGCTTTCAGCACCTCGAAGGCGGAATTCCAGTCGCGCGATTGCACCAATCGCCGGACGACGCCGTAGCGCTCGCCCGGGGCGGAATATGGGTCCGAGGCGCATTCCACGCCGCGGCGCGAGGGGACCGGTTCCGGCAGCGTCCCTTGCGAAACTACGTCGCGGATCATTTCTTCAATTTGAGGTTCGGTCAACCGCGTATAGATACGGTCGTTGACAGCCACGGCAGGCGCTTGATCGCATCGGCCGAGGCACGACGCGCCGCGCACAATCACATCGGAGCCGCTCAGATTCTGAAGCCGCTCTTCCAGGCGCGCGCGAAGACCGTCGGCACCGCGAAGGTGGCAGGACATGTCCTGGCAGACGCAGACGTCCGCCTTGGGGGGAGGCGTGAGACGAAAATGCGGATAAAAGCTGGCGATTCCGTGCAGGCGGTACAGGGGAACGTCAATCTTCTTCGACAAATTCTTCAATTCTTCAGCAGGCAGGTAACCGAACCGATGTTGGATCTCCCTCAGCGAATCGAAGATCAACTGGACTCTCCCCACACAGAGGGTCGTTCATTCCCGCGGCGGAATCAATCTCGGTTATCGGTTTCGGTGACCCATGAGGATATAACAAATCGTCCTGGGCAAGTCCACAAGGTAAGCGGAGCGCGCTTCCCACTCTCACGCGGCCGCTAGCAATGGATGCGCGGCGCGGCGCCAAACATCTGCGCAGGGCATCCGCCGCGGCGGGTGCCCCTACAAATGCCACAACCGATCCCTGGCCCATGCGGGGAGCACGTCCCGGCAAGCCGGGACGGCGGACAGCGGCGGCAAGCCGCCGCACTCCACAGGCGCGGCGACGGATGGGCGGCGAGCGACAGATAGACAATCAAATGGTGTCGCACCTACGGCGCTGGGCGCGACGATGGCCTGGTTTCCCAGCCCTGCGGGCTGGGCTAGCATCTGCCACGCCTACGGCGTTCGGAAACGGGTGACGAATTGTATCCGGCGGGATGAGTTCGCGGATTGCAGCTGCGGAAATTTGGGGTAGAGTAGGCGTGCCAAACGCGACATGATCACCACGCTCGAAACCAAGTCCTCTCACCTGTTTCTGCTGCCGGCTGCGGCCTTTTTGCTGTGCACTTTTTTTCCATTCACGAGCTCCGCGCAGACGCGCACTAGTGCGTACGATGGCGCGGGAAAATACACGGGGCCGGGGTCGTGCGCCTCCACGAGCTGCCATGGAAGCGTGACACCGCGCACGGAAAACAACGTCCTCCAAAATGAATACAGCACGTGGATCGTTAAGGACAAGCACGCGCAATCCTACAAGGCCTTGACCGGAAACGTCGGCGAGCGAATGGCGGGCATCCTTGGGCTGGGCAAGGCCGAGACGGCCCCGCGGTGCCTGGCCTGCCACGCTCTAAATCCGCCAGCGGAGGAACGATCGCGCACGTTTGACGTGAGCGAAGGCGTGAGCTGCGAGAGTTGCCACGGCCCCGCGTCCGGGTGGCTCGGTCCGCACACGGAACGCGATTGGACCCACCAGAAGTCCGTCGCGCTGGGAATGGTTGACACGCGCGATCTGGTGAAGCGCACGGAAAAATGCCTCAGTTGCCATCTCGGCAGCGAACAGAAATTCGTGGATCACGAGATGATCGCGGGAGGACATCCCGATCTATTTTTCGAGCTGGATTCTTTTTCCGCCGTGATGCCCCGGCACTGGAAAGAGCCCGGCGAGCCGGGCGCCACCGGGCAGAGCGACCCCTGGTACGACGTTCGCGAGATGACCACGGGGCAGGCGGTGCAGTTGCGCGAATCGATGCTGCGGCTGGCATCGCGATCGCGCGGGAAAATCTGGCCGGAATATTCCGAGATGCAGTGCTACGCGTGCCATCACAGCCTGACTCCACCGGAACAGAGCTGGCGGCAGGCGCGCGGCTACGAGGGACGGCGGCCCGGCGACCCTCCGTGGAACGCGTCGCGATACGCGGTGTTTCGGGACGTGGTTCATCAGCTGGATGGACAGGACGCGGGACAACTGGACGACCAGATTTCACAGCTCACGAAGCTGATGAGCCAGCTGAATCCCGACCGCGACGCGGTGGCAAGCGCGGCGACAAATTCCGCGCACCTCGCCGATGCGCTGGTGGCGAAGATTCAATGCGGCGGCCTACGATCCGGCGTCCACGCTGCGGCTGCTGCAGAAAATTTCCAGCGACGCGGACGACATTTCGGGCCAGGGCGAACAGTCCGCCGCGCAGGCAGCCATGGCGATTCAGTCCCTATTCGTCGCTTACAACCGGGACGCGAAACCGCAAAACGCCGCGGAACTGCGCGCCGCGATCACGGCCCTGTTTCAGCAGCTCGAGACTCCATCGGCCTACGATCCGACGCGATTCGCGCGTCAGATGCAGCAAGTGAATGCCCTCCTGAGGTGAATCGTGCGGGAATTTGACCTGGTGGTGATTGGCTCCGGCCCGGCCGGCGAAAAGGGCGCGGCGCAGGCCGCCTACTTCGGCAAGAAGGTCGCTGTGGTCGAATCCGGCTCCGACCTCGGCGGAGCGTGCATCAACACCGGCACGCTCCCCAGCAAGATTCTGCGCGAATCCGCACTGTACTTTTCGGGCCTGAAACAGCGCGGGCTTTACGGAATCGACTATTCGCTCCGCGAAGGCCTGACGATCAAGAGCTTTACGCACCGCAAGGACGTCCTCGTCGGGATGGAGCAGGAAAAGATCCGGGCGAATCTGACCGCGCATGGCATTGAGCTGATACAGGGAGTTGGGTCATTTGAAGACGCGCACACCGTGGCCGTGAAGACTCCAAAAAATGAAACGACTCAACTGCGCGGCAAGGCGATCCTGATTGCGACGGGTTCACGCCCCCACAGGCCGGCGGAGATTCCGTTCGACGACGAGACCATATTCGATTCCGATTCGATACTGAAGATGGGACGAATCCCGCGAAGCCTGGTCGTGGTCGGCGGGGGCGTGATCGGATGCGAGTACGCCTCGATATTTACGGCGCTGGGAGTGGAGGTCGCGCTGGTGGATGGGCGAGACCGGGTGCTTCCTTTTCTGGACGCTGAACTGTCCGAGGCGCTGCGCGAGCGGCTGGTCGGACTCGGAGTCACATTCTTTCTGGGCGAGCGCATGGGGCCGATCGAGCGCACCAAGCAGGGCGTGCGCATCCAGATGCCATCGGGCAAGACGATCGAAATGGAATCGGCGCTATTCGCAGCGGGACGGCGCGGCGCGGTGGACGAATTGCATCTCGAAAAGGCCGGTCTGGCGGTGAATAAGCGCGGCTACGTGGAAGTGAACGGGTCCTACCAGACGGCGGTGCCTTCCGTCTACGCGGCGGGAGACGTGATTGGATTCCCGGCGCTGGCTTCGACCTCGATGGAGCAGGGGCGCGTGGCCGTGTGCCACGCCTTCGGCTTCCAGTATAAACAGCGGCTCGGCTCGATGCTTCCGATGGGCGTATACACAATTCCCGAGATTTCGGCCGTTGGCGAATCGGAAGAAAGCTGCAAGGAAAAGGGCATCGAGTACGAGGTTGGGCGGGCGCGCTATGCCAACAACGCGCGAGGCCTGATCGCGGGAGATGCCGCCGGCCTGCTGAAGCTGCTGTTCCGGCGCTCCGATCGTCAATTGCTCGGCGTGCACATCATCGGCGAGAACGCCACCGAGCTGATTCATTTGGGCATGATGGTGCTGGAATCCGGCGGGACGATCGATCTCTTCATCGAATTCGTTTTCAATTATCCGACGCTCTCCGAAATGTACAAATACGCCGCGTACGATGGATTGGGGAATCTTGCGGGGCACAAGCTGCGGCAGGGATAAGAAGAGCGAAGATGCCGACCTGAAGGTCGGCGCTACGAAACCGTCTCGGACGTTCATTCCTGCCTGACGAATCGGATCACGCCACGGAACTGCGCCGGGCACGATATATCGTGCCCCTACGAAACCCGCTCGGACGTTTCGCATTGCCGAATGGATTGAATCACGCCGAGAATGCTTGCCGGGCGTAGTCCGCCGCAGCGGACTACGCCCCTACGAAAATACACCTGATCACGTTGCGAACTACTGCGTAGGATTACGGGGGAACTTCAGATAGGGCAGGCGGACTCCATTGACCATGATCTGGTCCGCGCGAATGGCGTCCGGAGGCTCGAATCCGGCGGCGCCGCCCGCGGTGACGAAATCATCCTGATCGACGCCGTCTCCGCTGACGCCCAGCCCGCCCACGAGCACGCCATTGATGTACAGCGGCTCGGATCCCGGGAAGAACACGACTCCACTCTGATTTGCCTGCGGCCACGACGGCCCGGGAGTCTGAAATCCCTGCGTGCAGGGGTTGTTCACGTCCTGCACGAACAAATTGAAAAAAGGGCCTGCGGCCGAGCCGTCAATTCCGGGCGGAAAGAATGGCTGCCCGCCGAAGCCGATGGTGCGATTGGTGACCGCGGTACCCATGGGTACGCCGTTCAGGTCCATTGCCTGGCGCGTCATGCCGCTGAAATAGATCACGTTGCGAGCCTTCGTGGCGGCGACATCAATGCTGAAGACGGTGCCGTCGGTCATGCGGTAAAGCCCGATGATGGTGCCGTCGAGGTCGCTCACCGCAATCGACATCTTCGCGCGCGATCCAAGCGGAAGCCGGATGAGCGCGCGCGTCTGGTTCGCGGTGGCGACGGCGTTGGAGATGATCCCGCTGACCTGCGCGGCGGTGAGGCCCCCGACGGGCCCCGCCGCGGCGGGCACGAGGTACCCTTCGGGAGCGTCGCCGGGGCTCCCGACGGGACCTACGGTGAATAAAGCGGCGTTGAATGTCCCCGGTGAAACTCCGGCAGGAGCCGTCGTTTGATCCACGAACGGCAGCGCGACTCCGTCAATCACGACTTCGCCGGGCGGAGGCAGTGAAGCAGGGTCGAGGAATATTCCGTCCGAGTTCACGCGCACGGCCGTGAACGCAACGTATTCCGCGATGTCCAGGGAAACGCCGGTGATGCCAATTCCGCCGACGACCTGGCCGTTCTTGAAAATCGGAACGCCGCCCGGGTTAACCGCGGTGGGATCGCTGTCCGAAGCGTCAGCCTTGCCAGTGGCGATCCCCAGGCCGGGGCTCGCCCCGCCGATCGTCGTGGCTGGCGGCACGGTCGTGGCGAGGCTGCTCGAAAGGGTGCAACCGCGATTCGTATTCTCGATGCCGTAGAGCGCGGCGTTGGGCGCATTCATGACGCCCGGCGGGAAATGGATGCCGCTGATATAGCGCACGGTGCGGGACGAGAGGGGAGCCTGGTCGTTGCTGAAGAATGCGCCCGTGCGGGCGAGCGAGACAGCAAGCTCATCGGCGGGCACCATGTTGCCAAAATTTCCCGGCACCTGAGCGGGCGCGGACGCACCCTTGTAAACAGCGAGGATGCGCCCCAGCCGATCTACCACGGCGATGGCCATCGTGTCGGACTGAGCGGCCGTGGCCGCGGCCTGCACGAGCATCATGACGTCGTTCTGCGTGAGCGATTGCGGCCCGGGTGGCGGAGGGGGCGGCGGAGGCGTTGCCGCTCCGCCCCCGCATGCGGACAGTCCGGCGCAAACGGCGGCGACGATTCCAAGGGTGAGCAGGAAAGAGGCTGCGGAATTGCGATGGTTGGAACAATTCATGCGATCGCAACTATTCGTACCACAGCTGGCCACTGTTCTCAATCTACTCTCGCTCGCGCGGCGGCGCGGAGAACGGAATTAGCCCGCTCTGGGTCGTCTTTGGCATGCGAGATGGTCAACGAATTCATCAAAAAGACTTGCTCATCCGGAAGCAACCGGGTTAGATAGAGCGAGCACGGCAAAATGATACGAAATTGCTGACGCTTTCCAGGACACCGAGGATGCTCGCTGCATCCAACGCCCTCTCCAGACTCGTTCCACTGATCTTGCTTGCATCGTTACCGCTGTCCGCTGGCACTCGATTCACCGCGGCACGAGCATCCCAACAGCAGCAACTTCCCGGGAAAACACCTCGAAAGACGGGCGCGCTTGAAGGCGTGGTGCGAGATTCGAACGGCCGCGGCGTCGGCGGCGCAATCGTGGCCCTGCGGAACGTCGCGACGGGAGAGGTTCGCAAGGCGACAAGCAGCGCGGAAGGCGTTTTCCGCTTGATTGACTTGCCTCCGGGAAAATATGAATGGAGCGTCGTGTGCGACGGCTACGAGACATTCACGGAAGAGAGCCTGTCGCTCGGGGCCGGCGAAGTCCTGATTCGTGAAATCAAGCTCGTTGCCGGGCCCATCGCCGCTCCGGCTCCGCCGGGAATTCCGCAGCTTCCGCCGATGAATGCCGCGCCGGCCGCGACGGAGTCGTCCGCTCCGGGATATTCCGGGGCGAAGCAGAGTCCCGATCTGCAACCCGCCGGCGCGCAGCCCACGCCGGAAACGCTCCCGCCGGACGGCGAGATTTTTCAGCCCGAACCGAATCGCTGGCGGGTCACGATGCCCGACTGGAATCGCTACGGCACAGGCGGCGAGCATCCTTACGTAAAGGGACACCGCTGGGACCCCTTTGACCGGAACAAATGGAAAGGCGACGTCCCGATTATCGGCCAGCAAACCTTCTTCAACTTCACGGGCATCAGCGACACGCTTTTCGACGGCCGGCGGCTGCCGGTTCCGAGCGACGTCAGCACGGCTCGCCCCGGGAGCAGCAATTTCTTCGGGAAGGGCGAGCAGGTCTTCCTCGATCAACTTTTTCTTTTCTCCTTCGACCTATTTCACGGCGACGCGGCCTTCCGTCCCGTGGATTGGCGGATTCGAGTGACTCCGGCGGTCAGCCTGAACTATCTCGACGTGCGCGAGCTCGGCATCGTCAAAGTGGACGTGCGCGGGGGCACCACGCGACTGGATTCCCACATCGGTTTTCAGGAGGCGTTCGCGGAAGTAAAACTTCACGACCTGAGCCCGAATTTCGATTTCATCTCCGTGCGCGCGGGAATTCAGGAGCTCAACGCCGATTTCAGAGGATTTCTTTTCGTCGACGAGCAGCCCGGCGTGCGATTCTTCGGCAACCTGGAATCGAACCGCTGGCAGTACAACCTGGCCTACTTCAATTTGCTCGAGAAAAATACGAACAGCGGCCTGAACTCGTTCGCCCGGCGAAAGCAGCAAGTGATCATCGCCAACGTGTACCGGCAGGATTTCCTGTTCCAGGGCTATACGGCGCAATTTAGCGTGGACTACAACGACGACGCGGCCAGTGTTCATTACGATGACAACGGGTTTCTGGTGCGCCCATCGCCCATCGGCGCGGTGGTCTCCAATAACATGGTTCAGCCGCATAGCATTCATGCCGCGTACCTCGGATGGACGGGCGACGGGCACATCGGGCGCGTGAATGTCACTAATGCCTTCTACCAGGCTCTTGGAACCGACAGCCTGAACCCGATCGCCGGGCGGGCGGTCACCATCAACGCGCAGATGGCCGCGCTCGAGCTCTCCGTGGACAAGGATTGGATCCGCTTCAAGGGATCGCTTTTCTACGCTTCGGGATCCGCAAATCCCCGGAGCGGCCGGGCGCGCGGCTTTGACGCGATCGAGGATTTCCCGGAATTCGCAGGCGGAATTTTCAGCCTGTGGAATCGCGAAGGCATACGACTGACCGGGTCCGGCACGAACCTGACTTCGCCCGATAGTCTCTTGCCCAGCCTTCGTTCGAACAAGGACGAAGGGCAAGCCAACTTCGTCAATCCCGGAATATTCCTCGCGAACCTGGGGACGGATTTCGACCTGACGCCAAAGTTGCGCGGCTTCGTCAACGTAAACTACCTGCGATTCATGCGCACCGAGCCGCTGGAATTGCTGCTGTTCCAGGCGCCCATTCACCATACGATCGGTGTGGACTCGAGCATCGGAGTGCGCTATCGGCCGCCGCTGACGGAAAACATCTCGATCACCGCCGGAGCCGCTACCCTGGTGCCCGGCGAGGGCTTGCGCGATATTTATACGGGCAAGATGATGTTCTCGTTGTTTACGAACGTGCGTTTTCAGTTCTAGCGTTGCGCGAGGAATACCGAAAAGTGCTGAAGCGAGATCCATTCACAGCGAGTTCAACGCGTCCGGGCATGACGCGGCCCTACCTCGCCATGCTCGCGCTCCTCGTCACTTTATTGTTTGCGCTCGAGCACGGATTGCCCGCACAGCCGCGGCCGCAGTCGCAGACACCGCAGACAACTCAGGCAACGCAACCCAGCCTGATCACGCAGACTCAGGCCGACGCCGATGCAAAGAGCGCAGGCTGCGTCACCTGCCACGTAAATGTTGACGAGCCGACCATGCATCCCACTCGCACGGTGCGCTTGGGCTGCACGGATTGCCACGGCGGCGATGCCAGCGCCGGCATCTCCGCCGGAACGCTCAAGGATTCCGCGGCCTACGACCAGGTGAAGACGAAGGCGCATCCGCAGCCTCGCGATCCCGTCTTCGCGCGCGGATTGGCCCACGCGGAACGCGCCTACACGGCATGGTTGCGCGAGAGCTACGACTACGTTCGATTCGCCAATCCCGGAGATCTTCGAGTCGCCCCGCAAACCTGCGGCAGGGCCGGGTGCCACGCGGCGGAAGTTCGCAACGTCAGCACCAGCATGATGACGCACGGCGGCATGCTCTGGGGCGCGGCGCTCTACAACAACGGATCGATTCCGGTGAAGAATGCGCGCTTCGGCGAAAGCTACTCCGCAGACGGCCTGCCGCAGACGATGCACACCTTCCCTCCGCCGACGCCCGAGGAAACACGGACGAAAGGCGTGGTCCCGGAGCTGACTCCGCTGGAGCGCTGGGAGATTTCGCAGCCTGGAAATGTGCTGCGCGTCTTCGAGCGCGGCGGCGCGAAAAAAGGCGAAGTAGGAAACCCCAAGTCCGAAGAAAATTCTGGCCGCCCCGATGACCAGCTGGGAGAGCGCGGCTTCGGCACTCTGCTGCGCACCGATCCCGTCTTCCTCGGCTTGCAGAAGACTCGCCTGCTCGACCCTCTCCTCTCGTTCCCGGGCACGAACGATCAACCGGGCGACTATCGCGGCAGCGGTTGCACGGCGTGCCACGTGATCTACGCCAACGACCGCTCGCCCGAGCATTCCGGCCCGTACGCACCCTTTGGTCATCTTGGAGAGAGCGCTTCGTCCGATCCGACGATCGCAAAGAACGAGCCGGGCCATCCGATTCGGCACACGTTCACGCGCTCGATTCCCTCCAGCCAATGCATGGTCTGCCACATTCACCCGGGAACGAACATGGAAACGACGTATTTCGGTTACACGTGGTGGGACAACGAAGCGGACGGCGAGTCGATGTATCCCCCACAGCAACGGAATCCCACCGCGGACGAACGCCATGACATTGCGCAGCGGAATCCCGAAGGCGCCGCGCCGCGAGGCTTGTGGTCGGATCCGAAATTCCTGGAACAATTAGGCAGCGCAAAATTCAACGCGCAGCTGAAGCAAAGCCAGTTCGCCGATTTCCACGGTCACGGATGGGTCTTCCGCGCCGTTTACAAGCGGGATCGAAAAGGCAACTTGCTCGACGGCGATAACAAGACCGTCTCCGCCGATGATCCGAAGAAGTTCGACAAAGCCGTGCACTTGAAAGACATTCACCTCGAAAAAGGAATGCAGTGCGTGGATTGCCACTTCCAGCAGGACGTGCACGGCAACGGAAAGCTCTACGCCGAGCCCCGCGCCGCCATCGAACTCGACTGCACCGATTGCCACGGGACGATTGAAAAACGCGCCACATTGATCACGTCCGGCCCGGCGGCGCCGAACGGCGGCACGCATCTTGACGCGCTGCGCACGCCGTGGAATAGCCGGCGATTCGAATGGCGCGACGGCAAACTTTACCAGCGCTCGATGGTAGAGCCCGACCGAGAATGGGAAGTGGTGCAGACGCTGGACACGATCACGCCCGGCAATCCTCATTACAGCGAGAAATCGCGGTGGGCGAAAACCGTGCGGCGGGATGGCATGACCTGGGGCGCGCTTCCGGCGGACGAATCGCAGCTTGCGCATGCCAACAGCCGTATGACCTGCTATGCGTGTCACACGTCGTGGACGCCGAATTGTTTCGGCTGCCATCTTTCGATGACCGCGAATCAGCGGATGCCGATGCTGCACAACGAAGGCCTGACCACGCGAAATTATACGTCCTACAATTTTCAGGTGCTGCGCGACGACGGCTTCATGCTGGGAATCGACGGCACGGTGACGGGGCATCGCGTGGCGCCGGCGCGCTCTTCCTGCGCGATCACGGTCAGCTCGCAAAATCAGAATCGTGAGTGGCTCTACTACGGGCAGCAGACGGTTTCGGCCGAGGGATTCGCCGGCACGGCGTTCAGCACATTCGTGCCGCACACGGTGCGGTCGAAGGAAACCAAGGCCTGCGACGATTGTCACGTCTCCGAGCGCAACGACAACAACGCGTGGATGGCGCAGGTCCTGCTGCAGGGCACCAACCTTTTGAATTTCATGGGGCGCTATATTTACGTTGCCGACGGCGCCAAGGGCTTCGATGCCGTGGCCGTGGCGGAACACGATGAGCCCCAGGCAATCTTCGGCAGCTACCTGCAGCGGCTGGCCTATCCGGACGATTACCGCCAGCACGTCGCGCGCGGCCGCGAAATCGAGGAAGCCTATCATCACGAAGGAAACGTGCTCGATGTGCAGCTTCGCGGCGAATATCTCTACGCCGCGCTCGGCAAAGGCGGCTTCCGCGCGTACGACGTCGCGAACATCGACAACAAGGGCTTTTCCGAACGGCAGGTCACCGCGCCCGTTTCTCCTCTGGGTCAACGCCTCTACGTGCACACGAAGTATGCGACGGCCATCGCCAGCCCTTCGACGCTGGCCCTTGATCCCGCGCGCACGCGGAATCCGGAAAACGAAGAGCAGCCCATCCACGCGATGTACGCGTTTCTCTACGTCGCCGATAAATACGAGGGCCTGGTGATCGTGGGAGATTCAAATCCCCATAGCAAGAGTCCCGGCGTCAGCACGCTGCTCGACGGCGATCCGCGAAACAACTTCCTGAAGCGAGCGCTGGCGTTCAACCCCAACGGTATTTTGAACGGTGCGCGCCGCATCGCCATCGCCGGAACCTACGCCTACATGCTCTGCGACCACGGCCTGGTGGTCGTGGATTTGGATAAGCCGCTCCAACC
Source organism: uncultured Acidobacteriota bacterium (assembly GCA_963752925.1). Lineage (GTDB taxonomy): Bacteria > Acidobacteriota > Terriglobia > Acidiferrales > UBA7541 > Palsa-295. The sequence continues at coordinate 25,375 of CAVVZY010000002.1, read as the reverse complement.
GCGCGTGGTTGCGGAAATCGGCGCGCCCGAACTGAACGGTGCGCAGGGAATTGCGATTCAGTTCCGCTACGCATTCGTCGTTGACCGCGACGGCCTCAAGGTTTTGGACGTCACTGCGCTCGATCATCCTCACGTGGTGCCGAATGCCATGGTGCGATTGGGAGACGCCCGCAATGTGTATGTCGCGCGCACGTACGCGTACGTCGCCGGCGGCAAGCAGGGCCTCGCGATCGTGGACGTCGAGCAGCCCGAGCAGCCGCGGCTCGACCGGATTTTTTCGGACGGCGGCAAGATCAACGACCTGCGCGACGTGAAAGTCGGAATGGTGGACGCCAGTGCGTTCGCCTTCCTCGCCGACGGACGCAACGGGCTGCGCGTTCTGCAGGTGCTTTCTCCCGAGGATTCGCCAAATGCCTACGGCTTCAGCCCGCGGCCAACTCCCAAGCTCATTGCCAGCTACCGCACCAGTGCGCCGGCTCTGGCGATTTCCAAGGGAGTGGACCGCGACCGCGCCGTGGATGAGAGCGGAAATCAGCTCGCGGTGTTTGGACGCCGCGGCGCAAGGCCGCTCAATCGCGAGGAAGCAGGCCGCTTGTATCTCCGAGACGGCAAAGCCTTCCGCATTACAAACGATCCGCCGGGCCCCGCGCGCTAAGCGGGTATCCACCTGTCGCGCCGACTCCTTCCGTATTAAAGCGATTTGACATATTTATATTGTTCGTATTAAAACGTATGTCTCGGTAGATCGGGAATCCCTGTATCGCCGCTTGCTTTTCCAGCGAGGAGACCTCCGACATGCGTGCTGACTTGATCGTGGTCGTGTTCCAGAATCTGAAAGCTCAAGAGCGTCTGCGATCGGGGCGAAGCCATTTGAAATTGGCGGCAACCCGCCGGGGTGCGTTTCTGGCATTGATACTGTTTTGCGCGTCGCACGCCGGCGCTCAAGTTGCCGCTAGTCTGTCAGGCCAAGTGGCCGATCCATCGGGCGCCGCGATCCAGGCGGCGACGGTAACCGCGCGAAACGTGGAAACGGGCGCGGCCCGCACCACGGCCTCGGATGGCCAGGGCCGTTACCAGCTCTTTGTGCTTCCCCTGGGCGAGTACGAAGTGCGCGCCAACAAGTCCGGATTTGCCGAATCGGTGCGGAAGGGCGTGCATCTCGTGGTTGGGGAAGAGGCCAAGGTCGACCTCACGTTGCAGATTGGCCGGGTCAATCAAGAGATCGAGGTCAACGCGGATGCGCCGCTCGTCAGCACCACAACCACGGACATCTCGGGTGTTGTCGGCGAGCAACAGGTCAAGGATCTGCCGCTCAACGGAAGAAGCTTTGACCTGCTCCTCCCGCTGAATCCGGGAATCGTGAACTTTACGTGGGAGAAGATCGGGGGAATGGGGATATCGAACTCGACGACCGCGAACAACTTTTCCGTCTCCGGCAATCGTCCGCAGCAAAACATGTTTCTGCTGAATGGCGTCGAGTACACGGGAGCCGCAGAGAACAATATGCAGCCGGGCGGGACCAGCGGCGAGTTATTGGGGGTCGATGCGGTGCGGGAATTCAACGTCCTGCGCGACTCCTACGGAGCGGAATACGGAAAACATCCCGGCGCGCAAGTGGCGATCATTACGCAATCGGGGACGAATCAATGGCACGGATCGGTTTTCGAGTTTTTGCGCAACAACGCGCTGGATGCGCACAACTTCTTCGATGTTGGCGGAGCCCCACCCTTTCAACGCAATCAGTTCGGAGCGTCGCTGGGAGGGCCCATTCAATCGGACAAGACGTTCATCTTCGGCAACTACGAAGGATTTCAGCAGAACCTGCACCAGACAGCTGTAACGTTCGTGCCAGCGGATGACGCCCGCGCCGGCACGCTGGTCGCATTCGGATCGTCGTGCGCGGCGCCACAGAAAGCCCAGTGCGCGGTCATAGTTCAGCAGCTATTGAACCTATGGCCGGCTGCCAACGGGCCCGAACTTTTGTTGAATGGGCAGCCGAGCGGGATCGCCACGTTGACGGCCAGCCCTCTGCAAACCGTGCGGGAGGACTTTGGCACAACGCGACTCGATCACATTTTCTCCGAGAGGGACACGCTGGCGGGAGTTTATACGATCGACGACGGCGGCGACGTGACGGCCACGCCCTTCGACCCGTGGAGCACGGACCTGATGAGTTTGCGCGAACAGGTGTTCAGTCTTGAGGAAACGCACGTGTTCTCGCCGACTTTGGTGAATACGGCGCGGTTCGGGTTCTCGCGGGCGGGCTATTTCTTTGCAGGGGAACCCACTCCGGGCACGCCTGCCTCGGATGTGACGAGCTTTGTGGCCGGACATCCGGTGGGCGCGGTCGTCGTGGGAGGCAGCGCCGCTTCCAATCCCGCGACGCAGGTGGGCCTCGCGGGAAGCAATAACGGCAGCAACCTGCACGTCTTCCGGAATCTACTCACCTATGAGGACGGCGTGAAGCTGACGCACGGCAGGCATCAGCTCAGCTTTGGCGCGTGGTTCCAGCAATTCCAATCGAACGAAACGATCGCGCTCAGCCAGTACGGGCAGGCCTCCTTTAGCGGCATCAAGGCGCTGCTCGGAGGCGTGGCCGGTACGTTTCTATACGATCCCACGCCCTCGGAGATGAACTGGAGGTCGCTGTTCGCGGCCTGGTATGCCGAGGATTCGATCCGATTGACTCCGAAGCTGACGCTGACTCTAGGCTTCCGCGCGGAATCCTCGACGGGATGGAATGAGGCGCATGGCCGCGCCGCGAATTACTTTTTCACGGACGGCGTCATCAACACGCAACCGCACGTGGGGAGTTCTGCGCTGCAGCCCAACCACCAGAGGTTTCTCCCTGAACCGCGAATCGGCCTGGCGTGGAGCCCATTCAGCGGCAAGACGGTTTTCCGCGCGGGATTCGGCGTCTACAACGACTTGCAGGATGCGCTGGGATACCGGATGGACCAGAACGCGCCGTTCAATCCCACCTACAGCATCGCGAACTTGCCAGTTTCAAACCTCCCCGAGCCGATCTCCCCGATCCCGGCGGCTGCGAAACTGGTTCCCGGCGGCGTTCAGCCAAATATGAAGGCTCCAACGTTGATCTCGTATTCTCTGCGCGTCGAGCAGCAGCTTTCGCCGAACACGTCGCTGTCGGTCGGCTACGTGGGATCACACGGCTACCATGAAGTGATCGGGCTCGATGCCAACGAGCCGATCCCGACAATTTGTCCGGCGGCGCCGTGCCCGGCTAACTATGCGGCGGGATTCGGCGCCTTATCCGGCACGCCCGTACCGGCCGGAAGCTATTTCATTCCCACCGGAGCGCCGAAAGCGAATCCGTCGGCCATCCTGACCAACACCTGGACGTGGTTCGCGCTCGGCGACAGTTCGTACAACGCGCTGCAGGTGGACTTGAATCGCCGCTTCAGTCACGGACTTTCCGTGCGCGGCGTTTATACCTGGTCGAAAGCGCTCGACGACGGAGATTCGCTGAACGGCACGGCGGCAAACAACGCGCCGGGGTTGGTCTCGAATCCATTCAATCTACGGGCGGATTGGGGGCTCGCGACGTACGACGTTCGAGATGTGGGAGTGATCAGTGCCGTTTACGAGTTGCCTTTCGGCCGCGGAAAGATGTGGGCAAGCGATACGACCGGATGGAGCGATCACCTGATCAGCGGATGGAGCGTGAACAGCATCGTGACGCTGCAAGATGGTTTTCCGTTCACACCACAATTGAGTTACAACCCTTCGAACAACGGCGATAATCGCAATCCGGTGCGGCCGTTTATCAACCCCGATTTCAGCGGGCCGGTCGTCCTCGGCAAGCCGGGCGAATGGTTTGATCCCAACGCTTTCATCGCGCCTCCGAACAACAGCGGGTTCTACGGGAATCTCGGTCGAGACACGCTGATCGGGCCGGGACTTGCCACCTGGGACTTTTCGGTGCTGAAGGACACTCTGATCCACGAGCGGCTGCGCCTGGAGTTTCGGGCGGAGCTGTTCAATATCCTCAATCGCGCGAACTTCAACACTCCGAACCTGATCGTGGCGGTACTGCCTCCCGGATCGAACACGCCCCAGGGAAATCCGGCGGCGGGAAGCATCACGAGCACTTCGACAACTTCACGGCAGATTCAATTCGGGCTGAAGCTGCTCTGGTAACCGCGAGGGACTTGCGGAAGGAGTCGACGAAGGGGAGGCCCGATCGGGCCTCCCCCGCGATCGACCAGTTGTTTACGGCAGGACGTAGCGGAACGAGGTGAACACCATGTTCTCGACGCCATGAGGCGCGCCGTTGGTGTCGACGATCACGCCGTTTTGGGTTCCGGTTCCGACTCCCCTCCAGGTGTTACGCTGAACGTACGAGTACTGCGGTCCGAATTGCACGGTGCCCTTCGAACCCTTGTAGAAGCGGTACCAGAAACCAATGGTTCCCTCGAAGATGCTCCGCGTGTCGCCCGTGCAGTTCGCCAGCGAGCCCGGAATGAATCCGGCGCTGCCGCCCACGCCCGTCGGAGTCGAAACCGACGAACCTGGTACCTGCTCGACGTTACAGCCGAAGTTGGCCAGTCCGGTTGCGCCGTAGCCAACGTTGAACGGCCCGTCCGGTGGCGCCTTCTGGTACTGCGTGCGGCCCGCATATTCGCCGCCCGCGTACATGTAAATGTCCAGCTTGGGGGTGGGGTGTAGCTCGACCGTTGCGAGCGATTGGAAGCTATGAATTGGGGCGAGCGTGCCATCTGGACGAACGGTTACATCCGACAAGGACGTGGTTCCGTACCGCCCGATACCAACTCCGCCCATGAAGTGGAACCCGAGATCGGCTTTCTTGAATACGGTGACGCGAGCGTTGCCGCCGACGCCGCCGCCAGCTCGGGTGTCACTGTGACCACCCACTCCCGTCGGTCCGATGAATCCGACCGGATCGACAGGGCAAGTGGCGGCCGCGCCGGTGAGAGCGCACGGGTACACCCGGTCGCGAAAAGTACTCACGACGCCGAAAATCTCGTAATGGCCAAAGCCCGGCTCGAAGGCCGCCTTGAAAACGAAATCCGGAGCCTTCGAGAATGCAAAGTTGGCGATCGGATTTAGTAGGCCGCCGCCCGCGCCGGGAGCGCCGACCAGGAAGTTGTTGTTCTGGCCGTGGAAGGTGGCGGTCGTTTCAGCGTTCTCAATTGCGGCGCCCAGCCACACCTTGTTGTTGAAGTTCTTGGTCACGCGGAAGCCGTACTGCCGCGCCCAACTGAATCCGACGTTATATTGCGCGTCGATGGTTGCTGGTGGTGTCTCCGTGCGGTTGTCGAGACCCTTCTTGGTTTCCGTCACGAGGCTCCACATTTGCCCGCCCGTGAAGGTCCATCCGCTGTTGAAGGCGGCCTGGGCCCAAAATTGCCGCTGGCGCAGTGTGAAGCTGTTGCTCTGGTTGTAGTTCGATGTCACGCCAGCGGAAAGAAAATCCAACTCATAATAGCCGCCGATTTTCACGTCGCTGAGTTTGCCTTCCACAAGCATACCGAATCGCGACTGACGCCCGGAAGCATTGAATTCCGATGCGTGATCCAATGGACTGCCCGAAAACGGAACCGAATTGAATGGCGTGTTCACGTCCGCGCTGAGCGCACGCTGCCGCCAAACGGATTCCGCCGCCATGAAACCAACCGGAGTCAGCGTAATCCCCTTAACGGAAATGGAGTTCGGCGTCTCGGGTGCCTTTGCCTGACCCGCGACGGCGCTAGTGGCCAGACCGACCGTCGGTCCGATGCCTGCGGGATCCGCGCCGGCCGGCGCTGCCGCTAGACTCGCGCCGGCTGCACTCGCAGCGTGCAGTTGTTCCTCGAGCAACTCCATTTTCGCCTGCTGCTGCTGGAGCTGCTTCGCCTGCGACTCGAGCAGATCGCGGAGCTGTTGCAGCTCGGCGGATATCTCGGAACTCGATGTTTCGGCCTTGGGAGCCGGGTCAGCGTTCGGGGTAGCTGCTGGAGCGGGGCTACTCGCCGCGCTCGCTGAAGAACTCGTTCTTGCGCCCGCTGCGGCGTCTTTGTCCGCCGCATTACCTGTAGCGGCCAACGCAGGCAATACCACGAGGCCGAGGGATAAAATACATGCTGCAAGTGCTCGCATTCATTCCTCCTTGAATTTTCTATCGAATACGGATAGCGACAAACGCCACAACGCGACGATCTCAATTCGATTTCCGCGTGAGCTTGCGGTCTTTCAAACTGAGAGCCGCCTCCACCCAGCCGCGTGAGAATACTCCACGTCAAGCGCCCACGTCTTCCGGGAACCTTTGGAGAAATCCGGCGTTCATGGAATGTTCTGGCTTTTGCCAAGTCTCCAGTGCGGCCACACCCGAGACGCAAGAGACTAGGCAGAGGGTAAGTTAATCGGCCCCATTGAACCTTCCATGATAGCAATGTGAATAGTTTGTTACTGGAATGTAGTTCTAGTACTGCGAGAAAAGCCGGGCTTCGGCGAGTCCTCGAAGCGCCCCACGGCTGGAGAAGCTTGCTGCGGGGCGCCGTCGAATCGGTGAAGTTCGTTCGTGTCTCAACTCAAGCTTCGCAAAAACTGGAAAGTCCCGCGAACAAGCGATGGAGACTTTCTTATTCGCCGTGGTGCAAGAACTCGGTCTGGGCGCGGACCTCATTGCTGTTCAGCACCTTCTGCCGCGTGTTAGCATTATTCGAGGCGTTCGCACGATAGGCCCGTAGCTCAGTTGGCTAGAGCGCCACCTTGACACGGCGGTCCAAGCTATTCTGCGAAGTCCCTCATTTTGAATCTAATATGCTGTACCTCGAATCGACTAATGATGGTTCGCATTTCTCTGGTGATTGCTCCCTCTTGCTAAATTTTGCTCCTCACCGTCTCTAATCGGTCCCCATGCATCTTGAACTGAAGTTTTATCCTGATGCCTCTCGGAGATAAACGGGACAGCCGGTTTCAACATGCTGGGGGGATACGGGATTGAGTTACCTATACTTCTGTCCGGGTACTGGACAAGTGCCCAAAATCCTCCCCTGCCCAGAATCCCCAGTCCCTGGGTCCCTCGAAATCGATGACAATTCGCTTGCCCAAAAGTGCGTCGAGGCCACCTCAAAAGAAGCTGATTTTGACACCCACGCTGTCCGGCTGAGAACCGAAAGAACGACGGACGTGCCGTTGCCAGCAGAGCCTGGAGGCGAGGAGTTCAACAGGTCGGATAGTTCAGCTATTACTACAGAGCGGCGGAGATCGACGTGCCGGCGGCGGCGAAAACGGAGGACATTTCGGCGCGGGCTAGCGGGAGGAACCGATCAACCACGTCTGGATCGAATTGCGTGCCCCGAGCCATCACGAGACGCCGTTCCGCTTCTTCAAGCGGCAGTCCCGCGCGGTACGGTCGCGACGAAACCATGGCGTCGAAAGCGTCGATGACGGAAACAATTCGAGAACCAATCGGGATTTCTTCGTTCTTCAGTCCCGCCGGATAGCCCCGGCCATCGAAGCTCTCGTGATGGTGCAGGATCATCAGGCTCGCGCGTTCCATGCCGGGCACATGCCGCAGCACAGCCCAGCCGTATTCCGGATGCCTTTTCATTAAGGTGTATTCGTCGTCGGTCAGTTTCGCGGGCTTGTGCAAGATCGCGTCGGGAATACCGATTTTCCCGATATCGTGCAACAGCGCCGCCACCTCGATATCGGAGAGAGCGCCTTCATCCAATCCCAATTCGCCGGCAACATGGAGAGCCCATTCCGCGAGGCGCGTGCTATGCACGCCCGTGTTGAGATCCTTGAGATCCAGTAATTGGTTGAACGCGCAGATCAGCGAGGTGCGCAGCGCCGAAAGCTGCTCCTCTACCGACTTGATCTGCACTGCCGCGCTGCACCATTGCTGGAGCAGTTTGGTCGAGACAGAAGTCTCGGACCGCGCTGCGTTTGTCGCAAGGCCGCCGAGGCCGGGAAACTCGATCGGAGCAGCGAGTGAATTGTTCGTGAGCATCGGAGAGCCCCGGGCGAATTAGTGCAGGAAGCCCTGAACTGGATTCACCGCCGTGAGCGTCCACAGGGTGTTCAGTCGACCGTATCCCATATTCATTCCAACAAACTTCGCATGGGCGATGGCCCAAGCGGCCTGGTTCTGGCTGCTATTGGATTGGAGGTCCAAAACGAGAGACGCTGTACCTGCAACCATAGGCGAGCTGAAGGACGTGCCCCAGCCGGCGGCGTAGAGGCCGAACGGGTAGGTGGTGATGACGCCTTCGCCGGGGGCGGCGACCCACACGATCTGATTGCCGTAATTGGAAAAGCTCGAACGTTGGTCCTGATTGTTCGTCGAGGCAACACCGATAACCAACTGTTGGTACCCGGCGGGATAAACCATTTTGTTTGCGCCTTCGTTGCCGGAGGAAGCTACCAGAATTACGTGATTGTTGTTGGCGTAGCTGATGGCGTTGGACAGCTCGGTCGAGTTCTGCGAGAGATCAAAACTCATGTTGATGACATTGGCGTGATTCTGGACGGCGTAGTATATCGCCGCGATGATGTTGGAAAGCGAACCGTTTCCGTCCGGTCCGAAGGCTTTCAGCGGCAGAAGCTGGGCGGTCGGCGCGACGAGATGGACGACACCCAACACCATCGTTCCGTGGCCGAACGCTTCGTAGCCGTTGCCGTCGAGCATGTGGGCCGTGTGCTGATCGAGCATGGCGGCGGTGTGCTGATTCACATAGGCGGCCGGGCAAGAGTCGCACGGCGGCGGAGCAGACATCGAGACGTCGCTCATCTCTGAGCCACCTGGTTGGTTGCGCGTGAAATCGTAGCCCTGGAGCAGGACTCCTTGAAGCGCGGGATGATTCGGATCCACGCCGGTGTCGATATCGGCGATGATGCCGGCCCCGCTGACGTTAAAGTTGCTGTGCGCCTGCGAGATCTGAATAATTTGCGCGGCAGGCTGATTGACGTATCCGTCTGTCACCGTCGCGCCGTAATAGTTCACAGGCGTCGTGTCCCACAAACCAGCCGGCGGTGCGTTCGACGTGTCCGGGGCTGTAGGATTTGGCGGGATGTTCAGCACTTGGTCGGGTTCTGCATCGAGAATTCCGTTCACGAGCCTCAGTACACCAGCCAGTAGATTCGGCAGTAAGCCATTCACCGGGCGCACCAGATAGATTTTGCCCAGATTGCCGTCCAAGTTGCCAACAACGGTACAGCCGTGAAGCAAGCAGGTAAGCTTCAAACTCGGGAGCCCGAGGGTGGTGCGGACGATGACTCCGGGCTGCGGAGAAGTCAGGTTCGAAAGCGAACTTCCGACGTTGGATAGCACACCTCCCAGGAGGCCCTGGGCCGAAGCTGACTGGCCACCGATTCCAATGAGAAGAACTAAAACGAGCCAGATTCTACGTGGCATGATTTCAACTGCTCCTTTGGCGAAACCGTCAGACACGTGTGCCGATCTGAAACTCTGACCCGCCAATTCTCCCTGTTGCGGCTGAAAGCGGGCCATAGTACCGGCGGCTAATTCTGACGGTTTTCGCATTAGTACGTCCTCTTAGTACGTTTTTTCCTTCGTTTCATGGCCTTGCTAAGCGACCTAGAATCATAAGTTAGGGGCAATTGCGGTCCAGGTGGGAGGATCGGTTCGATCAAAGCCAGCTGGAGCTCCTCGGCCGGGAGCTTGACACGGAGTTGAAAGCGGCCGTCGAGGTCGCACTCGAGATTGAACTCGCCGAATTGACTGGTAATGGTTTCAGCGACGACCTTGCGGCCTTTGACCAGCGCCACCGGAAGTGCGCCCAGTCCCTCGTGAGGATCGGTCGATTGCAAGACCTGCCCGACGAGCGCGACCTTGTCGGAATCGAGCTGCGGCTCCATCCGAAGGTCGATTCGATAGCTGCCGACTCCGAAAAGCAGCTGACGAGCTGTAGAGCTGCTCGACCGCACACCCACTTGTACCGGGCTCAACGCGCTGTCAAACAACAAGCTTGCAATCGAGCGTGAGCGCGGACGCTCCCGGCGAGGCCCATGAATAGCAAATGAGCCTTTAATCGCGCGAACAGCGCTTTCTGGAGGCTCGAGAGCGCGCTCATGCTGGGCAACCTGGTGCACATGTTTCCAGAGGTCCAGAGTCTTAGTGCACTGCTTGCATCCGGTTTCGAGGTGTTTTTGCATGGCTGCTTTGTCCGGTGCTCCTGAGACGTTTCGCACAAAATCAACCCACTTCTCCATCGCAAAATGCTCCATCGTTCTCCCCCTCAGATTTTTCAGGTCGGCGCGCCCCGTGCGACATCACCGCGTCGGCCCTTTGGCTTCAATTCACAAGGGTGAGCACAGGCGCCAAAAATATAGGGTGAATTACGAGAAACGTCTGGCGGGGAGCGATCTACAAGCTCTTTCCTATCAGTAAGAAAGGGGCCCAGAAGTACGGGTGAGGGTATTCTTCGCGCAAATCCGTCATCGCGCCTTGAACAGCGCGGGCCTTGCTGTCACCTTCGGAGAGTCGGCGATAGAACTTCGTCATAAACGCCGCAGTGCTCTTGTCATGGACGTCCCAGAGCGTCAAGAGTAGCGATTGAGCTCCCGCGTAGAGCAGTCCCCGGATCAGGCCGAGGAGTTCGTCACCTGGGCTGACAACATTCATTCCCGTGGCGCAACCACTCAGAGTGACGAGTTCTGCGTCGAGCCGAAGTTGATAAAGGTCGTAGAGATTCAGGTAGGCGTCGCCCAGCCGGATACCGGAGAACATCGGATTGTCCTGGCGAAAGTTGCCGTGGGTGGCGATGTGAATCAACCGGCTGTGCTCGCCCTTTTCGCGAAGTGCGGCGTGGTTTGCCGCAGCGCCGATGAACAATTCTGATCCCGGCAGCGTCTTGGCGACGGTTTGCACTTCATCGAGAATCAGGGGCGCCCGCTCGTCCGGCACACCCAGAATCAGCGAAGGTCCCGATGTTCGCGAAGGCTTGCGCTGGCAATGCGCGAAGATGCTCGAGCTTGGCGCGTAGGAAATCGTCAACGAGTCGATCAAATATTCCGCGCCGTCATAGAGCGCATGAAACGGAACATAGTGCAGCACACCGTGCGGGACGACCACGAGATGCTGCACCCGAATACGCTCGCGAAATGGAGCGAGCACCTCTTCGTACAGCTGTTTGAGATGCGCCTTCACCGCGCCGAGCAGGAGCTTTTCGAATCTCTGCGTATATTCGCTGCCGAGGCGGAATTTCGACATCTGGAAATGAAGCATGCGGAGCAGATCTACCGCGCGCGAAACGGGAGTAACGGGAACGATTTCGAGCGTTTCGGCTGTCAGAATCGCGGCGACAAACTGGTCCCTTACGGTGAAGTACTCGACGATCGCGGTGTTTTCGGGCAGACAATCCCGAATCGATTTGAGCGACGCGATGGCCGATCCGATGGTAGGCCCGAATTCCGTTCGGGCCGCGGGAACTTCGCGGAAGACACGAAGCAACTCGTTTTCGTGCGCCAGAGCCTCTTTCTGAAGCTGCTCAATTCGCTGACGCGAGGGAGCTTCCTTGTTCAACTGTTCGTTTTCGATCCGCCGGTAATACCAATTCAAGTCCTCGCGCATTCCGCGGATCCGGCGAACGAGGCCACTTTGTCCTGTGTCATCGTCCGACGATGCGTGTGCGTGCTGGACTAACTGCTCGACCAAGCTCCGGGATTTCGCTAATTCCATGTAGCCGAAAGATTCTTCGGCCGAATTGGGGCGCACCCGTTCATCCAGACATAGTTCGACGAGACACTCATAAACCTCCAGGCGGTTTTTCATGAAGGCGATTTTCAGCTCCTCGCCATGGAGACTGCTTCGAAGCGTTTCGAGCGCCTCGCGAGCCCTTTGGAATGATTCGTATGCGCCGAGCGAGTCGCCGGACGCTTGCTGGCACCGGCCCAGCAGGAATTCCGCCTGATAGCGGAGCACGGGAGCATCGACTTTCTCGAGCCGCCTAAGGGCGCGCTGGCATTCCGACCGAGCTGCAGCGGCGTCTCCCGAACGAAGGCATATTCGCGCGAAGAGCAGGTGGCACAGCACAGCCTTGCCCGGCAGGAACGAACTATCGAAGAATTCCGCGGCCCTGGAGCAAAGACGGCGAGCTTCGAACAATCGCCCTTCGTCGAAAAGCACGACCGCCTGGTACAGATCGATCAGCCAGGGCCACACCAGGTTCTTCTCGCGTACAAATTTTGGCCGCGCCTGCGCGAATAGCTCAAGCGAAGGCAGCGGCTTGCCGAGCTGGCTGAGCGCCATGGCTTCGTTTGCCTGGCACTTGGCCTCTTCGTACCCCATTCCGAGCTTTTGAAACCGTTCGTATCCGTCGTGCGCCGTCTCGAGAGCCTCCGCACTCAGGTTCAGCTCCAGGTAGATCTCGGAAAGGTCGAAGTCGCAGAGGGCCAACACATAGGCGTCGCCGTTTTTTTCGCACTCGAGCCGCGTCTCGCGAAGCATTGCGATCGCGCGGCCATACTCGCCGCGCAAATAATAGAGGTACGCGATGTTGTAATCGGCCTGCGTGACCAGGAGCACCATTCCCTGCTGGACGCACATCTCCCGTGCGCGCTGGTAGGTAGCGAGAGCACGCGGAAAATCGTTGAGCGTGATCAGACACACAGCCATGTTGTAAAGCGCCACGGCCAAGCCTTCGGAATCGCGAAACGGCACGAGCGCCTCGTAGGCGCGTTCGTAGCACGCAAGCCCTTCTTCGAAGCGATCCTGGCGGTGGTAGATGTTACCGACGTTGATCTCGACATGTGCGAGGCGTTGAAGGTCACCGAGCTGGGTGAAAATCTTCTTGGCGCGTTCCGCGGCGTCGAATGCCTGATCGTAACGACCCAGCAGAATCAGCGGTTGAATCGAGGGAATGAGGGTCCGGGCTTCCTCGGCTGCGTTTCCAATTCTTTTAAAAATCTTGAGCGCTTGCTCGTGAAAAACCAGCGCTTTTCCGTTATCGCCCAGAATACTGAGGCCGTTTCCCTTGGATCGCAGGCTTCGCCCGAGAATTTCCGGAGTCCGCAGGCGCTTGGCGATGAGGATCGCGGATTCGACCAAAGCGAGCGCCTGTCGAGTATCCACACGAAGCTTCGCGCGAACGATTTCGTTGAGCTGTTGAGCCAGATTCTCACGATAGAGCTTACGGCGGGCCAGGAATCGCGTGCGAGCGGCGGTAGTGTTCAATCTCGCGAGCTCGCCAAGCAGTTTGTCAGTGAGCGGCGATTTTTTCTCCGCCGCCTTCACGAAAAGCCTGCTTCCGCGAGCGCCTTGCGCAGCCGGCCCAGACAGCGCTGCCTGATGAAGCCGATTGAGCCGGTAGCGAGCCCCAGAATGCTCGCAATTTCGTCATATGGCCGGGCAGGTTCCTCGAAGAAGAGCATCCGAACCAATTCGCGGCAGCGTTCTGGTAGTTCCGCGACCACTTGCCGCAGTTTTTGCTCGTCTTCGGCTTCGCGAAGGATCGACTCCGCGCGCGCGGGAGTGCTTCGATCAAACGCAACGTCTTTAGGGTCGGTGACTTCGGTGCGCTGTTTGTCCCGCTTCTTATGCAAGCACTTGTGGGCCGTTACTTGGATGATCCACTTGGGCAGCGCCTCGGGCTTTCGCAGTTTGGGCAATTCGGAAAGGAGCTCTAGACACACGGCCTGGAAAATGTCGGTAGCTTCGTCGGGAGAAAATCGATATTTCACCGGAATCGAGTAGATGAGTCGTTTGTATTTGTCGATGAGGACGGACCAGGCTTCCTCATTTCCCTTCAGGCACTCGGCAACCAGACGGCGATCCGGCCAGGCCTTCCAGTTGTCGTGTTGGCTCGAGTCGCGTTGAGAGGCCATCGAATCCGTGCCTGTCGGCGTCACCTAACGTACAGCTCATCGATATTCCACAGCGTGTAGGGATCCATGATCGCCGGCTTGAGATTATGCACACGATCGCTCGAGCCCACGAGTATGTCGGGACCGACGAGACAAATTACCGGCAAATCCTCAGCGACGATTTCCTGCACGCGATCGTACATGCGCTTGCGCTTGGCGTAGTTGAGCGTGATCAGTTGCTCCTGCATCAACCGGTCCATTTCCGCTTCCCACGGCGTCGCCGGATGAACCTGATTCGGGTGCCACAGATGCGTGTCTCCATTGGACATCCAGACATTCACTTCAGAGGTCGGGTCCGCGTCGCCGCTCACCAACCCCATCACGGCGGCTTCGTAGTCGTAACTCGTGAGCAAGCGGCTCACCATGGAGTGGAATTCGAGCGTCACCACGTGAGCATCGATTCCCACCTGCTTCAGGTCATCTTGAATCAGAGTGGCGATCTTCACGCGTTGCTCATTCGACGAACTGGTGAGAATCGAGAATTCGACGGCGCTGTCGTGACTGTCGATCAAGCTGCCGTCGCTCTTCCACGAAAATCCGGCGGCTTTCAAGAGCTCGCGCGAGCCGTCGAGAGAACGGGCGGGATGGGGAATTTTCGGATCGATCCACAATTTGTTGCCCGGAGTGACTTGAGTCCAAAGCGGGGTCGCGCGCCCGCCATACACTAGACGGACGAGGCTATCGCGATCAATCGCCAATGAAACGGCCTGCCGAAATCGCACATCCTGAAACCAGGACTGCTTCCGGGCGATTTCGGGCAGTGACTTGGACGACAGATCGTTCAGATTGAAGAACAGGAAGTTGTACTCGAGGCCGGCGCCGAGATCTTCGAGCCGATAGTGGCGCCCTTCCTGCTGCTTCGCCAGCACGGAAAAGTTTTCGGCGCTGAATCGCGTGATCAAGTCGGTCTCCCCAGCCTGAAACCGAATCGCCTGCGCGTCTTCGCTGGTCACGAACAGGAAGACTACTTGGTCGACGTAGGGCAGGCGCTGGCCGTTGCGGTCCTGCTTCCAGTAGTAAGGATTGCGATCGAGGACGATGCGTTGGCCGGGGACATATTCCTTCAGACGGAAGGGCCCGAGGCCGGCGAACTCGGACGGGGACATTCCCACGCCCCAGGATGTCGAGAACGTTCCGCCGCTGTAGGGTTTTGCGAGAAGGTGGCGCGGAAGAATCGCGAATCCATCGAACAGCCTTTCGGCGGCGGCGTAAGGTTGGGCCAGGTCAAAGCGGACCGTGTACGCGTCGATCTTGCGCACGCCAATCGGCTTTCCGCCGACGATCAGGAGATCGCGCTGCGGCGAGTCGATTTTCTCGTCGAGATAGAGATCGAAGCTGAAGACTACGTCGTCGGCGTCGAGAGGCTGGCCATCCGAAAAGCGCAAGCCCCGGCGAAGATGCAGCGTGTACTGCCTGCCGTCCGGAGCGGCAGTCCAGGATTTGGCGAGGGCGGGTTCAGTCTTCTGCGTGGCGCGGTTGATATCGATAAGGCCGGCGGTAAGGCAGCGAATCACGTCACGCGAAGCTGCATCCTCGGCCAGGACCGGGTTCAAGGTCTTGGGTTCCGAGCGCAGGGCCACGACAATCTTGCCGCCAGGATGCCCGGGAGTATTGTCCGTCACCATCGGCTGCTCCGCCGGCTGCTGGCCCGGCGATGCTGCGAAGGCAGTCGCAGACGAAAACGCACAGGTGCAAACAAATACCAGTGCGAGCGCGAGAAGGCGCCTGTCCGGACGGAGTTTCACCATAGTTGAATTCTGGGCAAAGATTAGGGATTTTTAAAGCCGGACAGACCCCACCTGTTCCTGCAGTGCATCGGCGGCAAAGTAGAAGAGCAAGAACACCGGAATCAGCAGGATCGCCGGCAGAAACATCCACCAGTAGCTGGAGAGAACATAGTATTGCTGGAGCGACGACAGCAAGCTGCCCCAACTGGGCATCGGCTCGCTGACGCCGAGGCCGAGAAAGCTGAGCGTGACCTCAGCGAGGATGTATTGCGGAATCAGCAGCGCGATCTGCGTGAGAACGACGCCGGACGTTTGCGGAAGCACGTGCCGTGCGAGCAAGTAGGCGTCGGAAGCCCCGAACCCGCGCGCGGCAAGAACAAAGTTGCGCTCTTTGGCACTGAGAACAACCCCGCGAATCAGCCGCGCGGGGCGCGCCCATCCGATCAGTCCCATCACGCTAACGAGAAGCAGAAAGACCTGCCAACCGGCGATACGCAGAGGCATTACCGCGCGCACGGCAAGAAGCAGGTAGAGCCACGGAAGCGCGAGAAAAAGCTCGCCGCCGCGCATGAGGGTTTCGTCGATCCAGCCCCCGTAAAACCCCGCGAGGGCGCCGACCGCGATGCCGAGCGAGATGGAAATCGCAGCCGCCAGGACGCCGGCCAGGAGCGAAATCTGACCGCCGTAAAGAAATCGCGAAAATTGATCGCGGCCGTAACCGTCGGTGCCCATCAGGAACAGGCGACCGGGCTTTTGAACCCCCAGGAGGTGGCGACGCGACTGAATGAGTCCGGCGATTTTGTATGGCGAGCCTGTCGCGAAAAACTCCAGCGGATAAATCTGCTCAAAGTCGGGTTCGTACGAGCCCGTGATCGCAGGCTCGCTTCTCAGGCCATAGACGAAGGGGCGCGCGTGGAATTCTCCGTGCGCGTCGACAAAATGTATGCGCGTTGGCGGAGCGAACGGCAGGTCGCGGTTTTGGGCCGAGTAGTCATAAGGGGCGGCAAATCCCGCGAACAGGATCACGGCGTGAAACGCCGCAAGCGCTATTGCTGCTGCCCGTAATTTGTGACGATTAGTCATGCCATTACTCTGTCCGAATCCGCGGATCGCTCGCGAACATGAGCAGATCTGCAAGTAGGTTTCCCACCACTAGGAACACGGATGACAGCATCACGATCGCGACGACGACATACACATCGCGGGCGAAAATCGACTCCACCATCAGCGCGCCGAGTCCCGGCCAGCTTAATACAATCTCGGCGATGAACGACGTGCTGAGCATCGTAGCTACTGAAAAACCTAGCAAGGAAATTAACGGATTCGAAGCGGCCGGAAGCGCGTAGCGAAACAGGATCCGCCCACGAGAAATCCCATGGCCACGAGCCGCACGAACGAACGGCGCGTCGAGGACTTCAATCATCGCAGCGCGCACATGCCGCAGCAGGACTGGCAGCATCGCTAGCGCGAGTCCGAGCGCGGGCAGTACCAAGTGAAACGCCACATCTTTGCAGGAGGTCCATAAATTTAGTCCGTCATTCGATAACGAGGTCATTCCGCCCGCCGGGAACCAGCCGGTTTTGACCGCCAGCAACAGCAGCCCGAGAAAAAGAAGCAGATCCGGAATCGTCAGCAGCGTGGAAGTGACCAGTTCCGCGGCTCGATCGACCCAATGGCCACGTTTCGCGGCGCTCCAAACGCCGAGCGGTAGCGCCAGCGACCACGCGAGCAGTGTCGCCGTACCCGAAAGAAGGAGTGTGTTGCGCGCGCGAACAGCCAATAACGGCGCCACCGCGCTGTTGGACGCGAGCGAATAGCCGAGTTCCCCGCGCAGCGCCGAGCGAAACCAGAGCACGTAGCGCACGGGGAATGGACGGTCCAGAGCATACTGCACGCGAATCTTTTCGATCGTTTGGCTCGATATCTGCGGATTCAGCCGCAGCGAATCGAAGTAGTCTCCAGGCGCCATCTGAAGTAGCGCAAACGAGAGAAAGGAAACCGTCAGCAGCAGCAAGATTGCGTGAAGCAGGCGTCGAGTGAGATATCTCATCGTCGGTATCTACGCGGAGCGATCCATACAGATAGATTCGAGCGAGGGCATGGCGAGCAGCAGATCGCGCGTGTATGCCTCTTTAGGCTGGGCAAACAGTTTCGCCGCCGGTTGCTGTTCGACGATCCGCCCGGCATTCATCACCGCGATTTCATCCGCGAATCGGGAAACCAGGCGCAGGTCGTGCGAAATGTGAAGATACGTCAGCGAATGCTCGGCCTGGATTTCAGCGAGCAACTGCAGGATCATTTCTTGATTGGCCAAATCGAGACTCGAGAGCGCCTCGTCAAGAATTAGCAGTTTCGGCTCGAGAACCAGCGCCCGCGCGATTGCCAGCCGTTGACGTTGCCCGCCGCTGAACTCCATGGGCCTTTTGCCCTCGGAGCCGCTGGGCAAGCCGACGCGAGCGATCCATCCGAGCGCTCGCTCGCGCCGTTCAGCCTTTGTTCCGCGCTTTTGAATAGCCAGAGGCTCCGCGACGATCTCGAGTGCTGTCATTCGAGGATTTAGAGCCGATGCCGACTCCTGAAAGATCAGTTGAATCTGGCTGCGCAAAGCGAACAGCTCTTTTGAACTGACCGCGAGAATGTCCCGATCGTCAAACGCTATCTCTCCCGCCGTTGGCTTTTCCAAAAGCGCCAGGCAACGCGCCAGCGTGGACTTGCCGGAGCCGGAATCGCCGACAAGCGCGAGCGTCGCACCTCTAGAAATCGTAAGGCTCGCATCCTCCATCGCGTGAACGGTATATTCGGTTTGCGAAAACGGCCGCCGTTGCACGTAGCGCTTACTCAAGTGTTGGACCCGTACCAGCGGCCGATGAGATTCGCGTTCGATGTGTTCACTCATTCGTCTTCGTCGTCAGTCGTTATCTGGCAACCTGCTCCACGCCCGCAGCCTCGCCTTCCTCTGTTGCTTCGGGCCTTCGCAGCAAAGCTCTTGTGTATTCGCGTGCTGGGCTCGCATAAAGTGTGTCGAAATCGCCTTCTTCGACGATCCGGCCCTGACGCATTACAATCAGTCGATCCGCCAAGCTCGCCTGAATCTCCGGCGTATGGCTGATCAGCAGCATCGACATCCGCGATCTCTCTTTTAGATCGCGGAGCAAAGCAATAAATTCGGCCTGGCTTCGCGCATCGAGCGACGCGGTCGGCTCATCCGCGATAAGGAGCGCTGGCCCGCACACGAGTGCCTGCGCCAGCACCACGCGCTGCAACTGTCCGCCGCTCAACTGATGCGGATACGCCGCAAATATTCTAGTTGTCGCCTCAAGCCCCACGCGCGCGAGCATTGAATGAGCCTCTTCGCGGCACTTCTCCCAGCTCCACCGCTTGTGGGCGTGGACGACTTCGGCGACCTGTGCGCCCACCCGCATCACGGGGCAGAGTGCGATTCCTGGTTCCTGACAAATCATCGAAATCGTCGCGCCGCGAATACTCTCGAGTGCACGCTCGTTCATCTCCAGCAGATTCTCGCCGCGAAACATCACCGTGCCCGACACACTCGCGTGCCACTTTTCGAGTAGGCGCATCGTGGCGAGTGCGACGCTCGACTTGCCGCATCCGGATTCGCCCATCAGCCCGAGCACTTCACCTGCAGCGACGTGGAAGCTCACGCCTGCAACGGCGCAAAGGTCGCCGCCTTCCGTCGCATGATAGCTGATGTTCAAATCCTCGATTTGGAGCAAGATTCCCATCGAATCGTTCAACCGCTCCCGTAACACCTGGTCGCAAGACCGACAACGACGCCGGGCGAAAATCCCTGGTTCCTGCGTGGCCCGCACGCCAAATTCGGCCCAAATCCATGGGTCCACCCAGAGTTCAACGGTACGTGGGTGGCACGCCGGGGTCGATAGGTCGTGCGACTATCGGCCGTCTGCCAGTTAACGGTACTTCGGTACTATCGGTGAGGGAGCCGCCTTGCGATTCGGGACCAAGCGGCACACGCTAACTTAGGCGAACTTGTTCTACACGGGCGGTAAAGGAAGTAGTCATGGACGGACCAAGAACGTGTGTTTGTAGGTAGAAAAATCTGCGTATTTCGGGCACGTGAAGTAAACCACTTACGCACCGAATCGAAGAAGGGTTATTGCGCAGATGGCGGAGGATGGTCGGATTACCAGATGAGTTCGTTCCAGTACCCACTTGATTTCATAACAATGTCGGCTCCCTCGACCCGAGTAGACTTTGGTTGGTTGACGACCAAAGGCTCGGGAGGAAGGAGCCGACATTGTTATGAAATCAAGTACCCAAAAAACCCTTCCGAGCCCAGAATCTCCATTCTCACAGCCTTCCAGAATACTTGCGAATCCGCTTGCCCAAGAGTGCGTCGGGTCCCCCCTCAAAAAGTACTGTTTCTGGGCACCAAAGGGACTTATGAGAGGAGTGATGACGCTAACGGGCTGATCGAACAAGGAATATTCGGATATCCGGCAATTCCACTCATGCTCGGATCACGTATCAGTCGATGTCATTTCGAAGTGCAGGCAGAGGAATTCCACCCCGAGGCATCGGGAAGTTTTTTGAAATGCGAGCTTGTAATGAACGGCTCAGATAGATATTGAGGATCGGTGACAATCGTCGTGACCACGACCCACATCTGTTCATCGGGTGCTTTGAAACTGTCGAAAAACTCCTCAACGACTGCGTTCGCACTGTAGGGAACTCCGTTCCTTCGTAGGTACCCAGGGCGCAATTGCGTGGTAATTACTTTCATATAACCCTCTCGTGTCTGGCCTTCGCCGAGCGCCGCTCCGAAACCTCGTAGATTCGCACCGCCCTGCTGCCTAAGGCCTTCCCAGGTGGCGACCGAGTAGCCCTGCCATTGTGGGACTGCAGGCTGCGGGGGCAACTCCCCGAAATGAAGCAGGCGAGTTTGCGTTCCGGCATCTACATCAATCCGCAAGGTCGTGTCATTTTCCCAGGTAATGTGGAGGTGTGCGGGCACGCGCATGATGGCGGCAGCGCCGTACGATCTGCACTGATTGCCGCTGGTCTCGTCGCTGGCGGGATCCCATGTGTCGGCAACCCGCTTGCCTTCAGAGTTCAGAGGTACGCTCGCATAATCACCTTTGTCCGGCGTAATCATGCGAAAGCGCCAGTCCTCGGTGACGACGGAAACCCAATAGCCTGTGAGGTCGATCGGCGCAATTGATCGCGGATTGGCGGGGCGTTCCGGAGGAGGATAGCCGAACTGGGCCGCGAGCCGAGCAGGTAACGCGAGCGATAGCGCCGCCACAGCCATGGCCAGCACAATCGATGTGCGTTTCACCAATCCTCCTGTCCGAGACGCCGCGGCTGAATCACTTGGCATAGCCTCCGCGCGACTTAGTGTTTCTCGCTGAGACTCCGATACACGGCCTCGACGAATATTTCAGTAGTCCAGGGACCCTTATTTGTGCCGTAAATCGGATCGTAGTCCATGGTGGGTTTGGCTGCTTTCACCTGCTCCAGGGTCATGCCCTTGCTCACCATGTCCTGAATGCGGTCCCGGATAATCGTGACCATTTCCTGATACACCACAACGTCTGCCTGATCGCAAAGCCGCCCGTGGCCGGGGATCACCATCGTGCCGCCTTCATCTTTACTTTTGTCGTCCGCCGCCACGGTCAAATCGAGGACGCGATTGAGACCTGCGATAATGGCCTGAATGCTGCCGCCCCTTTTGAGGTCGAAAACTGGGTAGCTGTCGGTCCGAAAGATATCCCCAGTGCTCACGACATCCGAACGACGAAAATAGACCATGCTGTCACCATCGGTGAGGCCCGGCTGGTGAAAGACTCGAATACTTTCGCCATTGAACCAAAAGCTTTTCTTAGGAACCGTGTACGTGTCGGTGGGCCACGCACCCTGGGGCATCGATGACTGATTTCCTTTGGGCATGCTCATTCGGTCAAGTATGAATTGAAATGCGATTACCGCCGCAGTGTCACCTGCACTTGCGCCGATATCGCCCACGACGTTCCCGCCCGTTATCGTCCTTCCGGCCATCGCGAGGCTTTCGTTTCCGCTCACGTGGTCCGGATCATCGTTTGTATCAATTATGTAACGAATCGGCTTGTCGGAAAGCCTTCGCACGGCAGCCTGGAGGTTATCGCTCATCTTGGCGAGCCCAGTGTCTACGAGAAGCACGCCTTGATCGCCAACCTGCACGGTGATGTTGGCACCGTCACCGACTAACATATAGACGTTGCCCTGCACCGGCATTATGTGGATTTCTGCGTTGGCTGGGTTCCCGCTCTGCTGAGCATGGGCAGATGAACGCAAAGGGAATACCCACAAGAAGACGCTGAATGTAACCGTGAGGATCGACGCAAGTGATTGTGAAGTGTTAAGCACTTTCTTCTTTACCGGTCCGAGTGCTTCCTTGCCGGTCGCGGGAGCGTTTTCATGGTCTTTAGCCTCATTTGGTACTCGGGGTACATCGTTTCCGCCCCACCCCTAGCCGCCTCCGGAGGAATCCCATATTCGGATGGGAACTCGTTGAGAAACGGATTCGTACCCGGCAAGTGATTGGGCACCACGCCCGACGGCCGATCGACTTCGTCCACAACCTCGCAGGGATACGGCGCAATCTGCTGTTGCGGAGCGCTAACGAAATCCGTTGTGCGAATGAATGGCTCGGTGAGATAAGCCGGGTCGGAAATAAGGACCGCCACGGTAAGGTAGTCTTGGTGGCGCAAGAAGTATGTCGTTACGACGGCATTTGCACTGCGAGGAATTCCGTTTCGTCGGATCCAACCTTCTTTCAGATGGTCGGTCGTAACTGTGAGAATATCCCCCTGCCATTTCCCAGTGGAAAAGCCCTGCCAGGTGTGGGGCGCATAGTCCGGAGGGTGCGGGCGTCCATCCATGTAGATTGTTTGTTCGGGTGACTGCCACGAAATGTGCGTGTGGTAGGCGATCAGCTTCTCGGTCTGTGGATCCACTTCCTTCCAGATTCTGAGAAGCGCGGGGCCGCGCCAGGCATAGTCGGACGGATGTGGCCTGCATTGATTCTCGGGTAGCTCGAGCAACGTGGCGTCCCAGCTATCGCCTCTGAGGCGCGCCGCATCGTTGATCGGGAGCCCAAGGTAATCGCCAATTTCAGGGCCTGGAACGCGCTCGGGCTCGTCCTCGTGAAAGCGGTTTTCCCATTCCCCGCTGGGATCGGTTTGGGCGAACACGGGACAACTCAGCAGCCCCACAAGCAGCAGTGTAAGCCCGAGTGTCTTGAACCGATCTATGCCAGCCATGCCACGCTCCTGCGGGCGCAACGCGATGCGGCACACCACAACGGCGGACGATGAAATAGCAGATTGCCGTGCGGTGCCGCTTGCAGAAACAGCACTTGATTGGACAGATTCGTGACCTGGTGACCTGCCGAACGGCAGACAGCAGACTTAGGAAGTCGACGAAAAACAGGTACGACCACCAAAGAGACTCCGGACCGCACGTCATGATTCTGCTCATGAGAGCGGGCTTTCTGCAAGCTGGTCAACGCATTCTACAGTAGCCTAGAGTGGCAGGAGCAGGATTGATTCAATGGAGAGCCGGTATGCACCACGTATCTAGAATTGACCTAGCTGCCGCACGAACGCCAACAATTTACGAAAAGCATTGCACTGGTTTTCGGCGCGCCACTTACGTGGATCACGCGATGGGCTCGGTTCATATGGGCGTGGGAATCTGTTTTCTCGAGCCTGCAGGCGTGGTTCAGCCGCACACGCACTCATTCGAAGAGAGTTTCTACATTCTAGAAGGAACTGTTATCGCACAGATTGGTGAGAAAGGTTACACGCTGGGTCCCGGTCACTTCGGATTGATTCGTACGGGCATCCGACATGGCTGGCGCAGCGCAGGAGATCGAACGGTTTGTTGGCTAGAGATGCAAGCGCCACAACCGCGTCCCGTGGAATACGGCCGCGATACGTTTTTCACCGGCGGCGATGTTGCCATGCAAGCCGCACCGCCTGAGAGTCAAGACGCGGCCCAGACTGTCGTCGGCCACTTCGACGAGTCGCAGTTGCCGCGGCCGGGCGGCCCGTCACAGATGGAGGGTTTCAACCCGACTACAGGCGTCGCGATCAAGATGTTCGTGGACCGCTCATTCGGCGCGATCCATCAATCGCTATTTCTGATTCAATACGCGCCGGGGGCAAAAATCGATCCGCACGATCATACTTTCGAGGAGTCCTACTTTATCGCCGACGGACGCGTTCGTGCGACGGCAGATGGAAAGAAATATGATTTAGGGCCCGGAGACGTGATCTGGACCAGCGTGGGCTGCATTCACAGTTTTGAGAATGCTGGCACGGAGCCCGTCCGCTGGATAGAGACGCAGGCACCGCTGCCGCCGGCCAAAGAGGTATTTCGGTTCGAGCGCGATTGGGCGCATCTTGCGTAGGATGCTAAGTAGTGCCTGGAGGCTTAAAGGTCAAGCCAAACGGAAACGCGGAGGAGGACCAGGATGTCGAGCAACGAGAACACGCCAAATGCCAAGGCGAATGACACGACGCGCACGCGGCCGTTCACTTCGAAAGAGTTCATAGCGAGCCTGCGCGATGGGCGCGAGATCTGGATTTACGGCGAGCGAGTGAAGGACGTTTCTACGCACCCGGCGTTCCGCAATACGGTTCGGATGTTGGCCCGTTTGTACGACGCGTTGCACGATCAACGGAATACCATACTTTGCACCGAGACCGATACGGGCAATGGCGGCTACACCCACAAATTCTTCAAAGCGGCACGCAATGCGGAAGAAATGGTGGGCGCGCGTGATGCGATCGCGGAGTGGGCGCGCGTGACCTATGGCTGGATGGGGCGCAGCCCGGATTACAAGGCCGCGTTCCTTGCGACGCTGGGGGCGAACCCGGAGTTTTATGCGCCGTATCAGGAAAATGCCCGGCGCTGGTACAAGAAGGTACAGGAGGAAGTCACCTTCATCAACCACGCCATCGTCAACCCTCCCGTAGATCGCAACAAGGAACTCGCCGAGGTGCGCGATGTTTACATGCACGTCGAGAAGGAAACGGATGCAGGCCTGATCGTCAGTGGCGCGAAGGTTGTTGCTACGACGTCAACTCTCACGAATTACAACTTTATTGCAAACAATGGAGCATTGCCCATCAAGACGAAAGATTTTGCCTTCGTCTGTATCGCGCCGACGAATTCGCCGGGCCTTAAACTCTTCTGCCGACCATCCTATGAGATGACTGCGGGAGTGATGGGCAGTCCGTTCGATTACCCGCTTTCGAGCGGCTCGATGAGAACGACTCAATCCTGGTTTTCGATAAGGTCTTTATCCCGTGGGAAAATGTCTTCGCTTATGGCGACATCGAGAAGGTCAATAATCTTTCTGCGCTCGGGCTTTCTCCCGCGTTTCATGTTTCACGGTTGCACGCGGTTGGCGGTCAAGCTTGATTTTATAGCCGGGCTGTTGCTCAAGGGAGTTGACGCTACGGGCGCGAAGGATTTTCGAGGCGTACAAGTACAGGTGGGTGAAGTGCTGGCTTGGCGCAACCTGTTCTGGGCCCTGACCGATGCGATGGCTCGTACGACCACTCCGTGGACTCCGGGTTACGTCCTGCCCGTATCTCGATGACCGGTTTGGCGTATCGCGTCATGTCCAGCATGGCTTATCCGCGGCTGAAGGAGATCATCGAGAACGTGCTCGCCAGCGCACTGATTTACCTCCCCTCCCATGCCAACGACTTCAAACAGCCAGAAATCCGCAAGCACCTCGACCAATACGTGCGCGGTTCGAACGGTTA
>CAVVZY010000001.1:0-414095 GCA_963752925.1 uncultured Acidobacteriota bacterium | reverse complement strand
GACATGTGGGTACTAGCACTCGGCCGCGGTGCTCTGCCCAGAAACCCCGTTTACAAGTGGCCGGCAAGTGCTTGAATCGACTGCCTAGGGAATCGCAGTTCTGATGGCCCACAAACACATGTTTTTGGCGCGCCAGACACTCAAAACTTTGCGGCGCAAATAAGGCACTAAGCGTGACGCTCCGCTCCGCGTAGCTCTTGGATCCAAGCGAGAATCCCCGGAGTGCGAAGCGGAAGGGCGCCAGGCAGTGGCAAGCCTTTGAAACCGGTTGAGCAGCGTCTTCGTGGGGCGAGTCGGACAGCCGGACGAATCCGCAGGCCCGCATAATTCCGGTGGATTCTCTGGGACTATTTGGCGATCAAACTTTTCGTGCGAGTCACATGCGGAACGACCCGCGGGCCGGAGCCCGGCCTGTTCGTCGCAGTATTGGATCCGTTGGCAGACGTGGGATGCACACCGCCAGCGGCCGCAGCTCGATCCTCTGCCTGAGGCCTGGATGCGACTGCCGCGGGATAGGGAAGCGGTGGAGGTTCCGCGATGGAACTGAGATCCACTATGGCGACGCCGTCTCCATTCGCGCCTGTAATCGCAAGCAAAACATCGTCCGTGCCATCGGAAACCAGCGCGTCGTAATTGAGCGACAGCGCGACCGGAAGCGCGATTCGATTGCGCAGGTTTCCAATCCGTCCATCCAGAACGTCGATGCCGTTCGTGGACGGTTGAAAAGCCAGGCTGCCATCGGGGCTGAGTTTTACACCGTAAACGTACGAGACACTCTCTATTTCCCTGTCGTTGAGGGCGTAAAAGGATTCCGCGTTCAAATTGGAGTCGTAGAGATAGTCGGTTGCCGTGAACTGTATTTGATTCTTCGAAAGGGCGAGATCGTAGTTGCCATAACAACAGCCCGGTTCAGAAGTTGCGGAAACAAGAATGTTCGTAGATGTATCGATACTGAATACGAAGCCGTCGTTATTGAAGAAAACGCGGCTATTGTCCTGGCTGATCGCCGTTCGAAGATATATGTCGGAAGCTCCAAAGCCCGGGCCGGTGATCCCGAGGGGCGTAAGCACACCTGTGTTGGTGTCGAGTTGGAAATAGTTATTGAATCCAGTGCCTCCTTGCACGGCAGAAGTTACATACACGATTCCCGCGTCACTGATTGCCACGCCCCCGGGACTGACGGTGATTCCTTGTGGAACGGACGGGGCGACCGGAAACATTTTCACGGAGGAGGGATTCGCCGGATCTACGAGATAAATCACGTCGACTTGAGCATCCGCGACCGCCAGCTTGCTTCCGTCCGGCGACAGAGCGAGACCCCAGAGTCTTTGCGCCGCTCCGCCCGGCGCGGGAATGCTGATCGGAGTGAGCCATTTCTTTTGCGCCAGTGAAAAGACCTGAATCTTGCTGGCGTCCGTGAAGTAGTAAAGGTCGCGTATCGGATCGTAAATGCCCTGGACGAGCGCGGACCCAGCGAGAGGGAATTGCTGGATGGCGCCGATATATGTCAAGCCGGCGGGGGCTGTGGCGCTGCCCGAACTGGTCGTGACGGTAACGCCGACGGAGCCTACGGAGCCTGGTGGAATCGTGTAGTAAACCGCCTGGAGCGGAAATGGCTGGCCGATAATGTTGTAGGCATCTGTGTTGAAGCCGACAATCGTGGCGGTCTTGCCGCCGACCGAAACGCTCAGGTCCGCCGGAATCGTTGTGGCGCTCAACAAGCCAAAGCCGTAGCCATAGATGACGCCGGTGCCTCCCGCCTCTGCCGTAGAAACATCCGGCGTGACTTCGAGAATCGTTGGCCCGTAGCTGAATCCATCAGGGATGATCTGCATGCCGCCATCGGCTGTAAATACCGACACGTCGACGGGTCCAGGTGCTCCCGCCGGAGTGGTGGCAGAAATGATGCCCGTGTTTCCGGCCACGTTCGTGGCAGCTTGCGATCCGAAGTACATTCCGCTCAGCGCTCCGAAATTGTTCGGATCGGGAAGCTGAATGGCTGTTCCACCGGAGACAGGTCCTGTGGCGGGCGTGATGAATCCGTTTGTGAATTGTGTTCCGACAGCACCGGTGTGCATTTGCGTAGTGTCAAGAAAACCGAATCCCTCCTCCAACGGACCGACCAGAAGACCGGTGCTGTCCATGGCTCCAAAATTAGGGCCCGTAATCGGACCGACCGCGAAACCACCGCTGGTGAATTCGACGACAAGATTTGGCACCCAACCAATCGACTGGCCACCTGGGATGCGGTAGCCATAGACGAACCCGGAACTAGAAACGTAGATGGCCGTCGAATCTGGGCTAAAGGTGAGGTTGGCGTTCGATCCCAAGTCGCCGGAAGCCGCAAATTGACCCGCTTGAGCCAGCGTGTGGGCGTCGTACAGAAGGACGCTGTTGGTGGAAAAGGACGTCAAAGCAATGTATTTCCCGTCGGGCGAGGCGATGATGTGAAATGTCTCCCCCCCTGGAATGACCGTTTGCAGCTGCCCGGTTGAGGCGTTAATCTGGCACACCGTGCCATCGCTATCAACGCTTCCGAGAAAGATCGATGTTCGATCTCCGCTTCGGGTGAAGGCCCCGATATTTCCCATAGGGCAGAGCGGCAGCGTCGGTACTCCGATTCTGCCGTTCGCCGAGCCATAGATGCTGATCGCGTTTGTTGTGGGATTCCAGACAGCGATGCCTACTGAACCATCGACGCTGGGAATGCCACCTTGCTCGGCGAGTAGCGCCAACCGCCCGTCCGACATTACCTGGACGCTCAGCGCCGGGTAGCCATACGGGCCAATTTCGGACGCCAAATACCTGTGTTTCACCGTCATGCTCGTCGGATCGATCGCATACACATCGCCGATGAGCGTTCCCACGTACAGCGTGGAATGGTCCGTGGTATCGTCGATTCCCCAAGCTCCGGGAACAGGGATCGTCGCGATCTGAGTTTCAGTAAGTGAATCGAGAACGATTACGCGGTTGTAGAACGGGTCGGTAACAAAGAAACGCGAGTTTGCGGAGTTGAAGACAACCCAGTGGTCATTGAGGGAAAGATAGTATTCCGTCACGGCATCGGTTCGGACGAACTTGGTCCGCCCTGATAAGCCCCCGGAGCCTCCGGTCGTGACTTTCACTTGGAGGTTCGCGGTGTGACTCAAGGCGCCGGAGGTCCCTATGAAAGCAACGTTTGTCGTGCTCGCAGCCGTTCCGCTGGTCGCCGAAATCATGAACGTTTGAGGAACGCCCGGCGTTAGCGTCGCGCTGGGCGGGGAAGCGGTAACACCCGCCGGCAGGCCACTGATCTGAATTGAGACCGGAGACGAGAAACCATTGATCGCGGTGGCCGTGAGGGCGGTATTCGCCGAGCCCCCGGCCTGGACGGAGACCGTTGGGTTATTGAATCCCAACCGAAAATCCGGTTGCGGGGGAGGATTCTGGCCGCCACCGCTGCCTCCCCCACACGCGGACAAAAACACTCCGCCCACTAAGACGGACATACAAACCAGGATAAACCTCGTGATCGACTGGCGAAGGCGCAGCGAATGACTCATATAGACGGAATCGGTCCTGATTCTCCAGCTCCGACCTGACGCAGGAATCTGAAAAGCCGCCTATTGTGTTCCCATCTTAATTTCAAGTCAATATGCGATCGGATACTTCTACAACTGTTGAACAGTCCGCTTGAAATAGCCTGCATGTTTCATGGTATAGTTGGCGCCCTTATCGCTGATTCCGTTGTCTGGTTCACAAATGCGAATGCTTTCATTAAGCGTCGTCCTGCGCCGCATCGTAATTCTCGCCTCCGTATGGTTTTCTCTCAGCCCGCTGCAGGCGGAGACTTTCAAGAATCCTGAGCTGATACCTACGAGCACGGACGTATTGTGGATTGCGACGGCTGACGTCAATCATGATGGAAAGCTGGACCTGGTTTACGTTGACGGCCTCAACTTTAGCCAGCGTACCGTCCACGTTCTTCTGGGCAGAGGAGACGGAACTTTCAGCCATGGGGAGGACGTCAATCTGCCTCCGGGCGTTGGTAGCGCGCTCACCATCGCGGACGTGACCAACGACGGGAACCTGGACCTGCTGCTGGCAGGCAGCAATATGCTTACCGCCTATGTCGCTGTCCTAGTCGGTAACGGCGACGGCACGTTTCAGGCCCCGCTGCTCACGACGTTTCAGTCCGCTAACAGCACCGGCTTTCCCGGATTCCGCTCGATGGCTGTCGGCGACATTAACGGCGACGGTAAAGTGGACTTGGCGCTACTCGATTACTCAAACGCTGTGATTTATTCCCTGCTAGGCAACAACACTGGGAATTTTACATTCAGTGGCACGATCCAGAGTTTTACTCGCGGTACGGTCTCGCTTGTAGATCTTAATGGTGACGGCAAGCTGGACATACTTACTACGGATCCGATCGGGGCCACTTTTCTCGTTTACCTGGGTAAGGGTGACGGAACCTTTCCGAGCTTTACGAGATATTCCCTGCAAACGGCCGCAGGTCCGTTTTTGCTCGTGGACTTGAATGGCGACGGCCACCTCGACGTTCTCGTTACGTATTATCCCGGCCTGATCGGCTACTTTCCCGGAAACCCCGATGGGACGTTCGGAACTCTGATTTCCCTGGGAAACAGTCCGTCCCCAAATCAACTTGTGAGTGTCGGCGACTTGAATGGCGACGGCATTCCCGATCTGACTTTTATCACGCCGAGTGGAATTGCTGTGGCGCCAGGGAAGAGCGGAATTACTTTCGGCAATCCACTCACGACGATCAGTGGCGGCTCAACCAGTCCCTATTCCGAGTTGCCCATAATTCCTGTGATCGGCGATTTTAATGGCGATGGCCACATCGACCTGGCTATGCCCGTTGAAGGTGGCATCGAGATACTTCTCGGAAAAGGCGACGACACATTTCTCAGCACGGATTTCTACGACATGGGGCAGGAAGTCGGCGCCGCCGCAGTCGCCAATTTCAGCGGGCACAGTTTTCCGGATATCGCTGTCACTTTGCCTGCGACCTTTCCGCGGCTGCTTCTTGGGAATGGCAGCGGCACTTTCAGTCTCGGCCCGGATCCGAACACGAGTTACGCTTCCGACGGCGCGGACATTACGCTTCTGGCCGCGGACTTCAATGGTGACGGTAAGCCCGATCTTAGTATCGGCGTCGGGCTTCAGAACGAGGCTTTCCTGGGCACGCAATCCATTGCGCTCAATGCCGGGAATGGGACGTTTCAGACTCCCATGTCTGTGCCGAATACGTCGCCGATCATGGCGGACTTCAATCATGACGGACGCATCGACATCGTCGACTTGTCCGGTGGCCAGATTGTAGTTTCCTTGGGACAGCCTAACGGCTCATTCAAGGCCGTCACCACCCCACTTCGCATTCCTGGCGATAGTGGACACTTCAACGTGGGCGATGTGAACAAAGACGGCAAACCGGATTTGATAATCAACTACCTCGATCACATAGAGGTGTGGTTTGGGAATGGCGACGGTACGTTCACCTATGCGAATTCAGTGAATCTGTACCTGCAGAATGTCATCAGCGATTTTGTCGCCGTCGTTTCGGACCTGGATGGTGACGGCAATCCGGACATCGTTTTGACACCCGATGCCAACCCAGCCGCGGCCCTTAGTCCCCTCACTTTCTTATATGGCAATGGAGATGGAACTTTTCAGGCCCCGGTATTCCTACCGGTTTCCCATCGATACTCCTGGATCACGGCTGCGGATCTGAACGGTGACGGCAAACCGGACCTGGTTCTGACCGACGGGGCGTGCGTCGCGGTCATGATGAACTTGGGCGGCCGAAAATTTGACGCGGAAGTCGATTATGTCGCCGGGCGATCGATCTCGGTGCCGGTGAACGTGGTGGACGTTAACGGAGACGGCTTCCCGGACGTCGTGGTTGCCAACACATTGGGCACGACCGTCACGGTTCTGCTCAATGAACCGAACGGAACCTCGGCCAACGGCGCTCCCGTCTCCGGCAATCTTACCCTCGCTCCCGAGCCTTCGATCTTCGGCCAGTCTTTCGTGGTCACTCTTTCTGTCTCGGGCCAGACGTCCGGCGCGACCGTGCCCACCGGTTCAGTGGACTTTTATGTCGATGGCGCTTTTGTGGCGACCGCCAACATGAACGGTGGTTCTGCAAGCTACACCGATTCCACCAGTCTGGTGGCCGGTCAGCACACGATCATTGCGAGTTACAGCGGCGACAGCCGTTACGCGGCGCGAAGCTTCTCCGTCGTGCACACCATTCAACCGCCCGTTTATGCAACTCACACGACGCTGGCTGTTTCGCCCTTAACCGTCCTTGCAAGCCAGACGGTCCGTCTCCTCGCGACGGTCACGAGCACACCGCCCGTGCCGGCGGGCGTCGTGACATTTCTGGACGGAACCAGCACCATCGGCTCTGCAAGCGTAAATTCCAGCGGAAACGCGTTTTTCGACACAGCTCTATTGGGCCCGGGAACTCACGCCCTGAGCGCCACCTATAATGGCTATACGCAGGTGGGGTTCACCGGAACAGGCGCCTCGTACACGGCTGCAATTTTTTCGCCGAGCACGTCCGCGGCAGCGAGCGTCGTCGTGAATGTCGATGGAACATCGACCACGCTTTCGGCGTCGTCCACGTCGCCGACAGCGGGCACGGTTGTCACCTTCACGGCGAATGTAACTTCCGCCGCCGGTGCGCCTTTTGGAGGAGTGACGTTCTATGACGGGAGCACGGCGCTGGGTACGTCGGGCTTGCAGGCCAATGACAGCGCCAGTTTCAGCACGGCCTCGCTAAGTGCAGGAACGCACAGCATCACTTCGGCCTTCAATGCCAACGGTCCCTTTGCAGGAAGCACCTCGCCGATTGTCTCCGTTTCAATGTCGCCGGCGCCCGCCAATGCGCTTGCGACGGTCGTTTCGCTGGCCCCGGAAACGAACCCTGCCGACGGGACTTCGACGCTCGCGGCAAATGTCGGTTCGCTGACGGGTGCGCCGCGCGGAACAGTGGCGTTTCTGGATAGTGGAACAATCCTAGGCACAGCAGAAACGGATCAATCCGGAGTCGCGAGCCTGCAGGTCGGGATGTTGACGAGCGGAACTCACAACTTCAGCGTAAGTTTTGGCGGCGGGTCGGAGATCGCACCGAGCGCCTCGCCAGAGTTCCGCGACCAGTGGCCCGAAACGGGACCGGGATTCAATGTGAGCGTGACAGCCAAGACTCTGCACGTTTCGCCCGCACGTTCGGATTCACTATCAGTCAAGATTGTGCCTATCGCGAATTTCCGGCGCGAAGTGGAGTTGTCCTGTGCGGCGGGTTTGCCTGAAACGTACACCTGCAATTTCTCACCCGCCAGTTTGGCCGGCGGAGGAGTTTCGATTCTGACGATTCAGTCATCTTCTAAGACAGCTGAGACGCCGCCGGAGGCGATTTTCCTGTACGCAATCACCATTGGACTCTGCTCTGCTCTGGTGCTTGGAGGATGCGGCCCGCGATCGCGCGCGATTGCATTGCTGCTTGTCTGCTGCAGCCTGGGCCTCCTGAGCGCGTGTAGCATCGCACCTTCTTCGGGGACACAGACACGAATGATCGTTCTCACTGTGCGCGCCACATCGGGTTCAGGTACAACGGCGATCGTTCATTCAACCCAATTTTCGGTGGTCATCCGAAACTGATCGGATCACCTTGAGACACCCAGGATAGTAGCTCCCGTGCATACAGCATAGGATCGCCCGGAGCGAGTAACAGAGCACACAGCAAGGCCACGAGGCCCTGTGATGTCAAACCGAGCAGTCTCTTTTGAAACGGTTTCCTTTTCATGTCTTTTCGCACCTTTGTCCGCGTCGTGATCTATTTCGTAGCATGGCCATCGTTGCGAGAATCCATTTGTTCGCCAGAGCATTGGCCATTCGACGGATGCCTTATCCACGTTCACTAGGTGCAAGCGGACCACCACATCGATGAAATCCGGGATGCTCTCAATGCACTGAAAAAGCAGCCGTTGCGGGCGTCTGTAGTCCATATCGACGCGAACGCGCCCGGTATTTCGGAGGCTCTCCGAAATACCGTAGTTGACCGAATCATGATCAGGTCATTTCCTACGGTGTGCGAGTACCGCAGAGAGTGGTGGCGAAGGGAGGTTCACTAATCCAATGACGGGCAAGAGTGGGGCCGGGAGGGATTCGAACCCCCCCCGCTTCGTTGATAGACGGTCAGGGTGACATTAGGGATGAAAATGCCTTCACTTAGGCCGTGGCTTGAGCCAAATCAATTGGGCTGGCCCGCTCAAAGGTTGCCGATTCTCCTGTGGAGACAGATCCAGAAGGGCTATCCATCTGTTTTTCCTGGTTCTGTGGGCTTTCTACAACACGGTTGGACATGGCATTGAGCGCTTATTGGACCCAAGTTGGACCCAACTTCGTGGGGTGAACCCTTAGAGTGGCACAGTTTTTTTGGAGACAGCTTCCGCTTTCGTAAAAGCGTTTTTGCGTCTTCTAGCAGGAGAAGGGGTCTGGGGAAGGGGACGGCATTTGAGTCTCCTTCCCCAGCAACCTTGTAGAACCCTTCTCGTCGTTCTGTTTGTTCTCAAAGAACACCATCGTTGCGCTTCGAGATTCAGCCGAACCTGACGCCTGGATCTGTTGCTCGAACTCTTCGGGAGATCGATACCCCAGCGCCGAGTGCAACCGCTGCCGATTGTAATACTGTTCGATGAACTCTTCGATGTTCGCTCGTAGCTTTTCTAGATCATCGTACTTGTTGGCGTAGATTTCTTCCCGCTTCAGCGTCTTCATGAAGCTTTCGCAACTGGCATTGTCATACGGGTTCGCTGGACGGCTCATGCTCGGTACCATCCGATGCTTCTCGAGTATCACCGCATATTCTGCGGAGGCGTATTGCAATCCTCGATCCGAGTGATGCAGCAGGCCAGCTTCCGGCTGTCGTCTCTCGATGGCTTGCTCCAGCGCCCCGATCGTCAGTCGAATTGCCAAAGTTCGATCCAGTGCCCAGCTCACCACTTTGCGAGAGAACCCATCCAGGATCACCGCTAAATAGACAAACTCGGCTTTCAGCCGGATGTACGTGATGTCGGCCACCCAGAGCTGATTGATGCCCGTCAGTTTCATACGACTGGCTAAGTTGAGATATATCTCCAGCTTGTGATTCGAATTGGTTGTGACCATGAATCGTCGCCTTCGCAAGGCCAGCAGATTGTCTTTCCGCATCATCCGCAGGACCCTCTTGTGATTCACTTGCATTCCTCGTCGGCGCAACTCTGCACAGATCCTTCGATACCCCGAGCTCTCGCGCTAATTCGGTGACACTTTCACAAGTTCTCATACGCTCTACGGCTATCCGTTGAAACTTTCGGGAGTATCTCTTCCGTTTCGCTTTGCAGTTCCTTTCCCTGCAAAGTGTGCCCATCCGGCGTGTCTCAGTTCAAGGGTTCATTCCACTCCGCAGAAACACGCCGCACAATCCCTGAAAGCAGGTGGGCTCTGTCTACCAAGAATGTCAAGAGTTCCGACTTCCCGGGTGACTCTTGGTGGTTCCGGGCTGCCGATGGCGATTCGAGTGGGCGATGAGATGTCCCTGCAACTTCGCCGCCTGATCTCTCAACACTCCTCGAAGCCAAATGTACGCCGGGTCCTTATCGTGGTATTTGTGCCATTGAAGCACTTCAGTCATGGGCGGAACATCGACGGGTAGAGGGCTCAGTTTTAGCCGCAGAAATTTGGCATATTTTCTTGCCAGGCGCGTGGCGACGGTGGCGATTCTCTTCGTGCCCACGACCAGGTGCGGGACGACATCGAAGCTGTGCGCCACCACTTCGGCTCTCCTCCTGTACTTCAGGCGTCGGAGGAACAGCTCGTCGAAGTTTGGCGCCGCACCTTCACCTACGTGGATGGCGACGTGACCAAGGCTGAGGTACTGCTCGAGAGAAATTCGGCGGCTCACGTTTCGGTTGCGTGTCCAGGCAATCACCGTGTGCGTGTCCTCAAACAGGGGCACTTTCGGATGCCCCTTGGATACGAACACCTCGGGCGCGATCAGGAAGTCGAGAGTGCCGGCCTCCAGGGCCTCCACTGCCCGCTCACTCGTCGGCACGAGCTCGAAGGCGATGTGTGGCGCCAGGCGCTGCACAATCCTCAGAGCATCCGCCATGAATACGGTGATCGCATAGTCGGAGACAGCAACCGAGAAACGCCGGCGCGACGTTGCCGGATCAAACCGAGTCTGCGTCGCGATGGTAGCTTGCGCCTGGAGCAAGAGATTGCGCACCGGCTTGATGAGCCCCTGGGCCGCCGGCGTCAAAGCCATCCGGCCCCCGACGGGAACCAGGAGTTGATCCTGAAAGAAACTCCGCAGCCGGGCCAGCGCGGCGCTGGTGGCGGATTGACTCAAGTGAATGCGCATGCCGGCCCGAGTCACGTTCTTCTCAGTCAACAGGGCGTCCAATGCAACCAGCAGATTGAGGTCGAATTGAGAGAGCTTCATCAGTGTTCCCCGGTATCTGTTCAATGGATACAGCGTATGCTCAAAAACGATTTGGTGAATACTGGATCATCCGTCTATCGTGGCCGCGTACGCAAGTCTTACTCATCGAAACGAGGCCCGCATGCCCAGACGCATCCTGTCCCATCTCGCGCACGTGGAACTCTTGACGCCGAGGCTGGAAGACTCGGTCGCCTTTTTCACGAACGTCCTCGGGCTGGTTGAAAGCGCGCGCTTCGGCAAGTCCGTCTATCTTCGGTGTTGGGGCGAGCACTACCATCACAGCATCGTGCTTACCGCGGCGGAACAGCCCGGGCTTGGCCACGCGGCATGGCGCACGGAAGGCACGGACGAACTCAACGAGGCAGCCGCGAGGATAGAAGCGAGCGGCATCCGCGGCGAATGGCGGGAAGAATCGGTTGGGCACGGCCGTGCGTACCGATTTCGCGGCCCCGGGGGGCACTTCCACGAAGTCTTCTGGGAGGTCGACCGTTTCGATGCACCTGCCGAGCTGAAGTCAACGTATCCGGATCGCCCGCAGCGATTCGTCGGCCGGGCCGTCGCCCCGCGGCAGATCGACCACGTTACCTTGAACACGCAAGACGTCATGAAAACGTGCGAATGGTATCGCGACGCTCTGGGCTTTCGCTTCATGGGCTACACGGTTCTCGACCACGACCCAAAGGTCACCGTATTCGGCGTCCTCACCACGAACGAAAAGTCGCACGATCTGGGCTTTGGCGGCGACTTCTCGAAGGTGCCCGGACGATTCCATCACGTGGCCTTCTGGATCCCATCCTACGAGGAGCTCTTGCGCGCGGCCGACCTGCTGCTCGAGTCAGGTACGCCGATCGAGTTCGGCCCGGGCAAACACGGAATCGGCGAACAGGGTTACCTGTATTTTCGAGACCCGGTCGGTTTACGCGTGGAGCTCAATACCGGCGGATACCGCAACTACATACCCGATTGGCAGCCCACCGTCTGGAAACCGTCGCAAGGATCCCACGTGATGTTCCGCAATCTCGATTACGGCCCCAAGTCTTTCATGGAAGCGATGCCTCCGGCGCCCGAACCTGCGATTCCGGAGCCCGACATGGCACAGGTTCCGGCAGGAGTTCCTAATCGGGGTCCAAGGCAGGAATAATCCCAATGTCTGATCGAGGCCAACTCTTATGACAGCGCCACGGCCGTCGTTTGCGCTTGCGACCGTCTCGGCGAGCCGCAGAGCGCCGGTCTCGGCGCTGGTGCTGGGCGACCGAGTGGCGCCGGTTCACGCCTTGAAGCCGGTGTTCGAGCAGATCGGATGCGCGCCGCCAGATTCCTCTTCCGTCCTCGCACTCCTGGAAAAATGGGAGACGAGCTTCGGGGCATTGCTGCAGGCGACAGAATTCCTGCAAGTCGCCGAAGCCGACAGCGATGCATGGCGAAACGTCTTCGTACCGCGCGAGCAGCTGACGTTCCGACCGCCGGTTGATTTGCCGCGGCAGGTTTTCTGCGCCGGCGCGAACTATCGAAAACACGTGATCGACCTCATCGTCGATCAAGCCTCGGACGCATCCCGCGATCAAAGCCCGGAAGAGCGCCGAGCGCAAGCCGCAAAGATGATGGACGATCGCGCCGCGCACGGAGCCCCATTCGTGTTCACGAAGCCGGTGTCCGCTGTGACGGGCCCCTACGATCCCGTGATTCTGGCTCGTCACGCCACACAGCCGGACTGGGAACTTGAACTCGCCGTGATCATCGGCAAACCCGCGCGCCATGTACGC
The DNA here is from genome assembly GCA_963752925.1 of uncultured Acidobacteriota bacterium. Lineage (GTDB taxonomy): Bacteria > Acidobacteriota > Terriglobia > Acidiferrales > UBA7541 > Palsa-295. The sequence continues at coordinate 401,840 of CAVVZY010000001.1, read as the reverse complement.
CGGGAGAATGCCCTCGAATACGTGGCCGGCTACACGATTGTCAATGACATCACCAACCGCGACCTCGTTTTTCGCAAAGACGCAGGTACATTGGGAGCGGATTGGCTCGCGGCCAAAGCTTCGCCTGGCTACTTGCCGACAGGTCCCTATCTCGTACCCGCCGCATTCGTTGCGGATCCGCAGAGCCTGCAAATTACGCTCAAGCTCAATGGCCAGACGATGCAGGATGAGAGCACCGCCGACATGATCTTCGGCGTGGCTCGGATCATCGAGTACCTTTCAAAGCACGTACAGCTCTGGCCAGGCGATCTGATCGCGACCGGGTCGCCTGCCGGAAACGGCACGCACTACAACCGCTTCCTAAAGCCCGGAGACGTCATGGAAGGCTCGATCACGGGCCTTGGCACGCAGCGTAATCCGTGCATCACGGAGGAGGGCGACGCTCATGCCGCCCGGTGAAATGTCCGCTCGCGTAGTTCGATCGGAGAGCGGCCGCAGGTCTCTCACCGTGGACATTCATTGCCACGTTCTGACGGTGCAAGTCGAACGCCTCGTCGCAGACCGGCCGGAAAAACAGGCCGAACCCGCGGCACAGCTGCGAATGTATGGAGCCGAATCGGTCGAACATAACCGCAAGCTTTTCGCCGGCCTGATGCCTCAGCTTACGGACATCGGCGAGCGCCTGCGACGGATGAACGCCATGGGCGTGGATGTGCAGGTGATCAGCCCTTCACCGAACCAGTATTACTACTGGGCCGATGCCGATCTGGCGAAGCAGATCGTGGCCACGCAGAACGAGCAGATTGCATCGCTGTGCGCCGCCCATTCGGACCGTCTGCGCGGGCTCGGCAACGTAGCGCTTCAGCATCCGGAGCTATCGGTCGAGCAATTGAAAGACTGCATGGGGAAGTACGGGCTGCACGGCGTCGAAATCTCATCCGCCTGCAACGGGCAAGAATTCTCGGACAGCCGCTTCGACCGCTTTTGGTCGAAAGCCGAGGAGCTCGGCTGCCTTGTCTTCATTCATCCGCTCGGCACCTCACTGGCCGAACGCGTGAACTGCCATTACCTCGGCAACATCATCGGCCAGCCGATCGAGACGACGATTGCGCTTTCGCATCTGATCTTCGGAGGCGTCCTGGACCGCCATCCGGGATTGAAGATCTGCGCGGCTCATGGCGGCGGTTACTTGCCTTCCTACGTGGGCCGGTCGGACCACGGGTTCGCCATGCGCCCGGAAGCGGCGAAGATCAAGCACAAGCCGAGCGAGTATTTGAAGCGCATCTATTTCGACAGTCTGGTTTACACACCCGAGGGGTTGCGGCATCTGATCGAAGAAGTCGGAGCAGCGCACATCCTGCTCGGCACGGACTACCCCTTCGACATGGGCGCGTACGAGCCCCACAAATTCCTCGCGGCGGTGCCAGGTTTGACGGAACAGCAGCGCGAGCAAATCCTCGGAGGAAACGCGGCGCGCCTGCTGGGTATCGACGCCGGCGCAGCTTCGAGAGTGTGAGGTTTGGGGAGAACGGAATGCCGAATGTCAGCAAAGTGCTCATCGTAGGCGGCGGGATCGGCGGTCTGGCCCTGTCCATCGGGTTGCGCAGAGCCGGAATCAATGTTGAGATCGCCGAGATCAAACAGCAATGGACCGTCTACCACGTGGGGATCATCGCGCAGAGCAACCTGGTCCGGGCGATGGTCAGTCTCGGCATCGCGGACGATTGTGTGGCCGCCGGGTTTCCCTACCAGGGTCTCCGCTTTTGCGACGCCAACGGCAACGTGATGAACGAAACCCCCGGCGTGAAGCTGGCCGGACCCAACTATCCCGCATTTCTCGGTTTGACCCGTCCTGCCTTGCACGACGTGCTGTTTTCCGCATCGAAGAAGGCCGGCGCCCAGGTTCATCTGGGTGTGAGTGTCGCCGAGCTCCGGCAATCCGAGAGCAAAGTCGCGGTGAGATTCACCGATGGCAGCGGTCGAGAGTACGACTTCGTCGTTGGCGGGGACGGCGTACATTCCCAGCTTCGCACGATGCTGTTCGGGGATCAGCTTCAGCCTCGATTTACCGGAGAGGGCGTCTGGCGCTACAACGTTCGTCGCCCGCCGGAAATCGATTACGGCTCGATCTATGCCACCAGTGAAGGACCGAAGGCGGGGCTGATCCCTCTTACGCGCGAAACGGCTTACATATTCCAGATTGGCCCGGAACCGGGCAATCCCCGCTTCCCGAAAAATGAATTGGCCGATATCATGCGCGAGCGATTGAAGCCGTTCGGCGGCACGATCGGCGAGTTGGCTCGCGGTATCACAGATCCAGCGTTGGTCGTCTACCGCCCTCTCGAATCGGTTCTGGTGCCTTCGCCCTGGTATCGCGGGCGCGTGGCGTTGATCGGCGACGCAGCCCATTCGATTACGCCGCACCTCGGGCAGGGAGCGGCACAGACCGTCGAAGACGCGGTCGTGCTGGCGGAGGAGCTGCAAAAGAACGGGCCGCTGCAGGATTCGCTGCAATCCTTCATGCGCCGCCGCTTCGAGCGCTGCAAATTCATCCTGGAAGCCTCGCTCCAGATCGGTGAATGGGAGATGCATCCGGATCCCAAAGCAGATGTGGGGAGCCTGATGGGCCGCGTTGCTCAGACGGTTGTGCAGCCGCTCTGAAATCGCCGTCGAGCGGCAGCGGGCCAGGCCAGTGAGAGGATTTGGATCGAAACGAAAAGGCGATTCCTCATGAAGAAGTGGCCGTATACAAAAGGGCTTCACGACCTCGGGAATGGCTGCTACGCGTATCTTCAGCCGGATGGCACCTGGGGCTACAGCAATTCCGGTCTCGTGGTCGACGGCGGCGAAGCACTGCTTGTCGACACGCTCATGGATCTCAAGCTGACTCGCGAAATGCTCGACCGCATGCGCGCCGCCGTGCCGGCCTCAGAAAGAATCGGGACGCTCGTGAACACGCATTCCAATCCCGACCACACGAATGGAAACCAGCTGGTCGGGGGCGCGCAAATCATCTCTTCGACCGCTTGTCTCGAAGAGATGAAAGAGCAAAGCACCGCACCGCGCTATCCGATGACCGGCGAAGCGGGCGCTTTCTTTCACGAAGTTCTTGGCAGCCGGTTCGACTTCAGTGACATCCGCGCCGTGCTTCCGTCCCGCACGTTTCATCGCGAGCTGACGCTGCGCGTCGGAGGCAAGGAAGTGCGTCTTCTCGAGATGGGCCCGGCGCACACCCGCGGCGACATCGTCATTCACGTTCCGGCAGACAAAACCGTATTCACCGGAGATATTCTCTTCGCGGGTGGTCATCCAGTGATCTGGGCTGGCCCCGTTGGCAACTGGCTTCGCGCGTGCGACAAGATCCTCGAATGGGACGTGGAGACAGTTGTACCGGGTCATGGTCCGATCACCGACAAAAGTGGCGTCCGCGCACTGAAGCAATACTTCGAATATGTGCGTGACCAATCGCAAAAGCGTTTCGACGCCGGCATGGATTACGAAGAAGCGGCCCGAGACATCGCCTTGGATGCTTTCGCTGACTGGACGGACCCGGAACGGATCGTCGTTAACGTCTATGCCTGTTATCGGGAATTCAAAGGCGATGTTGATCGCCTTCCTGTGCCGATCTTGTTCGGCAGCATGGCCCGCTATCACAATGAGCGTAAGGCCAGAACCTCGGGTCGGGATGCAGACTGAGGGATCCTGTTCAATTTTCAACGCGCGTTGGAATCAGAAAAGAGCCCGTGGATGAAGCTTAACGAAACACACGACCCATCCCGCAGAAGCTGGGTCCCGACGGCGAATCATCCTGACACAGACTTCCCGATTCAAAACCTCCCGATGGGAATCTTTCGTGAGGGTGGCACCGCCAGAGGCGGAGTCGCAATTGGAGACCACATTCTCGATCTTGCCGGCGCTCTTGAGCGGGGCTTCCTGTCGGGCGAGGCCGAGGACGCCGCTCGTGCAGCGGCGGGAGACACGCTCAATCCGATTATGGCCGTTGGGGCGCGACCTGCTTCCGTTCTCCGAGCGCGGCTGTCTGATCTGCTGCGCATCGATAGCCCAGAACGAGCTAAGGTTGAGTCACATGCGGATCGATTGCTTGTTCCAATGTCTTCAGCGGAACTGTTGCTCCCTGCGAGGGTCGGCAACTTCACGGACTTCGTTTGTTCAACGTTTCACGCGCAGAGGGCCGTGCGAAGGCCGTTGGATTCGCCGCTGGCACCCGCGCTCTGCTACATGCCGGTCGCATACCACGGGCGAGCCAGTTCGGTCAGGATCAGCGGAGAAGAAGTTCGTCGTCCGCACGGGCAATTCAAAGACTCGGCGGGAGCCGTCGTTTTCGGCCCGTCGAGAGCGCTTGATTTCGAACTCGAAGTGGGCGCATTTGTCTCTAGCGGCAATCCTCTCGGCTCACCAATTCCGATCGACTCAGCGTCGTCGCACATTTTTGGCTTCTGCTTGCTGAATGACTGGTCGGCGCGCGACGTGCAGTTTTGGGAGAGCATGCTGGGACCGTTTCTCAGCAAGAGCTTTTCCACCACGATTTCTCCGTGGATTGTCAGCCCGGAAGCACTTGCGCCGTTTCGCGCAGCCGTTTTCCGCCCTACGCAACCGGACTGGCCTTCGCCGCTTGCGTATTTCGATTCGAAAAGCGATCGAGCTGAAGGTGGAATCGACATCGAGTTAGAAGCGCGCCTCTCGACTTCAGGGATGCGCGAATCTGGCGAAGCTCCGGTTCGCATCGTCACAACGAATTTCAAGTACGCCTATTGGAGCTTTGCCCAAATGATCGCGCACCACACCAGCAACGGCTGCAACTTGCAGCCCGGCGACCTCCTGGGCAGCGGGACTGTATCGGGTCCAACGGACGACAGCAGGGCTTGCCTCATGGAACATACCGAGCCTTTTCGCCTGCCGCATGGAGAGAGCCGTCGGTATCTCGAGGACGGCGACGAAGTAATCTTCAAGGCGCGCGCCAACCGAGAAGGGTATGTCTCTGTCGGCTTCGGCGAATGCCGCGCTCGCATCGAAAGCGCGAGTGATTACTTACAGAGCTGTATCGACCCCCTGCTGATCTAGCATTTAGGAGCGCTGACATTTGGACGGCTGCAGTGGACTCCCAGCTGTGCACGGACTGTGCAGCGTGCTTGTTGGAACGAGTTTTCGTGCTTTGCAAGAAAGCAGGCAAAATCACACAAGTGCCGCATCTGGCGTCGCTTACGCGGAAACACGCGGTGCAACCACCCTCTTCAATTGGACTGAAGGTCATCCTCGCTGCCGCTCGCGTTCACAGTCTTGACCGGAGATTCGAACTCCCGAAACTCTGGCTCGTCCGTACTTCAAACGGCCAATAGAGTTAAGGCGCAACTTCATGGGCGATCTTTTCATGAACCAGAGAGTTTTCCTCATCGAGTGCTGGACTCCCCAGAGGCGAGGGCCAGGCGCTGGTTTGCACGATCACGACACGTCTTGTCGGGTTCACGTAAATCGACTGTCCGTAAATGCCTTCTGCGTTAAACGCACCTTCGTGACCGTACGGAATCCACCACTGATAGGCATATCCCTGTCGCGTCAGGGCGCCATTGGAGCCGGCTCGCGTGGGCTGAAGGTAATCGGCGTCTGGAGTTGTGGAATCATGCACCCAGGACGCAGGCAGGACACGATTGTTTCCCAGCATCCCGCCGCGCATCATCATCAAGCCGACGCGAGCATAGTCGCGAACCGTGGCATTGAAACATGCGAACGCACAAGTATCCGGCTGCTTTTGCGCTCGATAGAAGAAGGCATCGCTTTGCGCTCCGATCTTCTTCCATAGCTTCTCCTCTGCGTATTGGTTCAGCCGCTTACGGGTGACCTGCTCCAGAAGCAATCCCAACACTTGAGTGTTCACGCTTTGATAGTTGAATTGGGTGCCGGGTTTCGTGGAGGTGGATCCGATCGAGGCGGCAAAGTCCTTAAACGTCGGATCTCCGGTTAGCAAAGCGGCGCCGATGAGGGCCGCTCCGGATTTCGGGTCTGTGTAGTCTTCGCTGTATTGGACTCCCGAGGACATTTCGAGCAGGTTCTTGATGGTGACGTCGCGATATCCGCTGTTAGATAGATAGGGCAGATACTTCACGACGGGATCGTCAACGCTCTTGATCGCACCGTCGCTTACGGCGGCTCCGACCAGGATCGAGACGATCGATTTTCCGACGGACTGAGACACGAATCTTGAATTCCGGTCCGCTCCATGGAAGTATTTTTCAAGCACGATCTGATCGTCGTGGAGAACGAGAAACCCCGTGACAAAGTTCCTCCGAAAATAGTCATCGAGAGAATAGTTGGCACCGCGCACGGCATATCTCAGGGAAAACCGTTTGGTAGGCTCCTTCAATGGGTACGTATCGCTCCCCTTCCTAACCCAATCGGTTCGGAAGGCGAGCCGGTCCATATGATGAAAGTAGTAAAAGCTGTAGGGCTGCGCCATATAGCTGTACTTATCAACCAGAAGGCCAGCCGGGTTCATTTTGCTGATATCGATGACGCAATTCGCTGGCAGCGCGCCGGCGACCTCGGCGCAATCCGCGGACCGTGCCGAGGATGCCAGTTCAGTCGTCTGTGCGGTGACAATCGTGAGAGATGCACCAATCGCTGCAGCCAGAATGATTCCGCTTATCGAAAGTAAGATTTTCATCTCGTTCTCCTTGTGTCGTTCGACAGGCTTTCGGACTCAATCGGGACGCGGCTCCATCGCTCAGCGCAACTTCCAACGAGACGCGGCATCGAGGAAACTGAGCGTCTCCTGTTCTTGCGCCTCAGCGTCGGGACCAACAGGCCCATGGCTCATCTTCACGACAACCGTCTTGCTCGCGGGATCGACATATATGAATTGGTCTTCACCACCGAGGGCAATATAGGCGCGCGAGTTCAGGACTGGCCACCAGAAGTAGGCGTAGCCGAGATGGGCCACTTTCGTTTCGGCGTCGCTTGTGGTCGAAGCCGTCGTCGATTCCGCAACGTACGAGGCGGGCAAAATCTGATGCCCGTTGGCCCGTCCTCCATTCAACATCATCAGTCCGACACGTCCGTAGTCGCGCAATACAGCGTTGAACCCACCGCCGCTGAATTCGCGGCCAATGCCCGGCGGGCCGTCAATTACGTAGAAAGCGTACGCTTCCATGCCGGCCGGCTTCCAGAGCCGCTCACTTAGGTATCGGCTGATCGGCGTCTTGACCGCGCGCTCGAGGACCAAGCCGACGACCGCGGCATCCATCGTGTCGTAATTGAAAACCGTGCCCGGCGGATGGGCCCGTTTCGCGCTGGCGGCGAAATCGGTATAGCGCGCTGAGGCCTCGACCCATGCGGCCAAGTGCGCCTTGCGCGACGTCGAGCCTTCGGCGAAGAAATTATCGTCCCAATCGACGCCGGATCGCATCTCGAGCAGGTCCTTGATCGTGGTCCCGCCATATCCCGAATTCTTGAGTTCCGGGACATACTTCTCGATGGGATCGAGCACGGATCGAATATGCCCATCGGCGATCGCCAGTCCGACGAGGATGGAGTTGAAGGATTTCGCCATCGAATAGGAATTGAAATGCGTCTTCGCGTCGGCGCGATTCAGATAGCGCTCGTAGACGATCTTGCCATCCTTGATGATCAGCAACGCATCCGCATCGGTATCTCCGAGGACGTCCTCGGCCGGATGCTGAACACCCTTGAATTGATATGTGAAGTTGAGCTCGGCTTTCGCTTCCCGTAGCACTGACCGGTCCGGCCCGTTATCGACGCGCGCGGTGTCAAACATCAACTCAATGGTACGGTTCGCCAAACTGCGGAACGGGCCATCGAACATATGCAGGCGATAATTCTCGATCGTCTTGGAAGTCTCGGCCCGTGCAAATCCCATGGCCATAAAGCCAACAAGATATGCCGCCGTGACGAAGATGGAAAAACGTAGCGCAGGTCTGTTCGTCTCTATCCTCATGACTACTTACGAAGTCTGCCACAAGGATGCATGCGAAGGCGCCGCCTTCTTGCGCTCTGTGACGGACGCAAGTGCGGCTTCGATGACGCCGAGACCCTCGTCAAACTGAGGATCGGTGATGACCAACGGTGCCAGAAGTCGTATGATGTTGTTGTAGGTGCCTGCCGTAACGGTGATGAGGCCGTGTTCGTAGCAATAATGCGCGACCTCCTTGGTTTCAGTGTCGGCAGGCTCAAGGGTTTCAGTACTCCGAACGAGCTCGATCGCGCACATGCCACCGAGGCTGCGCACGTCACCGACCAACGACCATTTCTTCTGCCACTCACGCGCACGCTCTTCGAAGCGCCTCCCGATGGCCGCGGAGCGCGCCAACAAATTCTCCTTCTCAATCATTTCGATAGCCGCAAGGGCAGCCACGCAGGAAAGTGGATTGCCAGCGAATGTGCTGCCGAGACCTCCGACTTCCGGAGCATTCATGATTTCCGCGCGGCCCGTGACCGCCGCAATAGGCAGGCCCCCACCCAGTGATTTTGCCATCGTAATCAAATCGGGTTCGATGCCGAAGTGTTCCGAAGCAAACCACTTCCCCGTGCGGGCAATTCCCGACTGGACTTCATCGGCAATAAGGAGGATGCCGTGCTTCCGGCAGATTTCGTGAACCAGTCGGAAGTAGTCCCGGGGCGGCACGACAAAACCGCCTTCGCCGAGCACTGGTTCCGCAATTACCGCGGCGACCGACTCCGGCGCCACGACCCGTTTGAATGCGTCTTCCAAGTGATGCGCAAAACTTTCCGCCGTTGCGCCCTTTTCTCCGCGGTACGAATAAGCGTAGGGAATCCGATAAACATCGCTCACGAAAGGACCGAAACCCGCTTTATAGGGATGAGTTTTGCTGGTCAGTGACATCGTCAGCAGCGTGCGGCCGTGAAAGGCATCCTCGAAACAAACGATCGCAGGGCGCTTCGTGTAGGCGCGCGCAATCTTGACAGCATTTTCGACAGCTTCGGCGCCCGTGTTGAGGATGAGCGTCTTCTTCAGGAATCTGCCGGGCGCCAACGCATTCAGCCTTTCCGCCAAAGTGATGTAACTCTCATACGGTGTCACCATGAAGCAGAGATGGAGATACTTTTCCAGTTGCTCGCGAATCGCGGCAACGACACGCGGCGCACAGTGGCCGACGTTGAGACAACCAATTCCGCCCGCGAAATCAAGATAACGGTTGCCGTCAACATCCTCGATCACAGCGCCCTCTGCCTTCGCTGCAAAAACGGGCGTTGCATGGTATAGCCCGCGGGGAACTGCGGCTTCGCGCCGCGCCATCAACGCGCACGACTTCGGCCCTGGGATTTCCGTGCGAATCTGAATGGTCTTCATTTTCCCGTCCCTCTTCTTTACGACCGGCTGCGCAGCAGCGCCCATTCTGGAACCTAGTACCATCCGATCGGCGTTTCGTCGAGGTTGACGAATACTTGTTTCGTTTCGAGATATTCCTCGAGACCCCAGGGACCAAGTTCGCGACCATAGCCGGACTGCTTGTAGCCGCCCCACGGCGCTTCGACGTAGGTGGGCTGCATGTGATTGACCCAGACGATGCCGGCGCGGAGCGATTTCACCACGCGGAAGGCTTTGTAGATATCGCGCGTCCAGACAGCGCCGGCAAGGCCATAGGGAGTGTCGTTGGCGATGCGGATGGCGTCGGCTTCGCCGTCGAACGGAATCACTGACGCGACCGGCCCGAAGATTTCCTCGCGAGCGATGCGCGCGCTGTTATCCACATCGTAGAAAATAGTCGGCTCGACATAGTAGCCCTTGCCGAACTGCTTCGCCCGGCCGCCACCGATGGCGACCTTGGCTTCCTTCTTGCCGACTTCGAGATAAGATGTGACGCGGTCGTATTGCTCCTTGCTGACCAGCGGTCCCATCTTGGTGTCGCGCTCAAGCGGCGGGCCGAGCTTAATGCGCTTGGTCTTTTCGGTCATGGCCTCGACGAACTTCGAATAGATCTTCCTTTCGACAAGGATTCGGCTGCCCGCAGCGCAGACTTCGCCTTGATTGAGGAAGATGCCGAAGAGCGCGCCGTCGACGGCGGCCTCCCAATCAGCGTCGGTGAAAAAGATGTTCGGCGATTTCCCACCCAGCTCAAGCGAGACGCGCTTCAACGTATCCGCGGCGCTCTTAACGATAGCCTTGCCTACGGGGGCGCTGCCGGTAAAGGCGATCTTATCCACGCCGGGATGCGCGACGAGTGCAGCGCCGGTCGTTTCGCCCATGCCGTTGATCACGTTGACTACGCCGGGCGGAAGGCCGACGTCTTCGAACCAATTGGCGAATTCTAGCGCGGTCAGCGGCGTCTGCTCCGCGGGCTTGAGGACACAGGTGCAGCCCGCCGCGAGCGCTGGAGCAAGTTTCCACGCGGCCATCATAAGCGGATAGTTCCACGGAATGATCTGGCCGGCAACGCCGACCGGTTCCCGCAAGGTAAAGCTGAGAGCGTTGGCCGGAACCGGAAGCACGTGGCCCATCACTTTGTTAGCGAGGCCACCATAGTATTCAAAGCAGGTGGCGACATCGGCGATGTCGTACTCGGCTTCGACGATAGGTTTCCCCGTGTTGCGCGCCTCCATTTCCGCAAGCATGGCGGCGTTCTGGCGAATCTTATCCGCGAGCTTAAAAAGAATGCGTCCGCGATCCTGCGCCGTCGTCTGCGGCCAGGGACCACAATCGAAGGCGGCGCGCGCAGCCTTTACGGCGCGGTCAACGTCGGCGCTGCTAGCTGCCGCAACGTTCGCAATGATTTCCTCGGTCGAAGGATCGTAGACGGGAAACGTCTCGCCCGTCGAACTGTTGACCCGCTGTCCATCAATGTACAGCGGATAGGTTTTTACGCCTGCTCTCGCATTACTTGACATGGCAACCTCCTGAACTCGATGACGACCGTGCCCTCTCTTGCCACGCCGCTCGTGACTCAGGCGGCTGGCGGAGTCGCAGCAAGCTCCCGCGCGGTCTTGCGCCTGCCGTAGATGAAAAAGAAAAACGCCGCGAGGCCAATGAATGACAGCGTGCCGCCGAACATCCAGACCTCATAGGACAAAATCGAGGTGATTTGTACCGCGGGGAAAAACGCCAAGGCGATTCCGAGAATCGTGGTCAATAACCCGCTGAACCCGGACAAGATCAGCGTTAGCCTGCTGTAATGCCCCTTCGTGAAAGATGTGCTGAAAGCGATTTTCAGCAGCGCACCGAACACATATATAAACGGAACCAATTGCAGGACGACCGCCAAGGACAACAGCCGCTGAAACGATTCTTGTACGCTGGAACCCGCGACCACAAAATTGATGACTACCAGAATCAAGGAGACCACTGCATGCACGATCAAGGCGGCGTATGGAGTTGCATATTTCGGATGGACCTTGCCCATCCAAGACGGCATGTAGGAATCGAGCCCGGCCACAAAGGGAATCCGTGCGGAGCCTCCAAGCCATGCCGAGCCAATTCCCGCGATGGATATGCTCAGCAGGAATGCAAAGGGCGCAACAATCCAGCCCACGCCCACTCGACTCGCCATGTGGCTGACGGCCTGGACGATTCCCTGCAACACGCTGATGTTGTCCTTGCTTACCGCAATGAGAAGCGTCAGCGTCGCACCGATGTAAAGCAAGCCGGAGAGGACCCCACCCCAGGCCACGGCTCCAGGGAGCGTCTTATCCGGGTCCTGGATTTCATCACCCATGATTGAGGCAAGCTCTAGGCCCACGAGACCAAAACAGATGACGCTGAAGGCGTTGAATATGAAACGCGGATTGGCGGGAATACGAAAGTCAGCCGCGGTCACGGTGGTCCCGAACCGGAACCAAACCACGAGCCCCAAACCAATCAAAAGGAGGGCTGCGATGCCCGTTCCGATTCCACCCAGGTTGTTGACCCACTTCCCGACGCCCAGCCCGACAATATTGAGCACCGCCAACGCCGTCAGAAGGATGACTGAGGCGCTCAAGGCAAATGTCTTGTTGTCCGCAAGAGCCTCATGTCCCGAACCGAGAACGAAGACGAAAACGCCGACGAAATAGAGCATCACTGTCGGCACATACATCATGTTGTTGGTCCAGTAGCACCAGCCGGACAAGAAGCCATGAAAGTCGCCGAACACTTCCTTGGCCCAGAGGTAAACGCCGCCCTCGCCCGGAAAGCGGTGAGCGAGTTCGATTACGGCGATACCCTGCGGCCAGAAGAAAAGCACGAGAGAGATGATCCACAGCCAGATGGTGACGCCGCCATTGGCGGCAATCGAGGGGAGAACGTTCAGGTTGAAGACAGCGACAACAAAGAGCAAAACAAGGTCCCGCTTGCCGAGGACCCGCCGTAGATGCCGCTGCCCGCCGTCTCCGGCGCGCACAGGCCCCGCAGACAACGTCGTTGCCTCGTTTGCCAAGGTGTTCTCCTGGAAAGGTCAGGCGGCGTCAGTGGCCTACCTCTACGGTGCCGCGCTCCTCTTGCGCGCGGGCAAGCCCTGGCGCGACATCCTCAAACGCCGCAAGATGCTTGTCGATGTCCGCGTCGGTGTGCTGAACGGAGATGGTCCACTGCTCATCCCACCAGAAGGGTTGGGGAAGCACGCCCCGGTTCACCATTCCGAACCAGTACTGCCGCCACAGATCCTCGTCGATCCTTAGCCAATCGCGATAGTTGCGAATTTCCTCCTGGTAAAGCATTAAGGCTCCATTCGCTCCGGCGCTGGCAACATAAGCCTCGAGGCCCGCTTTTGCCAGGATCTTACGATAGCCATCCGCCAGCTTCTTGCTGAGCCTGGCGACATGCGCGTAGTTCTCTTGTGTCAGCACCTCACGAAACATCGCTAACCCCGCCGCCATTGATACTCGATTGGTGTTGTAGGTTCCCCCGTGAAATACCTTGTGGTCTGAAATTAGATCCATTACCGCACGACTTGCACCGAAGGCTCCCAGCGGCACGCCACCGCCAATCGCCTTCGCCAATGTGATAATGTCCGGCTTTACGCCAAAGTATTCGCTTGCACCTCCCCAGGCGAGCTTTGCTCCCGTCTTGACTTCGTCGAAGATGAGCAGCGCGCCGTTCCTGGCGGTGATCTCGCGAAGTCCTCCAAGGAAACCAGACTCAGGCATGCACATGCCAACATTCATCATGATTGGTTCAAGAATGATCGCGGCAATCTGATTTGGATATTGCTTGAATCGGTGCTCGACACTCTTGAGATCGTTGAAGCTTGCGATAACAACGTTATCGAGCGTTCCTTGCGGGATGCCTAAGCCACCAGGAACCGAATTGGGCGCGCTGGCGTCGCCCACTTCTTCCGATTTCGGTTTCACGCTGACAAGAGCCGTGTCATGCAACCCGTGGTATCCACCTTCAAATTTCAGGATCTTGTCGCGCCTCGTAGCCGCCCGAGCTAAGCGACATGCATGCATCGTTACTTCCGTGCCGCTCGACCCGAAGCGAATCATCTCTATGGGGAACCGTCCACAGACTTCTTCCGCCAGCTCCCATTCCATTTCGTGTGGCATGCCGAATGTCGTTCCCACTTGCAAAATCTTCTCAATCGCCTCAACGATTGCGGGATGACCGTGGCCCGCCATCAGAACGCCGAAACAGAGATTGTGGTCGACGTATTCGTTACCGTCGATGTCGGGGATCTTGCTTCCGTGCCCTTCCTTGACGAAGATGGGATAGGGCTCGTAAGTCCGGTAGTTACTCGCGACACCGAGCGGAAGACGTTTCCCGGCGCGCCGGTGCGCCTCGGCGGATTTCGGCGTACGCTTTTCGTAGGTGGCGATTTCTTTCCGTAGACCTTCGTGCATTTAAGCACTCCGTTGTGGGATGACTTCTTTCCTGTCACCCGTTACAGGTCTGTTCCCTGCGGTCAGTATTTACTACAAACACTTCCCGAAACACACGCGCTCTTCCAAACTTGATCGAATGCATGAATGAGCGGCCCTCTCAGAGGGCGCCGTTCAAGCCTTGCTGACCCTCTCCCGCATTCTCATAGCCGTGCTCCAAAAAGTGCCACCCTGCGAATTGGGATACTTCAGTGTCCCACCGTCTGCTGCCGGCCAAAAGTCGTGCCCCCATTTTCCGCCTTGCCGTCGACGCTGAAGAATTGCGCGAGCTATGTTTGCGATGCCGAGTAAACCTTCTTACCCATGAACCAAGTCTCGAGGACTTTCGTCTCTCCAATTCTTTCGGGATGACCTTCGTGGGCCAGAGTGAGAATATCCTGGTCCACGATAACAAAATCCCCTGACTTGCCGACTTCAAGGGATCCGATCTCAGATGCTCGGTTCAGGGCGCGTGCGCCGTTGATCGTATAGGCGTCGATGAGATCGCGGATGTCCAGCCGCTGGTGGGGGCTTTCCGGAGGCAACCCGTGCCGTGCGCGTGTGACGCCAAACTCCATGTTCACGAAAGGCTGGGGATCCTTCGTGAGAACCGGCGCATCCGATCCCGCGACCAGGATAGCCCCGGCCTCTTTTGCCGTTTTCGCCGGATAATCCAACCTCTCGTGATAGCTGTTCGGATCGTGCAAGGCTTCGTAGCTGTTCCCTAAGACCTTGTTGAAGAACGGCACGACGCTCATGTCGTACCCATTGGGTTCGGCATAGATCCAGCTATAGGTGAACGCCAAGTAAAGGTGATCCCTGCCCATTCGGGCCACGTCCTCAGGCGATGCAAATTGGATGTGGGCAAGGGTATCCGGTTGCGAATCCTTGCCGTCGGCCGCGCGCGCTGCTTCGATGGCATCAATCGCCATGTGGACTGCTTCATCGCTGATCGAATGGATGTGGACTGTGTATCCTGCCAGATGTGCCCGCTTGACGTATTCGTTAAGAATTGCAGGCGCGTGCTCTGGAATGCCATACGAGATCGCGCACTGTCCAGGATGGTACCCGTACATCTTGATGAAATCCGCTATCGCATCGGGGGAAACATATTCGTCTGGTTTGGCGCGAACGTAGGAGCAAACGGGCGAGGCGACGTCGACATATCCCTTGACCGACAGATTGCCGTTGGCGTCCTTCTCGAAGATCGGCTGCAGGTATGGCACTGGGCGCGGCGAGTTCCCCAGGGTTGGAGGGATGTTGTTCGGATTTGCTTCAGGTACGCCATCCGCGAAGACTTTGATCGCGTCGGCGCGAACCAATGGGTTTGATGCGTATTTCTGCCGAACCGCGTCCGCTTCGGCGAACAGCTTGTCGTAATCGATGTGTCCTGAGGAGTCGCGGAACTTTTCCGGCAGATAGTACTGAGCCATGTTGAGGCGAAAAGTTAACTGGCCTCTCTCAATCAATTCGTCGTAGACCGTTAAGCCTGAAGGCCCCACGGCCGAGCGCCCAGCAGCCGCGTCCTGCACGGCCGTTATTCCCGCGCTACTCAAGCGCTCGGCAAGACGCTCCGGCGCCTTTATCAACTGCTCGAAATCGGCTCTGCCAACCGCGCTTGAGTCAATGGGGAGTTTTCCCTGATCGGTGATGTCCCCCGTCGGTTCGCCTCGGGCGTCCACGCCAACATAGGTCTTGTACTGGGCGAAATCCGTCGTGAGGGTCTTCTTTGAATACCCGACGACTTCTCCTTTGGCGTTCTTCGCCAGCGCAAGAGCGGCGCTGTTATAAGCCCCGTGGTGTCCGTCCCAACCTGTCATGACGATGGGGTTTGTGGCAGATGCCGCATCCAGCGCTGCTCGCAGGGTCGGATGGTCAGGGTCCGCATGGTTCCCTCCGCCATACTCCCAATCCGACACCGCAACCCACTGGCCCGGGGGCACGTGCATGCGCTCTATGCAGGCGTGGACAAACGCAGCGATCTCAGCCAAGGTTCTCGCTTTCGACTCGAGATCACAGCCTCCGAAGTCGACGATGCCCATCGGGTGGATATGCGCATCGATAAGGCCGGGCAGAACGAGCTTCCCGCCGGCTCGCTCGACTTTGGTCTTGGGCCCTATCAGCTTAGCCACCTCAGCCGCGGTGCCCGTGAAGATGATCTTTCCGTCGCGGATCGCCAGAGCCTCCACCGTTCGATGTTCGCTGTCTTCCGTATAGATCTTCGCATCCGTCAGTACAAAGTCCGCCGGGCTCTGATTCGCAGCCTGTGCGGCTGCGCGCGCTGATCCAGTGCCAGCCGTCTTTGGCGGCCTTGGGGAGGCTTTAAGACTCATACTGGCCGAGACAACGGTAAGGACAGTGACAAAGAAGATGAGAAGCCCGAGCAAAGTCTCGCCTGAAACTGTGTGACCTGTGTCTTTCATGTTTCTCCTCAATTGCCCAATAGCGCTAAACGATGAAGCCCCGATCGTTGGGGCACTTCAAAAATCGATGCGAAGCGACAGCTGACCTACCCTATTGCCCGCATTTTCTTGAGTCTGAACTGAGCTCGTAACGCCGAAAGCAGGCGTCCCGACAACAGTCGATGGAGCAGCGAAATTCGGATGATTGAGCAAATTCGTGAAGGTGGCATCGAATCGCAACCTAAATTTTTCCGATAGCGTGAAGTTCTTCGAGAGCCCCCCTGCAATTGCGACGGTACGCGGTCCCACGCAGCTCCCAACCTTTGCGTTGCCCACGCGGCCCGCTCCAGGCGGAGTAGGAACGAAGGCGGCGGCATTGAACCAATCCCCCGGCGTTGGATGCGGCAGGTTACAGTTTCCGATTTGGTCGGGGCGAACGGGTATTTGGCGGCCGATCTCATTGAGATTGGACTGACTCAAACCCGGTGAAATCGTGGCCGTCATGAACGGCCCGGATTCCACCAGGCTGATCGTGCTCACTTGCCAATCGCCCAGCACGCCGTCCACGAAAGAGTTGGCGTTGCGCATATAGCGCTGGCCGCGGCCAAATGGCAGCTGGTAAAGCATGCTGATCAGGGCCCGATTGCGGCGCGTTCCCGGATCGTTGCCTCTCATGCTGCGCAGGTTGAACCGGTCCGCGATGCCGACGGGGCCAGCAGCGCCGGGTCCCGTTTGAAATCCGGCTTCACCGGAGTAGCGGAGGGGG
Organism: uncultured Acidobacteriota bacterium; assembly: GCA_963752925.1. GTDB lineage: Bacteria > Acidobacteriota > Terriglobia > Acidiferrales > UBA7541 > Palsa-295. The sequence continues at coordinate 384,851 of CAVVZY010000001.1, read as the reverse complement.
GCATCGCCATTCGCGTCACTCAAGTTTTTCGCAAGAGTATAGGTGCCCTGTAAAGAGAGGCCGCCGCCGAAGCGGTGATTCACCTGAGTCTCCCAAGCCTGATAGTTGGCAAAGGCAATGTTCGAGACGGTCAAGAGTCTGTTCCAATCCTGGTACGGCCTCAACGTCGGATCGTACGGCGTCGTGGTCGGTGGAAGTTGATTAAGGTCGACTTCCTCCGGCAATCGGTAGGCGTTCGAGCCAATGTAACTGGAGCGAATTGACCAGTTCTTGCCGAGCTCCCGCTCCACGGTTACGTTCCATTGTGCCGACGTGGGATCGCGGAAATGCGGATCCATGCCTTCAATGAAGTCTTGGCTCCCGACTTGGCTCGGGTCGAGTCCCCCGCCCCCGAGAAGCGCTTGCGGGAATTGGAAGGCCGGTGGATTCCCGGGACCTTGGAAGGCGAAAAACAAACGAGCATCCGTAGCCGCAATGCCGGCAAGCTGGTATGCAACGGAACCGAGCGAGGAAATGGTATAGATGCCGAAGCCGGCCCGGAAAACAGTCTTATCGTTGCCGAAAGGCCGCCAGGCGATGCCGACCCGCGGGTCAAAATTCTTCCAGTAGGTGTAGCGCAATCCCTGAGGCCAGTGTTCTTCGCTGGCTGTCCGCACATGCGTACAGGGCAGCGTCGCAACAACTCCTGGACAAGCGTTGATCGTGTAAAGAAATGCGGCCGCGGCCGGAATTGAGTTGTCCGGTATGACAACGTCCCCGTTTGTAGGATTGAAGTTGGCTATGTCGCCGAACTTTTCCTTGAAAGGCGGCAGCAATTCCCACCGGAGTCCGAACGTGAGAGTCAGGCTCTTCGATACTCGATATTCATCCTGCGCATAAAAAGCGAAGTGGTTGCTGGTCTCGTCAATCACCGGTCCGGTGGCTGCAACGAAGCTCAAGAAAGGCTCGCCCAATAGGAGATCCGCGAACGCGTTTCCGCTAAAGGCACCAGAAAGAAATACGTTGGAACCGAAGTCATCCGAGGCGGCGAAGTTATTCGGCGTTCTATAGTTTAGCCGGCGAAGATCGAAGCCGAACTTCATCGTGTGTTTCCCTTTGATCCAAGCGATGTTGTCGGTGAACTCCATCGTCTGCGAAAATATCTGCCCTTGCTTACCCAAACCGATGCTCGTGAACGAAGTTCCGTCGCTGAAATCAAATCCAGGGAAACCGCCGTAACCGTGGGCGTTGGCCAAGTTCAATCCTGTAAGGCCAAGTTTCGCGACGGCATCCGTTCCCAGAATTGGGAAGTTCGAGTTGACCGTTCCCCGGGCGAGGCCAAACCGAAACTCATTTACGACGTTCGGAGTGATTGTGAAGCTATCAGAGAGTAAGAGACTCCGGTCGAATTCCGCTATGGTCGTCGGGGGCAACAGCCCGGATCCCGTGAGGGTCTGATAGGGATGGTTCTTCCAGCTCCACCGCCCAAACAATTGATTCCTGGATCCAATGTACTGGTCTATGCGGATGTCATAACCATTGGTCGTATTGTGAAGAGGAACCAGGGCTCGGTAGTCGTTTACGACCGATCCTCCCGGCGGGAGGGGGCCCACTGACGGATAGTATACGTTCAGCAGTGTCTGCGATACGGAATTGAGTTCGCCCATCGGAATCTGATTACCAGGAAACGGATTACCGGTGGAAGGGTCGATGACTGGGGGCGCAGTGGGGTCGCCCACAACGACGGGGTTGCCCATGGCGTCGGTGCCATCAGGGACGCCATTTAGATTGCCTTGGCGCATCGCCATCGTTGGGACAGTGGCGATCACCAACGACGATCCGGGATGGCGATTGCCCTCGTAATCCACGAAAAAGAAAGTCTTGTCATGGCCGTTGTACAATTTCGGAAGCACCACGGGGCCACTGAAACTTCCTCCGAATGTGTTCCACGCCTTGCCCTGCTTAGACGGGGCGCCATAAGTCTGCGCGTCTAGGAACGCATTCTGAAGATACTCGAACAAGCCCCCGTGCCATGCGTTCGCTCCGCTCTTCGAAGTGATGGTGACGTCGCCAGCGCTTGCGAATTCGGCGTTATTGTTAATCGCTGATACCCTAAACTCACCGAGCATCTCCGACGAGGGATACATGTTCGCGTTTGGCCCATTCAATCGCACGTTCACTGTGGACACGCCGTCCACGGTGAAGTCGGTCATGGATGGGAGACCGCCGCCCAGCGAGATCGCCCCGCTATCATCCTGCTGAACTCCAGGCGCGGAGACGATTGCAGCAAGAGGGCTTGTAGATCCTCCCCGATAGTTGGACGGCAATTGCGTAACCTGCTGATTGCTCATCGTCGAAGAGATAGTAGCGTTTTCTGTGTTGATTACATTGACATCGGCCGTGACCTCCACGGTTTGTTGCACGCCGGCGACGCCGAGCGTCACGTCGACCCGCTTCTCCTGGCGTGCGTCGAGCAAGACATCGACGATGCGCACGCTCGCAAAACCGGACTTTTGAGCCGACAGCGCGTATCTGCCAGGCTTCAGGTTCAAGAACTCGTAAAAGCCAGAGTCGTTGGACACTGTCTTGCTGGTCGCGTTGTGATCGACGTTTGTCAGGTCGACCTCGCTTCCGGAAATCACAGCGCCAGACGCATCTTGTACCGTGCCAACGATGCTGCCGAATGTGGATTGGGCAGACGCCGGCGCACAAGCGAAGAGACACGCCAGAGCAAACAACAACCACTCACGAGTCTTCATTCTGTGCTCCTTTCCATCCGGAACGCCCCGGCCGTTGTCTGTGACAAGGCTGACGCTGCAAACAAGACGACGACCAACATGTCCGTCACATGGCACGCTGCGGGTGGGAGCTCAGAGAACACGTACTCACCTTGTCTGTCGTTTTCAGCAGCCCGTGGGTCTCAGGAAATCGTTCCAAGATTTCCTGAACGTGCCATATATAGAGCGGGTGTTCTGTGCGCATAGCGACGTATCATATATAGCTCAGCTGTTCTGTCAAGGAGAATAATTCTGCGATAAACAGGAGAAAGCCAGGAGGGAACACAAGCGACTGATGGCAGGACGGAAATTCAACACATGCTTCTGGGTTATCTGGAGCCCTGTGGCGTTCGTGTTACAGTTAGACCGTAGAACAAGATCCGAAGAGTCTTTCAAAACAGCGTGTATAGACTTGCGCTGCGCCGTGCGACTGTCTCGGAGCCGTAGGTTGGCAATCGGTACCAGTATTCCCCGTGCACGAAACTCACGTTCGACCGATCGAATTGGCGCTGCAAGAATGCGGCGCGAACGGTCTTGTGGCACCGGGCGAGGAGCCAGGCGCCTGAGGGTTCTTGCGCCTGTGTGAATGCCGCTCCTCGTGATCGGCATAGTCGAATCCCAAAAGGCAGACTGGTCTCTGAATGGCACGCGAAGCGTCTTGATCTTGTCTTCCTCTGATCTCGGAAGGAGCAAACTATGGACAATAAGAAGATGGGTAGACAACTCCGGGAACTACGAGGACGCAAGAAGCAATCGCTGCGGGCGCTGAGCCGTTCCACGGGGATCGCCGTTAGTTTTCTCTCGGCAATCGAGCAAGGCAAGAATAGTGTGTCCGTGGCGAAACTGAAGGCGATTTTGGATGCGCTGGGCACGGGGCTGAGCGAATTTTTCAGTCAGAATATGCAACCGCCCAAGATAGTGTACCGGAAGGAAGAGTTAGTTGAGATTTCGAGCCAGGGAACAGGAATCTCCTATCGAGAGGTTGCTGCGGGACGCCAAGGCCGCTTACTCCAGTTCATCGTGGAACGATATAAGCCCGGAGTAGAGACGGGACCGGAGCTACTCCAATATAACGCCGAGGAAGCAGGAGTGGTTCTGAAAGGCAAACTTGAGCTAACCGTCGAGTCTGAAGTTTTTGTGCTTGGACCGGGAGACGCCTATTACTTCGACAACAACCGCCCCCATCGCTTCCGGAATGTGGGCCGAGGTGAGCTCTTGGCGGTCTCCGCCAATACTCCGACCACTTTCTGAAGTGCCGTTGCCAAGCGGTAAAGATATCGTGTTCTCCGTGTATCTGACGTCGGAAGCTAGAGGCAATCGCGTCGCGTCGTGAGCTAGGAGGGCTGACCGATATCTGTCGACGAATTCGATCAGGCAGGAGCGGTCGCACGACGCGGTGTTGCCGGTACGCTGCTGCGCAGCGTGATCCCCGCTCGGCTATTCTCGACCGCAATGGCGCCGAGCACTATCAGCAACATTGCCGCTAGCCCGGGAGCAAGCGTTTTCCTGTGCATGATTGTTCCTTTCCTCTGAGTTATCGAAACTCGCGTCTGAGCGGATCGTCGCAAGGTGTTAATTGCTCCAGCCCGGTTTCACCCCGTAGGTGACCCACCCCTCCACCGCGTCGATCCTGAGGATCTTGCCGGCCTTGATTTTGAACAGTTCCGCCACCATGAGCGTGGTCGGCTTTCGGTAAACAGCAGGGACCTGGAATGTCGTGCCGTTCTTCAGCGTTACCGTCTTCAGCGTGCCTGCGTGATCGAAGAATACAACTCCAAAGATTAATCCCCGTTCTTCGTCGAATAGCATGAAACGCCGATCGCGAATTCGAGTCATGAACTTCGAAAAGCCGCTGTTGAACTGCTCCGCACAACCCATCGCAAGGATCGGCGAGTTCGCTGAATGGTTGTTCGTGGTCAGCTCTCCGTTATTCAGACGATCACACTTCGGATCGAATGGTATTCCTTTGCCTGTCGCCTTTTGTAGGCCGTCGAAATAGGAATTCACGATGGCGATCATCTTTTGCCTCGGAATTCTCTCTGCTTCGGGAACGGTCTCGGCATAAACCGGATTCGGCTTGCCCATCGTATCGAGTTCCTCAGGACCATCTTTGTCGTCGGTGTTGTCGAAGCGCGGAACGACCGTCTCAATTTCAGTGATTTTCTGATCCTGCACCTTCAGGCGGACCGCGAGAATTGCCGGGACATCGTTTTCGCGGATCGTTCCGAAGAAGCCGACCTGCCCGTCTTGCGGATCCTCGAAATAGAATTTGTACTTGCCGAAACCGCTAATCGTTCCCCAAAGAGCGTCGCCCACCTTCAAAATCTGCCCGTTCTCAGTGAATCTCACGTTTTTCGCGAGCGGCGCGCGAGAGGGATCGTGCGCAAGAAGCGCCGCCAAATACTGATCAACGACACCATCGAGGCAAGCCCGATCGCAGGCTCCCGACCGCGGCCTTCACTTGACGAGCTGACAAAGCCGCGCTCGCAAAGATGCCAGTTACCGCCAAGGCAACCACAAACATCCTGACAGCGGCAAGACGAACAGTCACACTCCTCTCCTTTACTCCGACTGGCATGCCGGACCTGCCCCTTTCGGATGCTGAAATCATTTCTTGCCGGAAAAAGGCGACCACCGAACCCCGCGTCGACATCGAATCCTCCCAGCTACTCCAGCCCGAGCCCATGCCATAGGGACATCGCTGGTAAACAGCTTCGATCCGCCGAATCTTCCCGTGCTCAATCCGAAACACTTCTGACATTTCCCAAGTCCACGGCGTAAGAGGTCCAACCGTCACCGTGCGACCATCAGGAATTTGGAACGTGCGCGTCTTCCCCGCTGCATGATCGAAGAAACCGAATGCGAACGCCACTCCGCGTTCCGGATCGACAACGACAAAGCGGCGATCTCGAATCCTCGTCACAAAATGGAGCAACCCTGACTGAAACTGCTCCTTGCATCCCCACTCCGGCGAATAGCTCAGATCAGCCCTGCGGCGTGCGTTGTCGACGGAGTTCCCTTGCGCCGCAACCGCGTCGGCGGTGTTAGCTGCGCGGTTGTTCGTTGCTTCCATGCCATTCTCAACACGATCGCAGTCGTCGGTGAACGGGTAGTCTCCCTTTCCGTCGTTGAGCTGCATCCCTGAAAAGTACATGTTTGCAGTCTTTACCAGCTCCGCGCGAGAAACACGGTCGGCGGCAGGAATGGTTTCCGTAAAGAGAGCATCGGGATGGCCGCGCTTTTCGAGATTCTCGGCTTCGCCCTTATTGCGAACGACGATCGTTTCGATCTCGGCGATCTTATGATTCTCGATCTTCAAACGAAGGGAAACAATAATCGGTTCGCCAGCCTCCCGCATCGTTCCGAAGAAGCCTACTTGCCCAGCTTGCACATCATCCATATAGAACTTGTAGGTTCCCCTTCCGGTCGCGGTATTCCACAAGCCGTCGCCGAGATTCAGCCGTTGGCCATCTTCGGTGAATTTGACCGTCTCTGTAAGGGACAGGCGCGACGGATCGTTCACAGCGAGAGCATCGAGATAGCTATCGACGAACCCATCCAAGCACGCACGATCGCAACTCTTTTTCGCAGACACGTTTGAGTGATCGCCAAGCGCTGGTGCCACCCGCAGTGCACCCACGACGGCGATCAGAACAAGTACGGCGCTTCCGCCGATACATACGACTTTTCGGTACATGCGGTCCTCCTGCCGGAATTCGGCTCCATCACCCTTTTGCGCCAGCCGACCCGCGGGCAAAGAAGCCGTATGCTATGTCGTGCCCTTTCGATGCGCAAGGGAATCTCCAGGGTTAGGCTATGAACTTCCTATTGAAAATGCTCTTGTTGGACTGCGTTGTCGCCTGAGCCCTGGATCGTTCCTTAGAGCGCCATTTCATCGGTCTAAAACGAGAAGAACTCTCCGGAAGTCAGTCGATATTCTTCTTTCGAACCACCCACCGAGGATTGACGCACAGCCCGCAATTCGCTCCCTTAAACATCAGGCCGGCGCGCTGATCGCCTTTTAGCTGCCAATTCAGCCAGGCAACTGCGACGCCGCTGAACTCGCCTCCGTTTGGTTGACGATAGGTGCCGCCATGAGTGACACCCTTTTCATAACCTCGGAATATCGGAACGGACGCGATGCGCTCGAAATCGTCGTCAGCGTTTGCAAAGGCGATGTCTTGAGCATCGCCGCTGATGTATGCCACCGGCGTATGGAGCGATTTTAGGTCATCCTTGCTCATGGACTTTCCCCCGGCCATTTCGGTCGGCTTGGGGAAAAGACCGCTATTCCAAATCACGGCGGTCGTTATGCGAGGATCCGCCGCTACCTCGATCGCCTGTACACCGCCGCAAGACTGGCCCATTACGCCGATTTTCTTGCTGTCCAGCCGCTGATAATACTTGCTGTCGGCACGTTGATTTTCAGCGATAGCCCAATTGATGGCTTCAATCAATTGGACAGAATGGGTCGCTGGCGGAGGCAGATTGGGTGGAGGTTGAGTAGGATCAGACCCTTGAGGCCTCGGCGGCACGGCTGGGCCCGGTGGGAATCCTGCCGCGTTCAACTGCACTATTGGACCGAGGGCGACAACAAGATACCCGTATGAAGAAATCTCTGTAAGAAACGGTGCGAAGAAATTCCCGGCATTCGCACACGCACCGTTACCCCAGACGACGATCGGCAAAGAAGTGCCGTTCAACGCCGATAGATCATCCGGCCGATATACTGTGTGCCCGGGGAGACCTGGATCCATTTCCATGATGGCCTTGTAAGGCCCCGAGCCAACCGTCGACCCAGCCCCGGCAGATCTGCCCTCGGGCTCTTGGGCCGCTGATGCCGTCTGAACCAACCAGAAGCCGAACAGGCAAAGGACGCCAACCACCGTACGCGAGGAAATAGCTTTCATTCTTCAATACCTCTCGACTGGGTTACCGGCATTCACGAATCGAAGATCTCGATTGCAAATAGCGTGACGTTACGCCGGGAAGAGAATGTTTTCGATCACCTCGCGGGACTGGCGCGCGGGGTCCTTCACCACTTCGCTCGTCGAGTTGATCATCATCACGTTGCGATCCGCGGCTGAGTACGCCGGCCAGCGCGGGAAGCCCTTGGAATTCGGACTCCCTGTTGCGGCAAATGCAGCCCACGCGCCGCTGACTCGTTCGGCGAGTGGGAAGATATCAGGCGCACTGCCCGTGAGCTTTTGCACGAGCGGGTCGCTCACGTTATCGAAGACGAACGGCATCTCGATCGTGTGCGGCGAGCGGAGCTTGCCCTTCAGGATCGGCGTCTCCCAGGTGAATTCGTAGACGAACGTGGGAGCTTTACCGATGGCGGCGCGACGTTCGGCGATTTTGGCAGTGAACGCTACCGTGGGATAGGCGCTCGCGATCAGGAAGTAGAGGCCCGTGAAATTTTCGTTTGGGTAGTCGCTGCGGAACGCCTGGATTGCCGCTTCCGCGTGGTCGCCGAGGAGAGATTGGACGCGTTGGTGTAAGCCGGCCTCGTCGAGTGTGAACACGGCGGGATCGCCGGCGGCGAAAAGCGTCAGTTCGGTGCGATTGAAACCGATGAGAACGGGTACATCCGCGGAGACTTCCGGTGCGACCGGATCGAAAGGATTCTGCGGGAGCGAGACTCCGTCAACGACAGGCGAGAAACCCGCGATCATCCCGGGTATGAAGCCGCCAAGTTTGCGGTTGACGGCACCCTGCGCAGCCATAATCCGCTCGAGCGGCAGGGACTGCATGTCCATGATGCTATCAGGCTTGATGCCAAGCTCGGCTAGGACCATGTCGCCGACTTTTGTCGCGTAGTCTAGCGAATTCATCTTCACGCCTGGGCCGCTTTCGATGACGGCTCGATTGAAAAGTCCTTTCGCCGGAGGCATAGCGAGAAGCGTGGACACTTTTTGACCGCCGCCCGATTCTCCGAAGATGAGGACCCTCCTTGAATCGCCGCCGAAATTGGCAATGTTGTCACGCACCCAGGCCAGCGCGGCCACGATATCGAGCATGCCGACGTTGCCGGAGACCTTGAACAAGTCGCTAGCGTGACCGAGGTAGGTATAGCCGAGCAGGCCGAGGCGGTGATTGATTGTGACGACCACGACATCGCCACGACGCGCAAGATTCGCACCGTCATACAGAGGAGCGGAGCCGGAGCCAGAAGTGAATGCGCCTCCGTGACACCAGACCATCACCGGGCGCTTATGGTTATCCTTCACACTCGGCGTCCAAACGTTGAGAACGAGACAATCCTCGCCTTCGTCGATTCCCGCAGGATTCGACGTGGAAGCCATGAAATCCGCACCAGCGAGAATGCCGGGCGCACCGGGAATCGTCTGCGGAGCGGAGTGGCCGTATTCGAGAGCGTCGAGCACGCCGGCCCACGGATTCAGGCTTAGCGGGCGGCATGAAGCGGTTCTTTCCGGTGGTTGAGGCGCCGTAGGGTATGCCTTTGAAGATATGGATACCGTTAGCTGTCGTGCCACGGACTTTGCCTGAGGTCGTCTCAATAACTTGGCCTGCGTCCGCAAGAGCGACTTTCCGGGGCGTTTCAGCAAAAAGTCTATGCACGATCGCGGCAGCTCCTCCCAATATCGAGCCTTTCAGCAGCGTGCGGCGATCTATTGGGAAATTCAATCGTTTGGCGTTCTTCAAGTGTTCCCTCCTGCATCGTTTGCCCGGGTTTCTGTCTCCATTTTTCTCACAGTGATTCTGCCTGCTTCATCAAATCATCTAGAAGGCCAGAAACCGAACTAGCGCTCCTGCCAAAGCGCCACCGATAAGCGGACCGAATATCGGAATGGGAGAGTACGCCCAGTCAGATGATCCCTTATTTGCAATCGGCAGAATCGCATGAGCAACTCGGGGGGCGAAATCGCGAGCAGGATTGATGGCGTACCCAGTTGTTCCTCCAAGCGAAAGACCAATGCCCCAAACCAGGGCACCAATCAGATAGCCTCCCAGTCCTCCGGTCAGTCCAGCATTCGACGCGACAGCCTTGGAAAAGATGGATGCTGCAACGAATACCAGCACGAACGTAGCGATAATTTCACTCGCGAGGTTTGAGAAGACGTTTCGAATTGCCGGCGCCGTGCAAAAAACCGCAAGCTTAACCGGCGCATCGGGTGTCTCCCGCCAATGCGGCAAGAAGTGGATCCACACAAGGACCGCACCCAAAAACGCGCCAAGCATCTGCGCCGCGAGATACGGGATTAGTTTGGAGTAATTTCCCGTTATGATCGCGAAACCGAGCGTAACCGCGGGATTCAAATGCGCGTCGTTGCTGCCGCAAGCGATCGCCGTAAAAACCCCAGCCATCACAGCAAAGCACCACCCGGTCGCAATAACCATCCAACCGGCACCCTCGGCCTTCGACTTCTTGAGAACGACGCTCGCGACGACGCCGTCACCCAGCAAAACCAGAACGAGAGTACCCAACAACTCTCCAAGGAATGGTGACGTCATTTCGAATTGTCTCCATAGACTTGTGCCCGCTCGATTAGTGTCGCTTTGACGCAAAAGACAAACTACTTGAAAAGAAAGGCAAGACCTTTGTTTCAAGGCGCTCGCCGATTCTACTAATGTGCGTGCCGTCATATGTTTCAAATTTATGGGGGATCTTGTACGAAGTCAGAACCTTGTCCAATTCCTGCATGGCCACCAAACCGGGATCTTGCGTACCGATATCCATTCCGATCGCATTAAGTTTTCTTAGATTCGTGATGTACTGGTCGATCATTGCTAGAGGGGCATTGGCCGTCCATTTGTAACCAACTATCGGACGGCGCTCGCCATTTACCCACGGAAGATCAAGGAAGAACGGCGGATTGTCCGGATTGGGGGACCATGCCGCCGCCGACGCGAAGACAGCTCGGGTTGCAAAGTCTCCCTTCGCAACCTCCGCAGCGCTTGGGATCGCTTCGATTCCCGGAATAGCCGGCCCTTCCACGCTCGGATTCGGAGACAAGCAGCAAGCACTTAGGATGTAAATGCTGGAAAACACCTCAGGGAACTTCATTCCCAGCCGAATCGTGCCGTATCCGCCCATAGAATGACCCGCGAGACCGCGGCTTTCACGAGCCGGTATTGTCCGATAGTGGCTATCAACATAGGAAACGAGGTCCCGCACAACGAAGTCCTCCCAGTTACCTGTCGTTATGGAATTTGAGTACATACTGCCCTGATAAAGCGTGTAAGCATTCGGCATCACTAGGATCATTTCACGCGCCGAGCCACTAAAGAACGCTTTGTCAATCGCCGCCGGCGCATCCACGAATACGTGAGTGGCACCGAACCAATTTGCGTCGTTGTCCGTGAATCCGTGTAAGAGGTAGATAACCGGATAGCGTTGTTTGGGATGAGATTGGTAACCCGCAGGCAGGTAGACTGAGACGTCGCGCTCGGGGGAGTCACCTTCAAGATTTCCTTCTAGAGACTTTCCGTATACTTTAATGTGCTGCACTGTCCCTCGCCCGGGAACAGCTTCTGGGGCCCCTTGCATTTGAGGTCCGAGCCAGGCAAACGCAAAGAGTACGACGATCAGCGAAGCGAATCGCAAACCACTCTGCACCAACCTCATGAGTCGACCTCCACTTGAAATCGACGCGGCTGCAGTCTCCTGCCGCGGACTATTGGCGGCAGATACCTAGATTCCATCAACGCTCAAGTCCCGGTTCTGAAGTTCGCGAAGCAAATGAATCAAGACGTCTGCGCTACAAACTTGACCACAGCTGCCGCGCCGCGCTCCCTGGATCGCTGGTGGCTGTGCAATTGGTGTCAAAAATCATCGTTGCGCGTTGTGCGGTATCATAAGCCTTCCAATCTGGAAGGCCTTTGTGGTTTGGATTCCCGATTCTAGCAAACTGTATCCAGGCCTCGCTCGTAAGAGCCGCAAGATGCTTCACTTCCGGGCCGCCCTTAGTCATCACAAGCGGCGTATCCGTGTTATCGAAAACGAAGGGGATTTCCACGGTGTGGGGCGCGCGTAGTTTTCCGCCCAGCGCAGCGGAGTGCCAGGAAAAGAGGTACATGTATACAGAAGTTTTGCGCTGCTCAAACTTTCGTTCCGCTAATCGAATTGAGTTAATTCGCATTAAGCGATCGGTCCCAATCAGGAAAAATAGTTCACTTGAGCTCTGACCAGGATAGCTTCGCTTGTAAGTATCGATAACGCGGTTGGCTCTGCCTTCACCCACCATGGTCACAACTCGTTGCTGGAGCTCGACCTCTGAAAGATTAAATGCCGGCTCATCCGTCAATGAAAAGAATGTCTGCTCATGTGAGTTGCATCCAACAAGGATCGGCACGTGCGCTGATATCGCGGAAGCCTGCGGATCGAACGGGTGAGCAGGCAAAATCCTTTCATCAAGTACGGGGCCAAAGCCGCCTCTCCCTGGAACTGGCTTCGGCATAACTGTTCGCATGGCGGCAAGCAACCGGCTGGCAGGCATCGTCTGCAAATCATCGATGTGGCTCGGAGAAACTGCGAGCTCCTTCAGCATGGCTTGCGTCAGCACGCCGGAATCGTCCCGCGTATTTACTCTAAGACCCGGACCACTTTGGATTATCGCGCGAGAAAAGAGTCCTTTTGCGGCCGGCATCGCGAGCAACGTGCTTACTTTGGCACCGCCGCCGGATTCGCCAAAAATCGTTACATTTTCCGGATCTCCGCCAAAGCGCTCGATATTGTCACGCACCCATTCAAGTCCAGCGACTAAATCCAACATTCCTGCATTCCCGGACGCCGCGTATCTTTCGCCGCCAAGATCGCCAAGATGGAAATAACCGAACAAGTTCAGTCGATGGTTGATCGTAACGACCACGACATCACCGCGTCGTGCCAGATTTTCGCCGAATACCCAGGGCCAGCTGCCACTCTCTTGCGCGAATCCTCCGCCGTGGCACCAAAACATGACCGGTCGTTTGCGATTGCTGTTAGGCCCCGGCGTCCAAACGTTAAGGCAAAGACAATCCTCGTCATATCCTTCTGCCTCACCGTTCGCCTGCGGAGCCAATACTTCGACATAGTTCATGTTTTGAGGACACTGATGGCCGAAGTGAGTTGCTTCACGAACTCCTGGCCAAGGTGCCGGCTTGCCCGGCGGGAGGAATCGCATCTTTCCACCGGTAGGTGCACCGTAGGGAATACCCTTAAACGCATAGATTCCAGTATTCTCTGTTCCTCGCACCTTGCCAGAAACTGTCTCGACGGTGAGGCCGGGTGAGTCCTGAGCCAACGCAAAACGAAATGGGAAGCTCGCAGCAACCGCCGCTCCAAAATATGCCGCGTGATTCAGAAAGACACGTCGTTTCATCTCCCGCTCCTTGCTTTGCCGGCTCCCACTATTTGAATAGGCTCCTGATGTCTCTGTGGGCGACACAAGTTCTGCATTCCGATAGAGCGAATCTCAGGGCTAGGCGCTCGTTACACACCCGATGCGCACCTCAGGACACCTTTCAAGGCAGAGCGCGCACGCGATGACGAACCCTTCGACATCGCCCGTCCAATTCACGTTTTCATCGCATTCCCTCTGTTAACCCACCCGCTAGTCAGAATCGGTTTGGCCGCCTGCAATCAGCCTCCGCGGACAGTGGACAACCAGCGCCACCGTATGCCGCGCGGAAAAAATGATCGGGACAAACAAAAAGCCGCCCAAAACGGGTCTGCAGCTTCCTCGTTCGAAAGCCGAAAATCCGATTTTGGGCGGCTTCTCTGATCTCTGCCGCTTGCGCGAGACCCTAGCATCGGCGCAAAAACGATGTCAAGACTTATCTCTAAGTTCGATCTGAAATCTTGGCCGGTTCAGACGGTCCAAAAGGCTTCATCGCTCACCGAAACCGCATGCACTCCCTGTCCGACCAGTTCTTCGACTTGCTTCATTGAACTCACCAAGCCCCCGCAGATCACTGGTATTTCGTAGTGCGCCTCGGCCAGGGTCGGAAGAATCAGAGGACCAACAGCAGCAGGCAGAATCTCAAGCGCATCAGGAAGAAATTGCCGCAGAGAATGCGCAGTGCTCTTCAGCGCTCCCGAATCAATGAGGAACGAGCGCTTAATTGCGAATAAACCGAGAGACCGCGCCGCGCGCAATGGCTCATCATGAACCGAAATAATTCCTCTTACGCCTCGACTCGCCAGATATCCGACGGCGACGGCGTCGCGGGCGAGACCCTGCGCCAGGTCGAGGTTGACAATCGGGATCTTATTTCTTTTCAGTACCAGTTCAGTCATGACAGGGATGCTTTCGAGCGTACCGCGCAGGAAGTACACAACGACGCTCGGTGAGGCGAGTGCTGCTGGCACTGATTCCGGCGCCCTGACGGCGGGGATTACCCGCGCGTGATCAAGGAAAGTTGTGAACTGCCTAGTTCGTTCTTCGATTGTCATTCAAGACTTTCGACGACTTATCGACTGCGGCGAGATTCTAGACAGCCCAATCAAAAGAGCGCGTTACCGCCTTCTTCCACAATCGATAAAGCTGTTCGCGCGAGGACTCGTCCATCCGCGGAATCCATTCTCGATCAACGCTCCAATTGGTCACGAGACCTTCCATGTCCGCGTAAAATCCCACCGCAAGTCCCGCAGCGTAAGCGGCTCCCAGAGCTGTAGTTTCTTTGACTTCCGGTCGCACAACCGGAAGATTAAGTATGTCTGATTGGAACTGCATCAGGAGATCATTCTCAACCATCCCGCCATCGACGCGAAGCACCTTGATCGGTATTCCCGAATCCTTGCCCATCGCCTCGATGACTTCCCGAGTTTGAAAAGCCGTAGCCTCAAGGACGGCTCGAGCCAAATGTCCTTTGTTTGCGTAGCGCGTTAGTCCCGTGATGACACCCCGTGCGGAAGTCTTCCAATAGGGAGCGTACAGCCCGGAAAAGGCCGGGACAAAATAAACACCGCCATTGTCTTTCACGGTCCGGGCGAGCGTCTCGATGTCAGAACTCTTGTCGATGATTCCTAGGTTATCGCGCATCCATTGAACAAGTGCGCCGGCAATCGCGATGCTCCCCTCGAGCGCGTATCGCACGGGTCGCGATCCCAGTTTGTAAGCCACCGTCGAAATCAGTCCGTGCTTCGAGTGTGACAACTGCTCGCCAGTGTTCATTAGCAGGAAACAACCTGTACCGTAGGTGTTCTTCGCAGATCCGACCTCGAAGCATGTCTGGCCTACGAGAGCCGCTTGCTGGTCACCGAGAATTCCGGCAATCGGGACACCCTTAATCGGCTCAATTTTAGACGTGCCGTAAACTTCACTACTGGAGGCTATCCTTGGCAGAATCCTCTCCGGAATCCCGTAAATACCAGCAATCTCTTGATCCCAGCGAAGGTTCTCCAAATCCATCAGCTGTGTGCGGCTAGCATTCGTCACATCGGTGACGTGAATCCCGTTCTCGGAGCCACCTGTCAGGTTCCATAGCAGGAAGGTGTCGATGGTCCCAAACAATAGGTCTCCGGTCTCCGCTTGTTTGCGAGCGCCCTCCACATGATCGAGAATCCAACGGATTTTCAGACCGCTAAAATAAGTCGCCAACGGGAGACCCGTCTTCTTACGAAATCGGTCTTGTCCGCCGCTGCTTGAAAACTGCGCCACTGCATCTTCAACGCGAGTGTCCTGCCAGACGAGAGCATTGTAAACGGGGCGCCCTGTCTTCCTATTCCACACGACTGTCGTTTCGCGCTGATTTGTAATGCCGATAGCCGCAAGGTCGCGGGCGAGCAGTCCCGCCTGTTGCATCGCGGCACGAATGACCTCTCGCGTGTGATGCCAGATTTCTTCTGGGTCATGTTCGACCCATCCGGGGCTGGGATAGATCTGCTCGTGCTCCTTTTGAGCAGCGGAAACGATGCGACCCGAGCGATCGAACACGATGAAACGAGTGCTCGTCGTACCCTGATCAATCGCCCCCAGATAAGCGGTCATCGCGATTCCCTCCCAAGCGAACTCCCGACCACTCGAACATCAAGCGTAGGTAGTACTGTCCGCGAGCCCAGCTGTAGAAATCAGATGGTTGATCTTCTTGACGTACCGTTCGATCGAAGTTCGTGTGAACTCAGGGTTCCAGTTGAGCTCTCCCGCCAAGATCGAAGCCGTTAGTGGCGCGGCCGCGATAGCGCCGGTCCAGCTTGACAGTTGCAGACCCGACCGCCGCAAGAGCACGTCCTCGATCGTCGTTGCCATCTCGTAGCGGGCGGCATACAAGACCTCCGCGCGCAACGTTGGAAATCCATCAAGCAGGAGCAAACCCAGGCTGGGATCCACCCTTGTGAGAGCAAGAACTCGACCAGCATGTGTGCCAAACTTTTGTACAAGGTGCTGTGCGGCGGATTGCGTAACGCCGTACTCGCGAATGGGAGTTCTCCAGTACTCCGGGTTCCAGCCACGAGCACCAGAAAGCAAGTATTCCCCCGTTTCGCTGGAAGTGACTGGCTCGCCAAGAAATTCCTGAACGACGTTGATCGTATCTTCAGCCATGGCACGATACGTCGTCCACTTACCGCCCATGACGCTTATGAGACCGCTCAGTTGATCGACTTCCACCTCGTAGTCACGCGAGAGGCTCTGTGTGTCTCCGGACTTGCCCGCACTCAAAAGGGGTCGAACACCAACGAATGCCGATACGACTTGCCCGCGCCCAACTGGTGCCGTCAAATATCTATTGAGGTGACGCAAGAGATAGTCTACTTCGTCCCGGGTAACATATAGCTCCTCATGATCCACCAGTTCTTTTTCCGTCGTTCCGACGAGCAATCGGTCGAACCATGGAAGCGCAAAGAGAACCCGGCCATCCTCGGTCTTCGGAATTAGAAGTGCATCGCGGGACTGCAATACCTCTAGGGGCAGTAGAATATGTACTCCCTTGCTCAATCGCATTCGAGTCTGCGCGCCAACTGTGGCGAGTTGGCGAATGCTGTCGGACCATGGCCCAGTAGCATTTACAAACGCCCGTGCCCTGATCGTGAATCTCGTTTGTGATAATTGATCCTCGACTTCCACTCCAGTCAGTTTGCCCCCCGAATTCTTCTCAAAACCCACCACCCGCGCATAATTTAGAGCTTCGCCGCCGGCTTCTGCCATGCTCTCGATAAGCGCGATGGCGTAGCGTGCGTCATCAAACTGGCCGTCGGTGTACGAAACGCTTCCTACGATGTGACTCGGATCGAGAGTACGCATGCGCTCTACGGCATTCGACTTCGGGACAAACTTGCTGCTAGACAATCGGGCACTCCCGGCGAGCCAGTCATAGAGCTTGAGACCGATCGCAAAATACAGGACGCTAAACCAGCTAAAGCAAGGGACGAGAAACTCGATCGGACGCGAGAGAAAGGGCCCGTTGCGCAGCATGTTAAGTCGCTCTCGAAGAGCGTGTCTTACGAGCCGGTACTGATGGACGTCCAAGCCCTTCACGGCCTGTTCAAGATATCGAACTCCGCCGTGGATTAATTTTGTTGAGGCTGAAGAAGTACCACTTGCAAAATCTCCTGCCTCCACCAACACCGTTCTCATGCCTCGGAGTTGCGAATCTAATGAACATCCACCGCCCGTGGCACCCCCTCCAATAACGCAAACGTCGAACGTCGTTCCCCCAATTCGGTCCCGAACCTCTGTGCGTCGCCTCATCTCAATCCTCGACGGCCGACGACAAA
Organism: uncultured Acidobacteriota bacterium; assembly: GCA_963752925.1. GTDB lineage: Bacteria > Acidobacteriota > Terriglobia > Acidiferrales > UBA7541 > Palsa-295. The sequence continues at coordinate 367,436 of CAVVZY010000001.1, read as the reverse complement.
GACTCTGAGAAAGAGTCCTCGAGTTACGCTAGATCGGCCCTTCGGTATTCGCAAAGCTCTCGGTTTGAACATTTCCATTCGGAGGTTCACCCCGGAAAAGCCTCCAGCGTCTCGACGTTATCTCTACAGACTAAAGCTGCCCGCCTCCATCGATTGGTCAACGCACCATGACGCTCGACTATCGGACTATGTACTTCGGCACGACCGTGCGCGAAATCCAAAACTAACCTTCATCAGAATTCCCATTTACCGAATGTGACCGCCCAGGAGGTTCTGCCCTTGATTCCTCGCACGTCGCACTGGGAGCAAGTGCAGATAGTCGTTCGTCGATCCGCTGAGGCCTTTCCAAACAAAAAGCCGCCCAAAACGGATCTATAGCTCGTCGAGCCTAAGAAGCTAGAGATTCAATCTTGGGCGGCTTCTCTGATCTCTGCCGCTGCCGCGAAACCGTAGCATCAGCTTCAAATCCATGTCAAGAGTTGCTTCGTGCATTTACCTGAAGTCTGATCAGGCGGGGGACTGCAGCCACAGTCTCCCGAGTGTTCATCGTGACCGTGGAATGGTTTCTCCTAAATTCGTTTGCGGTCAAATCACATTTTCGGATCTGCCCAAACGAACAGCGTCCGTCCCTACAAGATGACGATGTAGGCACTCGGACGAAGTTCTGTGTGCTCCGTCACGCTTTTCTTCGATACAGTGGGGGATGAGTCTGTTTTCAGGCTAGTCCTTTCCACGCAATAAGAAGCAGTCGGAGCCTTCCATGTCGAAAGACCGTGCACATCCACCCGGCAGACGCGCAGACTCCGCATCTACACGTCGCAGCCAGAACGAACAAATAGTGCGTGGCGACGTGCCTCAAAGCAACTCCGGTCTTCTCCTTGATGAACTTCTTGGATCGATTCGCGAAGGAATTTTCTTCATTTCACCGTCAGGCGAAATACTCGACGCGAATCCGGCACTTGTACGCATGCTCGGCTACGACAGTAAGGAGGAACTGCAGTCGCACAATTTCTCCGAAATATACAAAGACCGCGTTGGGAGAAAGGCCTTTATGCAGCGCCTTTCGCACGACGGCTCTTTTCAGGACATGGATATCATTCTGCTCACGAAGAGTGGGCAGCGGATTGCCTGCCTCGCTTCTGGGTTTGCCCTGAAAGACATGTCAGGAAGGATTGAGCGAATCCAGGGAACCTTGGTCGACATCACGAAACGACGCGAGATGGAGCGCCGGCTCGCTCAGAAGGAGAAACTCGCGGCAATGGGTGAGATGACGCTCGGCGCGGCGCACGAACTCAACAATCCGATTACGGCCATTCTCGGCGTGAGCGATCTGCTCTGCCAACAGGCTGCCGATGAGACCAGCTGTAGACGCGCGACTATGATCCACGAACACGCGCGCCGCGCATCCAGCATTGTTCAGAGTCTGCTCATATTCTCGCAGCGATCGTCGCGAAGTCACGCAAAGCTTTGTTTGAAGGACCTGATGCAGCGGGCGTTACGCTCCCACCACACGACACTGACGGAGAAGAATATCGGCGTGAAATTCGAAGTGTCTGAAGACCTTCCATCGGTGGAAGGCGACCCAGAGCTTCTCGTGCGAGCTTTCTCGAACATCATTGCGAACGCGGAGCAATCGATTAGCGCAGCGCGCAATCAAGGTAGTCTGACGATTTCGCTGAGCACTACCAAGGAGAGCGATGTTGTTGTGAGTCTTGCAGACGATGGGGTCGGCATACCCCCGGAAAACATAGCTAAGATATTCGATCCGTTTTTCACCACGAAGCGGCCCAGCGGCAGCGGACTCGGCCTAACAATTTGCCTGGCCATTATTAGAGACCACGGCGGGACGATCGATGTCCAATCTGCTCCAGGCGTCGGCGCCACTTTCCAGGTTGTACTACCCGTCGCCGCACGTCCATCCGCGCAAGGTCTTATCGATTAGCTCGCGTCTGGGAGCCTACGACCTGCCTACCGCATGCTTGGGACTGGCGACCCTATCGCTTCCCCCTACTCGGGCGGAATCCACTGTTGCCCCGCTTCGATGATTTCGGGCTGAGCGGTAGAATGCCTTTGAAGTCTTGCGTCATGTGCAGAAGATCTCCTGTCTTTCCAAACTTTCGCCTGTTCATCCTTTCGCCAAACGATGTGCACGGGCAGCAGGTTCACCAAGGCTCCGTCCATCATCATCGACGACAACGCTCAAAGACTGAACCGTTCGTCGACCGCGACCTGATTGCCGGCACCATCGGAATGCTAATGGTCCGGACTCTGGCGGCGGTTTCTCGAACCGTTATCTAATAAACCGGCTCCTTGGAGAGCAAGTTCTAGCCACGAGTAGTCCACGCTTATGCCGTGGACTTGTTTCAACTTCATGTGGAAGTCGCCTATATCGAATCCCACGTAATTCTGTTGGTAGAGGGCCAGGATTCTCTCGGCGATCGCGAGATGCACCAGCGCCAGGCCGGTCTTGGGGCGCCCTCGTTGCCAACGCGGGTCATAGCCTCGCTGTTTGTAGCGGGCCAACCGCTGAAGCATCGTAAGTTCAGATATTCCTAAGACCTCGGCCGCCTGCGACCAGGTAATTTTCTTTGCCATCGCTCGAAAAATCACATCTTCGACTTTCACGGCTTCTCAGCTCCAGTCCAATCGGATACCGCTCGCTCCTCTTGGATCATTTATTGGACCCATGGCTACAATCCTTCCACTCACCAGCGAGTTGCTCCCCTAATCCGTGGGTCGGCCGACCATTGCCTATTTCCCTTCACTGACTTCATTGATCAGCAGCGCGTATGCGCTCGCACCGCTACGTCGCGTCCATGGCTTAGCGCCGACAAACAAAATTCGCGGCATCGTCGACGCTGCCGGAGCCCACATATCGAGCCACCCGCGGGTACGGGCACAAGGGCCTGGTGCGCCCTGGCCATGGGCTGTTGGTGCCCGCTTTCGCGATGATTCGATCCGGAGCCGATCCTTTCTCCACCCAATCGACTATCGCCCCGAAGGCATCGAATTGATCCGTCGCCGGGCCACCATTGCAGTGGGCCATGCCCGGCACCGGAAAGACGCGGACGAAGTCCGCGGCGGATCCACCGTTGAGCTTATCTACGTCGCGGTACCAGGCGAGTGTGTCGTTCAACGAGAACACTGGATCGGATGCCCCCTGCGGCACGATCATTTTTCCACCGCGTGCACGGAATTTCTCCAAATGGGGTGAGCGAGCCGCGATGTCACTCCATGCGGAACGCTCAAAAGGGGGTTGGGTCGCATAGATTTTCGGCGCGTCGCGATCGAAATCGAAACCAAGCGCGAACTCGAGGGCGGCCTGCGGATTTGCATGCAAAGGCGTCGGCGGCGTGGTAAAGATCGCAGCAAGCGCTGGCCCGCCCATCGCCACGTTGATGCCTGGGAACCCGCCCGCCGGCGGACCAATTTTCCAGATGCGCCAACTGCCGCTTCCCATGCCCGCATCGATCGGCCAATCGGAATAGAGCGATTTGCCAGCACTGCTCTTTGGACCCGCATAGACCCGCCCCAGCACGTTAATCTGCGCATCGCTCAAACATGAGTCAGCCCTCGACGCGGAACAGTTTCTGCGTTTCAGTTCTTTGACGACCCGTCGCCACGTGCAAGACTCGAATGCTGCCGTGATGCCGTCTTGCACTCCGTCATCAGCATCGCACGCGGCAAGGACAGCATCGCGGGCAACTCGGAATTGCGCGTCGCTGAAGCTCGTCGGAAGCAACTTTGCGTCGAAACTCTTTGCGTCTCCTGCTGCAACCAAACTGCCAAATGCCTGGGTGTCCCAAGCTTCCGCAAGGGCGGCACGGGGCAGAGAGAATCCCGGTGCGCCCGCAACGATGCCGTCGAATTCGTCTGGAAACCGCTGCGCAAAGGCCATACCTTCCTGGCCACCCTTGGAGCACCCCACGAAATAGGAACGCTCGGGTGGCCGGCCATAGTAGGAATGAATGATCGCCTTGGCAGTTTCGGCGACCAATCGGAGAGAAGCTCCGCCGTAGTTGGCCCGCGCCTCAGGATCAAAACCAAAGGCGACATTGCCGCCGCGGCTCGGGACGCTATTCGTCGCGTTGTCGTGTCCGGAGTCCTGAGAAACAACCGCATAGCCTTGAGCGATAGCCGGTGGCGCTCCCGGAACGGTGGCACCGATTGCACTGCCCAAGTCTCCCTCAGTACCGCCTCCACCTTCGAATAGAAACTTCCCGTTCCATCGAATGGGCAGGCGCAGGCGGAAACGGATCGCGTAATGCTGCCCATCCACCCCCACGCGCTCTTGCATGACCCCGGTTAGCTCACAGTGGGCGGGGAGCGTCACCGGCGGCCCCATCGGAACAGTTACCTGCGACCCGTCTTCGTGCCACGCGGACCGCTCGATATGTGTGGTCGCGTCGGGCCAATTGGCCTTCGTCGTTGCGAGCTGGGCACAGCGATCCGCGGCACCTGACTCGAGAGCCGAATCCGCCGTGCCGGCGCCTTGGCTGGCATTGGCGGGTGCGGCGAGCCACGAGAGGATGAACATAACCGGCAGAATTTTTTTGTACTTACTCATCGAGTCGTACGCACCTCCGACAAGCGTTGCTCCGCGCACGAAAAGCAAAAGGGGAGCCGCTAAGCGCGGGGGTGGTTGCGCCATCTCGGCTCCCCAGTCAAAAAGGGAACTCGTAAGTGGGGTGGGTGCCGCACTTACTCCCTTTGGTGCTGCAACCTGACAATCCGACTGCGATTGTCATCCCGAAGGGACAACGAACGCGATCCACCAATCTCTGACGCGTTCGCGCCCCGATTCCCAATGACGGCCCTAGAAGCTGAACTTGAGCGCGAACTGAATTTGCCGGGAGTTTCCGGCCGTGCCCAAGATTCTGCCAAAGTTCGGGCTCGTTAGCACCGAAACCGGCAGTCCGTAGTTCGGATGGTTGAAGAGGTTGAAAATTTCCGCTCGGAATTCGAGATTCGTGCTCTCAGTGACCCGAGTGACTTTCGTCACGGATGTATCGAGGTCGACAAATCCGGGGCCGAATAGAGTATTCCTGCGTAAATCGCCGAGCGTACCGAAAGGCTGTAGCGTGAAGGCGCCGGGGTTGAACCAAAGGGTGCGCACACTTCTCCCTCCGGGCGGCGCGATGCTTTCCCCGGTCAGATTGGGCCTTTCGCCCGGCTGACCAGCTGGGTTGTTCAGGTTCGCCTGATCGAGTCCATCCTGGATGCTGAAAGGAGTTCCGGTACGTGCCGTCACGATGCCACTCACTTGCCAACCTTCTACCCATCGGTTGCCTTGAATGGGTAACCGATAGACTGTGTTCGCAACGAAATTGTGGCGCACGTCAAAGTCGCAGACGCCCTTGTCGCGGGCAAGGTTGTAGGGGTCAGATTGCGCTTGCTGGCCGCTGTTCCCAGCCTCCAATCCGAAGGCCACCGAGCCGTAGTCTATGCACTTGGAATACGTGTAGGACGCCTGAAACTGCAAATTCTTGCCAAGATTGCGCGTCAGGTACGCCTGCAAGGAGTTGTACCAAGACGAACCGTCCGGTTTGTTGAAAGCGATGCTCCCAAGATTGGGGTTATTTCTCGCTGGTGCTGTGGGCGGCCCGCCTGGGAATGCCGGTGGTCCGTTTGGGAACGTCGGTTGTCCATTCACAATCGTGGGGATTTCCGGATTCAAATCATTCTGAACCATCAAGTAGTATCCCCTCGAACCGACATACGAGAGACTGAAGACCGTGTTCTTGAATATCTCTCGCTGAACTCCAAAATTGTATTGGAATACAAACGGGGTCACGCGCGGATCGTATTCCAAGGCTTCGCCGATCGTCGGAATGGGAAAGGTGATGCCGAGGAACGGCGTCGGGTAACTGCAGGGTGGGCCGCCAAAAACGCACAACGACACGGCAGTCTGAAACGGTCCGGCGAAAATGTACGCTGGATGGTAGTTCCGTACTTGGATCGGGTCGTGAAAAACGCCGGCTCCGGCCCGGATCGAAGTTTTGTGATTGTGAAACGGATCCCAGGCAATCCCAACACGCGGATCAAAACTCTTCACCGAGGGATTGGAACCGAACGCATGTGAAACCGGCGTGCAACCCGTCGTGGATGGGCTGCTCGGGTCGATAAACGCGCAAAGCAAGTTGTGGGCTTCGACAGGATTCGAGATGAAGTCGTAGCGCAGTCCCAAGTTCACAGTTACAGTCCGCGATACTTTCCAGGTGTCTTGGATGTAGGGGAACAAGTCCGATTCCCGAAAGCTTCTGTAGGAGTTCGCTCGTCCCGGAAGCGCGCCAAGTAGGGTGATGGGAGGGCCGGCTGCAATCGGCATGCCTTCTATGAAGCTCGCGTAGCTCGGAAAGTTCCAGCCCTGATCCTCAAAGAATCCGTTCGCCAGCGGGCTTTGCAGCCTTCGAAACTCCGCGCCGATTTCAAAGGAGTGTTTCCCATGGACCCAGAAAACGTCGTCGTTTAGAGAGAATACGTTTTGAAGTTCGAAGTCCGGGGTAAACGCGCTAGGCCCGATCGGCGTAGGCCCCCCACTAACGACTACAGTGCCGTCCTGCCTGTTCTCTCCGTAGAAGCTAAAAAACTGCAAGACCGGATTCTCCCCGGTCACAAATGCACGCATCTTCGAACGCGTGAAGGTAAACCGAGCATCGTTGATCAGATTCGATGAAAAGACTTTCTTATCGCCGATGGTGACATATTGATTCCGACCCTGCGACGTTTCCGGGTAAAGCCCCACGGGCGAGACGGTTGGATCCACCAGCGATCCGTTGTCAAAGACATAGCGCCCAAAAATCGTATTGCTTTCGGAAAGGACGTAGTCCCATCGAGTATTGATGTAGTCTTCGTTCGCCGGCTCAGGCGAATTGACTGTGATCTGGTCTACTCCGCTGGGCCCGCAGTTCTGGGGGGATTGGCCGGGGAAAGCGCAAACTCCGTTCTTTCCACCTGGGAGGAACTGTTCCACGGCGCTGACGCCCCCTGTCGGGTAAAGTGCCATGATGGCTTGCGACGTGAAATTCAAGGGAAGCGCGACCGCAGGCTTTGTATCGCAACCGCTCCCCGGATTGACTACGCAGGCGGGAAGGACTCCGAGTCGGGCTTCGGAATCAGGAACCGTAGGAAGCAGAGTGAATCCGCGCAGCCTTCGGATGCCCTCGTAGTTTACAAAAAAGAATAGCTTGTCTTTCTTGATAGGACCGCCTACAGCTCCGCCGAATTGATTCTGTCGATACGGATTCATCGGCGAATCGGTTGTGTTGAAGGTATCGCGGGCGTCGAGGACATTGTTGCGGAAGAAGTCATACACACTGCCGTGAAAGGTGTTGGTGCCTGACTTCGTGGTCGCGTTCATGACGCTGCCGCTGCCGCCGAAGCGAGCGCTGTAAGAATTGGTCAGAACCTGGAACTCACCGATGGCTTCGACGCCGAGCGAGGTTCCGATGATGCTGTTGCCGGCGCCGTGATTCCAAAACCCCTGAATGTTGGCTCCGTCGAGGAGGAGTTCCTGGCCCTCAGGCCGCGAACCGGCGATCGAATAACTTGGCTCTCTGCCGTAAAAGGAGCTTTGTGCGCCCGTTGTCACCGTTTGGACTCCCGGCGCGAGAAGAATCAACTGTTCATAATTGCGACCATTCAGAGGAAGCTGCTCCACCTGCTGCTGCCCAATCTGGGCCGATATCTCCGCGGAGGTCGTCTCCACCTGCGTGGTTGCGCCCTGGACAGTCACGGTTTCCGTCACTTGGCCGACGGGCAAGGAGAAATCCACCACGACATTTTGGCCGACGGTGATCACGACGCCGGTATGAATCTGCGTCTGGAAACCCGTCATCTTCGCTTGAACGTCGTAGGTTCCGACGAGGAGGTCCGGCACAGCATATCGACCTTGGGTGTTAGCTGTAATGGGGGTGACGCCACCAGTCTGGGTATTCGTCACCGTTACAGAAGCACCCGCAATGATCGCGCCGGAACTGTCTGAAACGGTGCCCTGGATGCTTCCCGTGCCGACTTGCGCGACCACCACGTCTGTGGCCGCGAATCCGTAGAAGAAGGCCACTCCCAACAGTAATCTGCCCACTTGTCTATTAAAGCTGAACATTTAGCCCCTCCCCATGGGACTGCCCATCGAAGTGCGCGTTGAAGGTCCAAAAGACGATTAGAGAGCCCACCCGATGTCGGCTAGGAATACACGTGGCCGCCGATTCTTGTCAACACCTTTTGCGCATTACATCAATGCCTAATAGACATTGCAAAATTAAGGGCATTCTCGCTAGAATGCGAAGCTGTATATGGAACTTCGACATCTGCGGTACTTCGTGATAATTGCTGAGGAATTGAATTTCACGAAGGCGGCGAGACGACTCGGCGTCGGTCAACCTGTGCTGAGCCGGCAGATACACGATCTCGAGCGTGAAATCGGCGTACAGCTCTTCGACCGAAACAGCAGCCGGGTCTTTCTCACCGATGCCGGAAACAGTTTCTTGAGCGAAGCGCGCGTCGTCCTACAGCACGCGGCCCAGGCCGTGGATGCCGCGAAGCAAGTGCAGGCTGGTGCAGCGGGCACCTTGCGCGTCGCAATCGGCAAAGGTCTCGGGGATGTTGTAAGCCGAATTATCAACGGCTACCTCCGACTTTTTCCTGGGGTAGAAGTCGACGTCAAGAACATCGCTTCAGGTTTTCAAAGCGAAGCATTTGACGAGCGTAGGATTGATGTGGGGTTCATGCGGCCTCCCGTTAACAATCCTCAACTCACATCCAGCCTGCTATTCGAGGAAGGTTTTTCCGTCGTACTTCGAAAATCCAGCTCCTTGGCCAAGCGGAGGCGCATTCGGCTCAAGGACCTCGCTCAGGAGCATGTCCTTATGATTGATCGAAACATCTCTCCAGGGTTCAACGAAAAGATGCTGGAGCTATTTCGTAACGGCGGAATCGCACCGAAGATAATTCCCACTGAAACCATGCCTTACGACGAAGCAGGCGCGATTTTGGTCGAATCTGGCAAAGGCATCTATCTCGCCGTTGGAGAGGGACCGTACTACCCATCCTTTGCGGATCGCCTGGTCGCGCTTCCTCTTGATGAACGGTCGGCGGTAATGCCCGTCCACATCGTCTGGCGCAAGGATGAGAAGGCGAAAACCACACTTGAGTTCGTCAAGTACGCGGAAAGCATGTGTGGAGAGACACGGGAACTCAGGCGGATGAGATCGAAGGCAGGCAGTAGGCGGAGGAAACCGAGATCACTGAGGCGGGGCAGACGCTGAACCCGTACGGAAATACTTCACGCCTGCTCTTGCTACGCTCCTCGTTCTGTCTCACCCACGTGGTATTCGGTCGCATCCAGCTGGTGCAGAAGCTGGCGAGTAGGATTGATAATCCAGTTCAGCAGGAGCGAGATGAAAAGTAGGCCTGCAAAACCAGTGGCCAGAATGAATCCGTACTTCGGATCGCCAAGAGAATCGCTGATAGCGCCCATGGCCAAGGGCCCGACAACTGCAGCGGCGCAGGTGAAGAATAGAATCACACCTGCGATCGCGCCATGCTCAGCCTTGCGGAAGCAGCTGATCCCTTTAGAGTTGATCGTAGGATAAAGGACCGACATGAACAGGCCTGAGAGGGGAAGGAGGAATACCGCGATCGAGATACCGCCAACCATGCTCAACACGAAACAGGCAAGTATCGCGAGACTGGATAGGGCTACCACAGCAGCCCAGTTCAATCTCGCGAGCATCCACGAACCCAAGAATCGTCCCGCTGCCCGAAGCACAAAGAAGATCGAGATGGCGTACGCTGCTACAAAAGTCGCAGATCCGCGATAGGCGGAAAGCAGAGTAGGCATCCACACATAGATCGCACTTTCGACCGCAACGTAGAGGAATATGACGCCGGAGAAACCGAGGGCATGAGTATTTCTCATCATAGCCATCGTGCGTCTGAGGTCTACAGATTCGACCGATTGTGTGGACTGCGGATAGGTCACCGAGGAAGCTGTAACGATCAGAACCACGCAGATGGTCCCTGCTATCACGTACAGCCACTTCCACGACGCGCCGATTGCCAGGAAGTGGGCAACAGTGGCTGGCCCAATGATCGCACCGACTGCAAAGAAGCCTTCCACAGTATTCATGGTCGCTGTGTGTTCAGTGGTGGATCTCGTGATGTCACCGATGAGGGCCAGCGCACCCGTCTTGAAAATGCCGATCGCCGTCCCGGAAATCAGCAAAAGAGCGAGGAAGAACAAAAAGGAGCTTCCGACCGCGAAAAGGTATGCGTTGAGAGCAAACAATACGAGACCGAGGATGATGGCCTTCTTTCGCCCAAGTTTATCCGCCAGATAGCCGAGAAAGAAACCGGCGAACGCGATTCCGGACATGGTGGCGTACTGAAAGGCTCCGGCCACTGTCATATTCAGGTGAAAATCCTTGATGACCTGGGGAATGATCACGCCGACCGCATCCGTCGTCATTGCGAACATCATGAACATCAAGAACGTGAGCCACTTGATTACGGCGAGGTTTCTCTTAGTCGCTTGGGTACTCTTCATCAGATTGCTCACGACCGCAGGGTTCTGCTGGCGCACAGATCCCATCTTCCGATGGCAGCCCCTTCTTGTGTCTCAGTGCTTGCTTTGGAAAACGTAACCAGCGCGCGTGACTCTGAAAAATCCACCTCAAGCCTTGCCCAGTGAGCATCCATCCTCCATGTGATCATCAGCGCGTGTTCGGAGGGAGTCTCAACGTGCGCTTGTCCCGCGAAAGATGGGTGCGAATTGCGTAGACGGATTAGATCAAGGAGATTCCGCACGACTGGGTCGCCCAGAACATCCTGCAGCTCGGATGGCGTGTAGTAGTGACGGTTTATGTCGCGGCCAACCTGCGTGCGGGCTAGGAGATCCATGTCATTGGTTCCGGCGAGTAATCCCACGTAATACACCTGGGGAATTCCCGGCACGAAGAACTGGATGGCGCGCGCTACGAGATATTCATTTCCTCGACGTCCCACCGCATCGTAGAAAGTGCAGTTCACCTGGTAGAGGTCGAGGTTGTTCGCCGCCGGACCTGTAGCCAACCGGCTCTGACCGCCACTCCGTGAATGGATCGTCTCAACGAGCCTGTCAATCTCGTCCGACGTTAGAAGGCCCGGTTGGCCCTCATGGCCCGTGCCGACATCAATGACTCCGATACCATCGTGAGTGTCGAGCACCGTGACTGCATTGTTGGGGCGGACTCGCAACCAGCTGCCAAGGGCTCGAGCGTCGCGAGAAAAAAGGGAATGTAGCACGAGTGGCGGAAGCGCGAAATCGTAGACCCAATCGACCCGAGGCGCGATCTCGAGCTGCTGCAAGTAGTGGCTGTGGACCTCCACGAGCACTTCAATTCCTAGAGTGTGAGCCTCTGATGCAAGAGACTCAATGAAACGATAGGTGTCTGGGATCATAAAACAGCTGGTTCCCGCCTTCTTGATTGCGTAGCCGACCGCGTCAAGCCGAACCATGCGTATCCCGGACGAGTGAAACCGACTGAGGATCGTACTCAAGTAAGCCCTGCCCTGCGGATGCTGCACATCGATATCGACCTGTTGCGGCGTGAACGTGGTCCACAGAAGCCGCTTCTCACCCGATTCCAGCGCGGTGTTTGTAAACGGCAATCCCGGACGCGGGCGATATATCCGCAAGAGATCCTTCTCGCGCGCCCCAAGGGGGAAAACGTGATCGTAGGTCAGAAACATATCTGCAAACGGCGATTTGGCGCCATTCTTGGCGAAGTCTTTGAACTGTGGAGAGTCAGTTGATATGTGATTGACGATGAGATCCGCCATCACCTCAAGCTCTTCACCGAGCGCGCGAACGTCTCCCCAATCGCCGAGCCGAGGGTCGACTCTGGTGTGATCGATCGGGTCGAAGCCAGCGTCCGCGCCGTCGATCGGGACGAAGAAAGGCAGCAGATGAACACCGCCGAAAACGCTTTCCAGAGGACCGCGGAGAAGCGCCTTCAGTTGCTTCAAATCGCCGGCTAGTCGGTCGGCGTAAGCGATCAGTTGAACCTGATTCTTCAAAATCTTCCTCGCTCTTCAGCGTGGCGGGCAAGAGCACTTCTAAGGCGCAACCCAACCAGTGTCAAGAGTATTGCCGCAGCGTGGCCAGCAAGTTGTCTATGGTAATATGCCAATCCGCCGCGGGTTGCGCGACTACCAGGAACGAAGGGGTGCTCATGTCGAACCACAAGTATCGTCAAATATTTGAGAAACTACAGGATGACATTTGCTCGGGCCATTATAAGCCTGGCGGCCGTTTGCCAAGCGAATCTGAACTCGTCAGACGCTTTGGGGTTTCGCGGATGACGGTATTTCGAGCAATGCGTGAGTTGCAAACCTTGGGCCTGATAACCCGGCGTGTTGGATCTGGAACTTTCGTATCCTCGAATTCGCACTCGGGTAGTCATATGTTTGGGCTATTGATTCCGGAGTTGGGGCAGACCGAGATTTTCGAAGGCATCTGCAAAGGCATGATGGAAGCGCAGGAAGCGATGCACCATTCGCTGCTATGGGGAAACTCAGTGTCGAAGGAACAGGACAAAGAGAAGGCGGCTGAACAGCTCTGCGAGCACTATATCTCGAGAAAGGTGTCTGGCGTATTCTTCGCCCCTGTCGAGTACAGCACGAATCGAATCCAGTCAAACCATCGGATCGTGGCTGCTCTCGATCGAGCCCGAATTCCCGTCGTTCTTCTTGACCGATGCCTTGAGCCCTATCCTCGGCGCAGCAAATATGATTTGGTCGGTATCGATAACCGTCGCGCTGGATACCTAGCCACCGAGCACTTGATTAGGGCAGGAGCGAAGCGAATCGCCTTCTTTGCGAGACCCAATTCCGCACCAACGGTAGATGCTCGTATTGCGGGGTATCGCGAGGCACTGCAATCGCAACCCGGCAAGCCCGGTCGCGACATGGTCAGAATCGGAGACACATCCGACACAAAAGTCATTCGCTCCATCTTAACGAAAGATCGGCCAGATGCTTTCATTTGCGCCAACGATCTCACTGCTGGGGATTTGATGCACGCTCTCATCTCGCTCGGCCGGCGTATTCCTAAAGATATCCGCATCGTGGGAATCGACGATGTGAAATACGCTCGGCTGTTGCCCGTTCCGCTTACGACTCTCCACCAGCCTTGCCGTGACCTTGGGAGAATAGCCTTAGCGGTCATGCTTGACAGGATTGCTAATCCCGATTTGCCTCCGCGCGACGTCCTCCTGAGATGCGAACTCATCGTGCGCAAGTCTTGTGGGATGGCCTCGAAAAAGGAACAGCAGGCGACGAGATAGCTTTAGCCGAACGCTGAGAGCGTACCAAGGCGGAGCGTCCTCTCCGCATCGTAGCCACTTCGCTGCCTAATGCAGAGTGGCGTCAAAGCCCCTCGCACACCGCAAAGTCGTCTATACATCTCGGACTGAATGCGATGTGGTATAGACAACTTTTCCCATAGTTGTCTACAAAGTGTGTTGACAACTCTTAGTACCCCGAGCTAAAAGCCCGCTCCAGTTACGATTGTCGTGCTTGCGTCGCTCTCGGAATTACGGCTTGGTGTTGCGTCGTTCGAGCGAACGGTGGGATTTGGGGCGTCCGAACAGTCGACTGTCGAACAATCGCGTTTTTTCCGCTTCGTTGAGGGGAGGCAAAAGATGCTTAGCATCCTACAGGCAGTCCTTGCGAGCGCAGTGCGTCGGCACCGTTTGATTTCGCGAGTAGCAGTAGCGATGCTCGCTTTCGCTGGAATGGCGAGCTTCTGCGCGCGGGTAAATGCGCAGGTCACGTTTGGAACAGTCACGGGAACGGTTGTGGATGCCAGCGGGGGCACCATCTCGGGCGCCACCGCAAAGCTGACCAACCTAGGTACCAACGAGACCCGTTCGATGCAGACGGGCAGCAGCGGAATATTTGCCTTCCCGAACCTCATCGCGGGGTTGTATCGCGTGGAGGTCCAGGCGGAGGGGTTCAAGCACTTTGTTCAGAATAACGTGGAGGTCCAAGTCGGCGTTAGCACTCGTGTGGACGCGACGTTGGAGGTCGGCAGTAAGGAACAGACTGTCGTGGTGACCACCGAGGCGCCGCCACTGCAAACAGATAACGCGTCGCTGGGGACGACCATCAGTCGGGAAGAAGTGGAGAGCATACCCCTGAGCGGCAGAAATGTTGAAAACATGCTGACGCTCGTACCGGGCGTGGTGGCAGGAGGCGACACTTACGGCAACGCCGTCTCGAACCAGGCCGCGGGAGCAAGGACGAACTCCATCGGTTTCGGGAACTACGCGATCGGGGGAGGTTTCGGAAACCAGAGCCAATTCTACGTCGACGGTGTTTCCTCCAATGGCCCGGCAAACAATCTGAACACCTACATTCCATCGCAGGATGTAGTGCAGGAGTTTCGCGTCGAGACCAACAACGTTCCCGCCGAGTATGGTAACTACGCGGGAGGCGTGGTCAATATCACCACCAAATCGGGAAGCAACGCTTTTCACGGCTCGGCTTATGAGTATCTGCGGAATAAAGTCCTCAATGCCAACGACTACTTCTCGAATCTTAACGAACTTCCGCGGGCGCCACTCATTCAAAATCAATTCGGAGGGACAATCGGCGGCCCGATAAAAAAGGACAAGACATTCTTCTTCTTCGGTTGGGAGCGTGAGGTGATCCACACGACCGCCTCAGTCACAAGCACAGTTCCCACGACGGCTGAGCTGGGCGGTGATTTTAGGGCCGTGGCGGCCGCGGCTGCCTTGATTGGGAAGGACGGTAACGTCTACGACCAGAGCCTGCCGACAGATCCGATTATTTCATGCAATGGAGTGCAAAACGTAATCTGCCCGAACCGACTTGACCAGGGCGCGCTCAATCTTCTTGCGGCGTCCTACCCGGCCCCGAAGGGCCCCCATGCAAATGACCTGGTAAACAATTTCATCGGTACGTATGCCACCGGAGGCATCAACAATCAATACAACGCGCGCGTGGACCACCACCTCTCGGACAAAGATACACTTTTCGGCCGATACACGTATTGGAGCGCGGAGAGCAACCCCTACGACGCTTGGGGTACGCACACGCAGGGTCAGGGCAAAACTGGCGTAACCACCCAAGAGGCGACGGTGGGTTACACTCATGTCTTTAGCCCTTCTACTATACTCGACACGCGTCTGGCATACCTGAGGGCGTTTGAAAACGAGTTACCGGACAGCCTCAATGTTGATCTGTCACCGTTCGGCGCTGGTTGGGCTGGCGTTCCGAGCCAGCTCGTCGCCCCACCAAACTTTCCATCGCTAGGTTTCAGCGACGGCAACGGCCTCGCGTCTCTGACGGGGAGCAACGGTGTTGGCTCTGAGCTTTTCTGGCATCAGGCTCAGTTCACGCTGTCCGGCACGCTCACCAAGATCGCCGGGCGCCATCAGGTCAAGTTCGGGGGCCAAGTGCGCCGCGTGTCGTGGATTTCGGACCCGGATAACAACAACGTCTCACTGAACTTCACCCAGTTTGCGACTGCTTCGACTGTCATCGACCCCGAGACGCTAAAGCCTGTCCCCACGGGAGGAAATTCCATGGCGTCAGCGCTGCTGGGAATCCCCGCCAACACCGGCATGACGCCTTTCCTGGGTGGCGGCTCAAGAGCCTACTTTACAGCTTACGGCTTCTTCGTAGAGGACACCTTCCGGGTCACCCCAAAGCTGACGGTGACGGCGGGCTTGCGCTGGGATCAGCCGAGTACTTACTCGGAAGCGAGAAACAATGACACCGTATTTCTTCCGAACAGACCTAGTCCGCTGGGATCATTTGTGGATCCCATCACTCATGAGGTACATCAACTCATGGGCGATGTTGCGCTCGTCGGCTCTCCGGAGTGGCCTTCGCAGCGAGAAGACTATTTGCACTGGAAACTGTTCTCGCCACGAGTAGGTATTGCCTATCGCGTGACGGACAAGACCGTGCTGCGCGCGGCGTATGGCATTTCGTATCCGCCTCCAACGCTAGGGCAAGACGGACCGAACCTTTCGCCGGTCAATGGCGCGCCGACATCCGTTACCAACACCTTCGGCGTTCAAACCGGGGGCGTGAACGACATTCAGGCCACTGTAGATAATCCATTTCCGAACGGCATCAACCAACCGCTACGGCGTAATTTCCCACCCAGCCAGTTCTTGGGCCAGGCCATTTTTGCCATGCGCGTGCCCGGCGCCCCAACTCCTTATGTGCAACAGTGGAACGAGGCAATAGAACAGCAGATCGGCAAGGATGCATCCCTAACGGTGGCATATGCAGGCTCGAAGGGTACCCACCTTCTCCTGCAGGGTTGGGCGACTGTCCCGCAGATCGGCCTGAATCAGCTGCCGGAAAAAGACTTCTCGATGGGGCCGGCAGCCTTGTTGGCCCAGGTCGATAATCCGTTCTTTAATATCATTACGACTCCGGGGTCGCCCCTGTCTGGTCCTAAGGTAGCCTACGGACAACTATTGAGGCCATATCCGCAATTCGGGCGCGTGCTCGAATTGGATCCGCACGATGGTAAGTCGAGCTACAATGCGTTGCAGGTGTCCTTCCTGAAGAGGTTCGGCGACAAAGGAATCCTGAGTGTTGCCTACACTTGGTCGAGGTTAATGTCGAACACCGATAGCGTGACGGCCTTCCTGGACGAGGGTGGTATTTTCGGCGGGTCGATTCAAAACAATGACAATCTGAAGAGTGAGTATTCCCTGGGTTCTTACGACATTCCTCAGAATCTGGCTATCGGGTACGGAGTCGATCTGCCCTTCGGCAGCGGCAAACGTTTCATGGGTGATAGTCAGGGAGTGCTGAACCGGGTCGTTTCAGGATGGCGGGTCAACGGAATTACCACAATCCGGAGCGGAGTCCCAATTGCCATATCGCAGTTCTTTGCAGGGTCGGCTCTCAGCCAGTTAGGCGGAGGTACAGGATACTTCGGGGCACAAGGCTTATGGATGCGCCCGGATTATGTGCAAGGCTGCAACACGAATGCGCCGGGCTCGCGCCAATTCAGGGCAGCCCATGGCTGGTTCAACACAGCGTGCTTCCCGACCGTGAATACTGGGACGACGGTGGCATTCGGAAACGCGCCGCGAGTAGATCCCAGCATGCGTCAGGATTATCAGAACAACTGGGACTTCTCGATTGCAAAGCGCACACCGATCACGGAGAGAGTGGATCTGCAGTTCACTGCGGAGTTCTTCAATCTATTCAATCGCACGCGGTTCGCAGATCCATGCATCTTTGACGGCGGTGTTATTTGTGCGCCTTTCGGGGTAGTGACTGCGGTCTCGGGCCCGCCCCGCGCGATTCAATTCGGGTTGCGTCTCAGCTTCTAATCGATTTGTCAGGGGCACCGTTCGAAAATCGGGCGGTGCCGCATTCTTCAATCACCACGATCCTACTTGGTCGTCGAAGGGGAACCCGATGCCGTTCATGAATACTCGCCTGGTTTTCGTGGTCTTGTGTCTGTCAAGTCTGGCGCTACTCTCCCCGACAATGTTGGCTCAAGATGCGCGATCATCGAGCCCGCCAAAGGTGGTTGTGCAACCCGACGGCACAGTGGAGGTTCCCGCGCAGGAAGTACCGATGTCGGCGTTTCTAAGTCCCGAAGCAAAAGCGTATGTAACGCAGCATTTGAAGGATATGCAAGATCCGGAAATTGTGAAGCAAGATGCAGGCGTGCCGCGCTTCATGAAGCCTTATCTCGCGCGTGACTATGAACTGTTCCCCGTTGACAAGAAAGACCAGAAGATTGGCGGCGTGCATGCGTACGTTTACACGCCCAAAGCAGGAGTTTCAGCAAGAAACAAGGAACGAGTCCTCATCAACCTCCACGGAGGCGGGTTTTCCGGTTGCTGGCCGGGGTGTGCCGAGCTTGAATCAATTCCCGTCGCGGCCCTGGGAAAGATCCAGGTAATCAGCGTCGACTATCGGGAAGGTCCAGCCTACAAGTTTCCTGCCGCTAGTGAAGATGTCGCCAGCGTATATCGGGAACTTCTGAAATCCCATAGGCCGCAAGACATTGGCATCTACGGCTGCTCTGCCGGTGGTATGCAGACTGCGATGTCAGTGGCGTGGTTCCAAACCCATTCGTTGCCCGCACCCGGAGCCATTGGGATCTTCTGTGCATCAGCGGGCGGGGCGTTCGGTGGTGATGCCCAATACACCGCAGGTCCCTTGGGCGAGGCTCGCGTAATGCTGCCTGGCCCATCGAGTGGGCCTCCTCCGCTTGGCTATTTCAGCGACACTGATCCGAAAGACCCGCTGGTGTCGCCAATCAACTCGCCCGACATTCTCGCGAAGTTTCCGCCAACACTCATGATCACGGGCACACGCGGATTTGAACTAAGCGCCGCTCTGTATACGCACGAGCAGCTAGTGAAACTCGGAGTCGATGCCGAACTCCATGTCTGGGAAGGTCTCTTCCATGGATTCTTTTACAACATGGACGTTCCGGAATCGAAGGATGCCCTCAATGTGATCATTCGATTCTTTGATCACCACTTGGGCAACGCCGCCGAATCAAGCCGTCCGTTGAACTAGAGTTGCGTCGTGGCTTTCCAAAGACAGGCCGAAGGCTTCATGGATTGCGGTGGAAAGCATTCCCGTTTCTGATAGATTAGGAGGAGACTTGGCAAAGATCAAGACGACCGCAGTTTTCCCGATCATCGTAGCCGTCATACTGAGTCTGAGTGCCAAGGCTGAAACCACCAAGAGTGGAGGAGGACACTGGGTAAGCGCTTGGAGCGACGCCGTGCACACGCCGCTCCCTTTTCCCGACCTTCCTGCTTCGCCAGTCATCGAGAATCAGACGATTCGGATGGTTGTGCGGCCCACGCTTGGCGGGGAGCGCCTGCGAATCAGGTTCTCGAACGGGTTTGGAACCACCGCTATCGTCATCGGTGCGGCTCATGTCGCGCTCTTGTCGAAGGGCGCGCAGATTATCCCGGAATCCGACTGCGTCTTGACATTCAGCGGTAAGGCCTCAGTGAGTATTCCGCCGGGGGCACCGATGCTGAGCGATCCAGTCGATTTCAAGGTTCCGGCCTTTGCAGAAGTGGCCATCAGCATTTACTTGCCCGGAAAGACTCCAGCCTCAACCACTCATTTCTGGGCGCAGCACGAAACCTATATTTCCGGGCCGGGGGACTTCACGCCGCAAGTGGATATACCGAACGCCACCGTGACTACGTCGTGGTACTGGCTTTCGGATGTTGAGGTGTGGAGCTCCGATCAAACGGGGGCAACAGTCGCGTTTGGTGACTCGATTACGGATGGAGTTGGAGCAAAGCAAGGCGAATACAGCGACTGGCCCGATATGTTGGCCGGCCGGCTGGCGAATGACCACGGAACCTTCGGGTTGGCGATACTCAACGAGGGTATCGGTGGGAATCGCATACTCCGCGACGGAGCTGGCGTCAGCGCTCTGGCCCGCTTCGATCGCGATGTGTTGGCGCAACCGGGCGTAGTTAGCGTGATCATGCTGGAGGGCATCAACGACATTGGCTGGCCGCATATGAGGCCGCGACCACTTCCAGATGGCACGACTCCTAAAGAGGGTCCGTTTTCCGGGGAGGTGGCCAGTGCTGAAGATCTCATCGCAGGGCTGCGGCAAATAATTGAAAGGGCCCATCAGCACGGAATCAGGGTTTTCGGAGCTACGTTGACGCCCTACGAAGGTGCGGACTATTACAGCGAGGATGGAGAGGTCACACGTCAAGCGGTCAATCAATGGATCCGCGCCAGCGGGGCTTTTGACGCTGTTTTCGATTTCGACGCTGCTGTGCGTGATCCGAATCATCCGGCCCGGTTTCGCGAAGACTATCAGTCAGGCGATCATCTTCATCCCAGCGCCGCGGGCTACAAGGCTATGGCAGCTGCAATCGATCTGTCAGTTCTAAGGAGCTACCGGACTGGCGGCAAGAAGAAGTGATTCTTTGGGGCACGAAAGGTTCGTGGCGGCACGTCAGGACCGCCCAGGAGCGGAGAGTGGCAGCCAAACACTTGCTGTTGGCTATTGTGCTCGTGTGCGGGCCCTGCTGGGCACAGCAAGGTCATTCGGCGCCGGCTCCAACAAACATACCGGGTGCCGAATTCCCCCGACTGAACAATGATTTGAGTGCAACGTTTCGCGTTCGAGCCGACGAAGCCCAGAAAGTTCAGCTTTTGATGGAATTAGGCCAGCAGACATACGACATGATCAAAGGTGCGGATGGATTCTGGGAAGTGACTACAAAACCGCTCCTGCCAGGCTTCCACTACTACGCGATCTCCGTTGATGGATTTGTTTCGAACGACCCCGGAAGCAGAACCTTCTTCGCCGCCCGGCAAGAAGTCAGCGGACTCGAAGTTCCCGCACCGGAATCCGACTTCTTTGCAGTTAGAGATGTGCCGCACGGCACGGTTCGCACCGAGTGGTATCGCTCGAAAGCAACCGGTGAGTTGAGAAGAATATTCGTTTATACGCCGCCCGGATACGATCGTGGCGCTTCACGATATCCGGTCTTGTACCTTCAGCATGGGTTCGGCGAAGATGAAGTGGCTTGGAGCGATCAGGGACATGAGAATTTCATTCTCGACAACTTGATTGCGACTCATAAAGCCAGACCGATGATTATCGTCAACGAGAACGGGATGGTGGGAGTGCATTTTCAACCTCCCGCTCCGAGTCGACCCGGCGATAATTCGGGTCCGCCATCTTCGCGGGCTGTGTCGCGCTACTTCATGGATGAACGCTACACCCAGTTCGATCAAATCGTTTCGACGGAGTTGATACCCTTTATCGATTCCCATTTCCGAACCATACCCGACCGCAACCATCGTGCACTCGCCGGTTTGTCGATGGGTGGGGCTCAGGCCCTTCGTATCGGACTCAATCATTTGGACCAGTTCGGCTATATCGGAGCATTCAGCCCCGCGATCTCCATCGTCGACACGACGAAGGACTACGACGGCATCCTGGCGAATCCTGCGAGAGCGAACGGGCAACTTCGCTTGTTGTGGATTGGAATCGGAAGCGACGATTTCTTGCTCGCTCCTGTAAGTGAATCTCACGAAGCTTTGGAAAAAGCTGGCATTAAACATGTGTGGTTTGAAAGTTCGGGAGCGCATGTCTGGACAGTGTGGCGTAAGTATCTCGCGGATTTTGCACCCAGGCTCTTTCAGTAAGTGTGGCACCGCGCACCGGTGCGTGGTGCTGAGGTGGGTTCGTGACTAGCCCAGCTCTCATGATCGGGTTGGGCGAGGTCTTGTGGGACCTTCTGCCGTCGGGAAAGGTGTTGGGCGGCGCGCCTGCTAATTTCGCCTACATGACGAACCTCCTTGGAGACCAAGGCGTAGTTGCCAGTCGTGTGGGCGATGATGACTTGGGGCGTGAAGCATGCCGGGTCATGCAAGAACTTGGACTCAGCACGGCCTACGTCCAGTGCGACCGTCAGCACCCGACGGGATTGGCAGGCGTGTTCATTGATTCCGCGGGCCAGCCGACATTCACAATCAAGGAGTCCGTTTCCTGGGATTTCTTGGAATGGACAGAATCGTGGGAACAACTATCGGCACGGGCTGATGTAGTTTGCTTTGGTTCGCTCGCCCAGCGTTCACCGACCTCTTCCGGTACGATCGAGCGCTTTTTGCAGAACACGCCAACGAAAGCGCTCCGCATTTTTGACGTCAATCTCCGCCAATCGTTTTACAGCACGGAAGTGTTGCGCAGGTCGCTACAGTACACGGACATCATCAAGCTAAACGATCAGGAATTGCTACGCGTCACTTCGTTGCTCGGATTCGATACGGGCGATGAAGAAACACTCGCTCGACGATTGCTGGGCGAGTTTAGTCTGCGGCTCGTCTGCGTGACGCGCGGTGCACGTGGCAGCCTTCTGGTTTCCAAAGACGGAACAGCCGAGCATAAAGGTCTCAGCGTCCAGGTAGCGGACGCTGTCGGCGCTGGCGATGCTTTTGCGGCATGTCTAGCCCATCACTACGTGCGTGGCAAATCACTCGAGGAGATCAGCGAATCGGCGAACCGATTCGCGTCATGGGTTGCAACGCAAGTGGGAGCAACGCCAACGATTCATCGATCGCGCTTGCAAAGCATTTTGGGTGGATAACCCCTGATTGAGAGGAGTGAGTACTTTCTATGAATAAGAGAATAGATGACATGAGTAGAGCGAGGGGCGCCCTGTGGGTCGCAGCCCTAGTAGCACTCTTGTGGGCTGGCACGGCATATGCCCAACAAGCGAACTCCAACTCAACTGGTTCGCAAAAAGATTCTCCGGATACTCCGCATCTGGAGTTTGTCTTTGAAGAGTTCGTAACGCTAGGTGCCAGCATTCATCCTGGTGAAACTCCATTCGGAGAGCGAAATATCGTTCCGATAACCGGGGGAACATTCTCGGGACCAAATATCCGAGGCAAGGTCATATCTGGCGGATGGGACTGGCAGTTGACGACCAAGACCGGGTGCCATTCGATTCAAGCCGACTACATGATCCAAGCCGACGACGGGGCAATCATCAACGTCATCAACAAGGGCACGCTATGCGCGGCTCCCGGCACGAACGCCAAGCTCTTCACGACGCCGAGCTTTGAAGCGCCGCTCGGACCGCACGCCTGGCTGAATGGCGGAGCGTTCATCGGAACGCTAGAACTCGCCACGGTCGAGGGCAAGCCTGCCGTACACATTCGATTCTATCAAGTCATATAACTGACAGAAGGATCCGTGATGGATATCTTGAGTCCGCGTGGCGCACGGTATCCGGGGAAAATCCTGCTTGCCGCGATTTCCCAAAAGCGCAAAAAACACAAGGAGTCGCCGTGAAACATCGCTGGTGCGCGTTAGTCGCCGTGCTATTGGGGATGCCCTGCTTCGCGCAATTGAATGGCTCAGTTCGGACTGAAAGCGGGCTTGTGAGGGGTGTTGCAGGCAGGGATGCCACCATAACCGTGTTCAAGGGTATTCCATATGCCGAACCTCCCGTTGGAAATCTGCGGTGGGCGCCGCCTCGGCCTCCGCGAAGTTGGCGGGGAGTTCGTCCGGCTGACCATTTCAGCGATGGTTGCGCACAAATCTTTCCTAAGCTGGATTTCGCCAAGACCGAAGATTGCCTCTTTCTAAATGTTTGGACACCCGCTGCATCAGCGAGCGCTGGCCTGCCCGTATTCGTGTGGATCCACGGTGGTGGCTTCCGAGTTGGTTCTGGGCGGGAGCCTCTTTTCGACGGTGAAGATCTTGCAAGGAAGGGGCTCGTCGTCGTTACATTGAATTACCGCCTCGGCATCATTGGTTTCTTCGCTCACCCCGAGTTAACAAAGGAATCGTCTCATCACGCTTCCGGCGATTACGGCCTCCTGGATCAGTTGGCGGCCCTGCAGTGGATTCATCGCAACATCAAAGCATTCGGCGGTGACCCAAAGAAAATAACGATCTTTGGTCAATCCGCGGGTGCATTTTCAGTGAACGCCTTGGTGGCAAGTCCGTTGGCTAAGGGATTGTTCCGAGCCGCAATCAGCGACAGCGGAGGCGTCGGAGCCGGTTTTGGGCAGACCGGTATGCCGTCGCTGGAGGACGGCGAAAGAGCGGGTGTGAAGTTTGCGGAAACTGTTGGCGCTCGCTCACTGGCCGAGTTGCGGGCATTGCCGGCGGAGAAATTGTTGCAGGCCGGTACGATCGTGGGACCAAACGTGGATGGTTGGTTCCTGCCGCAGAGCGTGGATTCCCTTTTTAAGGGCGGTAAGGAAAACAAGATTCCGATGCTCTTGGGCTCGAACTCCGATGAGGGCCAACACATCATTCGCTCAGCGTTGTCCGCCAGCGACTACGTACGGCGCGCACACGCGGACTTCGGCAATGATGCGGAAAGATTCCTGATCCTTTATCCGGGCGATTCCGATGAATCTGCCAAGTTCTCACAACAACGTCAAATTGCGGACCGGGCCGCTTTAGCGGAACGAAGCCTGGCGGCCGACATCGTTCGAGGCGGTGGGAAGGCGTTTCTGTACCATTTTTCTTATCTGGACAGTGGAGGCTACAACAGCGAACCTCCGACGCTCGGGTTAAGGCTGGGAGCTGATCATGGCGCGGAGCTTCCATATGTCTTCGGTCTGCTGAATCGCTGGAAAACGACGGTCCCCGAAAGCGACCTCAAGATGCAGAGCATTGTGATGTCTTATTGGACCAACTTCGCCAAGACTCTGGATCCAAACGGCGTTGGCTTGCCCATTTGGAAATCGTACCTGGAATCGAACGATGCCGTGATGGTGCTCGACAACAGTATCGGCATGCGGCCTCATCCGCGTGCAGCCCAGCTCGACTTTTTGCAGACCCATTCGAGCCAAGCATTGTCTAAGTCGCCGTGAACCCAACGATCGAAGCTGCAGTTCCAAGCTTAAGCATGAACGGGACCTGGGCTAGAGTGGCGCGCTCGGGGAGGGCCGAAGTCCCGACCCTCTGCTTCGTTGATAGACGATTTGGAGGACATCAGGTATGAAAATACATTAACTTGCTCTAAGGCTTGAGCCAGATCAAATCGTCTGGCCCGCTCACCCGCTGCCGATTCTCCCGTGGAAAAAGATCCAGAAGGGCTATCCAGCTGTTTTCCCCGGGCTCGGTGGGCTTCTACAACACGGTTAGACATGGCTTTGGGCGCCTGCTGGACCCAACGTTGGAAGGTCGTACCACTGGCATGTCTCTGGGGTTAGATTCCGGCCCTGGGTTTGACGTATCCGCACGCGCAACGTCGGGTCACAGACGAAAATCGGTGGCTCCGATTTTTGTATCGGGGGCATCGTGGGTACTTACGCCGGGCTGCCTGAGCCATTTTAAGGTTCGCACGGACGGCAGCTAACTTCCTAGCGGACTTTGAGCGTCCTCCTCGGCGACCGATTCGCGATAGATATTTGGTCACTTCAGAAGGCACGAGCCCAACCTACAGAAAGCGGCTTTCATCGTCAAGCCCCACCCCGCCCCCCAGAACTTTTCGCCTCATATTCATCGCCTATTCGCTGGCTCTGTATCGAAGGCGAACGTCGCATTACGCAACGTCAGCTGATTTCAGACAACTTAGCCAATTCAGACGCAGAAACGCGGGAGTTGCAGTATCCATCGAAAGCTGAAATGTCGCTTTCCATCGGATAGTGCGACCTCCGCTTGATATTCATAGCCGCTTTGTCTACTTGACATACAAAGCTGCTTTGTATTATACTGCACTCAATGAAAAAGACTGGAGTTGAGCGAGGTTCTCAGGCCGAGCAATCAAACTCGCTCAAGCATCTCGCCGAAGACGAATTGCTCGATGTTTTCGAAACTGCTCGACGACGCAGCACCCGAGATCACGCTCTGTTGATCGTTTGCTTCCAGCACGCTCTCAGGGCAAGTGAACTGATTTCGCTCAGGCTGGGAGACATCGATTGGCGCAACATGGAAATCACAATTCGACGACTCAAGGGATCGTTGAAAACTACTCAGCCTCTCTTCCGGATGCGGGGACGTCCGTGCATGGACGAGCTGTCCGCCTTGCGGACTTGGTTGAAGGAGCGGCCAGACGATTCGGGGGCCGATCTTCTTTTCGTTTCGCAAAAAGGTCGGTTCAACCGCAACACGGTCAACCGCATTTTTGCGAAGTACTGCCGGCTGGCGTCCGAAGCTCGCGTTGCCAGAGGCGAGAGGCCAATCGGTGAATCATGCTGGCACATCCACGCACTGAAGCACAGCCGCGTTACTTCCGTTGTCGGCAAGATGGATTTGTATCTTGTGAAGTTGCTAGCTGGACATGCTGCTCTGTCGAGCACGCTTCGATACGCGCACGGCTCACAAAAGCTGGCCTGTCAAGAAGCTCAGAGGGTTTCGGTAGCAACGTTTTCGTAGGCCGGTGGTTGGGACTGAAATTGACGATGTCACGCTGGAGAGGCGAGAACATGCGACCTGCAAAGGCAGAGAAAAGTAATGCAGGACCCACGAGAAGGCGTATTCGGGGCTATAAACGATGCCCACGCCATTCTCAAGCGTCTTAGATCCGTGACCGAAACTTCTGGGACGTATAGGCGACACGCATTTTATGAGTCGGCCAGCTACCTCTCCCTTCAACGTCGCTTGGCTGGGATTCAACGTTCCGGTGTTCGTACCAGAACCAATCGTCCGTAAAGTCCGTAGAAATCGGAAGAAATTCGAAAATGCAATTGCCAGCTAAAGCACGAATGGAACGTGGGTTAGAGTGGCGCGCCCGGAGAGATTCGAACTCCCGACCCTCTGGTTCGAAGCCAGATGCTCTATCCAGCTGAGCTACGGGCGCGTGGCCACATTCTACCGCGAAGTGAATCCGTCCGAATCACCGAAAAGCTTGCAGCCTCACCGGAATGAGATTGCCCTCTTCGTCAAGATGTTGTTGTCACGGCCCACATCCCCTGCGAATCGATTCCGGCGGAGCGCAAGTAGATTATCGCTGGCCCATGACCGCGCTCCAATCCGCTTTCCACTTTACATCCGGCGAGCTGCCGCAGTAGCCTTCCCCCTTCGATCGCACTGCCGCGCGCAACTGGACCATAGATTTGCCGGGGGAAAGCATGGGGAAGACCAAATCGGATCTGGAATTCGATCTCTTCACCGCCGAAGTGCGTGCGTTGGCCTCCAATGCAGTTCTGATCAAAGGCGGGGATGAAGCGGTTCTCGTGGACAACTGTCTGATCCAGAGCGACGCGCAAAAGCTGGTGAAGATGATCCAGTCGTCGAGAAGGGAACTGACGACCGTCTTGATCACGCACGCGCACCCCGATCATTATTTCGGTCTGGCCGCCATACGCGAGGCCTTTCCGCGCGCTCGAATCTATGCCCGAAAAGAAGTGATTGACGGAATGCGGGAATTTCGCGCGAAGATCGTTCACTGGCAGGAAATGTATCGTGGCGAACTCCCTGCGGACCTGCCGCTTCCCGAACCTTTGACGGGTGACAGTCTCCAGCTCGAGGGCCACGTCATCCGATTCATCGACCTCTTCATGGTCGAGACCGTTCATGCCACCGCCTTCTACCTTCCCGCCCAGAAGGCGTTCATCGCCGGCGATCTGGTCTATGCCCAAGCGCAGCACTATATGTCGGATGTCAACGATCCCGACACGTGGATGGCCGCGCTCGAGGGCGTCCGGAAGGTGGGACCGATCGAGAAGTTATTCCCGGGTCACGGTCCAGTGGGAGGGTCCGAGCTGCTCGACGCCAGCGTGCAGTGGATGCGCGATTACAAGGAAGTCGCGAAGCCGGGCGTTCGTTTTGTGGATATCGCGAAAGCCATGATGGCGCGCTATCCGAAGCACGCGCTGGCGATTTTGTTATGGGTAACAAGAGGCCCCGGATTCGGCCTCTGTGGCGCAGCGGAGGCGGGCCTTCCCGCCGGGCTCCTTTGAGCCAGCATCAGTTCGCGGACATTTGAGACGGGTAATACTTGCAATGCCGCACAATTCTTAGGAAACTACGCCGGGACTTCGCTTCCTTTATCCGGCTAATCAACTTCATCGGTGCGCTGGCAAGCTGCTGGGGATCGGCAATTATTAGGAGGACGTATGAGAAAAAAGGCGAAGCAATCGACGAAGGCCACGAGCGCGGCGGCGATAGGTCGCCGCAGTTTCATGGGTACGCTCGCGGCAGCGGCGGGCACCAGCGCCGTCGCGGGTACTCTTTCGTCCTTCGCGCCGTCGGCGAACGCGGAAACCGTTCATTTTGCCGCCAACACTCCGGGGATGGGCGGCGGCGGTCCGTTCCGCGCGGAAATTGACATTCGCGACTGCGACGTCGAGGGCGAAATTCCCTCCAGCATTGACGGCGCCTTCTATCGCGTCGGACCCGATTGGCAATACCCGCCGATGGCTGGCAACATTCCCTTCGACGGCGAAGGCCACGTCAGCATGTTCCGCATCCAGAACGGCCACGTGGATTTCAAGAGCCGCTATCCGCGGACGCAACGCTTCAAGGCGCAAGCCGCCGCTCGCAAGCGGTTGTTCGGCATGTACCGCAATCCTTTCACCGATGATCCCAGCGTGAAAGGAGTCAGCCGCGGCACGGCCAACACGCACGTCGTCTATCACCACGGTCTTCTGTTCTCACTGAAAGAAGATAGTCCGCCGGTGGCCATGAACCCGCTCACGCTCGACACCGTCGACGATTACTACACCTTCGGCGGCGGTCTCCACAGCCTGACGCACACCGCTCATCCCAAGTTCGATACCGCCACCGGTGAGATGATTTCCTACGGCTACGAAGCCAAGGGGATGGCCACGGACGACATCTACGTTTTTTCGGCCAACGCCAAGGGCAAGATTACTTGGGAGTCCTGGATCAAGGTCCCTTACGTCGGTATGGTCCACGACTTCGCCGTCTCGCAAAAGTACATCGCCTTCCTCGTGATCCCCATGGCCACGAACGTCGAGCGTATGAAGCAAGGCCAGGTGCATTTCGCCTGGGATTCCACACTGCCCACGTGGTTCGGCGTCCTCGAGCGCGGTGGCGACGGAAAAGATTGTCGCTGGTTCAAGGGCCCGGAGCGCTGCGCCACCCACGTCATGGGCGCATTCTCGGACGGCAACAGAATTTACGTGGACATGGACATGGCGCTCAAGAATCAGTTTCCGTTTTTCCCCAATCTCCATGGCGAGCCGTTCGATCCGAAGTCCGCCACCGGAACGCTGCACCGACTTTCGGTCGATCTCTCGGATAAGACTCCGCGCGATTACAACATGGAGGAACTTTATCCGCAGTCGGGGGCCCTGCCGCGCCAGGACGACCGCTACCAAACGATTCCTTACAAAATTGGCTTCATGCCGACGAGCGATCCCACCAAGCCGCTCAATCCGAAGCTTGGCAACATACCTTTCCGTCCGACCAACTCCTGGACGAAATTCGACCACGCCACGCGCAAGACCTCGCAGTTCTGGGTTGGCGACGATTCGGGCTTGCAGGAATGCTGTTTCGTTCCGCGCAGCAAGGACGCCGCCGAAGGCGATGGCTATCTCGTCGGCGTGGCGAACCGTTTGCTCGAGGGCGGACGCGCCGATCTGGTCGTCGTGGACACGCAACACATGGAGGACGGCCCCATTGCCAAAGTAAGGCTGCCTTTCCGCACCTACAGTCAGGTCCACGGCTGGTGGGTCCCCGCCCACGCTTTGCCCAAGGCCTAACGGTTTTCTGTAGCTCACCCCGGTTCGTAGAGGTGAGGCCTTTCGGCCTGGTTGTCGTTGTGGCCGCGACACATCTTGCGTCGTCACGCTCTCGTGTCTCTGCCCGGGGGGACGTTTTTCGGCCCGCCTTGTTTCTGTCTTAGCGTCGTAGGCGCGGCAGATGTCAGCCCAGCCCGCGCGTGGGCTGGGAAACTTAGCCGCCCTCATTCCAAGCGCCGTAGGTACGACACATCTTGGGGCTTGTCTATCTGCCGTGGCGAAATAATCCGCGTTCAACTGCGTAGTAACTAGAGCTAGAGCTTGTACCAGCCCAGCTAAATCTCGGAACCGGCAAACCTCTAATGTCGAATTCGGCGACCTACAACCCTCCAGCGCCAAACCACGAACAAAAGTCGTGGTTTTCGTCCGGCATGGCTCTCATCTGGGCCATCGCCCTCGCCAAATTTCTTTTTCATCTCTACTTCAATAATCGCTATGGCTACTTTCGCGATGAATTTGACTACATCGCCTGCGGCAATCATCTCGCCTGGGGATACGTCGATCAGCCACCGCTGATTCCATTTCTGACAAACGTCTCACGCGCCGTGCTCGGCGATTCTCTCCGGAGCATTCGATTCATTCCGGCGCTGGCCTCCTCGTTCTTGGTCGTTCAAACGGCCCTCATCGCCCGTGAATTCGGCGGGCGCCGCTTTGCTCTCCTGCTGAGTGCCATCACCGTTCTGATCGCGCCGCAGTATCTGTCCAATGGCAGCTTGCTCACCACAAACTGCCTTGAACCAAACCTGTGGATGGGTTGCGCGTACTTCGCGATTCTCGCGATCAAACGCAACGAACCCGGCTACTGGCTGTGGTTTGGCGTGATCGCGGGTCTCGGTCTCGAGGAGAAATACACCATCGCGATCTTCGGCTTCGCGATTGTGGTCGGCCTGCTCCTCACCGAGCATCGCCGCGTCTTCCTCAACAGATGGATCTGGCTCGGCGGTACCGCGGCGTTCCTGATTTTCCTCCCGAACCTGCTCTGGAATATTCACTACCACTGGCCTTTCCTTGAGCTGATGCGCAACATCCGGGCCGAAGGGCGCGACGTGGTCCTCGGCCCGGGCCAATACTTCCTCCAGCAGATGATTCTCGTGCATCCGCTCACCGCGCCGATCTGGCTCGCGGGCCTCGCCGCGCTTTTCTTCTCGGCGCGATGGAAGCCATACCGCTTCCTCGGGTGGACGTACATCGTCTGCTACGCCGTTCTGTTCGTCCTGCACGGCAAAAGCTACTACCTCGCTCCGGCCTATCCGATGCTGTTGGCCGCAGGCGCCGTCGTGATCGACTTCGCACTAGATCGCCGTTCAACTGCGTGGCTCAAGCCGGCCATCGCGACCGTGCTGCTCGCGAGTGGCGCTCGCCTCGCGCCCGTCACCGTTCCCGTCTTCTCGCCGGACCACTTTATTGCCTACGTGAAGGGCCTGCCCTTCAAACTTCCCGTGATGGAGTACTCGCACGAGCGAGCCGCGCTTCCGCAGTGGTACGCCGACCAGTTCGGCTGGCAGGAGATCGTCGACGAGACCGCTGTCGCGTGGAATCAACTCCCGCTCGCCGAGCGGCCAGACTGCGCCATCTTCGCCCAGGACTATGGTCAGGCCGGCGCTATCGATTTCCTGGGCCGCAGCGCTGGGTTACCTGCAGTGATCAGCGGCCATCAATCCTATTTTCTGTGGGGACCGCGCGGCTACTCCGGCAATTGCATGATCGTTCTGGGCGATCACCGCCAGAGGCTCGAGCAGCTTTTCAATAGCGTGCAATACGTCGGCACATCGGCGGACAATCCTTACGCGCTCGAAAAAGAAATCTCCGTCTACATCTGCCGCGGATCGAAATCCGGCACGCTCGCGCAACTCTGGCCGCAGCTGAAGAAGTGGCGCTGACAATCGGCGATCCAGCGGCGCCCCGGCGCTGGAACTAGCGGTTGCGGCTGCGCATTGCTTCTGATATAGATTCCACGCCAACATACGTGCTCGCAATTGCACCGGGGTGGAGAGTTTTTGGGGGAATGATGCACAAGAAATTTGTCGTCCTTTCTGTGCTCGTCGTCCTGATGTCCCTTTTCGCCATGGGTTTCGTTGAATCGCGCGAATGCCGCGCCCGCGAAAGCCGGCGATTGCGACCGCGCCTGCCTGAACGGTTTCGTGGATCAATACATGGCCGCCGTCGCAGCGCACGATCCGTCGAAGTTGCCGCACGCGGCAAATGCCCGCTACACGGAGAACAACGTCGAGATGAAGCTTGGCGAAGGCTTGTGGCAGACGTCCGATGGATGGGGCTCGTACAAGGTTTACACTGACGATCCGCAAACAGGCCAAGTCGGATTTCTGGGCGTCGCAAACGAGGACACTCACCTTTCAGTCTTTGCCGCGCGCCTCAAGGTCGTCGGCCAGAAAGTCACGGAAATCGAGGTGATCGTTGCGCGTCCGGACCGCCCGGGCCCACCTGCTGGCTCCGGAATTTGCTCGGCGGCCCCGAGAACCTAAAGGATAAGCCGCTTTTCTCCGAGGACGAGCCTGCCGACGAGCGCGTCTCCCGCGACAAGCTGATCGCTCTCGCCGACGGCTATTTCTCGACCATCCAGCAGAACACGGGCAAGCTTTTCACGACGTTCGATCCCGATTGCCAGCGCATGGAGAACGGGTCAATCACGGCGAATAATCCGGATCCGAAGGCCGGCGCGGTGCAAAGGATGGGATGCCAGGCGCAACTCGAGACCGGTATGCTCAAGATGGTGACGCGCTGCCGCGATCGCCGCTATCTGGTGGACGAGCAGCGCCAGATGGTTTTTTCGGCGACATTTTTCGATCACAACGGCACGGTGCGGAAGAACACTTTGGTGGATGGTTCCGTCCGTACGATCGGGCCGCCGTTCGATCGCCCCTTCTCGTTCCTGATCTTCGAGCTGTTCAAGATCAAGAACGGTAAAATCCGTCAGATCGAAGCCGTTCTCAATACTGTCCCGTACTACATGCCCAGTCCCTGGGTGAAGGGTTCGAAGTAGTTCACGAGGCGTTATGCGAATCAATCGAATCGCATTTGGCGTCGCGGCGGCTTTGATCGCCGTTGCGTTCGCGGCCGGCTCGGTTCGGGCGCAATCGTCAGCGCCGCCCGCGGATTACGATCCCAATTTCAACTATGACTGCGATCGCGCCTGCCTCAACGGCTTGCTTGACCAGGTCATCGCCGCCATGGTCGCGCACGACTCTTCAACTCTGCCGCTCGCGCGCGACGTAAAGTACACCGAAAACGGCCAGGCGCTGAAACTCGGCGACGGTTTCTGGGGCACCGCGAGTGGTCCGCCGACGTACAAGATTTACGCCGACGATCCGCAAGCCGGCCAGGCCATGTTCATGGGCGTGCTGCCGGAAAACGGCGCGCCGGTGATTTTCTGCGTGCGGCTGAAAGTCGAGCTGCACCGCATCACGGAAATCGAGGCGATCGTCTCGCGCAAAGAAGCGGGAAGCATCGCGCGGCCGGAAAATCTTGTCACGCCGAATCCGACTTTCGCCGAAGCCCTTGCGCCGACCGAGCGCCGGTCACGCGCCAGAACATGATCGCGATCGCGAACAGCTACTTCAATGCCATCGAAAAAGGCCACGCCTCTTTCGTTCCCTTCGATGCGAACTGCAATCGCGTCGAATCCGGTGTGCAGACCACGAACAACTCCGCCCTCGCCACGAACCCTGATTCGGTTCTCGGCCTCGGCTGCACCGACCAGATCAAGACGCGGAACTTTCAGCCCGACACGCTGATCCGCGACCGCCGGTTCGCGGTGATCGACGAAGAGCGCGGCCTCGTTTTCGTCCTTGGATTCTTCGATCACGACGCGACGCTGCGTTCCTACACGCTCGCGAACGGGCGAACCGTGAAGCAGACGCGCACAGCACCGTGGACCTGGGAAATCGCCGAACTGTTCAAAATCCAGAACGGGAAAATCATGCGCGTCGAAGCGATCGTGAATACCGCGCCGTACGGATTGAAGTCCGGCTGGTAATTGTCCACCTCGCAGACGTTTGGTTGGTAACGTTCAGCGCTGGCCGTGATGGTCGAGGTTCAGCATCCGCTTCGAATCGTCTTCGACGCACACCGGCGACTCCTCCGGAGGGTCGTTCGACGGCTTCACCACGCGAGGCGGCGCAGTCCAGGGAGCGGTGAGGACGTTGGGATCGTCGACGGTATATTGATACACGAGGTTGTCGCCGTCCCTCCACAAACGTTCGGTGACGTGCATCGCCGCCGTGTGAAAATACCCGCCTTCGCCAAACCACGTGTCTTCGACGAAGTTGGTTGAGTCAACCACGAGCGCATCGCCGTCCCAGTGGCCGATCGAGTCTCCGTAATAGGATGGGTCGGCATCGGCGCGGTGCGGACGTCCGTCGGTGGGAATCACGCGGTAGGGGTCGCCGGAGATATCTTCGTAGAGGAAGATCACCTCTTTCGGCAGTTGAATAATCTGGCGCGGCGAGCCGATGCGAGGAATTCCCGGCTTGCCACAAAAGAAGACTTTGTCGAGTTTGGCTTCATTGTCGAAGAGATATTTCACTTTCGTTTGAAACTCGGGTTTGTAGGAGGGCGCCGGAGTGGACGGAAGAGCGCCGGCCACCGGACCTTTGGCGGGGCGCCGCCCGCTCTGGTCAATGAGCTTGATAGAAGTTGATCCGTTCACCTCTTGTTTCAAGGCCACGCCCGGCAGGTCAATCGAATAGGCCCAGATCCCACTCAGATCGGGATGCGCGTCCGCAGCGCGCGGCGCTTTGGCGATGGCGGCAGTGGAATTTTCCTGAGCGGGCGCGGAGACGGCCAGCACGATTGCCGCTGCGATGATGCAAACGATTCGTTGTGTCATTTTTCCGGCCCCTTCTATCAGTGAGCGGTGTTGACGTCGTTCGGGTTCACCATGGCCAGGGAGTTCCCATCCGCGAAAGTAATCTTTTGCAAAAAACCGTAGGTCGAGCCGTCGCGGGCGCGGTTTCCTTCGACCGTAACGCTTTGGCCGATTGCTTTTCTGAAATCAGCGCTGTTGACGCCGACGCGCCGCAGCCAGGAAGGCGGCGCGCTCTCGAACTTCCAATTCTCCACACCTCCGTCGGCTTTCTTCGCGTCGATGTAAACGGCGATATGCGGATTCACCCATTCGACCTGAGTCAGCGTGCCCGTCAATACAAACTTTGTCGACATATCGAAAATGGACGAAGGCGAGTGGTGCGCCCACGCGGTTCCCGCCGCCAGGAAGATCATGCACAGCATCAAAACTGTGGAAAGTTTGTACTTCAAGAGCTCCCCCCTTTTTCCCGCTTTCGCGGAGTGTATCACAGCGGCGCGCCCGGTCAATTCTGCGCGGGCCGTCGGCCGGCCTGCGGCCCGTGTAGCGATTTTGGCGCCACGCCATCGCGATTTTTCGTTGAACCTTTTAGCGAAATCGCGCGTTGGAGCCCCCCCGTTTCTGTGTCGATTAGAAGGGGACTCGGCGCTCAGGCGCAAGGACTTAAGGGCATTTCTAATCGCCTCAGTGTCGATTAGAAAACGGTGATTCGCGACGCGTGACTCGTGACCGGCGATTCGTGATGAAGGATCCCGCGCACCGGTCGCGCAGCCAAATCGATGCGAGGCCCCGAAAAGCCGCACCCGACCGCTCGAATCGTGAGTGTTGCATCATCGCATCCATAGTTAATGGACGGGAGTCAAGATGCAAGCGGGAGCGCCTGTGGACCTTAGGTTTCGCGGATGCGGAGGACGCGTGGGGAAGGATTTGGCGCGTAAATGTCGTCAACGAGGGCGGCGCGGCGTTCGAGGATGGTGCGCTGGTTCAGCGAGCCTTTGTCGGTGATTTCGCCGGCGTCGAGCGCGGGCGGTTCCTCGAGGATGATTGCCCGCTCGACGCGATTGGAATTGCCGGTGGACTGCGCGGCGAAGGATTCGAGCAGCGCCGTAAATTTCGAGGCCACCGCTTCGTTTCGCAGGACCTCGGCCACCGAAGCCCCGGCGGGCAGCGCGGACGCGAGCGTGCGGCACGCTTCGAGATTCGGCACCAGCAACATTCCCAGGAAATTCCGATCGTGCCCGGTGATCACGGCGTCGATCACGTACGGCGCGAACCAGTGAATGATGCGGCTGCGAAGCGGCCCCACGTTAACAAACGTGCCCGACGCCAATTTGAAATCCTCGGCGAAGCGGCCGTCGAACAACAGGCCCTTGTTGACGTTCTCGGGATCCACGAACCGCACGGCGTCACCGAATTTGTAGTAGCCCTCCTCGTCGAAGGCGTTGCGCGTGAGTTCCGGATCGCGCCAGTAGCCGGGCGTGACATTCGGGCCTTTCACCCGAATTTCCATTTTGTCGCCATGGGGCACGACCTTGGCCTCGACGCCGGGCATGGGAATTCCGATGACGCCCGCTCGCTCGCAATCCCACGTGCACTGCAAGGCCATTGGCGCCGTTTCGGTGGCGCCCAGGCCCGTGGCGATCAGCACGCGTTCGCCGCACACCTCCATCATGAATTTTCGGTAGGCGTCCCACAGAGGCTGCGACAGCGCCGCCCCCGCATAGAACATGAATTTGAGCTGGCTGAAAAAATTCTCGCGCAGCCGCGCGTCGTCGTGAAAGTACCCGAGCAGGAGGTCGTAACCGCGCGGCATGTTGAAGTAGACGGTCGGGGCGATTTCGCGCAAGTTGCGGACGGTCTCCGCGATGCCGTGAGTCGTCGGACGCCCGTCGTCGATGTAGAGAGTGCCGCCGTTGTACAGCGTCATGCCGGTGTTGTGGTTGCCGCCCGCGGTGTGATTCCAGGGCATCCAGTCGACGACGATGGGTGGCGCCTCGGCCAAGAAGCGGAATCCCTGCAAAATCATCTGCTGGTTGCTGCAGATCATGCGGTGGGTGTTGATGACCGCCTTCGGAAGTCCGGTTGAGCCCGAAGAAAAAATAAATTTGGCGACGTCGTCCGGCCGGATGGCTGCGTGCGCCGCCTCAACGGCTGCAGTGGGAATTGTGGCGGCAAGATCGTCGAACCACGCGGACCTGCGTCCGGAAATACGTTCCTCGGCGAAGACAACTTCGATATCGGGGTCAACGGCCGTTTCGAGGGCGCGGCGATACCGTTCGCCGCTGGAGACGAACACCATCCCGGGCCGCAAGATCCTCATGACATGGTTGAGCTTGGCGAAATCGGTCGAGACGAGCGAATAGGCAGGCGCGATCGAAGCAGTGGGAACTCCCACGTGCTGGCCGGCAAACATGAGCAGCAGATGTTCGAGATCATTGTCCGATAGGATCGCGACCGGCCGTTCGGCAGAAAGACCCCGGTCGAGGAAGGCCTGCCCGAGGCTTCGCACTTTTCTGAGGGCTTCGGCGTAAGTCAGGAAGCGCCACGGTCCGCCGGCGCGCCTTTTGGCGGCGAGCGCGCGATCCGGGGCCACACGCGCCCAGTAAATCAGCCGCTCGGTGAGGACCCTCGGGTAGTCTTCCAGAGGCTCGTCGGGACGGATGATGAACGCGCCATCCGGGCGATGCTCCATGGAGGCGCCGGAGGTGCGCAGATGAACCGCGCGTATTTTATCCATGGCGGCTTTCATGGCGCACACCAAATGGTCCTGCCGCGCGTGCGATTGCTCTTCGCGAGGGTGGTGCTCGTGAGAGCACAGACATGAGTGTCTGTGCCACCAAAACCGGACACCGGCGCTGCGAGGCGGTCGCGGGAACACAGACAAGATTGTTTGTGCCACCAGGAATCAGGAGGCTTTCGCACGGCCTGGCGCGGGCGATTTTTCGTCATAGAGCTTGAAGATCGAGCCGTTGCCTTCATGACTCAGGTTTCCGACGTCCTCGCGAAACAGCATCAGCGGCGTATGATCGCCTCGCGGGACCAAGAATGCAACCCAGCCGTCCGCGGAATCGCTGGAGCGAAGCGTGGCACGGAGCGGCGGCTTGAGCGGCTCGGCGAGAACGGCCGAGGCGTATGGCTTACCGTCCGCGGACATCGCGGTGAATTGGGCCTGGTCGAGCGCATAGCTGTAATGCTCCGGGCTGGTCCTGGCAGAAAATTCAAAACGCACGCGAGCGAGCAGATATTCAAAGCCTGGGGCGGGCGGTTTGTTGGAGGCGTTCGCGTTTTTTAGCCGTTCCCACGCCTTCTGGCCGCGGACGACTTCCGCGACTGTGATCGTAGCGTCGTAGAGTTCATCGCCGCCGTTATACTGGTCGCCGAAAATGATAATGGTGCGGAGCGGCGTGCCGACAGCGGTGGCGTAGGAACTCGCGGGGCGGAGTTCGTGGGTCTGGGCGGGCAGTGATCCCACAGGCGCGAATGCGAGCGTCAGGACGACCATCGAGATCCGCAAGGCGATAAGGGTTGTACGCAGGTGCACGGAGAATTGGATGCGCAAAGGATGAGCCCCGAACTAGCGGCCGAATGCACTAGGGCTAAAGCCCTGTTTGATTCAGTTCGTTTTTCGCGGGACTGAAGTCCCGCGCTTCCACTCCAAACCGGGCCGAAAGGCCTCAGGCGTTTCCGACAGGAAACGTCGGAAACACCTGAGCTGCATAAGACCCGGCGTCGTGAGTTTTCACTGCTAATTCTTTTGCGGCGCGTCCGAATGCGGGCCGACACCTGTAGGCGCCGGAGCCGGCGGAGCGGCTGGAGCACTTGATGCCGGACCGGGCATCGGCTCTTTGGCGTCGAGCGCGAAGGTGTAGACGCGCCCGTGGCCGCTGCGTCCCGCGAGGATCGACACGTACTGCTTTCCGTCGATCATGTAGGTCGCGGGGTTGGCCATTCCCGGTTGCAGCTTCACGGACCAGAGCTCTTCGCCCTTGTCCGCGCTGAGCGCCTTGAATTCGCCGGTGTCCGACGCCGCGAAGACGAGGCCGCCTGCGGTCGTCACCGTGCCGGAGCCATTCATTTGCTTTAGGCGCCAGCGCTCGGTTTGCGTGACCGGATCCCAGGCGACCAGCGATCCCCCCGGGGGCGGCGGCAACTGCGCGGCCTGTCCCTGGGGTGCCGGCGGCGGACGGAAGACGATGCCCCAGCTGTAGACACCGACTTCCGGCTTGAAGTCTTTGGTGGCGATGTAGTGGAAATCGCTATCGAGAGCCGGAAGATAAACGAGGCCTGTGTTCGGGTTGTACGACATCCCCTGCCATGCGTGACCACCCGCGGGACCGGGCGAAACGACCCGCTCTTCCTGGTCGTAGCGCATGTTAGGCGCTTCGATCGGCGCTCCGGTCTTGGGATCGAGTCCTCTTGCCCAAGTGACCTTTACATACGGCTTGCCGGAGATGAATTCGCCGGTCTTGCGGTCGAGGACGTAGAAGAAGCCATTCTTCGGCGCCTGCATAATGACCTTGCGAACTTTTCCGTTGATCTTGATGTCGGCGAGGGTCATGCCTTGCGTGGCGTCGTAGTCCCATTCGTCCCCGGGAGTGGTCTGGAAATGCCAGACGTAGGCCCCGGTTTCCGGCTTGAGGGCAATGATAGAGCAGACGTAGAGGTTCGCGCCGCCTTGCGGGCTGCGATACTTGCCGACCCACGGGCCGCCCTGCGAAGTTCCAATGTAGAGCAGGTCGAGATCGGGATCGTAGGAGAGGCCGTCCCAAACGGTGCCGCCGCCGCCGAGTTTCCACCATTCCCCGGTCCAGGTCTTGGCCGCAGTTTCCATGGCTTTGTTCTCGAACGGCTTGGAGGGATCGCCCGGAACGGTGTGAAAGCGCCAGACGAGCTTTCCGGTTTCCGCGTCGTACGCGGAAACGAAGCCGCGCACGGAGTATTCACCGCCGGCGTTGCCGATGATGACTTTTCCTCCGGCGATGATGGGAGCGCCGGTGATGCTGTAGTCGGCGCCCATGTCAGCGGTCTGCACCGACCAGACTTCCTTGCCGGTTTTTGCGTCGAGAGCAACGAGCTTGGCCTCGAGGGTGCCGACGTAAATCTTGCCGTTGTAGAGCGCCACGCCGCGATTGGCCGGGCCGCAGCAAACGCTCGGGCCGGTGCGGACCTTATCGGGCTTGCCCACGGACCCTGTGGGGAAATTCTGGCGGGGAATTTTCGGGTCCCAGCGCCAGATTTCCTTGCCGGTCTTCGCGTCGAGCGCGTAGACGATGCTCCATGGCGCGGTGCCGTACAGGATTCCGTCCCAGACGATGGGAGTCGTCTCCACTGTTCCGAACGTGCCATTAATGTCGTAGGACCAGGCGAGGCCGAGCCGGCTGGCAGTCGTCGTATCGATCTGCTTGAGTGGGCTATAGCGGTTGCCGCCCAGATCGTGGCCATTGGTGAGCCAGTCGCCGCCGTTCTTGGCGGCGTTTCTTAGCGCTTTGTCGTCGACGGGCTTGGACTGCTGCGCCGCTGCCGCACAAACCACGACTGCCGCCATCGCGAAGGCGAGAAACCATTTCATTCTGTTTGATGTGCACATTTTGGAGACTTCCCCCCGGTTGCGAGTTCTAAGCCGCGTGCTGGGCACACGGCTAGCTACATCTATTGACGCTAGCTGAATTCAGTACGTTTCAGCCCCACCCAAAATTACGCTTACGTATCGACAATCACGCCCATTTGTCGATCGAGATGCTCACACGATAACTCATGTTCGCGACCATGTGATAGGGATTCGTTTGTCCGCCGATGACGACGAAGTTGTACGCATCCGCGCGCTGGTAATACGGGATCATGGCGTCATCCGGAGTCTTCGGGTCGGGAACCCAGCGGTTCGCAAACAGAGTGGACCGCGCGTTTTTCGCAGAGATCAGCGAGTTTTTCTGGAGCCAGTCGGCGAGCTGTTCTTTCGTTTTATATCCCAGCTCGACCAGGCCCTGGGCCACCAGCGGGTCGCAGACGATCAGAGCGCCGAAAAGCGGGCCGAAGGGGATGCAGTTGTAGGCGATGGCCTCGTGATACTGCGGCACCGGCTTGACGCCGAGACCGATGCCGCCCTGACCCTGCGAAATGCTGAAACCCACGAACACGCTCACCACGTTTTCCTCGGCCTTGAAACCCCTCTGCACATGGAGGGG
This sequence comes from uncultured Acidobacteriota bacterium, assembly GCA_963752925.1. Classification (GTDB taxonomy): domain Bacteria; phylum Acidobacteriota; class Terriglobia; order Acidiferrales; family UBA7541; genus Palsa-295. The sequence goes on along the minus strand of CAVVZY010000001.1, from coordinate 327,203 downwards.
AGTCCACGGGCTGTCCTTCTCGTTTTCGGGAAGGATGAGGTTGTTGTAGTTCACGCCGTTCCCAAGCGTGCCGAGATACGTCTGACCTGGTATGCCCGAGTTGGAGAGGTTTCTCGATAGCATCGTCCAGGCGCGGCCAATCGCCGCGTTGGGCTGCGCGAACGGACCCATCGCGCCGATTCCGTAATTCATGTTGAGCTTGTCGCGAATCGGCCCGTTGATGACGGCTGCCGTGGCGAACGAATTGGTGGAGCTGGAAAGGGAAGTAAGCCCGGTTTCCGCGATCGCCAAAATGGTGGGCAGATATTCGGGTCTTGCTCCGGCCATCACGGCGTTGATGGCCACCTGGCGCACATTGAACGTCCATTCCGGATACGAGCCGCGCGCCGGCGCCATTTTGCCGACCACTTCATCGGGCTTGTGGCTGGTGCCTTTGAGCATTTCCGCGAGCTTCTCCTCGGTCGGGATGACGATCTGCATGAAATCCGTCATTCCGTTGTCGAGATAATATTGCTGCAGATTTTCGGCGGTGTCGGTGTAGGTGGCAGGTCCCATGGAAATGTTAACCGCTCCCGTCTTTTGCTCGTCGGCCGTGAGCGGTTGTGTGAGCGCGTCGGTGACTTCCTTCATCAACGGCTTGCCGCTGACCGGATCGTTTCCTTCGAGATAGGCGTACATCTCCGCGTCCGTCTTGCCCCACACCGGATGCGGCGTGAAGCAGATGCGTTCGAGCGGCATGCCGCGCGACGCGGCGTTCGATTTCGCCAAGTCCTTGAACGCGATGGTGACCATCGGAGCGGTCGGGAAACCCATCTGTTCAAACTTTACGCAGTGACCAACGGTCGCCGGGGTGCACGTGCTTCAATGGCCGATGGCCATGATGACGGCGTTGCCCTTGGACTTTATCTCCGCGTTGAGCTTCGGATCGTCGTCGGCGAACGCTCCCGCCTTCAGGCGGTACACGGTGGTGACGCTGGGCATGTTCTTCTTGAACCAGTTGCCCACCTGATCCAGAAAGTGGTCCGCGCCGGGGAATCCGTCGGACACCAGGAAGATTGTCTTGCCGTCCAAGCTGCTGAGCCGCGGCGCCATCGGTACGAGTTGCACTGGAGGCGCGACGCCCTTGGGGTTGAGCCCCGTGACTTTGACCGGGCCGGCCGCAGTCTTCGCGGCCTTTTCCTTGGCCTCCGCGCTCGCGCCGGCCAGCAGAGCCGGGGACATCCCGAGCAGCGACAATATTTTTCGCCTATTCATTTTCATGGGCGCACCCCTCCCCGATTCCCTCGCCAATGCTCTTATTTATAGTCCGGCTAGCATCGGGATTGCAATTCGCGTTCACTTACGTCCATTTATCAATCGAGACGCTGACGCCGTAGCTGAGGCATCCGCCCTGGAAGAACGCGTTGGTTTGCCCGCCGACGACGACCACGTTGATGTCGTTCAAGTGCGGCCAGCGCGGGATCACCGCGTCGTCCGGCATTTTGTACCACGTCGCGTAAGGCTCGAGCCCCTTCAGCGCGCGCGGGTAGTCGAAGCCGTAGGCGAAATTGCGGCTCTTGTAATCCTTCACCGTCTGCGTGGTATTTTTGTAGAGCCAGTCGATCAATTTTTCCTTGGTATCGTAGCCGCGCGCGTACAGGCTCACCGCGATCAATGGATCGGCCACCACCAGCCCGCCGAAAAATCCGGTGAACACGCTGAAGAGGTCGCTGAACTGTTCCTCGTACTTCGGCGTATCCGTGCTGGTGCCTCGCGCGCCTTGCCCCGGCACGATGCCCAGCCCGCGGAAAAGGCTGACGACATTTTCTCCCGCCTTAAAGCCCTTCTGCACGTGGAAGGGAACCCACGGGCTCGCGGCTTCGTTTTCGGCGATCACCAGGTTGTTGTAATTCAGGTTGTTTCCCTGCGATCCCATATAGGTATCGCCGGGCACGCCGCCGTTCGCGAGATTCTTCGTTAGCAGCGTCCAGGCCCTGCCGATCGCGGCGTTCGGCTGCGCGAACGGGCCGAGCGCGCCGATGCCGTAGTTCATGTTCAGCTTGTCGCGGATCGGTCCGTTGATCACGGCCGCATACGCAAACGAATTCGTCGAGCTCATTAGCGATGGCGTCCCCGACGACGCAATGGCCAGAATGGTTGGAAGATATTCGGGCTTGCACCCCGCCATCACCGCGTTGATGGCCACTTGCTTTACCGTGTATTCCCACGGCGGATACGCGCCCGCCGCCATCTTGCCGACGACTTCATCGGGCTTGTGGCTCGTGCCCGCCAGCATCTCGTCGACCATCTCATCGGTCGGAAGGAAAATCGGCAGGAAGTCGGTCATGCCGTTGTCGGCGTAGAACTGCTGCAGGTTCCGGGGCGTGTCCGGGCCGTACCTTTCCGGCCCGACGTTTACGTGCACCATTCCCGTCTTCATCTCTTCGGCCGTGAGCGGCAGCGTGAGATCGTCAACAATTTCCTTCATCATCGGCTTGCCGCTGATGGGATCGTTGCCCTCGACGTAGGCGCGCAGCTCCTCGGGAGTTTTGGTGGCAACGGGATGCGGCGTGAAGGTGATCCTGAGATGGGGCATGCCGCGCTTGGCGACGTTCAGGATCGCAAGGTCCTTGAACGCGCGAGTGACCAGTGGTGTGGTTGGTACTCCCAGCTTTTCAACGCTTATGCAGTGACCGACGGTCGCTGGAGTGCAAGTGCTTCAATGCCCGATGGCCATGATCGCCGCATGGCCTTTGTCCTTGATCTCCTTCCACAGCGCCGGATCGTCTTCCGCGTAGGGGCCGGCTTTTCTCTTGAACACGACGGTGACGCTGGGCATGTTTCGGTTGAACCAAAGCTGAATCTGGTTCAGCAGAAATCCGCCGCCCTCGAATCCCGTATCCACCAGGTAGACGGTTTTGCCGTCCAGGCTGCCGAGCCGCGGCGCCATGGCGAGCAGTTGGATCGGTGGCGGCGTCCCTTTCGGGTTCAGCGTCTCGACTTTGCCGTCGCCGGGCGCGGCCTTAGCGGTTTTGGTCTTGGGCTGCTGCGCATCGGCCCGCACACCGGCGCGCGCGCCGGCCAGCAGCGCCGGAGACATTCCCAGTAGCGACAGCAATTTTCGTCTGTTCATGAGTTGTGTCTCCTGTGCGCCGTGGTGGAAGACCCAGTGGAATCGTGGAATTTCATCTGCGGCGGATGTTAGCCACGCGGTTCGGCCAAGTCAAGGACATGCCAAGAAAACGCCCGCACGTGTGGCAACCTCTGACCTCTGTCTTACCTCTTACCTGCAATTGCAGGAGCGTTAAACGACAAATGCACGCCTGATACGGGAGGCACGATGCAAAAGTCAATCGTTTTGGTGGCTGCTTTCGCGGGGTTCTTGATGGCCACGTATTGGATGGCCCACGCGCAAAGCTCCGGGAACGAAACTGCGGCGCCGCAAGTCATCGAAGTGTCGGCGAAGAAGTATGAATTTACTCCGGCTGAGATTCACGTCAAGGTAGGCGCAAAGGTTGAGTTGAAGGTGCATTCGGAGGATGAGACGCATGGTGTGAAGCTAAATGCCTTTCCCGAGGGTACAAAGGATAAAAGCAAGCCCGGCTTGTTGTTCGCGGCGCCCGATCAAAACGGGAAAGTCACAAAAGGAGTGGACCAGGTGATTGATTTCGTAGCTCAGGAACCGGGCACGTATGAATTCAAGTGCGCAAAAGTATGCGGGCTAAGCCACGGTAAAATGAAAGGCAAATTGATCGTTGAAGAGTAACTCCTTTTCCTGAGTCGGTGCAGCCCCTCGTACTCGTTCGCGGCTCGCGATCCGACTCATTCCTCGCTCGGATGCAAAGTTGGCACCGCTCCGGATTGCGTTCTATGTATAATTTTCATCTCGTCGGGCGAGATTTCGGTTGCGATACGGGCTCGTTCTTGGCAATCCCTAGAGGTGGCATGCAAACTGAACCAAACATGGATGTGGCGCATTTGGGCCATCTGGAATTGCTGACTCCGAAACTGGAGGAAAGCGTTCGATTTTTCGTCAACGTGATGGGGATGACCGAAAGCGGCCGGGAAGGCGACTCGGTTTATCTGCGGGCGTACGACGACTATGAGCGCCACTCGCTGAAGCTCACCGCGTCGAAATTGCCAGGCATGGGGCACGTGGCCTATCGCACGCGGAGCCCGCAGGCGCTCGAACGGCGTGTGGCGGCGCTGAAGGGTTCGGGATTCGATATTGGCTGGAACGATGGCGACCTCGCGCACGGTCCGGCGTTTGTCTGCCAAGATCCGGACGGCCACAAGATCGAGCTCTACTACGAAACGCAGTGGTATGACGCGCCGCCGGAACTTCGGCCAGCATTGAAGAATCAGGCGCAGCGGTTTCCGGCGCGCGGCGTCAACGTGCGGCGGCTCGATCACTGGAACGGGCTGGCCGTGGACATCGAAGGCAACCGCGCGTTTTTCGAGAAATTTCTGGGCTTCCGCCTGACGGAGCAGATCGTGCTCGAGAGCGGCGTGGAAGCAGCGATGTGGATGACCTGCACGAACAAGAGCTACGACTTCGCCTACTCAAAGGATCACACGGGAGTGCGCGGAAGATTTCATCACATCACGTACGCGGTGAACAGCCGCGAAGAGGTGCTGATCGCGGCGGACATTTTCCTTGAGAACGGCGTCCACATCGAAACGGGTCCGCACAAGCACGCCATCCAGCAGACTTTCTTCCTGTACGTGTACGAGCCGGGCGGCAATCGCGTGGAAGTGGCCAACGCCGGAGCGCGGCTGATTCTGGCGCCGGACTGGAAGCCCATTCGCTGGACCGAGGCCGAGCGCAAGAAGGGCCAGGCCTGGGGCCTCAAGACGATTGAGTCGTTCCACACCTACGGCACGCCTGTAGTGGAAATGGCCGTCGAGAAATGAAGTCATACCACTCATAACCCCGTGCCCACGCCTCTACTATTTCTTCCGGGACTCGCCTGCGATGCCGATGTGTGGCAGGACCAGGTACGCGCGTTTTCCGAAATCACCACGGTCGTAGTCGCTGACTACGGGCTGAGCGACTCGATCGAAAAAATGGCTGCGGTCGCGCTTGATGGCGCACCGGAGCGTTTTGCGATTGCGGGGCATTCGATGGGCGGGCGCGTGGCGTTCGAAATCGTGCGCCGCGCACCCGAACGTGTTGCGGGAATTGCGCTGCTCGATACGGCCTATCGCGCTTTCGCCGGCGCGGAAGCGGGCGAGCGCGAAACGGCGGCACGATTTGCGCTACTGGAGCTCGCGCGGACCAAGGGCATGCGCGCGATGGCGGAATATTGGATTCCCAACATCATTCATCCCGATCGAGTCGCGGACAAGGCGTTCGTCAGCGCGATCATCGCGATGATGGGCCGCAAGTCACCGGAAATTTTCGCCGCGCAGATCAAGGCGCTGCTCGGGCGCCCCGATGCGACGCCCGTGCTCCCGGCCATCCGCTGCCCGACGATGGTGTTATGCGGGCGCGAGGACGCGTGGAGCCCGCTTGCAGCACATCGTGAGATGGTGGCGATGATCCCGGGATCGAAACTTGCCGTGATCGAGAACTGCGGCCACATGGCGCCGATGGAGCGCCCGGAAGACGTCACCGCCGCCCTCTCAGCTTGGTTTTCCGGCCTCTCCTAAGCGCATGAGCACCCGCGCGCCGGGCACAGCCATTGGCGTCATTGTCCTCCCGCCTAAATCGGGCGCGGCTACGGCGCTCGCGCGATGTGAAACGGCGCGCAAACTCTGAACTCTTCACCTTTTTTCACTGCGTTCGCGCATTGACGCAGCCTCTCCGCCCTTCTAGAATCCCAGTCCGAGATCAAACATCATGATTATCGATTCTCATCAGCACTTCGTCCGCCTTGCCCGTCACCCGGAAGTGGAGGGCTTTCGCCAAGCGCAGCTTTCCGGAAAGAATCCCGATGTCCTCCCCGACATCTCGGATGCCGACGTTAAGAAGAGTCTGGAACAGGTAGTCAGCTTGATGGATTCGCGCGGCATCGATGTTGCGTTCGCGTCTCCCCGAGCGAAAGCCATGGCGACCCATGAAGGTACCGCGGAACAGAACGCCATCTGGGCCGACCTTAACAACGGCCTTATCCTTCGCGCCTGTCAATTGAATCCCGGCCGCTTTGCTCCGGTCGGCATGCTCGGGCAACATCCTTCGTGTCCATCCGAGCAGGTGGCGAAACAGATTGACCGTTGGACGAAGGAAGGTTTCATAGCGTTCAATCTTGATCCCGACGGCACCGGCGGCCGCTGGCAAAATCAGCCCTTCACCGGAAAGCACAATTATCCGGTTTTCGAGGCTGCGCAGGGGCTGGACGTGCCGCTCGTGCTGCACGGCAGCGAATCGATCAATAAGAACTTCCCGCACACGGCCGTCCAATATCTGGTCGCCGACATTACCGGTTTCGTGCAACTCATGATCGCGAAGGATTTGTTCAAGGATTTTCCGCGCTTGCGCTTTCTGATCCCGCATGGCGGCGGCGCGTTGCCGTGCCAGATTGGGCGCTGGAGGGCCATCGCGAAGTACAACAGCTGGGCGAGCCCGGACGAGATCCTCGGCGGCGGTCATGTGTTCGTCGATACGTGCATCTACAACGACCTGAACATGCAGATGCTGTTCGATGCAGTGCCGCTCGACAACATCCTGTTCGGCTCGGAATGCGACGGTGCGTTCCCCGGCGTAGTCAATGACGAGACGCACGACCATTACGACAATACGCGGCGCTATGTTGACGATTCGAAGCTGAACGCAGGCGACAAGGCCCGGATCTATGCGGACAACGCGCGTCGCGTTTATCCGCGTGCGAGCCGCTGGGTTCAAGCTAAGCCTTAAGAGGGGAAGCCTATCAGCGCGCCTTCCCTCATCTGACCGAGGAGTCATCATGATGAAACCAGTGGTTGTGCGTAGCGTGGAGCTGCCGTCCCCGGACGCGGTCGCCGCGCTTGAAAAATACGGCGTCTCCACAGTGCACGAGGCGCAGGGGCGCACCGGCCTGCTGGCGTCGTACATGCGGCCGATTTATCCGGGCGCGGCCATCGCCGGCCCCGCGGTTACGGTGTCGCTGCCGCCGGGCGACAATCTGATGATCCACGTGGCCGTCGAAGTGTGCATGCCGGGGAGCATTCTGGTGGTCGCGCCGACGTCGTATTGCACCGACGGATATTTCGGCGAACTCCTGGCGACTTCACTGCGCTCGAAAGGCGTGAAGGGTTTGATCATCGAAGCGGGATGCCGCGACGTTGCTCCTTTGACGGAAATGAAATTTCCGATTTGGAGCCGCGCGGTGAGTTCGCAGGGAACGGTGAAGGCCACGCTCGGCTCGGTAAACGTGCCGATCGTATGCGCCGGGGCTGCGATCGATCCGGGCGACGTGATCGTCGCGGACGACGACGGCGTGGTAGTTGTGAAACGCGCCGACGCGGCCGCAGTTGCCGCTGCATCGAAGCAGCGCGTCGACAAGGAAGATCTCGTTCGGGCGCGGCTCGCCAAAGGCGAACTCGGCCTGGACATCTATAACCTGCGGCCGAAGCTCAAAGAACTGGGCCTCGAATACCGATAATCGCGCGTGCGAGGTTGATCATGACTGAATTCAGCCAGGCGGAAATGCGGAATGTCGAAGCGGCCTGCTACGCGCTGTGCGCCGACTACTCCGACATCATTGACACCCAGGATTACGCGCGGCTCGCGGAGGTCTTCGCCGAAGACGCTACTTTCACCTTGCCGATCGGCGCCAAAGAACCGATTCGCGGCGCGGATAAGATCGTTGCGATGTTTCAGTCCCGGCCGCGCAATCGGCTGACCCACCATTTGATCAGCAATTTTCGGGTGCGCATGGAAACGATGGACACCGCCGTCGGCACCTGCCGAGTCCTGCTGTTCACTTCGGATGTGTCCGAGCCGGAAACTCCCGAGGGGAGAAAAGCCGCGAGCAAGCAATTGATGGGCACCTATCGGGACCGCTACGTGCGCACGAAGGACGGCTGGCGCTTTGCCGAGCGCCTCGGCGGAGTTACGTTTCATACCTAGGACGCATCGATGGCCAGCGAACCGATTCAGAGCATCGCGATTGTCGGCTTCGGCGAAGCCGGCGGCATCTTCGGGAAAGATCTCGCGGCGCGCGGCCTGGACGTCTCCACCTTCGACATCCTGCTTCATTCCCCGGAAGCGCGCGAAGCGATGCTAGCGAAGGCGCGCGAGTCCAAAGTGCGGGCTGCTGAGAGCCTGAGCGATTGCGTGCGTGAAGCGGAACTGGTGATTTCCGCGGTGACCGCGTCGTCCGCGCTCGACGTCGCGAAGGATGCCTCGCGCCTGCTCCACTCGGGGCAGACTTTTCTGGACATCAATTCCGTCTCGCCCGGCACGAAGCGCAAGATGGCCGGCCATTTCGAGAAAACGCAGGCGCATTTTGTCGAAGCGGCGGTGATGGCCGCGCTGCCGCCGCAGCGATTGAAGGTCCCCATGCTTCTCGGCGGAATCCACGCGACCGAGCTTGCTGCGCGCATGCCGTCCATTGGAATGAACGCCAGCGTCGCGAGCGACCGGATCGGAGTCGCCTCCGCTGTGAAAATGTGCCGCAGCGTGGTGATCAAGGGTCTCGAGGCTTTGGCTGTTGAATCCATGTTCGCGGCGCGCCGCCACGGCGCGGAAGATGCGGTGCTTGCCTCGCTCGCCGCGACGTTTCCGGAAATGGGATGGAACGGCAAGCTCCCGGACTATCTCATCAGCCGCGTCGCGGAGCACGGCAAGCGGCGCGCAGCGGAGATGCGCGAAGCCGCGCAGGCGCTGCGAGACGTGGGGATCGAGCCTCTGATGGCGGAAGCTGCGGCCGAGCGCCAGGATTCGCTCGTCAGGGAAATCGCCGGCCAATATTCGGGAACGCGCTCGGAAAAGAAATTTTCGTGGCGCGAACTGGCCGACGCCCTAGACAAAGCCGCTCGCGCCTCGAAGAAGTCCTGAAGCTTTAAGTGGCACAGACAATCCTGTCTGTGCTCTTTTCTCTTCTGCAATTCTTCTAGAAAAAGAAGAACCGCTTTTTCCGGCGCGGGCTCGCGCCTTCGGAATTCTCCCAGCCCACGTCATCGGGAAGTTCCGGCACGTAGGGAATCGGGCGGTCCTCGAACGCCGCCAGCGGATTGTCCACCAGCAGCGCGCGAGCCACTTCTTCGCCGCGCGTTTTCGCCAGATGGTCGAACGTTTCCTTCAGGCGGAGCGGGCGCGAGGTCGTGTTGTGCGCGTCGCTTGCGACGAAGTGCACCGCTCCCGCGTCGAGCCATTTCTGCGACATCTCCTGCGCCGCGCTCCCGAATCTCCCCAGCAGCGACTGCGCCGTGACCTGCACGTAGCAGCCCTGTCGCAGCCATTTGAAAAGGCGTTCGGGCTGCGTGCGGATCAGCGGGTTGCGCTCCGGGTGGGTGACGATCGGATGTAGCCCGGCGAGCTGCAACTCGTGCAGGGACTGGTCGAGCGACGGTGGAATCGAGAAGTCCGCGAATTCGACCAGAAGGTAGCTTTTCTGGTTGAGGGTGAACCGGGCGGCATCGTGACGAATGTCCTGCAGGTTTTCAAAGCTGAGATGGAAGTCGCAGCCTGTGGCCAGAACGAGCCGCCCCTCGAATCGTGCCTGAAGTTCATCCCGGCGCTGGCGTATCAATTCGGGAATGAAAAGGTGCTCCGGGCTCGCGTGCGGCGTCCCGATGACGTGCGTTACGCCGTCCTCGATGGCCATTTCTGCCATGGCGCAGGAAACGTCGAAGGATGGGGAGCCGTCATCAAGGCCCGGAAGTATGTGGCAATGAATGTCAACCATCAACGGGGCAGGATAGCGCACGCCGAAAGAGATGACAACGCGGGACTGCGGCCGGATAAATGAAACACGCCCCGCGCGATTGGCAGACCGTTTGCACTACACAGCGTGAATCCGCATGAAACTGTTTCAAAAGCGGAATTACCAAGATTATACGACGGAACGATTCAACAAAATCAGTTTCCTGACGATGAGTAGATGGAATTCGAACCAGCGGTCGGATGGCACCAATCTCACGGTAACGCTGGGCCGCGGATTCCGATTTGGTTCCGGGGCGCAGGGGGGCAGCACACAAATTTCTCGATAGCTTGAAACAGGAGGATTGTCCATGAAAGTGCACAATCATTTCGCGGGCCTGCTGGAAATGATTCTTCCGTTCGCGCTCGGCCTCGCGTTCTATTATTGGCAGAGCGCCCAGCACCGCTCCCACCGCCGCACGCTGCACTCCTTCGTCGAAAATCTTGGCCAGCCAGAAATCCTGAAATGCTTCCTGCTGCTGCTCGTCGCGGCCCTGCTGCTGGTGGCCATCGTGTTTTCGTTTTCGCGCATGGGCATGATTTCCGCGCTCGTGTCGCTGGGCGCCATGGCCGCGGTCGTATGGATCGGCAGACGCCGCAGTCCGCTGCCTGCTGCGTTGATTCTTCTTCTGCTCGCGGGCGGAATTGCCGCCTCGGTCTGGGTCGGCGTGGGGCCGGTGGTCGAACACTTCGAGCAGCTTCCGCAGAACGAGCCGCTCGTCATCGCCTCGCAAGGCCGAGTCGCGGTCTGGAACGACACTCTGAAACTGATCCGCGCGCATCCCTGGGCTGGCGTCGGACTCGGCTGCTTCGAGTACGCGTTTACCGCCGTGCAATCCACCGAGCTGACGTATCTGGTGGACCACGCGCACAACGATTATCTGGAGCTGGCCGCCGAGCTCGGCGTTCCCTGCGCCGCGCTTTTCTTTGCGGCGATCTTCTGGTCTGCCGCGCGAACGTTTCGCGCGAGCCTGCGCGCGCGTTCGAGCCTTGCTCGCGCGCTCGCGCTTGCTTCGTTCGGCGCGATCGTCGCGCTGCTCGCGCACGGCGCCGCGGACTTCACGGTTGACCAAATTCTACCGCCCCGCCGGAGGCTTTCGCGGCGCGCATTGTGCGTCCCGCCGCGTGAGCCGGGAAGGTCAACGCCCGCAGCGAATCCGGGAATTTCGCTTTGGCCTTGCTTTGTGTTCCAGGCTCGTACGGTGCGCGCCGCGCCACGCGCGCTTTGCCGGGTGGCGCCACTCGCGCAGAAAGAGAAAAACCCGGCAATCGGAACGCGGGTCGCGCATCTTTTTTCACGTCAAATTCCTTCGGGCTGGATTCACGGACGCCAGTGCCAGAGGATTCTGGGTATTGCGGTTGCGGCGGCGAGGGGCGCACACTTGGTGGCAGTAGGTGGGGAATGCCCGTCTCGGATCATAGATTCGAGCGAGGAGGATGCGCATGAGGAATCAACGATGGCTTGTTGTGGCAGCAGCGCTATTTGTGAGCCTTTCTCTTGGGGCAACGATGGTGCGGGGACAGGACCGCGATCACGGAGATCATTCCGACGATAGAGATCACCACGATAACGATCGCGATCACCACGATAACGATCGAAATCGCCACGATCACGACCGGTTCGACGACCACGATCGCAGTGCCGCGCGCGATTGGTACCGCGATCATCACGAGTACTTTCGGCATGACGAAGGCCGGTACTGGCACAGGGAGTGGGAGCCGAATATCCGTGAAGGATTTGTGTTCACGCGTGACATGCGCAGAGCTTGGCGGCCAGTTCCGAACGGGCTGCTCGTGCGTCTTGGCCCGGTGCCACGGGGATACCGCTATGTCGTGATCGGCGATCATGTCGTCCTGGTGGACAACGGATGGCGGATCCACGATGTGCTGCATTTTGAGGTAAATTTCTAAACTAAGCGCGACTTGACAGTTTACGAGTGGTCAGTTGGGCGGCGGGGTCAAGAGTCCCGCCGCCCAATTTCGTCAGGACCCGAGCTTTTGGAATTGGCGCAGAGACCCGGCGCGACTTTCTAAGGGCTTTGGGTTCCTGCTATGCTTCGATTCGCGGCACCCCGCCTGTTTACTCAAAGTCGCGTATAGGACTTTAGTCCTATTGTCCGGCGCGTACCCTAGTCCTATCGTACGGGCTGATGGGCGTCCCCACGACAATTTCGCAGGAACGGCCGCCTCTAACCCTCGATCCTGGACGCCGGCGAAGCATGCGCGTGCTGCTGAGCGTGCCGATCCACGTAATCGGCAGGGACAAAGAGAGCGCGGATTTCGTGGAGGAAACGCGGACGCTGGTGGTGAACGCGCACGGGGCGCTGATTTCGCTTGCGGCGCGCGTCGCGCCGGGCCAGCAAGTCACCGTGTCCAACAAATCCACGAACAAATCGCTGGATTGCCGCATCGTCCATTTGGGGAACGCGACGGCGGGGAAAGTCCAGACGGGAATTGAATTCATGGAGCCGTGCGGATCGTTCTGGCAGATCGATTTTCCGCCGGACGACTGGGTCACGCCGGAAGATTAGTTCGTCCTGCCTCGAAGAAGAACCCACACAATCTTATCGCGGCGCCGGTATCAGCTCGGCGCGAAGTGTGCCGAAAGGCAGCGTCGCCTGGAGCACGACCGGCGTGTGCGCGGCGTCGGACGCGATCCAGACGGCGAAATGGATGGCGGTCATTTCCTTTTCGTGCTGGAAGACGCTGACTGAAACGCGCGAGGCGGTGAAGCTGCCGGCCGGGACGCTGACGGATTCGCCCGGGGTGTCGCGGCGGGCGCGCATTTCGAAAACGTCGCGGCCGTCGTACACCGGCGCGCGAAGCTCCGGAGTGCGCTGCCAATCCACCGCACGCAGGGCGTAGAGTGCGCCGAGCGGATCACGCGTTCCCGGCATGACGATGACGCTTGCGCCGGGCGCGCGGGATTTCTGTCCGGTGGGGACGAGATGCAGGACCTGGTCGGAAATCTTGCCCAGCTCGTTGAGATGCGTTTCGTACTGGCGGCTTTCGAGCGACTCGGCGTCGGTGTAGGAATCGAATTGATCGTCCACAGGGAAAAGCGAGCTTACCGGGCTCAGCGTACGCGCGACGGTGCGGAAGTGCCAGGTCTGCCAGCCGAAGAGGGAGCGGCGCTCGTTTACGTTCAGTTGCACGGACGCGGCGGTTGAGAACGCCGCCCAGGAGACGCGGTAGTTGAGCGTCTCGCCCGCGCGAAACGGCATGGGCCGTTCCTTCACGGCGGCGGAAGAGGCCGAAAAAACTACCGCAGAGACGCAGAGAGCGCAGAGCAGGATCCAAATTCGCCGGAGGTTCGTTTTCATCTGCATTCAAGAAACCGCGTGGTGATTCTTGCCCGGCCGAAGCGCGCCGCGTATATTCAAACGTGCCTCAAACATCAAGCGTACCCGAAACGCGCGGCACAATCATTACCGGGTTGCAAGGAATTCAGGGGAAGCAGAGGAAGCAAAGGAACGGCGCCTATGGGAATTGGCGCCGATTCGCGAGTGTGCTCGACGTGAGCCGCGCGGCAAGACTTGCTGCAGGTGAAGCTGCGCAAAGGAAAGGCGCTGCGCGCCTACGACGCTTTGAGTTGAGCGCCCGCGCCGCTCCGATGTGAGATGCGGGACTCCGCTCCCTTCGGCTGTCAGGGCGGAAGAACGAAGACATTCAGGCAGATGGGCGGCGACTAGCCAAGGATCAGCGCCGGGCGTAGGCCGCCGCGGCCTACGCCCCTACAATGCCTGGAAGAAGCGAGGAATAGCGGAATGCGTTATCTGGTGACGGGCGGAGCTGGATTCATCGGCTCGAATATTGTGGACGAGCTCGTGCAACGCGGGCACGACGTGGCCGTGCTCGACGATCTTTCGACGGGCAAAGAGGCGAACCTCGCGGGCGTCCGCAAGAAGATCGATTTGCACATCGGTAGCGTCACGGACCTGGCCGCGGCGCAATCGGCGTGCCGCGGCGCGGACTACGTGATTCACCTCGCGGCGCGGACGTCGGTGCCGCGCTCGGTCGAGAATCCGCTGGACACCAATCACGTCAACATCGACGGGACGCTCAACGTGCTGGTGGCGGCGCGCGACGCGAAGGTGCGGCGGCTCGTGTACGCGGCATCGTCGTCGGCGTATGGGGAAACGCCGACGCTGCCGAAGGTCGAGACGATGCAGCCGGAGCCGATTTCACCGTACGGCGTGACGAAGTACGTGGGAGAACTTTACGCGCAAGTGTTTGGGCGCGTGTACGGACTCGAGAATGCATCGCTGCGATATTTCAATGTGTTCGGCCCACGGCAGGATCCGACTTCGCAGTATTCGGGCGTGCTTTCGCGATTCATGCTGGCGGTGATCGAGGGGAAGCCGCCGGTCATTTTCGGCGACGGCGAGCAGTCGCGCGATTTCACGTACGTCGAAAATATCGTGGATGAGACATTGCGCGCCTGCGAAGCGAGCGGGGCGTCCGGGAAAGTGTTCAACGGCGGAACCGGTGTGCGGATCACGCTGAACGAGGTGCTGAAGCTGATCGAGAAGATCACGGGAAAGAAGATTTCGGCAAAATACGATCCGCCGCGCAGCGGGGACATTCTCCACTCGCAAGCGGATATTTCGCTGGCGCGGAAAGTGTTGGGTTACGAGCCGCGTGTGGGATTTGAAGAGGGGTTGAGGCGGACGTGGGAGTGGTATAGCGCTGCGTTTGGGAAGAAGTGATAGTGCGACGCATCAACGCAAATGCGCCAATCAGGAGATTGGCGATCCCAGGGACCGAAGCGGATGGGCGACGCAGCGCCAAGGATCTGGGCCGGGCGTAGCGGTGCTACGCCCCTACGAAGAAGGACCACACCTTCGCCGACGGTCGTCCCGAGCGGATCGTGTGGATCGTGTCAAGAAAAGTGGACCGCGTCACGCCAGGGGTTTGTGCGAAGGCGCCAATCGGGAGATTGGCGATCCCAGGTTAGAAGCCGTTGGGGTGGAAGGGCGCGAGCGGGGGCGCGATCTTGCAAGGAGTGGGATTCCATTTCGAGGCGTCGGGCTCGAACTTGAATTGCTCCGTGGTGATGAATCGGCCGTTCAGATACTGCGGGTCGTCGACGATGCTGGTGACGATGAGGTAGGGCACGCCGTCGAGTTCGATGCGGTCGAAGAATTCTGTCAGCACCGCGTTTCCGCTGTAGGGCACGCCGTTCTTGCGCAGGTAGCCGGGCCGCATGTGGGTGGTGACGACTTTGAGGCTGCCGGAGTTTGGCGCCTGAGGGCCGGGCCCGGGAAAACCGAAACCCGAAGACTGCGTCTGTCTTTCCCACGAGGCCACGGAATCGCCCTGCCAGTCGGGTTCGCCTCCGGTCCATTTTGTGCCGTCGAAATGCAGGAGACGCTTTTGCATGCCTGCATCGGTGTCGATTTCGAGTGTCTTGTCGTCGGCCCAGGTGATGTGCAGGCGCGTCGGGAGGTGCATGATCCCGGCGGCGCCGAATGCGCGGCAGGTGTTCCCGTCGGCTTGGTCCTTCGCGGGATCCCAATTGTTGGTGACGCGGCGGCCTTCGGAGTTGACCGGAACGAAGGAGACGTCGCCCTTTGCAGGAGTGATCATGCGCCAGCGCCATTCGTCGTTGATGATCGAGACCCAGTAGCCGGGAAGGTCGAGGAGCGCGCCGGCCTTTGGCGCCGGCGGCGGGCCGAAAGGTGATTGACCTCCGGCGCGGCCTTGAGCGAGTACGGCATTCGAGGGAATTAGTAGGACGAGCGCCAGTAAACACAAGCGAAAGAGCGAGTTCAGTAGAACCGCCGGGGCTAAAGCCCCGGAACAGAGAAGACCGCTTTTCGTGGGGCTAAAGCCCCACGCTTCCACCGAACTGCAAGTGCGCCCGCCTTCCCGGCGCGAGCGCCGGGACCCCCAGAAACCGGGGGAAAGGCGGCCGCTACGAAGGCAACGGCAAGATCGCACGCACGTCATTGCTTCTTCTCCGATGATTTCGCGTTCGCGGCACTGATGCTGCGATAGACGGCATCGATGAACATGTCGGTGGTCCAGGGGCCGGAATTGGCGCCGTAGATGCCGTCATAGTCCAGGGTGGGCTTCGAGGCTTTCACTTGCTCGAGCGACCTGCCCTTTTTCACGAGATCTTCGATGCGATCGCGGATGATGGTGGCCATGTCGCGGTAATTGGAGACAGCGGCGCGATCGCAGATGCGTCCGTGGCCGGGGATGACGTAGGTACCGCCCTCTTCATCGGCGCGAGGAACCATGATGTCGAGCAGGCGATTGAGCGCGTCGATTTCGCCGTTGATCGAACCGCCTTTTGCGAGGTCGATCATCGGGTAGCGATCGGGAGTGAAAATGTCGCCGGCGCTGATCACGTCGGAGCGGCGGAAGAAGACGATGCTGTCGCCGTTTGTGTGCGCGGCATGCGGATGCTCGAGGACGATGGCTTCGTCGTTGAAGAGCGCCCATTTGTCGGTGTCGTAGGTATCGGTGGGCCAGAGCTCGGGAGACGCGGCGGTGTCTTTGTCGGAGGAATCGGTCATGCGGTCAAGCACGGCGATTTGAGAGACGACGGACGCGCCCGGCCTTTCGCCTCCCATACCGGAAATGAAATGGCCGGCTTGCGCGAGATTGTGATTGCCGCCCGTATGGTCGGCGTCGGCGCTGGTGTTGATGACGAACTCGATGGGCTTTTGGGAGAGCGAGCGAATGGCGGCGAGAGCTTGCGGGCTCATCTGCGCAAGGCCGGTGTCGACGAGCACGACGGCATTTTCGCCGAGCTGAACGGTGATGTTGGCGCCGGCGCCGACGAGCATGTGGACGCGGCCCTGCACATGGAGCAGCTGCACGGCGGATTTTTCGGGCGACGAATCCTGTTGCGCACGGGCGGGGGTAGACCCGACTGCAGTAACCGCAAGAATCGCGAGCGCGATGCCGAGGATTCGCGTCATGGCTTTTGCGCGGCGGGTTTGGCCGGCGGAGGAGGCGGAGCCGGAAGCGTAGCGAGCTTCTGTATGTACTCCGGGTACATGGTTTCGGCGCCGCCGCGAGTCGCCTCGACGGGAATGCCGAAGTTCGACGGAAATTCCTTGAGGAAGTCGTTTGTGCCGGGCAGATGGTGCGGCACCCAACTGGGCGGCTTGTCGACGACGTCGCGCGGCGTACAGATGAAGGGCGCGAGGGTGTAGCCGGGATTGAGGAACCAGCGTTCGGTACGCACGAGCGGCTCGGTGAGATAGACCGGGTCTTTCACGATCGAGACGATGGTGAGGAAGTCGCCGTGGCGGATGAAATATTCGATGAGCGTGGCTTTGTTGCTGCGGGCAAGGCCGTTGCGGCGCAGCCAGCCCTCTTTCAGATTCGTAGTCGTGACCTTGAGCTTGTCGCCTTCCCATTTGCCGGTGGAGAATCCGTTCCAGGTCTGGGCGGAATAGGCGGAAGGTTGCGGGCGGTCGTCCATGTAGATGGTGCGCGCCGCGCCGTTGGTAAAGACTTCGAAGTGCCAGGCGAGGACGGCGTAGGTGAGCGGATCAAGCTCGGGCCAGATGCGTAGGCCGCCGGGAGCGCGCGGGGCGTAGTCGGCGGGGTGGGGATCACATTCGTGCTGTTCCTGGTCCCACTTCGCGGCGGTCCAGCTGTCGGCGCGGAGGCGGACGGCGTCATTGACGGGGAGGCCGGTGTAATCGCCGATGAATGGGTCGGTGGTGTTGTCCTGGCTGGAGGTTTGACTGTAGGTGCCGGAGAGATCGACCTGGGCGCCGGCGGGTTGCGTGGCGAACGCCAGAGCGAGGACGGCAAACGACACGAAGAGTAACGCCCGAAGAATCGCACGCATGATTCCCCCGCCCCTGATGAAGCGAATCGCGGGAGATTCTATATCACAGGCGCGGTGCGGCGAGGAACAAAAAGCAAAGGCTCACCACAGAGATCACGGAGCAGCCACAGAGGCCACAGAGAAGGCGAATATTGACCGCGGAAAAGCAGAGGAGCGTCGAGGAGGCGATCACCAACACTTCGGACGGCAAAACGGCAGAACGCCGTCCTCAGTGTGACGATCCTTGTCGGATCGTCACAAAAATGCGCGTCCGGTGGTAGACTGCAACGATGGCGACCAAGAAGAAGAACAAGAAGAAACGCAACAAGGTGAAGAAAACCGCACGCAAGAAACCTCCGGTCAAGAAGAAGGCAGCGAAGAAGAAAGCGCCCGCACGGAAGGCTGCGCCGAGAAAAAAGGCGTCGCGGAAGAAGAAGAGGGTGCGCGGGAAAAGCGAGAGCGTGGCTTCGTTGGCGTTCGAGCCCGCCGGGCTCGGAGCGCGCTCCGGCGGCCAGTCGGGAGATTTGCAGGGGCTTTCCAACCGGGGGGGCGCGGATTCCGAGAGCGTGGACGAACTGCTTGAGGAAGGAAACGCGTTCGAGGCCGAGGCCGTGAAGGGCGTGCAGGACGCGCCCGATGCGGATGAGGGCGAAGTGCGAACGCACCAAGTGCCGGAAGATGACGTTCCAGAGGAGTATCAGGGCGGCGAGAAGTAGCGCCAGCGGCTCACGTCGCACGGAATATCCATTGATGGAATGCATTCTCAAGCTGCGGAAAAAGGCAACGAAGAGTGTCCTCAGGCGCTAAAGCGCATGGGGCGCAAGCTCCTTATGTCGGAGCTGAAGCTCCGACCCCCTAGAGTGCCTCTTTTTCGGCAAGCTGTTCAGCGCGTTCTTTGGGCAGGGGACGGCAATCGCGGCGTGCGTGATGAATCGGAGAGGAAACTGATGGCGAGCAGTCCCACGGAAGCGGCGGTGATCGAAGCGTTGCGCGGAGTGATGGATCCGGAGCTGCACAAGGATCTCGTGACGCTGGGGATGGCGAAGAATATTCAGGTGCGCGACGGTGTGGTGTCGCTGCTCGTCACGCTGACGACGCCGGCATGCCCGTTGCGCGAAACGATTGAGAAGGATGTCCGCGGGGCGCTGGCGAAGGTGCCGGGCGTGACGGCCGTGGAATTGAAGTTTGACGCTTCGGTGCCGGAGGGCGTGCGGCCGCAAGGCAAGGCGCCGATCGAAGGCGTGAAGAATCTGATTGCGGTTGCGAGCGGCAAGGGCGGCGTCGGCAAGACGACGGTTGCGGTGAATCTGGCTATCGCGCTGAAAACTATGGGAGCGTCGGTCGGGTTGCTGGATGCGGACGTGTACGGGCCGAACGTCCCGGTTATGCTGGGCACCAGCGAGCAGCCGAAGATGCTCGATGAGAAGACCATCATCCCGGTGCAGGCTTACGGCGTGAAAATGATTTCGATGGGGCTGCTGAATCCCGGGGACAAGCCGCTGGTGTGGCGCGGGCCGATGCTTCATAGCGTGATGCAACAATTCCTGCGCAGCGTGCGCTGGGGGCAGCTCGATTACCTGATCGTGGATTTGCCGCCCGGCACCGGAGACGTGCAATTGAGCTTGATTCAAACCGTGGCCGTGAGCGGAGCCGTAGTGGTGACGACGCCTTCGGTGGTGGCGCTGGCGGACGTGCGCAAGGCTGTCGAGATGTTCCGGCAGGTGAACGTGGAAATTCTGGGCGTGGTCGAAAACATGAGCTATTTCGCCTGCCCGCACTGCGGCGGGAAGATCGACGTCTTCGGGCACGGCGAGGGCGAGCGGCTGGCGAAGAATTTCGAGCTGCCGTTTCTCGGCGAGATCGAAATCGACCCGCAGATTCGGATCGGCGGTGATACGGGGAAGCCGGTGGCGTCGCTGGGCGAAGATGCGCCGGGAGCGAAGAGTATCTACGCGATGGCGCGGCAGGTGGCGGCGCGGATTTCGGTGGTGAATTTGTCGGCGTCAGCGCCGGTGGTGCAGATTCTTTAATCGCTCGCGCAATAAATTCCTCACTCTTGCCTCAGCGGCGCAAATAGCATAAGAATCGCATCGGAGATGCGCACACACATGAGCGAACTGGTTCAACTGAGCAAAGTTGGAGACGTCGCGGTCATCACGATCAATAATCCGCCGGTGAACGCGCTGAGTCCGGGCGTGCCGGAAGGTATTGAATCGGCCATTGCCGCAATCGAGAAGGACCCGAGCGTGAAGGCCGCGGTGCTGATTGGCGGCGGGCGGACGTTCATCGCCGGCGCGGACATCAACATGTTCGTGCAGATGACGTCGGGCAAGGGCGGAAGGATCCGTCTGCTTCCGACGCTTCTGAAGATCGAGGATTGCAGCAAGCCCGTGGTGGTGGCGATTCACGGGAATGCGCTCGGCGGAGGGCTCGAGGTCGCGCAGGCGTGCCACTACCGCGTTGCCACGCCCGATGCCAAAGTCGGCCAGCCCGAAGTGAACCTGGGAATTATTCCAGGGGCGGGCGGAACGCAGCGCCTGCCGCGGCTTGCGGGAGTCGCCAAGGCCGTGGAGATGTGCACGAACGGCAAGAACATCAAAGCGGCAGAGGCGGTCGAGGCGGGAATCGTTGACCGGCTGATCGAGGGAGATTTGCTGGCCGGAGCTGTAGCGTTTGCGCGCGAAGTGGCGGGGAAGCCGGCGCCCAAGACTCGCGAGCGCAATGGGAAACTGGGGACGCCGGAGGCAAACGCTCCGATCTTTGCAGCCGCGCGTGACACCGTCCGCAAGAAGCAGCGCGGACTGCCCGCGCCGATGGCCGCGATTGACGCGATTGAAGCCGCCATCAAGTTGCCGTTTGAAAAAGGGTGCGAGGAAGAGGCGCGGCTGTTCGACAAGTGCCTTTACTCGGATGAATCGAAGGCGCTCATCCACGTTTTCTTCGCGGAGCGGGAAGCGGCGAAGATTCCGGACGTCCCGAAGGAAACGCCGGTGATTCCGGTGAACTCGGTCGCCATCGTGGGCGCGGGGACCATGGGCGGGGGAATCGCGATGGTCTGCGTCAACGCCGGAATTCCGGTGCTGCTGAAGGATACGGACCAGGCGGCGCTCGATCGGGGACTGGCGAACATCCAGAAGAATTACGCGACATCGGTGAAGCGCGGGCGATTCACGCAGGAGTACGTGGACGAGCGCATGAAGATGATCAAGCCGACGCTGAGCTACGACGATTTTGGGGGCGCCGACCTGGTGATCGAAGCGGTTTTTGAAGGCATGGCGCTAAAGAAGGAAGTGTTTGCGGAGCTGGATCGCGTCTGCAAGCGCGGCGCGATTCTGGCGAGCAACACTTCGACGCTCAACATCGACGAAATCGCGGCGACGACATCGCGGCCCGAGTCCGTGATCGGCACGCACTTCTTCAGCCCGGCGAACGTGATGCGGCTGCTGGAACTGGTGCGCGGCAACAAGAGCAGCAAGGAAGTGATCGCCACGTGCATGCAACTGGCGAAGAAGATCGGCAAGGTCGCGGTGCTGGTGGGGAACTGCCGCGGATTCGTCGGGAACAGGATGTTCCTGCCGTACATTCGCGAGGCCCAGTTCCTGGTGGAGGAAGGCGCCTCGCCCGAGGCGGTTGACGCGGCGCTCACGGAATGGGGCATGGCCATGGGGCCGCTTGCCGTCGGGGATTTGGGAGGGCTCGATGTTGCCTGGCGCATCCGCAAGGAATTTCGGCATCTCGAGAAGCCCGGCGCGCGGCAGCCGTATGTCGAGGACAAACTTTGCGAGATGGGGCGCTTCGGGCAAAAGACCGGATCGGGCTGGTACAAATACGACGCAGAGCGGCGGGCGACGCCCAATGCGGAAGTCGCGGAGCTGGTGAAGAAATGGAACGCCGAGTCGGGCATTCCGCAGCGGCAAATCTCCGCCCAGGAGATCGTCGAGCGCGAAGTCTATATGCTGGTGAACGAGGGCGCGCGGATTTTGGAGGAGGGCTATGCGCTGCGCGCGGGCGACATCGACACCATCTATCTGAACGGGTACGGATTCCCGGGTTTTCGCGGCGGGCCGATGTGGTATGCGGATACTGTGGGACTAAAGAAGGTTTACGATCGCGTGTGCGAATTTCACAAGCTGCACGGAATGCTTTGGGAGCCCGCGCCGCTGCTGAAGAAATTGGCGGAGACGGGCGGGAAGTTCGCGGAATTTGAGCGCGGAGCCGCGCAGGCTACCGATTAGGAATGAAGAGGCGTTCCCTCGAAATGACAACTTGCAGCGATAAATGCAGCGCATAGGTACGCGCTCCGCGCGGTCTGGCTTATGTCGGAGCTGAAGCTGTTTTGTATCATGACATGCGTTACACCGTGTATCAGGACATCCGTTACACCGGTACGGGTAGAGTTTCGTTCCAGGGAGGGCTGGAACGATGCCGTGGCGGAGGACCGATGTGAGTGCGGAGCGGGTGAAGTTTGTGGTGCGGGCGGCGAGCGGGCAAGAGCGCATGGCGGCGCTGTGCCGTGAGTTTGTAATTTCGCGGCCGACGGGCTATCGCTGGCGCCGGCGTTTCGAGCAAGCCGGCAGCGTGACGGCGGTGATCGAGCGCAGCCCACGTCCCGAGCACAGCCCGTCGCGGACCTGCGTGGAGAACGAAGAGCGGGTGGTGGTTCTGCGACAGAAGTACGCCTGGGGCGCCAAGAAGCTAGAGGTGCTGTTGCGAGAGCAGGGCGCGCCGCTGACAGCGATCACCATCCATCGGATTTTGAAGCGTCGCGGCCTGGTGCGGAAGAAAGATTCGCATCCGCCGGCGCTGGAGCGGTTCTAGCGCGCGTCTCCGAACGAGCTGTGGCAGATGGACGGCAAGGGCGAGTATCGCGGCGGAGAAGCGGCGTGTTATCCGCTGTCGATCCTGGACGATCACAGCCGCTATGCGGTGGGGCTGTACGGCCTGCGCGCTTTCACGCCTAGCTGGTGTATCCCTGCGTGGTGCGGACGATGGAGCATTACGGTGTTCCGCAGGCCATGCTGATGGATCACGGCAGCATCTGGTGGGACGAAGAACGGGTATGGATTAACGTGGATGTCGGTGCGACTGATCGAGCAGGTGATCGGGTTGATCTACGGTCGGGTGCATCATCCGCAGACCCAGGGGAAAGTGGAGCGGTTCCATCGCACGCTGGATGAGGCCATGCGCTATCGGGGAAAACCGGAGCGGCTGAGGGAGTGGGAGCAAGCGCTGGAAGAATTTCGCCGCGTGTACAACGAGGAGCGGCCGCATCAGGCGTTGGGGATGAAGAGGCCGGCGGAACGCTATCGGCCTAGCGCGAGGAGCTATCAAGCAGAGCCTCGGGAATGGGACTATGCGGAGGGAAGCACGGTGTGGCGGTTGAACGCCAAGGGATTTCTCTACTGGGAAGGCAGGAACTGGTTCGTGTGCGAAGCGCTGGCGGGGCGGCGCGTGCGGGTCGAGACAGTGGGAGAGCTGTTGCTGGTGAACTACCGCACATGTACGTGCGGGAGATCGATCGCCGACAGGGGGCGACGCGAGCTTCGTCCGCCCGCGCGCCGTCGGGAGGGCTCTCCGGTCGCCCTGCGGGCTCCCTCCGAGCCCTCCCAACGGAGAACAAAACCAAAACCCGGAAGTGTAACGGATGTCCTGATACACGCTGTAACGCATGTCATGATACAAAACAGCTGAAGCTCCGACCCCCTAAGAACCACCACGTCCGGGAAGACTTCGCGGAATTTGAGCGCGGAGCGGCGCAGGCTACGGATTAGCCTCCACGGGCGTAGGGTCCAGGGCTAAAGCCCTTCGAAGTCGAGATGCCTATTCGTGGGGCTTAAGCCCCACGCTTCCATTCGACTTACAGGTTGTAGCGGATCACCCATTCGGCCACGCAGCTGGGTTTGGCTGCGTTCTCAGCTTCCACCGTCGCGAGAAATACTGCTTCCATTGAATCCGGCAATTCCTTGAGCGACTGCAGAGTGAACCGTGAGCGGATTCTTGAGCCCGCCGGCACGGGCGACGGGAAGCGCACTCGATTCAGTCCGTAGTTGACTTTCATGCGCAGCCCGCTCCGGATGTGAAGAACCTGGCTCATGAAGTGGCTCATGAGCGCGAGTGTCAAGAAGCCGTGTGCGATCGTCGCGCCATAGGGCGATTCCTTCGCGGCGCGTTCGCGGTCGAGGTGAATCCACTGGCGGTCTTCGGTCGCCTCGGCAAACTGCTGGATGCGGTCTTGCGTGAGGGTGAACCAGCCGGTGACGCCGATTTCGCGGCCCACGAAATCTGTCAGCGAGCGCGGCGTTTCGATTTCAAGTGGTGGCATAAAGGCTCCTTCCGAGTTGACACTGCTGCCTCAGTCGCAGAACGAAGAGAGATCCTTCGATTTAGCGTCCCGACCTGCCTTCGGCAGGAATGAAAATGCGTCGGAACGCTCCGCTCAGGATGACAGTTGACAGTACTGCCTGACCAGCAAAGTTTCAGTTGACGCCGGCTGAAACAAAGGACTACTGTCGCGCGCAAGGTGGGGGAAGCGAATCGCGAATGCTCTGCATCGCCGATTCTCGGGCGCAAGTCTCCAAACTCTCGTATTCTCTATCTCTGCATCTCCTCAAAGCGGCCCGGGCTTCTCTCAAGGGGGCGTCTATGAAAAAAATTGCAGTCGTGGCGTTGGGTCTTTTCCTGGCGTGCGGCGCGGCGTGCGCGCAGGGTGTGGGCGCTTCGGGAGATATCAAGGGCACGGTAACTGATCCCTCCGGCGCGGTGATCGCAGGGGCGAGCATCGTGGCCGCGCAAACCGAGAGGGGAATCCAGCATACGGCCGTGAGCGGCCCCGGCGGTCAATATGAGCTGATCGGCTTACCGCCGGCCGCCTATACCGTCACAGCGCAGTCGAGGGGTTTTCAGACGTTCGTTCAGGCGGGCGTAGTGGTCACGATCGGTGCGACCACGATTATCGATTTTCAGATGCGGCTTGCGAGCGGATCAACCCAGGTCGAAGTGACCGCGGCGCCGCCGGTGGTTGAAACGGAGCGCGGGAGCCAGGCCAATACGGTGACGGACCAATACATCACCGACCTGCCGATAAACCGGCGCGACTACCTCACGTTCACACTGCTGGCGCCCGGCGTCTCCGATGCGACCCGGCTGGCGGGCGACCAGGACTTTCGAGTCAAGCAGACGCCGCAGAGCGGGCTTTCGTTCTACGGAAGCAATGGCCGCGGCAACAGCGTGACCGTGGATGGCGGCGAAGCCAACGACGATTCCGGAGGAGTACGGCTGAACCTGAGCCAGGATGCGGTACAGGAATTCCAAATCAATCGCAGCAACTACTCCGCGGATTTGGGAGGAGCGAGCGGAGCGTCGCTGAACATCGTTTCGAAATCAGGCTCGAACGACTTGCACGGGAGCCTCTACGGTTTTTTCCGCAACGATGTACTGGATGCGCGCGACCCATTTTCCTTCGGTCCGGCCCTCCCGCCAGGCGGGTTTTCGTTCGACGCGCAGGGCTTGCCGGTGAAGAATTCGCTAAACCGGCAGCAGTTCGGCGGCACGCTGGGTTTTCCGATTCACGCGGATAAAACGTTCCTGTTCGTGGCGTTTGAGGGGTTGCGGCAGGATTCGCAGAATGCGGTCCCGCTGCTGACGAACAGCTCAATTTTCGCCGGACCCACGATTCCGACGCCGACTGTTTTTGCGCCGGGAGATCCGAGGGCCGCACAACAGACGATCGTCACCGCATTGTTGGGCGAAGGGAACGCGCCGGTGCCTTGCCTGACCGAGCCGAATCCCGGCGCCCCGAATACGATCATCGTCCTGCCCGCAGTAATGTGCGCGGGTGCGCTGGAAACGGGTCTGACGGTCAGCCCGGTTACGGGATTGTCGGTGGGACAAAACGCCGTGAACAATTTCCTGATTGGCCAACTGGAAGACAACGGCGGCCTTTTCCCCTATAACACGCGGCAGTATGAGACATCGGTCCGCCTCGACCACCAGTTCAATGGAAATAATCAGACTTTTCTCCGGTACAACTACGGCCACGATCTGGAAGAGAGCCCGGACGTGCAGTCTCTCACCGGTTTTTCGGCGGGCAGCTCGCTTCACGACTACGACAACACGCTACAGGGCGCCTGGTTCCACCAGTTCAGCCCGACGACGCAGAATGAAGCGCGCGTGCAATGGAATTACTCCTATTTCGGCGTGATTCCAAACGCGGCAGGGGAGGTTGGACTCGAAATTCCGGGCGTTGCGAATCTGGGAACGAACATTTTTCTGCCCAACAAAGCCATTTTGCGGCGCTACGAGTTCGCCGACAATTTCACGATGATCCGCGGCCACCATACGCTGAAGTTCGGCGGCTACGAACTGATCCGAGGGAATCACACGGAAGCGCATATTTTTATGCCCGGCCGGTTTATCTACGGCTCGTTGCCGGGCGGTGTGCTGAGTCCCTGCCTGCAGGTACCCGCGGCTTGCGGAGTTACGGCGGCTTCGGCGAGCATCACGCCACTTCAGGCGGCGTCGCTGGGAGCGCCGCTGCTATTGCAGCAGGGTTTCGGCGATCCGATCTACGCGTACACCCGGCCGTTCACGGCGTTCTATGGGCAGGACTCGTGGGCGATTCTTCCCAATTTCACACTGAATCTGGGGCTGCGCTACGAGGCGGACTCCGAATACGCTCCTTTGAACAGCGACCTGAACAATGTGGCTCCCCGCATCTCGTTCGCGTGGGACCCGTTCAAAGATCACAAGACGGTGATCCGCGGCGGCTATGGGATTTTTTACGGCTCGACCTATTATCAGATTCCCAGCGTGGATAACGCTTTGGGACTCCTCAACAAGAATGGCAGCGCGGTTGAGAATCAAGGGCCGGGGAATCAGGTGGAGAATGCCGTAGGCAACTGCGGGATTCTCAATTTTCCGATTTTTCCTCCGGGAGGCAGCAGCCCATGCATTCGAAAGATCGGAATCTATATCGTTCCGCTTACGGGCTATCCGGCGACACTCGCGGATTTTCTGAACCCCAATCCGACGATTACGTCCGCCACCGTATTTGCGGGTCTGTTTGGCCAGGGTCTAGTGCAGTGCAAGACGCCCGCACCCGGGAATCAAGCGTGTATCACTCCGGCGGCGCTATCGCCGTTGATCGGCGTGCCAATCACGAATAGCGGGCCGATCCCGCCGGTTGCCGTGCTGTTCAGCAACCAGCGGAACTATCAGGACCCGTATTCGCAGCAGGCGGAATTCGGAATCGAGCGCGAAATCACACCCGGGCTTTCCATTTCCGCGAGCTTCATCTACTCTCACACCGTCCGTCTGCCGGTTGCACTCGATACCAACTTGATTCCGGCGCCGGAAGTCACGTTGCCGCTGGCGAATGGGAAAACGGCAACCTATCGGGACTGGAATACGAATCCTGCCATTGATCCCTACAGCGTGATCACCGGAATACCTTCGCCGTGTGCCGCGAATCCGTTCGCGTGTTTTGTGAATCCGCTGATCGCGCAGAACAACCAATACAGCTCGAAGGCCTCGGCGCTGTACGAAGGACTGATCCTCGAGGCGAAGAAACGCTACAGCGACCACTTCACGGTGATGGCGAACTACACCTACAGCAAGGCGTTCGACACCACGACGGATTTCAACAGCGACTACGCGCCGCAGGACGAAACGAACTTGAGGGCGGAACGCGCGCTTTCGGAATTCGACGAGAGGCACAAAGTGGTGATTGCCGGAGTGATCGACAGCCCATGGAAAGAGCGCATCCTTTCGGGATTCGAGCTCGCTCCGATTTTCACCTATCACAGCGGCCATCCCTTCAATCTGCTTTCGGGCAGTGAAATCAACGGCGACAATCATTCGACCAACGACCGCCCCATCGGAGCGGGCCGCGACACGGGCCTGGGTCCTAATTTCATCAACTTCGATATGCGCCTGGCCTGGAAATACAAGCTGACGGAGAAAGCCACGCTGCAATTCACGGCCGAGGGATTCAATCTGGCGAATCGCACGAATTACGCGAGCGTGAACAACGTGGTGGGGCCCGTATTCGGTCTTACGCCAGGGTTCACGACATTCAATGTTCACGGAAGCGCGGCGATTTCGCCGAGCGCGCCGCTGGGTTTCACGTCCGATTACCCGAAGCGCGAATTCCAGCTGGGATTGAAGCTGTCGTTTTGATCGGAAGCGGCGATGTCACCGTGCGGCAGTGCTGACGCCGCCCTTCGAATTTGCTCAGTGGAAAAACGAGCGGGATTGAAACTCGAGTGATGCGGGCAGGTGCTCCGCGAAGTAGCTTATATCGTGCCTGCCGGGGTAGAGATGGAATTCATGGGGTATGCCGCGTGAAACGAGCAGGTCGTGAAATGCCTGCGCGCCGCGATTGAAGCCGAAATCATCCTCCGTTCCGCAATCGAAGTAGACATGCAAACCAGTGGGGCGCGGGCCGTTGCGCGCCAGCGTGAACGGGCTGTTGCGATCCCAGAACGCGCGATCGAAGGGCGTGCCGAACGCTCCGCCAAGCGCTCGCGAAACGGCTGCCTCTCCGGAATCTCCCAAATTTCCCCTGGGCAAATTCGCGATGAGCGCAGCGCTGTGCGCGCTGACCGAGCCGAATAGCTCCGGATGGCGGAACGCAAGATGCAGCGCGCCGTAGCCGCCCATGGACATGCCTGTGATGCCGCGATTTCGGTGTCCGTCGCGGGCGCGATAGTGAGTCTCGATGAAGGGCATGAATTCCTTCACCAGGAAATCCTCGTAGCGCTGGCGTCCATCTCGCGAGTTAATGAAGAAGGAGCGGCCCCCATCGGGCGCGGCGATCACGAACTCGCCGATCTGCTTCTGATCCCACAGATCCTGAATCAGGTTCCAGCCGCCCGAATCGAGCAGCGACTGCTCGTTCTGGCCGAGACCGTGCAGGAAATACAGCACGGGATAGCGGCGCGCCTTCTCCGCATCGTAGCTGGGAGGCAGCAACACGCAATACGCCACGGGACGTGCGAGGATCTTACTCGGGACCGAACGGCATTCCGCGCGGCCGGCGGCGTGCGCGGGGACCGCAAACAGAGCGAGCAAGAATGCAGCTGCCAGAGCCAGGCGCCAAACCCTATTCATATCGCAAGGCCTGGACGGGATCGAGCCGCGCCGCGCGCGATGCGGGATACATTCCGGCGACGAGGCTTACGAGGATTGAAAACGTGATCGCGAGCCCGACCATCCACCAAGGCACGGCGGTGACGCTGATTGCAGGTAGCGCCTGGCGAGCCAGGTAGACGTTGGTGCCGAAATTGATCGCGCGCCCGATCAGCCAGCCAATCAGCACGCCTAGAACGCCGCCGACCAATCCCATGGCCCCGGCCTCGACGAAGAACAGCATCTTAACGTCGCGATCGGCCGCGCCAAGAGCCTTGAGAATGCCGATTTCGCGGCGCCGCTCGAGAATTGCCATGACCAGCGTGTTGACGATTCCGAGCGATGCCACGACCAGCGCGAGACTCCCGAAGATGGCCAGGAACATATCAAACACCCGGAACACGAGATTGAGGCTGTTCGACGCATCGAGCAGCGAGTAGGCGGCGAAGCCCATTTGCTTGATCGCATCTTCCGCCGCTTTCACTTTGGATGCGCCGCTGACGCGTACGGTCAGGCTATCGTAAGTGCGCTTGGAAGGCGTGTCGCGCAGGAGGTCGCGCAGGTCGTTCGTCTGGGCGGCGCGCAACGTTTCTGCAACTCTCAGCGGAATGAAAAGCCGGGCGCGGCCGAACGCGCCAAATCCTCCTGCTGGATCGGTTTCGATGATTCCCACGATGCGGAGTTTCTCTTCGCGCGGCACGATGGAGTAGCCGTCGGATTTTGTGCCACCTGAGTCCGCGGGAAGCGCCTGGCGCTCAGCGTAGCGGAGCACGACGTCCTTGCCGATGGCGGCCTCGGGCGGCGTCGAGAGCTGGCGTGCCAGCTCGATCTGAACGATGGCCTCGTCCGCCGACGGGCCGGAAAAGAACGAGCCCTTCATTTGATCGAACGCGCCGTCGTTGCGGTCCGAAGGCGCGACGCCGGCGACCACGGTGGCGTAGGGATTTCCGGCGAAGTGAATTTCAGTCGGGAAACGAATTTCGGGATAGACCGCGATTACATCGGGGAGTGCCTCGAGCTGATGGCGGCCATCGTCGTCCAGCGGCCGAACCGGTTCCGGCCTGGCCGGAATCGGATTCTCCATGCGGCGCAAACTTGGCGTGGTTGGCTTCGGGGTCACGAATATCGCGTCGAAAAGGCCGGTGCGAGACAGGCGATCGCTGGCCAGATTCTGCAGTCCGACGCCGAGCGAAAGCATGGCGACCAGCGACGCCACTCCGACGGCAATTCCGAGCGTCGTGAGTGAATTGCGCAGCACGGCCTCGCGAAGATTGCGAGCGGCCAGCTCAGCCAGGTCGCGGCCCTTCATGAGACGCCTCCGTCGCTGATAACTTTTCCATCGCCCATTAGGATCAGGCGATGCGCGAAGCGCTCGGCGCGCGGCTGTTCGTGCGTGACCATCACGATGGTCATGCCGAGCGACTCGTTGATTTCGCGCAGCAGCTTCATGATTTCGTCGCCGGTGGCGCTATCGAGGTTTCCGGTGGGCTCATCCGCCAGCAGAATGGTGGGTTTGTTTACCAGGGCCCGCGCGAGCGCCGCGCGCTGCTGCTCGCCGCCGGAAAGTTCGCTCGGACGATGGCTCAGCCGGGCGCTCAGGCGCACGCGATCCACCGCTTCGCGCACGCGCGCGCCACGCTCGCTGCGTTCGACTTCGGCGAGACGGAGCGGAAGCTCGACGTTTTCTTCGAGAGTCATGCGCGGCAGTAGATTGAAGGCCTGGAAGACGATGCCGATGGTGTGGCTGCGGTGCTTGGCCAATTCCTCTGAGCTCATTTCGGCGAGATTGCGGTCATGGGCGAAGATGGCGCCCGATGTGGGCCGGTCGAGTCCCGCCATTAGGTTCAAAAGCGTGGATTTGCCCGAGCCGGAGCTGCCCAGCAGGGCAACGAATTCCCCCGCGCCAATGCTGAGGGTGACGTTGTCCGCCGCGCGGACCAGTGTCTCGCCCATTTGGTAATGTCGCGTGACTTGCTGGAGGCGAAGGGCGGCTCGGCCGGATGTGTGGGCGTTCGTGGGCATTATTGCGTTCTCTATGTTACTACGCGCGGGGCCGGTGTCGATGTTGCCGGACACATTCAAGCAGCATCCACATTTGATCTATGGGAATATTCAGATTCGAGTTGTAACGAGCGGTTCCAGCACCACGGAAATCGGCCGAACCACGATTCTTTCTGGGTTTGGTTTGAGGGTTAGAGCCGGAATGGCAATTCTGGTGACGGGCGGGGCGGGATATATCGGCAGCGTGACTGTCGAGCGCCTGCGGGCCAAGGGCGAGCACGTGGTCGTGCTCGATGATCTTGTGCGCGGGCATCGCGGCGCCGTGAATCGAGATGTGCCGCTGTATCAGGGGAAGGTTGGAGACCGTGAGCTCGTCGCGCGGATTGCCGCGGAACACAAGGTTGAAGCCTGCGTTCACTTTGCGGCGCTCACGTACGTGGGGGAGTCGGTCGCGGACCCGGCGAAGTATTTCGAGAATAACGTCGAGCAGGGCATCGCCCTGATGCGCACGTTGGTCGCGGCGGGAGTTCGGCGAGTTGTACTTTCCTCGACGGCCGCGGTGTATGGAGAGCC
Source organism: uncultured Acidobacteriota bacterium (assembly GCA_963752925.1). Lineage (GTDB taxonomy): Bacteria > Acidobacteriota > Terriglobia > Acidiferrales > UBA7541 > Palsa-295. Next base: position 295,884 of record CAVVZY010000001.1, on the reverse strand, counting down.
GACGCAGATTCCTATTCCCGAGTCGAGTCCCAAGTGGCCGGTCAATCCTTACGGCTGGTCGAAACTTTTGATGGAACGGCTGCTGGCCAGCTTCGATGGCGCCTACGGCCTCAAGTCTGTCTCGCTGCGCTACTTCAACGCGGCGGGAGCCACAGAGGATCAAGGCGAATTGCACGAGCCGGAATCGCATCTTGTCCCGAACGTTCTGAAAGCGGCTTCGGGGGAGAAGCCGGAGGTGTCCGTGTTCGGGACGAGCTATCCGACCCCTGATGGAACCGCAATCCGCGACTACGTGCATGTGACCGATCTAGCCGATGCGCACATCCGGGCTCTCGAGCATCTTCGCAAAGGCGGGCAATCCGAATTCCTCAATCTCGGGACGGGCCACGGATATTCCGTGATGGAAGTGATTGAATGCGCTCGCAAAGTCACGGGGCGCCCGATCCCTGTGCGAATTGAAGGGCCTCGCGCGGGCGATCCGCCTAGCCTGGTCGCGGACGCACAGAAGGCCGAAACCGTGTTGGGTTGGAAGCCCACGATGTCGGACCTGGCTTCGATACTGCGCTCGCAATGGGAATGGCGGCAGAAGCATCCGAGGGGCTACGCAGAATAAGAAAGAGCCCCGGCAGACTGACCGGGGCTCGTCGTTGGCTAAGCGATTGGACCGGTCAGGGACGCGTGCGCCGGCCGTTGTGCTTGTTGTCGTAGATGTTCTTCGAAGCATTGTTCTGGCGCTGATTCAGGGCTTGCTTGTCGGCGCCGGTCAGGGTGCCACCGTTCGCCCGGCGCATCGCGGCATCTTCGCGGTTGATGCTCTGCTGCTGTCTCTCAAGGTGCGCGGTCTCGCCGGGCTTCAACTGTCCACTCTGGACTCCCTGTGCGATGCGGTCCTGCTGATTCTCGCGGCGCTGGCCGACTTCGTTGTTGCCGTAGTGCGCCGTGCGGGCGTTGTGCTTGTCGTCGTAAATCCGGTTCGACAAGTGGTTCTGCTGGTTGTTCAGCTTGGCGCGGTCGGCCGCGGTTAGATGGCCGTCGTCCTCCGAGCGCATCGTATGCTCTTCTTTATTGAGGCCTGCTTCGCCCGTTTCGATGCGATTGGTTTCACCGGCAGTGAGCTGCCCGCTGTCAATTCCCTGGGCGATGCGGTCCTGCTGGTTGTCTTTGCGTTGCGCAATGGACGCCGGCTTGTCCGTGGTGGTAGTAGTGGTGCTGGTTCCGGATTGCTGAGCAAATGCGGACGGCACACACAGAGCAATCACGGCCGCCGCACTCAAAATAAGTTCGCATGTCCTCATGATGACGTTCCTCCCAGTAGCTCGGTGTTTATTTTAGCTGTCAGCCCCCGAAAGCTTCCCTGGAGGCCGTACAGCCGATCAAACACGCGCCGCCGAGGAAAGTTTCGGTCTCAACGCCGGATTGCTTAACCGATTGAAATTCGCGCGTTTAAGGCCATTGGCGATCGGTGCGCATATGAAAGATATTGGGACAGCATCTGCGCGGGTTTCGACCTCGGGGTGTTGTCGAGCTTGAATTGGGCCATCCCTGTGTATAATGCGCGCGGGTTTGGGACCCGATAGCGATTACCAATCGTGCGTATCGAAATATAGATTAACGACAGGCAGACGGAACGCTCATAGTGTGTGCGGAGGCGTTCGTCTGCCGGGGAGATGATAGCCTCCATGAAAAACCCATGGATTCAGCGTTTTGCAGTCGTATTGTTGCTCTGGTGTTTGGCGCCGATCGCGGCGTTCGCGTGGACGCCCGGCGGAACCGGGCCGGCGGCCGAGGCTTTTCTCGTGGCTCCGGAAATTCAAGTGGACCGGCTCGCGGCCGTGGAGCAGGCCGTGGCGGACGCCAAAGGCTCCGCCGACAATTCGTGGATGCTTGCCAGCTCGGCTCTGGTGCTGCTGATGACCGGGCCGGGACTCGCGCTTTTTTATGGCGGTCTGGTGCGCAAGAAGAACGTGCTCAGCACCATGATGCAGAGTTTCGCGATGATGGCCGTGATCACGGTGGTCTGGGCGATTGTGGGTTACAGCCTGGCCTTCGGATCGGGAAACAGTTTCATCGGCGGGATGCACAATCTGTTCCTGAGGGGTGTGGGCACACAACCGGATCCGAACTATTCGACGACGATCCCGGCGCAGACCTACATGATCTTTCAGCTGATGTTCGCGATCATCACGCCGGCGCTGATCACCGGAGCGTTCGCGGAACGCATGAAGTTCAGCGCGATGCTGCTGTTCCTGACGCTGTGGTCGCTGTTGGTGTATGACCCGATGGCGCACATGGTGTGGGGCAAGGGAGGGCTGCTGAACGCATCGCTCGGCGGGCGGTTTCCGACGCTCGATTTTGCCGGCGGCACGGTGGTGCACATCACGTCCGGAGTTTCGGCGCTGGTTTGCGCACTATATCTGGGGAAGCGGCTGGGCTACCCGAAGGAACCAATGCCGCCTCACAGCGTGGTGATCAGTTTCATTGGAGCGTGCCTGCTGTGGGTAGGATGGTTCGGATTCAACGCGGGGAGCGCGCTATCGGCGGGTGGGCTCGCGACCAGCGCGTTTGTGGCGACCCATTTCGGAGCGGCTGCGGCCGTGGTCGGATGGAGTGGCGCGGAATGGATACGCAGAGGTAAGCCCAGCGCGCTCGGTGCAATCTCGGGAGCGGTAGCGGGGCTGGTGGCGATCACTCCGGCGTCGGGATTCGTGAGCCCCATGTCGGCATTGGCGATCGGCTTGATCGCGGGCGCCTTTTGCTTTTGGATGACTTCGTCATTCAAGGCGTTGTTCGGCTATGACGATTCGCTCGATGCCTTCGGCGTGCACGGAGCCGGAGGCACAGTAGGGGCGGTGCTGACCGGTGTTTTCGCATCGAGTTTCATCAACCCGATCTTCAAGGACGCGAACGGCAACGCATTGCCTTCGGGCGCGATTCAGGGGAATTTTCACCAGCTACTGAATCAACTGGTCGGCGTGGCGATTGCCTGGGTGCTGGCAATCGTGGGCACGCTGATCATTCTCAAATTCGTCGATCTCGTTGTCGGCCTGCGCGTCGCAGAGGAGGACGAGGCGCAAGGCCTGGATCTTACTCAGCACGGCGAAGAGGGCTACTCCTGGGATACATCCTCGTAGCAAGGACACGAAATTGGGCGTAATCTCTTTCGGGTCTCGGTGAGTAAATCTCAAGGCTGAGGCAGACTACGATGACAAAAGTGGAAGCAGTGATTCAAACGTCGAAGCTCGACCCGGTCAAGGATGCGCTGCACGAGATCGGGGTCGAGGGCATGACGGTCCTCGAGGCTCGCGGGCATGGCCGCCAGAAAGGCCACACGGAGTTTTATCGCGGCCGGGAATACACGGTGGATCTGATCCCCAAGATCAAGATCGAGCTGGTCCTGGCGGACGACATGGTTGAAAAGGCCGTCCAAACCATCGTGACCGCGGCGCGCACCGGGAAAATCGGCGACGGCAAGATTTTCCTGACCAAGATTGACGATGCCATACGCATTCGCAACGACGAGCGCGGCGACAGCGCGCTGTAGCGGTCACCGGGCATGCCCGTGCAGTTGGAGCCGCGCCGGTTCGCGCGGTGATTTGTACCGGCTGAAGCATGCCCGGCGCCTGCTAAGAGTCCCGTCGTACACCTATGTCCACGAAACACGCATCGGGAAACGATCTGCGCGAATTCTATGCGGCCGAATCGGCGCGCATTCGCGAGGATTTCTCCGCCAAGGGTGACGGCCGCGCCGCCGTCCACGGGCGTACCGCGCTCGTGGACTCCGTTGCACTTCGCTTGTGGAAACAGCTGATCTCGCCGGAGGCATCTGGCCCGCAGAATTTTGCGCTGGTGGCGCTCGGAGGATACGGCCGGCGATGGCTCTTCCCGTATTCCGACATCGACATTCTCTTCTTGCACGCGGGCAGCGGGGCGGAGCGAGACTTAAAGAGCCGCGTCGCCAGTTTTTCGCAGGAGATCTGGGACCTGCGGCTCAAACTCAGCCCGGCGACTCGGACTCTGGCCGAATGCGAGAAATTCGATCCGAACAACGTGGAATTTGCGATTTCGCTGCTCGATTGCCGCTATCTCGCCGGCGACCGCAGTCTATTCGATCGTTTGCACGATCAGCTCATCCCCAAGCTGGTGGCGCGCGAGTCGCGAACCATCGTCCAGCGCCTGACGGACCTGACCCACAGCCGCTACAACAAATTCGGAAACACCGTCTTCCACCTGGAGCCCAATGTGAAGGACGGCCCGGGCGGTCTGCGCGATTACAACCTCGCTCACTGGCTAGCGCTGATTGCCGCGATGGAGGAACAGGGCGCATGGCCGGACGAAAAGACGCTGCTGCCGCCGTGGCTCCGTGAAAGATTCGACGCCGCTCTCGATTTTCTGATGTCGGTACGCTGCTTTCTCCACTTCCGACATGGGCGCGACGACAATACGCTCGCATGGGTGGCGCAGGACGAGGCAGCCGCCCACGAGATCGGGGCGCCGGGCGCCGACTCGCTCACCGCGTCGGATTGGATGCGAATCTATTTCAGCCAAGCGCGGCTGATTCATCGCGTCGCCTTGCAGCTTCTGGAGGAGTTTCCGGCGGCGCGCCCGTCTCTCTACCGCCAGTTCCAGAACTTGCGGTCGCGCCTCTCGAATGCCGAGTTCGCCGTGGTGGACGGCCGGATCTTCCTGCAGCGCCAGGAAACATTGAGCGATCCCGAACTACCCTTGCGCATGTTTCGATTCATGGCGCGCCACGGCCTGAGCCTCAGTTCTTCCGCCGAACACCAGATCGAGGAGGTTCAGCCGGCGCTGGCAGCCTCGCCGCCGAAAGGCGCCGAGCTATGGAACTACCTGCAGGAGATTCTGGTCGCTCCCCATGCCGCAGAGGCGCTGCGTACGATGCACTCGCTGCGCCTGCTCACGCCGCTCTTGCCGGAATTTCAGGCGATTGACGCGCTCGTCATCCGCGACTACTCCCACCGCTTCACGGTGGATGAGCACAGTTTCGTTGCCATTGAGAACTTGCACTCCTTGCGGAAGTCCCAATCCAAATGGGACCAGGGTTACTCCGAACTTCTCGACGAACTCGAGCAGCCCGACCTGCTCTACCTGGCGTTGCTGCTCCACGACACGGGCAAAGGCACGAAGCCCGAGAACCACATCATCGGGAGCCTCGAGATTGCTGCGGCGTGCCTGGCGCGACTCGACTTGGATCCGCCCGACCGCGAAACGGTACTTTTCCTCATCACCCACCATCTGGTTTTGGGCTCGGCCTTGCGGCGGGATATATTCGATCCCGAAGCGATTCGCCAAATCGCGGAAAAAATGGGAACGCCCGAGCGTCTGAAGATGCTCTGCCTGCTCACGTACGCGGATATCAAGGCCGTGAACCCGGAGGCATTGACGCCGTGGAAGGCTGAAAATCTCTGGCAGCTCTATATCGGCGCCGCCAATTACCTGATGCGAAGCGTGGACGAGCGAGTGCATGGCGACGCCAACGACGAAGTCATGAACCACCTGCGCACGCTCACGCCCGCGGCGGGTCAAAAGCTCGACACCTTTCTCGATGGTCTGCCGAAGCGCTATCTCCGCACCCAGTCGGCGAGCGATGTGATTCGCCACCTCGACATGGCGGGCCGTTTGGACGCCGACCCCGTGCAGGTCGAGCTGACGCGCGGGCGCCATTGGTACGAACTGACCGTCGTGACGCTCGATCGCCCGTTCCTATTCGCGAGAATGGCCGGAGCCTTGGCAGCATGGGGTATGAACATCGTGAAGGCGGCGGCGTTCTCGAACCAGGCGGGAATCGTGGTGGATAATTTCTTCTTCACGGACCGATTTCAGACCCTCGAATTGAACCTGCCGGAATGGGAGCGGTTCAAAACGAGCATCCACGACGTCGTGATGGACAAAGCGGACCTCGACCGCATGCTCCGCGACCGGATGAGGTCCGAGAAGAACGCCCCGCCGAAGGTGAAGGTGGAGACGAAGATCGAAATTGATGACGTCTGCTCCGCACACAGCACCCTGATCGAGGTGATCGCGCAGGATCAGCCGGGCCTTCTTTACCGCATCAGCTCCCAGCTCTCCCGCCTGAACTGCAACATCGAGATTGCGCTCATCGAGACCGAAGGGCAGATGGCGATCGACGCTTTTTATCTTACGTCCAGGGGGAAGAAGCTCGATCCCGCCTATCAGGAGCGAGTTCGAACGGCCCTGCTCGCTGAATTGAAAGGGACTTAGGCCCGTCTTTCCCGAATCCTTTAGAAAGTTCTGACATCCAATTCTTTGCGGGGCGCGTAGTATTATTGGAAATGGGGCGGGAGGATTCCAATGCTCATCAAGCGGCAGCCGGATTTGACCTACGCGGACGTGACACCCAAGGGCCTCTATATGGGCCGCCGAAACTTCTTGTTGGGACTCTTGGCGACGGGCGCAGCAGTCGAAGCATATAAGAAACTCCCCGGATTGGTTTCAGCCTCCGGCATTGGTTCGGTGCCTGTGAAGCTGAATGGCGTGGTCAAATGGCCAGGCAGCACCATGGATACGCTGACCCCCATCGAAAAGGTCACGACCTACAATAACTACTACGAATTCGGCACCGATAAGGACGATCCTGCAAAAAACGCCAAGAATTTCGTGACATCCCCGTGGACCGTTTCGGTAGAAGGCGAAGTCGCAAAGCCGCGCAAGTTCACGATGGAAGAAATCATGAAGCTGGCGCCGCTCGAGGAGCGCATCTACCGCCATCGCTGCGTCGAGGCGTGGTCGATTGTGGTGCCATGGATCGGCTACTCGTTCAGCACCATCGCAAAATTGGTCGAGCCGACTCCGAAAGCAAAGTACGTGGCTTTCGAGACGTACTACGATTCGAGACAGATGCCTTTGGGAAGCCAAGCGGGTATCCAGCTGCCCTACGTGGAGGGATTGCGGCTCGACGAGGCTATGAACCCCCTGGCGTTGCTCTGCGTCGGCATGTACGGCGAGACGCTGCCAAATCAGGACGGCGCGCCGGTGCGCATGGTGATCCCGTGGAAGTACGGATTCAAGAGCATCAAGTCGTTGGTGAAGATACGTTTCGTGAAGAGCCAGCCGCCGACCACGTGGAATATGTACGGCGGGGGGACCGAATACGGTTTCTATTCCAACGTGAATCCCAACGTGGACCATCCGCGATGGAGTCAGGCGTCGGAGCGCCGCTTAGGGCCGGGGCTTGGCTTGTTTACGAAGAAGATTCCCACTCTGATGTTTAACGGCTACGGCGACCAGGTAGCGAACATGTACAACGGCATGGACCTGCGCAAGAATTTCTGACCGGAGCCGCGGTGCTGAACTCAGTCCTGACAAGCAAGTGGACCAAAGTTGTTGTGTTTGCGGCGTGCCTCGTGCCGGTCGCGGTGCTGGTGTTGGCGGGGAATCCATCAGGACCTGACTGCCGATCCAATCGCCTTCATCACGCATACAACCGGCGATTGGACGATCCGGTTCATCGTCATCACACTCGCGATCACTCCACTTCGCAAGATACTGCATCTGCCGCAACTGATCCGCTTCCGCAGAATGCTGGGGCTATTTGCATTTTTTTACGTCTGCCTTCACTTCACTACTTGGATTTGGCTGGACAAGGGTTTTGTCTGGTCCGAGATGTGGAAGGACGTGGAGAAGCGCCGGTTCATCACCGTCGGCTTCACGGGTTTCGTGCTGCTGATTCCTCTGGCAATCACCTCGACGACCGGTTGGATTCGGCGTCTGGGCGGAAAGCGTTGGCAGGTGCTGCACCGGCTGGTTTACGTCACGGCCGTGGCGGGCGTGATTCACTACTACTGGCTCGTCAAATCCGACGTCCGCAAGCCGCTGTTCTACGGCTTGCTCGTCGCGATCTTGCTGGCGTGGCGGCTCGCGACGTGGCTGATTGGCCGCCGCGGCCGACCCACAGCGGGTAGCGTGCGCCGTGAGGCGCCGGTCACCGCCGAGACGGCCTAGCTGGCCCGTTGGCCTCGCCTCGGTCCTCCCTCCGAACGCGCTGGCGACCGGGCCGGGGCGAAGACCGAACGAATCCGATCCTAGCTGTCCTGCAACTGGACTGCAGTACAGGTGAACGTCTCCCGAATTCCGTGTAGAATTCCAAGTGGCCAAGGTTGCACGGGATCGGCCTGTGTCCCCATCCCAGCGGGACACTTCTTGGTCCAGTGTCAAATTTCCACGCGATTTTCGAACAGCGAACCGGGAGGAACCGTACTTGAATCGCCATCCAGCAGCGTTTGTTTTCGCCATGTTCTTTCTGGTGGGACTCATAGGGTGTGCTGGTGGGGCGCAACCGGGCGATCCCGGCGGCAGCGTCGTTCCTACAATTACCGCGCAACCATCTAGTCAAACCGTTACCTTGGGTCAGCAGTCAACATTCACGGTCGCTGCAGCAGGAACCGCTCCCCTGAGCTACCTATGGCAGAAAAACGGCGCGGCCATTGCGGGTGCGCCAAACTCTGCGAGTTACACGACGCCCGCAACAACGGCGGGCGACAATGGATCGATTTTTCAAGTGATCGTCAGCAACGCCGCCGGCAACACGCCGAGTGGCATGGCGACATTGACGGTCAACCCGGCGCCGGTAGCTCCGACAATCACGAGCCAACCGGTAGGCATGACGGTGGCGGCAGGACAGACAGCTACGTTTTCGGTTACCGCGACGGGAACGGCGCCGCTGAGTTACCAGTGGCAGAAGAACGGCGCGAACATTGCGGGCGCTCTCAATTCGGCGAGCTATACGACGCCGGCAACGACGATCGGCGACAATGGCGCTACCTTTCGAGTGATCGTGAGCAACGGAGTGAATCCCCCGGCGACGAGCAACGCAGCAACATTGACAGTCAACGCAGTGCCGGTAGCTCCGTCAATTACGAGCCAGCCAGTCGGTACGACGGTGACGGTGGGACAGACGGCTACGTTTTTGGTTACCGCGACGGGAACGGCGCCGCTGAGCTACCAGTGGCAGAAGAACAACGCGAACATCTCGGGTGCTCCCAATGCGGCGAGCTATACAACGCCGGCAACGACAACGGGCGACAGCGGTTCCACCTTTCGAGTGATCGTAAGCAATGGCGTGAATCCACCGGCAACGAGCAACGCAGCAACATTGACGGTCAACGCCGCACCGCCGCCGAGTAGCGTCACAGTTCTCACATACCACAACGACATCGGTCGTACCGGATTGAACGCGAACGAAACGATCCTAACGACCAGTAATCTAAATTCGACCAAGTTCGGGAAGCTGGGATCTCTGCCAGTCACGGGACTCGTTGATGCGGAACCGCTCTATGTGCCGAACCTGACCATCAACGGGGGTACGCACAATGTCCTGTTCGTCGCGACGGAGGACGACATGGTTTACGCCTTCGACGCGGATACACCGGCGGCGCCTCTCTGGCAGGTGTCCGTGGCGCCCGCGGGTGAAACCTTCAGCGACGATCGGGGCTGCGGCCAGGTCACGCCCCACATCGGAGTCACTTCGACGCCCGTGATCGATCTCGCTGCGGGCGCCCATGGAACTATGTTTGTTGTCGCGATGACGAAGAATGGGAGCACCTACCACCAGCGCCTGCACGCCCTCGACCTGACGACTGGCGCGGATCTGATGACGGCCATGAACATTCAAGCGACTGCCTCCGGCACCGGCACGGGCAGTTCGGGAGGCACGCAGACGTTTAACCCGGCGTCGTACGAGGAGCGCGCCGCGCTGTTGTTGCTGAACGGCGTGATTTATACGACGTGGACTTCGCATTGCGATGCCCCGAACTATACGAGCTGGGTGATCAGCTTCACCGAGTCCAACTTGCAGAAACTGAGCGTACTCAACCTCACCGCGAACGGCACTGCGCAGAACGGGCAGGAAGGCGGCATCTGGATGGCCGGGGACGGCCCGGCCGCGGATGCTACGGGGAACATCTATTTTCTTGTCGGAAATGGAACCTTCGACACCACGTTGAGCGGTGGCTTTCCCAACAAGTCAGATTTCGGCAATTCGTTCATGAAGTTGACGGCGTCTGGGAGCAGCCTGACCGTCGCGGACTATTTCGCGATGAACAACGCGCAAGGGACGGCGGAGAGTGAATCCAGCGCCGACACGGATCTCGGTTCCGGTGGCGCGATGGTCTTGCCCGACCTAAAGGACAACGGAAACGTCACGCACCATCTTGCCGTTGGTGCCGGCAAAGACTCGAACATGTACATCGTGGACCGCGACAATATGGGCAAGTTCACGAGCAACGACACCGGTATCTACCAGGAATTGTCCGGTGCGCTGGCAGGGGGAGTCTGGTCCGCGCCCGCATATTTCAACAACACTGTCTTCTATGGCTCGTCAGGGAACCATTTACTGGCGTTCCCGATCTCGAACGCGAAGCTCGCCACATCGCCTTCTTCATCGAGCAGCCACTCATTCGGCTATCCGGGAACAACGCCCAGCGTTTCAGCTAACGGAACCGCGAATGGAATTGTGTGGACGCTGGAAGCGGGAAGCACTGGCACGCTACGGGCTTTCGACGCGACAAATCTCAATACGGAACTCTACAACAGCGGCCAGGCCGGTTCACGCGACACTTTTTCCGACAATTCGAACGATAAATTCGTCACACCGATGATTGCGAACGGAAAAGTGTATGTTGGCACACCCGACGCAGTCGTCGTCTTTGGATTGCTTCCGTAGGCTGAGACGGTCGGCGGGAAACCTTCGCTACTCGTCCTGATCCGGATGGACGCCCAGCCGGTCGTTGTCCTCGCCTGCTGCAAGTGAACGAATGCACAGTTCGGTGCCGCTGACGCTGCACTGATATATCTGGGAGACCGGCAGATCCTCCGGCTGTACGGTGTACTCTCCATTCTCCATATCCACCGCGAGGCCGTAGTCGCTCAACACATAGGGATTGCCCGGCAGTGCGCGGACACGAAATAACCCCGTCGACGGCTCATAATTGCCATAGCTGAAACAGCGGCCGATGCACGCGCGGTCCACGATGTGCTGGATCAACACGCGCGACCCCGAAGGCGGCAGAATCGTCGCCATCACGCGCTGGTTCGGCGGCAATTCGCTGACCAGTCGAACCACTTGTTGCTCCATTCGATCCACTGTCGCGGTGTCCTGATACAAGAACGAGAAAAAGACGACGGCAATGGCCGCGAAGCCTGCCAAATGCCACTTGCGAGGCTGCATAGCGCCGAGCAGGCAGCAGGCAAGAACGGCGGAAACGGACGTGAGCCGCTCCGTCAGCAACGCAAGCGCTGCGGTGGGTGGCGGGAAGTGGATCCCTCCCGGCAATAGATGAACGGCCAATTCCACCAGAACGTAAAGCTGAAGTGGAATGGCGTAGGATTTCCAGAGGGTCGGTTCCCTCCGGCGGCGAATAATATCCACCGCGAGGGCGATGAACGCGAACGCCAGCAGCGCGATCTCCGGGACGCGATAGCGAGGCCCGAAAAGAAGCAATTGGTCGGCACCGTTGTACATGTAGGGTGGTCCCGCGCCACGATAGACATTGTAGTGTCCCCACAGATAGCGATGGAGCGCGACGAGTGACGCGCCTCCCGCCGCGAAGAGCAGCAGTTGGTAGCGGCCCCGCGGCGCCGTCTCTGCGATCAAGACATACGCTGCCGCAGCCACTAGCCAGGCGAACCCCAATGGGTGCGCCACCAGAGCGAGCAACGCAAGCGCACCGGCGACCAGCCATTCCCAACTCCTGCCTCGCCATAGAATTGCCAGGCTGAAAGACGCCAATCCCAGGGAGAGGTAGTAGTTGAAGAAGCCGAGATGAAACGTCCAGCCGTAGGTGAACAGGCCGATGCATGGCAGGAGACACCAAGGCGCTCGTCTCGTCGCTGCCGAGACCAGCGCAAAAATTCCCCAAAAAAAAATCAAGACAGCAAGCGAGACAGCGATTTTTTGTGCTGCGTGCAATCCGAAAAGTGCGCCGAAGCCACTCAGGAGAAAATCGAAGAGCACGTTGGTGCGCTGCGGAGCGATCCAGAGGCCGGGCGCTTGTCCGTGACGGATCAGTTGCGCGAGCCACGCGTTGTAGAGATGGCTTCCGAGATCCGACGCGACGATCTCCCGATGCCAGAAGCACGGTACGAGGAGAAGCGCAGATGTCGCTAGAAATTTCAGCCAGAGCTGACGCACAAACCGCGCGGACGCCGGCAGGATAGCAGGCTCAAAGTTTCGGAACGGCACTAGCGTTGTGGTTTAGGAAGTGGTTTGTAAGCAGGTCGGGGACCGCCGGAGCGTTTACGCTCGGAGGGGTCCCAGTCTTCCGGAGGGAAAGCGATGCGCCAGAAGAGCGGAGACGCCTCTGCAAATTCGACGCCTATTTCCGTTTTTCCGTTGTCCTTCTGTCCGAGAAATGTCACGGTGCAGGGCAGCTCTTCCGCGGTCTTCGTGTTGACGATCGCAATTTCCTGATTCCGCGCAACGGGCGTGGCCACCCGCACCATGCATCCATGAGCGCTCACGGAAATCGTTTGCGCCTCTTCTTCGAAGGGCTGCGTCCCTCTTTTCCCGCGAACGAGCACGGGCATCGAGATATTGACGCGGTGCGAGCGCCGACGATCGGTACTGGTCTCTGCGGGCGTTGGGGCTTTCATCTCGGCCATGAAGCTCTCCCCTGGGTCAGCTGGATGTGTTGGATCGTACCGGAACGCTTTCTTGCCCGGGATGCCGGACAGAAACGACGACCTCGGGCTCTACTCGTGCAATGCGCGGAGCTGCGCAAGCAGAGTCCATGCGATATTCTACACCTACGCGGAATGGTTCAACCCCCCCATTGCTCCCAAGCCGGAACTATCGGTCAATACCGGGAAATGTTTCGGCCTGGAAACGGAGGGAACGCTACGAGTCTCGGTCCGGTTTTGGCGCGTAGGGATATTTCAGGGGTTTGTGCGCATGGGATACGCGATATTCTTCCAGTTCCGCATCGCTCAAGTGAAAATGGCTTTTGGGCGGGTGATTCTCCGCTGCCGCAAGCTCGCGATGCAGTTTGTGGGAGCAAACGTCCGGCGCGTCCTGGTATCGCACGCGGCGGGAGTCAAATGCTGCATTGGTTATCGCGATTGTGTATTCGCGCGGCTCGGTTTCGCGCTCTCGAACGGTAAACGTGTATTCGCGGACGAGGGGTTTTGCCTGAAAGCCGACGAATTGGACGATGATGTTTTCGCTCACGGGGTCCCTGAAACCGATTTCTTACCGCTGAAAAGAAAAGGCGGACCGGTTGTGCCGGTCCGCCTTTTGCTTTGACTAGAGGCTGGTGACGTTCGCTGCCTGCAGGCCCTTGGGGCCGCGGGTAACTTCGAATTCAACAGCCTGGCCTTCGTTCAGCGACTTGTATCCCTCCGCCTGGATGGCGGAGAAATGAACGAAAACATCCTCGCCGGACTGGCGCTGAATGAACCCGAATCCCTTGCTGGCATTGAACCACTTCACTGTTCCTTGTTCTCTCACAGATGTACTCACTTTTCTTTTAAGCTATTTGTGCTTCTCGATCGCCTCCAGCCGTACAACAAAAAGGGCTGCAAGTGTGAACTTGCAGCCCCTTCAATCGAATCTAAAGGTGTTACAAGAGCAACAAACGCAGCACAAACATAACACTATTTGGCCGGCAGTCCTAGTGAATTGTTCCCGCAACTCGAATCGAGAAGCGGAGATCTACGAGAGGAAAATTCTTAGACGTTGAATCACGCGAATGAAAATTGGAGAACACCGCAGGAGAAAGTTCAGGAGGGATTCGTAAATCCCTCCCGATCCAGGAAGACTTAGGACAGAGTCGGCAACTTCTCGCGCCGCTTCAGCAGAAACAACCCCGCCAGCCCAAGACCGAAGAGTAGAACAGTGGAGGGCTCGGGCGTGCTCACGATGAATTCCTGCCCGTATTGGTTCAGGCTCGCGTCCGGAGTGAGAATCTCCCACCCCTGCCCGGTGAAGTTGGCAGCTGTTAGCTGGGCCGCAGCGGTGCTAAATATAGACGCCTGGTTGCCGTAAGGATCGTAGTTACCGTCCGTCAGGCTCCAGATTGCCCACTGGTCCTGCGCTTGCGTCGACTGGCTGGACGTCTGCGTCATCTGGGTAATCAACCAAGCAAACAGTAAATAATCGCTGACACCGTCCGTGGTCTTGCCAGCCAGGTACGGCACAGTGGAGGTCCCGCTCGACGTGAGCGGCGTGACGATAGCCAACCAACTGTTGCCGGCTCCGATGTCGTGAGTGAAATCGACGCAGTAGAACGAAGCTGCCTGGCCGTCGAGCGTCCCGCCATACGGAGGAATGCCGTAGCCATTGTCCGCGAACGCATATGTGCCGTCGACCGTTACCATGCTGTCAGCGAAACTGGAAGGCGCAAAGCCTACGAGGGTTACAGCGGCTACTAACAGAAACTTTTGAATTACGTTTTTCATGGGGCCTCGTCAGTAAATCGTTCTCACCGGCGCGTCAGCCCCTCAGATATCTGACTCGTCCGCCCAAATGCAACGCGGACGAACACTTGCCGCCTACGCAATCGAAATTACAGGGACTTGAAAACCCTGTCAACATGCATGTTTTTTCCCAAAAAACACAAATATTGCTCATGCGTAAGTGACTGTATATAAAACAGTTATAGGATTATACCCAACTATTTCCGCCTTCTGCGGTACATGTTTGTCGTCAGAGTCGGAGATGTTTTTGAGGTTGACGCCGCCGTCGGTGGTTCGCCGGGAAGCGCTTGCGCAGTTACGTGATAAGCAGAAACGGCAGACGTGTATTCGGTTAATTCTGTACAATCGGAAGCAGTTCGCCCATCAGAGACGCCGCGGCCGGCGAATCCCGGGCGCTTCGGACGGATTTTTCGAGTGCACGAAGATCACAAAATGGAAGCCGAGCGCGAGCGGCTGCTTCGCGCGGCGCGGCGACTGGTCATCAAGGTCGGCACGGCCACGGTGACGGGAGCCGAGGGTGAGCTATGCCTCGAGCGCGTCGAGCCGATCGTGCGCTCCATCGCGGCTTTGATGAAGGAAGGCCGCCAGGTCGTACTCGTTTCTTCGGGCGCGGTAGGTCTTGGAAGGGGCTGGCTGGGACTTCATCGTTCGCGGTTGAACGACTTGGTTACGAAACAAGCTTGCGCGGCTGTCGGTCAGAGCCTGCTGATGGACGCGTACAAGAGTTTGTTCGCCAAGTGGGACATCAAGATCGCGCAAGTGCTGCTCACCGAAGAAGATTTTACGAACTGGGGGCGCTACTCGAACCTGCAGCACACCATGGAGAAACTGATCGGATTCGGAGTACTACCTATCGTCAACGAAAACGACACCGTCTCCACCGCGGAGCTGGAATCGGTTGCGATGGGATCGCGTACCGTCGCGTTTAGCGACAACGATCGTCTGGCGGCTCTGGTCATGAGCGGTCTCGAAGCGGACGCGCTGGTGCTCCTAACCAATGTGGACGGCTTGCTGCGCCGGGAATCCCAAAGCAGCGAAGCAGCGGACGTCATACCTCTGGTTAGCGAAGTGACTCCTGAGCTGATGGCGCTCGGCGCGGGACCCTCGGCGAGCGGGCGTGGCGGCATGCGAACGAAACTCGAAGCGGCGGCGATTGCCATGAATTGCGGCGGGACGGCTGTGATTGCCAACGGCAACATCGCGGATGCCCTCGATCGCATTTTCGCTGGCGAAAGAATCGGCACAGCATTCTTGCCCGCGAAGCGGATGCGCGGAAAGCGGCGCTGGATTGCGTACGCCGCGGGTGTCCGCGGGCGAGTGGTGGTGGATGCCGGCGCACACCGCGCCATTACCCAGGGGAAGGCGAGCCTCCTCGCTTCGGGCATCGTGCGCGTGGAGAACCACTTCGCGTCCATGGACGTGGTGAGCATCGTGGATGCCGACGGTCGCGAATTCGCGCGGGGCATCGCCAACTGCGCCAGTGGCGAGGCGGAAAAGTTTTCGGGAAAGAAGAGCAATCGCGGTGCGCGGGATGCAGCTCCCACTCCGGTTCTTGTCACGCGCGACAATATCGTGCTATTGCAGAAATCATGAGCCGGCCGACCACCGCGCCTTTGCAGACTTCCGAGTCCTCCGTCGCGTCCATCGCCCGGAGGGCGAGGATAGCTTCGCGCGCGATTGCAAGACTTTCGGCCGAGGCTCGCAACGAGGCGCTGATCGCTGTCGCGCAAGCCATCGAGCAGAGCGCTCGCAAAATACTCGATGCCAATGAACGCGATTGCCGCGCCGCGGAAGCCGAAATCGCCGCAGGCAGGATGTCGTCCGCCATGCTCGCCCGGCTGCGCGTCACCGAACGCGGCATCGCCCAGATGGCGGCACAGGTGCGAGAAGTGGCGCGCCTGGAAGATCCCCTAGGTCGAAGACTTTCGGCCACCGAACTGGATGATGGGCTCGTGCTTTACAGGGAGTCGTGCCCGTTCGGCGTCGTCGGCGTGATTTTTGAATCGCGGCCTGATGTTGTTCCGCAGCTTGCTTCGCTGGCGCTGAAGTCCGGCAATGCCGTCCTGTTGAAGGGTGGCGTAGAAGCGGCGCACACCAACGAAGCCCTCGTGTCCATTTGGCGCGAAGGTCTGCGCAGGTTTCTCGCCATTCCGGCGGATTCGATCAATCTGCTGCAGACGCGCGCGGACGTGAAAGAGATGCTGGCGCTCGATCGCGACGTGGACTTGATTATTCCGCGCGGATCATACGCCCTCGTTCAGTTCATCATGGAGCACAGCCGGATCCCAGTCCTAGGGCACAGCGAAGGAATCTGTCACGTATATGTGGACCGCGCGGCCGACTTGGACAAGGCCATTGATATCGCCTACGACGCCAAAGTTCAATATCCAGCCGTGTGCAACGCAGCGGAGACGCTGCTGGTCCACGAGGCAATCGCCGGGAAATTTCTGCCGCGCATGGTCGCGAAACTAAAGGAAGCTAAGGTCGAGATTCGCGGCGATTCGAAGACCATCGCGCTCTTGCCGAAAGATAGAATCGTGCCTGCGACCGAAGAGGATTGGGCGACGGAATACTCCGACCTGATTCTTTCCGTCAAGATTGTCGCCGACCTGGAAGAAGCCATCGAGCATGTCAATCGTTACGGCTCGCGCCATACGGATGCAATCGTGACCGAGGATGCCGACGCCGCGCGGAGATTCCTGGATGAAGTGGATGCGGCAGGCGTGTTCCACAATGCCTCCACGCGTTTCGCGGACGGCTACCGCTACGGACTCGGCGCAGAGGTCGGCATCAGTACCAGCAAGCTCCACGCGCGCGGCCCCATGGGACTCGAAGGCCTCACCACATACAAATACAAGCTCCACGGCGACGGCCATACCGTCGGCCCATATGCCAAGGGCGAAAAGAAGTTCAAGCACCGCCGTCTTGACTAGCTCGCCGGTCCTTTGCGTCCTCGTTTTCGAGACGCCCCCACGCACCCCAGCAACGTCAGCGCGGATAAGATCGAAATCGCATTGCCGGTTGTGCGATCCCATGTCCGGCGGAAGCGCACCGCGACGTGATGAGCGCCAGGCGGCAATGTCACGAGCATCTGCCCCGTGTCCGGGCCTGCGCCTGCCTGGATTTCCTGGCCATTGATTTGCACGTCCCACGCGGGATAATTTACGAGTTTCAGCGCGAGTATGACGGGCGCAACAGTCTCCGCCTCAAATACTCTGCGCTCGGCCGACCATCGCTCGATGTGAAGTCTCACGCCCGCAGCCGGAACGATATTGCCGGTCTCCGCATCGAATTTCGCGATCCGCGCCGCGGGCACGGAGGAAACGCCTTCGATCCGCTCGGTATCGTCGGGATCGCCCGGCAATTCATAGCGATCGCTCCCCGTGGGCGCATATTCGTCGGTACCCTCGTATCCGCGTCCCGACTGAATCGCTTCGGCCATCGCAGGAACGTCCACGCTATCCCACCATGCATCGCGGATCATTGCGCTGGCGGCTGCGCCGAGCGCCGCAAACACAAGTACGACGGCGAACCACGACGCCCATCGCTTCCGCGAGCTACTCATTGCCGCTGCAATGAAAAATGCAAAGCCCATGCATAGGATCTCCAGCCATCTCCATGGGAATTGCACGAACCGCAGATTGGGCGTCCAGCGCCAGAGAATGCCACTGAACGGAAGCATGAGCGCGATGGAGACTACTCCGAGCAGAACCAGCATCCAAAACAGTTCTGAAAATTCTCGCCGTTTGCGCGCGGCGAAAACGGCAGCCACCGCAGTCACCAGCGCGACTCCGGCGGCCACCCACGAGACTTTCCAGTTGAAGAGGACGAACTCGGGATCGTTCGCGTGAGTGAAGAGAAAATTTTGGGCCGGGCGAAGATTATCCGCCACAGCCTGCGCGATTTGGACCCAGCGCTGCTCCCACGCCGCGGGCAAGATATAGAACGCAGCCAGGCAAAATCCGCCAGCCATTGCCGCCGCGCCCGGTGCCAGCGGCCGGACGCTGCGCCGCGCCGCGCATTGCCCGACAAAGATCAAACCGAGCGAATATGTTGCGATCACTGCCGCCGGCGCATTCGAAAGCCATATTCCGGCGAAAGCCGCCGCCAGCAGCGGAACGCGCCGCCACTCTCCTCGCGCGACGTGCAGCGCTCCCCATACCGCCAGCGGCAGGATCGCGCCGGCCAACAACTCCGCAAAGTCGCTGCGGTAATAGACGATCACGAGATGATACGGATTCACCGCAAACAATACCGCGGCTACGATGGCTTGCGGGCCCGCAAGCCATTCCCGCGCCAGCTTCCACATGGATATTCCGGCGGCGATGAGAAGCAGCCAGATGAAAGCGCCCGGTGCCATTGCCCACGGCAGCACAGTTCCGAGCGCCGCACCAATCATCCACGACGCCGGAGGGTAGAAGACGAACCGCGGCTCGCCAAATCCCCAGTTCGCCCATTCCGCCCATCGCGGGTAGATGATTCCCTCGCGCCATTGGCCGGCCGCGTCCATCCATGACGCGAGATGGAACTGAAAATCGTGCCCGGAGACATTGCCGCGGAAAAACATCGGCGAGACGACGGCCGTCGCGGCGATGCAAACAAAAAGTAGCGCGGAGCGCCATGAAGATGCCGGTCCGGAATGCGCTCTCGGGGGCGCTGCTTCTGATGTCGGCTCGACCAGGATCGGACTCCGCGCTTGAGTATTTGCTGGTTCGAGAATACAGAATCAAATCGTTCGCCGCCACTGCGCTCGCCCTTCGTGCCGAATAGGAATGAGGCGAATCGAGTCGCCTTGCCACGCTTCGCTCAAACCGCTAGAGTAAATTGCGCTTGGCGAGAAAGTTCTTGAAATTTGCCGGCGCCGATCCCGCACCGTCTCCCATAAGGGACCAAAGAATGACGACCGAAGTACAAAGGCTGCAGGCCAGCGACGACCGGGAAGTTCACTGGAAGCGCTGGGGGCCATACCTTTCCGAGCGGCAATGGGGCACGGTCCGCGAGGACTACAGCGCGAACGGCGACGCGTGGAACTATTTGCCGCACGATCATGCGCGTTCGCGCGCCTATCGCTGGGGAGAGGATGGAATCGGCGGCATCTGCGACCGCCACCAGCGCATCTGTTTCGCTCTCGCGCTCTGGAACGAAAAGGACCCGATCCTGAAGGAGCGGCTTTTCGGACTCACGAATCGCGAAGGGAATCACGGTGAGGACGTAAAAGAGTATTACTACTATCTCGACGCCACTCCGACGAGTTCCTATCTGAAGTTCTTGTACAAATATCCTCAGGCGCCATTTCCCTATGACGAGCTCGTCCGCAAGAACACAGAGCGCACGCGTCAAGATCCCGAATACGAACTGATTGATACCGGCGCTTTCCGCGAGAACCGCTACTTCGACGTCTTCGTGGAATACGCGAAGGCGACCCCCGAAGACATCGCTATTCGCATCACGGCGTGGAACCGCGGGCCGGAACCCGCGCGGTTGCATATCCTTCCGACGCTATGGTTTCGCAACCGCTGGTCCTGGGGCGAGAATTACGATCCGCCGCAGGTCTACCGCATGGACGGTCCTGCGGGAAATGCGTTGATGGAAATGAACGAATTTCACTACGGCAAGCGCTGGCTGCTCATGGAAGGTACGCCCGAACTCCTGTTTACCGATAACGAGACGAACATGGAGCGTCTCTTTCAGGAGAAAAGCCGCACGCCCTACGTGAAAGACGCATTCCATCGCTACGTGATCGGCGGCGAGCATGAGGCGGTGAATCCGGCGATGAAGGGGACGAAAGCCGCCGCGCATTACGCCGCGGAAATCGCCGCCGGCAAGGGAAGGACGATTCGCCTTCGCCTTACGGACCACAACCCCGCCGAAGACCAAGCGCCCGGACAAAAGTACTTCGGCGCGCCTTTCGACAAGTTATTCGATCAGCGCCTGAAGGAAGCAAATGAGTTCTACGAGCAACGCGTCCACCTGGGGATGGGCAATGACCCGCGGTTGGTGCAGCGCCAGGCGTTCGCCGGCCTGCTCTGGGGCAAGCAGAGCTACCACTATGACGTTGGCCGCTGGCTGCGCGGCGACCCCACGCAGCCCAAGCCCGATCCTCAACGGCTGCAGGGCCGGAATCACGATTGGATCTACCTGCACAATTCAGACGTCATCTCCATGCCGGACAAATGGGAATACCCATGGTACGCCGCATGGGATTTGGCGTTCCATTGCGTGGCAATGGCGCTGATTGATCCTGATTTCGCGAAGGATCAGCTCGTTCTCTTCCTGCGCGAATGGTATATGAAACCCAACGGGCAGCTGCCGGCTTACGAATGGAATTTCTCGGATGTGAATCCGCCGGTGCATGCTTGGGCTGCGTGGCGCGTATATAAGATCGCCTCTCGCATCCAGAAAAAACCGGACCGGACGTTTCTCGAGCGCGTCTTTCACAAGCTGCTCCTCAATTTTACCTGGTGGGTAAATCGTAAAGACCCGCAGGGGAAAAACGTTTTTGAAGGCGGCTTTCTCGGCCTGGATAACATCGGTGTATTCGACCGTTCACAGCCCCTGGGTCCCGGGAGCTTCATCGAGCAATCCGATGGCACCAGCTGGATGGCTATGTTCTGCCTGGACATGCTCTCCATGGCCATGGAGCTCGCTCACGATGATCCCGCATACGAAGACGTGGCCAGCAAGTTCTTCGAGCATTTCGTTTACATATCGCAGGCGATGAACGACATGGGCGGCGAGGGAATAGGCCTGTGGGACGACAAGGATGGTTTCTATTACGACGTCCTGCACCGAGGAGGGAGCAACGAGCACATACCCATGAAAGTTCGCTCGATGGTCGGACTGATTCCACTTTTCGCCGTGGAGGCATTCGATCCCGAAGACATCGCCAGGTTTCCCGCCTTCAAGCGCCGCATGGAGTGGTTCCTCCGGCATCACCCGGACATGAAGGAGCACGTGGACATGAGCCAGATGACTTCCAAAGGCCCACGGGTGCTCTTGACGATCGCGAACCGCAATAAGCTCGAGCGAATCTATCGTTACATGCTGGATGAAAATGAATTCCTGTCGCCCTATGGCATCCGCGCGCTTTCGAAGTTCCATCGGGAACATCCGTTTACCCTCCAAGTGGATGGCCAGACGCATTCGGTGAATTACGAGCCTGCCGAATCTACCACCGATCTTTTCGGCGGCAATTCGAATTGGCGCGGGCCGATCTGGTTTCCGATGAACTTTCTGCTGATCGAGTCCATGCAGCGCGTGCACTTCTATTACGGCGACGACTTCAAAGTGGAGTTTCCGACCGGCTCGGGGCAGAAGAAAACCTTATGGAACGCCGCAGGTGAGCTCTCGCGTCGCCTATCTCACATTTTTCTTCGGCGCGATGGCCGGCGTCCCGTCTACGGCGAAGCCGAGCTGATGCAGAAGGACCCCTTCTGGCGCGATCTGATCCTCTTCTACGAGTATTTTAATGGCGAGACGGGCGCCGGATTGGGCGCCAGCCACCAGACCGGATGGACGGCGCTCGTCGCGAAGCTGCTCGAACAAAGCGGGGAATAGTTTCGGAACGATCTTCGGCTTAGGGTTTTTCCACCAGTTCGATCAGGACTTTCTTGCCCTGTGGCGCCGGCGCCAGGAAAAAATTGATGCGCGTCCCGTCGGCCCCCGCGCGCGTCGCCGGATAAACCGGCTCCAGCGCAAATCGAATGCGAAGAATCTCCGTTGCGCGGTCCACATCGGTCACGTTGATTTCGATCTGCTGAATCCCCTCGCCGAATTTCAGCAGATATCGCGCGATGGCTCCGGGTCCGCCGGAATGGCGCGTGGTCAGGACGTCGAGCCGCACGCCGCCCGGAAACTCCAACTCGAATTCCATGGCATCCTGATCCGGAGGCACGTCGGCGAGGCGCGGCGAGTTGTTCGCGGCGCGTATGCGCTCAAACGTGTCCGATTCAACCGCGATGCCAACCGTGGTTTCGAGGGTGCCCGACGGGCTGCGAACCAGCAAATTCGCAAACGGAGGATAGGCAAGCCAATCCTGCATGGCGGCCCGAGCCATTTCGGAGCCACGCGCGAAGATTTCCGTCGCTGCCATGGCGCACTTTTCCGGATCGGCTTCGCAAAGTCTTCGGATCAGCGTCGCGATTTCGCCGGTACCAGCCACGCGCGACCTCGGTCGGGAAGATTCTTACTGTGACGCCTGCGGCCGGACGGAGTTGGAGTTCGACAGCGTAATATATTTGGTTTCGCCGGCGCGCAGGACTACCGGAATATCCCATCGCGGCCGCGCGTCGCCGACGGTGGCCGGGTTATCAAGCGTGCTGAGCCAGTAAGTTCCCGGCGCGAGCCCGCGCATGAATCCCTGCCCTTGAAGATTTGTTTCCGCCCGCGCCACCAGATACGTGGATTCCGCGAGATCAAGCGTGCGCCTGTGGATGGCGGTGATTCGCGTTACCAGGATCCCGTTCCATCGCGGACTCGGATCAATGCTAGCCAGGTTCAGATCGATTCCGTCGACGCTCTGGGGATGCTGTCCGATATAGTGGCGGATTGTTTCCACGTAGTCGGCTGCAAGCTTGTCGAATTTCGCCGGGTCTTTCGCCTGGTCCGACGCTTTGATCTTCGGTGGTTTGGGAAAATCCGCCGATTGATCGCCGGCGTTCCTATCCATGTACGCGGTCTTGAATTCCGGGACGGCCAAGATGTCGTCCGGATGCAGCTTTTTGATGAAGTCTTCGCCCGCGAGCATTACCCAATCGTGCTTTTTCATCCACGCCTTGAGTTCCGGCGAAACGTCCAGCTTGGCGATGAACGCGTCCATGTCCGGCTTGGGATACGTCGCTTCGGCTTCTTTTCCGATTTCCACGAAGCTTCGGCTCAAGAGAAAGAACGGGAACCCGCGCACCGGTTCTTCGAGGCCTCCCGAGGGAGTCGCATGCGCGACAAATTCAATCGAGGCGTCCTGCGCTGCGGCGCGAGAGCCAAGTGCCATGGTCGCGCTGAAAAGAAAAACGAACAGCCAAACTCTATTCTTCATGTCGCTCATCGTAGCAGAAGGGTGCGTGCTTCGACACGAGTGGGTCCAGGTGCTTATTGCTGGGGTGGAAAACAGAGATGACGCTGGCGGGAGATCGGCCGCGCTGCGCGAACGTCAGTACAGCTGGAAAGTGACTTCGATGATTTGCCGCACCGACGCTGGCCGGCCGTCCGGACCGAGCGCCGGCTTCAGTCGCCAGGTGCGAACCGCTTCGATCGCCTTTTCGTCGAGGCCCAGCCCAAGACCCTTCGCGACGTGCACGTCCGTCACGCGGCCGTCCGGCGTGATCACGGCGATCAGTTCCACCACGCCCTGAACCTTCACCTTCATCGCTTCGTCGCTATAATCGGCTCTCGGGCAATAGAGGCAAGCAGGTGTCCCGTAGCCGCCCGTTCCTGCGTTGGGGACTCCTCCGCCGGTGTTCCATCCTTCTCCGGGTCCGACGCCGTTGCCATTCCCGTTGCCGACGCCGTTGCCGTGGCCCTGGCCCATCGAGTCGTTCATGCCCTTGCCCAGCGGATCGCCCCAGTTGGGCAGGTTGTTGTTAGGCAAATGAATGTCGGGATTCCCCAGAACCGTTGGCGTCACCGCAATGATCGGGTGTTCCGGTGGATGCACCATCGGCCTTGAGATCTGCGTCCAGGAGAACTTAGGAAGACGACCTTTCGCCGCAGGAAGCTTGTCGTTCGCGCCTCCGCCGCCGCCCGCTTTGGACTCCGCAGGCGCGAGCTTCGTGAGATAAGGTGACACGCGACATCCGTCGTTTCCGGGCTATTGACCGCCTTCGTCACCGGCGGGAAAATCAACCCCGGCAGCAACAGAGGGAGGAGCACGACCAGAGCAATTGCCAGCGCGTGGACCAGAATGGAAACGACCTGCACCCGGCTGAATTGCGTATTTTTCGACCAAATCTCCGGAACCGGAATCGGCTGGCTCGTTGTTTTCAGCGGAGGCAGCTTCCGCGGCGCGATCCAGTCGCGCAAGTTCGCCCAGAGGCTCGGCTCTTCGTGCCAATCCACCAGTAGCTTTGATCGGACATTGCCGCGAGGCCCTGAATGGAAGAATTCCTTCAAATTCTCGCCCATCCCGGTGCCAAACCGCGGGATATCAAAGGCCGTCGGCGTGCCGGCGCGAAGCTTTACCGGGCGCTCAACCAGGAAGTCCCTGAGATTTGAGAACAGGCTGCTCAGATTGGACCCGCGCGAGGGCGATCGAAGTCGGCCCAGCCGCAGCGAAGGATCGCTGACCTGGTTGACCGCATCGTTCAGTCTGGCGCTAGAGTCTGACATTCGAGTTACCTGCGTCCCTCACCGCGTACTACCAGATATTAGACGCATCCCTGCGGAAAAGGATGTCTGGGGCCGAGGCACGGCTGACACGCTTCAAGAATCATTGTAACATAGCGGCTGCAACGTCAAATTTTCAGTTTCTACGTCGCAAACTTGTAGCACAAGCAACCGTGCCCGCGCTACACCACGCGCTTAGGCTTCGAAGAAAGGGCTTCTCGATCCCCCAAGATGGCGACATCCTTCGATTTAAAAGCTTCACTGAATCTGCCGAAAACCGATTTCCCGATGAAGGCGAAGCTTCCCGAGCGTGAGCCGGAGCAATTGGCTGCCTGGGAGCAGATGGGGCTCTACGACCGCATCCTTGAATCGCGCGCCGGCAAGCCTCTATTCGTCTTGCACGACGGTCCTCCCTATCCCACCGGCGAAATCCACCTCGGCACGGGCCTGAACAAAACCCTCAAAGACATGATCGTGAAATCGAAGACCATGGCCGGCTTCCGCGCTCCGTACGTCCCCGGCTGGGATTGCCACGGCCTCCCCATCGAGACGCAAGTCGAAAAGGAACTCGGCGGAAAGACCAGCAAGGTCGCGCCGCCGGAATTTCGCCGCATGTGCCGCGAATTCGCGGCCCGCTACGTGGAAATTCACAAAGTTGAATTCAAGCGTCTCGGCGTCTTCGGCCGGTGGGACAAGCCGTATCTCACCATGAATCCCCACGACGAAGCGTCCATCGCTGGCGCGTTTCTCGATTTCTTGGAGAAAGGCTACATCTATCGCGGCCTGAAACCCGTCTACTGGTGCATTTACGATCGCACCGCGCTCGCGGAAGCCGAAGTTGAATACGAGGACCACACCAGCTCGTCGGTCTGGGTTAAATTTTCCGTAGTCGAGAACGAAAAGTCCGCCCGACTCGGAAAGGGCGTCAGCGGCCTCATCTGGACGACCACTCCTTGGACGCTTCCGGCGAACCGCGCGCTCGCGTTCCATCCGGAGTTCGAGTACGTCGTCGCGGAGACTCCCGCCGGCAAGCTCCTGCTGGCGAAAGATCGCCTGAAAGCATTGGCGGAGGAATCCAAAGTCGAGGTCGGCGAAATCCAAGGCTCGTGGAAGGGCAAGGATCTCGAGGGCATCCAGTTTCAGCACCCATTTCTGGATTTGCGCGTGCCCGCCGTGCTTGCCGACTACGTCACGCTCGACCAGGGCAGCGGCATCGTTCACACCGCTCCCGGCCACGGCGCCGACGATTTCCGCACCGGCCAAAAATATGGCATCGAACCCTACGCACCGCTCGACGACAACGGCCGCTTCGTCGAAGGCTTGCCCGAATACAAGGGCAAGACCGTTTTCGAGGCGAATCCCATCATCATTCAACTGCTGAAGACGCGCGGGGCGCTCGTCGCCGAAGGCAAGCTCCAGCACAGCTATCCGCACTGCTGGCGATGTCACAACCCGGTGATCTTCCGCGCCACCGAGCAATGGTTCATCGGACTCGATCAGGAAAACCTGCGCCAGCAAGCCCTCGCGGAAATCGAGAAAGTGAAATGGATTCCGGCGTGGGGCCGCGATCGCATGCACGACATGATCGCCGACCGCCCCGACTGGTGCATCTCGCGCCAGCGTTTCTGGGGCGTTCCGCTCATCGTTTTTTACTGCGATGCCTGCGGCAAGCAGCTCCGCGATTTTCACGCCCTGCGCCACGTGCTGCCGTTTTTCGAACGCGAAGGCTCCGACACCTGGTACACGCATTCCGCCGAAGAACTTCTTCCGCCGGGGACGACGTGTTCGTGCGGCGCCGCGAAGTGGAGAAAAGAATCCGATATTCTCGACGTCTGGTTCGAATCCGGCTCCACGCATCTCGCGGTGCTCAGCGAGCAGAACGGGCTCCAGTGGCCCGCGGATGTCTATCTAGAAGGCCCCGATCAATTTCGCGGCTGGTTTCAGAGTTCGCTGCTCAACGCCATCGGCACGCGCGGCCACGCGCCCTATCGCCAGGTCGTAACGCACGGCTGGACGCTCGACGACAAGGGCACGCCGATGTCGAAATCGCGCGGCAACGCCCTCTACCCCAAGGAAATCTGCGAAAAATGGGGCGCCGATCTTCTGCGCCTCTGGGTCGTCTCGCAGGATTACACCGCGGACATGCGCAACTCTCCCGCGATGATGACCCAGCTCGCCGAAGCCTATCGCAAAATTCGCAACACGTTCCGGTTCGCGCTCTCGAATCTTTTCGATTTCGATCCCGCGCGCGATGTCGTTCACGATGCCGACATGTGGGAAATCGACGCCTGGATGCTTCGCCGCACCGGAGCGCTCGTCCGCCAGTGCCTCGATTGGTACAAGGATTACGAATTCCACCGCGTCTACCACGCCCTGCACGATTTCTGCAGCGTGGATTTGAGCGCGTTCTATTTCGATGTGCTCAAGGACCGCTTCTATACCTTCGCGCCCAATAGTCGCGGCCGCCGCTCGGCGCAAACCGCCGTTCACCATATTGCTCGCGCTCTTGTCCGCCTGATCGCGCCGGTCCTTGTTTTTACCTCCGAGGAAGTCTGGAAGCATTTGCCGCAGCCCGCTTCCGCGGTGCCCAGCGTGCACATGGCTTCGTTTCCCGCCGCCGAGCATTTCGAGAACGCATTCGACGAAGCGCGCGCCAAGAATTGGGACCGCCTCCTCGCCGTGCGCGAAGAAGTGCTGAAAGCTCTCGAGCCGGTGCGTGCCGCGAAGACAATTTCCGCCAACCTAGAAGCGCGCGTCACGCTGGCTGCCACAGGCGAGCTTGCCGGGCTGCTGCAGAAATATGCGGCGCAACTTCCCGCGTTCTTCATCGTTTCTCAGGTCGAGGTCGCCTCCGGAAAAATTGACGGTGGCGCGTCTGCCGCGGGCGTCGAGGGCTTGCAGATCGGCGTCCAGCGCGCCCACGGCAAGAAATGCGAGCGTTGCTGGAACTATTCGACGCACGTAGGCGAGAGCGCCACCCACCCGACATTCTGCGAGCGTTGTCTCGCGGCCATCGCAGAAATCGAGCAAGACGCAGGCAAGCCTGCCGGGAGCGCAGCCTAGTGAGCGCTCTATCATGATTGCAGACGCCCCGCGCCCGGGTTGGATGTTTGCTCTTCTCGCCGCCGCCGTGCTCGCAGCGGACCAAACGAGCAAGCACGCCGTCGAGACGCTCACGGCGGTCGGTTCCAGCCGCGTGCTGATCCCCGGCTTGCTCAACTTTGTGCACTCGAACAATCCCGGCGTCGCTTTCGGTCTTCTCGCCGATTCGAATACGCCCTGGCGCGCCCCGCTGCTGATCGTCTTCTCGGTGGCCGTGATCGGCCTCATCGCCTGGTTGCTGACCACGGGGCGCGCCGGCGGCTGGCTTGGCCAGTGCGGGATGACCTTGATCCTGGGCGGCGCCGCGGGCAATGTTCTCGACCGAATCCTGCGGCGCAGCGTCACCGACTTCATCGATTTTCACGTCGGCGATTACCACTGGTACACTTTTAATCTGGCTGATTCCGCAATTGTGATCGGAGCCGGGCTGGTGATTCTCGAACTCTTGCGCGACTGGCGCCATCCCAGCCGGGAACGCGCCTAGCACGTGGGTCATGAATGGTTTTTAGGGGGTCGGAGCTTTAGCTCCGACATAAAGGTTTGCAGAAGAAAGGGGCTTTAGCCCCTGAAGTACGCCAAGTTCACAGTCGTCGAGATTTATGAGATAGCTTGTAGCGATGTATCCCATCCTCTTCCAAGCCGGCTCGCTCACGATCTACACCTACGGCGTTCTCGCCGCGGTTGGTTTTCTCCTGGGACTCTGGTACGCCTACCATCGCGCGTCGCGCGTCGGCCTGGACCCCAACCGTGTATGGAATCTCGGCATCTACGGAATCTTGATCGCGCTCGGGACGTCGAAGATCTGGCTCATCCTCAGCGACTGGGACTACTTCTCCGCGAACCCGCGCCAGATTTTCAGCATCGCCACTTTCCAGTCGGCGGGCGTGTTCTATGGCGGCATCCTCGGCGGCCTTCTCTGGGTGATTTTGTACACGCACTTCCAGAAGATGTCCTTTCTCGCGGTCCTCGATCTGGTGGCGGCCCCGGTTGCGCTCGGCCATGGTATCGGTCGCCTCGGATGTTTCGCCGCAGGCTGCTGCTACGGCAGGCCCACGCATCTTCCTTGGGGAATCACCTTCTCGAACCCTGTGGCAGAAAAGATCAGCGGAACTCCATTGGACGTTTCGCTCCATCCCACCCAGCTTTACGAATCCGCGGCTGAGTTTTTGAATTTCGGTTTATTGGTTTGGCTGAGTGCGAAGCGGCGCCTCACGGGACAAATCATCGGCGCTTATTTCATCCTCTATGGACTCGAGCGCGGCACGATTGAATTCTTCCGAGGCGATCCCGGGCGGACGCTGATGTTTCACGACCGCCTGTCGCTGATGCAGGTCGTGAGCGCCGCGCTGGTCGTCACTGGCGCTTTCCTCTGGCTCCGCGGCCATGGAGCCGCCGCTCCGATTCCGCCCGCCACCACCGCCCGCGCCGCAGCGGGCCGCTCGTAGCGTAGAATCCTCTGCACACATGGAATTCATCGTCACTCCCGAAGACGCCGGCCAACGACTCGACCTCTTCCTCGTCTCGCAGCTCCCGGCGCTGAGTCGTTCGCGCATTCAAGCGCTCATGGTCGAAGGCCGCGTGCAGGTTGACGGAGTCGCGCGCAAGACCTCGCATCGCGTCGAGCCGGACGAAGTCGTGTCCGTCGAGATCCCCGAGGAGTTGCCTCCCGGCGTCGAACCCGAATCCATCCCGCTCGATGTTCTTTACGAGGACGAAGACGTCGCCGTCGTCAACAAACCCGCCGGCATGATCGTCCATCCGGGCGCGGGCGTAACCAGCGGCACCATGGTGGCCGCCCTTTTGCACCGCTTCGGCGGAATCGCGGGACTCTCCGCCGTCGGCGGCCCGTTGCGTCCTGGGATCGTCCATCGCCTCGACAAGGAAACCTCCGGTGTGATCGTGATCGCGCGCACGGACGCCGCGCATCACAAGCTCGTGGAAGATTTTCGCGACCGCCTCGTCCAGAAGACCTACGTCGCTCTTCTCCACGGAAAGATCAAGGGTGACTCGGGCACCATCGAACTGCCCATTTCCCGTGACGTTCGCCGCCGGTCCCGCATGACCGCCCGCCGCCGCGAAGGCCGCGAGGCTCGCACGGACTGGCGCGCGCGTTTGCGCTTCGAAGGCTTCGTCCTGATCGAAGCAGATCTGCTCACCGGCCGGACGCACCAGATTCGCGTCCATTTTTCGGCGCTCGGCTGCCCCGTGGTGGGCGACACAACCTATGGAGCGCCGCGTCAGGAGCGCGTGGGCTCCGTGCTTCTCGCGCCTCTCGAAAGGAATTTTCTTCACGCCGCCCGCGTGGCCTTCGCGCACCCGCGAACCCAGCGCCGCATTGAAGTCCGCGCGCCGCTGCCACCCGAACTCGTAAGCTACCTCACGGCTCTCGGCCGTGCCACCAAGGCCGATCCGGCATTGATTGACGCTGCACTACGGGACTTCCTATAATCGCCTGCCGTGCAGCGTCCCGCCACCATGAACCTTCACCTGATCTCAAGGCGCATTTTCTGCGCCCCGAATGGATTTGCGGTGCGCGCCGTTCTCGCGCTGGCTTTTTTGCTCGCCATTTCGGCAAGCCCTGCGCGGACCCAGGATATCCAGCTACCACCACCTCCTCCTGCTCCCGCGCCGGCACAGACTCCGTCGCAGAATCCGCAGAAGCCAACAGGCGCTCCTGCCATACCTCCGCTCACCACCACCACCGGGCTCGTGCACTTGGTCGTGACGGTCACCGACCGCCACCACGGCTTCATCACGGATCTTGAAAAGAGCGATTTCAAAGTTCTGGAAAATGGCGTGCCCCAGGAGATCAAGTTCTTTGGCCGCGAGACGGACTTGCCTCTGCGAATCGGCTTGCTGCTCGATACTTCCAACAGCATCCGCCCCCGCCTTGAATTTGAAAAGGACGCGGCGGTTGATTTCCTCAATAAGGTGATCCGCCGCAACAAGGATCTCGCGTTCTTGATGACCTTCGACAATGAGCCGGAGGTCATTCAGGACTACACCGGAGATCTCGACCTGCTCATGACCGCCGTTCGCGCGCAACGCGCCGGAGGCGGCACCGCCCTGAACGACGCCATCTGCATGGCTTCGGACAAGCTCATGCACCCGCCGCTTCCGAAGGGTTCGGACACGGATGTACGCCGGGTCGTGGTGGTGATCAGCGACGGGCAGGACAACTTGAGCGATCGCGCGCTGTCCGACGCGATTGACTCCTCGATTCGTTCCGAAGCCGCCGTTTATTCGGTGAGCACCAACACCGATTGGCTCGCGGTCGGCGACTCAAACAGGCCTAGCAAGTACCACGTCGAAGGCGGCGACAAAGTGCTGGAGCAATTCGCCGATCAGACCGGCGGACGCGCTTTCTTCCCGTATCGCATTGACGATCTCGCGCAGTCGTTTTTGGATATCGGGACCGAACTCCGTAGCCAGTATTTCATCGCCTATGCCCCGACCAATCCGCCGCCCACCGGCCAATACCGCCCGATTGAAGTGCAGACCACCCACAAGGGATTGATCGTTAGCACCCGCAAGGGCTACTACGGCGCCGCTCCGCCCTCGACCCCGCCCGGCAACTAGACGCCCGCAGAGCTCCGCTGGAGTTGCCCGCCTTTGTAGCGCCGGCGTCTCGCCGGCGTTCTTGTCTGGGGATGGCTCGCGGGAGAATGGCCGGCGGGACGCCGACGCTACCCAGCGCGCCCGGCGAAAAACTGCTCTTCTGTGATTCCAATGCACATACTTCGGGAAAAGCGCAATCCGGAAAACTATCTCGACGCCGCGTAATATCCCCGGCGGGCGAGGATCTTCGTCTCCGGGCGCGATACTTCGACCTTGATCTTGCGAAACGTTCCGTCGCGATTGGCGTTGGTCGAAGTATAACCAAGCACGTATTGCGAGCGCAGCTCCTCGGAAATTATGTCGAAGGCCTGTTCAAGCCCCCGGTCGTTGCGAACGTTGATGACCCTCCCGCCCGTTTCCTGCGCGAGCGACTGCGCGACTCCCGGGCCGTATCCTTCCGATGCCCTGGGATCGGTGATGAGTATGATATGGACCACAGCGTCGCCGCGCTGCGCGGATTCAACCGCATCGCGTTCCGACATCTTGCTGCCGTTGTCCTCACAATCGCTCAGGATCACCAGTGCTTTGCGGCCCGCTTCCGAGCCCAGCTCGTCGTGCGCCGCCAGGTAGATCGCGTCGTATAGATTCGTGCCGCCGCCGGTTCTGTGGGGGATAGTCCCACCGGTCCCGCCGATTCCCGTGGCATCCACGTTGATCTCCGCGCGATGGATAGCACGGGCGAGCACCGCCGGGTCTTCCGTGAAATCGGCGAGCAAATTCACGTCGGTGTCGAACGTCATCACGATCGCTTCGTCTTTCTTGTGCATCACTTCCCGGACAAACCGCGAGCCGGCATCCTTCTCCGCGCCCAATATGTAGTACATGCTCCCGCTCGTATCCATCATGATCGCGAGCGAAATGGGCATGTTCACTTCTTTCGAGAAGTAGGCAACTTTCTGCTGCACGCCGTCCTCATAGACCTTGAAATCGTCCTGGGTCAGGTCGCCGACGATGCCGTTGTGCTTGTCGCGGACAGTGGCAAACACGTTGACGACGGCGGTTTGAACCTTGATCGATTCCTGCGTTTCGGGAAGCTCTTGTGGGACCTGTGGAGCGGATTCCTTCTGGCTGTCTCGCGGCGGGCTGCCCGCTGGAGACATCGGGCCGCGGGCGGCGCCTTGCGGCGATTTTCCGGGAGCGGCGGCGGCGCGCGATGCTATCGTGTTCAGCGCCGGATATCCCGCTAGAGCCAGGATGAGAATACCCGCCGCGATGCTGGTCAGCCGCATTGTATAATCTCCTCGGTGTATCTGTCAGACGGGTACGATGCAGGATACGCGCCGCCGGATGTTTGGCCGGAATTCCCCGGCGCGAGAGACAGGTAATATTCCGCGGCATTGGCCGCGGGCAAGAAACGAGACGCCCAGATGACGCGAAAGATTCCACTCTTCGGCATGGTTCTGCTGCTCGGCGCGGCGGGCGCCCAATCCCAGGTGCCGCCTCCTGCGCCGGCTGCCGCTCCGGCTCCGCAGCAAGCCGCCCCACAGCAGCAACAGGCCCAGCCGCACCTCGGCGTTGTCACCCGGCTAGTAATCGTCCCCGTCACCGTAAAGGATAGCCGCGGCCAATTGGTCGGGGATCTCACCCGGAACGAGTTTCGCATTTTTGCCGATAACGTCGAGCAGAAAATTCTCCAATTCTCCGCCGAAGCGGTTCCGCTTTCCGCCGTCGTTCTCATCGATAACGACCTTGGGGCGAGGGTCGCTTCACAGGTCCAGAAAAGTCTTACGACCATTGCCGCCGGTTTCGGTCCCAATGACGAAGTGGCTCTCGTCACCTACGACCAGTTTCCTAAAACCGTCGCCGAATTTTCCTCTAACAACGACGTGCTCTTCACCGTGTTGAAGCGCCTCGAACTCGGAACCCACGAGTCGCAAGTCAACTCCGGTCCAACCGCGGCAACCCCGATCGGCGGCGGCCCGCCTCCCACAAACGGCGGCCCCATCGGCAGCGGCCCGCCCCCGGCGGCCAGCTTGCAGGTTCATGGCTCCCAGCGCTACAAGACGAACAACGATCTCAACGACGCTCTCTTCGCCGCCGGTGAGATGCTCAAGACGCGCGGGCGCGACCGCCGCAAGATCATCTTCCTGATTTCCGACGGCAGCAATTCGAACACCAACGAGCATAGCTTTGACGAAACGCTTCGCTCCCTGCTCATCGCCGACATTTCCGTCTACTCCATTTCGGTATCTCGATCGCTTCCTGTCGGCAAAGCGCTCATCCAGAAGGGAGCCTCGGAGCTCGAAAAGTACGCGGCCAATACCGGCGGCGACACGTTCTTCGCCGCCAGGCAGCCTGAGCTCGAGCGCCTCTATTCTTCAGTCACCGAGCAGGCGCGCAATGAATACACCCTGACGTTTTCTCCCGAGGACGTCACCGGCACACAGGACTTTCACCCGATCGAAGTCCGCGTTAAGCGTCCGGGCCTGAATGTGAACACTCGCGAGGGCTACTACCAAAGCGCCATCGCCCCCGGCCGCTAGTCTTCGCCCTGCGTGGAGGCGTGAGCGTCCAAACCACGCCGCAGGGTGCCCCACCCTTTGCCTCTTAAGGGTGGGCTCCTCGGCCGTCATTATGGTCGCAGTTTCAGTTCTTCTTCGGCGCCACCTGGATCGAAATCAACTGCTCGTGCGCCGGACACAGCGGCTTGTAATCGCAATATCCGCACGCGAACCCGGGCTTGGCCGGAAACTCCCCGGCGCGAATCTGGTCCGCGACTTCCGCGATCCTCGCCTTCGTCGCCGCCAGCGATTTCGCATCGCGGGTTGATTCGACCGCTTCGTTGTTCACCAGATTGTAAAAGACCAGCCGCCCCGGCGCCTGATCGAGCACCTCGCGCGCCGCCAGAGCGTAAATGCTCAATTGCAAATCCTCCGCGGCCTTCTTGGCGTCGCGCGGCCTTCCCGTTTTGTAGTCCACGATCTCGATTTCGCGCTCGCTCAGGCGATTCACCTGATCCATGCGGCCCGTGACGACCACGTTGTGCGCGAGCGGAAGCTCGAACGCTTTTTCCTGGTGCAGCACGTCCGGCGGCGCGGCCATGAACGTCCTATGGAACGCCTCCAGTTGTTCGCGTCCCGCTTTCCGGTATTCCCCTTCCTGATATTCGTCCGGAAATCCCGCCGAAGACCATTCCCGCTCGTAAATCGCGATCACTTCCTCAAGCGCCACGCGGCCTCGCTTGCGCATCTCGCTCACAAATTCCCGGATCGTCGCGTGCATCACGTTTCCAAACGTCATCTGCGCGTGCGGCCCTCCGCGAATCTTCCAGACGTACTGAAACATGTATTTCATCGGGCAGCGGTCGTAGGCATCAATCGCCGAAGCGCTCAATTGCAGCGGCTCGGGGAGCGGCGGATGAAACGCCTTCGCCCACAGCGCCACGCGCGAATACGCCCGCGCGTTCTCGCCGCCGGCTGCCGGAAAAAGTAGCGAGGGATCGGCGGGAGCCGGCGCAGGCCCGGCGATTTCCTCCGAAGGCGGCACCTCAACCTTCGGCGCCGACTGCGCCGTGTCCGCTTTTTGAATCTTCGCGTTCATCAGGAAGTCGTCGAGAAACGGCGATGGTTTCTTCCGCCGGTTGACGATCGTCGAAAGCGTCAGCCGCTTCTGCGCCCGCGTCAGCGCCACGTAAAACAGCCGCCGCTCCTCCTGAATGTGAAAATCCGCCTTCGGCTGCTCTTCCTTCATCAGTGCCGCCGGAAATTCGAACTCCGGCCGCCGCGCGCCGGAAGGGAAGTCGCTCTTGCTGAGCCGCAGGATGAACACGTGCGGGAACTCCAGCCCTTTCGCCGCGTGCACGGTCATCAATTGCACCGCGTCCTCGGACAGTTCCTCCTCGATCTGCACGTCGCCGTTCAGTTCGTCGAAGTAGCCGAGGTATTCGATGAAATCGCGGAGCTGCTTCGCTTCGTTTTTTCGCTCCCATTCCTTCACGAATTCAACCAGCCGGTCGAGATATTGCCGGTCCGCCTCCGAAACCAGCGGTGCGAGCCCGAGCTTCCCGATCAATTCGTCCAGCAGCGCGCTAGCCGTTTTGCTTCTCGCGCTCTGCCGCATCTGGTTCAGCAGTTGCACCAGCTCCGGCAGGCGCACTCCCTCGGCGGTCCAGCGGCGGCTCGCGCTGCGCCGACTCCACTTCATCCCATAGCGGACGCCGGTGGTTTTTCTCCGCGCGTTCCGCGAGTCGCACCAGGTCGCGCGGTTCCAGTCCCCAGTAAGGAGCGGCCAGCACGCGCGCGCAGGCCACGTTGTCCGCCGGCACGGCAATCAGCCGCATCCACGCCAGCAGGTCGCGCACCAGCGTGCTCGATAAGAATTGAAAACTTCCGTATCACGAATGGAATTCCTCGCCGCCGCAGCGCGTCCAGCAGTTGCGCGCGATGAACGTGTTTTCGGTAGAGCACCGCGAAGCTGCGCCATGCGGTGCCGGCCTCGTGCAGGCGCTCGATCTCCGATGCGACCCAGTGGGCCTCTTCCTCGAACGTGCCGAATTCGACCACGCGGATCTTTTCGCCGTCGGGATTCTCGGTCGTCAGATTCTTAGGCGGCAGCAGCGGCGATTTCTCGTTGTGCGAAATCATTTCGCCGGCCACGCGCAGGATTCTCCGCGTCGAGCGGTAGTTCTGCGAAAGCGACACGAGCGCCTTCTTCGCCGACGCGGCCGGCTGCGCGCCGCCCACGCCGCAGAACCGTTCCAGGAAAATCGTGAAGCTGCCGAACGACGCGCCGCGAAACCTGTAAATCGCCTGATCGTCGTCGCCGACCGCCAGAATGTTCCGCCGGTCGCCCGCCAGCAGCCAGAGCAATTCAAGCTGCGCGATGTTCGTGTCCTGAAACTCGTCCACCAGGATGTAGCGATATTGATCGCGCATGCGCGCCAGCAGTTCCGCGTCCGTGCGCAACACTTGCACCGCCTGTAGAAGTTGCGCGCCGAACGTGTACAAATTCCGCTCGCGCAGCAGCCGCTCGCTCACCCGGTAAACGCGCGCGAGTTCCTCCTGCCGCGCCACTTCTTCTTCCGCGATCGCCAGCGCGTCCGGCTCGAACGCTTTCTTCCGCGTTTCATGCTCGCGCCGTAGCGCGTCCACGTATCGCTGGTAATCGTCCGGCGTCACCAGCTCGTCCTGGCAGCGCGAAAAAAACGTCTGAAAATCCTTCAGAAATTCCGCGGGCTCGGCCAGCCGCCGGAATAGGATCAGCCCGAGGTCTGCGATGTTGCGCCGCAGCAGAATGCGGTGATCGATCTCATCGAGCGGCTGAATATCCGGATTCGCCGCGCGCAGGATTTTTTCCAGGCAGAAAGAATGGAACGTGCTGAGCCACACGCCTTCGGCGCGCTCGCCCGCCGCCTTCACCACGCGGCTCTTCATCTGTCCGGCCGCCTTGTTGGTGAACGTCAGCCCGAGAATATTCTCGCCTGCGAGCGTGGGATCGGATTCGAGCAGGTTGCGGATGCGCTCCGTGATCACGCGCGTCTTGCCCGTCCCGGCGCCCGCGACAACGAGCAGCGGCCCTTCGCCGTGCTCGACAGCCGCGCGCTGTGCGGCGTTCAGCGGGAAGCCCGTCTCGGAATCGGCTCGCGAAATTGGAGTTTGCGACATGACGCGGTGCTGCAATTGTAGCAGACTCCGGTGGGGCGAACATGAGGCGAAGAAAATTGCCGTCGATTGGCGCGCCGGCGTACCCCCTGATCTGTGTCGATTAGAATGCGCGCCGGATAAGCGTTTTCAATCCGCTGCGTCATTTCGTCGTCGCAATATGCCAGCTCAACCGTATAGATTTCAGAGCTGTCCTGATTCGCACAGATTGTCGGACC
Organism: uncultured Acidobacteriota bacterium; assembly: GCA_963752925.1. Classification (GTDB taxonomy): domain Bacteria; phylum Acidobacteriota; class Terriglobia; order Acidiferrales; family UBA7541; genus Palsa-295. The sequence goes on along the minus strand of CAVVZY010000001.1, from coordinate 258,578 downwards.
CTCTTCTGGTTGAATGGGCATGGAATCTTAGCGGGGCAACCGGTTGGGAGCGTCATCTCAGAGACCAGGAAGTTTCACCTCCTGACTGCAAGCCACCCTCGGTGCCATTCAGGACGGACATGAGCGGAAAAAGCAGTCAAGTCGTACGCGCGGGCGAACGGACGAACGTCGAGGGAAAGCCTGTAAGCAACAAAGTACTGTTGTCGGTGCCCGCCAACGAATACCTTTTGATGCGACCTCATTTGAAGTACGTCGATCTGCCTGGTCATCTCAGCCTTCATGAGCCGACTCAAAGTATTGAATTCGTCTATTTCCTGAACCGGGGAATGGTTTCTCAAGTTGTCGTTACCAAAGACGGCCGAACCGTGGAAGTCGGTGTCGTCGGGAACGAAGGCTACGTTGGGGCAGGATTGGCGGTTGGATTGAGCAGAAGCTCAGTGCGTGAAATCGTTCAGATCGCCGGAGATGGCTTCCAGATGAAGGGAAATGATCTGACACGCATTTTGCAGTCGGCTCCGCAATTGCAAATGATATTAGGCCGGCATTCGGGGCTTCAAGCGATGCAAGTCGCGCAGACCGCGGGGTGCAATCGGCTGCACGACATACAGCAGCGTCTGTCGCGGTGGCTGCTGATGACTCAGGATAGGGTCGATTCCGGAGCGCTTCCGATCACCCACGATTTCATTGCGACCATGATGGGCACTGACCGATCCACCGTCAGCATCGCAGCCTCAGCACTGCAAAAGAAGGGAGTCATTGAGTACGTGCGTGGCGCCGTGAATGTTATGAACCGCAGGAAACTCGAAAAATCCGCATGTGAGTGCTACGCCGTAATTCAACAGTTCGAGAACGACCTCGGATTGCAGTAGCAATTCCCGTGAGTGTTGGATACCCGACAGACAGCATTTCTTTCAATCGCTAGCATCCACGTCTTGTTTACCTGCTTCCATTTTGGTGCGCCTGTAGAGCGGGGTGGCTTGGGTAAAGCCTTGCCTCAGAGCACTGAAGAAGCAGCTTTTGTCGTCGCAGTGCGCTCGAGAACCAATGCTACGCCGCCTTTCATAGAAGCATAACCGCACACCAATGGGGAGATGTGCCATGGAGGCGATGCGCCGCAAGCTGGTATGGGTTGAACGACCGGCATTTCTCGGCTGGGGTTGCTCCGAATGCGCATGGGTGTTCAACCCCACAGGTCCGCCCACCGGCGAATCGCTGGCCGAGATGCAAAGTCACTTCGAACAGAAGCGCGACAGGGAGTTCAGATCTCATGTCTGCGTCGAGCATCCCATCACGCGATCAAAAACATAGTGCATCTTTCCCGCTGGCAAGCCTTCGAGCCCTGTAACCAAGGAGAAGCACAATGCCCGCCCGCCGCAAGGCTATTCGTTCACTAGATTCTGACAAGGACCGGGAATTTGAAACGCTCCTGCGCATGGCTTCCCGCCTGATGGGTCCCCCCCAGCCACTTCCTCGGATCAAGACTCCCCAGGGCAAGCCTGGCAAGCCGAGCTAACCATACGGCTCCGGATCGCCCGGACATTCGCCGTGAACATTTGCCGTGAAAACGATCAATCCTCGGCATCAAATCGATCGCCTCTCTCACCGCATGTATTCGATCCTCGCAGACTCCGCCTCGCAGAACCGCTCCTTGTTCCCTGTAGCTCGCATTTGTGTGGAGTGCGGCGGCTTGCCGCCGCTGTATTGCGCCGAGGATTGCCTCGGCGCTACTTCCGCTGGCCCCTCCTCGTCACCTCCCGCTTCTCGGTTCTCGTTGTCATCCCGACAGAGGCCGCCTTTCGGCCGACAAGGGACCTGCCGTAAGTCTTTTCAGCGGTCTCTGCGGTTCTCCGCCTCTCGGAGCCGCCCCTTGTCTCCCTCGCTCGCGCCTCGCTAAGATCAACGCATGAACCGCTGGTTCCCGATCGAAACCGAGCGCCTGCTGCTGCGCGAGTTCCGCGCAAGCGACGAGACCGGCATCCACGCCTACGCGAGCGATCCCGAAGTCGTGCGCCTGATGATCTGGGGCCCGAACACGCCCGAGCAGACCCGCGCATTCCTGCAAACGATGCTGAAAACGCAGGAGCAATGGCCGCGCCCGTTTGTGGAGCTGGCCATCGAACTGAAAGCCGAAAGCCGCATGATCGGCTCCATCGGCCTTCGCGTGAAGGACGAACCCAACCGCGCCGCGGACATGGGCTACGTCCTCGCCCGCGACCAATGGGGCCGCGGCTACGTGACCGAAGCGGCCCGCGCCATCCTCGACGCCGCCTTCCGCCAACTCAAACTCCACCGTGTCTGGGCGACCTGCGATCCGAGAAATCACGCCTCCTACCGCGCCCGGCTTGATTTAGTCCAGCGGGAGTGAGAGAAAATCACTCTAAAGGAGAGCTGGACATGCCGATGAAGAAACACAAGCCGGAGCAAATCGTGGCCCTGCTGCGGCAAATTGAAGTAGAAATAGCGAACGGGAAGAGCACACCCCAAGCCTGCAAGGAAGCAGAGATCACGGTTCAGACGTACTACCGCTGGAGAAAAGAGTTCGGCGGCCTGAAGCTAGATCAAGCGAAACGGTTGAAGGAGCTAGAGCGAGAGAACGCGAAGCTAAAGCGTTTAGTCGCGGAGCTGTCTTTGGAGAAGCAGATCCTGAAGGACGTGGCCTCGGGAAACTTCTGAGCCCTGAGCGGCGGCGTTGTGCGGTGGAGCATGCGCGCAAAGAATACGAAGTGAGCGAGCGACATGCCTGCCGGCTGCTAGGGCAGTGGCGAAGGACACAACGCTATGCCGCGATCCCGCGGATCGACGAAGATGCGCTGACCGAAGCGATCATTGCATTGGCCAGTGAATACGGGCGCTACGGTTACCGGCGAATTACGGCGCTGTTGCAAGGTGCTGGCTGGCAGGTAGGCAAGGATCGCGTGCAGCGGATCTGGCGTCGTGAGGGGCTGAAAGTACCGCAGAAACAGCGAGCCCGCCGAAGGTTGTGGCTGAACAATGGATCGTGCGTGCGGCTGCGACCAGAGCGGGCGAACCACGTGTGGAGTTATGACTTCGTGAGCGCGATGACGCACGACGGCAGAATGCTGCGGATGCTGACGCTGATCGACGAATACACCCGGGAGTGCTTGGCGGTCCGTGTGGCAAGAAGGCTTGGGAGGTATGAAGTGATCGAAGCACTTGCGGACGTGATGTTGTTCCGAGGAATACCGGAAAACATTCGCTCGGACAATGGTCCGGAGTTCGTGGCGAAAGAGCTGAGGGAATGGCTGGCTAGAATAGGCACCGGGACGCTGTACATTGAGCCGGGAAGTCCTTGGGAGAACGGGTATTGCGAGAGCTTCAACGGAAAGCTGCGGGATGAGTGCTTGAACGGAGAAATTTTCTATTCGTTGAAGGAGGCGCAGGTGGTGATCGAAAAGTGGCGGGTGGAGTACAACACGAAGCAGCCCACTCGGCACTCGGCTACAGGCCGCCTGCCCCGGCGGCCTGTAGTCCCTGGGGAGTAAATCCATCTTCACCGCCCAAGTCTCGTTGTATCAACACGCGCAATGGAAAGAGCTATCGACTGGACGAACTCTCACGAGCGGACGTAATCACCTTGGGGGATGTTCTCTGCGGCTACATCCAGCACCCCGAAATAAAATCGCTCGGACCGGACGGGAAGTCGTGCAAACCCCATACACGCGGCCTGCTGAAACGAATGACAATTAAAGGAGGTCTACACCACTGCATTGGGAAAGAAATCTCGCGGTTTGAGCAAGGCAAAGATGATTTCATCGAAAACATCGACGACGCGTGCATTCGCTACGACGGTGGACGTGTGGCTGCGAACAGAGGATTGATCGCTGAGATTCGCGCGCAAGGCTTACGAAAAACAACCAGGCAGACGGGGCTTGATCGCAAAACGATTCGGGCGATTCTCAATGGAAAGAAGATGAAAGCTTCGACGCTCGCGAAAGTCGTGATCGGGTTACGGTCGCATCATCAGTCGAGTGGGTAGCGGTTATCGGAACTAATCAGGCACTTAAACGAGGGCGACCTTACCGGGTGCTGGATTGAGAAAGCTACAGAGCCGCGGTCACTTGATGATGTTGAGCGTAACTTCGACTTTGATAAGGTGTCCCGTGAGCGGGTCGGTCATCTCCGTCGCTTCCTGGGTTTGCCCATCGCGCAGCAGAACCCGAAGTTCGCCGCGGAAGGCTGGGATGATCGGATCTTCATTTGGAACTGGATCTCCCGGCGACCATTCCCTCTTCGTTTTGTCGGCTCCGAGCACGTAGACAGACGATCGTTCCACGATGAAATCGAGCGAATATTTTCCGTCGTCCGACGGCTTGACGGTGCAATCGATGTTTGTGCCTATGTCGATGTATTGAAAGGAGCTGTCGCCTGCCTTCGTCCCCGTGACTACCGGAATTCTGGCGCCGGTGCGCAATTTGGGCCGGGAATTCACGGACGTCGTGCTGAGCATATAAGACAGACTGGTCAGTTTCTTCGCCCCGTCGAATTCGCTCACGACGAATTGTATCCGGTATTCGATTTCAGGCGCGGCGGGTTGCTGGGCCGCCGATTGCGCGGACGATTGGGCTGCCGGGTCCTTGGGCTTGTCCTGAGCGCGAAGCGGCAGCACGGCGACAAGTGCCACGAGCGCCAAGATCGATCCACCAAGTGTCCTTTTCATGAGCGACTCCTTCTTCGTTCGATCGGCGAGCATCAAAACCCTCCCGAGGAATCGAAATCCCCGATATTCGCCACTTCCAGAGGTTTGATTTCGAGCGGCGTCACTTCGAGGGATTGAACAAACTCATCATGGCGCGCGATTTCAATTGCAGCTCTGGCTCGGCGATGCTGCGTGATTTCAGCCAGCCGCAGCAAGGCCTCCATTTGTCCGGGTGCTACCAGCACATCCGGCGTTCGCTGGCGTGAGGCCGCGTGCGGATTACCTCGCATAGAAGGGGTCTTTTGAGCTGCAGCGGCGGCGCGGACCGCCGAACTCGTGGCTATTGCCGGTTCCGAAGGGATTGACGCGACGACGGCCAGCGGCGCTCGTGCCGCGTCGCGTTCGATCCACTTCGCGGCGGTGATCCCGACGATGGCGATAAAGATCAGCGCGCTTGCGGCGATGGGAACTCTCGCAGTCCACGCAGAACGGACGCGTGCCGATTCATTCGCAATGCGCGCGCGCAATCGCGGGACGAACTGCGACGAGGGTTCGCCACTCGTGAGAGCGTCTACCACTCGGTCGGCGAGTGACAGAGCCGTTTGAGTGCGTTGAAAGTCCTCGCGGCACGATTCGCAATTACCTAGGTGCGCGACTAGTTCGGAGTAGCGCGACGGCGCAAAAAGCTGACCGAGTGCGGCGTGTGTCAGCCAGCCTGCGTATTTTTTACAAGCCATTGAAGTTTCTCCGCCATCCGTTTTCTCGCCTTGAACAGGCGCGATTTCACGGTTCCTTCCGGCAAATTCAGAAGCTTTGCAACTTCCGACGTGTTGTGGCCCTCGATTGCGGCCAGCACGATCACGATTCGCAGCTTTTCAGGAAGCGAGTCGAGGGCTGCGGCAACTTCACTATCAAACTCCTGCGCTGCGGCGACATCTCCGCCGTGACCTGCGAGGGTGTCGCGAATCGCGATTTGTTCGCGCCGCTCACGACGCCTGGTGCCTCGTATGCGGTCGAGCGACAACCGCCAGGCCGTCCGGACCAACCAAAAGCGGAAACGTTCGCGATCGCGCAGCCGATGGAAGCTGCGAAAGGCGCGCAACATTGCTTCCTGGGCGACGTCCTCCGCCTCGGCTGTATTGCGGAGCACGGCGAGCGCGACGCGGTATGCGAGTTTCGGGGAATCGGCGATCCGCTGCTCAAACTCACGGTCGAGCGCGGATTCGCGACTCACCGCGTCACTCGAAAAGCCCGTCGCGAGCGCATCCATTTGTGTCTCCATCAGCTAGACGCCGTGCTCGGGCTTTCGGTTCATTTTCATTTCGGGATTGCGGCTACAGTCTAACGCCAGTTCCGACAGTGTGGCAGCCACTCGGAGATGTTCCACTAACGAAACTGTGCACCTAATTTAACGCGATTTAACCGGATTTCACTTCGTTAAACGATGCGACGAGCTTTTGTAAGACAAGGCAAACACGGGAGATAGAGCTACTAAATATTGTGTAGACCATTGCGGGGATTCACACGGACGCAGGTTCCATTTAATTCCGGCGAATATCCTGGCACCGTCATGAAATACCCAGCAGGAAACTAAGTTTTCGCATTTCGTGGCGCGGGCGTGCGGGAACATGGTTGTATTTGGGAGTTTCATTTCCTTTTCCTGCGCGTGCCAGATCTTCGCGCCGCACGGCGTGGGATGTCATCGGCGTCGGCGCGTGGCACACGAGCCTAGGGGGTGGTCCCTTTTTCGCGTGGGTATCCGCTATCCCGCCGTTAAATTGACCCCACCAACCTCCGCGCCTATACTTGAATTTCAAGCCATCGAAGATTCCGGGGAGCAATCGCCATGGAAAAGCCCATCATACTCAGCGCCGTCCGCACGCCGATCGGTAAATTCATGGGCGGGCTTTCGCCGCTCACCGCGCCCGAGCTTGGCGCGAAAGTTGTCGCCGAAGCCGTCCGCCGCGCGGGCATCGAGCCCGGCCAGGTTGACGAAGCGATCATGGGCAACGTGCTTCAGGCGGGCCTTGGACAGAACCCGGCGCGGCAGGCCGCGCTGAAGGGCGGCCTCGATCCACGCGTCGCCGCGATGACGATCAACAAAGTTTGCGGGTCGGGGCTGAAAGCCGTCGGCCTGGCCGCGCAGGCCGTGATGCTCGGCGAATCGGAAATCGTGGTCGCGGGCGGCATGGAGTCCATGTCCAACGCGCCCTACCTGATGAAAGGCGCGCGCGCGGGCTTCCGCCTGGGCAATGCCGAACTCCTCGACTCGATGATCGCGGACGGCCTGTGGGACGTATACGAAAACTTTCACATGGGCCAGACCGCCGAACTCGTCGCCGAAAAATACGGCATCTCGCGTCAGGAGCAGGACCAGTTCGCGCTCGAAAGCCACCAGAAGGCGGTGCGCGCCACGAAGTCGTGTTTCGTCAGCGACCAGATCGTTCCCATCGAGCTGTCCCAGCGCAAGGGCCCGCCCGTGGTCATCAAGGTGGACGAATCGCCGCGCGAGGACTCTTCGCTCGAAGCGCTCGCGAAACTCAAGCCCGCGTTCAAGAAGGAAGGCGGCACGGTAACCGCCGGCAACGCGCCGGGCACCAACGACGGCGCCGCGGCTGTCGTCGTCACTAGCGAAAAGAATGCCGCGCGGATGGGGAAGGCGCCGATGGCGCGCATCGTCGCGCAGGCCGTCAGCGGAGTCGAGCCGAAGTGGGTGATGATGGCGCCCGTGGACGCGGTCGAAAAACTGCTCGCGAAAACCGGCTGGGACCGCGATAAAGATGTGGACCTGTACGAGTTGAACGAAGCCTTCGCCGTTGCCGCGATTGCCGTGACGCGCGTGCTGAAGCTCAATCCTGAAAAGGTAAATGTGAACGGAGGCGCCGTCGCGCTCGGTCATCCCATCGGCGCATCGGGCGCGCGCGTCCTCGTCACGCTGCTCTACGAATTGCAGCGCCGTAACCTGAAGCGCGGCATCGCCGCCCTCTGCCTCGGCGGCGGGAATGCAGTGGCGTTGGCAGTGGAACGATTCTGAAGTTCCGGGCCTGTTGAATCTGCGCCGCGGAGGATTTCGTGAAGGTCGCTGCCGTAGGGTTTCGGGCCCACTCCGGCTGGACCGCCCTCGTCGCGCTCACGCTGACCAAAGGCGCGCCGACGATCGTCTCGCGCCAGCGCGTCCATCTCGTCGAAACCTTCACCTACGAATTCCGGCAGCCTTATCACACCGGCGAAAAGCTTCCGCTCGACGAAGCCCGCGCATTCGTCGCGCGCATGCAGAAAGAATCGCGACGCCTTGCACTCGATGCCATCCGCAAACTGAAAACCGAACTGCACGAGCAGGGCTACTCACTCGCGCGCGCCGGACTTCTCCTCGCTTCCGGCAGGTCGCTTCCCGCACTTCCACAAATTCTGGCGTCGCATTCCCTGATTCACTCCGCCGACGGCGAGCTCTTCCGCGAAGCCCTTCTCGACGCAAGCGCCCGCTGTGCCCTCAAATCGTTGACGATCAAGAAGCGCGAAATTCTCGAGACCGCTTCCCGCGCGCTTCGCATCAAGCCCGCCGATCTCACCCGCCGCATCGCCGAACTCGGACGCCCACTTGGTTCGCCGTGGACACAGGATGAAAAGCTCGCCTCGCTCGCTGCCTGGCTTGCCCTCCGGTCGAATTAGCCGGCTCGATTCACTAGCGCAATCACTTTCTTTGCGATAGAACTGCAGGCAGCCCAATGTTTTGTCCCAATTGCAAAGTCGAATACCGCCGAGGCTTTCGTGAATGCTCGGACTGCCACGTAGATTTGGTCGATTCGCTGCCACCGGAGAATTCGCCTGCTTCCGCCTCCGGCGGAGACGCGAAAGCTCCCGAGCTGCTCTGGTCCGGTTACAATCGCAGCCTGCGAGATCAAATCGGCGTGGCCCTCGATGCGGCCGACATCCCCTATGCCGATGAGTCGCGCGAGGTGAACTGGCTGCCCGCCCTCGAACAGCGCGCACCGTACGAAATATGGATTCTGCGAGCAGACCACGACTCGGCCGCGAAGATTCTTGCCGAGTCTTTTCCCGAAGTTGCGGATGGTCCCGACTCAGCGGACGTCAACGAACTCGCCGATTCAAGCGACCAAGCTGCGAATGAAATCCCAGCGAACGATCTGCCGCCCGAAAATCATCCCGACGATGCCACCTGCGAGGTCTGGTCCGGCGACGACGATCATGCCGCGCAATTCCTCAGAGATTGTCTCCGCGGCGTCGGCATCGCGTGCGTTGTGTCGCAAGACGATGCCAAGGCCCGCGTGCTTGTTCTGCCCGCTGCCGAGATCCGCGCCCGCGAAATCGTTCGTGAAGTCATCGAAGGCGCCCCGCCGGAGTAGCAGTTAAGGGCCGCGCGGCGCTCGCGTCTTTCTCTACAGCCGCGACGCCAGAAAAAGTCCGCCGCAAACAGCCACCGCATCCTCGACGAGCGCGATCACGAAATCCGGCGAGTGCAAAGCCTTCACGAGCCCCGTTCGCACATAATACCCGCCGAAGGTGCCGACGACGGCGCCGACGCCTCCCAGCAGCGCGCCGATCCAGAGCGAGCCGCCAATCCCCGCGCTCAGCGTCGCTGCCGCGAATGCGCCCATGACGATCCGGATGATCAGGGAAGGCGTCGCGGTGCGAGGGGGCGTTTTGGGCAGCTTGTCGTTGACGATTTCGCCGACCGCGGCCAGCGTGAAAATCGCCACGGCCACGATCGTGCCCATGAACGCGAGATGAGTGCCCAGCAAATTGATCCAGTGCAGATGCGCGGCCCAGGCGACCACCGCCGGCGCGGTCAGCGCCCGCAGGCCGGCGATCACGCCAATCCCGAATGCCAGTGCGAGAACCAGATTCGAATTCGTCATGAGCGCTCCTCCGTTTCGCCGAAGCGCGCCGATTATATGTGAAAAGTGCCCTCCATTTGGAGCGTCCTGATATCATGAACGCGACCATGGCCTCCGAAATCATCAAAACCGTCGCCGTGCTCGGCGCGGGCACGATGGGCAACGGCGTCGCGCACGTGTTTGCGCGCGCGGGCTACAACGTGATCCTCCGCGACGTCGAACAGCGCTTCCTCGACCGCGGCCTCGAAACCATCGGTAAGAATCTCGACCGCGAAGTGAAAAAGGAAAAAATCACCGCCGCGGAGAAGACAGCCACTCTCGCACGACTCCAACCGACCACCGACATGGCCGCGCTCGCCTCCGCCGACTTCGCCGTCGAAGCCGTGCCGGAATTACTCGAGCTGAAAGTCCGCGTGCTGAAGGATGCGGACGCGATCCTGCGCCCCAGCGTAATCCTGGCGAGCAACACCTCCTCGATTTCCATCTCGAAGCTCGCCGCCGAGACCAGCCGCCCCGAAAAATTCATCGGCATGCACTTTTTCAATCCCGTGCCGGTGATGGCGCTCGTGGAAGTGATTCGCGGCCGCGCGACGAGCGACGAGACGTTTCAGACCACGATGTCGCTCTGCGAAAAGTTGGGCAAGAAACCTGTCGGCGTCAACGATGCGCCCGGCTTCGTCTCCAATCGCGTTCTGATGCCCATGATCAACGAGGCGGCATTCGCGGTGATGGAAGGTGTGGCGACGCCCGAGGCCGTGGACGCCGTGATGAAGCTCGGCATGAATCATCCCATGGGCCCACTCGAGCTCGCGGACCTGATCGGTCTCGACGTCTGCGTGGACATCATGGAGGTCCTGCACCGCGGCTTCGGCGACGCGAAGTACGCGGCCTGCCCGCTCCTGAAGCAGCATGTCGCCGCCGGCCGGCTCGGCCGTAAATCCGGCCAGGGCTTTTACGTTTATTGATCGCGCTGGTCGTGGCAGTGGTGTTAGCGCGCGGCCAGCGCAGTCGCAGGCTTCGCATTCAACGTCTCACGAATGGTGCGGGCGAGATCGACCACCGAATGAGGTTTCTGAAGGAATCGCCGGCCGTGCTTAAGAAGCTCGTCATGCCGGGCTGCGAATTCCGAGTAGCCGGACATGTAGAGAACCTTCACATCGGGATCGAGTGCGACGACGCTGTCGGCCACCTGGGGGCCGCTCATTCCCGGCATTACCACGTCAGTCAGGAGTAGATCGACTTTACCGGATCGTTGGCGGGCGAGCTGCAAGGCCTCGGTCCCGTTGGCCGCCTCCAGAACAGAGTAGCCGCGTTCGCTGAGCGAATTGAGGATGAGCTTGCGAAGTGCTTCGTCATCCTCGACGAGCAGGATCGTTTCCGACCCTCTCCCAGTTTCGCGAGAGCCATTATCCTGAGTTATCACCTCTGCGGGCTTGCCGTTGACTCGCGGCAGCAGGACTTCAAACGTCGAACCCTTTCCGGGCTCGCTGTGGACCCAAATGAAGCCGCCGCTTTGTTTCACGACTCCGTACACGGTTGCCAGACCCAGCCCCGTTCCCTTGCCTCGTTCCTTGGTTGTGAAGAACGGCTCGAAGACGCGCGATTGAGTCTCGGCATCCATGCCGAAGCCAGTGTCCGTGACCGCAAGCCGGACGAACGAGCCGGAGGACATCTCCGGGTGCAGGCGAGTGAAGGCACCGTCCACTTCCATATTTGTGGTTTGAATGGTCAATCTTCCGCCGTCTGGCATGGCGTCACGGGCGTTCACCGCCAGATTGACGATCACCTGTTCGATCTGCCCTTGATCGGCCTTGACCTGCCCGAGCTTCAGATCAAGATCGGTGATCAGGTCGATATCTTCGTTGATCAGGCGCCCCAGCATTTTCTGCAGTTCGTCCACCACGGAGTTCAGATTCAAAACCCTGGGGGCCAGGACCTGCTGACGGCTGAATGCGAGGAGCTGGCGGGTCAGCGAAGCGGCGCGCCGCCCGGCTCTGCCGATTTCCTGTGCCTTCCGGCGAAGAGGATCGCTCTCATCGAGGCGCTCTTCCAGATCTCCTGCGTACCCCATGATTACCATCAGCAGGTTGTTGAAGTCGTGGGCGACTCCGCCGGCTAGTTGTCCGACCGCCTCCATCTTCTGCGCGCGCCGTAACTGTTCCTCGAGCTGTCGCCGTTCGGTGATGTCTTGTGAAATTGCAAAGGCGCCGGTGGCGCGGCCATCCCTGTCCCGGAGGACGCTAATGCTCAGCGAGATGGGTAGGTCGGGGCCATTCTTGCGCCGCTGGAGACATTCCCCCCTCCACTTGCCCTCGCGAACCATGCTGGTTTTGATCTCTCCGGCGAGATTCGGCGGATTGTTCGGCGAGAGGATCGTCTCGTCGAATGATTTCCCGAGGATTTCTTCTTCTCGATAACCGGTACTTTGAACAAGCGCTTGATTGACAAATGACGCGCACCCCTTGTCATCGCTCATACAAATGCTTTCACGGTTGTTTTCCATGGCGTGCGCGAGTCGCACGGCACGATCTTCCAGTCGTCGCCGCTCGGTGATGTCCTGTGCGATGGAAAACGCACCAGTGACGCGGCCCTCGCCATCCCGGAGAACACTGACGCTCAGCGAGACGGGCAGGTCGGGGCCATTCTTGCGGCGGTAAAGACATTCCCCCCTCCACTTGCCCTCGCGAACTATGCTGGTTCGGATCTCTCCGGCGAGAGTCAGCGGATCATTCGGTGACAAGAGCGTTTCGTTCAAGGGTCTTCCAAGGAGTTCATCCTCCTGGTATCCCGTAGCCTCAAGCAGGGCCCTATTTACAAACACGGCGCGGCCGTCGGCACCACCCATACAGATCATTTCGCCGTTGTTTTCCATCGCCGAGGCAAGTCGCAGCGCGCGTTCCTCCGAACGATGGTGCTCGGTGACATCGCGGCCGGCCGAGTAAACGATCTGCTCGGGGATTGATGCCGTTACGGACCATGAAAACCATTTATAGGATCCGTCTTTGCATTGCTGGCGGTTTTCAAACGACGTCGTGGGAATTCCGGCCATAACCTTCTGAGCATCCGCCAACGTAGCTGCGCGGTCATCGGGATGAACGCGTTCGATGTAGGAAGTCAGCATCAGTTCTTCCCGCGAATAGCCAAGAATGCCTTCCCAGGAAGAGTTGAGAAACCTAACGCGGCCATCGAACCCCATCACGCAAAGCAACTCGTGCGTGACGTCAAATAGCTTGCCAAGGTGATCGAGAGCCAGAGACTCGATTTCCGAAGAGCGAGGAACAGAGATCGGCTGGCAGTCGGTACAGGCCCTATGAACTTCGCTAACTTGGTCGTTCATGGACGCACCCGCATTCATCTAGGCTAGAGTGGCCGCCCAGCTCGGGCAATAGTACGATTAGCCTAATAGCGGTCAGCCAATAACGCGATCTGGCTTTTCTTCCTGAGCGGCGTGAGGAATCTCTGTTCCTTCCTGCAGCCTTGGGTTCTGCAAAAGCAGCTCGCCGTCTGAGGGCGAAGGCTTCCGAGTCTTCTGTTGACAGCGTTGCGACGGGATCACTCCCAAATTGCTTTCCAATCTTGTAAACTTATTTGCCGAGGATCGCTTCGGCTCCGGAGGTTTTGCATGAGGAGACTCGCGTACCTCGTCACCATCGCCTGCGTTCTCTTGATCTCGCCCGCTCGCGGCCAGGAACCGGGGAAGCGATTCACGAATCAGGACGTCATCGGCATGGCGCAGTTGGGCCTGTCGGAAGATGTAATCATCTCCAAGATTCGCGCCGAAAGCGCGAAAGGCGAGGGAGTGGCTGTTTTCGATACCAGCGTCGATGCGCTCAAGGTTTTGAAGGCCGCCAATGTTTCCGACGCGGTGATCAAAGTGATGATCAATCCGGCTCCGCCTCCTCCGCAGGTTGTCGCGGCTGTCGCCCCCATGACCTTCGATCCGAATCTTCCGCCGCCGGAAGTCGGCGTCTATTGGAAGAATGGCGCGGCCTTTGTCTTGATTCAGGGTCGCGCGATCGATCAGACCAAGGTTGGCGGCAAAGCCGGCAGTTACTTCACCGACGGCATGAGGAACCAACATTGGGACGCCTATGTGGATGGCCCGCACTCCGTCAATGTGGTGAAAGAGCGCCGCCCGGCCTTCTATCTTTACGTCCCCGATGGGTCCGATGCGCTGGACTACGTGCTGATCACGCTAATCAAGAAAAGCGATCGCCGGGAATTCCAGATTGGCTCATTTGGCGGTGTCACCGGCGGCAAATCGGGCGTGAAGCGCGACAAGGTAGTCGATTTCAAAGCCGAGCATGTAGGAATCAGAACCTACAAGCTCACCCTCGGCGCGGACCTCAAACCCGGCGAGTACGCCTTCTTCATGGGCACGGGCGCAGGAACCACGATGTCAGGCGCCAGGGGCGGGAACAGGTCCGGTGGCGCCGCCTCCGGCAGGATCTACGACTTCAGCATTCCGGAGTAGCCTGGCCGACGCGCCTTCTTGCATCGGCCAGGCTACTGCCGATCAGAAGATCAGCTTCAGCGCAAACTGAATCTGCCGCGATGTGGTGGCGGTAGTGCTGATCAGACCCGCGGTCCCCCCGATGAAGCTGCCGCCAGCCGCGGCGCCTCCCGGACCCGCGAAGACGCTTCCAGACGGCTGCCCCAGATTCGTGCGATTCAGAATGTTGAAGAACTCAGCTCGAAACTCTGAATTCAGCTTTTCGGTGATCCTCGTCTGTTTGATGATCGAGAAATCCAGATTCAGCAGGCCGGGACCGACAAGCGAATTTCTAGTCACGTTACCGAGCGTGCCAAACGTCTGAGGAGCATAGCAGCTCGGGTCGAACCACTGAACGAACGGACCACTCGGCTTTCCCTGTACGTCATAGGGATGGCATCCCGCGACGAAGTTCGGGCGATCTGATGTAATTCCGCCCGTGTTAGACACCTGGGGTAGCAGTCCATTGACCACGTTCACAGGATAACCTGTGGCCGCGCTCAAAATTTCACCCAACTGCCAGCCCGACACCAACCTGTTGCCGCGGAAGGGCAGGTTGTACAGGCCGTTGATCCGCAACGCGTGAGTTGAATTGAAGATGCACGGACCGCGGTCGAAACGCTGGAAGTGCGCGTCAAGGACTTCGACAGAGGCTTGCTCGAGACCGGAACTGGCGGAACCATCGTCAATGCATCTCGAGTACGTGTAAGAGACTTGTCCCTGCAAATTCTTGTTGAGCTGACGAGTTAGACTTGCCACCAAGCCGTTGTAAGTCGAGTGGCTGGTGGGAGCGGTGCTATCCAGACCGAGAAATTTGGGATTCGGAACCGGACCCTTAAAGAAGCACGTCGTGCAGTTATTAGGAGCAGGATTCCCTAAGGCGTCGACCAGCGCCGGAGTATTCAGATTTCGCTGGCTATATAGATGGACCCCTTGCGCTCCGACGTAGCCGAGAGAAGCGACGGTGCTATGCCCAATATCGCGCTGTATCGTCAGGTTGTACTGCATTTCATACGGCGCGACATCCGACCGGTAGTCGATTTGATAAATTGTGCCGAATGGCGGGTTCAGGCACGGCGAACCGGCCGGCCCGCAGTCTGCGGGTCGAGGGAAGAGCGGAACAGCGGGTGGTCCGGCCAGGACCACAGTTTGAGACGGGGGATTCTGGGAATACGCATTGAGGTAAGTGCGTGCGGCAATTGGCTCGTGAAAAATGGCGAAGCCGGCGCGGATCGATGTCTTGTGATCCGAGAACGGATCCCACGCCACACCGATCCGAGGGTCGAAATTGAAGGCGTCCGGATTTGACCGCACGACGTGATGGACCTGAGTAAATCCCGGCGAAGACAAGGGATCCAGGATTGCATTGCACGGCTCAGAGACACAGACTGGGTTCGTCTCAAAGTCGTACCGCAAGCCGAGATTGATCGTGACGTTGGGCCTCACCTTCCAGTCATCTTGAATGTACGGAAAATATTCAGTGGCGCGCGAGTAACGGGTCCTCGTAAAGCCCGGGTGCGGGTTAACTTCACCTTGGAATTGGATTGGGCTGGCTGCCAGAAAAGCTGGAAGGCTGGCGAAAATGAAAATTCCGCCTTCCCGGCCCACGGCGATGCTGTCTTGAATTCTGGTCACGGACAGGCCGACTTTAAGACTGTGGGCCCCCTGGCTCCAGAAAATATCATCTCCCCCGACGAACTTGTTTTCAATCAGGTGCCAGCGTGCTGTCGCGCCAGGTCCGATGTTGGATGTGCCGCCACTGACGATGAGGTTGCCGTCCTCGCGGTCGCCCGGATTGTAAGCCGGCTGCCCGTTGAAGAGCGCTCCCAGGTAAAATTGCAACGGATCTGTAGCCGGATCGGACAGAAATGTCTGATCCGAACGTTCATTAGTTCGCGAGAAGCTGAAGCGGATCTCGTTGATCGACGGTCGGCGAAACAATGTGCTTTTCTTCGACGGTGAAAAACTGGTCGCCTCCGTGAAACGCAGCTGGCCAGTTGGGAAGGTTCGAGAACGGCATGGGCAGGCTCAGGAAGGCCGTATCGGAAATGTATCTTCCGAACACTGAGTCTTTCGCGCCGAGCGTGTAATCCAGGCGTCCGAGAATGTAGTTCTCGCTCGTCGGCTGGCTCCCAATCTGGGTGACGAGCTGGTTCCCGCTGGGATAGCCTTTGAAAGGGCCCGCTCCAACACTTTGCTCAAGAGCGCCGTCAGCAGGTAGCGGATAAGTATTGGGATTCGGAAAACTGGCACTGGGCTGGTTGAGGTAAGGCAGCACTTTTGGGCTGATCGCCACGGGTAACCGATCGCCCGGATTGCAGGTACCCCCCAGAGAGGGCCGTAACTGGCCCGGCACCGTATTGCAGGGCACGAACCCGGTCACGTAGGGAACTTCAGACGCCGAATACGTACCTTGGCCAACCGAATCGCGGTCAGGAACATATTGATTGCCGGTGATACCCAAGGTCGATCGAAGGCCTTCGTAATTTACAAAAAAGAAGGCCTTGTCTTTCTTGACCGGTCCTCCGATGTCACCCCCAAACTGGTTTCTGCGAAAGGGCGGAATTTTTGTACCGTCGAAGTAATCGCGAGCATCGAGCGCGCTGTTGCGGAGATATTCGTACGCGGAGCCATGAAAACCGTTGGTGCCCGATTTGCTGACGGCATTCATGGCCGCGCCGGTTCCTCCGAACTGCGCGCTGTATGTGTTGGTCAGCAACTGGAACTCTTGGATTCCGTCGACGCCCAGCGAATTGCCGGTGATCGACGCACCCGCTCCCTTTTCCCAGTAGCCCTGCAAATCCTGGTTGTCCAGCAGAAAGACTTGTCCAACAGGCCTGGATCCAGCAACCGAGTAGGTGTCCGATGGTCCATAGAATCCTGAAGATATTCCGCCACCTCCTCCACCGGTTATGTAGGCCTGTTTTATCGTCTGGACACCGGGCGCTAGAGAAAGCAACTGCGCGTAGTTGCGTCCATTCAAGGGCAATTGGCTCATCTGCTGGGATGTTACAAGGGATGAGACGGCGGCGGTTTGCGTCTCCACGCGGGAAACTTCGCTCTCAACATTGACCGTCTGGGTAACCTGCCCGACGGGTAGCGAGAAATCGACGATCAGATTCGCGCCCACTGTCAGCGTGATGCCCTTGTGCACGACGGTCTGGAAGCCCGTGAGCGATGTTCGAATTTCGTAACTGCCGACGGGCAGATCGTGGATTCTGTAGCGGCCCGCCGCATCGGAAACCGTGGACTGGGTGACATTCGTGCCAAGGTTCTTGGTCTGGACTGTGGCGCCGACCAGTGCCGCTCCGGAGCTGTCCGTCGCCGTACCCGAGATGGTCGCCGTTTCGACCTGCGCCGCCAGTCGATTCACCCCCACCAGGCCAATCAACAGAAGCACGCCCAGAAGAAGCCTCGAGGCACACTTCACCATTGCCACGGTATTCGTCATGAAAGGTTTCTCCTTGTTCACGATATACGGGCCCACCCGCCCGAAGATGACGCTAGTTACTACTGATGGATAGAATTGTCAAGATGAGAACTAACATGAACACAGTTCCAACAGAGAGTTTTCACGGCGATGCACCTCGGTCATGACCACTCGCACACGCCCAGTAGAAAATATATGTTTCGCCTTTTATTCGCCTCATGCTAATATCCCCTTCCAGAAAGCAATGGAGCCGGGGCAGGGACAGTCTGGTAGAATCGGGCCGCCCGCCGCGGCGGGACCTAAAACGAACTCCCTCTTGAGGTGCAAAATGAACGACGAAAAGTCTAAAAACCTGGAATTGGCAATCTCACAAATTGAGAAGGATCACGGCAAGGGCTCGATCATGCGCTTGGGCAATCGCGACGTGCTCGTGCCGGTAAGCGTCATCTCCAGCGGTTCGATTTCGATTGACGCGGCCCTTGGCGTGGGGGGATTCCCGCGAGGACGCGTGATCGAAGTGTACGGCCCGGAATCGGGCGGCAAGACGACGCTCACGCTGCACGTGATCGCCGAGGCGCAAAAGGCCGGCGGCATCGCCGCATTCATCGACGCCGAACACGCGCTCGATCCCGTCTACGCCCGAAAGCTGGGCGTGGACGTTGACAACCTGCTCGTCTCGCAGCCGGACAACGGCGAACAGGCGCTCGAAATTGCGCAGGCGCTGATTCGTTCCAATGCGGTGGACATCGTCGTCGTGGACTCGGTCGCCGCGCTCGTGCCCAAGGCTGAACTCGAAGGCGATATGGGTGACCCGCAGATGGGTTTGCAGGCGCGCCTGATGTCGCAGGCGCTGCGTAAGTTGACCGGGATCGTTTCGAAGTCGCGCACCTGCCTTATCTTTATCAACCAGATTCGCGAAAAAATCGGCGTGATGTTCGGCAATCCGGAGACAACCACCGGCGGACGCGCGCTGAAGTTCTACGCTTCGATTCGCGTGGATATCCGGCGCATCCAATCTATCAAGGATGGCGACCGCGTGGTCGGCTCGCGCACGCGCGCGAAAATTGTGAAGAACAAAGTCGCCGCGCCGTTCCGCGAGGCCGAATTCGACATTATCTACGGCGAAGGCGTTTCGCGCGAAGGCGACCTGCTGGACCTCGGCGTGGCCAAGGGCCTGCTCGAAAAGTCCGGCACCTGGATTTCGTACAAGAGTGAGCGCCTGGGCCAGGGCCGCGAAAATGCGCGCCTTTTCCTGCGCGAGCATACCGACATCCGCGACAAAATCGAACACGAACTTCGCAAATCGCTCGGCCTGCCGACGGCGCATTCTTCCGACGACGCCAAGAAGCCCGCCGCCGAAGCGGAGAAGCCGGTTGCGAAGGCTGCCGCCGCCGGACAAGCTCGCGCCGCTCGCTAATTCCGGGCGCCGCTCGCGCATTCGCCATGGTTTTTCGCATGCCTTGGATTTTCCGAGTGCCCCATCCTTTGCGGTTTGTGCAAAGGGTGGGGATTTGGCGCGAATGCTTGGCACCGCGCCGCCCACTTGGCATGGGGCGTTGAGGCGTGGTTCGATAAGGAGGTTCCAATGACACCATCCGAACGTGAACGAATTGCAGCTTATCTAACGGAGACTCGCGAGAATTTGCTCCGCACCGCCAGAAATCTCTCGCCCACCCAGTTGCAGTTCAAGCCCGCGTCGGATCGCTGGTCCGTGGCCGAATGCCTCGAGCACATCGTGGTCGTCGAAACGTTGATTTTGGACAACATCAATAACACGTTGCAACAGGCGGCCGGTTCTTCCGCGTCCTCCTTCGGCGACGATGGTCTCCGGCAAATAGTTGTAGATCGCAGCACCCGCGTGAAGGGTCCGGAACGCCTGATGCCCACCGGCCGCTGGCCGCACGAGCAACTTCTCGGCGAATTCGAGGCGGCTCGCAAACGCACGGCCGATTTCGTCACCGCTACAAACGCCCAGCTCCGGGAATACGCGTTTCCACACCCGATGTTCGGCCCGCTCGATTGTTACCAGTGGCTCCTCTTGGCTGGCGCGCACGGCGAACGCCACCGGGCGCAGGCCGAAGAAGTCATGGCCGACGCGGGCTTCCCGCGCGCCTCCGCGGCGCACTAACACCTTTCTTAGAGATTCCTTATCGTTGTGGGACGGCGCGTCCGCAGCGCGCGCATGAACGATTCCTGTCCTTGCGACCAGTTGCGCCGCGCCCATGTCAAGGTGGAAAATAGGTTCAGCATTCTAGTTGCGATTCTGCGCTGTGCTTCCTTACACTGAGCGTAGCTAACGCGACGGAAAGAATCAGCATCTAACTAAAGACATGCGACGGACCCCAGCTCTCCAATACGCAGTCTCGATTTTGTGCCTTGTATGCGTCGCCGGATGGAGCGCTGCACTCGCGGCGCCTCCGGCGCACCACCGCCATGCTCGCGTCGTGGAATACGTGAACCCGGCGAAGGACGACGTAACCGCAAACGACGACCCTGTCGTCCGCGAAATTGCCGTGGAGGCCCTGGGCCACGAAAAGGGCTCCGTCGTCGCCGTGGATCCCACCAATGGCCGCATCCTAGCAATCGTCAACCAGAAGATGGCGTTCTCCGCCGGCTTCGAGCCCTGCTCGACCATCAAGCCCTTCGTCGCGCTCGCCGGACTTCAGGAAGGCGTCATCACTCGCGACACGATGCTTCGCGTCGGCAATCGCCGCTACATGGACCTGACCGAGGCCATGGCGCACTCGAACAATAAATTCTTTGAAGCGGTCGGCTCGCAACTTGGCTTCGATCGCGTGATCAAATATCACCAGCTTATGGGGCTCGGCCAGCGCGTCGGGTACAACATTCCCGAAGAGCAGCCCGGCTTTCTGCCCGCCAAGCCGCCTGTATTTGGGGGCGTCGCGCGCATGTCGAGCTTCGGTGAGGGCATTCGCATCACGCCGTTCCAGCTCGCGTCGCTGGTGGGAACTCTCGCCAATGGCGGCCAGCAGTATTACCTGCAATATCCGCGCACCGACCAAGAGCGTCAGAATTTCCAGCCGCGCGTCCGCCAGCAGCTTGATATCGCGCCGCTACTGCCCGATCTCCGCGAAGGAATGCTCGCTGCGGTCATGTACGGCACGGCCCGTCGCAGCTACGATCCCGACGGCGAACAGGATCTCGGCAAGACCGGCACCTGCAACGATGAAGGAGTCGGCGGGCGCCTCGGATGGTTCGTTTCCTATGCCGACCAGGCGCATCCGAAAATCGTGATCGTGGTTCTGCTTCACGGCGGCAGCCGCATCATCAGCGGTCCGCACGCCTCGCAAATCGCCGGCCGCATCTACCGCGGTCTCTACGCGCGAAATTATTTCGCTGACGCCGAGTCGCCGCGCGTCGCGGAGTTCGCGGCGTCTTCCTCGGGCTCCGCTGGCTCTTCCGGCTCCCGTTAACCTTCATTACTCGAAATCAGGCTCTTGCGTGCAACGGCGAGCGCGGTGTATACGTCTGTCACCATAGTTGATTCCGAACTCCTGGGGGCACTCGCATGAGGCTGCGACTCATTCCATTCTTGTTAGTTATTTGCCTGGCGGTATTCGTTCCCGCGCCCGCCGCGGCGCAGCAATCCTGCGATAGCCTTACCTCCCTCAAGATTCCCAACGCCACGATCACGTCGGCCACGGCCGTCGATCCTCCGCCGGACCTTTCGATACCGCTTCCGCCCAGCCCTATCGGTCCGGCAAGCACTCTGACCATCTCGACACCGTTTTGCCGTGTGGTCGCGTTCTCCGCGCCTACCAGCGACTCGCACATTAGCTTCGAGGTATGGCTTCCGGTCACCGCGCGATGGAACGGAAAATTCGAGGCCATTGGCAATGGCGGTTTCATCGGCCAGATCGGTTATAGCGCGCTTGCGGCGGCTCTGAATCGCGGCTACGCCACGGCCGGCACGGACACCGGCCATGCCAGCGGAAACGATGAAAGCTGGGCACTGGGCCATCCGGAAAAGCTTGTCGATTGGTCGTATCGCGCGGTCCACGAAATGACCGTGGATTCGAAGCTGATCGTCGCCGCCTTTTACGGCAAGCCCGCGAAGCTCGCCTACTGGAACGGCTGCTCGACCGGCGGCAAGCAGGGCCTCACCGAAGCGCAGCGCTATCCCGACGACTTCGACGGCATCGTCGCCGGTGCGCCCGCGAATTACATCACGCATCTTCAGGCCGGAGGCGTGTACACGAGCTGGGTCAGGCTCAAGGACGGCGAGAACTCCGCCAATTTTATTCCGGCCGCAAAATTGCCTTATCTCCACAAAGCCGTGCTGGACGCGTGCGATGCAAAAGACGGAGTGACGGACGGCGTCATTGGCGATCCGCGCCGCTGCAATTTTGATCCGAAAACCATCCAGTGCCCGGGCGCGGACGCGGCATCGTGCCTCACCGCTGCACAGGTTCACACCGCGCAGCTGATCTACGCGGGCGCGAAGTACAACGACGGCAAACAGATATTTCCCGGCTATCAGCCGGGCAGCGAGCTGTTGTGGGCCGCGCCCGGTCCGGTGACGAACTCCATCGGTGTGGGATTTTTCAGATTCATGGTCTTTGATAATCCCGACTGGGATTTCGCCACGTTCGACGCAGACCGCGATACGCGCGCTGCCGACCAGAAACTTGGCTCGATCGTGAACGCGATCGATCCCAACTTGAAGGCGTTCCAGGACCACGGCGGAAAAATAATCATGTATCACGGCTGGGCGGACCAGGGCATCCAGCCGGAAAACAGCATCAATTACTACGAGAGCGTGGTTTCGGCGATGGGAGGCCCGCAGAAGACGCAGGAATTCCTGCGCCTCTTCATGGTTCCAGGGATGGCGCACTGCCAAGGGGGCGCCGGACCGAACAGCTTTGATGCGCTGACGGCGCTCGAGCGCTGGAGGGAGAACAACGCGGCGCCCGAAAGGTTGATCGCCGCGCATTCCACCGCCAACGTCATCGACAATTCGCGCCCGCTCTGCCCCTATCCACAAGCCGCGATCTACAAGGGCAGCGGCAACGTCACCGACGTCGGCAACTATTCCTGCGGCAACCCCAACTGGTAGCGCGCTTTTTTCGCTGTCTTTCTAGCGAAATGACCGGACTTGCACTTCCGTCCCGGCGTAGCCGGGACGGCCGGTCACGCAGTCGAGGAATCTCTCCTCGCATTTGATTCCGGCCGCTACTCTATTCCCAGCCCGTCTTCGCGTTATACGGCAGCAAATATCCCATCGCTTCGATCTCGTGAATCTTTCCATTGCGAATCGCGAAAATTTCGGCCGCTTGCAAATCGATAGGGCCGAAATTCATCGGCACCGTATCCACGCCGGGCACGCCGACTACTTTGATTTGTCTCACGTTGCCGCGGTGGACGAACATCGGGAACCCGAACACCAGCCCGCGCTCCTCGTCAATGATGATCAGCCGCCGCGGGCGGATTTTCGTGATGTAACTGAGGATGTGCGTATTCATCGAATCGTGACAACTTAGCGCCCCGAGCTTCGCAAAGCTCGGATTTGCCGCCGGACCAGCCGTGGCCGCATCGAGAGGCGTCGGGCTAGGCGTTTTGTTCGAAGTGGTCTGCATTCCGTTCTCGTGCCGCACGCAGTCGTCCGCATACGGCGCGAGATCGCCGTTGCTCTGCTCGATCGAGTCGAAATACGAATCGGCGATGCGGTACATCTCATCGCGCGAGACGCGCTGCGAGACCGGAATCGTCTGAACCAGTCCAGCGCGCGGCGTCACCAGATTCGACGCCCCTGCGGGCCGTATGTCGCGCACCACGATGTGCTCGATTTCCGCGATCTTGCCTTCCTCAACCTTCAGCCGCAGCGCGAGAATGATGGGCTTGTTGAACTCCTTCATCACGCAATACAGCCCGACCTGCTTGGACACAGGATCGGCGGCGTAAATCTTGAACGTCGTCGGAGCCTCCGACGCGCCCACCCACAGCCCGTCGCCCAGCTGGATCGCGGCCGTGTTCTCCGTGTATTTGTACCCGGGCGCCAGAGGCAGCCCCGACCAGTCGTGCTTCACCAGCGCGGCGACATATTGATTGGCCATGTTCGTGAGGCACGTCGAATTGCATTCACTCGACGCGGCAGCCTGCGCGCCGGCGGTGCGAGCCGCAACTCCAGCCAGCAGCAGGACGCCGGCCACAGCCAATCCAAACAATTTTGTGCGCATTTCTGTAATCCCCCGGTGTGAAGACTCCAAAATCGAGACCGCGCGTTCACGAAGTCGTTTTAGCCATACCTCTGCTGAGTTCGCGCCGCAAAAAGTAGCACGGATGCGCGGAGGATTCTAGCGCTCCATTCAGCGCAGATTTTCTGGATTCAAACGGCGGGCAACAACCTCAACCTTTGTTCTTGCCGCGATTGGGACGCTTGACGGGCACGGTCTTGACCGCCTCCGCCACCGCTTTCTGGATCTTGGCGTCCAGCTGTTCGGCGGTCGTCTCGTAGGCCTTGCGCGCTTCTTCGACGACGGAAGCGGTTAGCCGTTCAATTGAGGATTTGATTGTTTGCTCAATAATTTCATGAATGCTCGCATCGGTCCTCGGGCGAATCATGCTCAGCGTTTCAGCGGCGGCCTCTGCTGCGGCGGCTCTGGACTGCTGCGCGGCTGACTTCGCCTGTTGCATTGCCGTAGCGAGTTCTTCCTCGTGCCCTTCGGCGCGGCCGGCCATCACCAGGATTTCGCTCGCGTCCCACGACGCCGTCAGCGTCACGGGAGCGGCCGGTCCAGCGACCGGAGTCGCCTGCGCTTCGACGGGCTCCTCGGGTGTGAAAGCTTGCTCGCCGGGCAGCGGGAACCAATCTTCCGGAGCCTCGGGAATATCCCAGACGTTCCCGGGCACTTCGAATTCCAATCCGATGTGCAGGAGTTCGCGCGCGTGGCTCGGGCGCTGCACCCATATGACGTTTCCGGTGATGATCCGTTCGGGAGCGTTGGGATTTCGGCGCGGGATTTCTACGGTGACGATCGAGCCTTTCGTCACGTAATGTCTGGACTGATACTTGCACCCGTGGCAACTCACCATCACCGTGCTGGTGCGTTCCGTGAACGCCTCGCTCAGCGCGTCCACGCCGTGCACCTTGATGGGCATGGCTTGGACCACGCGCGTGCTACGGCGCTTGTCCAGGCCGGGATTAGCCGCTGCCGAGGGCTTCGTCACTCCGTCCTCCGACGGACAAATCCGAGACGCGTGCTGCTGCTCCGGCGAATTTGGTCCGCGGGAATTCAACGAGGAGGTGGGGGCCCATGCATCCGAACGAGCTGTCCCTTGCCACCGCGCTTCCCAGGCACCTTTCGCGCAGGCCGAATACCGATTAAAAAGCATAACACCACGCATTCGGACGGGGAGTTGATTCGCAATCCCCTGTGCCCGATTTAGCTACCTTGCTAATTGACCGCCAGGCATTCGCAAGCGAGTGGCAAGAGGTTGAGCCTTTGATTTTCCATGTATAGCGTGGTCTTTTCGCTGGCTGGACTCGATAGCGGCATCCAGGACTCGGGCATCCATGTCGCCGATACGCTCAACGGCGAGCCGATCCCGACAAATTGGGACCGTTCCGCCTGATTGCCCCGCACGACAAGCGCCTCGCCCGCTGGGTCCACATGCTCCGCTCAATCAACGTCGTGAAACCCTCGAAATAGTCTTAAGGTTTAGATCTAGCGCCCCGGTCTATCGAAGGGCGGCGAATCTTCAGAAAGAAGTGCATGCGAATAACGAAGTGGTACTATCCCCCAATCGGTTCGTCGGCCCCGAAGTTTCCATCCCTTGAGGCGCTATGGAATTTTGGATCTTTGTGCTGGCCGTGTGGCTTGGGGTTGAATGGCTGAGGCGACGCCACTATCAGCGCAAAAACGACGAGCGCTTTGCCAACATTGTTGGCTCCCTGAACAGTGTTGAGAGAGAATTCAACGAGCTGAAAAAGCTGGCGGCGCGGGTGACGGAATTGGAGAAGCGTCCCGCGGTTCGGAGGCAGGCGCGCAACTCGTAACGACCGTCGCCGCCCCTCCCACGCAAGAGCCCAAAGTCTCGGCAACGCTTCGTGGCCCCGCACCGACAGTTGCCGCTCAACCACCGCGAGTGGCGCCGCCGCCGATTTCACCTCCCAGCCCAGCTGAACCTGCGCCGCCTTCCGTGCCTCTGCCAGCACCGGCGCCACCGGCGCAGCCTGCACAGCCCATTGCGCCGAAGCCGCCCACTGCCACGCTGCCGCACGTCGAACCGGCGATTTCGCGCCCCCCGGCACCAAGTCGTTCCCTTGCGCCTGTGTCGGCAGCTGCGTCCGCTTCCCTTCAGCGGAGCACGCCCCGGTGCATGTACAGCGAAAGAGTTCCGAACTCGAAGAGAAGCTCGGCACGAACTGGCTGAACAAGATCGGCATCGTGGTCCTGGTGATCGGAATCGCGCTCTTTCTCGCGTACAAATTTCCGACGCTCGGCAATCTCGAAAAAGTGGGACTCGGTTATTTCGTCAGCTTCGCGATTCTCGGCCTCGGCGTGTATCTGGAGCGCAAGGATCTCTACCGGATCTTTGCGCGCGCGCTGATCGGGGGAGGATGGGCGCTCGTCTTTTTCACGACGTACGCCATGCACTTCGTGAAGTACACGCAGGTGATCAACACGGAGTGGGTGGATTTGGTGCTGTTGTTCGCGGTGGCGTGGCTGATGGTGGCGCACACGCTGCGCTACAACTCGCAGGTCGTTACCGGTCTCGCCTTTCTGCTCGGATTTACGACCGTGGCGATCAGCCAGAACACGGTGTATTGCCTGGGGGCGGGCGCGATTCTGGCGATTGGGCTCGTCGCCATCGTACACAAGCGAAGCTGGTTCGAGCTGGAAGTTTTCGGACTGATCGCGTCGTATTTGAACCACTACATCTGGCTGCGCACGGTGATCGAGCCGATGGGCGGCCACAGGCACATGTTCCCGGAATTCGTGCCGAGCGCACTGCTGTTGTGCCTCTACTGGGCGATTTATCGGTGGTCGTATCTCGCGCGGCGCATCCAGCGCGACGCGCAAGAGCACGTCTCGACGCTAGCGGCCCTGCTGAATACGTGCTCGCTGCTCGTGCTTCTCAAATATCAATCGGTGAAGCCGGAGCTGGCCTTCTACACGCTGCTGGCGCTCGGTGCGGTCGAGCTGACGCTCGGCCAACTGCCGGTTGCGCGCCGCCGGCGCACCGCGGTGGTGATCCTCTCGACCATTGGCACGATCCTTCTGGTCGCCGCGATCCCTTTCAAATATTCCGGCATGGACATGGCCATCATCTGGCTCGCTCAGGCGCAGGCTCTGTTTCTGGCCGGAGTGTTCACGCGGGAAGTGCTGTTCCGCCGCTTTGGCATGCTCGCCGCGCTGCTCACCGCCGGCGACATGATCGTCAAGCACGCGGAGCCGATCCTGGAAGCCCGGTTGGACATCGGCAACCTGCTCCAGGCTCCGGAGTACCGCCTGGCCATGACGTTCGGTTTCGCGGCGCTGCTTTTCTACGTGAACGCGCACTGGATTCCGCGGCGGTGGAAGGGGCTGATCGAACCGGGATTCGAAGAGACTTGCTTCCGCGCTCTCTCCTATCTCGCGGGGCTGATGATGTTCGTGAGCCTCTGGCTGGCGTTCCCGAACGCCTGGTCCGCGGTCGCCTGGTCGGCGGCGGCGCTGGTGGTCACCTTGCTGGGCCGCCAACTGGACATGGAGGATTTGTCGCATCAAGCGCACGCCTTCGCGCTTGCGGCCTTCCTCTATGCGCTTGGCGTGAACCGATTCGCGATGGCCCATTGGCTGGGCACGGGAATGACGCTGCGTCTCGTGACGCTTTCGTTCGTGATCGCCATCTTCTATCTCTGCGCGCGATGGGCGGGAACAAAATCAGCGATCTACAAGCGGGAAATCTCGGAGATGTACACCACGGCGGCCGCCATCCTGGGCCTAGTCCTGACTTACTGCGAATGCAACTGGGCGTGGATGGGCGTGACGTGGGGCGCGGCGGCCCTCGTGCTGGCGGTGCTGGGAATTTACCTGAAGCGGCGGGATCTGAGTTATCAGGCGCACGCGCTGGCGCTGATGGCTTTCGCGCGCACGCTGGTGGTGAATATAGACGCCACGAAGGAGTATCACCATTTCACGCTGCGGTTCATCACCTTCACGCTGACGGCCGCGCTGCTGTATCTTTGCGCGTACTTCAGCGGGCCGCGCGACACGAGGGCGGCCCGCGTTTTTTCCGCGATCCATTCGTGGGCGGGCACCGCGCTCGTGGCCGTCCTGGCGTACGAGGAGCTTTCGTCTTCGTGGATCGCCGTTAGCTGGGCGCTTTTTGCGCTGCTGCTGCTCATCGCCGGCAATCGCCTGAAGCGGATGGAGCTCCACTACCAAGCCTACCTGTTGTCGCTTGGCGCGATGTTTCAGGTAGGTTTGGTGAACCTGCACGCCACCGAGCCGTTCCCGATGTATCCGCGCCTCACGTTGCGTCTGGTTACTATCGCGCTGACGGCTGCGCTCCTCTATCTTTCGGCGCGCTGGGCGGCCAGAGCGGAGATCGCTGCAGCGCTGATCGTGGGAGCCACGTACGAGTGGGCCGGATCGGCGCTGGTTTGGCTGCTGCTGTTGTACGAGCTGCATTCGCTGCATGTGGCGCCAGGCTGGGCGATATTTGGGCTGGTGCTATTCGAGATCGGGTATCTGCGGAAGTCGGGCAATTGGAGATTGCAGGGCTACGCCGCGTTTGCGTCGGCATTCGCGCGGATATTCCTGGTGAATGTCGGCGCGTCGCGCCACGATTTGTTGATGACCGCGCTTCCGCTGGCGATCGTTTTCTATTACGTCTATTGGAGGCTGGAGGGCGGTGAGCGCGATCTTCTCGCGCAGGACCGGCAATTTCTGGTTGGCCCGGTTCTCGGCTATCTGGGCACGGCAACGTGCGCGACGGTCCTCTATTGTTGCCTCGATGCCGGCTGGATTGCTGCGGGATGGGCGGGGCTGGCGCTGCTGTTAATCGCCGTAGCGTGGAGCGCGAAACAGGAAGTGTTTCTGCACCACAGCCTGTTGCTCGCGGTAGCGGTGCTGTTCCGCGGCGTACTCATTGATCTCGCCGAACCCGGCGTCATCGCGGACGCATGGTTCTCGATCCGCTCCCAACACGTGATCGCGGCGGCGGCACTGCTGTTTGCGGCGCAGGCCTTCGCATTTCCGCTGCGAAGCAGATACGCCGCGGCGAATGCCGGCCCTCGAACCGCCGCATCGTGGACGCTCATTTTTCGGCGGCCCGAGCAGTTTTTCTTTTTCATTCCGCTGGCGCTGATCACGCTGCTCATCGCCAGGGATGTATCGCAGGGCCGCGTGACGATGGCCTGGGGGATCGAAGCCGTGGCGGTGTTCTTGTTTGCGCTCGTGGTGCGCGAGCGCAGTTTCCGCCTGACGGGACTGGGGCTGCTGCTGCTCTGCGTTGGGAAAATCCTCGTGCTCGACGTGTGGCGCCAGAACAAATCGGACCGCTTCGTGACATTCATCATCCTCGGAATAGCGCTGCTGCTGGTTTCCTTCCTCTACACGCGCTATAGCGAGGCCATCAAGCGATATCTGTGATTTTCCAGGGAGCTCAGTCGAGTCACGTGCGGCCTCGCTTCAGCTAGCTCTTTCTCGCCCCTCTTCCCTCACCCCTCGCCCCTCGCCCCTATTTGCATCCCGCCGGGTGCCCCATCCTTTCGCGGCACGCGGAAGGGTGGGGTTCTTGCGAACATGCTTGGCAGCGCGCCGCCTGTTCACCGATATCGCCCACGGATCGCGGGCCACCCGCCCCCCAGTCACTAATCACGAATCACCAGCCACATTTTCGCTTTTCTCTCGCATCGCCGATGCGATACTCTGCAAACTCTCCGGCGGGGACAACGCGAGGTCGTTGCGACGATATGACGAATATTAGAAAACTGATCTTCTGGCTGACTTTTGCGGTGATCGCCGCGGGGTGCCTCGGCGCGTCCTATTATCAACGATACATGCCGACCAGCAGTTTGCCGCCGAGGTCTCTTCCGCGCGAGACGAAGCGCTGCGCATCCAACGCGAGGTTGTGCTCTTCACCAAGAGCGTCATTCCCTCCGGACGGCCTTTCGCGCTTTTCCTGAATGGGATCGGCATTGATTCGCCCACCACTGCCCGCCTGGTCGCTTCCGCGCAGCCGGTTTTCGACTTGCGCCGCCTGCGCGCCGGGAACGAACTCGACATCGGGCGTTCCGTGCTCGGTGAATTGCGCGAAGTCCGCTACAACATCGATACGGACCGCGTCCTCTCGATCGCGCCGGCCGGCGACGCCTTCCACTCCACGATTGAAACCATCCCTTCGCACACCGACGAAGCCGGCGTGAGCGGCCAGGTCGAGGGCTCGCTTTTTCAAGCCGTCACGGATGCTGGCGAAAAGCCGGAGCTTGCCATGCGGCTGGCCGAAATCTTCGGCTGGGACCTGGACTTCTATACCGACCCGCGCCCAGGCGACACGTTCCGCGTGGTCGTTGAGAAGAAAACTTTCGCAAACGGAGAGACCGCCGCGTATGGCCGCATTCTCGCCGCCGAATATGACAACGCCGGCCACGCCTATCGCGCCATTCTCTTCCGCGGACCTTCCGGCGCCCCCGCGTACTACACGCCCGACGGCAAATCGATGAAGAAGGCGTTTCTGCATTCGCCGCTGAAATTCGCCGCGCCGATTACTTCGCATTTCAGCCTGCACCGCTTTCACCCGATCCTGAAGGAATATCGCGCGCACCTCGGAATTGACTACGGCGCGCCCACCGGAACTCCGGTGCAGACGATCGGCGACGGCCGCGTGATTTTCGCGGGGCGCAAGGGCGGCGACGGAAATCTCGTCAAGGTCGAGCACACCAACGGCTACACGACCTACTACATGCACCTCTCGAGAATTTTGGTGCGCGATGGCCAGCGCGTCGAGCAGGGCCAGCGCATCGGACTCGTCGGCATGACCGGCCTCGCCACCGGACCGCATCTCGATTTCCGAATTCAGCTCCGCGGGCAATTTTTGAATTTCGAGCGGCTGCCTCTGCCGCCCTCCGACCCGGTTGCACGGCGCGACTGGAACCAATTTGCGGCCGCCCGCGACCATGCGCTCGCCGAAATGCCTCCGCCGCCGGGAGAACACCCTACCCTGGCCTCGAATTCGCCCGGTCCTTCGGCCACGCCCGCCCGCTGACGGATTTTGGCCCGTAAGCGCCCTTAAGGCGCCCAAAACAGGCCCCAATTGCCACCACATCGAAGGATTTGGCCGCACAAACTGAAGGGATTTCGAGCGAACTTCTCCGCCCGAATTACTGCATCATCGAAGAAATTTATGGCTCCAGAGTGGAGCTATTTTCAGGAACTAATCTACGGCCGAACTTCCCACGTATCGCCCGCGTGAAGGAGCTTCGCGAGGTCGCCTATGCCGCGCTTGGCTTGCACGTCGCGGATCTGGTTGGCGATCACATCTTCGTAGCGCGGGACATCGCCCCATGCGCGCAGGACGCCGATGGGGGTGGGGAATCCGGGCCGGAGCTCCATCTGCGAAAGCAAAAACGCATAGGAAGGCCGCGGATCGTGCTCGTCGTGCACCAGTAAATCATTTTCCGTAACGCCGTTGCCGAGCGCGACGACCTCGAGCTCAAGGCCGTTCAGCCGAATGCCTTTGTCGCGGTTCTTGCCGAAGATGAGTGGCTTGCCATGTTCGAGCTGGACGACGTGCTCGCTGCGCGCGTCCCTTTCGGTGAGCGTCTCCCAGGCGTGATCGTTGAAGATGTTGCAGTTCTGCAAGATCTCGATGTACGCCGAGCCTTTGTGCGCCGCAGCTTTTTTCAAAGTTTCCTTCAAGTGCTGCTGGAAAACGTCCACCGCGCGCGCCACAAACGTCGCCTCCGCCCCAATCGCCAGCGATAGCGGATGAAACGGACGGTCGGTGGTGCCGTAGGGAGTTGATTTCGTTTTCTTTCCGATTTCGGACGTCGGAGAAAACTGGCCCTTCGTCAGGCCATAAATTCGATTGTTGAACATCAGCACTTTCAGGCCGACGTTGCGGCGCAGCATGTGAATGGTGTGATTGCCGCCGATGGAAAGCGAATCGCCGTCGCCGGTGACGACCCACACTTCCAGATCGGGACGCGCGACTTTGAGCCCCGTCGCAACCGCGGGCGCGCGGCCGTGAATGGTGTGGAAGCCGAACGTGTTCATGTAATACGGGAAGCGGCTCGAACAACCGATGCCGGAGATGACCACAAAATTCTCGCGGGGAATGCCAAGCTCGGGGAAAACAGACTGAACCGCGGAAAGAATCGCGTAGTCGCCGCAGCCCGGGCACCAGCGGATTTCCTGGTCGGTCTGAAAATCTTTCTTGGTGTAAACCGGCAATGTGGCCGTGGTCATTTAAATACTCCTAAACCGAGAGAAATTTCTCGTCCGCCGCGGCGGACTCGGAATGACAGCCAAAACTAATCCAACATCTCTTCAATCTTCTGCTCGATTTCCGATTGCTTGAATGGCTTGCCCTGAATTTTGTTGTAGCCTTGCGCGTCCACCAGATACTTCGCGCGCAGCACCATCACGAGCTGGCCCATGTTCATTTCCGGGACGAGAACTCGATCGTAGCGTCCGAGAACTTCGCCGAGATTTTTCGGCAGCGGGTTCAGATGGCGCAGGTGGACATGTCCGATCCGGTGGCCCTTGGCTCGCTCGGATTTCAGCGCAGCAGTGATGGGGCCGAGGGTCGAGCCCCAGGCTACGATCAGCAGATCGCCCGAAGGATCGCCGGCGGGGACAACATCCGGGACGTCCTGAACGATCGCGGCCACTTTCGCGGCGCGAAGGCGAACCATGCGTTCGTGGTTGAGCGGCTCGTAGTTGACGTTGCCGGTGATGTCCTGTTTCTCGATGCCGCCGATGCGGTGCTCGAGTCCCGGCGTGCCGGGAATCGCCCATGGGCGCGCGAGTGTGTCCGGGTTACGGCTGTACGGCTGAAATCCTTCGGGATTCTTTTCGAAGTGCACGGGAATTTCGGGCAGATCCGCGAGCGAAGGAATGGGCCAGGGCTCGGCGCCGTTGGCGAGATATCCGTCGGAAAGAATAATGACGGGCACCATGTATTTGATGGCGATGCGGCTGGCTTCAAGCGCAATCCAGAAGCAATCGCCCGGGGACGACGGCGCGAGAACCGGAATCGGCGCTTCGGAGTTTCTGCCGTAGAGCGCCTGCAAAAGGTCCGCCTGCTCGGTTTTCGTTGGAAGGCCGGTGGAAGGTCCGCCGCGCTGGACATCGCAGATGACCAGCGGCAGTTCGACCGCAACGGCCAGTCCGAGGGCTTCGGTTTTCAGCGCCATGCCCGGTCCGGATGTGGACGTGATGCCGAGAGCGCCGGCATAGGCCGCGCCGATGGCGGAAGTGATGGCGGCGATTTCGTCCTCGGCCTGAAACGTGATCACGCCGAAATTCTTATAGGTGGAAAGCTCGTGCAGGATATCCGACGCCGGAGTGATCGGATACGAGCCGAGAAAAAGCGGTAATGCCGGCCTTCTGCGAAGCGGCGACGAAACCCATGGCCAGCGCGGTGTTTCCGCTGATATTGCGATAGACGCCGGGCTTCAGCTTGGCGGGCGGAATTTCGTAGCTGATCTGAAACGCCTCAGTGGCCTCGCAATAGCT
This sequence comes from uncultured Acidobacteriota bacterium, assembly GCA_963752925.1. Classification (GTDB taxonomy): domain Bacteria; phylum Acidobacteriota; class Terriglobia; order Acidiferrales; family UBA7541; genus Palsa-295. The sequence goes on along the minus strand of CAVVZY010000001.1, from coordinate 225,454 downwards.
GTAGCCAGCCTGCATAGCCAGACGATTCGCTTCGACCAGCACCGGCTTGCTTTTGAACTTGTCCTCAATCCACCGGATGGTGCCGTCCATCGAGCGGTTGTAGAGCCAATAGCACATGCCGAGCGCGAAGAAATTCTTGCAGCGGTCGACGGTCTTGTTGTCGAGGCCCAATTCCTTCAGCGCGGCGCGAGTCAGTTTGGTCAGCTCGACCGTGAACAGGCGAAAGGCGTCGAGTGAATGATCCTCAAGCGGGTTCGCCGTCATCTGCGCCTTGCGCAAATCCGTTTCGCCGAAGTCGTTGAGGTTGACGATGAGGATTCCGTTCGGCTTGAGGTCGGGGAGATTCATCTTCAGCGCGGCGGGATTCATTGCGATGAGCGCGTCGACGCTGTCGCCGGGCGTGTAGACGTCGCTCGACGAGAAATGCACCTGGAATCCGCTGACGCCGGGAAGAGTTCCGGCGGGGGCGCGAATTTCAGCAGGATAATCGGGAAGAGTGGCGAGATCGTTGCCGTATAAAGCGACAGTATTGGTGAATTGGCTGCCGGTGATCTGCATTCCGTCGCCGGAGTCGCCGCAGAACCGGATGACGGCTTGTTCCCTGATTTCGCGCTTACGCTCCCTGGGAGGAACCGAGGTAGTAGACATGTTATATGAAATCCCCACCCTTCTTAGATGATTGCAGAGACGCGCGAGATACCGTGCCCACATTCCCCCGAGCGCAGGCGAAAGAAAAAGGCTCTCGTCTCTTGAAAGCGTAACACAAACGGAAGCCACAGAGCCACAGAGGCTCAGAGGTACGGAAGCAAAGAGGCAAGGAGGCAGAGAAAGCAAGGGACGCGGAGGAAGGGGCCGATGCGTCAGACGGCGGGTTTCACGCGGCGTCGTGCCAAGGAACTGTTGGGGCACGATATATCGTGCCCCAACGAAGGCCGCTGGCGGGCGAAGGTTGGCGTGGCATAAGTTGACGCATGGCTGCGGGCGCGCTATCTTCAGCCACCGTTGGCGGCAATCGCACGCGAATTGAAGGGGGGAATGCGCCGATGAAAAGGAATCTGATGGCGATGTGCGCGGTGTGTGGCTTGGCCATTTTCGTCCTGGGTGGAGCATTCACGCCGAAAGCGTCGGCGACAGGACCCATCGCAACGGATTGCGATCGCGCCTGTTTAGAAGGCCTGGCCACGCAATACCTGGCGGCGGTGGTCGCGCACGACCCCAAGACACTGCCGCTCGCGAAAGATGTGAAGTACACCGAGAACGATCAAGTGATGGATGTGGGCGACGGGTTCTGGGGCACGGCCACGGCCGTCGGCGGCTACAAGCACTGCTTCGCCGATCCGGTGGTCGAGCAGATCGGGTGCATGGTGACGATGCACGAAGGCGATCACATCGTGATCATGGGGATGCGGCTGAGGGTCGAGCTCGGCAGGATCACGGAAATCGAGACGTCCTATTACCGGCAGGGCGGCGGAGGTCCCTCGAATGCCGCGGGATTGGATACGAGCCAGGCGGAGCCGCTCTGGTTTGATGTGGTACCAGCGGCGAAGCGCGTGTCGCGCCAGCAGTTGATTACCACCGCGAATATGTATTTCGCGGGGCTTGAGAATAATGACGGGAAGGGCGTGTATCCATTCGCCGACGATTGCGACCGGATGGAAAACGGAATCCATACGACGAACAATCCGACGCTGTCGCCCAACGCGCCGTTCAATGCTTTTGCGATGAGCTGCACGGCGCAGTTCAAGAGCGGCTACTACGCGGTGGTCACGCGGATTCATCACCGGCGGTTTCCGATCGTGGACGAGGAGCGCGGCATCGTGTGGGCGTACGTGATCTTCGATCAGAACGGCACGGTGCAGATGATTCACCTCACAAATGGGCAGGACGTGTCGATGAAGAACTTCAACCGGCCGTCGAGTCTTGAGGTGACCGAGGCTTTCAAGATCCAGGACGGGAAGATCCGGCGGATCGAGATGGTTGGATCTGGATTGCAGTACCATTTGAATTCGGCGTGGGGTGGGATTAGCGATAAGTAAGACAAAGAAGAAACTGCAGATCCCTCACACCGGTCAAAATGCGACCGGGTTCGGGATGACAACGCGGTACGGGTGAGCGGTATGAAAGGGAATCGGCTCTCATGAAGAGATCGCTGTATATTGTCGAGCTCGCGATCATTGCATTTTGCGCCTGGCTGGCATGTTCCGGTGTGGCGCAAGCGCAGGCTCCCGCGCAAACGCAACAGGCTCCGCCTGCGGCTGGCGCGAATCTCGGAGCTGGGACGGAGACCGGAATCGGGACATTCCAAACGCATTGCATGGGATGCCACGGAAATCCGAACTTGGAGCGCGTACCTTCGCCCGACATGATTCGGCAGATGTCTCCCGAGAGGATTTACGACGCGCTGACCATAGGAGCGATGAAAGCGCAAGGAGCGAGCCTGACGGAAGATCAGCGAAAAATGCTGGCGACGTTCTTGAGCGGGCGCCCGCTCGGCAGCTTGAAGGAAGGCGACGCGAAGGACATGCCGAACCATTGCGCGGCGAACTCTCCGCTGGCTGATCCATCTTCTGGGCCGTCGTGGAATGGCTGGAGCGCGGATCTGACCAACACGCGCTTTCAGAGTGCCAAGGGCGCGGGCCTCACGGCCGATCAGGTGCCGCAACTGAAATTGAAATGGGCGTTTGGCTACCCGACCGGACTTTCCGCGTTCGGCCAGCCAACGGTTGTTTCCGGGCGAATTTTTGTTGGCAGCGATATCGGCTACGTGTATTCACTCGACGCGCAGACCGGGTGCGTTTACTGGTCGTATCAGGCGAAGGGCTCGGTGCGCAGCGCGGTGACGGTCACGCGAGTGAAAGGACACGGCGCGACGAAGTACGCCGCGTATTTCGGAGATGCGCACGCGAATGTGTACGCGGTGGACGCTCAGACCGGGCAGGAACTTTGGACGACGCGCGTGGACGATCACTTCGTCGCGCGAATTACGGCTGCTCCCAAGGTCTTCAAAGGCATCGTATATGTTCCGGTGTCGTCGTCCGAGGAGTTTTCGTCCTCCAACCTCGACTACTCGTGCTGCACGGGCCGCGGAAGCATGGTCGCGCTCGACGCGAATACGGGAAAGCAAGTCTGGAAGACGTACGTGGTGCCGACGCCTGTGCCCGTGCGAAAGAACTCGAAGGGTGTGCAGCAATACGCGCCGTCCGGCGGCTCGATCTGGAATTCGCCCACGATTGATGCGAAGCGCAACGCGATTTATTTTGGAACCGGAGACGGGCAGACCGAGCCGACTCCCGATACGACCGACGCGATCATGGCGCTCGATCTGAAGACCGGGACAACTTTGTGGTTCTATCAGGCGCAGGCCGGTGACGCGTTCATGGGCGGATGCAGCGGGCCGGACAGGACCGACAACTGCCCGAAAGTGAATGGGCCGGACCAGGATATCGGCAATTCTCCCATCCTGCGAAAGCTGGCTGACGGCAAGAGCGTGGTCGTTTTTGGAATGAAGGACGGGACCGTGACCGCTCTCGATCCGGACCGCAAGGGCTCCGTGGTGTGGAAGGTGCATGTGGTCGAAATCCCGAAGGGCGAAGAAAACAGCTTCTTCGCGCGCTTAAACGGAATTGTGTGGGGCGGGGCGGCGGACGATCAGAATGTTTACTACGGGCTGCAATCGGGCGGAATGGTGGCGCTTAAGATCGCGACCGGTGATGTGGTTTGGCGCGCGACATTTCCGAAACCAGCAGGCGCTCGCGTCATAAATTCGGCCGCGGCAACGGCGATGCCGGGCGTCGTGTTCTTGGCGGGATCGGACGGGAAGCTGCATGCGGTTTCGACCGCCGATGGCAAGAGTCTCTGGGAATACGACACGGCGCGGCCATTCGAGACCGTGAATAAGGTCGTGGCGAGGGGCGGCGCGATTGCGTCCATTGGGCCTTCGATCGCAAACGGGATGCTGTTCATCGGCTCGGGCTACGCCGTGACTGGGACCAATTCAGGCAACGTGCTGCTGGCGTTTTCGGTTCAGTAAGGTGCCACACAGATGAGCTACGTTGAGAAAAATCTGATACCCGGCGAGAAGCTCATCTACCGGACAGGCGTTCATTGGAGCGTTCTGTTTGGGGCCGCCGATCGTCGCGGCGATCGTCGGTGGGGCGGGGATTGCGATTTTGGCCTATCGCAACGATATCGCTGGTAATGAGATCCCTGTGAATGCGGTGTCCGTCGCGGGCGCGGTCCTCATCGTTGTGGCTGTAGCTATCTTCGGCTTTCGCGTCGTCAAGAAGAACGCCACCGAGATTGCGGTCACCGACAGGCGCGTGATTATCAAGACGGGACTGACCAGCCGGCGCTCTCTCGAAATCATGCTCGCGAAAGTGGAGAGCATAGGAATCGACGAGACAGTGATGGGAAGAATTCTGGGATATGGCACCGTGGTAATTCACGGCACCGGTGGAACGCCTGAACCGTTCCAAAGAATCGCTCGTCCCTCTGCATTCAGAATGGCAGTGCAGCAGCAAATCGACGCCGCCAGACGTTGACGTCCGCCACTTCGAAATTGACAGCAGACAGCGCGGAGCTGGGTCCAAACCAATAACCCCGCCATAAGGCCACAAGAACCCCGATCAGGCCAGCTGTTCCCAGGTACCATTGACTTTCGCTTTTAGTTCGCCTAAACTTTGCGAGGCTTGGATTGTGCGCTGGGGGAGTCTATGGCACTGACAAAACGGCAGAAGGAAGTCCTGAATTACCTGGTCGGCTTCATCAATAAGAACGGTTACTCGCCGAGCTTCGAGGAGATCGCGCACGCGCTGAAGTTGACGTCGCTCGCGACGGTGCACAAGCATCTCTCGACGCTGGAAAAGAAGGGATTCATCCGCCGGGGATACAATCAGAGCCGTTCGATCGAGGTGACGCAGCTGCCGAAGCAGGTGCGCGAAGAAATTCTCGACCGGCACGTGATCGAGTTGCCGCTGCACGGGCGGATTGCGGCGGGGCGTCCGCTGGAAGCAGTCGAAGAGCACGAAACGATTTCGCTGGCGGATTTTGCGCGCGGGCAGAATACGTTTGTCCTGCAGGTGAAAGGCGAGTCCATGCGCGAGGATCACATCCTCGATGGGGATTACATCGTAGTGGAGCAGACGCAGGTGGCAAATCCTGGGGAAATTGTGGTCGCGCTGGTCGGCGAGGATGAGGCGACGGTAAAGCGGTTCTATCGAGAGCCGGGCGGGAAGATTCGACTGCAGCCGGCGAATTCGTCCATGGCGCCGATTATGGTGGCGGCCGCGGATGTGAAAATACAGGGCCGCGTGGTGGGAGTTTTGCGCAAGTACTGAAAGCACTGATTAGTGAGTAGTGATCGGTGGCTAGTGACTTATCACCGTGACTCGTGATTCGTAACTTGTGAATCCTGAATTTCATTTTCCTTCGTTTTAGCGATATTGTTTTCTCTTTGCGGCTTCAATTCCGCCGATCCCTCGAACTGAACCTTCGGCCATTACCTCTAGCGACACAGCCGTCCCAATTTGGGATTGGCGTCGTCCGCCCGCCGGAATAGATTGATAGCCCCGGTCCGCATCCCATAAGCTGGTTCCGGCGCAGGTAGGCCCAAGGAGGGTAAATGTGGGGAGACAAGAAACCCGAAGCTCCCGCTAGGATGCCGCTCCCGCAGCAGCCTAGAACGAACGCAACGTCTGGTGGTACATCTTCTGGGGAGGCAAAGACAATGGCACCTATGGATTCGTCGTACCCGGCATCGTCGAGCGGCACAGCACGTCTCGGCGCCAGCCTGCACGTGAAGGGCGAGATCACCGGCAACGAAGACCTGGCCATTGACGGCAGCGTCGAAGGGCTGGTTCAGCTGGAAGACCGCAAGTTGACGATCGGCGCAAGCGCTAAGGTCACGGCCGACGTAATTGCCCGCGAAGTCGTGGTGTACGGCAACGTGAAGGGCAATCTTCGGGCGCGCGACCGCATCGAGATTAAGAAGGACGGCTCGGTGGTCGGGGATCTGACGACGGCTCGGATCATGATCGAGGACGGCGCTTACTTCAAGGGCTCGATCGAGATTGACAAGGCCGGCGAAGCCAGCAGCGATAGCCACGATCTCGAGAAGCCCGCGTTTACGCGGACGCCTCGTGCCGCGGCAACGACAGCCAGCTCCTCGGACTAATTCACACGCGCTCAAACCAGCGGGCGGGCCGCACTGATGCGGCTCGCTGCTCGGTTGCCTTGGCGAGCGCCCGGCCGAATTACGCCAGGCGGACGACGTAGTCGCCGCCGGCGGGCTCAAACTGCAGTTTCTCCTCGCGCGAAAGCCACCCAATCGCCATGAAGAAAAGGCTTTGCGGCGCGTTAACCTCTTCCATCAGAGCGGCAAACGTGAGAGGCCCATCTTTCGAAAGAGCTTCCCATACGGCACCTGCAGTTTCCCCAATCTGGTCGTAGCTCACGGTGAAAGCTCCCTTCGAGGTCTGGCTCTTGAAACGTTCGAGCCAGCAGTGCGCGGCCGCCCTGCGAAGTAAGCGGTCGAAGATCTCGGGTTGCGACAGGCTCGCGGCGGCCAAGGAAATCATGATCGAGGTCACGCCGAATGCTCCCAATGCGAGAATAGTTACGCGCTGTTACATGTGGGTTATAGAGCGATAAATGATTGCCAAATTTTGGCGGTCTCTTGGCCCACAGTCCGATTCAAACGAGTTCCGAGCTTACTGCCTGAACTTTTGGCTCCTTTGATTTCGATCGTATGCATGAGGTGAGGTGATGGATTAGTTTCCAGGACACAACTGTCGTCGCCGGACACTTTTCCGGATACGGCGTTAATCAGGACTCAGCCTAAATTCAGACTGGGCGAAGCTGCAGTCGGTGCCCGTGGTTACGTTTTCGCGCCCGCGAGGGAGGCGTATCCTACCAACGGTAGGGACGCAAGAAGTACACCGCGCGGCATGCGACTGGCACCCCGGTGCGTTCCAAACCTCAACTCTCTGGGTGTTATCAGGGAAGCACATTGTCCGTCAAACGGCCGTCGGTACTATTTGCCGCGGCGACACCCGCCTTCAAGATCTCGCTCTGGGGCCACAAGCCCACGCGTCGAGCTGGCCGAGAGTTCCTACTTTGAAGAGCAGAGCTTTCATACTGATGGGAAGCATCGTCTGCCTGGTGGTGACGTTGGGCTTGCCGACTGCGGCCAAAGCGCAGGGAGAGGCCGCCGAAGTCGGCCGGATGTTTAAAGCCTGCACCGATTCAGGGGGAACAGCTGCGTCCAATTACAATGCATGGGTTGCACAGAATGGATGCATATGTCCCGGGAGTTCCGCCGGGTCTGGTCAGGTGACCTGTAGTGGCGGATCGGGTTCCGCCGCGACGAGCGCTGTCTCGCCCAATCTCGGCCTTACACCTCAGCAACAGCTTGGGATGCAGATCGGAATGCTCGGCGCCAACATGGTTGGTCAGGGCCTTCATCAATTGTTGTTCGGCGCGCCGCCGAGCCCACCGGACCCGGCCGAGCAACAGCGGCAACTGGCCGCCCGACAACTCAACAATAGCGGCATCTACCTGTTCAGACAGAAGGATTATGCCGGTGCGATCAACGAGTTTCAAAAAGCTCTCGCCATTACTCCCAACGACAGAAACATTCTCCACAATCTCGCGTTGGCAAAACAAAAATTGAAAGACGTTGCCGTGGCAGGGCAGACCAGCGGCGCGTTAGGCCAATTATTGGACAGTGCTCCAGCCAGTGCCGGAACTCTTAATTCCGATCAAATGGCCCATTCAGGGGCCGCCTTCACGAATGGATCTGCCCTGAATTTAGTGAACCTGGATTCCGATCCCAGTGGGGTGGACTTGCGCGGCACGACGGAGACCTATGTTGATCCGGCAACCACCCAAGAAACCCTGCGATCGCTGGATAACGTGCTTGGTAACGGACCGGATGAGGAACTGAAGCGCCAGTTGGACGATTTCGCCAACACGAATCTTCCCCAACAGCCCGAATCGAACAACGGGCAATCGGCGCGTGATGCAATGCCCGAGACTCTGAAGCCAAAGCCGAGCGCGGAGCAGGCCGCTAAGGAGATCGATCGGGCGCTCGGACAAGATCAAAGCGTGGATGCCCAGCAGCCGATTGCTCCCGTTGAGACGGGAAACAGAGCGGCCACTGGATCTGCAAGTTCAGCGGCCCAACAACCCAATTCACACCTATTGGACGGCGTTGGAAACCCCGACTTTGATGGCGCTACGACTGGCAACGCTCACATTGCGAAAGGCAATCCGAATCCCGAGAATGTAGGCTCCGACGTCGTTGACCTGCGGCATACCAGCACGACCGTTGTGGAACCGGCGCGGGTTGATGGGACGTCGCCCGCCCTTCAGACAACGAATCCCTCGGATGCGGACAAGGCGCTGATGAGACATCAATGGGAGATGTCCATCGACTCGCGCTACAAAAACGATCCCGAGGTTCAGCAGAGCATCCGAGACTTGTGGACGGCCGCGCGTTCCGGCGATGGCGACGCGGACGAAAAGCTGAAAGGAATTTTGTCGGATCAATTCAAGGCAGCGGGCCAGACGCCGCAGCAACGCGCCGATTTCTTCGCGAACTTTAACGCAATCGCCAGCGGTGAAGGGCCGACCCCGAAAGAATGGACCAAGGTGTCGCAGCTCGCTAATGAGATGGACACGGCAGGCGGTTCGCTGCCGCCGACCGGCGCCGCTCCAGCGGAACTGCCGCCCTATTATGGTCAATTGGTGAAAGATATCGGCAAGGCAGAATCCGTCACGGCCAATGCGTCTTACATGGGTACCGGCCGGCAAACTCAGGACGATTGCGTTCTGTACGCGATTGCGAATGGCGCGCATGTGCCAGAGACACAAGTGAACGCTGAATTCACGAACGTCGTCAGTCATCTGGGGATGGATCCGATTGGGGAACGCGCAAACCCAGAAACCGTTGTCAAGGAACCGCAAAACGGCGGTCGCGGCGGGGTGGGTGCGGCCGAGGAATTATTGGTAGCGGATAAATTCGGTAAGGTCATCCCGGTTCCTACTGACAGCTATGCCCGGGCAATTGCGAGCACGAAGCAGCCAGTTATTACCACAGTCGAACTCGACAAGAGCGGAGTCCAGCACAAGGTTGTGGTCACGGGTGTGTATCGGACAGAAGATGGAAAAATCTACTATTCGGTGATGGATTCGAATCTCGGGCCGGAATACCGCAATTCCACTGCTTATGTGGAGAAGTCGAATTTTGAAGAGCATTTGGCGAGCGGTGGCTTTGTGGTGATGCCGGCCGCGAATTAGCAGACGTCCTAAACTACAAAGCCCGCGACTGCATATGCGCGCACGAATGATTGGAGAAAAACGATGGGGAAGCTGTCAACGTCTCTCATTTTCGGATTTGTTCTAGCGCTTATGGTTGGTCCGTCGGTCCAAGCGCAGACGGCGCCCCACGCGCCCGCCAATGTGCCGGCAGCCAATCCGGCGCCGGCCGGACAAGCGCCAGCCGAAGTGTTGAAGAAGCTCTCCGATTTGATCCACGCCGGTAAATATGCGGACGCGCAGCAGCTCGCGGCAGGTTTATTACTGGCGTATCCGGACGATCAGCGGCTGATCAAGGCGAAGGCGCTTCTGGATAAAGCCATCTCGTCCTCACAGCCTGCAGACACCACGGCAAGCGCCAATCAGCCATCAAGCAGCGTCGCTCCACCCGCAACGGGCGCAAACTCCACGCCTCTCACAGGGATGGATAAGGTGGAATACAATTCTCTGATCGAGTTGGCGCGGCAGGCACAGCAGACGACCGATTTAGGGCAACAGAAGATGTTGCTGCAAAAGTTTATGACCGAGAGCCGTCCGTTTGCGGAGCAACATCAGGATGACATGCTGATCTGGCAGTTGCGTGCGGCAGCGGCGTTGAGCCTGAACGAACCGATCGAAGGATACGAGGCGGGACAAGAACTTCTGTCAGCAGGTGCGGCGGACAGCAACGACCCGAACCTGCAACATCTGATGGCACAGCTGAATTTGCAAGGTTGGTTGGATCACAAAAAAGCGGAATTCAGGGAACAGGAGAAGGGGTTCGACTGGCTTTTGGGAACATGGACTGCGACCTGGGATTGGTGGTGGGGTGAGATACATGGCCGAGATCAAGAACAATTTGTCGCAACCGACTTGGGTATTGACGGCTATATCGTAGGTGGAGACGGTGTACGGAACGCAGAGCCTGATTTCAGAGGTAAGATGCTTGATTCCGGGGAAATTCAATGGGAGTGCTACATGCCTCCCGCGGATACTGGCGGAATGTTTGTGTTTCGCCGTGTCGGTGGTGGCATTTTCACCAAAGTGACGATCGGCCGGCGATCGGATCCCCAGGGTTATTATGCCGGAAATCTTCATCACTTTGGCTATGACCCTCATTCAACGGACACAGGCGATAAGCCGTTTTATCCTTCTGGATGGCAGCCCGTAGCGTCTTACAAGATCTCCAGCGACAAACGCACGATGACGATCGTTATCCTGCCGCAGGATGTCGAGCCCAACAGCAAGTTCGCCCGCAGGTTTCCGGTTACTTTAGTCCTCAAAAAAGCTGGCGGGGCGCAAGACGAGCAACTCCATTCACAGCAGTTGCCTCAGTGAATTCATCAACCAACACAGATTTCCGATTGCCGATACGGGGCGGGGAGTGGTGCTGGCAATTGTCCAGTTGAATCACACTCCTACTAGAACCAAAGCCGAGAGCCACGCGCGGGCTCAAATTCGGGGTTCTCGTTGTGTTTCGATGCGCTCGAAATCCGCAGAGCCACGGCTCATCAGATCACGACGCGGGGCGGGCGACGGTGCTCTTCGGGGAGCTGGCGATCATGCTGCCGCTCGTGATCAAGTGCGCCAGGGCACCGGCTCTGGACGCTCCAGGCTTGTCGTCGTCGACTGTCTAGTGCCCGATAAGTCGGATTACCGGAAGAGTGGTTTTTTCGAGATCCGGGCCCGCAGACGGGTCTAGGAAGTAACGCCTCTCCCGCGCGGTTCGCAGACGGACCGCCACCGTATATGAGTCACCCACGACTCATCGTTGACAGGAATTGCGGCGTAGCCTACACTTGGCGTTTGTCTTTTGATGGAAAGGTGTGACTGACGGCATGGGTACGTACGTTCCGAAGGGCCGAGAGGCCGAAGCGCTGACGGTTGGGAAGGATTGGTTCGTGATTGACGCGAACGGGCAGGTGCTCGGGCGTTTGGCGACGCGTATCGCGCGGATGTTGATCGGCAAAGACAAGCCGACCTATACGCCATTTCTTGATTGTGGCGATCACATCGTGGTGATCAACGCCGAGCGAGTAAAGCTGACCGGAAACAAGATGGATCAGAAGATGTACCGGCACCACAGCGGCTGGCCCGGGGGGCTGAAGGAAGTTTCGATCCGGGCGCTGATGCAACGCCGTCCAGAAGAGGTAATCCGCGAAGCGGTGCTTGGAATGCTGCCGAAGAACAAGCTCCGCGCGCGTCGCGCCAAGAAGCTGCGTGTCTATGCCGGAAGTGAAGCGCTCGCCCGCCACGCCGGACAAAAGCCTCAGCCGCTCGCGCTGTAACCTCGCGAACAGAGATTTGCAAATTTTGCGCCTCGTGGAGAAATCCGCGAACTTACGTATCGGAAGGCGCGATAAATGTACCACGGCCCTTCGCTACGCTCAGGGTAAATGGGAGGAAATTTGAGTTCAGGAACGAATTCGCTGGCGGAAGCGGCAAAGAAGCACTTCTACGGCACGGGACGACGCCGAGAATCTGTTGCCCGCGTGTACATCAAACCGGGCGCGGCGGTGTTCACGGTGAACAAGAGGCCGGTGGACGAATACTTTCGCAACGTGGCGTGGAACAAGGCTGCGGTCGAGCCGCTGAAGTTCACGCAGATGCTCGACCAGCTCGAGGTGAAGGCGCAGGTCAAGGGCGGCGGCGTGGGCGGTCAGGCCGGAGCGGTGCGCATGGGACTTTCCCGCGCGCTTGCTAAGCTGAATCCGGAGCTGCGACCAGCGCTGCGGAAGAATGGTTTTCTGACCCGCGATCCGCGTATGAAGGAACGGAAGAAGTACGGGCAAAAGGGCGCACGTCGCCGCTTCCAGTTCAGCAAGAGGTAGGAGCATGATCGGTCCAGCCCCAAAGGCTGGGCTGAATTCACGGCCGGTAAGGAACCGGCAGAAAAGGATGCTGTCCCGGCTTGCCGGGATCCAAAGCATCCCTTCAACTAGGAGGTATTTTGGGAGTCGAGATTACGATGAAGGAGCTTCTGGAGGCTGGCGTTCATTTTGGCCACCAGACGCGGCGCTGGAATCCGAAGATGAAGGAATACATTTTCGGCGAGCGCAATGGAATCCACATTATTGACCTGCAAAAAACCCTCAAGCTGTTCCGCGAGGCCGCGCGATACGTAGCCGAGCAGGCGGGACAGGGCAAGAGCGTTCTGTTTCTGGGAACGAAGCGCCAGGCGCAAGAAGCGATCGCCGAAGAGGCGCAACGCTGCGGAATGTTCTACGTGAACCACCGCTGGCTCGGCGGCACGCTGACCAACTGGGCCACACTTCAAAAGTCCATCAAGCGATTCAAGCTGCTGAAAGCGATGTCCGAAGATGGACGCATGGCGCAGTTTTCGAAGAAGGAAGGCGCGCGCCTGGACCGCGAGCTCAAACATCTGCAGCAGAATTTTTGCGGCGTCGAGAACATGACGACGCCTCCGGATACAATGTTCGTGATTGACCCGAACGCGGAAGTGATCGCGGTGCGCGAGGCGCGCCGGATGGGCATTCCCGTGGTGGCGATCGTGGACACGAATTGCGATCCGAACCTGGTTGACTGGGTCATACCGGGCAACGACGATGCTTTGCGCGCCATCCGATTGTTCACCTCGAAGATTTCCGATGCGGTTCTCTCTGGCCGCCAATCCTTCGAGCAATCCCAGATTGCCGATCAAAAGGCAGCCGAAGGCACGGGCGGCGAAGAAGGGCCGGAATACGTGGACACGAGCGCGTACGAAAAATACGAAAAGCAGGAAGGCGACTTTGTCGAAGGCGAGCCCGCTGCCACGGAAGAAGTCGCGGCGCCTGTGACCAGCGACGAAGAAGCTCCTGCGAAATAGCTCGCAAGCGGCCGCACACCCCCTGGGTCCGGCCGAGCCGGACCGATCATAATCAATCGAAAAGGAATTGACCAAGCCCATGGCGACAGCACCCGAACCAGGAAAGAGCGGACCGTCCGCACAGCTCGTAAAGGAGCTGCGTGACAAGACCAGCGCAGGCTTTTCGGATTGTCGCGCGGCGCTGATCGAGGCCGGTGGCGATATCGAGCAGGCGATTGCCGTTCTGCGAAAGAAGGGTCAGGTTGCGGCTGCGAAGAAGGCGCAGCGCGCGACGTCGGAGGGGCTCGTTTCCTGCTACATTCACGCGGGCGGGAAGATCGGCGTGCTCGTCGAGGTCAATTGCGAAAGCGATTTTGTGGCGCGCACGGAAGCTTTTCAAGGACTCTGCCACGACGTGGCGATGCACATTGCCGCGCTGAATCCGCTCTTCCTGCGCCGGGAGGACGTGACGCAGGAGACCCTCGATAGCAAGCGGGCGACGTATCGCGAAGAAGCGAAGGCCACCGGGAAGCCCGAGAACGTGATCGAAAAGATCGTCACCGGCAAGATGGAAAAATTCTACGAAGAGAACTGCCTCTACGAGCAGCACTTCATCAAGGATGAGGGGACGACGGTGAAGGAGCTGGTGGACCAGGCCATCGCCAAGGTCGGCGAAAATATCGCCATCCGGCGCTTCTCTCGATTCAAAGTCGGCGAAACGGACGGCGCTGCGCCAGCCGAGAGTTCCGAGGCGCCGGCTGCTCCGAAGACGTAAGATTCCGACCCCACTGAAAACAAGCCTGCTGGATTCGTTCGCCGGCCAAGCTCGCGCGCGACGTCAGCCGTCACAGGCCGCCGATTCTCTGCTAGAATGCCCGCGAGAGAGGGAACGAATTCGAACGCGATGAAGAACCCACAGAAGGAACGCGGCGCGGGAGCAGCCCCAAAGGCGCCGGTTTACAGCCGCATCGTGGTGAAGCTTTCTGGCGAATCGCTATCGGGACCGGACGAGTTCGGCATTCACGCCGAGACGATTCAGGGCATCGCGCGCGAAGTAAAGTCCGTTCACGACCTCGGAGTAGAAGTCGCGCTGATTGTCGGCGGCGGCAACATTTTCCGCGGCGCGCGCCAGCACGGGCTCACGATCGATCGCGCTACCGGCGATTACATGGGCATGCTCGCGACAGTTCTCAACGGCTTAGCCATGCAGGACGCGCTCGAAAAGGTCGGCTGCCAAACACGGTTGATGAGCGCGATCGAAATGCACCAGGTGGCGGAGCCTTTCATTCGGCGTCGGGCGGCGCGGCATCTGGAGAAAAAGCGCGTGGTGATCTTCGCCGGCGGCACTGGCAATCCCTATTTTTCAACGGACACGGCGGCGGCGCTACGCGCGATGGAAGTCAAGGCGCAGGTGATTTTGAAGGCTACGCGCGTGGATGGGATTTACGACGCCGATCCCGAAAAGGTGAAGACGGCGAAGAAGATTGAACGAATCACGTATCTGGACGTCCTGCAAAAGGGCCTATCGGTGATGGACTCGACGGCGATTTCGCTGTGCATGGACAACAAGATGCCGATCGTGGTGTTCAATATGAACGTGCCGGGAAACCTGAAACGCGTGGTGGTGGGCGAGCGGGTCGGTTCGACTGTCACAGCCGCGTAAACATTTTGGAGTGCGGAGGCCAGTTACACGATGACCACGATTGCCTCAAGCAAAGACGCTCTAGCCCAGGCGAAAATCCGGATGGAAAAGGCCGTCGAGGATTTCCGCAAGGAACTCGCGGGAGTACGGACCGGCCGCGCCAACTCCTCCGTGCTGGATAGCGTGCGCGTGGATTATCACGGCACACCGATGCCAATCAACCAGCTCGGCGCTTTGAATGTTCCCGATCCAATGACCATCGTGATCGCGCCATGGGATCCCGGCGCCGTGCCTCTGATTGACAAGGCGATTCGCATGGCCGATCTCGGATTGAATCCCACGAACGACGGCAAAGTGGTGCGCGTGCCGATTCCACCGCTCACCGAAGACCGCCGCAAGGACCTCGCGAAACACATTCACAAAGTGCTCGAAAACCATCGCACGGCGATACGCAGCGTGCGGCGCGACATCAAAGAGGCTGTCGAGAAACTGGAGAAGGAAAAGAAGATCAGCGAGGACGACAAGAAGCGCTCGCTCGACGAGCTCGAAAAGATCACTCATTCCGAAACGAAGAAGATCGAGGATTTTTCGGCCGCGAAGGAGAAAGAAGTTCTCGAAATAAAGTGACGACCCAATCAGCGTCGTCATCCTGAGGCGGGCGCATTTCAGTCGGTCCCGCGCGCGTCTTCGGCGCGAGCCAGAATCAGCACACAATCGCTGTTTTTCGCGGAACAGGAAAGCGTGCCGCGCCGAATCAATTTCACAGCGGAAGCATCTGGAAACATTTCGCCGTAATCGAGCGATCGCAGGCGGTCTGCCAGGGGGCGCAGTTTTTCGCTGCCGGAAATGAAACGCACCGAATCGACGTGAGCGGTTTTTTCACCGGGCGACAGCAAGATGAAAAAATCGGCGCTCGCGCTTTCGCCGAGGAGCTTTCCGGCAGAAATCGTGCGAAGCGCCGCAAGTGTGGGCAGGGCCTTGTTCACGAGATCGTCAATCTGTGAATTGCCGCCGAGCAGGAGTGTAACGCGCGCGCGCGTTTCGGGAATCGAGCGCGGCGCGGCCAGTGCGAGCGCATACGCTTCGATCGCTCGGCCCTTCTCGCCGCGCTTCTCGTAAATCTGCGCGAGATGGTCGCCCATTTCCCCGTTTTGATCGAGAAGCCAGGCAGCGCGGATATACCGCTCCGCGATATCGAGATCACCCTTCTGGAAATGGACCCAGCCGAGCGTGTCCCAGCTCGCGGCAATGCTCGTGACCTGGCGCAACTGGCCAGACGTCACGTGTTGCAAATCAATTCTGCCGAGAGCTGCAACCGTCGTGCGAACGGCTGATTCGGCGTACTGCTGTGCTTTGTCGAGATCGAGTTTGCTTTCAGCGAGGTTGTAGGCGATGTCGTTCCACACGAGCGGCGTAGGGGACAACGTGGCGGCTTTTTCGAACGCGGCCAGCGCCTTTGGCTTGTCGCCCGTATTCAGATACGCACGTCCCAGGCTGACCTGCAGCTCGGCATTTGCCGGCGACAGAATCGTGGCCTTGTCGAGTTCGGACGCGGCCTGCGAATATTCGTGCTGCGAGAGAAATATCTCGCCGAGCGCTGCGTGCGCGGCGGCATCGAGCGGATTGATTTCGATCTGCTTGCGGAAGGCGGCAGCGGCCTCGGCGTCTTTATTCTGCCGCTCGAGAGCGAGGCCGAGATAGTCATTGGCGTGCTCGTCCGCGGGATTGATTTCTAGCTGCTTACGGAACGCCACGGTCGCGTCGTCGAGCTTTCCGGCGCGCAGATTGGCGAGACCGAGGTCGCTCCACGCCTGCTTGTGACGCGGGTCGATCTCCACGGCGCGATTGAAGAGCGGAATTGACGCGCCCGTACTGCCTGCATTCAACAGCGCGAGACCAGCTTCGACCAGATCGTCGGCGGTAGCCGACGTTGGGACGGCGGGATCACCAGAGGCCGTGCTGGTTACGATGAGCGCTCGATTTTGATCCGCGGTGACGGCGCGAGAAAAATCGCGATAGTCGTCCGTGCGCGAGGCAGGGAGCCTGCGCATCTTGAAATCGAGCGAGCGCTCGGCGGTCAGCGAATGATTCTCGAAACGATAGCTGGATTTGAATTCGGCGTAATCGCGCACGACGGAAGACGCGACGGGCGGCTGCGCTGCAAAAATCGGCGGCAAGTTGAGTTGCAGTTTCACGGTTACGTTGAGAGGACTGCCGAGCTCGATAGTTTTTGCGGCGTCCGCCGGTGGATCGGGCAAGCCGATGGCCAGCAGAGGCAATGTCGTCGTCTCGCGTTTGGCCGACCAATTCAGGAAATTCGGTTGCGCGAATTCGATATCGAGTTCGAAGGGATCATGCGTGGCCATAGGATCAGTCGGTTTGACCGAAGTCACCTCGCCGCGGATGCCGTCCAACGACAGAATCGTCTGGCCGAGCTGTTTCCATTCTGCCTGGGGCGTGCGATGAAACGCGAGACGGAGGACGAGTTCCGTGTCGCCGCGCATGACGTAGTGCGCTCTCGCCGTAAGTTTGCCGAGGTCGCTCACATGTCCGTGAATGTCCACGTCCTGCATGGAAACGAACGGTGGGTCGGCGGGCGTTTCCACGATTCTTCCGGCGCCGTCCGCCGGGACTAACAACGCGGATTTGCCACGCAACGGAGAAGCAAGCAGCCGAAATGGCGCCACCTCGGTCGTCGTGTCCATCCAGACCGGAACGGTTCCGAGCGCCACCGTGGTGATCACGTGACCAAATTGAGCAGGTGATGGCACGGATGCGTCGAGATTGCGCGTGTACGGGATGAGTACCGCGTCCGATGAAATCCCCGCGGCTTTGAGCATGGCCGCCAGCAGAATGTGCTTGTCCTGCGAGTCGCCGTATCTATTAGCTAAGACTTCCGCTGCAGTGTGCGGTCGCCAACTGCCTTGGCCAAGCTGCAGTTCCACGTATCGAATGTTTGTTGAAACGTAGTCATAGAGCGCTTGAACTTTGGCGAGAGATTCCGTTGCGCCTCGAGTCAGTTCTTCGGTTTTCGCGCGGATTTCCGGAGTTGGCTCGCTGCGTCCCTGGGCAATGTTTGCGTACCAGTGGGCGACTGCTACCCAGCCGGTGAAGGTCGTGAGCTCGACGTCCGCAGGTTTCGAGCTCGGCGTCTCCGGCTGGTTTTTCACGGCATCATCGGCGACGAGCGAGAGATTCGCGTGCTTCCAGAGATAAATCGTGCGTCCGCCTGCGTGCTGGATTTCATAGGGCGCGCCGGCAACGGATTTGAGAATTACTTTGCGAGTTCCCGGAACGCTGATTTCGAGCCGCTCGTCACGGACGATGGCACTCAAGACAAAATTGTGCGCGAACCAGAATTCGCCAGGAGCGAAAGGCATGACCGTGCGAGTCGCGATCTCGTACTCGAGCGTGTCACCCACGGCGAGCGCGGGAACCGCGATCTGTTTTTCTTTATATCCGGCATAGGCAGCAGCGTCACGGGCGATCGGCGCGGTCACTTCCTTCACTGCGTCCGCGGCGGCGTTGACGATGGTGCCGTCCAGTTTGCGTGCGCGCACGTAACGGACGTCGATCTGTTCATTCGCGGAATTGAAACTGAAAGTGATCTGGCGCAGTTGCTGCACGCCGGCCTCGCTTTGCACGCGGACGCGCACGGCGAGGACTTTTTCGCCCGTGCCATCGTTTTCGAAGCGCGCGGTGGTGGCGTACTGCTCAATGACAAACGGCTCTTTCGAGTGCTCGGCGGGGGATTTCTGTGTGGACGAGATCGCGTGTGGCGCACGGCGCGCCGTTTTTGCGTTCGGAGAGCGACGGTCCTGTGCTGAGGTTACTGCAGTCATGCTCAGCAGGCAAAGCAGGATCGCCCAGAATCGAGTCATTTGTGCTCCTAGTCCCAAACTGACGCCCTGAAGTTTAGGTTGGTTGCCATCGGGCGTAAAGCGCCGATGGCGAGCTGGTTGAGGAGTCTCCAACCATTGTAAGGAGTTCAATCTGGCTGCTCCTCCTTGAGGGTGCTCAAATCTAAAAGGTTCTAGTACTGGACTAGCTGGCGTAATTCAACTTTAAATATCCTATTATGTGCACTTTAATCGAGGATATGTCCAAGGTCGCCCAACCATAACAGCGTGGATGGCATCAAAACGAGGTAGGATCGAGAACCGAAACGTGGTCCTAGAGCACCGAACTGACCTATCTGCGGAAGTGGCGTATCGAGACCTTGCAAACTTGGGGAAGCCCCGAGGATATCGAAGTCGCGAAAGGCTTTGCACGCCGATTTCCACAGTGGTATCGTGTTGACAAGATTTGTTGTTTTGCCTATACTCACGCGGTTGTGTTGAGGCCTTCGGGCCTGGTGGTGAAAGGGAAGTCTTCCGGCCCCGGAACAAAGATGCAAGGAACGGGGCAAGTGAAGAGCGGCCGAAATGGGGCGCCAGCCCCGCAAAGCCGTGCGAGCCTCTCCGCAGTAAGTGAAGATGCAGTTCACTCCTTGGGGTGAAGCGTCAACGCGGAGTACCTGGTAGCTCCTTCAGGTTTGGCGACCTTTTCTGTTCATTCACCCGCAGAATTTCGCGCGGGCAGGCTTGGGCTGCGCGGAAATTCGATGGCTTGCGACGTGTGAAGAAGTGTGTCGCGCGATGGTTGGTAAGTCAAGGGGGACGAGTGCCAACGTTTTCACAATTGGTGCGCCACGGACGTGAACAGATTCGGGCGAAGACGAAATCGCCGGCTCTGGAAGGATGTCCGGAGAAGCGCGGAGTGTGCGTTCGCGTGTATACGCAAACGCCGAAGAAACCAAATTCCGCGCTGAGAAAAGTGGCGCGCGCGCGATTGACCAATAGCGCGGAAGTGACGACGTATATTCCCGGCATCGGACACAATTTGCAGGAGCACTCGATCGTGTTAGTGCGCGGCGGCCGCGTGAAGGATCTGCCCGGCGTTCGCTACCACGTGATTCGCGGAACGCTCGACGCCGCTGGAGTCGAAAATCGCAAGCAGGCGCGCTCGAAATACGGCGCGAAGCGGCCCAAAGCCGCACAGAAGTAAGCGGGAGAAAGCATAGATGCCACGTAAAGGATGGGTTGTTCGCCGAAAGATTCCGGGCGATCCGGTCTTTGACAGCGACCTGGTGCAGAAGTTTATTTCGAGCATGATGTATGACGGCAAACGCTCGACCGCGCAGACGATTTTTTATAACGCGATGGACCAGGTCGCGAAGAAGACGAACGACGATGCGTTCAAGCTGTTCAAGAAGGCCATCGAGAATTGCAAGCCGACGCTGGAAGTGAAATCGCGGCGCGTGGGCGGCGCGAACTATCAGGTTCCGGTGGAAGTGAACCCGTTCCGCCGGCAGTCGCTGGCGATTCACTGGCTGGTGCTCCATTCGCGATCGCGCTCGGGAAAGACGATGACGGAGAAGCTGGCCGAGGAAATTGTGGATGCCGCGAATGGACGCGGCGGGGCAGTGAAGAAGAAGGAAGACGTTCACCGCATGGCGGAGGCCAACAAGGCTTTCGCGCACTATCGCTGGTAGCGGCAATCGATTCGAACATGGCACGCCAAGTACAACTCGATCAGATCCGCAACATCGGGATCATGGCGCACATCGATGCAGGGAAGACTACCTGCACCGAGCGCATCCTTTTCTATACGGGTGTGACCTACAAGATTGGCGAGGTGCACGAAGGCACCACGGTCATGGACTGGATGGAGCAGGAGCGCGAGCGCGGAATCACGATCACGTCCGCGGCCACTACGGCTTCCTGGAAGCGCTTCGACAAGACCTATCGCATCAACATCATCGACACGCCGGGACACGTGGACTTCACGGTGGAAGTCGAGCGATCGCTTCGCGTGCTCGACGGCGCGGTCGCGGTGTTTGACGCGGTTGCGGGCGTGCAGCCGCAGTCTGAAACGGTCTGGCGACAGGCGGACAAGTACCGCGTGCCGCGCATCGCGTTCATCAACAAAATGGACCGCATCGGCGCCGACTTCGATCATTCGATTCGCTCGATGCGCCAGAGACTCTCGGCCCACCCCGTACCCATCACCTACCCCATCGGACGCGAAGACAATTTCATCGGAATTATTGATTTTATCGAAGAGCGCGCCATCATCTGGAAGGACGAGACTCTGGGCGCGGAATACGAAATCCTGCCGCTTGAAAAGCTCTGGGACGCGGAGTTTCTGAAGACGCGACCGGAAGTGGAAAAGGCCGTGAAAGCCGCGGCGCTCAGCCCGGAATTTTACAAAGAACATCGCGAAAAGGTGGTCGAGTACATCGCCGAGCATGACGACGCCATCCTCACCAAGTATCTCGAACAGCACAAGCTGGAGCCCGCCGAGCTGCGAGCCTCGCTGCGCCGTTCGACGATCGCGCTGAAGCTGGTGCCGGTGATTGCGGGTTCGGCGTTCAAAAACAAGGGCGTGCAGTCGCTGCTCGATGCGGTCATTGATTATCTGCCGTCGCCGATGGACGTCCCGCCGATCGAGGGCACGACGCTTGACGGAAACGACGCGGAACTGCGCCGCGCAGCGGACGAGCAACCTTTTGCGGCGTTGGCTTTCAAGATCATGACCGATCCCTTTGTCGGCCATGTGACCTACATCCGAGTCTATTCCGGGGTACTGAAGACCGGGCAGTCGGTTTTCAATTCGACCAGAAAAGTGCGCGAACGCATGGGCCGCCTGCTGCGCATGCATGCAAACAAGCGCGAGGAGATCGAATCAGTTGAAGCAGGTGACATTGCTGCGTGCGTCGGCCTGAAAAACGTAACGACCGGCGATACGTTGTGTGATGAAGAAAAGCCCATCGTCCTTGAAAACATTGATTTCCCCGCCCCCGTCATTTCCGTTGCGATCGAGCCCAAGACCAAAGTCGACCAGGAAAAAATGGGCACAGCACTTGGAAAACTGGCGCAGGAAGATCCGACGTTCCGCGTTCACACCGACCATGACACGGGTCAGGTGCTGATTGAAGGAATGGGCGAACTGCACCTTGAAATCATCGTGGATCGCATGATGCGCGAGTTCGGCGTGCAGGCAAATGTGGGCCGGCCCCAGGTAGCTTATCGCGAGACGATCATCAAGGCCGCCGAAGGGGAGCACAAGCACATCAAGCAGTCCGGTGGGCGTGGGCAGTACGGTCACGTGAAGCTGATCGTTCAGCCACTGCCGGGCTCGGGACATGAGGATATGCACGACATGTCCACCGACGAGCTCGACGAGCTTGCCAAGCAGGTTGCGGGGAAGGGCGGCAAGTGGCGCTTCGACAAGGAACATCGCCTACTGTTCATCGACAAGCTAGTGGGCGGATCTATTCCAAGGGAATTCGTGCCTCCGATTGAAAACGGAATTAAAGAAGCGATGGATAGCGGCGTTCTCGCCGGCTACGAAATGGTGGATGTTGCCGTCATGGTGATTGACGGCAGCTATCACGACGTGGATAGCTCCGAAATGGCGTTCAAGATTGCAGGCTCGATGGCGTTCAAGGAAGCATGCCGCAAAGCGAGCCCGAGGCTGCTTGAGCCGATCATGCGCGTGGAAGTGGTGGTTCCGGAAGATTACATGGGTCCGGTGATTTCCGATCTGAACTCGCGGCGCGGGCAATTGCAGGGCCGGGAATCGCGTTCCGGAAGCGAGATTATCAACGTACAGGTTCCGCTGGCCGAGATGTTCGGCTATGCGACCGATATCCGCAGCCGAACGCAGGGCCGCGGGAGTTTTACGATGCATTTCTCGCACTATCAGCAGGCGCCTCCGAATATTTCGGAAGAGATCATCGGCAACGTGAATGGCGTTAAGGCTAAGAAGTGAACGGCTTGAAATTCAAGTTCATCATCGAACGCTACTAGAGCGGAGAGAGACATGTCGAAGGAGAAATTCGAGCGCAGTAAGCCGCACCTGAACGTGGGGACGATCGGGCACATCGACCACGGCAAGACGACGCTGACGGCGGCGATCACGAAAGTGCTGTCGAAGAACAACCCGAAAGTATCGTTTCGGGCGTTCGATTCGATCGACAACGCGCCGGAAGAGCGGGAGCGCGGGATCACGATCGCGGTGTCGCACGTGGAATATGAGACGGCGAACCGGCACTACGCGCACATTGACTGCCCGGGGCACGCGGATTACGTGAAGAACATGATCACGGGCGCGGCGCAGATGGACGGAGCGATTCTGGTGGTGGCGGCGACGGATGGACCGATGCCGCAGACGCGGGAGCACATATTGCTGGCGCGGCAGGTGGGCGTGCCGTCGATTGTGGTGTTTTTGAACAAGTGCGACATGGTGGACGATCCCGAGCTGCTGGAGCTGGTTGAGTTGGAAGTGCGGGAACTTTTGAAGACGTATCAGTTTCCCGGAGACACGATTCCGGTGATCAAGGGCTCGGCGCTGAAGGCGTTGGAAGGCGACGAGAAGTGGGAGAAGTCGATATTGGAGTTGATGGACGCGGTGGACAATCACATTCCGCTGCCGCCGCGGGAGGTGGACAGGCCGTTCGCGATGCCGATTGAGGATATTTTCTCGATTTCGGGGCGCGGAACTGTCGTCACCGGAAGAATCGAACGCGGGAAGGTAAAGGTTGGCGAGGAAATCGAGATCGTGGGTTTCCGGCCGACGATGAAGAAGACGGTGACGGGCGTGGAGATGTTCCGGAAGCTGCTGGACGAGGGGATGGCGGGAGACAACGTGGGACTGCTGCTGCGCGGCACGGAGAAGGACGAAGTGGAGCGCGGGCAGGTGCTGTGCAAGCCGGGCTCGATCACGCCGCACACGAAGTTCAAGGCGGAGGCGTACGTGTTGACGAAGGAAGAAGGCGGGCGGCACACGCCGTTTTTCACGGGATACCGGCCGCAGTTTTACTTTCGGACGACGGATGTGACGGGAGATGTAAAGCTGCCGGCGGGAGTGGAGATGGTGATGCCGGGAGACAACGTGTCGGCGGAGATAACGTTGATCACGCCGGTAGCGCTGGAAAAGGGATTGCGATTCGCGATCCGCGAGGGCGGCCACACGGTTGGCGCAGGCGCCGTCGCAGAGATCATCGAGTAACCATGTCAAACGGAGAAAAAATTCGGATTCGTCTGAAGGCGTACGATCACCGCATCCTGGATCAATCCACTCGGGAAATCGTGGACACCGCGAAGCGCACCGGCGCGGACGTGGCCGGCCCGATTCCACTGCCAACGGTGATCAACCGTTGGACGGTTCTGCGGTCGCCGCACGTGGACAAGAAATCGCGCGAACAGTTTGAAATGCGCACGCACAAGCGGCTGATCGACATCCTCGAGCCCACACCAGATACGGTGGACGCGTTGATGAAGCTCGATCTGCCGCCGGGAGTGGACGTCGAAATCAAAGCCTTTGGGCGCGAACACAGCGGCAAGTAACGCGAGTACTTCAGAAGGAAAGAGCGAGAGACATGGGAGTCAACGGAATACTCGGTATCAAGCTGGGGATGACGCAAGTCTTCGCCGACGACGGGACGGCCGTGCCGTGCACCGTGCTGCAGGCGGGCCCGTGCGTGGTGGTGCAGCGCCGGACGAAGGACAAAGACGGCTACGACGCCGTGCAGTTGGGCCTGGTCGAATTCGTCAAGCCGCAGCGCGTGAACAAGGCGCAGACCGGCCATTTCAAAAAGGCCAACGTCGCGCCGATGCGCTACGTTGGCGAGATGCGCATCGAGGATTCCAAGGACGAGACGAAGGTGGGCGACCGCGTCCTGGTGGATGGATTCAAGGTTGGCGAATACGTAGATGTCAGCGGCGTGAGCAAGGGCAAGGGATTTCAGGGCGGCGTGAAGCGCTGGCACTATCGCGGAGGAGAAGCGTCGCACGGTTCGATGTTTCACCGCGCGCCGGGCGGCATCGGCGCGAGCTCGTTCCCTTCACGCGTGTGGAAGGGCCAGCATTTTCCGGGACACATGGGAAACGAGCGCAAGACGATTCAAAACTTGCGCGTCGTGAAAATCGATTCCGATGAGAATTTGCTGTTGGTGCGCGGATCGGTCGCCGGTCCGGCCGGCAGCTATATCATTATTCGCAGAGCCAAGAAGATTCGTTAAACAAGAGAGACGACGATGCCCGTTGTGGACGTGAAAAATCTCGAAGGCAAGAAAGTCGGCACGGTTGAGCTGGCCGACGATGTGTTCTCGGTGAAGGTGAACCAGAACCTCTTGCACGAAACCGTGCGCCACTATCTTGCGGGAAAGCGCTCGGGAACGCACAAGACGAAGGACAAGAGCGAAGTCAGCGGCGCGGGCCGAAAGCTCTGGAAGCAGAAAGGCACAGGCCGCGCGCGCATAGGCTCCATTCGTTCGCCGCTGTGGCGGCATGGCGGCACGGTGCATGGCCCAGTGCCGCGAAAGTACGACTACGCCCTACCGAAGAAAATGATCGTGGGCGCGCTGCGTTCGGCCCTGTCCTCCAAATTGGCGGAGGAAAAACTGACCGTGGTGGACGGCTGGACGCTTGAATCGCACAAGACCAAGCCCTTCCGGGAGGCGCTTTCGAAGCTGGACGGCGAAACGCGAACGATTTTGCTGGTCGCAACCGGAGCAAACGTGAACCTGGAGCGCGCGAGCCGTAATCTGGAAGGCGTCACTTTGGTTCCGACGACGGCGCTCGGGGCATACGATTTGATGAGGCACGACCGGCTGATGCTCTCCCGCGAAGCAGCGGAAAAATTGAGCCGCGTGCTTTCGGCGGTCAAATCCGATGAACTGGCTGCGCCGGGCGCTCCAGCTGAGGCTGTTCCGGCGAAGAAAGTGGCGTCTGCCAAGGCCGCGGCGAAAAAGGAATCCGCGCCGAAGGCCGCGAAGAAGACCGCGGCTGCCAAGGGCGCAAAGCCAAAAGCTGCGAAGCCCAAGGCGAAAAAGGATTAGTCCATGGCGACCAGGCTCTATGAAGTAATCCGGCGTCCGATCATCACCGAGAAGGGACTCGGCGTGAAGGAGACGCAGCACACCGTCGTGTTTGAAGTTGTTCTCGACGCCACGAAAACGGAAATCAAGGAAGCCGTGCAGCGGATTTTCAAGGTGAAAGTAGACGCCGTGCGTACCGCGATTTATCACGGGAAGTTTCGTCGCCGGGGACGCGCCGAGGGTTTCCGGAGCGATTGGAAGAAGGCGTACGTGAAGCTGGCGCCCGGCGAAAAAATGATCGAGTACGCAGAGAATTTGTAGTTCCGGCAAAGCGAACGGGCGGAGGCGCCCTTTCGAAGGCACGAGGAAACAATGGCACTGAAAACATTTAACCCTTACACACCGTCACGGCGCTTCTTGACGATGCTCGACAAGAGCGAGATCACCAAGGAAACGCCGGAAAAGTCTCTGACCGAATCGAAGAAGCGCACCGGAGGCCGCAACTCCCACGGAGAAATCACGTCGTGGCACCGCGGCGGCGGGCACGCGCGCCGCTTCCGGTCGATCGATTTCCGGCGGGAGAAAACTGGAATCCCGGCGAAGGTGGCCTCCATCGAATACGATCCGAACCGCTCGGCGCGCATTGCGCTGCTGCACTACGCGGACGGCGAGAAGCGCTACATCCTGCAGCCGATTGGGCTCGAAGTGGGAATGACGGTGCAGAACGGCGAAGGCGCGGACATCCTGCCGGGGAACGCGTTGATGATTCGCCACATCCCGCCGGGTACGATGGTTCACAACCTGGAACTTTTCCCCGGCAAGGGCGCGCAAGTGGTCCGCGCAGCGGGCGGGGCGGCGCAGCTTTTGAGCAAGGAAGGCGATTTCGCGCTGGTGAAGCTGCCTTCGGGCGAAGTCAGAAAATTCAGCGTGGATTGCATGGCCACGGTAGGCCAGCTGGGAAATCTGGATCACGAAAATGTGACCTACGGGAAAGCGGGCCGCACGCGATGGCATGGCAAGCGCCCCACGGTGCGCGGCGTGGCGATGAACCCGGTGGATCA
The DNA here is from genome assembly GCA_963752925.1 of uncultured Acidobacteriota bacterium. GTDB lineage: Bacteria > Acidobacteriota > Terriglobia > Acidiferrales > UBA7541 > Palsa-295. The sequence continues at coordinate 198,788 of CAVVZY010000001.1, read as the reverse complement.
CCCGCACGGTGGTGGAGAAGGCCGCGTGAAGGGCAATCACCCGCAGACGCCGTGGGGTTTTCCGACTCTGGGCGCGAAGACGCGGAAGAAGCGCAAGAGCGACCGGATGATTGTGGAACGGCGCAAGCCTTAGGAGTTTTGGAATTTGTTGGAGTTGCAAAAAACGAACCCGATGCAGCGGGTAACTGAGAGCACTTTATGACAGCCACCAGAACATCTCGGCGAACAGCAAGGCGCACGACGCGGCGAACGGCGCGGAGGCGGAAGTCGGCTCCGCGGCGTGTTGCGAAGCCGGTTGTGAAGCCGGTTACAAAGCCGGTAGCCAAGCCGGTAATCAAGATTGGGTCCAAGCTCGGACCGGCACCCCAGGTTCTATTTCGCATTTGCCGACCCGGTTGGGCCGTGATTGTAGAGAACATCCCCAACGCGCAGGGAACGCGGTTTGTGTGTCCCTTCTGCCCGAAATCGCATCGCGTATCGGGCCCCGTGCGGGGATTCCGCAAGCTTCGCCGCGCGCAGTGGGTGAAACTGCGCCGGGTGGAGGAATAGGGAGACCGATGCCGCGCTCACTCAAGAAGGGTCCTTTCATCGACGGCCACCTGCAGGAAAAGGTGACGGCGATGAACACGCGGAATGAAAAGAAAGTCGTGAAGACGTGGTCGCGCCGGTCCACGATTCTGCCGGAGATGGTGGGTCACACGATCGCGGTACACAACGGCAGGAAGTTTATTCCCGTGTACATCACGGAACAGATGGTGGGGCACAAGCTCGGCGAGTTTTCTCCGACGCGCAGTTTCAAAGGCCACGGCGTAAAGGTAGCGCTCGAGAGGGCGGCGGCCGCAGCCGCGCCTGCCGGTGCTCCTGGTGGCGGTGGCGCTGGCGCTGGTTCGGGTTCTGGTGGAAAGGGATAGGTTAGGACACCGACGATGGCGACGGCAACGGAACAACACGGACAGATCGAGGGAAGGGCGAACACGCGGTTCAGCCGCGTATCGCCGCAAAAGGCGCGCTTGGTGATTGACCTGATTCGCGGCCAGCGAGCGGAAGATGCGCTGCAGACCTTGCGCTTCACCAAGAAGCGCGTGGCCAAGGAAATCGAGAAGACGTTGCGCAGCGCCATCGCCAATGCAGAGCGCAAGGCCGATGACGCCGGTGCATCGCTTGACGTGGATGCGCTCTTCGTGACCAGCTGTTGCGTCAATGAAGGACCGCGGTGGAAGCGCATGCGGCCGGCGCCGATGGGGCGCGGCTTTCGTTACCAGAAGCGAACGAGCCACATCGTCGTGCAGGTGGCCGAGCATCATCGGGCCGCGGCGGATCGCGCGGCAGCGGCGGTGGCCGAAGCGGCGGCATCGAAAGGCGTAAAGGGCGCCGTGCGGAAGGCTCGCAAGGCAATCGAGAAGCGCGCGAAAGAAGCGCAGAAGAAGTAGGAGGCGGTTTTGGGGCAGAAAACACATCCGTACGGATTTCGGCTGGGCTACAACAAGGGTTGGAAGTCGCGCTGGTTTGCGAAGAAGGATTACGCCGACCTGTTGCACGAAGATGTTGCGCTGCGCAAGCAGCTGAAGGACCGGCTGCGGTCGGCGGGTATCAGCGGGATTGACATCGAGCGCGCCGCCAACAAGCTCGTCGTCCGGATTTACACCGCCCGCCCGGGAATCATCATTGGCCGGAAGGGCTCGGAAATCGACAAGCTGAAGGGCGAAGTGCAGAAACGCACGAAGCGCGAAGTGCACATCGACATTCAGGAAGTGCACCGTCCCGAGCTGGATGCCACATTGGTCGCGGAATCGATTGCGCTGCAGCTTGAAAAGCGCGTCGCGTTTCGCCGGGCCATGCGCAAAGCGGTTGATTCCGCGCTGCGTTTCGGCTGCAAGGGAATCAAAGTGCGCGTAGCAGGGCGGCTGAACGGCGCCGAAATCGCGCGCAAGGAATGGTACCTGCAGGGGCGGCTGCCGCTGCAAACGCTTCGCGCCGACATTGATTTTGGGACGGCCGAAGCGCACACGACCTACGGGTTGATTGGCGTGAAGTGCTGGGTTTATCAGGGCGAAAAAGTGCCGCAACGCGCGAAGGCTGCCGCGAGCGCGGAAGTTTAAGGGAACAGGCCAAACATTATGTTGATGCCGAAGAAGGTGAAGTATCGCAAGCAACAGCGCGGCCGGCGCACGGGCAAGGCGTGGCGCGGCGGAGCGCTCGCGTTTGGCGACTACGGGCTGAAGGCGATGGAGCCGGCGTGGATCACCGACCGCCAAATCGAAGCGTCGCGCGTGGCGATTACGCGCTTCATCAAGCGCGGCGGAAAGCTCTGGATTCGAATTTTTCCGGACAAGCCGTTCACCAAGAAGCCGGCCGAAACGCGCATGGGCAAGGGCAAAGGGCCACCGGAGCACTGGGTAGCGGTCGTGAAACCGGGACGCATCATGTTCGAAATGGCGGGTGTGGATCTGGCGGCGGCGACCGAGGCCATGCAGCTCGCGGCCCACAAGCTGCCGATCAAGACCAAGTTCGTCACGCGTGCGGAGGAGCTCTAATGGCGCGGCGAGTCGAGAAATACCGCGAGATGAACGCGGGCGAGCTCGAAAACCAGCAGCGCGAGCTTGCCGAACAGGTTTTCCGCCTGCGCTTCCAGATTTCCGCCGGCCAGGCCGAGGGACTCAAGAAGATGCGGGAGGCGCGAAAAGATCTCGCGCGCGTGAAGACACTTCTGCGGGAAATCGAATTGAGGAAGGCGTAATGGCGAACGAAACACAAGCGGCTCATGAAGTCGTCCAGGAGCGCGGCACGCGGCAGGAGCTGGTGGGCGTGGTGACCAGCTCGAAGATGCAGAAGACGATCGTCGTCAAGGTGCGGCGCGCGACGCAACACCCGCTCTATCATCGCGTGGTGCGGTCGGCGAAGAAGTATTACGCGCATGATGAAACAGGCGAGGCGCATGTGGGTGACACGGTGCGGATTGTTTCCACTCGCCCGCTTTCGAAGTTGAAGCGCTGGCGGCTGAAGGAAGTCTTGCAGCGCTCGACGCGCGCGGCCTGAGGCCGCGGCTTTGGCCTGGGCACGCCACAGAGAATAAGGGAGCACGACAATGGTTCAGATGCGGACATGGCTGACGGTGGCCGATAATTCCGGCGCGCGCCAGATCACATGCATCCTCCCGCTGGGAGGGGACGCGGGGCTGACGGCAGGCCTCGGCGACGTCATCACGGCGGCGGTGAAGGAAGCGTCGCCGGATGGCCAGGTCAAGAAGGGCGTGGTTGTACGCGCGGTGGTCGTGCGCACCAGGAAAGAGCAGCGGCGCAAGGATGGCACCTACATCCGCTTCGACGACAATGCCGCGGTGTTGATCAACGATGCGAACGAGCCGATCGGGACGCGCGTGTTCGGGCCGGTAGCCCGCGAGCTGCGCGACAAGAAGTTCACCAAGATCGTCTCGCTTGCTCCGGAAGTGTGGTAGCGATGCCAAGACCAAAGGAAAAGTCGGCGGAAATTCTCGGTATTCGGCACGGCGACATAGTGAAGGTGATGGCCGGCCGGTCGAAAGGCAAGACGGGCAAGGTGCTCTCGGTCAATCGCGAGAAACGCCGGGTCACGGTCGAGCACGCCAACATCATGAAGAAGCACACGCGCCCGAATCCGTCGAAGAATGTCCGCGGAGGCATTCTCGAAAAGGAAGGCCCGATGCACGTATCGAACGTGATGCTGGTCTGCCCCGGGTGCGGCAAGAACACCCGCGTGGGACACGCGGCGCTTCCCGACGGCACCAAGGTTCGCGTCTGCCGCCGCTGCAATACGAAGTTTGAGAATTAGGTTCCGAGGCAAATGAGCGATGGCTAGCCGACTACACGAAAAGTACCGCAAGGAAACCGTTCCCGCGATGGCGAAGCGGTTCGGTTACAAGAACACGATGGCCGTGCCGCGCGTTTCGAAAGTGACGCTGAACATCGGCCTCGGCGAGGCGAGCCAGAACGTGAAGCTGCTCGATACCGCTGCCGTCGAGCTCGGGCAGATCGCCGGACAGAAGCCGGTCATCACGCGGGCGAAGAAATCGATTGCGAACTTCAAGATTCGCAAGGGCATGCCGATCGGTTGCATGGTCACGCTGCGCGGCGAGCGAATGTACGAATTCCTGGACCGGCTATCGGCGATTGTTTTCCCGCGCGTGCGCGATTTCAAGGGCCTGCCGCCGAATTCGTTCGATGGGCGCGGAAATTACACGCTGGGCTTGAAGGACCAGCTGGTGTTTCCGGAAATCGACTACACCCGCGTGGACAAGATCAAGGGCATGAACATTACGATCACCACGACGGCCCGCAGCGATGAAGAGGGACGCGAGCTGTTGAAACTGCTCGGCGTGCCCTTCCGCGCTCAGGGCGCGGCGTAAGGAGAACCAACGAGCATGGCTCGAACAAGTCAGATCGCGAAGACGAAGCGCAAGCTGAAGTTCAAGGTTCGCCAGCGCAACCGCTGTCGGATCTGCGGGCGCGCGCGCGGCACTCTCCGAAAGTTCCAGATGTGCCGTATTTGTTTCCGCGGCCTCGCGCTCAAGGGAGAAATTCCCGGAGTGGTGAAGGCCAGCTGGTAAGGAAGAGAGAATGACAACCGATCCTATTGCCGATTTTTTAACGCGAATTCGAAACGGCGCCATGGCCAAGCATCCCCGGGTGGAGATGCCGTCTTCGAAGATGAAAATTGAAATTGCGCGCATCCTGAAGGAAGAGGGCTACCTCGCGAATTTCAAGGTTGTGGAAGAGAAGGGCAAGAAAACGCTGCGCGTCTTTTTGCGCTACACGCCGGATCGCCACTGCGTGATCACCGATCTCAAGCGCATCTCGCGGCCCGGCTCGCGGCGCTACATCGGCAAGACGGGCATTCGTCCCGTCGTCGGCGGCATGGGCATTTCGATTCTTTCCACGCCGCGCGGGCTGATGACCGGCCAGTCGGCGCGAAAAGAAGGCGTTGGCGGCGAACTGCTCTGCGAAGTCTGGTAAACAAAGTTTGGTAGTCGAAGTCTGTTACATGAGGTTTTCATAGAGCCATGTCGAGAATTGGAAACAAGATAATTCCGGTACCGTCCGGCGTGAAGATACAGATCAAGCCCGGCTCGGTGGAAGTGCAGGGCCCCAAGGGCAAGATGACGATTGCCGTGCCGCACGGAATTGCGTTCGAGCAAAAGGACGCCACGCTGGTCGCGAAGCGCGAAGCGGAGCAGTACCGCGCGCTGCACGGCCTGGCGCGGGCGCTGGTCGCCAACGCCGTCACCGGCGTCACCCTGGGATTCAAGAAGGATCTCGATATCGTGGGCGTCGGCTATCGCGCCGAGGTCAAGGGCAAGAACGTGGTCCTCGCGCTCGGCTATTCGCACCCGATCGAGTTTCCGATTCCTGAGGGAATTCAGATTGCGATCGAGAAGCAGACGCATATGACGGTTTCCGGTGCGGACAAAAATCAGGTCGGCCAGGTGGCGGCGAACCTTCGCAGGCTGCGCCCGCCCGATCCGTACAAGCAGAAGGGCGTCCGCATCACCGGCGAACGTCTGAAGAAGAAGGCCGGCAAGGCCGGCGCCAAGACGGCGGCCGCCTAGGAATAACCTAGATCGGCAGGAAAAGGAGAACCAGCGTGGCAGCTCCGGTCCGAAGATTATCGCGTGTGGCACACCGCCGGCGAATTCACGTGCGGATGCGCAAGAGGATTTCCGGCACGCAAGAGCGGCCGCGGCTGTGCGTTCACCGTTCCAGTCGCCACATCCGCGCGCAGGTCATTGACGACGGCACGGGCCGCACCATCGTTTCCGCCAGCTCGCTCGACAAGGAAGTGCGCGCGACGCTCAAGGGCGGCGGCAATATCGCGGCTTCGAAAGTTGTCGGCAAAGCGATTGCGGAACGCGCCCGCGCCAAGGGCGTCGACAAGGTTGTGTTCGATCGCGGCGGATATCAGTACCACGGCCGCGTGCAAGCGCTGGCTGAAGCGGCCCGTGAGGCGGGCCTGAAGTTCTGAAAACCATGTCGAAACAAGAGCTCAAAGACACGCTTTCCGTTCGCCGGATCGTACAGGCGAACCAAGCCAATTTGAAAGATCAAGTCGTCTCGATCAACCGCGTCACGAAAGTTGTGAAGGGCGGCAAGAATCTCAGCTTCTCGGCGCTCGTCGTCGTGGGCGATCAGGGCGGCCACGCCGGCTTCGGCATGGGCAAAGCTCGCGAAGTTCCCATGGCCATCCGCAAAGCGATCGAGCAGGCCAAGAAGAATATGGTGAAGCTGAACCTCAAGGGTTCCACCATCCCGCATCAGGTTCTGGGTTCTTACGGCTCGGGGCAAGTTCTGCTCAAGCCCGCGCCGGAGGGAACGGGCGTGATCGCCGGCGGCCCGGTGCGCGCCGTAATGGAGGTCGCGGGAATTCAAAACGTGCTGACGAAGTCGCTGGGTACGTCGAATCCGCACAATGTGATCAAGGCAACGTTCGACGCACTTCTGCACTTGAAGGACGCAGCGCGCGTCGCGGAATCGCGCGGCAGGACACCGGAAGAAGCGGCGTCCTAGCCGCTCCTTTCGCAAAAAGACCGAGAGATTATGGCGACGACGAAAAAGAATTCCGGAACTTTGAAAATCAAGTGGGTGGTCAGCTTCATCGGCTGCCCGCGCGACATGCGGCAGACGATTCGCGGCCTCGGCTTCCGCCGGATGCAGCAGGTGATCGAGCATCCGGACACGCCCGAAGTTCGCGGCATGATCGCGAAAGTCCACCATCTCGTAAAAATTGAGGACTAGCCGGAAATGGCCAAGGTACCGACACTATCGAATCTGAAACCACCGCGCGGCTCGCGCCATCGCAAGGTGCGCGTGGGGCGCGGCATGGGCTCGAAGCTAGGAAAGACAGCGGGCGCGGGCAACAAGGGACAGCAATCCCGCCGCGGCTATTCGCGCCGTCCGGGTTTCGAGGGCGGACAGATGCCGCTCCACCGGCGTTTGCCGAAGCGCGGCTTTTCCAGCCCGTTCCCGAAATCGTTTGCGGTCGTCAACGTCGAAAGCTTGAACGCTTTCGCCGCGGGCGACACGGTCACGCCCGAAACGCTCAACACGCGCGGCATCGTTCGCGCCGTGCGCGACCGCGTGAAAATTCTCGGTGATGGCGAATTGAAAATTGCATTGACGGTTCGCGCGCATGCCTTCAGCAAGTCGGCGGAGGAAAAAATCGCGCAAGCCGGAGGGACGATCGAAATCCTGAAATGAGAAAGCTGCTCGAAGCCTTTCGGAACATCTTCAGCACTCCCGACCTGCGCAGACGCGTCCTGTTTGCGCTGGCCCTGCTGGCGGTGTATCGGCTAGGCAGCTACATTCCCACGCCGGGAATCAATACCGATGCGCTGGAGCAGCTCTTCAAGCAGTATCAGGGCTCGGCGCTCGGCATTTTCAATCTTTTCAGCGGCGGCAATCTTCGCCGGCTGACGATTTTCGCTCTCGGCATCATGCCGTACATCACGTCTTCGATCGTTCTGCAGTTGCTCGTGGTCGTCTGGCCCTATCTCGAGCGTCTGCAGAAAGAGGGCGAGCTCGGCCGCCGCAAGATCACGCAGTACACGCGCTACTTGACCATCGTTCTCAGCGCGTTTCAGTCGTTTGCGATCGCGCGCACGCTTCAATCGCAGACCTTGTCGGGTTCGGCGCTCGTCTATCATCCCGGCGTGCGATTTATTCTGATGACGATGCTAACGCTGACGACCGGATCGGCATTCATCATGTGGCTGGGAGAGCAGATCAGCGACCGCGGCATCGGCAACGGAATGTCGCTCATCATTTTCACGGGCATTGTGGTCGGATTGCCGCCGGCGGTTTCCGATCTCTGGGGCAAGATCAAGACTGAGCAGTGGGGCTCGTTCACGCCCATCGCCATTATCGGCTTGCTCGCGCTAATGATCGCGGTCGTGGCATTCATCGTCTTCGTCGAGGGGGGCCAGCGGCGCATTCCCGTGCAGTACGCCAAGCGCATGATGGGACGCAAGGTGATGGGCGGGCAGATGACCTATCTTCCGTTGCGCGTAAATTCCGGGGGCGTGATTCCTCCGATCTTCGCGAGCTCGCTGCTCACTGCGCCGCAGACGTTTGCGCTGATTTTTGGCAATCGCTCGACGCACATCCAGGCCTTCGGCAAGATGATCAGCTGGGGCGAGCCACTCTATACCGTCGTTTACGTGGCCATGATCATCTTTTTCGCCTTCTTTTACGTGGGTATCATTTTTAATCCCACGGAGCTGGCGGACAACATGCGCAAGAACGGCGGCTTCGTTCCCGGAATTCGGCCCGGGCGGAACACGTCGGAGTATATCAACCGCATCCTGTCGCGCCTGACGCTCGTCGGAGGCGTCTATCTGGCGATCGTTTGCCTGCTGCCGGAATGGATGATTTCCGGAATCCATTTGCAGCACTTGCCTATATGGCTCGGCGGGAACTGGTTCGATAGTCATATGTGGCGCTTCGTGCTCGATGGACTTGGCGTGCAGTTTTATTTCGGCGGCACTTCGCTGCTGATCGTCGTGGGTGTTGCCATGGACACCGTGCAGCAGCTGGAAGCGCAGCTGGTCATGCGGAATTACGAGGGATTCGTGCGCAAGGGCCGAGTGCGCAGTCGTCGCGGTTGATACCGTTGGTCCGGCGGTGACGATGGCCATCAATCGTGCGTTCATTTTTCTGGGTCCGCCGGGAGCGGGCAAGGGCACTCAGGCGAAGCGAATCGCTAAGCTCTGCGGCGTGCCGCACCTTTCGACCGGCGACATGATGCGCGACGCAGTCAGCCGCGGCACGGATCTTGGCAAGGTTGTCGGGCCGATCATGCAGCGCGGCGAGCTGGTTTCCGACGAGTTGGTGATGAAGATGATCGAAGAAAGGCTGGCGCAGCCTGATTGCGACGCAGGATGCCTCTTCGATGGGTTTCCCCGGACCCTGCCGCAGGCCGAGGGGCTGGATCGGATTTTGGAGAGCAAGGGATTCGGCAAACCGGTCGTGGTGGATTTAAGCGTTGGCGAAGAAAAATTACTGCGGCGCCTTACGGGCCGACGGACGTGCAGCGTGGGCGGCGAGATTTACAACGTATATGACGCGCCGCCGAAAGTGGATGGGATTTGCGATAACGATGGCGGCAAGCTGGTGCAGCGCGCCGACGATACCGCGGAAGTCGTGAAACAGCGGCTTGCGGCGTATGACAGGGCCACCAAGCCGCTCACGGAATATTACCGCCGCCAGGGCGTGCTTCACGTAGTGGATGCTTCGGCGAGCATGGACGAAGTAAGCCGTGCGCTCGGCGAAATCGTAAAGCGCGCGGAAGGGCGGAATGGTCATCTGTAAATCGCCGGCCGAGCTGGAGAAAATGCATCGCGCGGGGCTGATCGTCTGGGGCGCCCTCGAAAAGATGCGCGCCATGGTCCGGCCGGGTCTGGCAACGAAAGAGCTCGACGAGTTTGCCGAGGCGTACACGGCCGAGCATCACGCCCGGCCTGCGTTCAAGGGCTACCGGGGTTACCCGGGTTCGGTGTGCACCTCGATCAATCAGGAGGTGGTGCACGGGATCCCGTCGCCATCCCGGCGCGTGCGAGAGGGCGATATTCTCTCGATGGATTTTGGCGTTGAGCTGGAAGGTTATTTTGGAGATGCGGCTCTCACGGTGCCTGTCGGGAAAGTGACGCCGGCCCGGGAAAAGCTGCTGCGGATCACGCGCGAGTCGCTTGAGCGCGGCATCGAAAAAGTCCGGCCCGGCAACCGGCTCGGAGATGTTTCGGCGGCGGTCCAGCAGTGGGTTGAGGGAAACGGGTTTTCGGTGGTCAGGGAATTTGTGGGCCACGGCATCGGCACGAAAATGCACGAGGAGCCGCAGGTTCCCAACTACGGCACCCCTGGACAAGGGCCGCGCCTGCAGGAAGGCATGGTCCTCGCCATCGAGCCGATGGTGAATTCGGGTGGTCCGGGAGTCCGCGTTCTGGACGATGATTGGACGGCGGTCACGACCGATGGCAGCGATTCGGCGCATTTCGAGCACACCGTCGCGGTCACGAGCAAGGGGCCGTGGATTTTAACCCGGCCGCGAGAGGCAACCGGGCCTGTCTGGTAAAGGTTTTTTCCGGGGGTTGGATTTGATTCGGGTTTCATGTAGCTCACCCCGGTTCGTTGGGGTGGGGGCTTTCGGCCCGGTTTGGGTGTCGCGGTTCTCAGGTGGAAGCGCGGGGTTTTAACCCCGCGAAATTTAGCCCACTGCAAGAGGGGCTTGAGCCCTGGAAGAGTCGTCGCAAGGGAGCGCATGGCGAGAAGACCTCTGCAGGAAAAGAAGAAGTCGGCCGAAGGTAGTGGCAAGGAAGACGCCATTGAAGTGATGGCTGTCGTGATCGAGCCGCTGCCGAATGCCATGTTTCGCGTCGAGCTGGAAAACAAGCATCAGGTGCTCGCGCACATTTCGGGAAAGATGAGAAAGAATTTCATTCGCATACTGGCGGGAGACCGCGTGGCAGTCGAGCTTTCGCCGTACGACCTCACGCGCGGCCGCATCGTGTACCGGTACAAGTAGGGCCGTGAATGAAGCGGCGGTTAAGAATTGAATGTAGCGCCGGGTTTTAGCCCCTGAAGTTCCGAAGGAAACGGAGTCGAGAACATGAAGGTTCGAGCATCGGTAAAGAAAATCTGCATGAAGTGCAAAGTCGTCCATCGTCGCGGGGTGGTGCGCGTGATTTGCGTAAACCCGAAACACCGTCAGCGCCAGGGCTAGCAGGAAACGCAGGGAGGAAAGAAATATGGCACGTATCGCAGGTGTGGATCTTCCGCCGAATAAGCGGCTCTGGGTTGGGCTCACGGCGATCTATGGCATCGGGCAGCCGCGCGCTCGTTCGCTTGCCGAAAAGGCCAACGTGGACGCGACCAAGAAGATCAAGGACCTCACCGAAGAGGAAGTGACGCGTCTGCGCGCGGCGATTGAAGCCGAAGGCCGCGTCGAAGGCGATCTCCGCAAGGAGATGCAGATGAACGTGCGGCGCTTGATCGAAATTCAGTGCTACCGAGGCCTGCGCCATCGCCGGAATCTTCCCGTGCGCGGCCAGCGGACGCACACCAACGCGCGCACCCGCAAAGGTCCGCGGAAGGGCGCCGTCGCAGCGAAGAAGAAAACGATGGCCCGCAAGTAGTTTGGGTTCTGCGGGGATTTTTGGTGAAAGCGTGGGGCTTAAGCCCCACGAAATCGGAACCAACAAAGAAGGGGCTTTAGCCCTGGGACGCTGAAAGGCTAGATCGACAAATGGCAAAAGAACCGAAAGACGCAGCCGCTGCTCCAGCAGCAGGAGCAAAGCCGACTAAGCGAAAGAAGGAATTTCGCAAGAAAAAGGAAAAGCGGATCGTGCCGCACGGCCTCGTCTGCATTCAGGCGACGTTCAACAACACGATCATCACGCTCACCGATCCGGAGGGCCGCGTGGTCAGCTGGGCCTCCGCCGGATCGTCGGGTTTCAAGGGCTCGCGCAAGGGCACGCCCTACGCCGCACAGCAGGCGGCGATGACGGCCGCAGGCGTGGCGCGCGATCAGTACGGCATGAAGTCGGTCGAAGTGCGCGTCAAGGGTCCGGGAGCGGGACGTGAATCCGCGGTCCGCGCGCTGGCTTCGTCTGGGCTTCACATTAACGCCATCAAGGACGTGACGCCCGTGCCACATAACGGCTGCCGTCCGCCCAAGCGCCGCCGCGTTTAGCACCTCGGCTGTGATTTTGTAGGGGCGCTGCCCGATGCGCCCGGTGTTGGTTGAGATTTGAATGTGGCGCCGGGGACTTTAGCCCGGCAGAGTTTTCGGGTGGAAGCGCGGGACTTTAGTCCCGCGAAAGACGGACTGAACTAAACAGGGCTTCAGCCCTGGGACGCGCGAATCAGAAGGAGACAGCAATTGGCTCGACATCGTGAAGCGGTTTGCCGGCTGTGCCGTCGCGAAGGGCAAAAGCTCTTCTTGAAAGGCCTCCGGTGTTTTACGGAAAAATGCGCGATCGAAAAGCGCAACTTCGTTCCTGGGCAGCATGGCCAGGCGCGCCGGCCGAAGATGGTCGGCTACGGCATCCAGTTGCGCGAAAAGCAGAAGGTGAAGCGCACCTACGGACTGCTCGAGCGGCAGTTCCGCACCTACTTTGAGAAGTCGGAACGCACCAAGGGTCCGACCGGCTCGAACCTGATCATCATGCTCGAGCGGCGGCTCGACAACGTCGTGTATCGCACGGGTCTCGCCGGATCGCGGTCGCAGGCTCGTCAGCTCGTGCTGCACGGCCACATCCGCGTGAAGGGCAAAAAGGTGAATATTCCCAGCTATCTCGTGGAGGTGGGCGACGAAGTGGCGCTCAAGGACAAGATGCACGAGAACGCCATGGTGCTCGAGGCGCGCAATTTGGCGCAGAGCCAGGGAATCGCGCCGTGGCTCGACATTGACCGCCCGAATTTCAAGGCCAAGGTCGTCGCCATGCCGCGCCGCGAGGACGTGCAGACGCCGCCGATGAACGAACAGCTTATCGTCGAGTTGTACTCGAAGTAACGCCGGTTTTTGTTTTCTCTTGAATCGTTGGAGGGTCCGCCGCGAGCGGGCCGGGAGGAAGGGTAATCATGTGGAAAGGCTTTCAGAAACCAAAGCGGTTGGCGGCGGAACCCGAGACGCTCACCGACAAGTACGGAAAATTCTCCGCGCAGCCGTTTGAGCGCGGTTGGGGAACCACGGTCGGTAACGCTCTGCGGCGCGCTCTGCTGAGCTCGATCGAGGGCGCGGCTATCACCGCCGTGAAGATCGAAGGCGTCCTGCACGAATTTTCGCCGATTCCCGGCGTCGTCGAGGACGCAACCGACATCATTCTCAATCTGAAGCAGGTTCCGCTGAAGCTGAACACGGACCAGTCCAAGACGATCACGCTCAATGTGGATGTTCCGGGGCCGGTTACGTCCGCGAAGATCGAGGAAGACGCCGATATCGCCGTGCTCGACAAGAACATTTACATCGCCACGGTGAGCGAAGGCGGCAAACTCGAGCTCGAATTGCGCATCAAGAACGGCCGCGGCTACGTCGCCGCCGACCGCAACTTCGACGAAGACCTGCCCATCGGCTATATCCCGATCGACTCCGTTCATTCGCCGGTGCGCAAGGTCAACTACGCCGTCGAAGCGGCTCGCCTCGGTCAGATGACCGACTACGAGAAGCTGACGCTCGAGGTCTGGACCAATGCCGCGATCACGCCGCAGGACTCCATCGGCCTCGCCTCGAAGCTCATCAAGGACCACATGAGCATCTTCATCAATTTCGAGGAGCAGCCGGACCTTCCCGAAGAGGCAGTCGAGAACTACGCCGACCCGCGCCTCGAATTTCTCGACCGCTCGGTCGAAGAGCTCGAGCTTTCCGTGCGATCCTACAATTGCTTGAAGAACGCCAATATTCAGAACCTGCGCGAGCTGGTTCAGAAGACCGAGTCCGAAATGCTGAAAACCAAGAACTTCGGCCGCAAGTCGCTAAACGAGATCAAGGACATCCTGCACAAGATGGGCTTGAGCCTCGGAATGAAGTTCGACGATCACGGCCGCGTGATTTGGCCGCCGCTTCCAAGCCAGACCGCACCGCCTCCACCGGAGGAAACCACGGCTATGTAGTTGTTTTCAAAGGCCAGGGACTGAAAAGATGAGACACCTAAGATCAGGCTCCAAACTCGGCAAGCAGCCGGCGCATCGTCGCGCCGTGCTGCGCAATCTCGTGACGAACCTCATCGAGCACGGGCGCATCCACACGACCATTCTGCGCGCGAAAGCGACTCGTCCCATCGCCGAGAAGATGATCACGCTCGGCAAGCGCGATTCGCTTCACGCTCGCCGGCAGGCCGCTTCGTACTTGATGACCCCCAGCGCGACGCAGAAGCTCTTCTCCGATCTCGCGCCGCGCTTCGCCGATCGTCCCGGAGGCTACACGCGGATCATCCGCACCGGTTGGCGCATTGGCGACGGAGCCGAACTCGCGATCCTGGAATTCCTCGGCTCGGAGTTGAAGAAAAAGGAAAAGAAGCCGCGGAAGGGCGCCGCCGAAGAGGCTCCGGAAGAAAAAGAAGAGAAGGAAGCGGTCGCCACAAAATAACGAATCGCCGCAGCGAAGAATTTTCAGTTCGCCGCGCGACTTCCACGGGAAACGCATCAAAGTCCCAGGCCTCGCCTGGGACTTTTGTTTTTCAGGCGCCCGTTTGAGCGCCTGCTTCTTCCTTTTGCTTCTGTCGCACGTGGCCCCACAGCATCACCAGCGCCGCAATCGCCTGCGCCGCGATTCCTCCGCTGGTGTCGATAAGCACATCTCCGACGGCCGGGGTGCGCCCAGGCACGAAGCGCTGGTGAAGCTCATCGAGCGAGGCGTAGCAGGCGACGATGGCGATGGCGGCGAGCGCCCAGGCGAAGCGCGAGCCGGGCCGTCCCGCGCGAATTCCGCGCAGAATCAGCAAGCTCAGAACGAAGTATTCGGTGAAGTGCCCGCACTTGCGAATGATGTGATGAATCGCGTAGAGAGTTTTTGCCGGAGCGTTTGGCAAAAGCCAGTGCAGAATCGGAATGATGATGCGGCTGGTATGCTCCGCGGTGAACGCGCCGGTTGAAAATCCGGAAATGACCACGGCCCAAGCGAGCGCGGGCCACCACGTCTTCAGCCAGCGCACTCTAGAGTTCTCCGGAGGCGCCGAGCTGCATTACTCGAGCCTGTAATTCGGCGCTTCGCGGGTGATGATCACGTCGTGGACGTGGCTTTCGCGCAGGCCTGCCGAGGAGATGCGGATGAACTTGCTCCGCTCCTGCAATTCCTTCAAATTCTGGACGCCGCAGTAACCCATTCCGCTGCGCAGCCCGCCGACGAGCTGCTCCACGAGCCCCGCGAGAGGTCCCTTGAACGGCACCTGGCCTTCGATGCCTTCGGGAACGGATTTGCCGCGCTCGGCGGTTTCCTGCGCGTAGCGGTCCGCCGATCCGGCCTCCATGGCGCCGAGCGATCCCATGCCGCGATAGGATTTGAACGTGCGGCCCTGGTACAGAATCGTCTCGCCCGGCGATTCTTCGGTGCCGGCGAAGAGACTGCCGATCATCACCGCCGACGCGCCCGCGGCGATGGCCTTGGTGATGTCGCCCGAAAACTTGATGCCGCCGTCGGCAATGATGGGAACGCCGCTGCCCAGAGCCGCGCGCGCGCATTCGGCGATGGCCGTGATCTGCGGCACGCCGGCACCGGTGACGATGCGCGTGGTGCAGATCGAACCGGGACCGATGCCGATTTTGAGGCCGTCCACGCCGAGCGCGATTAGGTCGCGCGCGCCTTCGGCGGTAGCGACGTTGCCGGCGAGAAGCTGCATCTCGGGAAGCCTGTGCTTCACGGCGCGAATCGCGTCCATCACGCGCGTGGTATGGCCGTGCGCCGTATCAATGGCCAGCGCGTCCACTTTTTCGCGGGCCATTTCCTCCGCGCGCTCCAGAAAATCGCCCGTCGCGCCGATGGCCGCACCCACTCGCAGGCGGCCCTGTTCGTCTTTCGTCGCATTGGGGAACTCGAGTTTTTTCTGGATGTCTTTTACGGTGATCAGGCCCTTGAGGTTGTAATCCTTGTCCACAACCAGAAGCTTCTCGATGCGGTGCGTCTGCAGAATGCGCTCGGCTTCTTCGAGTGTGGTGCCGACCGGCACTGTGACCAGGCCGTCCTTGGTCATGATGCTGCTGACCGGCTGATCGAGGTTGCGCTCGAAGCGCAGGTCGCGGTTCGTCAAGATCCCGACGAGGCGCTGCCCGCGCGTGACCGGTAGCCCGGAGACCTTGTACTTGTTCATGATGTCGAGCGCCTGGCGCACGGACATCTCCGGGCCGATGGTGACGGGGTCCACGATCATTCCGCTTTCCGAGCGTTTTACCCTGTCGACCTCCTCGGCCTGGCGCTCGATGGTCATGTTGCGATGAACGAACCCGATGCCGCCCTGGCGCGCGATGGCGATGGCCAGGCGCGCATCGGTGACGGTATCCATCGCCGCGGCCACGATCGGAATATTCAGCGCGATCTTGCGCGAAAGGCACGTGCGCGTGTCAGCCTGCGTCGGCAGCACCGAGGATTTTCCCGGGAGCAGCAGCACGTCGTCAAAAGTCAGCGCTTCGGGGACAGGTCCGTCAATCATTCTCTCTCCTGATTTCTCTGATTAACTGCGAAGGGTGGATGGATTTGCTCCCTGAAAACAGCAAAGCCCAGCATCGCTCGCTGGGCTGGAAAAAGCTTCTCTTGTAGAGGACGACAATCATGCATCGAAAGATAATTCTAGGCCCATCGGCAGCTGAAAGCAAGGCGGGTGACAATCCGATCAGGATTGTTATCTCGAGCGAGGCCGATTTGTGGCCGACGAGGGAACTCTCTTCGCCTTCGCCATCCACCTCGCATCATGATCTTCACGCCCTCACTGCAGCATGTTCCCGATGGCTTCGCCTCCCCACGCAAGCTACCATGGGAGCGAAGGAATTTCGCTCCTCGGCCCGGACCGGAGACCACGTTCCATGCGAACTCTCATTCTCGCTTTGCTCTGCATCGCGCCATTACTTCGAGCAAACGCAGCCCCGGCGGATCAGGTCGCCGTCCGGTACGCGGAAGGAGTCACGCACGGTTACCTGGCTCTGCGGACGCATAGCGGAACGAAAATCGCCGATGGCGAGCTTACACAGGTCGAAAAGGACGGGAGCGTGACGCTCCACCTGACCTTCAAATTCAAAGACGGCTCGCTCTACGACGACACGGTCGTCTTCACGCAGCACGACAAATTCCGCCTGGTGTCGGACCACGTGATCCAAAAGGGTCCCGCATTCAAGGCTCCGATGGAGAGTTCGATTGACGCGGCGACCGGCGAAGTACGCGTCCAGTACACCGCGAACGGCAAGCCAACAGAAATAAAGCAGAAACTCACTCTGCCGTCTGACCTTGCCAACGGATTGCTTCCCGTAATCATCAAGGACGTCCCAACGAACCGTCCCACCATGCTCTCCCTTTTGGCGTTCACGCCGAAGCCCAGGCTCGTCAAGCTCTCGATCGCTCCGCAAAGCGAGGAATCGTTCCTCACCGGCGGTTCGCCGCACAAGGCGATGCGCTATCTGATGAAAATAAAAATCGGCGGACTCGCCGGTTTGATTGCGCCCCTCTTCGGCAAGCAGCCTCCCGATACTCAATTCTGGGTCGTTGGCGGCACCGCCCCGAGTTTCGTAGGATCCGAAGGGCCTCTCACTTCTGACGGTCCGGTCTGGCGCATGGAGCTCGTAAGCCCCAGCTTCCAGCAACCGCGGTCGCAGTAACCCTTCGACGGATGCCTCGCGTTTGTTTCTGCGGTCGCTTCTTGTAGCGCCGGCTTGTCCTGACAAAGGAAGGGAGCAGACGAATCACGATTCACCGCTCATCAATCACCGTATTTCTAATCGACACAGTGGCGATTAGAAACGCCCCTAACCTGCTGAAAACAAAGAATCGCAGCCCAGTCTAAACGACAGAATTCGGCAGGTTCGTAAGACAAGCTCGGAGCGGCGCAATATCAAGAAATCGAAGCAAAGCTGCCTGCCTTCCCGGTCAATAAACGATCCGGACCCAAAGTTCGGGAAAGACGGCCGCTACGAAGGCAACGGGAGAAGCAGATCCCTCGTCGGTCGGACGGCGGCCTCGCTCCCTCTCTGCGTCAGGGCAGGCGGGATGACAATCGTCGTGGATTGTCGGGCGGTCGCTCATACGTCGTCCATATACAAATCTGATTCTTTCGAACGAAAACTTGAATTGGAATGTTTTTGGGCGGGCGGATACACTCGCGGCATGAATGAACAAGCCGGGATCGTCACTCACGCTGGACCTCTTCTAGCGCCGATGCCCGCGCGATCGCGCGGAGCGATTCGTCCGGCCTGGGAGCCTTCGTCGCGCCACCTTTCGGTGAAGGACACGTTCACTGCCAGCGCATTCATGATTCTCTACATGGCCGCGTATCTCGCGGCTGGATTTGCCGGGGTGACGTTCATGGAATGGGCCTGGATGCGAGTTTTCGGCTAGACAGGCTGCGGAAGAAGGCCACAAAGAGTGCCCTCAGGCGCTAAAGCGCATCGAGCGCAATCCCTTTATGTCGGAGCTGAAGCTCCGACCCCCTAGACTGCACGCTTCTTCGCAAGCTGTAGAGCCCGTTTACCGTCAAAGCGAAGATGCCGGTCTGAAGATCGGCGCTACGAAAGAAATCTTCCATTACACTCCTCGACCTGCTGCCGACGGTTGCGCAGATGGTGCGGAGTGCCTACCATAGAACGCGGTGAAAGACTTTCTCCCGCGCCGCTCCCTTCGCAACGCTCACCTGATGACCATTGCGGCCGCATTCTGGCCACGAAAGTTTCCGCAGCTGCCTGCCGCATCGCCGAGGCTCTTCGACGTCGAGGAGGGAACGCAGGTGCGCGGCGACTGCCACTGGCAGGAGGAGCCCCGCAAGCACCCGACGCTCGTGCTGTTGCACGGCCTGGAAGGATCGAGCGAATCCGGATACATGAAGGGCTGCGCGGAGAAGGCGAGCGCGGCAGGTTTCAACGTGGTGCGGCTGAACCAGCGGAATTGCGGCGGCACGGAACGTCTGACGCCGACGCTTTACCATTCGGGGCGGAGCGGCGATTTTCGGGCGGTGTTGCTGGAATTGGTGGAACGCGACAGGTTGCCGGCGATATTTTTCGCGGGTTATTCGATGGGCGGCAATCTAGTGCTAAAGATGGCGGGCGAACTCGGCGAGTCGGCGCCGGAGGAACTGCGCGGAATTGTAGCCGTCGCGCCCTGCCTCGATCTGGCTGCGTGCGCGGACGCGCTGGGCGAGGCGCGGAATTTCGTCTATAGCAGGCACTTTGTATGGAAACTGAAGGCCCGGATGCGGCGCAAGGCGCGGATGTTCGCGGGGCTCTATTCATTCGACGGGATGGGCCGCATCGGCTCGGTGCGCGATTTCGATGAAACGATCACGGCGCGATTCTGCGGGTTCGAAGGAGCGGACGATTACTACGCGCGATCGAGCGCCATGCACGTGCTGGCGGCGATTCGAAGACCGACCCTGATACTGACGGCGCAGGACGATCCGTTCGTGCCGTTTTCGACATTCGAGCGGGAGGCGATTCGCGAGAACCCCAACATTCGACTTGTGGCTCCGCTCCATGGCGGGCATTGTGGGTTTATTTCGGAGGAAGGCGGCGAGGAGCGGTTTTGGTCCGAGGCGCGGATCGTGGAATTTTGCAAGGAGCGCTCGGCGGAGCAGGAAGGACCAGAGATTTGACACAGAGGACAGCGAGACGGCACAGAGCGCACAGCGAAAACGTAAGCCGTTTAAACACCCCCCGCCGCAGAGACGCAGGGGACGCAGAGACAACGCAGAGAACGACAGAATGCCGCGCTGAAAACCGCGGCGCTACATCTAATCCTTGAGCTCCCGCGCCCGCGGAACCAGGGCTAGTGGAGGCGCTTGACGGCTTCGAGGGCGTACTCGTGCAGGCCGCTGCCGCCATGCGCGACGTACTCGGTGATCTGCTTGCGCATGCGAGGCTCCCAGAATTTCTGGAGATGATCGGCGACGCCGGCCACGGCTTCGTCCTTCGGGTAGCTGGCGAAAAAGAGAGCGATCTGATTCGCCATGTGGATCATGTTTTCGGCTTCCATGGCTCAGTCGTTTGCCGTAGATTCTTTTTCGATGCGCGTAGTCTGTTTGCGCGTCTCGAGGTATTGCTCCTGCCATTCGGACATGTGCCGGGCGAGCTGGACCTGCACGGCCGTCACCTTGTACTCGGGGCAGCTGGTGGCCCAGTCAGAGAACTCGGTGGTGACGACGTTGGCGCCGGTCATGGCGTGATGGAAGGTGGTATAGACCACACCGGGCTGCATGCGCTCGGAAATGCGGGCGGGCAGAGTGATGTCGCCTTCGCGGCTGGCGAGCGAAACGAGATCGCCTTCCTTGATGCCGCGATCTTCGGCGTCGGATGGGTGGATTTCAAGCACGTCCATGTCGTGCCAGGTGTTGTTCGGCGTGCGGCGCGTTTGCGCGCCGACGTTGTACTGCGAAAGAATGCGCCCGGTGGTGAGAATCAGCGGGAAGCGTGCGGTGACGCGCTCGTCAGTGGGCACGAATTCGGTGATCATGAAGCGGCCCTTGCCGCGCACGAAGCCTCCGATGTGCATCACCGGCGTGCCCTCGGGTGCCTTGTCATTGCAGGGCCACTGCAGGCTGCCGAGCCGGTCGAGCTTTTCGTAGCTGACGCCGGCGAAGGTCGGCGTGAGGCGCGCAATCTCGTCCATGATTTCGGACGGGTGGTTATAGTGCATCGGATAGCCGAGCGCGTTTGAAAGAGCCATCGTCGCTTCCCAATCGGCCAGACCGGCCATGGGTTCGATCGCCTTGCGCACGCGGCTGATGCGCCGCTCCGCGTTCGTGAAGGTCCCATCCTTTTCGAGGAACGATGAGCCGGGCAGAAACACGTGCGCGTAGCTCGCGGTTTCGTTCAGGAAGAGGTCCTGGACTACGACGCATTCCATTGCCGCGAGACCGGCGGAGATGTGTTGCGTGTTCGGGTCGGACTGAACGATGTCCTCGCCCTGAATGTAAATTCCCTTGAACGTGCCATCCACGGCGGCGTCGATCATGTTGGGGATGCGCAGGCCGGGCTCGGACTGCAGCGGGACATGCCACTCCTTTTCGAACGACTCGCGCACGGCCGTCCCAGAAACGTGCCGGTAGCCCGAGTACTCGTGCGGGAACGAGCCCATGTCGCAGGAGCCCTGGACGTTGTTCTGCCCGCGCAGCGGATTGATGCCGACGCCGTTCTTGCCGATGTTGCCGGTAGCCATCGCCAGGTTGCACATACCCATGACCATTGTTGATCCCTGGCTGTGCTCGGTGACGCCGAGGCCGTAATAGATCGCTCCGCTGCCGCCGGTGGCATAGAGCCGGGCCGCGGCACGGACATCGGCCGCGGGAACGCCCGTGAATTTTTCCATGGCCTCCGGAGAATTTTTCTCCTGCGCGACGAATTTGCGCCACTGCTCGAAGGCGACAAGATCGCAGCGCTCCTTGACATAGGGCTCATCCACCAGGCCCTCGGTGACCACGACGTGCGCGAGCGAATTGATCATGGCGACGTTGGTACCCGGCAGAAGCGGGAGATGGTAATCGGCCTGAACGTGCGGCGTCTTGACCAGATCGATGCGCCGGGGATCGATGATGATGAGCCGCGCGCCTTCGCGCAGGCGGCGCTTCATGTGCGAGGCAAACACCGGATGCGCGTCGGTGGGGTTCGCTCCGATGATCATGATGACGTCGACTGCTTCGACGGAGTCAAAATCCTGCGTCCCGGCGGAGGTTCCCAAAGTGGTCGACATGCCATAGCCCGTAGGGGAATGGCAGACGCGGGCGCACGTGTCGGTGTTGTTGTTGCCAAATGCGGCGCGGACCATCTTCTGAACCAGGAAGGTTTCTTCGTTCGAGCAGCGCGAAGAGGTGATGCCGCCGATCGAATCGCGTCCGTACTTTGCCTGGATGCGCTTGAATTCGCCGGCGGCGTGGCCGATGGCTTCTTCCCAACTGACTTCGCGCCAGGGATCGGTGAACTTGGCGCGGATCATGGGCTTCAGGATGCGGTCCTTGTGCGTGGTATAGCCCCACGCGAAACGTCCCTTGATGCAGGAGTGGCCGTGATTCGCCTTGCCCGCTTTATCCGGCGTCATGCGGACGACTTCGTCGCCCTTGAGTTCGGCAACAAAGGAGCAGCCTACGCCGCAGTAGGCGCAGGTGGTGACGACGCTGCGATCCGGTTGACCATTCTCGATCACCGATTTTTCCAGAAGACTGCCGGTCGGACACGCCTGTACGCATGCGCCACAGGAGACGCACTCGGATTCGAGAAAAGGCTTGTCGCCGGCCGAGACCGCGGAAGCAAAGCCGCGCCCGTCAATGGTCAATGCGAAGGTGCCCTGCACTTCCTCGCAGGCGCGCACGCAGCGCGAGCAGACAATGCACTTCGCGGGATCGAATTCAAAATAGGGATTCGATTCGTCTTTTTCGGCGCTCTGATGATTCTTGCCGGAGTAGCCGTAGCGGACGTCGCGAAGTCCCACGGCCGTGACCATTTGCTGAAACTCGGTGTTGCCGCTGGCAGAGTTCTCAAACATATCGCGCGGATAATCGGAGGCGTACAGTTCCAACACGCCCATTCGCAATTTCGAGAGCTTCGGAGACTGCGTGCGTACCTTCATGCCCTGCTCGGCGGGAGTGGTGCAGGACGCGGGCGTGCCCTTTCGTCCTTCTACTTCGATCAGGCACAGGCGGCAGGAGCCGAACGGCTCGAGGTTGTCGCTGGCGCAGAGCTTTGGCACCTGGACACCAACTTCGGCCGCTGCGCGCATGACGGACGTGCCGGCCGGGACGGTCACCGGTTTGCCGTCAATCTCTAGCGTGACGAGCGTCTCGGAATTTCGTTTTGGCGTCCCGTAATCGCTTTGTCGAATTAGCGCCATGATTGATTCTCCTGAGTATGGCCGGTTGCTCGAGCCGGTGGCGAAGGCGCCGGCTTCTCGAAATCTTCCGGAAAATGGCGGATCGCGCTCTGCACGGGGAAGGGAATCAAGCCGCCCAGCGCACAAAGGGAGCCGTCTGTCAGCACTTCGCACAAATCGCCGAGGAGTTCGAGGTTCTTCACCCGGTCCTGGTTGGCGATGATTTTGTCGATCACTTCGACGCCGCGCGTGGAGCCGACGCGGCAGGGCGTGCATTTGCCGCAGCTTTCGACCGCGCAGAATTCCATGGCGAAGCGCGCTTGATGCGCGAGATCGACGGTGTCGTCGAAGACTACGATGCCACCGTGACCGAGCATGCCCTTTTTCTCGGCGAACGCCTCATAGTCGAGCGGCGTATCGAGCAGCGATTCGGGGAAATACGCGCCCAGCGGCCCGCCGGCTTGGACGGCGCGCACCGGGCGCCCGGAAGAGGTGCCGTCGCCGAAATCGAAGATCGCCTCGCGCAGCGTGAGGCCGAATGCCTTTTCCACCAGGCCGCCGTGTTTGATATTTCCCGCGAGTTGAATCGTCAGCGTGCCGCGGGACTTTCCCATCCCGAAATCGCGGTAATACTGCGCACCCTTGTCGAGAATGATGGGTACGGTGGCGAGCGAAATCACGTTGTTGACCACGGTCGGCTGGCCGAACAGGCCTTTGATCGCGGGCACCGGAGGCTTGAAACGGATTTGGCCACGCTTGCCTTCCAGGCTTTCAAGCAGGGAGGTTTCCTCGCCGCAAATATATGCTCCCGCGCCCATGCGCGGCTCGAGGTCGAATTTCTTGCCGCTCCCCGCGACATTTTCACCGAGGTAGCCCTTGTCGTAGGCGATGGCGATGGCGCGCTGCATCTGCCGAAACGCATGGGGATATTCCGAGCGGATGTAGATATAGCCGCTGGTGGCGCCGACGGCAAATCCGGCAATAGTCATGCCTTCGATCAAGACGAACGGATCGCCTTCCATAATCATGCGATCCGCGTAGGTGCCGCTGTCGCCTTCATCCGCGTTGCAGACAATATATTTTTGATCGGAGGCAGTGTTGAGAACGGTTCGCCACTTGATGCCGGTCGGAAAACCCGCGCCGCCACGCCCGCGGAGTCCTGAGTTGGTGACCTCTTCCACGATCGCCTGCGGAGTGAGCGTTAGCGCCCGCTCGAGTCCGCGGTAGCCGCCGTGGCTCACGTAATCGGATAGCGAGAGGGGATCGGTGATGCCGCAGCGCGCGAAAGTCAGGCGCTCCTGCTTTTTCAGGTAAGGAATTTCTTCCGTAGGGCCGAGATGAAGGCGGTGCGGCTTGCCATCGAGGAATCCGGCGTCGAACAAGCCCGGCACTTCGTCCGCAGTCACGGGACCGTAAGCGATGCGGCCGCGAGGCGTTTCAACTTCGACCAGCGGCTCGAGCCAGAACATGCCACGCGAGCCATTGCGGACCAAAGAGGCATCCAGTCGGCGCGAGGCAATCTGTTCGGCGATAGCTTTGGCAACGCCCTCGGCGCCAACCGAAAGTGCGGCCGCGTCGCCGGGCACGAAGATCTTCAAACTCATGCGTGCCTCTTGGCGTCATCAATTAGAAAATCGGCTACTTCCGAAGAAACTCGGCCGTACAGTTTTCCGTCGAGCATGACCGCGGGCGACAGCGCGCAATTACCAAGGCAGTAGACTGGTTCCACCGTGAAGCTGCGGTCTTCGGTGGTCTCTCCCAATTTCACTCCCAGGCGATTCTCGACGTGCCGGATCATCTTCTCGCAGCCCATGGATTGACAGGCCTCGGCGCGGCACACCTTCAGGACGTGGCGTCCGCCCGGGGCGCGGCGAAAGTCGTGATAGAAGCTTAGGACTCCGTGCACTTCGGCATGGGAAAGATTGAGCGCGCTGGCGACAAGCGGAATCGCGGCCTTGTCGACGTAGCCGAACTCTTCTTGCAGCGCGTGCAGGATCGGCAGAAGGGCGCCGGGGATGCGCTCCAATTCCTGGATTCGCGACAAAGCCCTATCAGCGTCCCAGCCTTGGATGTTCTTCATGCGAAGTCGCCTCTAACTCCGTACCCGTCAGGCAGATGCAGTCCGGACAAACCTCAACCGTCGTAAACTCAAACGCAATTCTAGCACAGGAGCGTTGGCCCGATTGGGTTTTTGTCTTTCGGAAAATTGGCGCCGACCGGGCCAGTTCTGCTGGCGAGGCAACCAATGAGTAACTTTCTTAGTCCCAACAGTGAATTTGGAGTGGACACATCGGCCTGTTGTGGCTCAAATTGAGAAGGCAGGCGAGAAGCGTTGGGACGCTTCCTGGGGAGATAGGCGATGAAGCAGACGGCATTCCTATTCGCGGCAATCCTACTACTTGCGGCTGTGGCGGGCGCGCAGGCCAATCCAGACAACTCTTCTTTGCCGTTCGCGGCTGCGGCTTCCGACACCACTGCGTTGGCGCCCGGGGCGCCGTCGCTATACGCCGTGGCGACAACGCCGGCCCCTGTCGCTGCGAACGGACTGAGCGCGGCTGGCTCCGGTGAGCCCGGTTCCAGTTCAGCCGACCAACAGCCGCCGAGCGTGTACAACGTTCACGAGAACTACAACTGGCAAGCAAGCGCCGGCTATACATTTTTCCGATTCTATCTTGTGCCCAACGTGACGCTGAACATGAACGGCCTCAATCTGGGGATGGTCTATTATCCTCGCGGGCATTGGGTCGGTGCAGAGGGCGAGTTCATCGGCGCGTGGGGATCCATACAGGGGCTGAGCGCGAAGTATGTGCAGGGAATGGGCGGGCCGCGCTTTCGCTGGGCCGCTCCGCGAGGCCTAGAGGTTTGGGGGCACGGCCTGGTCGGTGGATCGCACTTCCTGCCGCAAACGGCGTTCGGCAGTCAGACGTCGTTTACCTACGAAGTCGGCGGCGGTGTGGACCTCAACATACACCAGCGTAAGATTGCGTACCGGGTGGGCGCGGACATGGTGGGGACGCGTTACTTCGGAACCTATCAATACAGTCCGAAAGTCGCCGTCGCTGTTGTTTTCAAATTCTAATTCCCATATCTAGAAGATCTCTCAGCCGGCGATTTTGAAGCGATGGCGACGTATGCCTGCGCGCGTTATTTGGCCGCCCTTGTCGGTCTGAGGAATCGGCTGAAGAGAGCGCGAGCTTCCGCGAGCCCCAAGGCCCACGTCCCCGCGAAGTAAATAATTCCGTACGGTCCCAAAACAAGGACGGCGAGAAGAATCGGACGCAACCCCACAGGGAGAAAATACAAATGGCCCAGAACCTGATTTCCCCAGTATCGGTGAATCGCCCAACCAGCTGCCGCAGCCACCAGAGCCGTCGCCCAGAGCTTTGCGAGGAAGTCGGCGGGTAGTCCCGTGCGGCCTATCCGGCGGTTCAGAGTACGCCGTAAGAGATGGAACTCGACCCACGACGCAATTCCGGCGGAGATGGTGAGGCCGGCAACACCCCAGCGGGGTTCGATCCCCAGCATGCGCGGCAACGGAAGCGCGCAGAAATAACCGAGAATTGACGTCAGGGCCACGCGGACGATGGCGAAGCGCAGCGGCGTGCGCGGGTCGCGCAACGCGTAATATGTGGAAGAGTAGAGCCGCCCAAGCGTGGAAGCGAGCAGGCCAACCGTCGCGCCAGCGAGGATGCCCCACACGTAGGTCACGTCCTCTTGCGTGAACCGCCCGGTAAGGTAAATCGCGCCTACGATCACGTCCCCCAATATCAGAAACGCCGCCGCGGACGGCACGACGAGAAAAGCGATCTGGCGGAGTCCTGCATTGAGTCGCATGCGCAGTATTTCGCCCACCTGGCTCTCGCTGCCAACGGCGCCGGACATCTGCGGCAATTCGGCGGCGGAAACCGACATGCCGAACAAGCTGACGGGTAATGTGTAGAGAAGCTGCGCGCTGGCGAGTGCGGAGACGGCGGCTGTGGGCAGGAAGCTGGCGATAAATCCGTCCACGTAAGCGCTGATCTGCACGACGCCGCGGCTGAAGAAGACGGGAAAGAAATTGACAACAACCGTTTTCACATTTTTCGTCTGGCGGCTTAGCGAAAGGCGAAGACCTCCGAGCAGGCGCAGCACAACGGGCAACTGCACTCCCACTTGCAAGGCGCTGCCCACGACCGAGCCCCACGCCAGAATGATTGCCAGCCGATCCTGTGCAGAGTGACCTCCCCAGCCCAGCATCGCCGCGATCATTGCGGCGTTCCAAATCACACCCGCGGAATAGGAAAGGAAAAAACGTCGGTGGCTATTGAGGACTCCGAGACACCAGGCGGAGAAGACCAGAAGTCCCACGCCCGGAAAGAGGATGCGCACGATGCGGACGGTCAGCTCGCGCTTTTCAGGGGAAAAGCCGGCGGCAAGCGCGTAGGTCAGCCAGGGTGCCCCGAGAACCCCGATCAGGACAAGAATGGAAGTAGCCAGCACCAGCAGGGAAGCGACAGCCCCTGCGGTGCGGCGCGCCTCTTCGTCGTCATCTCGCGCCAGTAAGCTGGCGTACACGGGAATGAAAGACGCGGAGAGCACGCCCTCCCCAAACAGATTTTGCAGGAAATTCGGAATCCGCAGTGCAGCTTTGAAAGCGTCTGCCGTCGCAGAAAGTCCGAAATAATGTGCGAAGACCCGGTCCCGGACGAGCCCCGAGACACGGCTCAGGAAAATTCCCGCGGCGACCAAGAACGCATAGCGCCGCGATGCGACTCCGGGCTCGTGGCTCTCCGGGATTTGCGTCACGGCAAGAATGAAGCGGGGGCGCTCATAAGTTGGACGCGATTCATCGCAGTTGCTTCACGGGCGAGGATAGCACGGGAATCACGCGCCAAGATCATAGCGCTGGTGAGGAAGTGTCCACGCTGGAACGCTGTTGCAGGTTGAGGGCAAAGGGCACAGCGTTTGCCAATACGCGGCGTTAGGGCGATGCGCTGAGCACCGGATGCAGCGTGAGCTGGCTGTCCTTGAGAACTTCGAGATCGCGCTCCCAGCCGTGCTTACCCTCGGATTTTACTTCGACGCGATGAGGCCCGCTCGCAAGTCGGATGGTCGAAGGGGTCTGACCCACAAACTTTCCGTCCACGTAGATATCCGCACCCGGTGGGTCCGAGGCGACCGTCACGCTGCCGATCTGTTGCTGCGCCTCGCTCTCTTCCGATCGAAACGACGAGCTGGTAGCGGGACGCAATGGGCCCTCATGAGCGATTGTTTCGACCGGCGCGCTTCCATAGGAGATGGGATCGAGCTTGATATCGAAGCGGCCCGACTTCAGAAGGAAATAGTTTCCGTGGTGGCGACCGTTGACGGCGACCCATTCAAACGGCCCCTGCGTCAGCGTGAGCTGTTCGGTGAGGTAGCCGTCCTTCGAAACTCGAACCACCATCGAATGATCGAGGCGCGCCCCGAAGACGGTGCGAGTCTTGTGGAAGTATCCGCCGGGAAACTCCGTTCTGTAGGGCGTGGTCCCGGCAACTGAGCCGTTGATTTCGACGGCGGCGCCGGGCGGAGAACTGGTGATCGTCAGAGTTTCGGCAATCGCTTGCGGGGCGAGCAGCGCGGATGCCAGCAGCGCGAGCGATGCCGAGAGACAGTGTCTCCTCGATGGCCGCATCGGAGCCCTCCGAGGGAATTAGAAAGGGGAACGATGCTATTTCCTCGGTTTGGTGTCAATCCGCAGAAATACGCAGTGCCGCGGGGCTGGGAGGTCTGACGGTTGATGCCCCGTAACAAGCTGTGTTCTCAGGCAGTTGCCAGAACGGGACGACGGCCGGCACGGAGACTTGACGGCTAACTTCGCAATTGTGGAACCGAATATGGGAACGGCGCCTCTAACTAAGAGGACGTCTGTCCATTGACGGCGATTGACACGTGCAGCGCCCAGCCACGGAGATCCAGTAGTTATGCTCGATTCTCTCTGGACAATTTCTTTACCATAGGAGCCAAGACGCAAATGCGCATCCGAGCAACGCGAACGTTCGCAGCATTAGCAGTCCTTCTTTTGGCAGCGCCCGTTTTTGCCGCCAAGAATGCCTCCGGAGCAAACTCCGCTACCTACGAGATCCATGAACCCACCACGATTGGCCAAATACAATTGAAGCCCGGCCAATATTCATTGGAGGCGGTGGACGGGCAGAATGAACTCTCCATTCTGCAGCACGGCAAAGTGATTGGCAAAGTCCCGTGCCACTGGATCCAACTCCCGGCAAAGCCTCCGACGTCGCAGGTTCTTTCGGACCAAGGTAAGGTAACGCAGGTAAGTTTCAAGGGTAACCTGCAGGCAGTCCAACTCGACTAAGCTCCCGTTGGCCGAAGCGGACGGGCGGTTGTTCGCCCGCTCCGGCCGCGCATTGGCCCAATTCCAGGTTTCATTCCAAATACTTGGCGTGCCAACCGCAGGGTATTGATTCGGAGATCGCGCCGCGCTTTCATTGCCGGTTCGCTCGATCTTCACGGCGCCAGCGGACGATAAATCTCGTCGAGAACATCCGGCCGGTTCTGTAAGCGTTTCAGATGCGGATATTGCTGGCCGCCGTGGTAATCGATTGAGTAGATCTGCACCTGAGAGCCATTGGCGACAGTGAGCTGCACCGGTGAGGTGGCGGATGCCGCGACGGAATCTTTCAGGGCCGCGGGCGAGAAGGGTTTGCCGGCGACCTCGGTGATTTTCATACCGGGACCGAGGCCCGCTTTGAATGAAGGTCCATCGTACATTACCTCCTGAATGATTCCCTCCGTGGTTGCAATCAAGCCTATCGAATACATGAGCGTCACTTGTTTCTTGACCTCGTCCCGGGCAGTTTGAATTTCATTCGGCTGGTCGTTGAAGATGAGCTGCCATCCGCTGTGTTGAAGCGCTTCGTCGGGAGTCTTGGGCGCGACGGAATCGAGACGGGTGCGGAGGAAGCCGGACCAATCGTACGGCGCGATGGCGTTGAGGCCTGCGGTGACATCTTCAAACGCGTAGGTCTTCAAGGCGGGTTCGCCGCCGGTTCCACCATGAAAAAGCCGGCAGAAATCGTTCATGGATTTCTGATCCTTGGTCAGGCGGCGCAAGGTCGCGTCCACATCAAGCCAGAGAAGTTCGCTTTCATCGTAGAAATCCACTTCTCGCCGCCAGTTCCTCCAGTCGTCATCGGCGCTATAGAGGATTTTGGCGGAATCGGCGGTGTCCTGCAGGGGACGCCAATCGCGTCCCGGCTCGTGATCGTATAGCGCAGCCAAGCGGGCAAGCGCTTCGTGTGACTGATCCTGATTCAGGAGTCCTGTACGCGCGGTGAGGACGTCGCCCAGATACTCCGTTAGGCCTTCGTAGACCCACAGCAGGTCGTCTCTCATCGGCTGGTGGTAGTCCGCGGTGGCGAGATCCGCGGGGCGGCGATATTTGCCGTTCCAGGAATGGACAAATTCATGCGGGAGCAGATCGGCACTCTCGACGAGACGCGTTTTCTCGATCAGCGTCTTTTCGGGGACGCGGTCGTCGCTCGATTCGTGATGCTCGAGTCCGAAGTGCGGGACGTTGTCGCTGAGCGTGAGCAGGAAATGGTAATCGCGATAGTGACGCACGCCGAAGAGCGCGCCGGTTTCCACGACGAGCTGCCGATAGTGCGCTTCCGTTTCCGGGGACATCGCCAGCGCGGCCTCGCTATCCGCTGCGATGTCGATTTCGTGGGGGGGATTTTGTCCCGGCGTCAGCTGGATGACGCGGAAATAGCGGCCCGCTAGCACGGGCGAATCGATCAAAGTGCTCAGCGGGACGGCCGCAAAGTCGATGATATCGCCATTCTGCTTCGCGCCTGGCAGCGCCGTCCCGAACTTCCATCCGGCAGGAAACTTGACACTCGGTACGTATGTAAGATCTTTGGCAGCGTAACCGCGGGGATAGAGTACCAGTTGATTCCAGCTCAGCAGCTCGACGTAGGCCGTTGCGGAAGCTCCGGAGGAATATCCGGACGTGACCTGCGAAATCAGAAAATCAAAGCGGACGTCGAGCGACGTGACGCCCGGCGGAACCTCGAGATGAAATGCGAACATGTCCAGCAGGTCGCGCCGCCAGGGAATAGTTTTTCGGCCCGCTGTGAATTTCAGCCCGGCTATGTTGACCACCGGGCCGTCGGGCATGTGCTCGCCCGGAATCCATTCCGGGTAGTAGAGCGTGAGCGGTCCGGGCTGCACGGGTATCGTTAAATGAGTGTGCAGAATTTTTTGCGGCGCGCGCGTAGCGTCCACTTCGACCCGAATGACGCCGGGCCGCATTGTGGCCCCGAGCCGCGGCACAGGGACAAAGATCAGTGCGGACAGACATGCGAACCACAAAGCGCGTCTATAAGAAAAGTCGATCATACTTTCCCCTTTTGCCTGAGATCTTGTCGTTCCCTTTGATGCCAGCGACTCAAACGACCGGAGTCGCCATTTTTCGCGGCGGATTAAAGAATGGCAATTCTCTTGTTGTCGCGCGCACTTTGTGGCGCACGGCTTCCACCGTAAGCTCTATCTGGAGTTCCGTTCCGGGCGCGGCGTGCTCGCGGGTGATGCTTGCGAGCGCGATCATCTCTTTCAGCGATGGCGACCAGGTTGTGGACGTCGCTTTACCCACTTGAAATCCACCGCGATAGACTGGGACTGCGACGCGCGAAGCCGTGCTGGGAACCTGTGGCGCAAGCCCGATCGCGTCGTAGAGGCGCTCGACGTCGTCCCAATTGATATCGAGACCAGTGAGCAGCCGTTTCGGGCTGCGGCGGTTTTCCTCCTCCAGCGCGTCGCGGCCAATGAAGTGTTCTTTTCTCAAATCCACTTGGCGTCCAAGGCCGATTTCGTACGGCGAGTATTTCTGCGCTTCGATCAGCGCTTTCTTGCTGCTGAAATAATCGACCTCGATCAGAATCAGGCCGGCTTCGATGCGCGCGACGTCGAGCGCCAGCATTCCGGCCGGGTGCAGATCAAATTGCCGGCCTTCCTCCATCAGAGCGTCCCAGACCTTCGGCGCTTCACTCCACGGAATCCAGATTTCGTAACCGAGGTCGCCGGTATAACCTGTGCGCGATATATCCACTTCGACGCCTGCAATCCTCCCGTGCGTGAACCGGAAGTATTTCAGATTTGGGATATCGGCATCGGATACCTGCGTCAGCAGGCGGCCCGATGTCGGCCCCTGAATCGCCAGCGCCGCTAGCTTGCCGGAAATGTCTTCAATTGTCACATCGAGGCCGAGCGCGTTCTGCTGAAACCATCGCATGCTGGGATCTGCGGCGGTCCAACGATAAATGTTTTCACCCAGACGCGAAATGGTGCCGTCGTCAATCACCTTTCCTTGCTCGTCGCACCAGCAGCAGTAGATCATCTGACCGACCGCCACTCGATGGATATCGCGGGTGATCACACGGTTCACGAATTTCGTCGCGTCTTTTCCGCCGATCCGGTACTTGAAGAGTGGCGAGACGTCGATCATGGCGGCGGCGTTGCGGATGGCGTTGTACTCGTGCTCGTGGTGCGTCTCATAGACGCTGGCGGCGTAGTACCCCGACCATTCGCGGAAGCTCAGGCTTTCGCAAACCTGCAACGCCTTTTCGTGAACGGCAGTTCCAATCGGCACAGTCGCTCCTTCAACTTCGATGAGACAGGCGTATTCGCCCGCAAAGTATAGAGCGCGGGTCGCACCCATCGCAAGGCGCGCAGGGAGCGCTGTGTTGTGCGTCCCCGCGAGGGCTTGTAGAATGCTCCGTCTCTCGTAACGCGGCCGCGAAACACGCGCGGGCCGCGGATGATCCTCATGCCCAAGAAGTATGACGTCATTGTGATCGGCGGCGGGCACAACGGCCTGGTCAACGCGGCTTATCTCGCGCGTGCGGGGAAGAAAGTTCTTGTCCTCGAACGGCGCTACGTCCTCGGAGGCGCAGCGGTCACCGAAGAAATCGTTCCCGGTTTCAAATTTTCCGTTTTTTCCTACGTGGTATCGCTCCTACGCCCCGAAATCATCCGCGACCTCGATCTGCCGCGCCATGGGCTGGAGATTCTGCCGCTCGACGGCACGATGACGCCGATGCCGAACGGTGATTATCTGTGGCGCGTAAACGATCACGCCAAGACGCGGCGCGAGCTGGAGCGGCATTCCAAGATCGACGCCGAAGCCTACGACGATTTTGCGCAATCCATGGTGGCAATGTGTCGCTTCGTGAAGCCGATCCTGGGAATGATTCCGCCCGACCCGACATCGCTTGACCCACGTGACTGGAAAAAACTCGCGTTTCTCGGGAAACGTTTTCAATCGCTCGCGGCTGAGGATAAATATAACCTCGTCCAGCTCATGACCATGAGCGCCGCCGATTTTCTGGATCAATGGTTCGAGACGGACGTGCTGAAGGCGACGATGTCCGCTTCGGGAATTATCGGCACATTTCTGGGCATTCGGTCCCCCGGCACCGCCTACGTGCTGCTGCACCACTACATGGGCGAAATTGACGGCGCGTTCCGCTCGTGGGGATTCAGCCGAGGCGGCACGGGCGCCATTTCCAATGCGATCGGAGCGGCGGCGCGCGAAGCCGGCGCCGAAATTCGGCTGGAGGCCCCGGTTGCGCGCATTCTGTTGAAGAACGGTTCCGCGCAGGGAGTAGTGCTCGAAACGGGTGAAGAAATCCACGCAGAGGCGATTTCTTCGAGCGTGGACCCGAATCTGACGTTCTTGAAATTCATCGAATCGCGGGAGCTGCCGGACGACTTTCTCGAGGAAGTGCGCCGGTATAAGTACCGGGGGTCATCGGGAAAAGTGAATCTGGCGCTCGATGCGCTGCCGGATTTCAAGTGCCTGCCGGGGCCGGGCCGGCATCTGCGCGGGGCGATTTCCATTTCTCCATCCACGGAATATATGGAGCGCGCGTACGATCAGGCGAAATATGGCGAGTATTCGCGCCGGCCGTACATTGATATGGTGATTCCGTCGCTGACCGATCCTTCGGTGGCGCCGCCGGGCAAACACGTTCTGTCGTGCTTCGTCCAATACGCTCCATACAAATTGAGCAGCGGCACATGGGATGAGCAGCGGGAAGCGTTTGGCGACACCGTGATCCAAACGATCGCGGAATACGCGCCGAACCTGAAAGACATCATTATCGGCAAACAAGTGATCACGCCGCTGGATATCGAGCGGCAAACCGGCTTGACCGAGGGCAACATTTTTCAGGGCGAGCTTTCGCTCGAACAGCTGTTCTTCTTGCGGCCGGTGGCAGGGTGGGCGCGGTACCGGACGCCGATTCGTAAACTATACATGTGCGGGTCCGCGACGCATCCAGGCGGAGGAGTGATGGGCGCGCCCGGCCGGCTGGCGGCTCTCGAAATATTGAGAGACACCGGGAAGGGAAAAAGGTAGACGTGGTGGCAGCGCGCGAAATCGTGATCGTTGGCGGCGGGCATAATGCGCTCGTGGCCGCATTTTATCTCGCGCAAAAAGGACTGAAGCCGCTCGTCTTGGAACGCCGTGCGGTGGTTGGCGGCGCAGCCGTGACCGAGGAGTTTCATCCGGGGTTCCGTTGCTCAACCGTGGCCCATGCGGGAGGTCCGCCGCTTCCTTCGATCGTGCGGGATATGCAGCTCGCCAAGCACGGGCTGGAAAAGCTCGAATCGCCCGTGCGGCTGTTTGCACCGTCGCCGGACGGCCGCGCCCTTGTGCTCGCGAGTGATCCGATCGCGGCGGCGCGGCAGATTGAGCAGTTCTCGAAGAAAGACGCTGAGAAATATATCGAGTTGCACAAAGCGCTCGAACGCACCGGAGCGATCCTGAGCGACCTGTTGACCCTGACGCCGCCCGTGATCGAGAAGCCCTCGAAAGGGGATCTTTGGAAGCTCCTGAAGGTGGGCCGCAAATTCCGCGGACTTGGCAAGAAGGAAATGATGCGCCTCTTGCGCTGGGGGCCGATGGCCGTTGCGGATTTCGTCGCCGAGTTCTTTGAAACAGATTTGTTGCGCGCTGCGGTCGCGGCGCGCGGCATCTATGGCGCGGCGATGGGACCGTGGTCCGCCGGTTCGACGGCGCTCCTGCTACTGCGCGCTGCGTCCGATCCATTTCCCGTTGGTAATTCCGCGTATCCGCGCGGAGGCATGGGGGCTCTGACAAAAGCGATGGCGGCTGCGGCGATACAGGCAGGCGCGGAGATTCGCACCGGCGCGGAAGTGGAGCAGATTGTCGTTAAGGATGGCGCCGCCGCGGGAGTCGTGCTTCGCGGCGGTGAAGAAATTTCGGCGAAGCGAGTAGTATCAGGCGCCGATCCCCAACGGACACTTCTTGGACTGGTCGATCCCGTTCATTTGCCGCCAAGCTTCACGGTGAAGATGCAGCGCTACCGCTGCAAGGGAATGGCGGCCAAGCTGAATCTCGCGCTGGACGCGTTGCCCACGTTTTCCGCGCTCAAGAATTCGTCCGAAGGAAACGCCGCGCTGGCGGGACGAATTCACATTGGTCCGGGAATCGACTATCTCGAGCGCGCATTCGACGACTCGAAATACGGAGATTTTTCGCGCGCGCCGTATCTGGACGTTTCGATTCCATCGATTCTGGACAGCTCGCTCGCGCCTGCTGGAAAACATGTGATGTCCATCTACATGCAATTCGCACCGTATCGTCTAAAGCAAGGCGATTGGACGAGGCAGCGCGACGCTCTCGCGGACACGATCATCAAAACGCTGGCCGCGCACGCGCCCGACCTTCCCGGCAAGATTCTTGCGCGGCAGATTCTTACACCGAAGGATCTCGAAGAGACGTACGGGCTTACAGGCGGGCACCCGTTCCACGGCGAGCTGGCGCTCGATCAGCTTTTCACTATGCGGCCGCTGCTTGGCTGGGCGCGCTACCACACGCCGGTGAAGGGACTCTACCTCTGCGGATCGGGTACTCATCCCGGCAATGGAATCACGGGCGCTTCCGGCGCAAATGCCGCCCGCGAAATTCTCAACGACCTGCGCTGAGGACCCGGGATTAGGTCGGGCTGACTTTCTTCTGCGCGAGCCGGTAGATGGGATAGCTAGCAACCAGAACCACCAGACTGTATAGGCTATTTCGCGTATCGCTCGCGATCGCTCCAATCAGGAAGGCGAGCGATCCGGCGACAGCCGCGATCGTAGTCCACGGATAGCCCCATGTGCGATAGGGGCGGGGCGTGTTGGGTTCGCGCTTGCGAAGCATGAAAACCGCAAAGTAAGACAACGCATACCTCGCCACGAAGAAAAAGGTCGTCACGGCGATGACCCGGCCAAACGATCCCGAGAGAACGAAGGCGATCGCAACGCAGGTCGTAAGGAATAAAGGGACCGATGGCGTCCCTCCTGCGTTCACTTGGGCGATTCTGCGGGAACCCCAGCCATCCTTGCTCATCGCGTAGAGCACGCGAGTGGCGCAAAGAATCGCGCCGTTGAGGAGGCCCGCCAGAGTCAGGACCATGAGGGACCGCACGGCGACATCTCCGACATCGCCGAAGATCAAAGCCCCCAGCGCCGCGACCGGAAGATTCTCCTTCGCGATGCCGGCAACGCCGAGGACGTGAAATAGGGCCGCGTTCGTCAGCAGATAGATGGCGGTGAGCAGG
The DNA here is from genome assembly GCA_963752925.1 of uncultured Acidobacteriota bacterium. Classification (GTDB taxonomy): domain Bacteria; phylum Acidobacteriota; class Terriglobia; order Acidiferrales; family UBA7541; genus Palsa-295. The sequence continues at coordinate 162,672 of CAVVZY010000001.1, read as the reverse complement.
TAGACGCCCGTCAACATCGAGCGGGGCATCTGGCGCCCGGGATTCACGATCTCATCGCCGAAGTAAAGGGAGCTATACCAGCCATCGAAGGTGTAAATGACGGCCTGGAGGACGAAAACATAGGCGAAAAAAAGCGGGAGTCCCGTGGGAACGGAGGCAGCGGGAGCCGCATCGAAGACCGCGTGCCGCGGAACCAGGAAAGCAGCGACGATCAGTCCGAAGAAGACGAGTGCGGTGATCGCGCTGGTTGCGTTTTGGAATAGGCTCCCCCAACGGATGCCGCGCCACTGCAGCAGTCCGATCAGAGCGACGACGACGGATCCTGTCAGAATTGGCCGGCTAAGGTGTGGCAGCAGATCGCGGCTGTACTCACCGATGAGAATCGCAGCTGCTGCCGCAGCCCCGCACTGGCCGACCCAGTCGGTCCATCCCACCACGAAACCAACATAGTCGCCGTACGCTCGCCGCGCGATCGTGTAGAAGGCGCCGGAACTGGGAATCATCGCGCCCAACTCGCCCAGAGACCACGCACCCAGTAGGGAATAGAGCGCACCAAGCGCCCACGCCAGCATGACCAACCACACGCTCGGCAGGCGACTGGCAATCTGCGACGGAGTCCGCATGATCCCAGAGCCGATTGTGCTTCCGAGGGCTACCGCGACTCCGAAAGTGACGCCGAGAACCCGCAGCAGGCTGCCCGCCACGGGCGGCTGACGATTGGGCGCGCTGGTCAACTCCGCCCCTCCATTTCGATATTTCGGCGTTCAGTTCTCCGTAGTTCGGCGAGTAACGCCGCAAATAACGCGCGCTCGCAAAGCGAGCACATCGTATTTCATCGAGCGCGAAACACAAAGGATTGCCTGGCGTGGAATTTTCGTCGAATCGATGGGTCGATCGAGGTCGGTAACTAGAAGACCGCACTGGCGGTCTATTTCTCGATGCTTAACTAACTTACGAAGCGACTTGTGGCTATTGCGCCGAGTTGCGAAGCGCTTGCAAATCGACAGGGCCCGTTGTCCCCCTCCTGTGTTGCCGCGTTGCACAACGCGCGCCAGGTTCTAGTACTAAGTATCGTCTCTAAAGTAGTATTTTTGAACGATGCCTGGCAACAAGAAGAAACAAGGGGCGGACGTTCAGCCCGAGCCGCGCCTCAGCCTCGAAATTGCGGAACTTCGCCAAGCCAATGCCCGACTCAGCGCCCTCCTAAACGCCACCAAGCTGGATGTGATCGTGGTCACCGATCCGACGGGAGTGATCACCATCTTCAATTCCGCCGCGGAGAGGATACTCGGTTACAGCGCCAGCGAGATGATCGGGAAACAGACTCCGGCGATATTTCACCTCGCATCCGAAATCGAAGCTCGCGGCCGCAGCTTGAGCGAACAGTTCGGGCGCACGATTCAGGGCTACGACGTATTTGCCGAGCTCGCTCGCCGCGGCGAGACCGAAGAGCGGGAATGGACCTTCGTGCGCAAGGATGGCACGCGCCTGATCGCCAGCGTTACCGTCAATGCGATTCTAGACGCGGAGGGGAAGATTACCGGCTACTTGGGCATCGGCCACGACATCACCAAGCGCAAAGAGTCGGAGTCCAAACTTCTAATGCTGACCGAGCGGCTTTCGCTCGCAACCTCGGTCGCGGCCGTGGGCGTTTGGGAGTGGGACGTGGCGAATAGTGCCATGACCTGGGACAACACGATGGTTGAGATTTACGGCTTCCCGCTAGCGAAGGAATCGCCCTATGAACAGTGGCGCGGGGCCGTTTACCCTGAGGACCTGCCGCTAGCTGAAGGCGCCCTGAAAAAAACGATGGAAGAAAAGGGTCGAGAAACCGTGGACTTCCGCATCATTCGGCCAGACGGAACCATACGGCATCTTTCGGCCGCCGAGGGCGTGGTCCTTGATGACGAAGGGAACGTCAGCCGAATCATCGGCGTCAACATCGATGTCACCAATCGCAAAATGGCTGAAGCCGAACTACAGCGGGCCAAGGAAGACGCCGAAGCCGCCAACCGGGCCAAGAGCGAGTTTCTCGCGAACATGAGCCACGAAATCCGCACCCCCATGAACGGGATCATGGGAATGACGGAACTTGTTCTCGATACGGAATTGGACTCCGAACAGCGCGAATATTTGAATTTGGCCAAGATATCCGCGGATTCTTTGCTTTCCCTGATCAATGACATTCTGGATTATTCGAAAATCGAAGCCGGAAAACTGGAGATCGACGCGATTGATTTCAATTTGGGCGACTGCCTGGGCGACACCATGAAGACGCTGAGTCTTCGCGCCCACCAGAAAGAGCTGGAGCTGGCCTTCGAGATTGAACCGAATGTTCCCGACGCGTTGATCGGAGATCCCGGACGTTTGAGGCAGATCATCCTCAATCTAGTGGGCAATGCCATCAAGTTCACGGAGCAGGGTGAAGTGGTTCTGTCGGTGCAATTGATGACCCACGTCGAGGATGAGCTTCAATTACGGTTTACCGTGGCGGACACAGGGATCGGCATCTCGCCCGACAAGCAAGCCGCGATATTCGAGGCGTTCAAGCAGGCCGACGGATCCATGACCCGCAAGTACGGGGGCACAGGACTGGGCCTAACGATTTCGTCCCGTTTGGTCGATTTGATGGGAGGACGAATCTGGGTCGAGAGCGAAGTGGGTGAGGGCAGCCGGTTCCACTTTACGGCGAAATTCAAGGTACAGAAGTCGGCGGCAAGGACAATCGTGCCGCGGGACCCGACAACTTTGCGAGATATGCGCGTATTGGTTGTGGACGACAATGCGACGAACCGGCAGATTCTGGTCAAGATGCTGGAGAGCTGGCGAATGGCACCCACGGTGGCCGAGAGCGGGGCCAAGGCCATGGTCACGTTGACGGAGGCCAAAGGCATCGGGAGGACGTTCCCGCTCATTCTACTGGACGCGCAGATGCCGGAAATGGACGGGTTTGCGCTGGCCGAATACATCAAACGCCACCCCAGCTATCGAGCGGCGACGATCATGATGCTGAGTTCCGCGGGACAGCGAGGGGATGCCATGCGGTGCCGTGAATTAGGCGTCGCCGCGTATCTCACGAAACCCGTCCGGCAGTCAGAGCTGATGGACGCGATACTGACCGCGCTGGGAACCCGCGCGAAAAACGAGGCCAAGCCTGCGCTCGTTACACGCCATTCTTTGCGGGAAAGCCAAAATCGACTGCGTGTGCTTCTCGCGGAAGACAATGCCGTCAACCAACTTGTCGCTCTTCGACTGCTCGAAAGATTCGGACACACGGTAACGGTAGCGGCCAATGGCAAGAAAGCGCTGGAAGCTTGGGACAAAGGTTCCTTTGACGCCATTTTGATGGACGTCCAGATGCCGGAGATGAATGGCTGGGAAGCAACACAAGCAATCCGCGAAAAAGAAAAATCAACGGGCGGGCGCATTCCCATCATCGCCATGACCGCGCACGCGATGAAGGGCGACGATGAACGGTGTTTCGCTGCCGGCATGGACGATTATCTAACGAAGCCGATTCGCACCGAAGAGTTGATGGCTGCGCTCGACAAGGTGGGAATGCGCAAGGTTGCACGCGAGGCTCGTTTGGATCCGGCGGCGGTCAGCCGAGATGCGAAGTTTGTCGACGTGGCGGCAGCGCTTGAGCGGCTCGGCGGGGACCGCCAACTCTTTGACGAGCTCGTGGAGGTCTTCAGGACCGAGTGTCCGGGCGTCGCAGGGGAGATGCGCCGTGCCATCGATGATCGCGACTTGAAGACTTTGGAGCGCAGTGCTCATACGCTCAGAGGATCGTCCTCCAATCTGGGTGCCTTAGCGGTTTCCGAGGCAGCAATGGAGCTGGAGAAGCTTGCTCGTTCCGAGAAGCTCGAAAACGCCGAAGAACAGTTCAAAGTTCTGCAGAATGAAATCGAACGATTGTTTTCCGAACTGGAATCCCTTCGTGCACGGTGATGTTCTTTCTTGTCCGATCGGGATCGCCTGGGAAGGCGGTCCAGCGAAGCTATTCGCGGATGAAGCGCCAACATGAGTAATGAAGCAAAGCCGAAAAAGCGTGTGCTCATCGCTGAAGACGATCCCGTTTCGTGCCATCTCTTGAAAAGCTTCCTCGTAAAGTGGGACTACGACGTGTCGGTCGAAACGAACGGGCTGGCCGCTCTGCGAATTCTGGAGGGCGACGAGACGCTGCGCCTGGCGATACTGGACTGGATGATGCCTGGCATGGAAGGAGTCCAGATCTGCCAGCGCCTTCGCGAGCACAAGAATCGGCCATACGTGTACGTTCTCCTGCTGACGGCGCGGAGCGAGAAGCGGGACCTCTTGCGCGGTCTCGAACTGGGCGCCGACGACTACCTGACCAAACCTTTCGACGCCGAGGAACTGCGGGCGCGCCTTCTGGTCGGCGAGCGCATCCTCAACCTGCAAGACGAACTGATTGGCGCGCGGGAAGAACTTCGCTTTCGTGCCACCCACGACGCGCTGACCGGCATCTCCAACCGCGCCGCGGTCATGGACGCGCTTCGGAACGAATTGTCGCGTCAGGTGCGCGAGCAGCGCTCTTTCGGAGCAATTCTCGTGGATATTGATCATTTTAAGAACGTCAACGACACCTATGGGCATCTCTGTGGGGACGAGGTGTTGCAAGCCGTGACGCGGCGGATGAAGGAGTGCATTCGCCCCTATGACACAGTCGGGCGGTACGGTGGCGAAGAGTTCCTAATTATTGCGTCGAACACCGATGCGGTGGGTACGCTAGCGCTGGCTGAGAGAATCCGGGGCGTGGTGGAATCCAAACCGGTGGTGACCCAAGCCGGCGAGGTGCGCGTTACCGCGAGTCTCGGCGTCGCCGTAAGTACGGATGCCCGAAGCACCGATCCTCAGATACTATTGCGCCTCGCCGACAAGGCTCTCTACCGCGCGAAAGAGTTAGGCCGTAACCGCTCCGAGCTTGCTGCCTCGCCGGAACCGGTCGATTCCACCACAAGTTCCGCCGAGGGCGTTCCTCTCAAATCTGGTCCTCGTTAGTCCGACGGGCCGTCTGCGAGAAAAGCCGCGGGGCGTGCTAGCCCCATCGAACCCCCGCTCCGGCCGTACGCGTGTTTAGTACGCCCTATGACAGTGTCAGTCAGGCGAAGAAGTTCGTGCGGACAGTTCAGCGATCCACCTCCCCGACGCTACACTATGTGACCCGCGTCACAGACGCTGCCCGCCATGGTGCGATTAGGCTACGGCCTAGACTTGCCAGCGACTACCCGCGAACTCATAGCAGCCATTCGTAATTCGGATGAAGCGCGTAGTAGACTTTCGAGTGTAAGATCCGCTCTTGCGGTGTCGATACGGGGGGACAGTAAGTCTTGAAGGAAAGTCCAAGACTTTTAGGGCGATGGGGGGCCGCGGTGGCGGCGTTGCTATTCTGGGCCACGCTCCCGACGTTTGCCGAGGCGCGTGATGGCTTCTTCGGTCCCACCAACATTTTCGCGCCGGACTCCACACCTGCTCATTCCATATTCCGCCTTTCCATATTTGAGCTCGAAGTGGAAGGCGCAATCTTTGTAGTTGTATTCAGCCTGCTTGCGTATGCCATCACCAAGTTTCGTCGACGGAAGAATGACGACGATTCGGAGCCGCCGCAGGTTTACGGCAGCAACCAGATGGAGCTGGCGTGGACGGTGCTCCCGGTTCTGATTGTCGTTGTGCTGTTCCTGACGACCGCGCAGGTGATCCACCGCGTGCAAGACGCAAGCCGACCACCCGGCACGATCGAAGTGACTGTCGTGGCACACCAATTCTGGTGGGAATTCCGGTACCCGCAATACGGCTTTGTTGCCTCCAATGAATTGCATGTTCCCGTGAGCAATACTCAGCATCCCACACCGACATACCTGCAATTGCTGTCGGCAGATGTGGATCACAGCTTCTGGGTGCCGCGGCTGGCGGGCAAGACCGATTTGATTCCCAACCATCCCAACAGCACCTGGATCGATCCGCAGGAGACGGGATTATTTCTCGGTCAGTGCTCGCAGTACTGCGGAGTGCAGCATGCCAAGATGCTTCAACGCGTCTATGTGCAAAGCCGCGAGGAATTCGATAAATGGGTACATGCACAGCAGCAGCCGGCCGCGTCTGATCCGGCCGTGGCCGGCGGCAGTGCCTTATTTATCACCAAAGCGTGCTTCGCCTGCCACACGGTGCGCGGAACGATCGCCGCGGGAGTCGTGGGGCCAGATCTGACTCACCTGATGAGCCGCGACACGATTGCTTCAGGGGCTGTGCCTCTCACGCCGGAGAACCTGCGTCAATGGGTCCACAATCCCGCGAGCTTCAAGCCCGGGTCGCTGATGCCGGCTCCCGATATCACTGAACAGGAGTTGGATCAAATCACGGCGTATTTGTTGACACTTCGCTGAGCGCGAAGAGGAGAGAGACGAAGGAAATCATGGCGTCGGAATCCATAGCCCTGAGGGTTCACAAGAGCCCGCTGCAAGTCGTGTACGAGTGGGTGGCTACCGCCGATCACAAAAAGATCGGCCTGATGTATATCGTCTACGCCTTGCTGTTCCTGGTCGTCATGGGGATCGAGGCGATCCTTATGCGCATCCAGTTGTCGCACGCCAATGCGACTTTTCTATCGCCCGAAGTATTCAATCGCCTGTTTACGTTGCACGGCACCACCGGCGTGTTTTTCGTGGCCATGCCGATCCTTTTCGGTTTTGGAAACTATCTGGTGCCCCTGATGATCGGGGCGCGTGACATGGCGTTCCCTCGACTGAATGCTTTCAGCTTCTGGATGACGGCATTCGGCGGATTCTTCTTGTATGCGAGCTTTTTTGCCGGAGGGGGACTCTCACAAGCAGGCAGCGCGCCGGACGTCGGGTGGTTTGCTTACGCGCCACTCACCTCACCCACGTTCTCTCCAGGGCATAGCACCGACTACTGGATCCTTTCGTTACTTCTGGCAGGCGTTGGCAGCATCGGCGCCGCTGTGAATTTTATCGCCACGATCCTATGCATGCGGTGCCCGGGAATGACGTTGAGCCGGATGCCATTGCTGGCGTGGATGAATCTCGTGATGGGTGGATTGATTCTCGTCACGATCAGTCCGCTCACGGCTGCCCAGTTGATGCTGATGGCTGACCGCTACATTGGCGGACACTTCTTCGATACGGCGGCCGGCGGCTCCGTCGTGATGTGGATGCACTTCTTCTGGATATTCGGCCATCCTGAAGTCTACGTTCTGATCATTCCGTGCTTTGGTTTCGTGTCCGAGATCGTTCCCGTATTTTCGCGCAAGGCGATGTTCGGCTATCCGGCGATGGTAGCGGCGTCGGTGAGCATTGGATTCGTGAGCTTGGGAGTTTGGGCGCACCATATGTTCACCGTTGGTATGCCGTCTTACGGAAACGCGTTTTTTGTTCTCACCACCATGGTGGTTGCCGTGCCGACGGGCATCAAGATCTTCAATTGGCTCGCAACGATTTGGGGCGGGAAGATCCGCTTCGCGACGCCGATGCTCTTCTGCATTGGTTTTTTGTTCCAGTTCCTGATCGCGGGCCTGACGGGCATCATGTTGGCTACGGCGCCATTCGATTGGCAGCTCTCGGCTTCCTACTTCGTGGTCGCGCACTTTCACTACGTGATCGTGGGCGGGATCCTGTTCACGATTTTTGCGGCGTTCTATTACTGGTACCCTAAAATCACCGGTCGGATGCTGAATGAAACACTCGGAAAGTGGCACTTCTGGATCTTCCTGATCGGATTTCACCTCACCTTCGATTTCATGCACATTCCGGGACTGCTGGGGATGCCGCGGCGCGTTTACACTTACGAAGCGGGCCGAGGCTGGGAAACCTGGAACATGATTTCGTCCGTCGGCGCGATCTTCCAGGCTGCGGGAATCCTGATTTTCGTCTACAACATGATCGTGTCCTACTTCCACGGCGCTTTGGCAGGCAATGATCCCTGGGATGCGTGGACGCTTGAATGGGCCACCACTTCGCCGCCGCCGGACTACAACTTTGCCGGCGTCCCGGCGGTGCGCAGCCGCAGGCCACTCTGGGACATCAAGCATCCCGACGATCCGGACTGGAAGTATGAGTAGAGCATGACGGAGGATCGCAAATACTCATGAGCGCAAGCCCAGCAGTCATGGCGAGGAATGACACTCCTTGGGTGCTCCCCTCACGCGGGCGCGTGGGGATGATTTCGCTGATTATCGCGGAGTCGGCGATCTTCATGATTTTCGTTGCTGCCTACATTTTCTACATCGGGAAGAGCTTGGATGGACCCACGCCTCGACAAGTTCTCAAGATTCCCATTTTCATCACAGTCTGTCTGCTGTCGAGCAGCCTGACGATGCATTGGGCGATTGCCGCGCTGCGAAAAGGTAAGACGGCCAGCTTCAATCTATTTTGGCTGATCACGCTTGTGCTCGGCGCGATTTTTCTCGCCGGAACGGGGCGCGAGTGGCAGCACTTGATTTACCAGGAAGGGTTCACGATCCAAACCAATCTGTTCGGAACGACCTACTATTCTTTGGTCGGGTTGCACGCGTCTCACGTCACGGCAGGATTGATTGGACTGACCATCGTGGCAATTCTGGGCCTCGCGGGGAAAATTAGACGCGAGCACAGCGAGCGGTGCGAAGTATTCGCCCTGTACTGGCATTTTGTTGACGCGGTTTGGGTGGTCGTGTTCACCGTGGTTTACATTGTCGGCAGGTGACGCAGAGGAACTGCGAATGAGGGCAAAATGAGCTCGGGACATCCATCAAGTCCGGCGGCATCTCCCATACCGTCACACGTCACGTTACCGGCGCCCAGTGTTTGGCCGGGCCTGCTGGCGCTGGGACTGACGTTGGCCGCAGCCGGGCTGGTCGGCAGCCGCGTGTTGAGCATCGTGGGAGCGGTCCTCTGTGTCGCAGGCTGCATCGGTTGGTTCCTGCAGGTTCTTCCGCACGACCGGCACGAGGACGTTCCCGTGGACGCCAAACCTGTAACGATTGCCGTGTCGCACCGCAAGGTGTCGCGGATGGCCGCGGCTCAGGCGCCCCATCGGGCGCGTCTGCCGCTGGAGATTTATCCCATCTCGGCCGGCATTAAGGGTGGACTCGCTGGCAGCGTCGCCATGGCTGTATCCGCCATCCTGTACGGCGTCATTAGCCACGGCAGCGTCTGGTATCCCATCAATTTATTGGGTGCTGTGGTCTACGCTCATATAGATGTGAGCACCGCGCAGATCTCTGCTTTCCATATCGAGTTGCTGCTCGTTGCTTCGATCCTTCATTTGACGACTTCGATTCTAGTCGGCCTTCTCTACGGCGCTATTCTGCCCATGCTTCCACGGCGACCAATTCTGGTGGGCGGAGTATTCGCCCCGCTGATTTGGACTGGACTGCTGCACTCGGTTCTCGACATCATCGACCCGTTGCTGAATCAGCGGATTGACTGGCTCTGGTTCCTCGTCTCGCAGGTTGCATTCGGAGTAGTGGCCGGGCTCGTCGTGGTGCGGCAGGTGCGTGTGCCCACTTGGCAATTTCCGCTCGCTGCGAGGGCTGGCATCGAATCTCCCGGCATGATGCACGAGGTCGGCGAGCAGAATCCCCCGCGATGAGACGCGCCACGAATCCGCGAGCAGTTTCACGCGTCTCTCTATAAAGTACGTTGATGCCTTCTGTGGCCCAGGCTGTCCTCACTTCCTGGTCTTTCCCGTCGTGGATCACGGCTCTCAATCTGCTCACGACGCTGCTTTATATTCGCGGCTGGAGCGCGCTTCATCGCGCGATGCCCGGGCGGTTCACAGTTTACCGGCTGGTGTCGCTCGTGGGCGGCGTTGCAACTCTGGAGGTGGCGCTCGCCTCGCCCATCGACGCATTCGATCCATTCCTGCTCACCGACCACATGCTCCAGCACATGCTGCTGATGATGATCGTACCCCCGCTTGTACTCTTGAGCGATCCGGTGATCCCCTTGCTTCACGGGCTGCCACGCTGGGCCACGCGGAATGTGGTAGGACCATTCCTGCGGTCGCGGGTGATCAGCTCATTTGGCCGGCTGCTGACCTACCCTCCCATCTCATTGCTGCTGGTGTCAGCGGCGATGATCGGATGGCATCTTCCCGCTCCTTACGAGTTGGCCCTGCGTTCACCCGGATGGCACGAGGTCGAACACGCCTCCTTCCTCGTCTCGTCGTTGATCTTCTGGTGGCCTGTCGTCCAACCCTGGCCGAGCCGGCCCCGGTGGAATCCGTGGATGCTGCCCGTGTACCTATTGCTCGCGGATTTCGTGAACTCGGCGCTATCGGCGTTTCTGGCTTTCTCAGACCGTGTTTTCTACCCGTCGTACCTGGCGGTGCCGCGTCTGGGCGGAATCTCCGCGCAGAACGATCAGGTCGCCGCGGGCGCCATCATGTGGGTGATTGGATCGTTTGCATTTCTGATCCCTGCCGCCGCCATCACGGTGCGACTGCTCTCGCCCGCGCCTCCGCGAGTCGAGCGCCCGCTTCGACCGCCGCTGCCCGAATCGCGAATCCTGTCTTCCTCGCTGCTGGCTATGGCGTTGATTCTTCCGCTCGCAGCGGTTGGCTATGGCCTGCTCGCGCCCGAAAAGCTCGACATTGATGGTGATGTTGTAAGGATGCAGGGAGTTTCGGGCCCGTTCCACATCAGCGTGTTTACGGCGCCGGATCCAGTCCCCAGTGGTGAGTTTGAAGTTGCGGTGCTGATACAAGACCACGACACGAGCGCAGCGGTCCTGGATGGTGCTGTGGAAATAACTGTTCAACCGCCCGATGGGCAGAACCCGAATCCCACTAGCGTCAAGGCCACCCGCGAACGGGCGGCGAATCATCTGCTCGAGGCTGCCTCGATTGATCTCTCCAGCGCCGGCACCTGGGAACTGAGCGTCTCAGTCCAGCGAGGCGAGGGCCACGGTTCAATTGCCTGCAGGGTGGAGGTTGCAAGGGTTGCCAAAGTGCGTGGCGGGGAAGTCGCCCTTGGCCATTAAAGTATAGGCGTGACTTGAATCACCCGGATTTGTGACACGGGTCACCGCCAGCGGGCGTTCGCCGAGTGTAGTCATAGAGTGCGCGGGGCGGGTTGCGATCTCTGCGTGGACTGAACGCTTTGGTCAAACCGAGTCCGAGGAGTATCGGGATGAGCGTGATAACGCATCACGAAGTGCCAATTCCTGGCACCTACATGTTCGATGGACGAGCGGCGATGAAGGGATATGCGCTGAACAAGATGTGCTATTCGTTCAACCACGCCGAAAACCGCGCCGAGTTCAAGAAGGACGAAGATGCGTATTGCACCAAGTACGGCCTGAACGACGAGCAGCGCAAAGCCATCCACGAGCGCAACGTCCTGGCGTTGATTCATGCCGGCGGGTGCATCTATTATCTGGCCAAGTTTGCAGGAATCTTTGGCTTGAATGTTCAGGAGATTGGCGCGCAGCAGACAGGCATGACACTTGAAGCATTCAGGCAGAAGCTCAAGGCTCAAGGAGAATAATCCATGGCACGCGTCGTTGGCGGACTTACGACATCGCATATTCCTGCAATCGGGAATGCTGTTCCGAGAGAAAAAGAGCTGGTCAACGATCCTTACTGGAAGCCGTTTTTTGCCGCCTATCCGCCGGCACGCGCGTGGCTGCAAAAGATGAACCCGGACGTCGCCGTCGTCATCTACAACGACCACGGGCTGAATTTCTTCCTCGACAAGATGCCGACTTTCGCGATCGGAGCCGCCGCACGGTATGAAAACGCCGACGAGGGTTGGGGCATCCCGAAGACGCCGCCTTACCAGGGCGATCCCGAGCTCTCCTGGCACATTATCGAATCGCTCGTTGCCGACGAATTCGACATCACGTCGTGCCAGGAGATGCTGGTAGATCATGGGTTCACAGTGCCAATGTCGCTTTTCTGGCCGGGCAATTCTTATGGCGGCATCAAGACGGTTCCAGTGTGCATCAACACGGTGCAGCATCCTCTGCCGTCACCGTTGCGCTGCTTTAAGCTTGGACAGGCCATCGGCCGCGCGATCGAGTCCTACCCCAAGGATTTGAAGGTGGTAGTGCTGGGCACCGGCGGCATGTCCCATCAACTCGATGGCGAGCGCGCCGGTTTCATTAACAAGAAATTTGACCTATTGTGCCTGGACAAGCTTGTGAACGAGCCGGAATTCCTTACCAAGTACTCAATCCATGAACTAGTGCGCGAGGCGGGGGCGCAGGGCGCAGAGTTCATTCTCTGGCTCGCCATGCGCGGTGTTCTCCACGGACACGTCACCAAGATCCACAGCAGCTACCATATTGCGGTGTCAAACACTGCCACGGGGCTTCTCGTTCTGGAGAATGCGGCGTAACGGGCGCGGGCTGATTTCCCAACCGCCGGAGAAGGCAGGCTCGCTTATTTCAGGCGGGACTACCAATTCTTAGAGGCGGGCGATCAAACATGAGCCTGAGCGAAATTGGCACGCCGCGAAGACTCACCGAGCGCGGACCAGAGAATTCGCCCAGTTTCAGCTGGATCCGGCGGGCATGCGATGTAATTGAAAGCGCCGGCCTGCAGCGCGGTCAGATAGGCATCCCATTCGGCAACGCGCGACAGCACGATCACCGGCACCGGCTCCACGGCCTTTATGACCGCTCGGAAGTCACTATCGGGCAAGGTGTCACTGCAGAACACGAGACTGTACTCTCCGCGCGCGACGATTGGTTGAGCTTCGTTCCAATCGGAACAGCAGATAGGACGCAACCCGCACTTCCCAATTGCCGCAGCGACATCCTCCCTGTTCTTTCCCTCTTCACAAATTACCAAGACTGGTGTGGCATCCAGCATCGCGCCCTCCAGTATTTTGGCATCTTGAGGACTTCGTTCACTTTGACCCGCGAGTGATTCACAACCATGCCCTAATCGTTGGCGCAGGCTTGCAATGCCGGCCGGTCCGCGATCATCAGGGTGGAACCCTTGAGCGTTACGAGATGCCTGCTTCTGAAATCACTCAAGGTGCGCGTAACTGTTTCGCGAGAGCTGCCTATGAACTCCGCGATCTCCTGATGCGTCAGGGGCAGCGTGATTCGGGTTCCCAGCTTTGTTTCTTCGCCTCCGACCGACCAGCCGAGCAAGAGACGGGCAAGCTTTTCCGGAGCCGAAGCGGAGAGTCCGACGGTCTTAAGCTGTTCGCATGCTGCGTGATAATGAGCGGTCAAAAGCTTGACGATGCCCAGGGACGCTTCGGGATGCTGGGCGATGAATCGCAGAAACTCGTCCCTCCGGACGAAGGCAACTTGACACGGCCGCAGGGTCTCGGCGGTAACTTCGTAGGGCTCGCCCGAAAGCGTGGCCATTAGTCCCAATACCTCTCCCGGCTTGGCGATCCTCAGGATGAGGGTCTTTCCTTCGCTCGAACTGATCGTGAGCTTGACCTCTCCTTCGCACAGAACGAACACGCCCCGCGCGTCCTGCCTCTCGAGGAAGAGTACCGCGCCCTCCGGGTAGACGGAACTGGACTTGATCGAATCGAATTCCTTAAGCGCTTTGAGTGAAAGCCCGCAGAAAAACTCGGCCTTCTTCAACTTGCCATTCTGGCAACTGTCGCTCATGTCGAAACCATAAGGTCCGCGCATGTTATGTTCCCCTCCTCGTGTCTTTCTGATTTGCTCGCTGTGCTTCTTCCGCGAGGTATTTCGTCATCGGCGTATCGGCCAGAAAATCCGCCCCAGCCCTTGTGTACATGTCCGCCAGGATTTCTCTTCCGCGCGCATCCATGTACGTCACCTCGCGAAGGTCAACCCGCAATTTCTTCGACCCGAGGGAAGTGATTACAGACTGCCAGGTTCGATCGCATTCGTTCACCCAGGGCCCTGCGACTCTTCCCTCGAGTTTCACCGTTGTACTTCCTGGCTCATCGCTGACTGTTATCTTTAGCGTAGTTTTTTTTCGCCCCGCGCTACAATCCATCAAAGGCACGTCGAAAGCCAACGTGCCATTTTGGAATCAGGAGGACCGACGCGCAGAAATACAAGGAGTTACAGGGGGTATCACTTTTGGTGAGTTAGAACACAGTTCCGAAGTGACGACGGTCACTGACGAGATATCGTCAGTGATGACTACATATAGTCATCACGCTCGATTCCCAGTTTCTTGAGCTTGGAGTTCAGCGTCGTTCTCTTAAGTCCAAGCCGAGCAGCGGCCCCGCTGGGGCCGGCGATCACGCCTTTGGTTTCACGCAATACACGAAGGATGTGTTCTCTTTCGCTCGATTCGAGGGTCACATCGTCGGACGCGGATGGCTCCTCTGGCCTTTCCAGCTCAGCTAAGGGAGCGCGCAACAAGGGTCCCTTTGAAAGTATCACGGCTCTTTCAATGAAGTTCTCAAGTTCCCGGATGTTTCCCGGCCAGTGCCAGCGTGTGAGTGCCTTCATTACATCCGGTGGAATGGTCTCGATTTGTCGATTCAACCTCCGCGCGTGTTTGTCAACGAAGTAGCGGACCAAAAGGGGAATGTCTTCGCGCCGCTCGCGCAACGGGGGCAGAGTGATGGGAAAAACTCTCAGACGATAGTAAAGGTCGCTCCGGAATTGGCGGTCGGTGACCATCTGCCCGAGATCGCGGTTCGTGGCGGCGATGAGCCGGGCGTCCACGGGAATCGTTCGCGTACCACCGAGCCTCTCGAATTCTTTCTCCTGCAGGGCCCGCAGAATCTTGGGCTGGAGTTCCAAGGGCAGGTCCCCGACTTCATCGAGAAAAAAGGATCCCTGGTTGGCTAGTTCGAGACGGCCAATCTTCTGTGAAATGGCACCCGTGAACGCGCCCCTCTCGTGCCCGAAAAGCTCGCTTTCCAGCAGCCCGGTTGGAATCGCAGCGCAGTTCAGTTTGATGAGACTGCGTCCGCTACGCGAGCTGAGCTGATGAATCGCCCGCGCGATCAGATCCTTGCCCGTGCCAGTTTCCCCAAGAATCAGGACCGTTACATCCGTCACCGCGACTGTTTCGACCTGTTTCAGAATGCTTTTCAGCGCCTTGCTCTCTCCGATGATGTCTTCAAATCTGTGCTCGGTATTGAGCTCCTCTTCGAGATAGCGTTTTTCTCGTTCCCTCCGCCGCAATTCTTCCTGAGCCCGCACCTTTTCCGAAAGGTCCCGGACCACGGTCAACACGACCTTCCCTATCTCCGTGTCGACCGGACTGAGCATTATATCCACGGGGAATTCGGTGCCGTCTTTTCGCCGGCCGTACAGCTCCAGCCCGGCTCCCATCGGACGAATGCGGGCTTTGTCCGTGTATTCTTTCCTGTGATGCGGATGAGCGTGTCGGAATCGTTCGGGTACCAAGACTTCGATTGAACGACCGAGGAGTTCGGCGTGGTCATAGCCGAAGAATTTTTGGACTTGCCCATTAGCCTCCGTGATCTTTCCTTCTCTGTCAGTCACAATAATGGCATCCGGCGAATACTCGAAGAGCGACCGAAAACGGGTTTCACTTAGTCGCACCGCTTCCGCAGCCTGTTTGCGTTCCGTAATGTCGCGAATGACGCTCAGCACGATCCCGCCTTCCGCTCCTTCAACCGGGCTGAGCATGATCTCCACGGGGAACTCGGTTCCATCTTTGCGAAGGCCATATAGTTCTGTCCCGGCGCTCATGGGGCGCATGTGAGGGGCGGCGCTGTATTCTTTGCGGTGTGTAAGATATACGTCGCGAAATCGTTCGGGGACCAGAGTTTCCACAAGCCGGCCGAGAAGCTCGTCGCGGGTGAATCCAAAAATGCGTTCGGCCTGAGCATTGGCCTTCGTAATCCGCCCCTCGTGGTCGCTCACGACGATAGCATCCGGAGAGGATTCAAAGAGCCTCTCAAACAAAGCCTGAGGGTCGAGGATCACGCCTTTACCCTGGGAAGTCGCGTTCATTTCGCCGGACCTTTGTTCCAACCAGACGCCTATGGCGTACGAGTTCCCGTCGGCGATGCGGCACAGTTCCGAGCTGGAACGGGGGATTAGCCGGAATCGATGCCCTCGGAATCTTGAGCCACCGAGATGATACATCAGCTGGGCTGATTCGAGGGAACTCGAACGGTAGATCGGATCGAGTGCACAGGATTCCGACTCGTGAAGACGAGGCGGTGTCCCACTTCATTCAATGAACGGGCGGCCGTGACTATTTGGCTGTCCCTGCTAGTTCAAGTTGTGTAGGATTTCATCGGTCCGACCGTGAGTTCCTCGCCTATTGCTTCTAGCGGACAGCTCGCCCCACAGCCGGCTGGTTCGCCGGGACTATCCTCCCAAGAGGCGGCTGCGCGCCTGTCGCAATACGGCCCGAACGAACCGGCACCAGTCAAGCACGGCGCCGCAATCCTTGAGTTACTCCTTTTGTTTGTCAATCCGCTCGTCATCATCCTGCTGATCGCCAGCCTCGTCTCATTCATTCTGGGAGACGCCGCGGACGCCGCCATCATCCTGGTGATGGTCCTGCTTGGCGTCTCGATCAATTTCGTACAAACGTATCGTTCCCAACAGGCCATCAACAAGCTTCGCGAAAAGGTCACGCCGACAGCCACCGTGCTCCGCGATGGGACGTGGCAGGAAATCAATCGGCGTGAAGTCGTGCCCGGAGATCTGGTGCGCATCGGCGCCGGAGATTTGATTCCCGGCGACGGACGGTTGATCGAATCGCGAGACTTGTACGTCCAGCAGGCGGCTTTGACGGGGGAATCTTTGCCCGCCGAGAAGGGCGCGCGTGCCGGCAAGGGCGATGCAGCCGGAAGCGCCGATTCGCTGGATCTGGTCTTTCTTGGAACGTCCGTCGTCAGCGGGACCGGGACGGCGGTGATCCTTCAGACCGGTGCCCGAACGGTCTTCGGTGCGATCGCGGAACGTCTCGTGATGCGCCCGGAAGAAACCGAATTCGAGCGGAGCATGAAGCACTTCGGCGTACTCATCATGCGCGCCGTTTTCTTTTTGGTGCTTTTTATCCTGGTTGTGCGGGTGGCGCTTCACAAGGATGCGTTCGAGTCCTTTGTATTTGCTGTTGCCCTGGCCGTCGGGCTGACGCCGGAGTTTCTTCCGATGATCACTTCGGTCACGCTGGCGCGCGGCGCTGTTCGCATGGCCCGCGATCATGTTGTGGTCAAGCATCTTCCTGCCATTCAGAACTTCGGCACGATTGACGTGCTGTGCAGCGACAAGACCGGTACGCTCACAACAGGGCAGATGAGCCTGGCCTCCTCCGTGGATTACCTCGGGAAGCCATCCGACCGGCCGCTTGGACTCGCTTACCTGAACAGCAAGTTCGAAACAGGCATCCGCAGCCCGCTCGACGTCGCGATTCTGGCATTGAGCCGTTCTGACGCGGACTCCTACGGGAAGTGCGACGAAATTCCATTTGATTTTGACCGACGCCGCCTCTCCATCGTCGTTGAGAAGAAGGGGGTGGGTACTGCTGGCCGTCTGCTCGTTACGAAAGGCGCTCCGGAGGGCATTCTCGACCTCTCCGAATCATTCGAAGCGGATGGAAAGGTCATTTCACTGGATCCGGATACGCGTCATCGGTGCCGCCAAACATTCGACGACCTCAGCGCACAGGGATTTCGTGTACTGGCGGTCGCTTACCGCAGTGTGGATACGCAGGGCGGTTTCACGACCGCGGATGAACGCTCGCTCATTCTGGCCGGCTACCTTGCTTTCGCCGATCCCGCCAGTCCCGATGCCGCCGATTCCCTCGCGGCGATGAAGCGCGACGGCGTGGAAGTGAAAATTCTCACCGGCGATAACGAACTCGTTGCTCGCCACATTTGCGAGCAGGTGGGACTCACAAATCCGACAATCGTGCTCGGCGACGAACTGGAGAGCATGACCGAGCCCGCGCTTCAGCATGTGGCCGAGCAAACAACCGTGTTCGCGCGGGTGTCGCCGGCCCAAAAGCACCGGATCATTCTCGCGCTGAAGCACCGCGATCATGTGGTCGGTTATATGGGAGACGGGATCAATGATGCGCCATCGCTGCGTGCCGCGGATGTGGGGATTTCCGTCGCGTCCGCCGTGGACGTGGCGCGCGAAGCCGCCGACATCATCCTGCTCAAACCGGGGCTGCGGATCTTGCACAACGGCATTATCGAGGGGCGAAGGGCGTCGGCGAACGTCATGAAGTATCTATTGATGGGGACGAGTTCAAATTTCGGGAACATGTTCAGCATGGCCGGCGCATCCGTCTTTCTGCCTTTTCTTCCCATGCTTTCAACACAAATTCTGCTGAACAATTTTCTGTACGATACCGCGCAGATCACGATTCCGTCCGACAATGTGGACGAGCAATACATCCGTTCGCCTCGACGATGGGATATGAAACTGATCCGGAATTTCATGATCTTTATAGGCCCGATCAGCTCGATCTACGATTTTTTGACCTTTTACGTTCTGCTTCATTTCTTCCATGCCAGCCAATCGGAATTTCATACCGGTTGGTTCGTGGAGTCGCTCGCCACTCAGACGTTGGTCCTTTTCGTGATCCGCACCATGGGCAATCCTCTGAAGAGCCGCCCCAGCATCCCGCTCGCGATCACCACGGTCCTGATCGTCATCATCGGAGTTCTGCTGCCGTACTCGCCGCTCGCGGGGCTCCTTGGTTTCACAACACTGCCCGGACCGTTTTTCGCATTCCTTGCAATTTCCACGGCAACATACTTGTTGCTGGTCCAACTGGCCAAACGCATCCTTTTCGCGCGAGCGGCGATCTGAACTCCGCCCGGCGGAGATCCGCTACCCCGACGCGCATATCATGGCGCTCTGTGACCGCCATCACTGTGCTTCTTCTTCTGCTGCGCGAATCTATTGCTGGAGCGATGGTCTTCGTGGTCGTTATCAGAATAGGCGCTGGATGGGGATCGGGTCGTCGCTCCAGGATCGCCGGCGCAAACAATCGTTGTGAGGTTCACAAAATGCGAAAAACTATGGCGGGGACTACAAAGGGGTCCGATGTCGCTCCAAGAACGAAAAGAGCTCAGCGAACGAGACGGAAGCTGCGGACCAAGAGGGTGCCCGAGCTCCAACTCAAGAACTATCTGCTTGAATCGCATCCTGAGCTAGGTGTCTAACCAATGATTGGATTGCTGTAGACGAAGTCTCCGTAGATTGCTGCGCGTGCCGTAACTCGAATCGCCCGAGGCTTCGTGGACTGCTGAGAGGAGAGGAAAAATGAAAGTTCAAGACGTGATGATGAGGACGCCAGCTACTTGCAGCTTGGGAATGAATCTGGGGACCGCGATTGAAATCCTATGGAATCGCAACTGCGGGATCCTTCCCGTCGTCAATGCAAAGAACCAAGTGGTTGGTGTGGTGACGGACCGGGACCTCTGCATAGCCCTAGGAACGCGGAATCGATTGCCGGGGGAAATAACGATCGCCGACGTGGTCTCGGGAAAACTCTTTTCCTGCAAACCGGGGGACGAGATTCAAAACGCACTGGCGACCATGGCGCAACAGCAGGTTCGCCGCCTGCCCGTGATCAATGCGGAAGGCAAGCTCGAGGGAATCCTCTCGATGGACGATGTCACCCTCCACGCCGAGCCGCGCATCTCGGGCAAGCATACCGAGCTCTCCTTCGACGACGTCGCGGTAACGCTGAAGAAACTGTATGCTCCGCAGCTTCCGCAACTCGTGAAGAAGGGCGTTGCGGCCTGACGGCGTGATAGGTTTTCTCCTGCTTCCCCGGCGCGCCCCTGGAAGAGCGCAAGGAGCATGGTGGTAACCGGCCGTTCACGTTGCAATGAGAGCGGGTGGGGTATGATGTTTTCTGCTGATCTATCCCGCGACGAGCGCCGATAGACCTCCTAGGGAGGGCGCGCCCGCATGGCCTCTGCATCGTTTACAGGTTCGACAAGACGCTCTCAGTCCAACCAGCCTTTATCCGCAGAAGAGTTGCGCAAAATGCATGCCTATTGGCGTGCCGCAAACTACCTCTCGGCCGGGCAAATATATCTCTACGCCAATCCTCTTTTGCGGGAGCCGCTCAAGCTCGAGCATATTAAGCCGCGGCTGCTAGGCCACTGGGGCACGACACCTGGATTGAACTTCATCTATGTTCATTTCAACCGAGTGATCAAGAAGCTCGATTTGAATGTGGTATACGTCGCGGGCCCTGGTCACGGTGGCCCTGGGCTGGTAGCGAACACGTATCTGGAGGGCACCTACAGCGAGGTGTATCCCCACATAACGCAGACCGAAGATGGAATGCAGAAGCTGTTCAAGCAGTTTTCCTTTCCGGGAGGCATACCGAGCCATGTCGCTCCGGAAACGCCCGGCTCGATACATGAAGGCGGGGAGCTCGGGTATTCCCTAGCGCACGCCTATGGCGCCGCGTTTGATAACCCGGATCTCGTGGTCTGCTGCGTGGTCGGCGATGGTGAATCCGAAACCGGCCCACTTGCCGCCAGTTGGCACTCGAACAAGTTCTTGAATCCCGTGAATGATGGCGCGGTGATCCCCATCCTGCACCTGAACGGCTACAAGATCGCGAATCCCACCATCCCGGGCCGCATGACGGACGAAGAGCTAACTCAACTCTTCACCGGCTATGGCTACAAACCGTATTTTGTTGAAGGGCATGAGCCAGAGATCATGCACCAGCTCATGGCGCGCACGCTCGATACGATCATCGGCGAAATCCGCTCGATTCAAACCGCCGCGCGCGCCGGCCAATCTACTACTCGGCCGACCTGGCCCATGATCATCTTGCGTACGCCGAAAGGTTGGACGGGGCCGAAGGTGGTGGATGGGAAGCCGGTCGAGGGCACTTGGCGCGCGCATCAGGTTCCCATTACAGATTTCGCATCGAAGCCGGGCCACGTGAAGATCCTGGAAGATTGGATGAAGAGCTACAAGCCCGAAGAGCTCTTCGATAAGCACGGAAGACTAATTTCGGAGCTTGCTGAGCTGGCACCCACAGGCGAACGTCGCATGGGCGCGAATCCCCACGCGAACGGGGGACTGCTTCTCCGCGATCTCGTCATGCCGGATTTTCGGGACTACGCAGTCAAAGTGACAAAACCGGGAACCGAGCTCGAAGAATCTACTCGGGTCCTTGGAAATCTCTTGCGCGACGTCATGAAACTCAACGCCGGCGCCAGAAATTTCCGCGTCTGGGGGCCCGACGAAACGGCTTCGAATCGCCTGGACGCGTTATTCGAAGTCACCGACAAAATTTTCATGGAACCACTGCTTGCCACCGATGAGCATCTTTCGCCCAACGGCCGCGTGATGGAGGTCCTGAGCGAGCACATGTGCCAGGGCTGGCTCGAGGGTTATCTGCTGACCGGGCGCCACGGATTCTTCTCCTGTTACGAGGCCTTCATTCACATTGTGGACTCGATGTTCAATCAGCACGCGAAATGGCTCAAGGTTACGCGAAAGATCGCATGGCGCCGCCCCATCGCTTCTTTGACCTACCTCCTCACCTCGCACGTTTGGCGCCAGGACCACAACGGCTTCACTCATCAGGACCCCGGATTCATCGATCACGTCGTCAACAAGAAGGCCGACGTCGTTCGCGTGTACCTGCCTCCTGACGCAAACACGCTGGTCTCCGTTGCCGATCATTGTCTGCGCAGCCGCAATTACGTGAATGTGATTGTTGCTGGGAAACAGCCTGCTTTGCAGTGGCTCGACATGAAATCCGCGATCGAGCACTGCACCGCCGGACTCGGAATTTGGGATTGGGCTTGCACGGACGACGGAGGTGAGCCGGATGTCGTGATGGCCTGCGCCGGAGATGTTCCAACCCTCGAGACGCTTGCGGCCGTGGATCTGCTACGCCAGCATTTTACGGATATCAAGATACGGGTCGTCAACGTGGTGGATTTGATGACGCTCCAACCGTCGAGCGAACATCCTCACGGGATTTCGGACAGCGATTTCGATTCGATGTTTACAACCGATAAGCCGATCATATTTGCCTATCACGGATATCCGATGCTGATTCACCGGCTCACCTACCGCCGCAAGAATCACGACAACCTCCATGTCCGTGGATACAAAGAAGAGGGAACCACGACGACGCCGTTCGATATGACCGTGCTGAACGATCTTGACCGTTTTCACTTGGCGAGCGACGTGGTGGACCGCGTGCCTCGGCTACAGCGTGTAAGCGGACACTTTAAACAATTCGTGCGAAACAAACTCGTCGAGCACAAGGAGTACATTCGTGAGCATGGGGACGATATGCCTGAAATCAAGGACTGGAAGTGGCCTTTCTAGGGTATGAAGATCCTCGTTCTCAACGCTGGTTCGAGCAGCCAGAAAACCTGCCTTTACACGATCGAAAGTGTACTGCCCGAACATCCACCTGTGCCATTGTGGGAAGGCAGGATTCAGTTGGATGGCGATCAGGCTGAAATACGCGCGAAGGACTCGCGGGGAGCGACCTTCGAGGACTCCATCAAAGTCCAGCAGGGCACCAGCTCTGTCGCGCAGCTGCTCGACAATCTTTGGTCGCAAAAGGCGCAAGCCGTCGCGGCGCCCTCCGCGGTCGATGTGGTCGCTCATCGCATCGTGAACGGCGGGTCGGAATTCAAAGACCCTGCCTTGATCACTCCTGAAGTGAAGACCGCCATCGCGCGCATGGCGTCTCTCGCGCCGCTCCATAATTCCGTCGAGCTTGACGGAATCGGGTTCATCGAGAAACGATTTGGTTCCGTTCCTCAAGTAGCCGTCTTCGACACCGGGTTTCACAGCAGCCTGGCGGAGCCCGCATACGTATACCCAGGGCCGTACGAATGGCTGGCGCGGGGCATTCGACGTTACGGATTTCATGGGATCAACCATCAATATTGCGCCGAGCGCGCAGCTCAACTGCTCAGCAGGGGATTGGGATCGTTGAAAATTGTGACTTGCCACCTGGGTAATGGATGCTCGTTGGCGGCAGTTCACGCCGGACGAAGCGTGGACACGACCATGGGATTCACGCCCCTGGAAGGTCTGATGATGGGGACGCGATCCGGATCGCTCGATCCCGGCATTCTGACCTACCTGATGCGCCAGGGCTTCACGGGCGCCCAACTCGATGAATTGCTGAATCGCAAATCCGGCTTGCTCGGAATCTCGGGAATTTCGGGCGACATGCGCGAAATCGTGAATGCGATGAAAGAAGGCCACCCGCGCGCCAAACTTGCCTTCGAGATATTCGTTCACCGTTTGCGGTCATGTATTGGCGCGATGATCGCAACACTCGGCGGAATTGATGCCTTGGTCTTCACCGCAGGGATTGGCGAAAACTCACCGGAGGTGCGCGCCGAAGCTTGCGCCCAATTCGCCTTTCTGGGTGTCGAGCTTGATTCCGAAAAGAATGCGCAACCATCCCAGGATCGAGACATCTCCAAATCCGATTCGGCTGTCCGGGTATTCGTCGTCCGCGCTCAGGAGGACTGGGCGATGGCGAAAGCGGCCTGGAAACTCGTATCCACAAAAGTGGGCGGTTAGCCAATCCAGAGCCAGGTGAAGCCCGAACGCGAGAGTGGGCGCGGAATTGAAGTTTGTTACAGGCGCAATACGCCGACCACGACGCTCGGGTCGTCTGACTTGCGAAGCTGGAAGCCGCAGCGATTCGCCAGCGACCACATCGCCGTGTTTTCGGGAAGTATGCTGGCAACAAGCTCTTGAAGTTTTTCGTCGCGGCCTACTTGGATCAACCTCCGCAGTAATTCCGCCCCTAAACCGCGATGCTGGTAGCTGTCGGTTACAAGTACGGCGACCTCTCCCTCCTGGGCAGTGAGTGACTTCGTCAATCGGCCGACCGCAAGCAACTCGTGTTGGCCGGTCTCCGGCACGACGTGGTCCGCAACGATCGCCATTTCGCGGTCGTAGTCGACGAAACACTTCCTGATCAGCCGTTCGTGGGCCACGCGAGAGCTCAGTTTCTCCATGTGAAAGTACCGCAAGAAGACGCTTTGGTCGGAAAGTGTCGCGTGGAATTTCACGATGAGCGGCTCATCTTCAGGGCGAATTGGCCGGAGCAGAATCTCTGTACCGTCCTTCATTTTCCAGCTGGCAACGTATTGAGCCGGATAGGGCCGGATGGCTGAAAACGGAAGACTATCGTCCGCCACGGCTGGGCCGTGAAGCACAATTCGCGCGTCCAGAGCCAGCAAACGGTCCGGCGATGCCAGAAGTGGATTAATGTCGATTTCTTTGATCCGGCGGTGTTCCACGACGAGCTGGCTAAACCGCACCAGGATTTGTTCGAGCGCGCCGATATTCACGGCCGCGCGGCCCCGAACCCCCTTCAGCGCCTCGAAGATTCGGGCTTGCTCCATGAGCCGCTCCGCTAAAGTCGTATTCAAGGGCGGCAGCGCAAGTGCCCGGTCGCGATATACCTCGACGAGTTGCCCTCCGGAGCCGAACAGAATCACCGGGCCGAACTGCGGGTCGACGGAACTCCCCAAGATAAGTTCGTAGCCGTCCAGTCGCACCATCGGCTGAACCGTAACGCCCAGAAACGCTTCCATGCCAGCCTTGGCTGATACAGAAGTGTGAATCGCTTGATATGCCTGCCGAACCGCATCTTCGTTCTGCAGATTCAGTTTCACGCCGCCCACGTCCGTCTTGTGGGTGATCGTTTCCGAGTGAATTTTCAGCACGACTGGAAATCCGATTCCGCGCGCGAGCGCAACGGCTTCCTCGGCACTTCGCGCCACGCTTGTCGGCGTTGTGGGGATGTCGTAGAGCGCCAGCACTTCTTTCGATTCCACTTCCGTCAAGAGGGTGCGGCCCGCGGCCATCACTCGCCCAAGAATCCCGTCCACCTTCCGGCGGATTGGTTCTCCCGCTTCCGGCTGATCGGTAGCAGAGGGCGTTTCATAGAGTCCGCGAATGTTGTAGCTGTAGCGCCACATGTAATTGAACGCGCGGGCCGCGGTATCCGGATAGGCGAACGTGGGAATTCCGGCTTTGTTGAGAATCGCCTCGCCTTCCGCAACGCTCTTGCCGCCCATCCAGCTCGCCAGCACCGGTTTGCCCTTTGTCTTTGCATGCGGGGCCAGCCGTTCGGCAACGCGCGCGGGGTCTGTCATACCTTGCGGAGCCAGAATTACCAGCAAGCCATCGCTATTGGGATCTTTGACCGCGATTTCCAGCGCGCGGGCATATCGCTCCGGATCGGCATCGCCAAGGATGTCAATTGGGTTGTTGTGGCTCCAATGCGATGGGAGAATTCCGTCGAGTGCGTCCATGGATTCCTTCGAAACAGGAGCGATTCTTCCTCCCGTCGCGATCAGAGCGTCCGTGGCCAGAACCGCGGGGCCTCCCGCATTCGTCAAGATTGTCAGCCGCGGTCCGTTCGGGCGCGGCTGCTTGCCGAAAACTTCCGCCATGTAAAACAGGTCCGAAATGTTTTGGACTCTCAATGCACCGCACCGGCGGAATGCAGCATCGAAGACCTCATCGTTGCCCGTCAGCGCGCCCGTATGCGAGCTTGCGGCGTGCGATGCCACTTCCGAACGCCCCGCCTTGATCACGATAATCGGTTTAGTGAGCGCCACCTCGCGGGCCGCGGAAAGGAAGGAACGCGCATCCCCGATGGATTCCATGTAAAGCAGAATGCTCTGTGTCTGCGAGTCCTCTCCGAAATACGAAATCAAGTCTCCCCAGCTCACGTCCAGCATCGAGCCGGTCGAAACGACCGCGCTGAATCCGACATTTGCCTGAAAACTCCAATCCAGAATCGCCGTCAGCAGGGCTCCACTCTGGCTGAGAAACGCCACATTCCCCGGCTGCGCGATGTCCCGTGCGAAGGTCGCATTGAGCCCCAGACCCGGATTCATCATCCCGAGGCAGTTCGGTCCGACGAGGCGCATCTCGCCCCGGCGAAGTTCCGCTCGAATCTGGCGCTCGAGTTCCGCTCCTTCGGGACCTCGTTCTTTGAACCCGGCGGAGATAACGATAGCCGATCGCGCCCCCGCATCAACGCACTCGCGGATCACACCAGGAACCGTCGGTGCCGGCGTCACCATGACGACAAGGTCCACTTTTTCGGGAACCGCCGCGATGTTCGCGTAACAACGGAGGCCGAGGATCTCCGATCGCTTGGGATTGACCGCGTAAACCCTTCCCTGGAATTTTCCGTTGCACAGGTTGGCCACGACCGTTCGCCCGACGGTCCCATCCCGGTCCGAAGCGCCAATTACAGCGACGGAATTGGGCGTATAGAAAGACTCGAAAGCCGTGCGACGACTCATCGTCCCGTAGCCTTTCGCGTCATTGAGCAGTCCATGTTCTCCGAATCTTACGAGAGGGCGGCCAGGCTTGCACGTTAGAAATCTGTAAGAACTTCGAGAGGTATGACAATTCGGATGGCGTTTAATACTGCCAGGAGATCAATCACTTCCTGAGCGATCGCACCCTCGATGGGCGGAAGATAACCAAGCGCCGCCGCCAGCATCCCCAGCAGGCTGAGGGCCATGCCTCCTATTGCGCTTTGCAGCGCGATGTTTCGCATACGGCGGCCGATGTGCATCAGTTCATCGACCTTTCCAAGGGAAGCTTCCAGAAGAACCGCATCAGCGGCTTCCGAGGTGACATCATTGCTCACTCCAAAAGCCACGCCAACGGTAGCCGCCTGCATCGCTGGCGCATCGTTGATGCCGTCGCCGACGAAAAGTGTCTTCTTGCGCCCTGTCTCCGCGCGCACGATCGCGACTTTTTCTTCCGGCGTCTTCGAAGCGTGTACTTCCGTGATGCCAACAAGCCCTGCCAGGTAGGTTGCTTCGGACGCACGATCCCCCGAAACGAGCATGACCTTGCTGACTGCGTGCCGTGGTTTCAGGTGGGCGACAAAGCCGCGGCTGTCTTTGCGCGGCGCGTCGTGAAAATGGAAAGCGGCCGCACAAGAGTCACCCAGAAATAAGAGACACTCCAAGCCGGTTGTGGCTGCCGGCAACGCGCTTTCTCGGTCAGCCAATTTGGAACGTCCCGTGATCCATATCTCTCGGCCCCCGACGATTCCTCGCAAACCCTCGCCCGGGCGCTCGCTCATTTCGGAAACGGGATCGAATGCCAGACCTGCCGTTCGCGCCGCCTCGAGAATTGCGCTCGAAAGTGGATGCTTCGAGTAGACCTCAAGGCTTGCCGCCAATCGCAACACTTCGTTTTCGCTATAGCCGGGCGCGCAGGCGATGCTCGACAATTTCGGCCGCCCGTACGTCAGCGTTCCGGTCTTATCGAATATGAGAGTCTGGCACTGGTCAATTTCCTCTAGGACGCTTGGATTCTTGATAATGATCCCGCGGCGAGCGCAGAGTGAAATCGCGCCAACTACTGCCACCGGGATCGCAATCAGCAGCGGACAGGGAGTGGCGACGACGAGCACCGCGAGAAAGCGATGTGCCTGGTGAGAGATTGCCCAGGCTGCGATGGCAAGCAGTAGTGCCATCGGCGTGTACCACGCGCCCAAGCGGTCGCCCATGCGGCGCAGCCGGGGCCGTTTCTGCTCAGTCTCCTGCATGACCCGCATGATTCGCGCATACCGGGAATCAACCGCGAGTTTCTCCGCGCGAATCGTCAGCGCCGAGTCGCCGTTAATGGCGCCGGAGAGAACTTGAGAACCAGGAGTCTTCGATATCTCAAAGGGTTCGCCCGTAAGGTAGGCTTCGTCCATCTTTCCGTGGCCGTCCACCACCGCGCCGTCAATCGGGCAAATCTCATGTGGGAAGACGACCAATAGGTCGCCGACGGCTACCGCCTCAAGCGATACCTCCGAAATATTCTCCCCAATTTTCCGGCGGGCGGTTCGAGGCATGCGTTTGGCGAGTGCGTCAAGTACGGACGTGGCGCGACGCGTTGCAAATTGCTCGAGTGCCGTGCCGCCGGAAAGCATCAATACCACGATCGAGCCGACCAGGTATTCGCTCTGCACCACCGCGGTCACGATCGAGATCCCGGCCAGCAAATCCGAACCGAATTCGCGCGCGACGGCCTTCCTCAGTAGCGTAACGAGAAGTGGTATGCCGCCGCCGACCAGCACGGCGTAGAGGGGTAGGAGATATGTGAGACGTTGTGTGCCCAGGAAGTACCGGAAAAGGATGTGCGCCGCAATGCCCGCGACCGCTAGAATCGTGATCGCGCGTGCAGGCGGTCGGAGGTCGAAAACGCCCCAACTCCTTCGCTTCCGATCGGACTTCGAGAGGGACTGCCCATTAGCGGGATTTGCCCCTTCGAAGTCGGGGAACGGGCTCGCCACTGATCGTCCTCCCCGCTTTGGCCGTTGAAAATCCTCTCTGCCTTGGCGCGATTCGACTCTATCCTCGCACAGTAAGGACCGGGCACGCTGCGTGAGAAACGAGTTTGTGCGCCGTCGCTATCGGCAAATGGGTTGCCGCGCCCGGAACACCGCTGGCGCCACGCACGCCGAGAACGATCAAGTCCGCATGTTTTCGCTGAGCAACATCCAGTATCTTTTCCGCTGCGGGGCCTTGTTCGACCTCGAATCGAGGGGTGCACCAGAGTTCAGTTTCCGGCCCCACCAGTTCGCGCAGGCGATTTAGGGAAGCGGTCTCGAGTTCTTCGGCACGAACAATCTCGCCCACCTTCGGATTCTCGATTACATGCAGCAGCGTGAGGTTTGCTTGGAACTCCTGCGCCAGCGAAATCGCGTACGGCGCCGCAGCCAGAGATTCCTTCGTGAAGTCCGTGGCGAAGACGATCTCTGTAAACTCGCCGAGTTTTGGCATCTCCGGTGCTTTGGGACCAACTGTCAACACTGGGCACGTCGCTTGGCGAAGGACTTCCTCCGCCACGGAGCCCAGCAAGATCTTTGCTACGCCCGAGCGGCCCCGCGTCCCCATCACAATCATGTCGATGTTGTCTGAGGCAATGAGTGCTCGCAGGCGTGGCAGGAGCGCGCCCTCCTTGATCAGGACCGTCGTTTCGATTCCCGCGAACGTCTTGGCGAGTTCTTTCTTTTGCTCGTTTTCTCCGATCGCCGCGGCTTGCTCGAGCGCGGGCCAGCTGGCAGGCGGCGTCATCGGGTTGACCACGGGTCCGTGAACGTGCAGCGCGTAAAGTTTTGCCCCGTAGCGCTTCGCGAGCGCTCCGGCGTACGGAGCAGCGAGGGCTGCGGGAGCTGAAAAATCCGTCGTAAACAAGATATTCTTCAGCTGAATTCGCGTTCTTGCCTGGACCGCTTTCATGGGCCACCTCCGTGACTTCTCCCCCAGTTAGCCCCATCGTGTAAGTGAGTGCTGTGACGCGCGTCACCAACGCAAGTGACAAACGACGTCTGAGAAAACTCGCGACCGTCATAACTGCGCGACCCGCGAATTTCGTTCCTCGCCTCATGGCAAAGTCTCCTGCGTCACGCACGCCTTTGGAAATCTTCGCTATCGTTTCGTTTCGGCAATCCACCCTCTTGAAGAACGCTGCGTGACGGCCATCACGTCGGGGCGTGAGACACGTCACGGCGGTCTGGAACGCTTCGGCGCATGGTTTGTCCTTCGGAGGTGAGCCATGAAACCTACCGCGGCGCTGGCGGATGTAAAGTTCAAGAATGTTCTCTACCTCACGGACTTTTCGGAACCGTCGGAAGCTGCTTTCCCATTCGCGGCGGCGGTTGCACGCGGGTATGGCGCCAAGGTGTATGCGTTCAACGTCCTGATTCCCGCTCCGTACGTTTACACCACGCCCGACCTCACGGAGCTTGCAATCGAAGCCGAGGAAGAAGTTGCTCTGTCTGAAATGAAGAAGGTCGAATCGCAGCTAGCGGGCCTGCCGCATGAAACCGCAGTCGAGCGAGGGGCGGGTGTTTGGGAGCCGGTCGAACGCGCCATCCGGGAGCATGGCATTGACCTCATCGTGCTTGGTACGCATGGCCGCACCGGTGCGCAGAAGTTCCTGCTCGGGTCCGTCGCCGAGGAAATTTTCCGGCGTTCGCCGGTACCCGTCCTCACCATCGGTCCGGGCGTGCTCAGCGGTTCGCACAACGCCGCGCGATTCCACCGCGTGCTCTTCGCCACCGATTTCGCGCCCGAAGCTGCCGCCGCGATACCCTACGCCATTTCGCTCGCGCTGAAAGGCAACGCACGATTGATCTTGCTGCATGTGGTCCGGAAGATCGGCACACGAAGTGAACGTGAGGCAGGGCCGGTTGAAATCTCAGTGGCTGAGGCCATTCACCAACTCTATGAAATTCCTCCGAAGGATGCAGGACTCAACTCGCCGCCCGAAGTCGCCGTGGAGTTTGGGGAGCCGGCGAATCGGATCGTTGAGGCGTCCAAAGAGCGCGGCGCCGACATCATCGTGCTTGGCGTTCGCGATGCCGCTGGCCGTCTTGGCGCGGCGACGCATTTGGAACGATCGACCGCCCACAAAGTGGTCGCGCATGCATCGTGCCCTGTGCTGACCGTGAGGGGATAGTCGTCCCTCGAAAGCGGGAAGCGACAACCTGAATCATCGCCGCCCGATACTTCAGAATGGTGGAGGCGGGGGGAGTTGAGTTGCAAACTCATTCGGTTTCAGAATGAGTTTGTCCCGAGCGCAGTCGAGGGGAACCCCCGATCAGCGCGACCTTCTTGGCGAGCGACCAGCGCTTTAACTGATTCTCACGTTTGCGCGCCGCGGAAAGCGTCCGATGATCTTCGGTCCAGACGAGCGTTACCGGACGCCGACTTGCAGTCCAAGTCGAGCCTTTTCCTTCATTGTGGTGCCGCACTCGCTGTGCCGGATCGTCCGTGACGCCAACGTAGAGCGAGCCGTCTGCGCACTCGAGGATGTAACAGAAAAACATCGAGGAATCATTTGCCCTTCGGCTCGTCCGCCAAGGCGGACTCGCTCAGGACAAAATTTCGCTCTGCGAAATTTTGGAGGCGGGGGAGTTGAACCCCCGTCCGAAAAACCTTGCCACCCGAAGACTACATGCTTGTCCCGTTCCGATGGTTTCGCCGAGGGAACTCAGAGCGGGCAAGACGCGCCCCCGGCTAGTCCGATGATCTCGCCGCTGCGTTACGGACCGAAACGCGACGGCCAGCCTACTGTGTGACGCCTCATCCCAAACGCGTAGGTGACGCCTGGGGAGACGCGCAGCTTACTTTTGGTTAGGCTGCGAGAGCCAACTGTGAGTTGCCAGTTGTTGTTTTTCCACCTGATTGCGGGCAGGCGGGACCCGGCATGCCTTCGAGCAGCGGCAGTTTCCGTCGAAACCGTGTCGCCCCCGTTGGAGCAACTAGAATACCACTTCGCGCGCGGGAGAGGCAAAATGCTGTGCCAGTCGCTCCTTGCTAGAAATCCTACTCCCAGCCGGTTCTAGAGTTCTACGGCATCATGGTCCCCATGGCTTCGATCTCGTGGGTTTTGCCGCTGCGAATCTTGAAGATGTGCGCCGCCGGCAGGTCGAACGCCTTGAAGTTTATCGCGTCAGGAAAGCGATCAGCGGGGCGTAATTCGGGTATCGAGCGCTCAAATCGTCGCGCTTGCCAAGCTCGAAGTCTTGCGGGTCGAAGCCGGGGGCCATGGTCGTGGCCATCAGCGCGAACTTGCCGCCGGGAGCGAGTCGCGAGCCTTGCCACGTACCTGCCGGAACCGCGTGTTGCAGGCGCATCCCCGCCAGGATGTCGTGTCCCAGCAGCACGGCTTCCGCGGCGCCGTCTGGCTTCAGCATGAGCATCTCGACGGGGTCGCCCAAATAGAAGTGATATACCTCGTCGCCCTTCAGCCGGTGCATCGCGGAGAACGTGTCCGGGGTCAGCATGTAATAGATGGCCGTCGAAAGGACACGCTCGCCCGGATAACCCGGTGGGAGAGATGGCTGTACCAGCGTGAATTTCGACCGATAGGATTCGACGAAGTAGCCCCCCTCGACGGGCAGCGGCTGTAGTTTCAGAAAGTCCTGAATCTGCTTCGCGGTCAACATCGAGGTTGAAATTCCCCCGCTCGGAACCTCGAAGATACGAACCAACGTCATGGAAGGCAAGCGAAACCTCGGTCAGGACCGGTCCTGCTAGGACCAAGCGCACCCGCTGCATGGGCAGGAACTCCTTTCGGGAATGTCAGTTGACACCCCCGGATGCCGTTTCCATAATCTGAAAAGGGTAGGGAATCGCTTGAAAGAACGCCAACGATCTCTGGAGCAAGCCCTCGAAGAAGCCGTTTCCCGGGCTTTGCGCGATAATCTGGCGCCGCTGCAGCGGACGGCGGACGAGCTTCACCAGGCCTACGCCGACCTCGTGGCGGCCTGTTCGTCCAGCCGGCCGAGCAACGCGCTGCCAGCGATGCTTCGCGCCCAGACGGCTGCCTCGGCGCTCGCCGCGGGGCTCTCCGTTCTCTCGAATTTCGTTGCCGTCGCGCTGAATCCGCGCGATAGCCATGGCTCGGACGAGCACGCCGGCGCAAGAGCGTCTGCCGTCGCGGAAATGGAGCCGGAAGCGGCCGAGCCGGAACCCGCTCACCACGTCCCAGCGCGACCGGAAGCCAAGTCGGATTGGGATGAAGAACCTGTATCTGAAGAATCCACGGAGATTCCGATCCACGCGGCCGTAATCGAAGAGCCGGCCCTTGCCGAGCCCGAACCCGCTGCGGAAGCCGTATCGGACGTGGCCGTGTTCGATGTTGCCACCCTTTCGACCGAGCTTCGCGAGCTGCACCGCCGCGCCAATCGGGTGGCCAAAGTGGCCATGCAGGACATCAAACTACTCAGGCCCAAGGATGTTCGTCTCGGCCGCGAAAACAAGGACATCTGTAACCGGCTACGCAGCGACATTGACAAAGCCCGCAAAGAATACGATCGGCGCTTCCGCGCGATTCAGGATCATCCCGTGGACTACTTCCATCACTGGCTGCTGGAAATTCTTGCCGAGGGAGATGCGCAAGCCCTTGGAGAATATCCCTATCCCTCGCCTGTTCTGCGGCACTAAGATCATTACCATGAGATTCGCTCGCCGGCTCGCTTGCGCTGCGGGAGCCCTGCTTATTTTCTGTTCGATTTGCTCGGCACGCCCGAACATGGGGGCGAAGCCCGCCCCCAAACCCGTATTCACGGAGACCCAGCTCGAAA
The DNA here is from genome assembly GCA_963752925.1 of uncultured Acidobacteriota bacterium. Classification (GTDB taxonomy): domain Bacteria; phylum Acidobacteriota; class Terriglobia; order Acidiferrales; family UBA7541; genus Palsa-295. Next base: position 129,660 of record CAVVZY010000001.1, on the reverse strand, counting down.
AGCTTTCGCGCGCGCTGAAGCAGCCGAACTCCGCAACTGCCTATTCTCAGCTCAGCGCGTTCGCGTCGCGGAAATCCTCCGGCAAGCTCGGATCGCGCGCAGCGCTGGCGCTCGGCTACTTCGACTACGGCAAGGGACGCTACGCGCAGGCATCCAAGTGGCTCGCACGAGCCTACAGCGATCCGCTTGTCGCGGATTACGCCCTCTACTGGCTCGCCGAAACCGATTTTGCCCTGGGTCACAGCGCGGACGCGCTTGTCGAGTTCAAGCGCTTTCGCAACGAGTATCCCGATTCGGTGATGACGGACGCGGCGCTCCAGTCACTCAGCGATGCAGCGTTGGCGGCAAACCGCCCAGCCGAGGCCGTCGCCGCACTCGACGAATACTCGCAGACGACCCAAAGGCCTGCGCTGCTCCTCCTGCGCGGCGCGGCTCGCGAGCAGGCCGGAAGACCGCTCGACGCCGTGGCCGATTATCAGGCCCTCTACATGCGCTTCGCCACCAGCGAACAGGCGCGGCAGGCCGCCACAAAACTCGGCTTCCTGCGCGGCAGCCTCGGAGAAAAATTCCCGCCGCTGGCGCTCGATCAAAGGCTCGCGCACGCCGCATTGCAATTTGGCGCGAAGAGCTGGGGCGATGCGCGCAATGAATACGCCACGATCCTGCCGGAACTCACCGGCGCCGATCGCGAGCGTGCGCAATTGCGCATCATGGAATGCGGCGTGGCGCTTGGCGCGGCGCCTGCGGAGATGGCGGCGCTCCAGATCACCGATCCTGACGTGGATGCCGAGCGTCTTGATTCGCTCGCCGAATACTATCGCGCACAGCAACAAGAAGCTCAGATGGTGGCAGCCGTGGAAGGCGTGGTTTCGCGCGCGCCGTCGAGCCGCTGGGCCGAGTCCGCGCTCTTCCTGGCGGGCAACTACTATTGGGTGCAGCTCGACCGCGACCGCGCGGTGGGCTACTACAAGCGGCTTGAAGAAAAGTTTCCTACTTCACCGGATGCGACGTCTGCGCAGTGGCGCGTCGCTTGGTCCGCGGTTTTAAAACGGCAGCCGGAAGCGGCGACGATCCTGCAAGATCACCTGCGGCGATTTCCCGGCTCGCCGTACACGCCCGACGCGCTCTATTGGCTCGGCCGCCTTGCCGAAGAAGCGGGCGTGGCCCCTCTCGCGCGAGCCTATTATTCGAAATTGGCGGAGCGCTATCCCCAAAACTACTTTCAGACTCAGGCTTCCGTGCGGGTCCCCGCGCTAGGTTCCGGGCCCGCGGATACCCCGGACGTGCTCGCTTCCATTCCGCCCGTCTCGCCGATTCCCAAATTGGATGGGCCCATTCCGCTTGCTGCAGTGGGTCGCCACGCGCGTGCGGATGCGCTGCGCTCCATCGGCTTCGACGCATCGGCTGAACTCGAACTGCGCGCCGGATATGCCGCCACGGGCGAGCCGCGCTTGTTACTAGAGGCTGCCCAGGCCGCGGCGGCGGCGGGCCACTACGGTGCAGCCATCGTAACCGTCCGGCAAATTTTCCCGCAGCTCGAATCGCAGCCTTTTTCGAACGTGCCACGCGACGTGTGGCGCGTGGCGTACGCGCTACCGTTCGAAGCCTCCATCCGGCGCTGGTCAGCGAAAGCCGGTGTGGACCCTATGCTCGTAGCCGGGTTGATTCGCCAGGAATCCGCGTTTCAACCTGAGGCGCGCTCGGGCAAGAGCGCGATTGGATTGATGCAGTTGATCGGGCCGACGGCTCGGCTTCTGGCCAAGCACGAAAAAATTCGATATTCGCGCGCCAAGCTGGTTGATCCCGATTACAATGTCCGCCTCGGAACGGTCTATGTCGCGAACCTCGTAAAGCAATTTGGCGGCGCTGAATCGGCGCTGGCCGCGTACAATGCCGGGGAAGACCGGGTGATATTGTGGACTTCGGGCCAGGCATATCGCGAGACTGCCGAATTCGTGGACTCCATCCCGTTCACCGAGACGCGCCAGTATGTGCAAATCGTGACGCGCAACGCAGACATATATCGCCGGCTTTATGGAGCGCAACCTGATGAACCCCGCCCAGCCCGAACGCGCCGCGGCCGCTAAGCCGAGACTTTCCTCCAAGGCTGAACGCTTCACCGAATCGGTGATCCGCGAAATGACGCGCCTGGCCCTGCAGCACGGGGCCGTCAATCTCTCGCAGGGCTTTCCCGATTTTCCCGCGCCCGCCGAAATCAAGCGCGCCGCGCAGGACGCGATTTCCGCGGACATCAATCAGTACGCCATCACCTGGGGCGCGAAAAAGTTTCGCGACGCCATTGCCGGAAATTTTAAACGCACACAGGGCGTTGCCGTGGATCCCGAACGCGAAATCACGGTCTGCTGCGGCTCGACGGAAGCGATGATCTCCACCATGATGGCCATCATCAATCCGGGCGATGAAGTTGTGGTCTTCGAGCCGTTCTATGAGAACTACGGCCCCGACGCCATTCTTTCCGGCGCCACGCCGCGTTTCGTGAAACTGCGGCCGCCCGATTGGACATTCGATCCTGACGAACTGGCCGCCGCCTTCGGCCCGAAGACGAAGGCGATCATTCTCAACACGCCGAACAATCCCACGGGAAAAGTCTTCGAGCGCGCAGAATTCGAACGCATTCGCGATCTTTGCCTCAAGTGGAACGCCTTCGCCATCACCGACGAAATCTACGAGCACATGCTCTACGACGGCGCGAAGCACATTTCGCTCGCCGCGATTGACGGCATGCGTGACCGTACCATCACCATCAATGCACTTTCGAAAACGTATAGCGTTACCGGATGGCGAGTTGGATGGGCCATTGCCGCGCCGGAAGTGACGGCGGCGATTCGCAAAGTGCACGACTTTCTCACCGTCGGGGCCGCGGCCCCATTGCAGGAAGCGGGAGCGCTGGCGATGCAATCGCCGGCGAGTTATTACGAATCGCTCGCGCGCGAATATCTGGTCCGCCGCGATCGTCTGCTCGGTATTCTCACCGATGCTGGATTTCGTTGCTTCAAGCCGCGTGGCGCCTACTACATCATGACGGATATTTCCGCATTCGGTTTCTCAGACGACGTGACCTTCGCGAAATACCTCGTCACCGATATCGGCGTCGCGGCGGTTCCGGGGTCGAGCTTCTACCATGATGCCGCCGACGGAAAAACGCATCTGCGCTTCACCTTCTGCAAGAAGGAATCCACGTTTCAGGCCGCCGCGGAGCGTCTTGCTAAACTCAAGTCCGCGAAGTAAAGTTCCGCGCTACGTATTCAAATCAAACGACTGCAGGTAATCGGGAATCGTCACCGACGGCCAGTGATATTGGCTCGCAATCGCATCGCGCAAGCCAGTTAGCCCCGCGGGTTCGCCATGCACCAAAAACGTCTGCCGCGGCGGCGCCTGGAAGCCGGACAGCCATCGCAGTAATTCGCTCCGCCCCGCGTGCGCGGAAAGCTGCCCTACTTCGACGATCTGCGCCCGCACGGGAATCTCTTCGTGGTGTATGCGCAGATACTGTGCGCCGTCGAGCAGCGCGCGTCCGCCCGAACCTTCGGCCTGATAGCCCACGATCAGAACCGTGCTGCGTGAATCGGGCAGGCGCTTCGCCAAATGGTGCTTGATGCGACCTCCGGTGATCATTCCGCTCGCCGAGATAATGATGCATGGCGAGACCACGTCGTTGATCTTCTTGGATTCTTCCACCGTGCGTGTCATGTGTACTTCGTGGCAGTTCAACGGGTCGTGGTTGCCGGTCTGCTCCAGCTTCGTGAATTCCGCGTCGTGGTCTTCATGGTGATTCGCGTAGAGGCCGGTCACGCTGATTGCCATGGGGCTATCCACGTACACCGGAAGTCGCGGAATTTTCTGCTGTTCTTCAAGTTCGCGCAGGTAGTACATCAGAGTTTGCGTACGGCCCACCGCGAACGCGGGTATCACCACGGCGCCGCCGCGCTTGGCCGTACGGTTGACGATCTCGGCGAGCTCATCCTCGATGGAGCCGGATGGATGTTCGCGGTCCCCATACGTTGATTCGCATAGCAGAATATCGGCGTGCGTGGGCGATTCCGGATCCTTTAGAATCGGCTGGTCGTAGCGGCCCACGTCGCCGGAGAACACCACCAGCATCTTCTTCCCGCCTTCGGTAATTGTCAGCTCCAGCCATGACGAGCCGAGGATGTGCCCGGCGTCGTGCGGGCGTACCGAAAACTGCGGGCTGATCTGAAAAACGTCCGCGCGGGGAATCTCGCGGAATTGCGCCAGCGTGACTTGCGCCTCTGCGACAGTGTAGAGCGGCAGCGGCGGCTTGTGAGCGCTATAACCTTTGCTTGCGACGAACGCCGCGTCTTCTTCCTGTAGATAGGCGGAATCCGGAAGGAGCAGATTGCACAGATCGTGCGTTGCCGCGTTCGAATAGATGGGCCCGCGATAACCATTTCGCACGAGTCGCGGCAGGTAACCCGTATGATCGATGTGCGCGTGCGTCAGCAGCACCCAATCAATGGAGGCTGGATCGATCGCCAGCTTGTCCCAGTTGCGCTGCTTCAGCTCTTTCGAGCCTTCGAACAGGCCGCAATCCACGAGCAGCCGCTTGCCCTCTGCTTCGATCAGATACTTCGAACCGGTAACGGTGCCCGCTGCGCCAAGAAACGTGATTTTAGCCATAGGGGCGATATTCTAAAACGTATTGAGCCGTGCATAGGTTTCTTTTTCTGTACTCGGTTCAAACGGGTGCGAAACCTCGGTTCGCTGGCGGTTTGACGCTTCGCATCTGCCGGTGCTATAAAGACAAGCAATGCCTTTTGCTTTCGGTGGGGCCGTGGCGCAGTTGGGAGCGCGCCTCGATGGCATCGAGGAGGTCGTGGGTTCGAATCCCATCGGCTCCACCAATGAATCAGCCGCGTTCTGCGTCTACTGCGCTAGGCTTGCCGTTCTGCTCGGATTCTTACTCGGTCCCCTTTCGTTGTATGCGCAAGACTCCCCGCGAGTGATACATGTGTTTGTTGCGCTCGCGGATAACCAGCACCAGGGAATTGTTCCTGTTCCAGCAAAGCTCGGTGATGGCGAGGCTCCCGCCAGGAATCTCTATTGGGGTGCGGCATTTGGGGTGAAGACCTTTTTCCGCGCGAGCGCCGACTGGGAACTCATCTCGTCGGGCCGCGGTCCGAAGGCAGCCATCCTGGAAAGATGTGTTTTCAAACACCGAAAAGTGGCTGTCTATCTGGTCGCGGACGCATACGAAGGCAGCAAGATTCGCGAGGCAGTTGCAGATTTTCTTTCGGCGGCGGCGGGTCTCAACCAGGAATCCCTGTCGGTGAAAGGCCCGGCCTCCAGCTCATCGATTATGGCGGGCGGCGCCTCGGACTTGGTTGTCTATGTTGGACACGACGCCTTCATGGATTTTCAAATCTCGCCGATCACCGGGAAAAAGCAACAGAGTCCTCGAGCGGCCATCATTCTGGCCTGCGCCAGTAAAGCCTACTTCGCGCCATACCTGAAAGAAGCGGGTGCGGCTCCTTTGTTGTGGACGACTGGTCTTATGGCTCCCGAGGCCTACACGCTCAAGGCCGCGCTCGATGGCTGGATTGTCCACGAGGACGACAATGCGATTCGGCAACGTGCGGCTCAAGCCTATGCTCAGTACCAAAAGTGTGGCTTGCGCTCGGCGCAGAAGCTCTTCACCACCGGCTGGTAAGGTCCAATCACCGTGCGCTGATCGGCCTTCTTCACTGCCCATCGTGACGCCCGTCTTCCAACCAACTGATACTAAATGGCTTATCTGAAAACCAGCTCTCGGTCCGCTGGTACTTTCGGCGTATCTACTTCGGCTCAGTTTTCTGCTATCCTTTGCAACATAGTGGGGCAAGGCGGTGTCTAAGGACATCAGGGTTGCCCCGAGGAGCGCGGCGCACGCAATGGGCGAAATGGCACACAGTCTGCCGTGGGTACGCGACGAAGGCGAGTTGGTGACCGAGCTTCAGGCCGGCTCGGATGCTGCGTTTGATTACCTCGTCACCTACTACCACTCGAGCGTGTACAACCTCGTGTACGGAATTTTGTCCGACCGCGCCGACGCTGCTGACGTTACACAGGAAGTTTTCTTGCACGTTTTTCGCGGCATTCGAGGATTCCGCGGCGGCAGTTCGCTGAAGACTTGGCTGTACCGTATCTCCGTGCGCCAGGCGCTGAACTATCGCCGCTGGTGCTGGCGCCATCACCGTATGCAGACTTCGATTGACGTCGAAGGCCCGGAAATGAGTCCGGTTCTCGAGTTGAAGGATGGCGAGGCGACTCCGTTTGAGCAATGTGCGGCACTCGAAGTTCAGGGAACGGTGCGTCGAGCGCTTGCGAAGGTTCCGCCTGTTTTTCGCAGCGCGGTGATTTTGCGAGATCTCGAAGGACTTTCCTACGAAGAAATCGCGGAAGTCCTCGAAGTTTCGGTGGGAACGGTTAAATCCCGAATCATGCGCGGCCGGCGAATGCTCAAGGAAATTCTCGATCCGCTGCTGCATGTACGGCAGCCCGAGATTCATGGGACTTCGAACCAGATGGCCTCGAGTAATACTGCATTGAGTAGCACCGCTCGGAGCGCACTGCACCGCCGCTCGAAGATTCATTTCACCGAGCGTCCCGATCCTCTGGATGTATCCCGCGCTGGAACGAGCGATCTGGCGGAAATGCACGGAGGACGGCAATGAATTGCCGCGAAGCGCAACGGCGTCTGTCCGGCTATATCGACGGAGCCATCCGCGCGCGTGATCGCGTCCTGCTGCGCGAACATCTGAATTCTTGCCATGATTGCCGGCAGCAGCTCGCGCGCTATCGCCTGCTGGCAACGCATCTCGCGAATCTTCGGCCCGTCGATGCTCCGCCGGGTCTGGCTGAACAGATTCGCATGCAGGCTTCGCAAGTGCGCTCACCGTGGACCTTCGCTGGCCGGTGGTGGGCGCGCGCTCTTCTCGTCTCCCAGAATATTCTCGAGCCGCTCGCGGTTCCCGCCACAGGCGGCGTGTTGACGGCCGTCGCTGTTTTTATGCTGGTTGTGCAGAGCATGCTGGTGGGCATGCCGATCGGCCGTGTTGAGGCGGACGATCTTCCGTTGAATTTGGTGCAGCCGGCGCAGCTTGAACGCCTGGCCCCATTTGAGGTCCCCGGCATCGGCCGCACAGACGGTCGCGCAGACTCCAGCCCGCTGTTGATCGAGGCCACGCTAAACGCTCAAGGAGAGGTTTTGTTCTACAAGATTCTCTCCGGTCCGAACGACGCCGTCATTCAGCGTCAGCTTGACCAGGTTCTCCTGTTCTCCAGTTTCCGTCCTCAATTGGGTTTCGGGCGTCCCATGGGTGGTGGGCGCGTTCTGCTCAGCTTCAGTCAAGTCCACGTTCGCGGCTGATTTCCGACCCAGATCCTTCTTTTTTTGGTTCGTCTCGATTCTTGACTCCGCATCGTCGGCTCGCTAGAGTTCGAACGTAGTGGTGGGTTCCTAGGGCCGGAGTGCCGCGACTAGATGGGGCAACGCTTGTCCATCGAACGGAATCCCAAGAGACGCATTCGTTGAGGAGACTACCCATCCGAAAGTCCGCCCACAAACTGACCAGTGCGTGTTTCGCATTCGTGCTCGTCGCCGCTGGCATCGGGATTGGCTCCTCGGCGCGCAATTCGCAAGCGCAGCAAGCCGAGCCCGCCAACGCGACGGGCATTAGTGTCGAGGCAAGTCCGCAGATTTTCGCAACGATGTGCGCGCTGGACGCCGCGGGTTTTGACGCGGATGCAAGCACGCTCGCCGAGATGCCCGCGCGGCTTGCGCTTCGCGAGGACTTGCTCAAGATGCGAGGGCCAGCGACGGAAGCCGTCCGCCAGTTTTACAGGGACCACGCTTTGGCGAGTTCGACCGAAACCCTTTCACCCTACATGACATTCGCCCTGGTTGCCGATCTTCCCCCAAGCTTTCAATTGCCGGCCAACCGCGATCAGATTCCGCCGTCTGTGCTGACCATCGACGGTTTCCAGCAGCTCCTTGCCAGTTTTTACGTGGAGGCAAACCTTGGCGCTCGCTGGGCTCAAATCGAGCCGGAGTCCGAACCCGTCATCGTGCGCTTTCGCTCGGTCGTGCGCAGGATCGTGACCGTTTCCGACGCCTACCTGCGTGAGATCGAGAAGCCGGCCAACGGGCGCGCGTTCACGGTCTATGTCGAGCCACTCGTTGGAGCTCGCACGAATTTCCGCAACTCTGGCGATCATTATGCGATCGTCGTCGGTAGCCTCTCCGATGCATCGGTAGACACGATTCAGCACGCCTACCTTCACTTCATCCTCGACCGTTTCGTGCTGCGTTATCGCCCGGTCGTGGATACCAAGCGTGCGCTTCTGAACGTGGCCGCTCGAGCGCCGCAGCTCCCCGTGGAATATCACGATGATTTCGTCTCGCTCATGGACGAGTGTTTGATCAAGGCCGTGGAATTGCGCCTCCGCCGTCTCTCGGGAGACCGGCTCGAAGCGGAACTTAAGAAAACGGATGAATCGGGTTTCATCCTGGTGCGCCCACTGGTCGCCCAGTTACAGAAGTTCGAAAAGGATGCGCCCGCGATGTCGTACTATTTCCCGGGTCTCCTGACGGGTATTGACGTCCAAGGGGAGCAGAAGCGCTTTCAGGGAGTGACGTTTGCCTCCGTCGACGCTGCGCCCGCCCCGGGCGAGCCGGGCGGAACCGACGCGGCGCAACCCTCCGAGCTGGAGCGTTGGATTACCGAGGGCAATCGCCAAATCGCGAACAAAGATACCGAGGCGGCCACAGCGACGTTTCAAACCGCGCTCGCGAAATACCCGAGCGATTCACGAGTGATCTACGGTCTGGCGATCGCGTCTGTGCTCTCCGGCCAGGGGGATCGCGCCAAGTACCTTTTCGAGCAGCTTGTCTCTGCGCGGAGTTCGGCGCCGCCGGGGGCCGGCGGCGCGGTCGAGGCGGCGAATCCGTCCATTCTGGCGTGGTCGCATGTTTACCTCGGGCGTATCCACGATCTGCAGGACGACCGCGAACTGGCGGTCAACGAATACCAGGCCGCACTCACCGTGGATGGAGCGCCTGAGGCTGCCCGGGTCGCGGCGCAGAGCGGCGTCGAGACGCCTTATAAGCCCGCGGCTCGCCCCGGCGAAAACCAGCAACCGCAGCCATAAGATGGGCGTCTCATGCTAAGGTTTATTTGAGTAATGTCGGTAGAAAAGGGGGAGCAATCGCAATGAACATATTATCGAGAGGCTCGGCATTCCGCACTCTTTCGATAGCGTTCGCTGCTGGCCTTCTGGTCGTGCCGAGTTCGCACGCGCAAGGTATGTCCGGCAGCCGCCAGACAGCATCTCCCGTTGGCACTTCGACCGACACGCAGCAGACCCAGCTGCATGAGTTGACGGACGTCCAGAGACAGCCCGAAGTTAGGATCGATCCGAAGGAGCAGAAAGCGTACGACACCTTTTACCACACCGAGGATTCGGACAAGAAGATCCAGCTCGGCACTACTTTCCTCGACAAATATCCCGCGAGCATCTTCGCCGAGGCCGTGGATGCAGGCCTCACGAACGCCTACTATGACAAGCAGGACTGGAAGGATTTCTACGCGACGGCCGACAAAGCGCTGGCGCTCAAGCCGGACGACGTGGACGTTCTCACCTCAGTCGGTTGGGTGATCCCGCACGTCTACAATCCGCATGACGATAACGCGGCTGAGCAATTGAACAAGGCCGAAACTTGCGAGAAACACGCCATCGACGTTCTGGCGAAAATGCCCAAGCCAGCTGGCCTAACGGACGCTCAGTTCGCTGCATCGAAAGCCGATAAGGCCATTCAGGCGCACAGCGCTCTGGGTCTCGTCTATTTCCGCCGCAACGACTTCGGTAACTCCGTCACGCAGCTTCGAATGGCTACGGACAACAACCCGAATCCGGACCAAACCGATCTCTTTGTATTGGGAACAGACCTGCAGAACTTGGACCGCTTTACCGAAGCGGCGGATGTGTTCGGACACTGCGGCCAGATTGCCGGCGGTCTGCAGGATCGTTGCAAGGAAAGCGCTGACATGGCAAAGAGGCAAGCGGCGCAGCCAAAGCGTTAAGCACCGGACCAAAACCCAGAAAAAGGACACGCACAATGAAGCTTCGATTCATCTCGATGGGAATTCGCATTTTGATAGTTGCACTAGCGGCCAACGCCGGAGCTGCGGCAGTTTGCCGCGCGCAGGGCACCAATCCGAATCTTCAGCCGGCTAAAGAGGCGCAGGACGACCAGAACCAACAATTGAAAGAGCGGACCATGAGTACGCCCCCTCCGGCGGTTGATCCCCAGGAGGAAGCCGCTTACAAGGCCTTCTTTGACGCGGGCCCGCAGGCCGCGGACACCAGAATTCAGCTCGGCAACGATTTCGTCCAGAAGTATCCGACGAGCCACTATGCCGAATCCGTGTATGCGGGACTCGTGCAGGCTTACTACTCAAAGCAGGATTGGAAGAATTTCTACGCGTATGCGGACAAGGCTCTCGCACTAAACGCGGACGATGTCAGCGTTCTCACCATGGTCGGCTGGGTGATCCCGCATGTAATTAACCCGGACGATCCCGACACCCAGAAGAACCTCGACAAGGCCGAGACCTACGAAAAACACGCGATCGAACTCATCGGCGCGATGCCCAAGCCAGCGACCCTTACGGACGATCAATTTTCTCAGTCCAAGGCGATGGCCCTCAGTCAGGCCCACAGCGGCCTCGGCCTCGTCTATTTCCGGCGACAACGGCTCGAGGATTCGGTGTCGGAACTGAAACAGGCGACTGAGGGTGCTGCCAGCCCTGATCAAACGGATTACTACGTCCTCGGAATTGACCTCCAGAGCTTGAAGCGTTATCCGGAATCTGCCGACGCTTTCAATCGCTGTTCCCAGATCATGGGAGGTCTGCAGGATCGCTGCAAACAAAATGCGGACAACGCCCGGAAGCAGGCGGCGCAACCCAGGTAGCGGAGAAAGGCGATCCGGCCATGACCGCAGAGGAGCGCGGCGAGCTTGAGGCGGTCTTGGGTCACCGTTTCGAGATGCCCGAAAGGCTCGAGCGCGCGCTCACCCACCGCTCGCATCGCCAGACCGCCGGCGGGATTGATAATGAACGCCTCGAATTCCTCGGCGATCGCGTGCTCGGCTTGGTCGCGAGCGAATACCTTTTCGAATCCTCCCCTACTGGGACGCCGGACAGCTTTCCAAGGGCTTGGCGCGGCTGGTGAGCGCCTCATCCATCCACGGGGCGGCGCGGCGCTTGAAGCTCGGCGATTATTTGCGCCTGGGGCCCGGCGAGGAGAAGACCGGCGGGCGAGAAAAGAAACGGCTGCTCGCCGACGCCTACGAAGCCGTCGTGGGCGCCATCTATCTCGACGCCGGCTTGCCGGCCGCTGCTGCTTTTCTTCGCCGCAGTTTGCTCGACCCCGCTCTGGCGGGTGGCATCGAGGGCCTCGAACGCCTCGACCACAAATCCGCCTTGCAGGAATGGCTTCAACAGCGCGGCCTCGGCGCTGCCGACTATCGCGTTCGGAGTGAATCCGGACCGGAGCACAGTAAAACCTTTGAGGTCGAAGTTTGGCACGAAGGCCGCAAACTTTCCGCGTCCGAGGGCTTCAGCAAGAAGGAAGCGGAGCAGGCTGCAGCCAGGCTGGCGCTCGAAACTCTGGCGCAGAGCGGCGAGAGCGCCTGAATGGAATCGCTCGAAACAGGGACCACGATTTCGGATTCAGCCGAGTCTGTCGTTTCGACGGCCCCGCCGTTGCGATCCGCGGGGCCGAAGAGCAGCTACGCCGATTTCCTCGAGTCGCTGCTCGTCACCATCCTCCTGGCGTTGTTTGGAACCACTTTCGTCCTGCAGGCCTTTAAGATTCCTTCGCAATCCATGGAACCCACTCTCCTTGTCGGCGATCATCTGCTGGTTAACAAGTTTATTTTCGGAGGGCGCGGCGCCTGGTACGAAAAGCTGCTCCCCTACCGCCCGGTCCGCCGCGGCGACATCATCGTTTTCAAGTTTCCCTTCGACGATCATCCGCACTACGTCAAACGCGTGATCGGATTGCCCGGCGATCGCATCCGCATCGTCAACGAGCGAGTTCTGGTCAACGGTAATTTCTTGCCGGAACCATACGTCGTCCACGACCCTGCATCCGACGATCCCTTCGCCGACAACTTTCCTCCTTCCGATCGCGCCTTCTCGAGATTCGGGTTGCGTCCCGAATGGTCGGAGCAAATCATCAGCTCTGTTCGGAACGGCGAGTTAATCGTGCCGGCCGATCATTATTTCGTGATGGGGGACAACCGCGACCGGAGTTGGGACAGCCGCTACTGGGGTTTCGTGGACCGCCGCGCGATCATGGGCCGCCCCATGGTGATTTACTGGTCGGTCGAAGCGACCGCTGAGGATTACAATGACAGAAGTCTCCTCGGCGCCGTCCGCGGCATCGAGGATGGGCTGGTCCATCTCTCCAGCCGCACGCGTTGGAATCGGATGCTGCGCGAGGTTCACTAATTGTAACGCCGCCGGTCCGGCTTGGACTCGGCTCTTGTTTCACCGCGATCCACAATGTCAGACACCTATTTGGAGGCCATCCCCTGTGCGGCATCCCTGCCACCGGCGCAGTCGCGGCCGCGCGCGTGGATTCGATGGCTGAAGCGGACACTGCTTTTTTTCGTTCTTTTGTGGATTGCTTCCGAAGGAATTTCGCTCGCGATGCAGCATACGCGCCTGCGAAGAGTCCTGACCGCTCAAATTGAAGCAGCGTTTGGGCGGCCGGTCGAAGTCGCCAGTTATGATTTCAGTTTGTGGGACGGACCGGCGCTCGAAGCGAACTCCGTGACCGTCGGCGAAGATCCCCGCTTCGGCCAGGAATATTTTCTGCGCGCCGAGTCAATGACGGTGCGTCTGCGCTGGGCCAGCCTGCTTCGCGGCCACGTCCGGCTCGGGACGCTCTCGCTCAACCGGCCAAGTCTGAATCTTGTGCGCGACGCCGGCGGTGATTGGAATCTTGCCGAGTGGCTTCCGCAGCCGTCCGGCAGCCTCCCGGCAAAGGTGCCGGTTGGGCCTTCGCTCCCGTTTTCGCCGCTTCAATTCGGCAGGATTGAAGTGGACGGAGGGCGCATCAACTTCAAGAATGGCGACGACAAACTGCCCCTCGCTTTTGTGGGAGTGACGGGCGTGGTCGAAACGGACGCCCCCGGGCGATGGCGCATGAATCTCGACGCGATTCCCTGGCGCGCCGCCGTGGTCGTTCAGCAGGCGGGGACAATTCATCTGTCGGGCGACCTGGGCGGCACTTCATCCCGGCTTAGCCCCGCGGCACTCGATGTTTCTTGGACGGATGCATCGATTTCGGACGTGCTTCGGCTTGCCGGACGAAATGACGTTGGCATCCGCGGCGCGCTGGCCATGGCGATCAGCGCTCGCACGCGAGATCAGGGCAACGGCTGGGCCATCCAGGGGCGCGCGGAACTCCGTCAGGTCCACCGTTGGGATCTCGCGCTCCGGCCGGACAGCCCGTCTGTAAATCTTATCGCTCGGACGAATTGGAATCCCTCTGCGTCGGGCATCGAGTTGACCGACGTGACCCTGGAAGCTCCCCACTCAAGCGCGCACGCCTCCGGATGGATTCGCTGGAACGGTGCCGGAACTCTCGCATCGGAGAAATCTCCACCTGTTCGGTTCACTCTCTCGTCGCTCCTGGATATCGGCGACTTGCTTCCATGGCTGCGGGCATTTCATCCCGGTGTCGCGGAAAGCACTTCGGTTCGCGGCCGCGCGGAAGTTCGTGCGCAAGTTCAAGCGGACATCACCCGTTGGCCGCTGCGCCTCGTCAACGCCAGCGTATTGAGTAATGGAATCGATTTCTCCGGTGCGAACCTGCTCCGGACCGCCCATTTGGGACCGCTCCAGTTTCGCTACGATCGCGGCCTTGTTTCCCTTTTGCCCGTTTCGCTTGCCTTCGGCTCCACAGGAAGTGCGCTTCAGTTCGAATCGTCGGAGAAGCTGGGGCGCAGCGCGACCAACGCGATGCGCATCTCCGGGAATGTCTCCGACGTGCGCGACGTCCTCGCGGCCGCAGCCGCGATGGGATGGAATGTCGCTGCTGGCTGGGATATTTCCGGGCCTGTGCGCGCGAACCTCCTCTGGCAGGGCGGCCTGTATCCTTGGCAGGCCCCGCCCGTGGGATTTATCAACTGGGGCGCCGGGCCGGGTGTTGCCGGATTGCGCGCGCCATTCCTGAATCAACCGATCGGCGACATCAACGCGACTACGGAATGGACGCCCGGCGTCCGCCATATCACTCTGGCGTCCGCACAGGCCTTCGGGGCCCGCTGGAGCGGTACGCTCGACAGCCGCGATCCCGCGGGCAATTGGCAATTCGCGCTTTCGGCGGACCATCTCGCTGCCGCCGATCTCGACCGTTGGCTCAATCCCGCATGGCGCGAGACTTTTCTCGGCCGCATGTTGCCGTTTCTTAACCCGCATTCCCCGACGAGTGCCGCTCCCGAAAATCTGCGAGCGAGCGGACGCCTCACCCTCGATCAGTTCACTCTAGCCCCCTTGGTCGTCCGCCATCTGCAGGGTGATCTCAAAATCGACGGCCGCCATATCGTGCTCGCGAATGCCACCGGCCAGTTCTACGGCGGGCAGGTCGGCGGTTCGCTGGACGCAGAACTGAGCGGCACGCCCGTCTATCGCGCCGACTTGGATTTTTCGCGCGTGGACATGCCATCGCTTATAGCCGCAACAACTAGTCTCGCAGGTCTCCGCGCGGAGACTGCTGCCGGGGAAATTTCAATCGATGCCCGCGGCGCCTCTCGCGCCGATCTAGTCGCGTCACTCACCTGTCAGGGCAGTGTCCGCGCCACTGGCCCCGAGTTCCTGAACATTGACCTGCGAAAGTCGTTCGGTGGCCAGCCTGACAACGTGGGATCCACCAGATTTCGCAATGGCTCCGCGACGTTCTCCTGCGCGCAGCGCAAAATTGACTTTCAAAGCCTAAGTTTGGCGACCAGCGTGGACACCTTCGCGAGCGGTTCTGGTACCGTGGATTTCAACCGCAATCTCGACCTGCGATTCCGGATTCGGTCAGCGAATCCGGATAGTGAAGATGCGCCGAGTGACTCATTTCGCCTCACCGGACCGCTCGCTGCTCCCAAAGTCGTGCTACCTCAGCCGCCCCTCCGTCGCTCGCGCTAGCGCAGTTTTGTTCTCGCCCTCTTCCTTCGCCCCGACGCGTGTGCTAGCGTTCCTTCGATGCAGTCGCAGCGTACAAATGCGATTCATTTCGCGCTCTTCGTTGTTTTTCCGCTGCTCGTGCTGGCGTTCGCCGCCTCCGGCCGCGAGCGCGTGCGCTTCATGCCCAGGTTTTCTCCCGGTGAAGTTCTCCGCTACCGCATTGAATCGCGCACGACGACCTCTGGAACGACCACGACTCCCATCACCAATCCCGAAGGCGGCTCGCAATCCACCCAATCCATCCATATCGTCGTCCGTCTCGATGTGCTCAGCGTCTCGCCGGCGGGCGAAGTCCGTCTGCGTGCCACCTACGAGAAATCCAGCTCCGAATCCGAAAGCGACGCCCTCGATCTGCAAGCTTCATCAAACGCCGATCGGTACAACCGCCTTGAAGGCCGGTCCTTCGAGTTTTCAATCGAGCCGGGCGGAACGTTTGCCGCCATGCCTGACTCGGCTGCGGCGCCGTCCGGCCAGCCGGCGGACGAACCCGTCCTTTCCTGGCTCCAGGGGCTTTCTGCCGGCAGCGGTCTTCCTCAAAAAGGCGTTGCCATCGGACAGAAATGGAATACTGAACGTCCACTCGCGGGCGCGCTGCTCTCCGGCCTCCTCTCGCGCACCGAGTCCACCTACCTCCGCAATGAACCGTGCCGTCCATCGGCCCTTCCGAAAGTCTCCGGCACTCAATCGACCACGCCTCCGGGTGACTGCGCCGTAATCCTGACCCGCTTTCAGATCCTGCGTCGCGGTCCCACTCATTCCGACGCGACTCCGGAGGACTATCGCCGCAATGGCCTGCGCACCACCGGCACTTGGACAGGCTCGGGCGAAAGCCTCGACTCCATTTCGCTCGCCACAGGTCTTCTCGTTGGCTCCACGCAAAACAGCGTACAAAACATGGACTACGAGATCAGCAGCGCCAGCACCGGCTCCAGCATCCATCACGTCGGGAAAGTCCAAGCCCAGTCCGAAATCACGCTAATGCCCGACCAGCCGTAGCCCGGCTTCGGATTCACCGGGAACTCGTAGGGGCGTAGTCCGCCGCGGCGGAATACGCCCGGCAAAGTTACTTGGCAACGCGCCGCGCGTTCAGCGCCGACGCGGCGGTCGGACTCGGTTTTGTAGGGGCACGGCATGCCGTGCCCGGCGAAGTTGCTTGGCAAGACGCCGCCTACTCCTAAGTCGCTTGGTCTTGCCCCTCGATTTCACGTGATCCGCTTCGTCCGCAGGAGAGGATGTTATGTAGCGGCCGCCTTTCAGGCGGGCGCTTTTGACTTTCGCCGGTCGCTACGGGAACGAAGCCACTTTGACACTAGGTGTATAATCAAGAGTTTCGAGCAGCCCAAATTTCCGTACTGAGGCAGCGCGCCATGAAATTCAAGCTTGCCAGCGACTACGAACCCCGCGGCGACCAGCCGCAAGCCATCTCGCAGCTCGTTCGCGGCTTGACCGACGGCGACCGCCACCAGGTTCTCCTCGGCGTCACCGGCTCGGGCAAAACCTTCACCATGGCCAAGGTGATCGAGCAGCTCAATCGCCCCACGATCGTCCTCGCGCACAACAAAACGCTCGCCGCGCAGCTCTTCCACGAATTCAGGTCGTTCTTCCCGCAGAACGCCGTCGAGTATTTCGTCAGCTACTACGATTATTACCAGCCCGAGGCCTACGTCCCGGCAAGCGACACCTTCATCGAAAAAGAATCCACCATCAACGACGAGCTCGACAAGCTGCGCATGAGCGCCACCCGCTCGCTCTTCGAGCGCCGCGACGTGATCATCGTCGCATCTGTCTCCTGCATCTACGGCATCGGCTCGCCCGAAGCCTATTTCGGCATGATGCTGATGCTCGAAAAGGGCCAGCAAATCGCCCGCGAATCCATCCTGCGCAAGCTCGTCGAAATCCAGTACGAGCGCTCCGAGGATCTTCGCCGCGGCACTTTCCGCGTCCGCGGCGACATGATCGAAATCTATCCGCCCTATGACGACCTCGCCGTGCGCATCGAGCTGTGGGGCAGCCAGGTCGAAGCCATCCGCAAGATCGATCCGCTCACCGGCCAAATCCGCTCGCAAAGATGGCGAAATCTCGCGCCTGCCGATTTACCCGAAGACGCACTACGTCCTGCCCGCCGCCCAGAAAGAGCGCGCCATCCAGACCATCTACGAAGAGCTCGATTGGTGGAAGGGCGAGCTCGAGCGCCAGGGAAAAATCGTCGAGGCGCAGCGCGTCGTTCAGCGCACGCACTTCGATATCGAAATGATGCGCACCATCGGCTATTGCCACGGCATCGAAAACTATTCACGCCACATGTCCGGTCGTCTGCCCGGCGAAGCCCCGCCGACGCTGCTCGATTATTTCCCGTCCGATTTTCTGCTCTTCGTGGACGAATCGCACCAGGCCATCCCGCAGCTCCGCGGCATGTACGCGGGCGACCGCTCGCGCAAGCAAACGCTCGTGGACTACGGCTTCCGCATGCCCTCCGCCCTCGACAATCGCCCGCTCAACTTCGAGGAGTTCGAGCATCGCGTCAACCAGGTCGTTTACGTTTCCGCCACGCCCGGCCCCTACGAGCTGACGAAATCCGGAGGCGTCGTGGTCGAGCAGGTGATTCGGCCCACCGGGCTTGTGGACCCGCAGACCGAAGTGCGCCCGGTCAAAGGGCAAGTGGACGATCTACTGGAAGAAATTCGCGTGCGCGCCGCGCGCAACGAGCGCGTCCTAGTCACCACGCTCACCAAGCGGATGGCCGAGGATCTCGCCGAATATTTCACCGAGGTCGGCGTCAAGTGCCGCTACCTGCACTCCGAAATCGAAACCCTCGAACGCGTCCGCATCCTGCGCAACTTGCGCCGCGGCGAATTCGACGTGCTCATCGGCATCAATCTTCTGCGCGAAGGCCTCGACCTGCCGGAGGTTTCGCTCGTCGCCATTCTCGATGCCGACAAGGAAGGCTATCTCCGCAGCGCCACCGCGCTGATTCAGTCCATGGGCCGCTGCGCGCGTCATCTCGAGGGCCGCGCGATTCTCTACGCCGACCGCATGACCGATTCCATGCGCCAGGCCATCGGCGAAACCAATCGCCGCCGCGCCAAGCAGGAGGCCTACAACCGCGAGCACAACATCACGCCGCTATCCATCATCAAGTCCGTGGACATGCAGCTCGCCCGAATCGTCGAAGCCGATTACATCACCGTCCCGGCGGACGAAGTGCCCGTCGGCGACATCACCAACGAGCACGAACTCCAGCAGGCCATCGTCCAGCTCGAATCCCAGATGCGCGAAGCCGCCAAGAATTTCGAATTCGAGCGCGCCGCCAGCCTGCGCGACCGCATCCGCTCCCTCAAGCAACGCGATCTAGGCGTCATCGCCGCAACCGAAGTCCCCTCGCTGCCCGACGTGAAGAAGGTTTCGTAGGGGCATCCGCCGCGGCGGACCGTGCCCGGCGCAGATGCTTGGCAATCCCGCGCCATTCCTCTCATGTTTCGTAGGGGCGTAGTCTGCCGCAGCGGACTACGCCCGGCACAGGTGCTTGCCACACCGGTCCGATACGCTCGGGGGCCTCGAAAAAGTGTGTCACTTTGTTAGGGTGCCCATCGTTTGTTTTCAATGCGTTACGTCGAAAATTACTCGGCATGGTGTGTCACTTCTTTTTGCAGAGTCGCGGCGCAGTCGGCGGCGATGTGTCGCACCTACGGCGCTCGGGATGGAGGCGGCTACGTTTCCCAGCGCTGACGCGCTGGGCTACCGTCTGCCGCGCCTACAGCGCTTTGGAAATCGTCTGCCGTCCTAACCGATTCAGTTTTCAAAGAGCAGTACAACCCTCGTCAAGAGGGAGGGCGGCCCAGATGCCGCGAATACGCTGCACAGATTCGTCCGGCAGCGGGGCGAAAAACGGCCCCGACTGACGCTAATTCGTTCTTGAGATTTTGTCTATTGTGGAAACTACGTAGGGCGTAAACAATGATCGGGAAATGAAATACCAGCTGATACTGCAGTTTGCGGCCGAATCCGTGCGTGATTTCGATCGGCTCGTCAACCTTGAAAAGAAACTCATGCAGGAGTTAGTAAGCGTGGGCGAGGTCGATGGTCACGACTTCGGACAGTCCGAATTCAACATCTTCGTTCTAACGGACGAACCAGCGCCTGCTTTCGAGAAAGCGCGCGGATGTATTGAGAAGCAGGCCTTGCCGTATGACTGGCGAGCCGCCTACCGTGAACTAACTTCCGACGCCTATGCGATTCTTTGGCCACCAGGCCTGAACGAATTCAACGTAGCGTGAAAAATTCTCAGACAACGCCCCGCTTCAAATCCTCAATCGGATAAAACGTCCCGCGCCACGTCACCCCACCCTGCCACAGTGTCACGACCGTTGACCGTATCAGCATCCAGCACATGATCAGCGCACCGAGCGGATACGTCAGTCCGTACGCAGCCGACGCCCCAATCCCCTTGGCCACTCCACCCGCCACAATGAGCGGCAATCCGACGGAAATCACCGCGAAGACCAGCGCCCATCCTCGCGCGAAGGGCAGCGCCGCCACCGGAAACACGAACATCAGCAGCATCCCCAGCACCTGCGCCGCGACAATCCGCAGTTTGAATCCCGTCGCCGCGAAAAAATTCTTGGTAGTCCCGCGAATCGTGTTGCCCAGCCCCGCGTGCCAGTGCACGCTCACGGTATCCTCACCGCGCGCTACTCCGGAGCGAAATCCGGCTTCCTTCACGATCTTTCCGAGTTTCAAATCGTCCACCACCTCCATCGCCAGCCGCCGGTGCGTTCCGGCTTTCTCATACGCGCCGCGCCGCACGATCTGAAACGCGCCGATGCCCGTATATCCGCGCGATTTCGGGTCGTTCGCGCGCCAGGGCCGCGTGCCCAGCAGAAAGCAGATTCCGAAAAACGTTAGCGCCATTTTTTCGCCAAACGTATGCAGCTTCGGCGCGGCCAGCAGCGTCAGATGGTCCCAGCCCTTCATTTCAGCCAGGGCAATCACGCGCCGCAGCAAATCCGGACGAAAGTGCACATCCGCATCGGTGAACACCAGCCACTCACCGCTGGACTGCTCGTACGCCTTTTCAAGCGCGTGAGGCTTGCCGAGCCAGCCCGGGGGCAGGGAATCAACGCGCACGGTTTTCAGTCGCGCATCCTTCTTCGCCGCGGCTTCCAGAATCGCGCCGGTCGCATCGTCCGAGCGGTCGTCCACGGCGATTACTTCGTATCGCGGATAATCGAGCGCCAGCATCGTCTCGATCGCGTCCGGCATTTTCTCGGCCTCGTCGCGCCCCGCGAACAATACCGACACGCTGGGGCACTTCCTATCCTCGAGGGGTTTGGCATCGCGCAGCCAGGGAATCGTCCGCACTCCGATCGAGAGGTCGACCACCGTCGCGATCCATGCCAGCGCGACCGCTCCCATCACCGTCATCCAGAAAATGTGCAACGCGCAATTTCCTCCACGCGAGATCAGCGATCACGCTATCCTACCATTCCGCATGAAGCGCACCCTTTCCATCGTCGGCGCCGGTCGCGTAGGCAGAACGCTGGGAAAACGCTTGCGCGAGCGCGGCTGGCGCATCGGCACTATCGTCACGCGCTCGACCGCCACTTCGCGCGCCGCCGTCCGCGCCATCGGCGCCGGCACGCCGCTCGTCTGGGGTGGAAGCGTCGCGATTGATCCTGGCCGCGAGCACAAGGGTGGAAGCGTGGGGATTCATCCCCACGAAAACGGTCGGGCTCCAAAAGGGGCTTCAGCCCTGGGTTTAGCTCTAATTTTCGATGCCGATGTAATCTTTCTCACGACCGCCGACGACAATCTGCCCGCCGTCGCGCGCGCTCTCGCAAAAATTGGCGGCGCCAAATGCCGCGGCAAAATCATCCTGCACACCAGCGCCACGCTCGACCGCGCCGCCCTCGCCCCGCTGGCACGCTGCGGCGCCGCCACGGGCTCGCTTCACCCCATGCAGGCCTTCGGCGGAAAAGTTATGCCTAATCTAAATGGAGTGATTTTCGCCGTCGAAGGCGAGCCCAAAGCGCGGCGCATGGCTCAATCGATTGGCAAATCTCTTGGTGGCATTACGGTCGCCATCAACACGCGCGACAAGCCGATCTATCACGCCGCAGCCGTGCTCGCTGCCGGCAGCGCCTATCCCACAATCGAGGCGGGCGTGCACCTCCTTATGCGCATCGGCTTTTCCCGCGCCCGCGCCATGCAAACGCTCGTACCCTTATTGCGCCAAATCTTCGATAATATAGAGCGCATCGGACCCCGCGCCGCATGGACCGGCCCGCTTTCGCGTGGCGACTACGCCATCGTTTCAAAGCACGCGCGAGCACTGAAAAAGTATCCGCGGGAAATTCGGCAAGCGTATGCAGCGCTGTCGCTTTTGGCTGGCCGCCTGCTCGCAAAGAATCCGGCCGCGGCACTGAAGAAGATCAAGCGTGCGCTGGCAGATGGTTAAGGTTTAAATGTAGCGCCGCGGTCTTAAGCGCGGCACATTCGCAACTGACAATTTCGCTCGGAGGACAATCGTTGAATCCATCGCCAAAGCATCTGCACATTCCGGTCGAGCACACCACGCTCGCCAACGGCCTGCGCGTCGTTGCGTCGCCCGACCGTTCCGCGCCCTTCGTCACCGTCGGCGTCTATTATCAAATCGGCTTTCGTCTCGAACCGCACGGCCGCAGCGGATTCGCGCACCTCTTCGAGCACATGATGTTCCAGGGCTCGGAAAACGCCGGCAAGATGGAGCACATTCGCCTGATCAATTCCTCCGGCGGCATGCTCAACGGCACCACGAACTACGACATCACCAACTATTTCGAGGCCGTGCCCTCCAACGCCCTCGAACGCGTCCTCTGGCTCGAAGCCGACCGCATGCGCGCCCTAAAGGTGGACGATGAAAATCTCCGCAATCAGCGCGATGTCGTCAAGGAAGAAGTCCGCGTCAACGTGATGAACCAGCCCTACGGCGGCTTTCCGTGGCTCGATCTTCCGCCCGTCGCCTTTCGCAACTGGCCCAACGCGCACAATTTCTACGGCGATTTCGCCGATCTCGACGCCGCCACGCTCGCCGACGTGCAGAAATTCTTTCACACCTACTACGCGCCGAATAACGCCGTGCTCCTCATGCTCGGCGATTTCGAGCCATCCGACGGTTTTGCCTTTGCGAAACAATACTTCGAAAATATTCCCGCGCAGCCGCTCCTCCCGCACGCGGACGTTTCCGAGCCGCCTCAAACCGAAGAGCGCAAAGGTGAGGTCGAAGAGAAACTCGGCCCGCTTCCCGCCATCGCCATCGGCTATACCCTGCCCGCCCGCGGCACCGCCGATTGGTACGTTGCCGGGATCCTCGATCGAGTCCTGCACGGCGGCCGCGCCGGGCGCGTCTACCGCAAACTTGTTCTCGAAGAACAGATCGCCGTGGATGTGGACGGCAGCGCCGACGTCTTTGACACCAACGGTCCCACGCAGATGGTCACGCGCATTTTCCACAAGCCTGAATTTACTTCCGAAGGAACGGTCGCCATCTTCGATGAAGTCATCGAGGAGATTCAGCAGAAGGGAATCGCGCTCGACGAGCTCGATCCCGTGAAGGTGAAATTCCGTTCGGACTACTACTCGATGCTGGAAGGCGGCATGGGTTCCTACATGCCGCGCTTCGGCCTGATGCACTACCTCGCGTGCTTTACTCTTTTCGACGGCGATCCCAACCGCGTGAATACGATCCTCGACGGATTTCTCGCCGTCACCCCCGAGCAGGTGCAAGCCTTCGCGCGAAAATATCTGGTGCCGCGCAATCGTGCTGTCCTCTTGCGACGCCCCGTGACTCCCGGAGGTGCGCGATGACCACGCCCGCCGCATCCGCTATACTTCGTGTCCAGCCGCCGGCGCTCGGCCCCGAAAGCCCGGTCGACTGGCCCAAGCGCACCGTTCGCATGCTACCGAACGGCTTGCAGGTCGTCCTCGTCGAGTCGCGCACGTTCCCGAAAATCTCCGCCCAGCTCTATTTCCGCAGCGGCAACGCCGTCGTCGCGCACTCCGCGCCCGGCCTCGCGGAAATGACGGCCACCGTCGTCCGCACCGGCACCGCGACGCGCCCCAGCCGCCGCATCGAAGAGGATTTGCGCCGCATGGGCGCCGGCCTCGGCACGCATGCCGGAGCCGATTCCAGCGCCATTTCCGCTTCCGGCCTCGCCGAATTTTCGTCCGGCATCCTCGAATTGATGGCCGATCTTGCGCGCCATGCTTCGTTTCCCGAGGATGAATTCGAACGCGAGCGACGCCAGCGC
The DNA here is from genome assembly GCA_963752925.1 of uncultured Acidobacteriota bacterium. Lineage (GTDB taxonomy): Bacteria > Acidobacteriota > Terriglobia > Acidiferrales > UBA7541 > Palsa-295. Next base: position 106,109 of record CAVVZY010000001.1, on the reverse strand, counting down.
CTCGAAGAGTTGAGAATCGAGCGCACCACGCCCGGTTTCCTCGCCAGCGAACGCCTGCGCCGCGTTCTCTTTGGCGCGCATCCCTATGCCGTCGTTGCGCCCACCGAAGATCAGCTCGCGAGCTTCACCCGCGATCAGCTCGCGCACTTTTATCACAAGCACTACGTCCCGGCCGAATCGGTGCTCATTGTAGTCGGCGATTTCTCCGCGGACGCCATGCTCGCCGAGATCGAGAAAATCTTCGGCGCCTGGAAGGCCCCGAAGCCCGAAGCTCCGGCGTCGCCTGCGCCGCCGCGCCAATCCGGGCGCCGCGTGCATCTGGTCCACATGCCGGGCACCGTGCAGACGCAGGTCCTGCTCGGAAATATCTCGATCACCCGCCGCGATCCCGATTGGTATCGCCTGATCCTTGCGAATTCGATCTTCGGCGGAGCGTTTCATTCGCGCCTGGTCATCAACATCCGCGAACAGAAGGGCTACACCTATAGCCCCGGCAGCGGCGTCAACGCGCTCCGCCAGCAGGGATATTTCACCGTGCGCGCCGCCGTGCGCAACGACGTCGCCGCCGCCACGCTCACGGAAATGTTCTACGAAATGGACCGCATGCGCTCCCTTCCGGTCACCGCCGAGGAATTGGATAGCGCGCGCAGCTACCTGACGGGCGTTTTCTCGCTCGGCGTCGCCACCCAGGATGGCCTCCTCGGCCAGCTTTCCACCGTCTATCTCGACCAGTTGCCGGAAGACTATCTCGAAACCTATCGCGAGGAAATTCGCGCGCTCACTGCCGCCGACGTTCTCGCCGCCGCGCGTCGCTATTTCGATTCCGCGAACGCGCAAATCGTCCTCGTAGGCGACCGCGCCCAAATCGGCGAGCAAGCCGCGCTGTTCGGCGAAGTCACGGAGTACGACGCCAAGGGCAACGAAGTGGTCTGACGCGGGTTTTGTAGGGGCGTAGTCCGCCCGGCGAACATGCTTGGCGAAGCGCGATTCACGTGGCAACGCATTGCCAGTCCGGCACCCCCGATGTGGAGTGCGGCGGCTTGCCGCCGCCGTCTGTGGACGAGGCTTGCCTCGCCCACTCCTCATCCGCCCGACGTCGCGGATTTCGGGCGGGCCGTTCCCGGCTGCCTTCTCGGGGAATCTCTCTTCGGCGCCAACGCCGAAAAGGTTGTAACCTCCGCAAGATGACTCATAGAATCGCAGCGATACTTCTGGGCTTCGGCGCCGTGCTATTTCTATCTCTTGCCGTCCCTGCGCTGGCAAAGAAAACTCCGCCCAAGCATCCCATCGACATCAACGCCGCCAGCGCTAAAGAACTCGAAGAACTCCCCGGCGTCGGACCCACCACCGCCAAAGCCATCATTCAGTTTCGCGAGAAAACCGGCCGCTTCCGCCGCGTCGAGGACTTGCTCGCCATCCGCGGCATCTCCGAAACCAAGCTCGCGAAAATGCGCCCCTATATCACCGTCGGCCCGCCGCCAAAGAAGCCGCTGCCGGCGCCGCCGAATCATTAACGCCCGTTAATCCGAGCTTTATTTGACGCCTCGATCTCGCCCGGCATACGATGTCGGGGAAAATCGCGCAGGTGAGATCCGCAGTCTGAGGAGAACTCCATGGTGGCTCGGCGTCTATCTTTGTCACTGACTTTTGCAATCTTGATCGCGTTCCTCGCGGCTACCGCCGGCGTCAGCCGAGCGAACGGGCCTTCCAATCGAGCCTCGGCGACCGCGACATCAGCCGCTCCATCGCCCGGCCCCTCCGGCTACCACCTCCTGAAGAAAATCAAACTCGGCGGCGAAGGATTCTGGGACTACATATCGTTCGATTCGCCCACGCGACGGCTCTTCATCTCTCGCGGGACAAAAGTCGTCGTCCTCGACGTGGACTCCGAAAAGGTCGTCGGAGAAATTCCCGATACACCTGGCGTGCACGGCATCGCTCTGGTTTCCGATCGCGCGAACGGCTTCACGTCCAACGGGCAGGCTGGCACGGTCTCCATCTTCGATCTCAAGACGCTTCAAGTGATCGGTCACGCCCAGGCGGACAAAAACCCCGACGCCATCATTTACGATCCGGCGTCGAAGCGCGTCTTCGCGATGAATGGCCGAAGCGGTGATGTCACTGCCATCGACGTTGCCAGCGGAAGCGTCGCGGGCACGATCGCCGTCGGCGGCAAACTCGAATTCGCCGTCTCCGATGGCGCCGGTCACATTTACGTCAACGTCGAGGACAAAAGCGAGGAAGTGCAGATCGATTCGCAAAAGCTCGTGGTCACGGCCCGCTGGCCGCTCGCGCCCTGCAAGGAGCCGTCCGGTCTGGCGATCGATGTAAAGCATCGCCGCCTCTTCGCTGGCTGCGACAACAAGATGATGGCCGTGGTGGACGCCGATTCCGGCAAGATCGTCGCCACGCCCGCGATCGGCGACGGCGTGGACGCGAACGCTTTCGATCCCGCCACCGGCTTCGCGTTCGCCTCCAACGGCCAGAGCGGCACGCTCACCGTCGTGCACGAGGACTCGCCCGATAAATTCAGCGTCGTGGAAGATATCCCCACGCAGCGTGGCGCGCGGACCATGGCGCTCGATCCAAAGACCCACGAAGTCTATCTCGTGACGGCGGATTTCGGCCCGCCGCCCGCGCCCACGGCGACCAATCCCCGGCCTTTCCCCACGCTCGTGCCGGATTCGTTTGTCGTTTTGGTTTTTGGCCGCTAGCCACCCGTGCGGGCCTTCGGTCCGGGTGGAAGCGTGGGGCTTTCAGCCCCACGAAAAGGACTCGCAAATCGGGAGGGCTTTAGCCCCGGCGTATCCGTTCGGCGCGCGGCAACGGCTCGCAGTTCAGGGGGGCGGAGCTTTTTATCCTGAGCGAAGCCGAAGGGCGGTTCCGACATCAAACAACAGCGCGCAGCGCTTGCCTCTGCGCTGTTTCTCTTGCGGCAAGTAGTCCTACAGCCTCGAGAACCCCGCGCCCCGCTGTCCTAGATAACCTGGTGGCTTTGCCTGGCCGGTTTGATCGCCAGCGGCACCTGATCCGCGATCTCAATCCCGTAGCCCTTGAGCGCGACGACCTTGCGAGGCAAGTTCGTCAGCACACGGATGCGCACCAGCCCGAGATCCTTCAGGATTTGCGCGCCGATTCCGCTTTCGTGCTGGATCACTCGCTGGACTCCGGGATCGCGCTCCACGTGTCCGCGCTCGTGATACAGAATTCGCGGCAGCGCCGCGCCCTCTTCGTTCCGCGAGTCGATTCGAAATCCGCGGCCGGTGTGATGCAGGTAGAGGAAAACGCCGCGGTTCTCGGTGGCAATCGCTTCGAGCGACCCCTCGAGCATTTCGCGGCAATCGCACATCGTTGAGCCCAGGACGTCGCCGGTCAGGCAGTGCGAATGGACGCGAACCAGCGGCGGATTTCCCTCGGCCGAAACTTCCGGCGGATCGTTCGCTAGGTCGCCGCGCACCAGCGCCACGTGAATTTCGTGGTCCACGTCGCTCGCATACGCGATCATTCGAAAGTCGCCGTATTTTGTGGGCAGCACGGATTCGGCGATTCTCCGCACGTTGCGCTCGTGCTGCATGCGGTAGCGGATCAGGCTCGCCACCGTGACCAGCTTCATCTCGTGTTCGCGGCAGAATTCGGTGAGCTGTGGAATCCGCGCCATCGTGCCATCTTCGGCCATGATTTCGCAGATCACGCCCGAAGGATTCAGCCCCGCGATGCGCGCCAGGTCCACCGAAGCCTCGGTCTGTCCCGCGCGCACCAGCACACCTCCGTTGCGCGCCCGTAGCGTGTACACGTGCCCCGGCCGCGCCAGGTCTTCCGGTTTCGTGTGTGGATCGGTGGCCGTCAGGATCGTTGTCGCGCGATCCCACGCGCTTGTCCCGGTCGTGGTGCCGCGCCGCGCGTCAATCGGTTCGCAGAAGGGAGTGCCGAACATGGAAGTGTTCCGCGGCGAAATCGGCTTCAGGTCCAGCGCGTCGCAGCGCTGCTCGGAAAGCGACATGCAGATCAGCCCGCGCCCGAATTTCGCCATGAAATTGATGGCGTCCGGCGTGATCTTTTCCGCCGCCATCGTCAGATCGCCTTCGTTTTCGCGGTCTTCGTCGTCCACCAGCACGATCATGCGGCCCTGGCGGATATCCTCGACAGCCTCTTCAATCGTCGCAAACGGCAGTTTGTTTTCGCTCATTTTAGTGGGTCCAACAGGCTCATTTCACTATACCGAAAGCCCTTCCGACGGGCAAGAATCTCTCCCCCGCCGTGTCATACGGTCCGGATTTTGGCGTTGGAGCTTCAGAGTCCGTGTGACTGCCGCCGTGCGACGGCGTCTTTAAGCCGCAGAGCGGCGACCGTAATTAGCCCGGCACGCAGCGAAGCGCAGTACCGGGAAACGGGAGAGAGACGGCTCCCGAGTCCCGGAGGGACGATTGACCGCATTTCTTCGTCGCCAGCGCGCCGATTCAGATGGCGCCCAGCCTGCCTCGCCGCGGGCTGGCGCCTTCCATTCCGCTGATTGTCTCGCAGCATGCAGTTTTGCGGGCTTCGCATTCTCGGGTATTCTTCCGTGTGCACTTTGCGCACCCAGTCTTCCTCTTTTTTGCCGCAGTCGTCGCGGGGATGATCAATTCCGTCGCGGGAGGCGGCAGCTTCATCACCTTTCCAGCGTTGATCTTCGTTGGCATAGCGCCCATCGCCGCTAACGCCACCAACACCGCCGCGGTCTGGCCCGGAACCGTCGCCAGCACCGTGGCCTACCGCAAGGCTTTCACGGCCGAGGCCAAGCGTCTGCTGCTCCCGCTCATCTTCGCCGGCGTACTGGGCGGCGTTCTGGGCGCGCGGATTCTGCTGGTCACGCCCCAGGCCACGTTCATGCGTATCGTTCCGTGGCTGCTCTTTTGCGCGACGTTGCTTTTCGTTTTCAGCGGCCGCATCACAGGCTGGATCCGCGACCGCGCGCATCTGAAATCGGGCCAGGATCTCCGCGGCCGCAATACCCCCCGCGGGCTGTTTGTCGGTGTCCTTTTCCTCGAGCTGCTCGTTTCGATCTACGTGGGATATTTCGGCGCGGGCGTGGGCATCCTGTTTTTGTCGCTCCTCGCGCTGCTGGGCATGGAAGACATTCACGCCATGAACGGAATGAAGACCCTGTTGGTCAGCATCGTCAACGGCATGGCGCTGGTCACGTTCATCTTTGCGCGCGTGATCGTCTGGCCGCAGGCCCTGCTGATGCTCGTCGGCGCGCTCGCTGGCGGTTACGGCGGGGCTTATTTCGCGCAGAAGATGAATCCGCAGCACGTCCGCTGGCTCGTCATCGTCATCGGCTTCGCTATGTCCGCCTATTTCTTCATCCGCCGTTAATCCGCCGCGCCTCGTCTCCACACCTCTCGAAAAAGTCCACAGGCCTCGCTTGACAGTCTCGAATCTCGATGGTGCTAACGTGGGCAGGAGCGCAATGACGCCCCACGAGGTGACAGACATGAAAGGCTGGTGGAATTCAGACCTCTAATCGATAAATATGAGAATTAGAATATGCCAAAAGCCCTGCAAATTCGCGTTTTCGGACGGTTCTAATCGCGAATTTTCGCGAGTGCCCGAAATAGCTTTTGCGGCGACAAAAGCTGCGTCTCCGCGAGGAGCTTCGGCATCCAAGCCGTATTGGCGTATTATTCCTATGCGGCGAACCGGCGCGTAATCAAAAGGAGCACACGATGGCGAACAAGGCGGAAGTGAAAGATCGGCGCAAGGCACCCCTGGCGACCCCGTCCGACATACGGCCCGACGCGGTGAAGGACATTTCGGGCGCACTGAACGCACTACTAGCTGACGTATTCGCACTCTATCTCAAGACCAAGAATTTTCACTGGCACATGAGCGGGCCGCACTTCCGCGACTATCACCTGCTGCTCGACGAGCAGGCCGACGAGATTTTCGCGATTAGCGACGCCATCGCCGAGCGCGCGCGCAAAATCGGCGGCACGACGATTCGCTCGATCGGACACATTTCCCGGCTGCAGCGCCTTTCCGACAACGACGCCGAATTCGTTGATCCGGGGGACATGCTGAGCGAGCTGCGCGAGGACAACAAGGCGCTCGTCCTCAGCATGCTTGCGGCGCACGGCCTGTGCGACGGGGCGAACGACGTGGCGACTACGAGCCTGCTGGAAGTTTGGATCGACGAGGCGCAGCGCCGCGCATGGTTCCTCTTCGAGGCCACGCGCAACCTATAGCCTCATTCGCGCTCGAACGGTGGTTTCGTCGGCGCGTAGCACCACTACGCCCGCAACAATCCTTGGCTTCGCGCGCCCATTCGTCGCCGCTGTCGAGCCCGCGACGTGCCGGAAGGTTTACATGTAGCACCGCTACGCCCGGCAACAATCCCTGGCATCGCGCTCCCATTTTTCTCGGCTCATGTGGAGTGCGGCGGCTTGCCGCCGCTGTCTGTGGGCGAGGCTTGCCTCGCCCACTCCTCCACGTCGACGCGTCGTTGCATTCCTTCGTAGGGGCGCTGTTTGCCGCGCCCCTCCCGCTCACGCCGGCTTGATGTGAAACACTCGCTCGGCGTTGCCGTGGTAAAGCTTCTCGCGCTCCGCCGCCGAAACCGGTGCGGAATCCATGAACGCTACCGCGGGCGTGCTCGGCTGGTACGGATAATCAATCGCCCACAGCACATTGTCGATTCCCAGCGCCTTGATTGAAAAATCGAGCGCTAGATGCGACTCCTGCCCGCTCGTCGTGATCACGAAATTGCGCTTGAAGTATTCGCTGGGCGTCAGCTTGGTTTTCGGCGCGCTGCCCCGGTTCTGCGCGTTCTTGTTCATATAGTCGAGCCGCCACAGCCAGAAATGCACCGCCTCACCCATGTGGCCGATGCAGATTTTCAGCTTTGGGAACCGGTCGAAGAGTCCGCTGACCATCATGCGCACGGCGTGCGTGGAAACCTCGATGCCGTAGCCCCACTGCGCGCTGTCGAGTCCGTAATCTCGGAACGGCGCGGCCATCCCGTCCGAAGGCGCGCGCGGGTGAATGTAAATGCACCCGTCGAGATCTTCCGCGGCTTCAAGAATCGGGAAATATTTCGGGTTGTCGAGATACTCGTTGTGCGTGTGCGAGTTCAGAATGAAGCCGTTGAGCTTCAGCTTCTTCATCGCGCGTTCCATCTCCACTGCGGCGCGCTTGGGCGATTGCGGCGCGAAAGTCGCCAGGCCCGCGAATCGCGTGGGGTGCCGCTTGATCACCGCCGCGAGCTTGTCGTTAGCGAGCGTGGCCAGCTCCGTGGCTGTGTCCGCGTCGAACATCTGCACGCCCGGCGCGGTTAGAGACAACAGCTGCATGTCCACGCCGTTCGCGTCCATGTCCTTCAGTCGCTCTTTTTCGAGATCGAGCAAGCGCGGCAGCAGGCGCGCCTGCACGTCGTCTACCTTGGCGTCGTAAATTCTTTCCACAAGAGTCAGGTCGAGGCTGTTGCCGGGAGCGCGCGCGACGTCTCGCAATCCGGCGGCAACCTCGGGGATTGAAAACGCTTCTTCTGTCGCAATGCGGCGAATAGGCTTCGATGCAGGCGTCATGAATGATTCCTTTCGTGAAGCTTTCAGATGATTTGTACGGGGCCTGTGAATTACGGCTGCACAGCTTCGCGCGTCGTGCGCCAAAATGCAAGAGGGTGCACTGGTCGGAAGTGGTTCAGTTCGCGCGACGTTGGTCGACCACATGATTGCATAACAGTGTCGGCCCCCTCGACTCGAGTGGCTTTGGTCGATAGGCCAAGGTTGACGGCAGGATAGGCTATCTATCCAAAAACGGTGCAGCATCGTTTAGGTAAATGACGGGCCTCGGTCAACGCATCAGGGAATGGCTGAATTCCCAACCGCAAGTGGATGCCCTGATTGGGACCGACCTATGTTGGAAGCTGGACGCCGTTGATTCGTTCCGTGTGGAATACGGAATCAGATGGCTCGAAGAACTCCCAAACGGCGGGAGAGGACGACACGGCGCAAGAGTACATCCGAAAAGCTCCGTCTCAGACCGATACCTGCCTGCGTCGTCAGGCGAAAGAGAAATGTCGGTTCTCGGTCCCGAAACGACACCAGATTAGGCACTTAGGGTTCTTGCTACGCTGGTTCGGGAACAGCAGGTCGGTAGTTCAAATCCACTCGCCCCGACCATTTTCTTCTTTAGGTCGCAAAGACTCCACCCTCCCATAGCCGAAGGAAGGCCACCCGCAAGGACGTAGCCTCAGGTCGTAGTCCGTATCCGTTCGTAGCGCAGCCCGACCGATCCATTCGAGTATGACTTGCATTCTGTCAGCCTGAAGTCGCGCTGCGGAAACTTGCCCGGGAAGCCGGGGATGCCATCGCCTAACAGAATGGGACTTACGCCGATGTAGAGATCATCTATCAAATCCTCTTGCAGGAAACTGCGGCACAATTCGCCCCCACCACCCAGGTAGATGTCTTTGCCCGGGCGGCGTTTTAGCTTCTTCACGAAGGCCGTCAGGGATCCGGTGACCACTTCAAATCCGTCGCGTTTGCCCGGCTTCCAACGTCGCGAGAATACGTAGTTGGTGACGCCCGGCATCTCGGGTATTTCTCCACTCTTGCGCATTTCCGCCGTGGCAGCCGCGGTCTTGCGGCCCATGATAGTGGTGTCGATCCTGGCGAAGAAGTCCGCCATCAGCGCTTCGCCTTCTTTGTCTATCACCAGAAAATCCATGGCTCCATTTCGCCGCGCGATATAGCCGTCAAGGCTGATTCCGAATCCAAGGATGACTTTTCGAGACATGCCGCGACTGTAAGAGGGCGTCTATTTAACGTCAAGAGAAAACGAACAGCCTGTCAAGCTCCGCCCTGCCGTTCGCCTGCAGCCGCGCCACGCGCTCGTCAACGCCAAATCCGAATCTGCGGCGAAGGGCTATGGTATAAGGACTGGCCCAATGAAGTCAGTGCGAAGTCTCGGTGGGGTCAATCTGGCCTGAGAAAGGAGATCGACATAATGTGGAAGCAAGTGACGGTGACGATCTGCGCGGGGATACTCGTACTTGTTATCGTGCAGGCACAACAGAAGGCTGCCAACTCATCGAGCAAAGCGATGGTGCTCACTACTCAGGACTACATCGACATTCAACAGTTGGTGGCCCGCTACGGCTACGCGATCGACAACTGCACCAACAGCGGCTACGACTACGCCGACCTGTACACGCCGGATGGCGTCTTCAGCGTCGCAGATGAAAACGGTGTACCCGCTACGGCCAGATTCGAAGGACGCGACAGATTGGCTCAGGCTGCCGGAGGAGGAAAGAACGGCTGCATCGATCCGAAGACGGCGCCGGACAGGTACAGCATGAGTCACATTGTCGCCAACCTTGTGATCACGCCAGCGCCGGGAGGCGCCACCGGGAAAAGCAATCTCCTGGTTGTCGGCTTTGGAGATCCGACGGCCAAAGAACCCGCGCCCGTCAAAGCCTATTCGTGGGGTCACTACGACGATGTTTATGCGAAGACGCCGAAGGGCTGGCGTTTCAAGTCGCGAGTGCACGTCTGGCCTGGTATGCCCGCTTCGCTCCGCGCACACTAAGGGCTTTCTGGTTTCTGGCCGGACAAAAAGAAATAGCGTCCGCCGCTAGGAGATCAGCGCCGTGGAGTTTGTGACGCACATGCGTCGCACGTCGGCCGCGGGGAAACCCGCGTCGAGCATCTTTTGCGCAAACATCGCGAAGCCTTCCGCGACGGGCGGATTGATCGTCTGCCCCAGATCGGTTGAGAGGACCACTCGCTCGGGGCCCACCTTGCGGACGCTGTCGAAATAGGCCTCCCACGGCGCCTTGTTGGTATACATCGTGGTGAAGCAGTGCTCGATCATGGCGCCGAGGTCGGCTACTTCGACCTGCTCCTGCGCGGTCATATTTTGTGACGGAAATTCTGCGTGCGTCACGAGTACCCGTTTCAAGCCCATTTCCTTCTTTGCGACCTTCACCAGTGCGTGAATTTCTTTCTTGCTCAGGTGGCCGGTGGCGAGAATCATGTCGTGCTTGCCGATGAGTTCCAGGCAGCGGCGCGCGGCGTCGCTGACCTCGCCGCTTCCGTCGAGCACGCTGATCGGTGCAGGCGAGATGCCAGTGGCGGAAAGTTCGCGCTGGATCTTGGCCCAGAACGGCAGCTTGTCCGTTGGGCCGTCGCTGCGGCCGGCTGTTTCGTTGGCCGCGTCCACGGTGGGGAACCATACGATCTTGTTGCCGGAGCGCCCGGCGATTTCGAGCGCGACGGGATTCAGGCCGCCGACGCTGTGATTGAGCGTGATCGCGCCATAGGCGGTAATGCCCGGGCTTGCTTTCGTGACCACCTTGGCGCGTTCATACGTGGGAACGTAGTGCGATTTCAGCACGAATCCCTTGAGCTTGTGCGCGAGAAATTCCTTGGCGAGATCCAGGTCATCAATGCGCCGGCCAATCACGTCGGGCGCAACGTGAACCTGCAGATCGTAGCCGCCTTCGATTGCTTGCCAGGCGGCGTCCGTCACTCGGATCGGTGCGGCAGTGGTTTCTACGGCCATGATGGCGTTGTCCTTTGCATGTTCATTTTGATTTTACGAACGGCAAATAATATACCTCACCCGCTTACGTTTTTTCGCGATAAAGGCCCGGCCGCTGGATAGCGAATCGGGCGCTCGATCCTAGAGCGGATTGCCGGCCAGCCAGGAAGCGCCGCGAACGTAGAGCGCTTCGACCTCGGGTCCAGTCAAGCCGGGCATGTCCGTTTTGATCTTGTATCCGATCTGGGTCTGCAGGTACGCGAGGTGGCGGTAGCCTTCTCGGAACGACATCAGCAGCTTCTGGTCGAGGCTGAGCTTCGCCGCAGGGTCCACGGGGTCCATGCGATCTTTTTCGTAAATGGGCTGGCGAAGCACCAGGCCCCAGCGCCCGGCGCGTTTTTCCCAGAAGTCGACGAAACGACCGGTGCAAACTACGTCGCACATCACGTCGTGAACGAGCGCGCGCTGCGAAATGGCCATTTTGGTCTGCGAGAGGGCGCGATTGCCTTTTACTTCGATCGAGCTGCCTCCGAGGAAATGCAGGATGCGCACGCCCTTGGCGAACCCCTGCTCGCTCATTTTGATGAAGTGGTCGGCATTGCCCTGCGTCCAAGTGGCCATCATGATGCCGTCGTCGTGCCACAACGCGCGAAATTTATCCCACATCATCGCGTCGCGCCACACCACCCAGTTTTCGACCATCTCGCGAATTGTCAGGCGTTCGGCCATTTCGTCGGTCATCGTGATCTCCCGTATCCGTTGCAAAGCACGGGAGAGTTTACACCGATCCGCGGAGTTACAAAACCTGTCGCAACCGTTCCTGCCGGTTTGCTGCGGTGGATACTCTCCCAAATGTTGTGAGAAGATGTCGGCGCTCCGCCCGGCAAATTTGGCGTGCCGGTCGAGAGAACCACCGATGGCTACTGCCGCTCGAGAAAAATACGGCCGCTCGAAGGCATGGTACAAGCAGCTCTGGTCCTACGTTTTTCTGGCGATGATTGTGGGGATCGTTCTGGGCAAGTTCGATCCCGGCCTCGGCGTGCGTATGCAGCCGCTCGGCGACGCTTTCATCAAGCTGGTCCGCATGCTGATCGCGCCGATCATTTTTTGCACGGTCGTTCACGGCATCGCGCGCATGGCGGACATGGCGCGAGTCGGGCGCGTCGCTCTCAAAGCCATCGTCTACTTTGAAGTGCTCACCACAATCGCTCTGGTGATCGGACTTGTTGCCGTCAATCTGTGGCAACCAGGGCGCGGGATGAACGTCGATCTCGCGCATGTTGACACTTCCGCCGTGCAGACTTATGTCGCCCATCCGGAGAGCATGAGCGTCACGCAGTTTCTTACCAACATCATTCCCGGATCGTTTGTCGGAGCCTTTACCGAAGGGAACGTCCTCCAGGTTCTGCTCATTTCCGTGCTCTGTGCGTTCGCGCTCACCCAGGTGGGAAGCCGCGGCAAACCGGTCGTGGATTTTATCGAAGCGGCGTCGCGAATGATGTTCGCCGTGGTCGGGATCGTCATGTGGGCGGCGCCGATCGGAGCCTTCGGAGCGATTGCTTTCACCGTCGGCAAGTTTGGGGCGGGCTCGCTGGTGTCGCTGGGCAAGCTGCTCGGCGGCTTTTATGTCACGTGTCTCATCTTTGTGTTCGGCGTGCTATGGCCCGTGGCGCATTGGTGCGGCTTCAGCTTATTCAAGCTGATCCGCTACATCCGCGAGGAGCTCTTGATCGTCTTTGCGACGACCTCTTCCGAAACGGTGCTGCCACAATTGATGACCAAGCTCGAAGACCTGGGCTGCGAGGAGAGCATCGTCGGCCTGGTGATCCCGACGGGCTATTCCTTCAACTTGGACGGGACCTGCCTGTACCTGGCGACGACAACCGTTTTTTTGGCGCAGGCGACCAACACGCACTTGGACGTCTGGCAACAGCTGGGGCTGCTTGCAGTGCTGCTACTGTCGTCGAAAGGCGCAGCCGGGGTTGCCGGCGCGGCGTTCGTCGTGCTGGCTGCGACGATTGCATCAACGGGAACGATTCCCGTCGCGAGCATCGCGCTCGTGCTGGGAATTCACCGGCTCATGTCGGAGGGATTGACGCCGACGAATGTTGTAGGAAATGCGGTCGCGACGATCGTAGTCGCGAAGTGGGAGCGCGCGCTGGATGAAGAGCGACTTCACGCGGCTCTCGAAGGAAGACTGGAGACTGCGCTTCAGAGTTCGGGCAGTTAGGCCCGCGCCGTCGCCGCCGAGTTCAGAATGTGCTCGAGCTTGTCGAGCACTTGCATAGCCGTGTAGCACTGCTGGACGCTGGCGTTGGGCTCGCGCTTTTCCTTGATCGCGGCAAAAAACTCGCGGTCCTGCAGCTCGATTCCGTTCATAGAAACGTCCACATGGGAGAGGTCGATCTTCTTGTCCTCGCCGTCCACTAGATCGTCGTAGTAGGCCTGGAACGTTCCGTTGTCGCAGATGTAGCGGAATCGTGTGCCCAGCGGTCCCTTGTTATTAAACGATAGCGACAGCGTGCAGATCGCACCCGACGGCACCTTCATCACGATTCCCATGTCCATGGCGATCTTCAACTCGGGGTGCATCGGGCCCTGTACGGCGTAACAATCGGAAACGAGCTCGCCGGTTTGATATTGAAACAGGTCCACCGTGTGGCACGAGTGGTGCCAGAGCAGGTGATCGGTCCAGCTCCGGGGCTGCCCGGCGGCGTTCATATTCGTGCGCCGGAAAAAGTACGTCTGCACGTTCATCTGCTGAACTTTGAGCTCGCCGGCCTTGATTTTCTTGTGGACGTACTGGTGACTCGGGTTGAAGCGGCGGGTGTGGCCGCCCATGCAGACGACTCCGGTCTCTTTCTGCACTTTGACCAGGCGTTCGGAATCCGCGAGGGTGTCCGCGATGGGAATCTCAATGTGCACGTGCTTGCCGGCGCGCATGCACTGCACTCCCTGGTCCGCATGCATCCCCGTGGGCGTCGCGAGGATCATGGCTTCGAGGCCGGGCTGTTTCAGGCTTTCGCCGAGATCGCCCGTCCAATGAGGGATCTTGAAGCGCTTCGCTACCTCCGCGGTGGCCGCCTGATTTCCGCCGGTCAGTGTGATGACCTCGATGCCCGGAATATTGCCCAGGGCCTCCAAATGCTTCACGCCGAAAGCGCCTTGTCCAGCAACGCCGACCTTCATGTGTTGTCCCTCGCTTAGAATTTGCAGGAGTTCCCGTCGCATTCCGAGCGGCAGCCTGCTCCCCGCCCATGGATCGAAAACGAGCTCCCGAGCCGCAACGCGCCAAAGGCTCGATCGAGCTGCTGCGACGCCGCAATCTACTGCGTCGCGCTAGGCTGCTGTATTTCGTTCTTCGCAGCGCGCAGCTTGCGCAGCTCCGAATGGATTCGGATGACGGCCATCCACATGCCCAGCGGATGCGCACCCGCTTCCACCAGCGGATGAACCTGCCCATCGCGGAACTTCTCGATGTCGTCGTCCTGTAGCGTCTCGAGTACCTTCGCTTCCTCGGGCGTCATGCCGTATTCCTTCGCCACCGACGGAAGGTCGTGGATCAGTCGCAGCCGCAGGTCGCGCTTGAACCGGCTGTCGTAGAGAACTTTGTTCAGTTTGTAAGCCGCGACCGAAGGGTGCTTGTAGAATTCGTAGCCGCCCTTGAATTCGTATTTGGCGGCCGCCTCGGCGCCCTCTTTGGACGGCCCCGTGCCCTTAAGTGGCAGGAAGCGCATGACCGCGTGGCCGTGATGCCACGTCGGCTGATAGGTGACCAGCTCGCCCGGCTGATTGCCGATCGCGCCGAACATGATTATCCACGAAAGCATCTCCGTATTGCCGACCTCATCGAATTGCTCGTTGGTCATGTTGATGAGGACCTGGTGATTGCCCTTTTCCATTTGGGAGATGGCCCAGTGGTCGAATTCAAAGTCCGGTTTGGGGTATTTCCAGGTGCCGGGAAAATGCGACATTCCGCCGCTGGCCACGATGGCGACCTTCTCGGGACGGCTCGCGATCACCTTCGCGATGGCCTTGCCTAGTTCCGCGCAGCGCCGCGCAGTTGGCAGCGGTGGAAGATACGCGTTAACGAAGATCGGGACGACCGGAATGGGGCGTTTCTCGATCACCCATTCGTAAACCGCGGCGAACGCGTGTCCCAGGACGGCGTCCTGCGAATATCCCAGGTCAAATCCGGCAGCCATGAGCTTGTCGAGCAGGTCCTCCGCCAGGCCCTGATGGATCGGCATTTCGTATTTTCGGCCGGCAAACTCCGCGTGGGAAAACTCCCCCGAGAGGATGGCAAACGTGGGAACAGAGCTCAGGAAGAAGGTCTCGAGATGGTCGCTGGCGATCACGATCACCGCGTCGGGCTTGGATTCCTCAAGCTCACGGCCAATTTGACGCATTGCCGCGATGTCGGCATTCAGCTGCTTGGGATCCTCGCTCGGCGGAAAGTCAAAAAGCTGCGGGGCGTGAACGGTAGCATATGCTGAGACAATTTTACCCATGTCCGTTACCTCGTTTCTGGTGTGTCAAAACGCGCCTCGGTCGTTCTTAGTTGCCCAAACCTCAAGATCACAAGGCGTTGAGTGAGCGCAAAACCGATGCTCTGATTGTTGCGAAATGTCCGGGACTTCGTCAAGAGAAACCATCCCCGCGGCCGGCGCATCGGCGGGATTCTGTTTCACGTTGTAAGGGGGTCGGCTTTGTCGACGTCAATCTCAAGATCCTTGATCGCCTTTTGAACCACGGAAGCCTGAATTTTCCCTTCGCGCAACAACTCGTGCAGCGTCGCTAGGGTAATGAACCTCGCGTCCACCTCAAAGAAGTTGCGGAGGGAAGCCCTGGTCTCGCTTCTTCCAAATCCGTCGGTACCGAGCGCCGCCAACCGCCTGGGCATCCATTGGCTCACGAGATTCGGGAGCGCCTTCAGATAATCCGTTGCGGCCACAAGAACACCGGGAGCTTCGGCGAGACACTGAGAAACGTAAGGCACGCGCGGTTTCTCGGTTGGGTGCAGGCGATTCCAGCGCTCCGCTTCAATTCCGTCACTGTAGAGCGCTTTGTAGCTCGTAACGCTCCAGACGTCGGCGGCAACGTGGTATTTCTCCTCTAGGATTTCCTGGGCGCGCAGCACTTCGCGAAGAATCGAGCCGCTTCCGAAAAGCTGAGCGCGAAGCTTGGATTTGCCGTCGCTCGCCGCCTTGTACCGGTACATGCCCTTCAGAATGCCTTCGCGCGATCCAGGCGGCATGGGAGGCATCGCGTAGGGCTCATTCATCACCGTGATGTAGTAGAAGATGCTTTCACCCTTGACGTACATCCTGTCGATACCGTCCTCGATGATCGTGGCGATTTCGAAGGCAAACGCCGGATCGTACGCTCGCAGCGTGGGTATCGGAAGCGCGAGCACGTGGCTGTTGCCGTCCTGATGCTGCAGACCTTCGCCAGCGAGAGTCGTGCGGCCGGCCGTGCCTCCCAAAAGGAACCCGCGGCACCGTGTGTCCGCCGCGGCCCAGATCAAATCACAAACGCGCTGCAGTCCGAACATCGAGTAAAAGATAAAAAACGGAATCGTGTTGATTCCATGAGTGGCATAGGCGGAACCGGCAGCTATGAACGAGGACATCGATCCGGCCTCGGTTATGCCCTCTTCCAGGATTTGGCCGTCTTTGGCTTCCTTGTAATAGAGCAGCGTATTCATATCCACTGGCTCGTAGAGCTGCCCCTGGCTGCTGTAAATTCCCACCAGCCGAAACAGGGATTCCATTCCGAAGGTGCGCGCTTCGTCGGGGACGATGGGGACAATCAATTTGCCGATCTCCGCATCGCGCAGCATCTTTCGCAGCATCCCGACAAAAGCCATGGTGGTCGAGACTTCCCGGCCGTCGCTGCCGGTGAGGAACTCTTCAAATAGTTCGCTGCGGTCGCCCACCAGCGGTTTCGAGCGGACGCTGCGGCGCGGGACATACCCACCCAGTCTTTCGCGGCAGGCGCGCAGGTATTGCATTTCCGGGCTATCGTCCGGCGGACGGTAAAACGGCACCTCGGCGAATTGTTCTTCCGTAAACGAAAGGCCGAAACGCTCGCCGAAATTGCGAAGCGTATCTTCGTCAACCTTCTTCTGCTGGTGGGTGACGTTCCGACCCTCTCCGGCTTCCCCGAGGCCATAACCTTTAATCGTGCGGGCAAGGATGACCGTCGGTGAGCCCTTGTGCTCGACCGCAGCTTTATACGCTGCGTACACTTTCCTTGGATCGTGTCCGCCCTGACGCAACGCGTGAAGCTTCTCGTCCGGAATATCCTCGACCATCTTCAGCAGCCTTGGATCGCCCCCGAAAACATGCTGCCGGATATAGGCACCCGATTCGACGATGAGCTTCTGGTATTCACCGTCAACCAGTTCGCCTAATCGCTTGGCGAGCAACCCGTCGACATCCTTCTCGAAAAGCGAATCCCAGTCGGAACCCCAGAGGACCTTGAGGACATTCCAACCAGCGCCGCGGAACGCTGCCTCGAGTTCCTGGACGATGCTGCCATTGCCGCGCACGGGTCCATCGAGGCGTTGCAGGTTGCAGTTGATGACGAAGATAAGATTGTCGAGGTGCTCGCGCGAGGCGAGCGTGATTGCCCCCAGAGCTTCGGGCTCGTCCGTTTCACCGTCTCCCAGGAACGCCCAGACCTTGGCGTCGGTAGGCGGTTTCAGGCCCCGATCCTCCAGATAACGGTTAAATCGAGCCTGGTAAATCGCCATGATCGGACTGAGGCCCATCGAAACCGTGGGGAATTCCCAGAAGTCAGGCATCAACCAGGGATGCGGATACGACGATAGACCGCCTCCCGGCTTGAGTTCACGGCGGAAGTTTTCAAGTTTTTCCGCCGAGAGGCGGCCCTCGACGAACGCGCGCGCATACACTCCCGGAGCAGCGTGGCCCTGAAAATAGATTGTATCGCCTTCAAATTCTTCGGTGCGCGCCCGGAAGAAATGATCGAATCCCACCTCGAAGAGAGTCGCGACCGATCCGTAGGTGGAGATGTGGCCCCCAATATTGTGCTCCTCGCGGTTGGCTCGAACCACCATGGCAAGAGCGTTCCAGCGGACCAGGCTCTTGATCTTTCGTTCGATGTCCTGATCGCCAGGTAAAGCGGCCTGTTGGCTTATGTGGATTGTGTTCACGTACGGCGTGTTCGCCGTAAACGGCACCTGCACACCGGAGGCAAGGGCTCGGTTTCGAATTTCCTGCAGAATCCTGGACGCCAATCCAGGCTTGCCCTTTTCTACGACGGCGTCGAATGACTCAATCCATTCCCAAATCTCTTCGAGCTCATCGACATCGGGCGGAGGAACGATAGGGCGCACGGCCATGGGTATCTGGACCTTTCGCAAAAGGATCCGAAGACCCTTTCGCAATGTTGGATCAAACCTATTATATACCTCAATTCCGCGACGTGATCCGTGGATGCACACCACGATCAACTATCGCCGCGTTGTTCATTAGAAGCGGAGCGCCTGAGGCCGACCCGGTCAGCCTCAAGCCAATTCGGGAACACGTGCCGGAAGGATGCGGATACCGGCGTTCGCCTACACCTCGACGGTTGAACCTGCAGGTTGCATCACGCGTTTCAATTGTTTGAGTAGCGCTTCCTGCCAAAGGTCGTGCTTTTGGAAAAGCGCCCCGGCGTTTGCACGAATATATTCCTTCTCGTCGAGCGTCAGTTCCTTGTTCGTCAGCACAAACACTGGCAGGTCAGTCGTACGCGAATCGCTTCGCCATTCAGCGAGCAGCTGGAATCCGTTTACGTCCGGTAGGATCAAGTCGAGAATGACGAGCTTGGGCAAGCGAGCGGCGACTTCAGCGCGAGCCGCGGCACCATCGGGTGCAGCGGCTACGACAAATCCGTGTTTGGACAACAACTCGGTGACGAACTCGCGCGTCGGCGCGTCGTCTTCCACCACCAGGATGGGGCGCGAAGCGTGAATGCGCCCGTTGCGGCTCAGGCAGCGCTCTACCGATGCCAGCAGAATGGCCCGTTCGACAGGTTTTACAATATATTCATCCGCGCCCAGGAGCGCACCCGTACTGGGCTGATCGACGATTGTAACCATAATCACCGGAATGTGCGCCGTGCGGGGATCGCCTTTAAGTTTCGACAACAACTCCCAGCCATTCATCGGCTTCATGATGATGTCCATGGTCAATGCACCCGGTTGCAGGCGGGCCGCCATCTCAAACGCCAGCTCTGGCCGGTCGCACATCTCCACGATGTAGCCTGCGGAGCTGAGATGCGATTGAAGCAATTGCGCCGCTGCGGGATCATCCTCAACCACCAGAATTCGAATACTTTCGCTCGTCACAGTCGTGGAAATATTCGTGAGCGGCTCCGCTGCCGCCACGGCCACTGCGCTGGGAAGCGTGAAATGGAAGCAGCTTCCCGATCCCATCTCACTGTCGAGCCCCAGTTTGCCGCCGTGGAGCTCGACGAGTCGCTGCGTGATTGCCAAGCCAAGGCCCGTACCTTCTGCCGCCTTTTCGCTTTGACGCAGCCGATAAAACGCCTCGAAGATGCGCTTTTGTTCGTCCGGGGGAATCCCTGGACCCGAGTCGCGGACCTCCACGCGTACGTCATCGCCGAATTGGCGAGCGGTTAGCTCGATCTTTCCACCCTCGGGAGTGAACTTAATTGCGTTTCCAATCAGGTTCATCAGTATTTGCCTGAACCGGGTGGCATCGGCTCGAAGGCTAAGACCCGGCGGGGCATGCTTCACCAAAATCTGAGACTTCTTGTCAGCAAGGGGTCGCATGCTGTCTAGAGCTTCGGCAAAGGAGCTGCTGATCAGCACACTCTCAACGGCCAATTGCAGACGTCCGGCTTCGATCTTGGACAGGTCCAGGATGTCGTTGATCAAGCTGAGAAGATGTTTGCCGCCCGTGTGAATGTGTTTGAGATATCGCTGTTGGCGGTCGTTCAGGGTGCCATAGCGCTCTTCCTTTAGTAGATCGGAAAATCCCAGGACCGCGTTCAGCGGAGTACGCAGCTCGTGGCTCATGGTAGAGAGGAATTGGTCTTTGAACTTGCTGGCGCGCTCCAATTCTTCTTTCGCCCGGAGGAGCGTTTGAGAAAAGGCTTCTAGCTCATCCTTGGCAGCCTGAAGCTGTGCGGTGCGTTCCTCGACGCGGTGCTCGAGTTCGTCGTGAGCTTTCCGCAGCGCCTTTTCGCTCTTGTCAATCTGGCCCAGCATCTCGTTGAAGGCTCCAATCAGGATGGAGACCTCGCCATGTCCGGCGATCGGAACGGCTCTCACGGAATAGTTCTTGTCGCGTGACACCGTACCGGCGATATGCGCCAGTTGTACGATCGGTCCGGCAATCGATCTCTGGAATATGGAAGAAACGAGCAACGCCGCCAGTAGCGACACGAGCAGCACAATCACACCGATTCCGACGTATCGCCACAAACGCTGATTCAATTCCTCCAGGTCGGACCGAATGTAGACCGTTCCAGCCGGCTTTCCCTCGACTATGATCGAGCGGACCAGCCCGATCTCCGAGGTGCTGAGCCAGTGAGCTTCGGTCTGATCGGAGGGGATCGCAGGCAATGCCGAGATCTTGTTCTTTCGGTCGCGCGAGTAGTAGGCGAACGCTTTCCCATCGGGCGTGTAAATGACAGCCGAAATAATATTGGGCGCGGCCTGCAATGCGGACAGAGTGTTTTCCGCGGACTTGGAGTCGTTAAACAACAGCGCTGAAACGCTGTTCGATCCGATGATTTGCGCCTGCGTGGACAGATTGCGGACGATGGTCGCCCGAAACGTCACCAGGTCGTAGGCAATGAACGCAGCGCACGCCAGCAGTAAAGCCGTTCCGCTGACCAACATATTCATCCATGTCAGTTTTCCGGCGATCGAAGTGTCTTTGGCAGCGCGCATTTCTTGCGAATCTCCCGGCTAGGACCCCTTTTTCACGCTGGTCGCCACTTTGAGCAGTTCGGAACTCATCGTGAGACGAGCTCCCTGCGCGATAGCCAGATTGACGTCGAAACGCACGCGGTTCCCGTCCAGAACGAAGCCAATCATGCCCCCGCGCTCCGAAAACCGCGGAATGTCGCTCACCGTCAGGACGCTTGCCTTGTCGAGCGCCGCCAGAACCGTTTTCAGGTGGCTCTCCTCGGACGAACTGATGAACACGATGCGGCAACTGTCTATTTCCTCTGGTTTGGAGATGCGCTTTGCAGCCACGCTCTTTCCGCCGATGGTTCCGGTCGCGAGGGTTGTGTCCAGGGTCCGGCCGAAGGGATCCGCGCCGAGCACGCAAATTTCAAAGGATTCGTTTTTCGCCACGGCGCTTTCATCGGGCCATTCGACGAATCTGCCAAAATTGTAGAGGTAGGCCGCCTTTACTTCGAACTCGTTTGCCTTTGTCTGCTGCGCGCGCAGGCAGGGGACTCCGCAGAGCAACACTGACAACACCGCCGCGAGCCCGCTCAACGCGCCGAGACGCCGCCGATGGATGCGGCGCAATAGGGCGCTTCGGTGTGTTCCCATGTCTTGATCGTGCCTCATGACCGTCGTTCCCGTCACCTTCGCCACGTTATTTTTCCGAAGACGCTTCTCTTGATCTCGACGATCGCCCCGGGATCTCCCGCGAACTCCGCGTGCTGAGGTTGAAAGAGGTTTTGTCCCACCAGCGAAAACTCCATGTTTTCTTTCAGGCGCCAGCCCAGCCTCGCATCTCCGGTGCCGTAGGCCTTCACGCCTTGCGATGGTAATGCGCTCACAAAACGATACGAGAGGTCGACATCAAATCGCTTCGGCAGGCTGAGCAGAGACTGGAAGGTCACCGAGTTATGTGGGCTCGATCCCAGATAGTTGACGAGCACATTTCCCGTGTCCGTGAACCCCGGCTCGTCCTTCAATGTCATGTGAAGGTACGAATAGGAACCTCGCAGCTGCCACCAGGACGTAACCTGCCAGCTCGGCGCGATTTCCACCCCGATCGTGTGGCCCTCGATCCCGTTCGCGTAGGGCAGAAGGATCAGCAGTGGCGGAGGCTGCAGCGGGGGCGGCGGGGGGCCCAGACCGAGGCCCAGTGGCCCGTAGCTCTGCAGGTCGTGGTAGATGTTGTAAAACGACGCGACGTCGAGGTAGACGCGCGGGGTGATGGTTGTGCGGTAACCCGCCTCGTAGCTGAGCAACCGCTCCGACTGGAAATGAGGGTTGCCCGTGATCTCGAAATAGACCGGATTGGGCAAGTCTGGCGTCGGAGGTTGAACGAAGATCGCAAACCGCACGTCCTGCTCCTGGCGCGAGGGCGTTCGTACCGCGCGCGTCAACGCGACCCAGAAGGACTGGTGTTCGGTCGGCGTCCACAGCAAACGCACGCTGGGCTGATATTCGAAGCCGCTGAAATTGTTGTGTTCCAGCTTGGTGCCGGCGGTCAGCGTAAGTCTGTCGCGTACGATCGGCAATTCGTACTGCGCGAAACCGCTATAGATCGTGTCGGTTTGCTGGTGCGGAATGAAATCCACGCCCTCGGATGTTTGGGTGAAATTGCTTGGGCTTATCCGGGCGCCCAGACCCCACGTGAGCCTGTGGGTTTCATGGATCCTCAAGTGCTCCACGAAGTCGAAATCGAAAGTGTCGCGTGACTCGGCCAGCTCAAGATCCTTGAAATTCGTCCGGTCAAAATACGTTTGGAACTGGACATCGGAACCCTCGCCTGTCTGGTGCTGCCAGCGGGCCACCACGTTTCCGCCAGAAACGGTTGCGACGTCGTCCGGCGTTGTCTCCGAGGGTTGAGAGAATGAAGCGATGGAGACTCGCTCGCCCGTGGCTCCATGATAGATGTCGCCTTGCACGGTAAAGGTGTCGCGCTCGCCTGCTTTCCAATCCGTTCGAAAACCGCCCTGCCCCATCTGCCAGGCATCAAACGGATCGCGCGAAAGCAGAAGCGGCGGAGTCAGCGGCGCTTGCACTGGATGAAACTCTGACCCGCGTCCAAAGGCGATGCCGTACACGCGAAAATCGAAGTTCTTTCCGATTCCGCCTCCGTAACGGAATTCGCCCATGCCCTGATCCACGCTCCCGCTGCCCAGCGTGACCAGCCCGCCCTTCGTGTCTTTTGCGTTCTTGGTGATGATGTTGATCACGCCGTTGACGGCGTTGGCGCCCCAGATCGTGCCGCCCGGTCCCCGGATCACCTCGATCCGGTCCACGTCCTCAAGCAGCAGGTTTTCGATATTCCAGTAGACGCCGGAAAACAGGGGCGTGTATACGCTGCGGCCGTCAATCAGAACGAGCAGGGATTTGGAGAATTGCCCGGCAAACCCGCGAATGGAAATGGACCAATGATTTGAGTCAACCTGGGCCACTTCGACGCCCGGTGCCAGCCGCAGCGCCTCCGGCACGCTCGTGGCTCCGGAGCGGCGGATGTCCTCTTGACTGATCACAAAGATCGCCGCGGGAGTTTTTCGAACCTGCTCTGGTTCCTTGGATACGCTGGTCACTTCGACGTTGCCGAGGTCCTCCAGGCTCAATTGCGCCAGATTGGCCGGAGGGTTCTGATCGTTTGGCCCGGACTCGGCCCGGATCTTCTGGACAGGCCCAACGAGCGAGGCCAAGAAGGCGAGACTTCCTGCCGTCACCACTCCCCGCACGAGATGTGCTGGGAAACGGGCGACAGAAACCGATCTTGACCGCTTCTGGAGGCGGATCACGGACCGGACGAACCAGCGGAAAGTACTAAGCGCCAACGTTTCCAGCTCCCGGTCCAACGGCCCAGCTGCTTTCCGGAAAAGCGGACTTCCGGTAGTGTCGAACTAACGGCGCTTGGGCTGCGGTCCCTATCGAGAGCGTAGCATTGGCCCTAATGGGCGAGCCGTTCAGTTACCCGGCGGATAATCAAACGGTTACTATGATTCGTATCGAACTGGGGCAGGGGCTGTCAGGTGGCGGGGTGGTTGTTTGGGAGTGCGGGAATTCTCAGATGCGGGTAAGCGCGGTGGCTTCGTCTTCGGCCAGATCGAGTACTGTATCGAGCCGGACCATTTTGAGCAACATCAACACGCGCTTACTGGCGGAAAAGTAGGTGCATTTTCCGCCGGCGCGCTTCATTAGCGTGTAGGAACGAACGAGCGATCCAATCCCCGAACTATCCAGATCCGAAACTCCCGCTAGATTGATCGCGACGTGCGTGGACCCGGCATCCACCAGCTGCTGGATCTGACTGCGGAAGCCTTCCTCGTCCTTGCCCAGTTTCAGCGGTCCTTCGAGGTCCAAAATCGTCGCCGCCCCGGCCTTGCGGATTCGAATATTCACGTTGCTCCTCTGCGCATTGCAAAGCTAACCGAATTGAGATTCTCGATCAAGGCCCGTGATGCCGTTCCTTGACGCATTAGCGGTCCATTTGTTAGGCTGCGCCGTTCGCTCTTTATCGCGCTTTTCAACATACGACGCGACTGAAGAGTTTCTGCGTCCCGCCTCGGGAGATTCATGGAAACGTCTGCCGCGCTCTTCGAACTGGCGAGCGTGTCTTTAGCCTGCCGCGACCAGGATACGCTCTTGAAAACGGTTGCCGCCCGCGTGGGGGCTACTGTCGGTGCGCGGGCGGTTCTCATCTGGATCGGCGAACCCGATCCGGGCCTCATTTGCCGGTCGCGCTGGAGCGATCCAGGCGAGCGGATCAGTCCTTTAGGTGGACCCGCGTCTGATGGCTTGCTTGCCGAAGTGTGCGAATCGGGCCAGACGCGACGCCTGAGCGCGAAACAGATCGCTGCGGAAGACCTCGCTCATCTTGATGATGCCAGCCGCGGACGCGTGAAATCAGCGGTGTACGCCGCGCTGCCGGGTGGACACGGTTGCCAGGGAGTCGTCGAGGTACTGGGCAAGCGTGCCGGCGAATTCACGGCCGAAGACGCCCTGTTCATCGAGGAAGCGAGCCGCTTCGCAGGCCACGCATTGACCAATCTCGAGGCCATCGAGGAAGAGCGCAGCTCTCATCTTGCCACCCTCGAGCGGCTGACCGCGCTTTACGACATCGGCCGGACGTTCACTTCGACGCTCGAGCTTGCCGAGCTTCTGCCCATCGTCGCGGAAAAGATCCGCGCGCTCCTCGGCGCCGCGGCTTGCAACATTTGGCTAATGGATTCGGCTTCGCAGGAGATGCACCTCGCCGAGCGAACCGGCGAAGATCCGACGGCCGCGGAGGGAACGCGAGTCTCAGCCACCGATGGCCTGCTTGCCGAAATCGCACAGCAGGCGAACCCCCGACTTGTGACGGAACCGGCGGCCGAGCCGGGGCTCGAAGAGCGACGAGAGGCGGGCGGCGACTTTGAAATTAATTCCTGGATGGCCGCGCCTCTGCGCAAAGAGGACGAAGTCTTGGGCGTCGTGGAGCTAGTCAATAAAGCCGACGGCACTTCATTCGACGAGGATGAACTGTTTCTCCTCGCCAGCGTGAGCGAACAGGCGGCCATTGCTTTGCACAATGCGAATCTGCTCGAGTCGGAGCGCAAAGTGTCCGCGCTCGACGCGCTCCTGAAAATCTCGCAGGAGATCACCTCGACGCTGGATCTCGATCACGTCCTCACGACGGTCGTTCACCAAGCCGCGTCTGTCGTGCCGTTCGACAAGTGCGTCATCGGCTTCTTTGACCGTGGACGATTCATTCTCGGCGCAGTGTCGGGCGAGACGGAGGTTCCGAAGACGCGAGAAATGGACGATTTTCGCGACCGCCTCGAATGGGTAGCGAACCAGGCAGACGTGGTCGCCGCCGATCTCTACTCGGACGGCTGGCATCTCCATCCTGACGAAGCGCGGGCGCAAATCGTGTCCGTCCTCGAAAAGAACAACTACAGCGGTTTTTACGCTCTGCCTTTGCGTGACGAGCAGGGCGCGCTCGGCGTTCTGGCCCTGGTTAGCAGCGATGCAGATTTCCTGACGGAGAACCACAAAGAAACCCTTGCGATTCTTGCGAACCAGACCTCCGTGGCGATTCGCAACGCGCAGCTCTATCAACAGGTGCCCCTTGCCAATCTTTTGCAGCCGTTCGCGGCGCGAAAGAAGAAGCTGCTTGCCGCATTGCCTATGGGGCGCCGGCGCATTTATGCGGAACGCGCGGGCCTCGTTGCGCTGGTGCTCATTCTGGTTCCGTGGCCCATGCGCGTGGGCACGGATGCAACCGTGGTGCCGGCCGAGCGCCGTATCGTCAGCGCCATGGAGGGCGGCGTCGTCAAGCGCGTTTTCGTCCACGAAGGCGACGCGGTCGAGCCCGGCCAGTTGCTTGCGCAACTTGATGATGGCGACGACACCGTAAAGCTCGCGCAGGTTCAGGCCGCGCTCGCGCAGGCGCGGCACGATCTCGCCGAGGCGGAATTCAGAAATGATGGCTCTGCAGCCGGGCAGGCGACCATTCGGGCTAATCTTCATGCCGTCGAAGTGCAGCTCGAACAGGAGCGCGTGTCCCAGGCACAGTTACGCGCACCTATCGCGGGAATCGTCGTCACTCGAAAAGTGGAAGAGCGCGCAGGCACGATGGTGAAGCCCGGAGAGGCGTTCTGCGAAATCGTGGAAACGGATCGCATGGCGACCGAAATGAGCGTTCCGGAAGTCGACCTCGGATTGGTGCGCATGGGACGCAGCATTGCGCTGAAACTCAACGCCTTTCCCACGGTGACGTTTGCAGGTACGGTTCAGCGGATCGGCGCCGAAACGCGAGCCGAAGCAGGCGAACAGTATTTTCTAGTCCGCGCGGTATTCGATAATTCCGAGGGCCGCGCTCGGGATGGCATGGTTGGCCGGGCGCGAATTCGCGCCGGCGGCGGCTGGTTCGGGAGCGGCTGGTATCCGGTAGGCTACGCGCTGTTTCGCGATCCGTTCCGCTGGATATGGCAAGAAGTCTGGGCCTGGCTGCCGTAGGGGAGAAGAACGAAAATGACGATGCGCGCGACGCTTTTTTTCGGAGCCGCAATGGCCCTTTTCGCTGGGGGCTGCGGGGATTCGTCGGCTGTTTCTCCTGCCCACACAGAGTCAGCCGACGCTGGCAATCGAGCGCTCGCTTCCTCTGCGGCCCAACCTGGCGCCGCCTCGCTCGCCGGGTCGGCCGAGAATCACGACGTTCTAAGCGTACTCTCCGTCGAGCATCAGGTCGACATTGCCACCGGGCGCGATGGCGTGGTTGTTTCCATTGCCCAGGACGAAGGGAGCCTAGTGAAGAAGGGCGAAGTCCTGGGGCAGCTCGACGATCGTACGCTGCAGATTCAGCTGGTCAAAGCCCATGACGATCTGCAGATCGCCCAGAACAACGTGAAATACAAGCAAGCCGAGCTAAAGGCCAAGGGAGCCGCGTTGACGCGGCAGCAGCAACTCCGGACGCTGGGGCTTTCGAGCCAGGCAGACCTGGAACAAGCGGATTTCGAGGCCAAGGCTGCGGAGTTCGATATGCACGGCTGGGAGGCAACCGCGGAAAGCAGTCAGGAGGAAATCAAGCGCTTGGAGATTGAGCTTGATCAGACGCGTCTGCGGGCGCCCTTTGCCGGAGCCGTCGTGGTCCGCTACGTTCGAGAAGGGCAGCAGGTCGCTAAAGGTGACAAATGTTTTCGCGTGAGCCAGCTTGCTCCGCTCCAGGTTCAGTTTCAGATTCCCGAGTCCTCGGCCAGGCGCCCCACGCACGGCGCGCCGGTGGATCTCGTCCTCGTCAGCGATCCCGACCGCACGGTGAGCGCGCGCGTGGCGAAGATCAGTCCGGTCATTGATCCCTCGAGCGACAGCTACGACGTGACCGCCGAACTCACCGGCAAGGGCCTATCCGATCTGCGCCCGGGAATGGCCGTTCGCGT
Organism: uncultured Acidobacteriota bacterium; assembly: GCA_963752925.1. GTDB lineage: Bacteria > Acidobacteriota > Terriglobia > Acidiferrales > UBA7541 > Palsa-295. The sequence continues at coordinate 78,752 of CAVVZY010000001.1, read as the reverse complement.
TGTCTGGCCCGGCGCTGCCCATACGAAGCCCTAGGGAATCCGACCATGCGTTTTGGTCCCGCCAGCCTGAAATCGTCGAGCGTCCTCGCCAAGGGATTGCGGCGCCCCAAATTCCGTACGGATGTGCGGATTAGCGAGCAGACGATTGCGGGCGAAAAGAGTTACGTCGTCAAAGTTCCGGAAACGAATTCGTATAACCGCTATGGCGGCTCCGAATTTGGGCTGCTGACGCTGTGCGATGGCACGCGAACCGGCTCCGAGATTGCGGCGCTGTGGAATGAGCAACATCCTGACGATCCCTATGCTGAAGCCGAGGTGTTGGAGTTTCTCGACGGTATCGAAGCGGGCGTGTGGGAGCAATCCGCCGGAGAGAAGAACCTCGCCGTTCTCGAGCGCATTCGTGACGACCGAAAAGGACGAATTGACCAATCGAGCGCGCTTTACATCACGTTCAAGGCATGGGATCCGAACGTTACGCTTGCGAAGATGGATCCCTACCTGTCTTGGATGTTCACACCGGGCTTCGTCTACTTCTCGATCGCCCTCTTCGTCGCGTCCGTGTACCTGCTCGCCGGTGATTGGGCACAAGTGCAGCGAGACACGGCGGCTTTGTATACCTTCCAGGGCAAGACGGCCTACGACATCTGGGTCTTTTGGTTTCTGCTGCTTGGGCTGGGCGGCATCCATGAACTCGGCCACGGGCTGACGTGCAAGCATTTCGGCGGAGACGTTCACCAGATGGGATTGCTGCTCATCTACTTCACTCCGGCGTTCTACACGGATACGACGGACATCGTGCTGTTCGACGAGACCGCCCGCCGCCAGTGGGTTCTGTTTGCGGGAATCTGGATCGAACTGGTCATCTGCGGGATCGCGACTTTTTTCTGGCGCTTCACGGCTGCCGGTTCGTTCGCTAACGATCTTGCGTATAAGACGATGCTTCTGAGCGGAATTCAGGGCGCGCTTCTGAATCTGAACCCACTCATCAAGGCCGATGGCTACTACGCACTTTCGCAATTCTTGAATATCGATAACCTCCGAGAGGACGCCTTCACTTTCCTTCGGGCGTTGGCGCGGCGCCACATTCTGCGGGACGACCTCGAACTGCCACGGGCGACCCGGCGGCAGCGCCGCATCTACGTCGTGTTCGGCATCGCCGCGCTTATCTATAGCGTGACGCTCGTGGTGCTGGTGGTGTTTTTCGTCAGAAACGTATTCGTCAGCAAGTTCGGGAATTGGGGATACGTTCTCACCGTGGGAGTGGTTTACTACTTTGCCCGGAAAGGTTTGAAGAAGGTTTTGTCCCAAGTGCGTGCCTGGTGGCGCGAAAAGAGAGAGGAATTCATGGCCTGGAAAATGTCGCGGAGGCAGCAGGTGGGCGCGCTCGGGGTCTTCCTATTGTTCCTGATACCGCCGATTCCAACGAGGGTCGCGTCCGATTTGGTTCTGGAACCGGGCAGAAATGCGCACGTACGGCCGGAGGTCCCAGGTTCCGTGCGCCAGGTGTTCGTGAAGCAAGGCGATACCGTGAGCGCCGGCCAATTGCTTGCCGTTCTGGGCAATCCCGATGTCGAAGCCGAGGCGCGCATTCTCGCTCAGCAACTTGCCCTGGCCGATCGGGACGTTCGGTTGGCAGAGGCCCAGTCGGACCCGGCCAAGGCCGCGGCCGCGATCCAGGAACAAGGAAGGCTTCAACAGGAGCGGAACGTCGCGCAAGGAAAGGCTGATGCACTCAATATTCGAGCGCCGTTTGCCGGGGTCATCTCAACGCGCGCGGTGGAACAGAAAACAGGCGAGTATCTTGCGGCGGGCGACGAACTCTGCGAAATCACGGATCTCAGTACGGTGAAGGCGCGCATCCTGGTGCGCGACTGGGAGCTTGAGGATGCTTCGACTGGCTCTCGGGCGGAGGTGAAGGTGCTTCCGTATCCGTATCGCACCTATGCCGGGCGCGTGGAGCAAATCCTACCGGCCGCGGCCGTGGACCGCCCGGTCGCGCATCCGCAAGAACTCGAACGGATGGGCCAGGAACTGACGAATTACTTCGCGATCGTGATGGTATTTCCGAACCCTGATGGTTCGTTGAAAGAAGGTATGACTGGAAAGGCCAAGATCGCAGGCAAATCCTATCCCTTGGCGTGGCAGGCAGGGCGGGGAATTTGGCGCTGGATTCGCTCCCAAGTTTGGTAGGCGGCCGCTAGGCTGGAGTAGGGTCCCCGACTGTCCGCCGAAACAGAAAGGGCCGCTCCTTCGAGCGGCCCTTTCGCCATCCGCGCAATATCGTGTTACTGACCGACGCCCGTCTAGACGTCTCCGTGACCATTGGGATAACGCCACTCCGGCGGAGCGCCGACCGAGAAATCCTAGACGATCTTCTTCAGCAGGGGCTTTCTCGTCAAGGTGGTCTTCTTTTCGAGCTTCTTGCCGCCGAGCGTCTTTCCCTTTTTCACCGGCTTTGCTGTGGGCTTCATGATCGTTTTCCCTCCAGAAATTTTGTGTTTCTGACTTCGAGGGTAGTGAATGCAATCGTCTCGCCAAAGCTTCGGCTTTCGCGATGCGGCCGGAGCCGACTGCAAGCAAATGCCTTACCTTGGCAACGCTTGCGATTGCACACCGTTCGGGCCGTTTGCTTTGTTGGTTTTTTCAACGCGCCGTTTATTTTTTAAACACCAGGGCTGACTCGATGTTCCCGAGGCAGGTCTAGTACCCCTATTTCAAGAGAAACATTCGCGTGGACTAGCGAAAAGTCCAGAAAGGCGGCCGCCCAAGTGTGAAGGGTGCTCTCCGTTCTCCTCTAATTGGCGCCCTTGCCTCATTCCAGAACCGAAAATCGCTTCCATTCGGCAGAAATTCGACTGGAACGGGTGCCCCTTGGCGAACTAGCTATGGAAACGTGCGGCCGACGTTGAAATATTCAACGAGTCTTTGCGCGACTCGCTCGATCAAAGGTCATATTTCCGGCAGAGGTAATTCAGGCGGTTGCGGTCCACGCCAAGCAGACGCGCGGCCTCCGGTTTGGCTTGCTTGGCCTGCTGCAGCGCCTCCTGCAACCAGCGTCGCTCGGTAGCTTCGAGTTCCTGATCCAGGTTGATTCCTCCGGCGGGAAGGTGGAATCGGGATTTCGAGTCGCGGCCGGTCGCTTGGACGATTTCCGCGGGAAGATCGTTCAGGGAGATCAGGTCGGTTTCCGTCATCACCACAAGCCTTTGGATCGCGTTTTCCAGCTCGCGGACGTTGCCGGGCCAGGCGTAGCGCTTGAGCGCCAACAGGGCGTCGTCCGCGATGCGCTTGGCCGGCACGCCGTTCGCGGCGCAATAGACGCTGATGAAGTAGTCCGCGAGGACCGGTATGTCCTCCACCCGCTCTCGCAGCGCCGGGACGAAGATAGGCACCACGTGGATGCGGTAATACAGGTCTTCCCGGAAGCGGCCCTGGCTCGTCATTTCCTCCAGATTTTCGTTGGTCGCGCTGATGAGCCGGAAATCGACGCGAATCGACTTCTTGCCGCCGAGCCGTGTGAGAGATCGATCCTCCAGCACGCGAAGCAGCTTGCCCTGCAGCGCCGGCGTCAGGGTGGCGATCTCGTCCAGGAACAGGGTCCCCTGATGCGCGACCTCGATCCGTCCTTCCTTCATGCCCACTGCCCCGGTAAACGCCCCCTTCTCGTAGCCGAAAAGCTCGGACTCCATCAGAGCCTCGGGCAGCGCCGCGCAATTGACGCTCACAAACGCGCGGCTGCGGCGCGGACTCTGCTCGTGGATGGCACGCGCGACCAGCTCTTTCCCGACTCCGCTTTCGCCCCGGATAATCACACTTGTCGTGGCGCGGGCGATTCGCTTAATGGACTCGAATAGATGGCGCATCGCGTCGGTTGCGCCGATAAAATCGCCGAGGGTGTTCTTGCGGCTGATCTCCTCCCGCAGAATCCGGTTTTCGCGTTGAATGCGGAGTTTTTCGACGGCGCGCTCAAGCAAGTGGCGCAGGACATCCGTGTCAACCGGCTTGATGAAATAATCGTAGGAGCCGCCGTCGATGACCTTTAGCGCGGTCGCCTTCTTCTCGTCGGAACTGAGAACGATGACCAGCGTGTCGATTTCGCTGCCGTCGAGGCGATCGAGCAGTTCCAGGCACTCGCGGACCGCGCCGGATGCGATCGGCAGGCCAAGCAGAAGAACGTCGAGCTCGGACTCCTGCAGAAGCTTGTAAGCCGCCTCGTAATCCTCGCCTTCAAAAACCTCAAACTCCGAGCGCAGGGACGAGACGATCTTCGAGCGCAAGTTTGCGTCGTCATCCACGATTGCCACTTTTGGTTTGGGCGTTCCGGAAGCGATGGCTGGTCTCCGGCGGGGACAGGCGAGACTGTCGAAGGTTGATGCTGAAATGTGTCCCGCGCAGCCGCGATTCTAGGTGGGAGGCGCCCCGGGTGTCAACGAACAGGCGCAAAAATACAGGGTCTCGTGCGCTCCGTGTCGAGCCTCCGTTCGAGCGAAAAAGAGGTTGAACGCGGGCCGGAGTTATAACAGACTGCGCTCGCAACAGCGGCGGTACGCCTCCGGCTTTCCCGCGCGCAAATTCAGGTGAAGGGCAGCATTTCCCATGCCATCAAATCACGACATTGTCGTAATCGGTTCCGGCCACAACGGGCTGGTCGCCGCCGCGTATCTGGCGGCCGCCGGCAAGAACGTGCTCGTGCTGGAACGCAACGAATGGTTCGGCGGCGGCGTGGTCACCGCCGAGCTCACTGGCCCCGGCTACCTGCACGACCGCTTCAGCACCGGCCACATCTTTATTCAGGGCAATCCGCTCATCAAGAATGACGAGCTCAAGCTGCTCGCGAAATACGGCCTCAAATACGTCTACCCGGAAATCCCGTTCATGGTCGTTTTCGATGACGGCTCGTCGCTCGGCCTGTATCGCGACCGCCAGAAGAACTACCAGGAAATCGTCCGGTTCTCGAAAAAGGACGCGGACACCTACCTCAAATTCGCCGAGACCTCGATGAAGTACCTTCCCATGATCTCAGCGTCGTTCTACACGCCGCCGCCGCCGATGGGCGCTATGCTCGCGATGATGGATCAAAGCACCGAGGGACGCGAGCTGTTTGCCCTGATGCAGAAGAGCCCCTACGATATCATCATGGAGAATTTCGAGAACGAGAAAGTGCGCCTGTTTCTCGTGCGCATGGTCTCCGAAAATCTCACCGGCCCTGAGGAGAAGGGAACCGGACTCGGCATCTTCGTCTTCCTCGGCTTCATGGAAACCTACGGCATCGGAGTCGCCGTGGGTGGCAGCGGCGCCCTCACGGCGTCGCTCGTCCGCTGCATCGAAGCGCACGGCGGAAAAGTTCTCAACAACACCTCGGTCGAGCAGGTCCTGGTGAAGAACGGGCGGGCCGCCGGTGTGCGAACCGCGGCCGGTGCCGAACACACCGCGAAGGACGCCGTCATCGGCTCCCTCCATCCTCATTTTCTCGGGCGATATGTCCCCGGACTCGACGCGAGGGTCACGCGCGACGCGGAGCGCGTCGAGCTCTCGGCGAATTCGTGCTTCACGGTTCATGGTGCCTTGAACGAGCCTCTGCGATTCAAAGCCGGATCGCACGTAAGCAAGTCCTACTTCACGGATCTGGTGCCTTCGAACATGACCGTTCTGCGGCAGTACTTCGACGCGCTGCGCTATGGGCGCATTCCCGACACTGCGTTGCTCGGTATCGCCTGCCCTTCGAATTTTGACGCCACGCGCTGTCCGCCCGGCAAATCCACATTCCATATCTGGGACTACGTTCCCTACTCGCATCCCGATGGCGGACCGCAGCACTGGGACAAGGCCAAGGACGCATTCGCCCAAACGATGATCGACCGCACGGCGAAGTTCGTCGAAAATCTTACGCCGCAGAACATCATGGCCTACGTCTGCGACAGCCCGTTGGACCTCGAACGCTGTTCCGAAAGTTTTCAGAGAGGCGATCTCCACGGCGCCGCCCCGTACCTTTATCAATCCGGCGCGCATCGTCCCACGCCCGATCTTGGAATGAACACTGTACCCGGCGTCGAACGGCTCTATCTCGTGGGGCCGTTCCAGCATCCCGGCGGCGGAGTTTTCGGCGCGGGCCGCGCCACGGCGATGAAGATGTGTGAAGACCTGAAGATCAACTTCGACAAGATCGGCCAGCAGCGATGATGAAAATCTACGGGCCGGACAACAACGAACTGATGCAGATCACGTCGCTGGAGGCCGAAGACGGCAAGCTGGTGATGAAAGGCAAAGTGTTCGGCTCGATGCCGCTGACCGCGAAGCTCACCGGCACCGAAGCCCGCAACGCGCTAAAGCTTTTGAATTTCAAATTGGTGCTGTTCTTGCTCACATTTCTTTTCCGCAAGTAAACCATCGGGAGGGTTCCCTGGGATCGCCAATCCCCGCCCGCCAGATTGTTGGAGGGTCCCGATTGGCGCATTTGGTTTTTAGGTCGTTGAGTCGCGGAGCGGCGACCGTAATTAGCCCGGCACGAAGCGCAGCGCAGTGCTGGGAAAGAATCGAAAAGAGCCCGTAGTCCCGGAGGGACGATTGAGGGGCTTTAGTCCTGGTCCGCGAGCCAGGGCTATCACTCTATCGTCAGGAGCAAAATCGAATGGCTGCTCGAGCGAAACGGCACGGCCTGGACGCCTCAAGGTTGCGCCATCTCAAATCCGTCATCGAAGACGACATCAAGCGCGGCCGCTATTACGGCGGAGTGATTCTGGTCGCTCGGAACGGCGTCGTGGCCCTCCATGAAGCCATCGGCCTCATCGATCCAAAAACCGGGAAGCCGGTCACCAAGAAATCTGTTTTCAGTCTTTTCTCGACCACGAAGGCCGTCACCAATGTGCTCGTGTTTCGCGCCATCGAGCGTGGCGAGTTCGCGTTGACGACCAAAGTCTCCGAAATCATTCCCGAGTTTTCCGGAGGCCAGCGCCAGCACATCACCTTCTACCATCTCCTCACGCACAGCTCCGGCCTGCCGAGCGTCTTCACGCCGAAGTCGGGCATGTACATCGACAGGCTGGACGAAATCATCGCGGCCATCTGCGAAAATGTTCACTGCGCCGCCGCGCCGGGAGAAGTGATCAATTATTCTCCGCTGGCCGGGCACGCCCTCATGGGCGAGGCCGTTCGCCGGACCGATCCGAAGAAGCGCTCCTATCGCCAGCTCGTGGAAGACGAAATCCTGAAGCCGCTCAAGATGAAGGACACATCGATCGGCGTCCGCAAGGATCTCCGCGCACGGAAGATCGTTCCCATCTTTCTTGCCAAGTTTCCTATCGATCATCCGGGCCACAGCAACCTCGGCCCCAACGGCGCCTTCGAGGAAGAAAACGCGGAAATGCCCTGGGTCGGATGCATCTCGACAGTGGCGGACATGTTTCGCTTCGCGGAAATGCTCAGGCGCGGCGGGGAACTCGACGGCGCGCGCATCCTCTCGCCTGCGACGCTCGATCTCGCCACTCGGAATTGGTCCGGCGACAAACCCAACGAGCTGTACAAGCCGCTGGTCACCGCTCGCGGTTGGGAATCGTATCCCGCGTATCAGGGTCTCGGTTTTCAGGTTCGTGGAGACACAATCTGCCACAGCCTCTTCGGTACCTTGGCTTCGCCGCGTACCTTCGGCAACTACGGCGCGGGCAGCTCGCTCTTCTGGGTTGATCCCGTGCGCCAGCTGACCTTCGTCTGCCTCACCACCGGCGTAATGAACGGCGTCGACAACATCGAGCGCTTCCAGCGCCTCTCCGATATCGCGATCTCCGCTGCGACCTGACCGCGTCGCGGGCGCGAAAGGGCTGTCGCTACCCTCTGAAAAAGTGTGACACTTTGTTAGGGGGCCCATCGTTTGTTTTCAACGAGTTGCGCAGGAAATGACTCGGCATGGTGTGTCACTTAATCTGCGATAGGTGATCGGGGAATTGTGTCGCGCCTACGGCGCTCGGGATGGGGATGGCTTTGTTTCTCGGCCCTGCCGGGCCTGGCAAACATCTTTCGCGCCTCGGACGCTCTGTGACCCTCTGCTCGGCTAAAGTGGTACGAGCACAGACCCGCCTTCGCCCTTCGGGCTGGGCTTACGCCTGCCGCGCCTACGGAGCTTAGGACTGCAGTGCCCGAGTTCCCAGCCCTGCATAGCCGGGCCGCCATCTGTCGCGCCTAGGGCGCTCGATCACTTGTCGCGCCACGTCAACGGCCGTCGACCTGGGAGCCGTTTCATGCCGGATCGTCAGTTGTCAAAGAACAATTCACTCTCGGCCAGCGAGAGCGGACGACCTACTTCGTGCTGCCGTCATTAACAGCGTGGCAGTTTTGGGGAGCCCGCATCTACTGGCCATTCGTCCAACTGAAGTACAACCTGTCTTTTCTCGGGCGTTTTTCCCCCGCGGGACACCGGCATGGCTGCGTGGCCGATGCGAGTTGCGCGCAAACGCGAATTGGTGTTACATGAGGGCGATTTCACGGTCCGAAGATCAAGGAGAACCGCCATGGAACCAATAAAAGCAGCGGCCGCCGGAGGACATGCGGTTCAGGCGGCTGCGGGTTCAGCCGCGGGCCACGCGGCACCGGCTGCCAGTAAGAAAGGCGAATCGCGAATCCGGCGCTGGCAAATTGGCGACGTGAAAGTCACCAGCATCATGGAATCGGCTGACGCGATTCCATGGGCGCCGCTTTTTCCCGCGGAAGCTTCCGAGCATTACAAGAAATATGATTGGCTGGTGCCGACGTTTATCACGCCGGAAGGGAACATCATTCTGGCGGTGCAGGCTTTCGTGCTCGAAGCGGGCGGGCGTCGCATAGTGATTGATACCTGCGTGGGCAACGACCGGGCGCGGGAGGTTCCGGGCTGCGAAAATCTGCAGACCGCGTTTCTCGACGATTTCAAAGTCGCTGGATTTGATCCCAATTTCATCGACATCGTCCTGTGCACGCACCTGCACTTCGATCACGTCGGCTGGAACACGCGCCTTGAAAACGGCCGCTGGGTGCCGACCTTCCCCAAGGCTCGCTACATTTTCGGCCGCCGCGAATGGGAATACTGGCAAGGCGTGCTGAAAGAGCCCGGGCATGTTGACGTGCGGCACATCCTCGATTCCGTTCAACCGATCCTCGATGCCGGCCTGGCCGATTTCGTGGAATCGAATCACCGCTTGATGGAGGGGATTTGGCTGGAGCCTTCGCACGGCCACACGCCCGGGCACGTCAGCGTGCGCGTCTCGTCGCGCGGCGAGGAAGCGGTCGTCACCGGTGACGTCTTCCACAACCCCATCCAGTTCGCTGAGCCCGAGATCTGTTCCATGGCCTGCGTGGACAAGGAAATTTCGCGCCAGACGCGCCGCGATTTCATCGCGCGCTATGGAGATAGTCCCGTCCGCTTCTTCGCCATACATTTTAATGAGCCGGTCGGGAGAGTTGTGCGCGACGCGCACTCCTGGCGCTTCACGACCGACTAGGAATCCCACTCATGCCCGATCTTCGAACTTACGACTACATCATCGTTGGAGGCGGAACGGCCGCATGCGTCTTGGCCAACCGCCTCACGGAGGACGCTTCCGTCCGGGTGCTGATGATCGAGGCCGGCCCGGAGCCCACGAGCCCGTGGATCAAGATGCCGCTGGCGATGGGCAAGCTATTCACGCATCCGGTCTTGAACTGGGGTCTCTACACGGAGCCGGAAGCCCATCTGAACAATCGGCCGATTTTTTGGCCGCGTGGGAAGGTTCTTGGCGGCTGCAGCTCGATCAACGGCAGCGCCTACATTCGCGGCCAAGCTGAGGACTACGACGGCTGGCGGCGGCTCGGCAATACGGGCTGGGGCTGGTCCGACGTGCTGCCATACTTCCAGAAGCTCGAGCGGCGCGAAGATCTGCACGGCCCTTCGACGAACGGGAAGGGAATGGTCACGGTCTCCTATCCCGTCTACGTCAGTCCGATCGCGCGGGCGTTCATGGCCGCGGGCGTGCGCGCGGGCTTGCCCGGGGGCAACGATCTGAACGGAACATCTCCCGAGGGCGTCAGCCTCATGCCCTATTCGGTGCGGCGCGGAGTGCGGCAGTCCGCGGCTGAAGCGTATCTGCGTCCCGCGAGGAAGAGGCGCAATCTTGTAGTCGAAACTTCCGCATTCGCTCTCCGGTTGCTTTTTGAGGGACGCAGAGCCACAGGCGTCGAATATGAGCGCGAAGGAAAAATCCACAAGGCGGTAGCCGCCCGCGAAGTAATACTTTCGGCCGGCGCCATCAGCTCTCCCCAGATTCTCATGCTCTCCGGCATCGGTCCGGGCCGGCATTTGCAGGAGCAGGGAATTCCGGTCGTGTTGGACGCGCCCGGGGTGGGAGAAAACCTCCACGATCACGTAGCCGCAACGTGTACCTATAGAACCGCCCCCGAAAACTCGCTCAATCGCCAGCTGAGCGGACTCGCGGTGGTTGGACACGCGCTGACCTACTACGCCATCAAGCGCGGGCCGCTGACGAACGGCGCTTCGCAGGCCACCGCTCTGGCTCGCGGTCTGCCCGACACGCCTTGCCCCGACCTTCAAATCGTTTTCCGCGCGATGAGCTACGTGTACGACAAGAGCGGCCGAATCGCGCCCGATCCGATTCCCAGAGTGACAGGCGGTGTCGCGTACGTGCGCCCCAAATCGCGGGGCCGGCTGCTATTGAAATCCGCGGATCCCCGGCAAACGCCGGCGATGAACGCGAACTACTTTTCCGTGGCCAGCGATGAGGATGGTTTGCTGGCAGGCGTGAAGTGGGTGCGCCGCATTTTTCAGACCGAGCCGCTCCGGTCTCTCATTGTGGGAGAAGACGCGCCGGGCGATGTCTGCAAGACCGACGACGACATCCGCGAATTCTTGCATGGCACGAGCACCACGTTTTGTCACCCCAGCGGCACGTGCAAAATGGGGCAGGACCACATGTCCGTGGTGGATGAACGCTTGCGCGTTCGCGGAATCGAATCGCTGCGAGTCGTCGACGCCTCGATTATGCCGGCTCTGCCTTCGTGCGGACCCGCACCTGCGGTGTTCATGATCGGCGAAAAGGCGGCCGACCTCATCAAGGAAGACCAGTCGTCCGGCGCCGCTTCGATGGCAAACGGTGCCGCTGCTTCAGCCGTCTCCATACGTTCTTAAATTCTATCGGGAGCAAAACGATGCCGCGTCTTAAAGGGCAGGTTGCGTTCGTCACGGGGGCCGGCCGCGGGATCGGGCAGGCGATGGCCCTCGCATTCGCGGCGGAGGGCGCGATCGTGGGCGTGGCGGACATCGATTCAACCACCGCGCAGGCGACCGTGCGCGAAATCGAAAAGAACGCCGGCGCGGCGCGGGCGTTCGCGATTGACGTGAGCCGCCGCGATGATTTCTTGCGCGCCGTCGATGAATTAGTCGCCGAGTTCGGCCGGCTGGATATCGTCGCGAACAACGCCATCGTGTTTCGCCGCGAGCCGGTCGCGGAGATCCGCGAGGAAACCGTCGCGCGCATGATTGACGTCGGCCTGAAGGCGATTTTCTGGAGCGCGCAGGCTGCCTTGAAGCACATGGATCCGGAAAGAGGAGGCGTGATCATCAACAACACATCGCCGGCGGCGGAGCTTGGCGTGCCGCGCTCGACCGTCTATTCGGCGATCAAGGGCGGAGTGTCGTCGCTCACGCGGTCGCTGGCCGTTGAATTCGGCCCGCGCAAAATCCGCGTCAACGCCGTATGCCCCGGCACGGTGCCGACGCCGGGCGCGCGCGCCATGAACAATAACGACGACGCGCTGTACGAATCGCGGCGGCAGCGGTGTCCGCTGGGGCGGAATGGGACGGCGGAGGATGTTGCGTCTGCCGCGGTTTTTCTGGCGTCGCCGGAGGCTGCGTATATTTCGGCGGCGATTTTGCGGATTGATGGAGGGACCACGGTGAACGGCGGGGCGTGAGCGGGCGACGACCTCACTGTCAGGCTCCGGCTCAACCAAACTGCGCCAATCGGGAGACTGGCGATCCCAGGGACTACAGCGTGCTCACGTAGTAGCTGTCCATGTACTCGCGCAGGGCGATGACTTTGTCGTCCTTGATTTCGAGGAAGAAAGCGTAGCGGTTGTTGTAGTCTTTGCCGTTCTTGAATTTGCCGAGGCCTTTGGCTTCGACGGCTGCGTAAGGCCCCTGTAGAACTAGATTCTGGATCAGCACCTTCGGATCGCCATACACGAAAATGCCGTCTTTTCCGCGGATTGGATTAAGGAAATCGTCGATGATCTCTTTGCGTCCGTGTTTGTCGCCCGCGCCTTGAATTCCCGTGACCATGATTCCCCAAACGGCGTCCTCGTGCAGCAACAGGCGGAGCTTTTCGAGATCGCCCGAGCTCAACGTGTCGAAGAAGTGCCTGACAATCTTCTCGTTCCGGCTTTCGACTTCACCCATGGCTTCCTCCCGTGAACGCGTCCACGCGCTGTTAGAACGGTGCCCGCAAACCGGGGCGGATTATACTCCCGTTGCGCGGAAAGAGTTCCACAGCTTCGACGATTTGAGTATGATTGGCCCGCTTTATTCCAAGGAGCACCTATGAATCTGTCCGTGCGAATTTCGCGGATTTTCGCGATGCTGACGCTTTGTGTGTTAGGGGGGTGCCGCGGTGACCGCCACGGCGCGCGCGCAAGAAGCTCATCCGCGCGTGCCGAAGAGCGTGCGCCTGTACGTGTTCGATTGCGGCGTGATCAAGGGCCTGGATCCGGCGCTGTTCAATTTCAAGCGCGAAGAAGTCAAGACGATCGATTTCGCGGTTCCTTGCTACCTGATCGTCGATCCGAAGGGCACGCTGATCTGGGATGTGGGCGTGATTCGGGACGAGGAGTTCAAAGACGACGGCAAGCCCGTGACGCAGGGGCCCTCGACCGCGACGCGCACATTGAAATCGCAACTGGCGGAGATCGGCTACGCTCCCGGCGACATCACGTATCTCGCGCACTCGCACTATCACGGCGACCACATCGCCAATTCCAACGAATTTGCGGGGTCGACGTGGCTCGTCCGGCCCATTGAGCGCGATGCGATGTTCGCGGAGAAGCCGCCGGCGCTTGTCGATCCCAAGGACTACGACCAGCTGAAGGCCGCGCAGACCGTGCTCATTACGAAAGATGAGTACGATGTGTTCGGCGACGGAAACGTGATCATCAAGTCGGCGCCCGGACATACGCCCGGCCATCAGGTGGTTATCCTTCATTTGAAGAAGACCGGGAAAGTGATGCTCGCGGGCGATCTTTATCATTATCCGGAAGAGCGTGGTTCGGGGCGCGTTCCGACATTCGAGTACAACAAGGAACAATCGCTCGCGAGCCGAGCGATGATCGAGGACTACTGCAAGAAGACGAAGACGCAGCTCTGGATCGAGCACGATTACCTGGCGAATTCCAAACTGAAGAAATCTCCGAAGTATTACGATTAATTTCTAACCGACTGTCGCTAGCGCTAGCATCGCCAGGCCACCTTCCGCGTCGGTCGCCCAGAGCGAGATCGTTTTCCCGTCGCTCTCGGGTTTGCCGTGCAGCGAGAAGCTCGCGGTGTCAAACAGGGGACTGACCGAGCGGAATTCGAATTTTGCTACATGCACTTCCGGCATGTGCCGCCGCAAGAGATCGAGCAGCAGCGTTGCGATCAGCGGGCCGTGCACCACCAGCCCGGGGTAGCCTTCGGTTTCGGTGGCGAACCTGCGGTCGTAGTGGATGCGATGGCCGTTGAACGTCAGAGCGGAATAGCGAAACAGCAGAACATCGTCCGGCTGCACCACGCGCTCCCACGCCGCGCCGGCTGGCGCGGGCCGCGGCAGTGGCGCCGGGTCGCCCGGCTTGGCATCGGCGCGATACACCAAATCCTGCTCCTCGCTGAGCGCGACGCCATCAGCGTTCCCGATTTCGTGCCGCACGAATACGAACACAAGCGTGCCCGTGCGCCCTTCCTTCTGCTGTACGTCGACAATTCGCGAAGTGCGCGTGAAAGTCTCGCCCACGCGAAGCGGGCGGCGGAATTCAAAGCGCCCTCCGGCCCACATTCGCCGCGGCAGCAGCACCGGCGGCAGAAAGTCTCCCCTTTTGACGTGGCCGTCAGGACCGAGTTCCGATTGCCTGTGAATGGACAAGAAATAGAGCCAGTGCCACAGCGGCGGCACCGGATCGCCCGCCACTGGACGGGGAGCCTCGATGTCGAGCGTGGCGGATAGAGCCGCGATCGGCGTAGGCGTCACTTGATCCGAATTCGTCTCGGTCCTGCCAATCCATTCCAGCAAGTGAGCAATATCCACTTCGTTGATCTCCATCCGTATTGCAATGCTGCTGCGCGCCATCGGGGACATTACCATGCTTCTGCTCGACGCGAAGCCTGCGTGATACACTCCGGCGTCTCCAAGCCAGAGCAACGAAAGAATCTGAATGCCGAGCAGTGCCCCCATCGCGGCTCCGCGCATCGCCGACCCCGCAAATCCGTACGCCGCGGGCTGGCGCATGTGGGTGCCCGTCGCGGTGATGATGACCTGCTCGTGTCTTTCCTATATCGATCGTCAGGCGCTGGTGGTCATCTCGCCGATGATTCTGAAAGACACCGGCTTGAGCGCGACGAACTACGCGGACGCCGTTTCCGTCTTTTCCTTCGTTTACATGATTGCGAATCCGTTGTGGGGGTCGCTGCTGGACTACGTTGGCCTTCGCGTCGGCATGCTTGCGGCCGTGGGAATCTGGACGCTTGCAAGCGCATCGCACGCGTGGGTAGCCGGATTTCTGGGCTTTGCCGCGGCGCGCGCTCTGCTCGGATTCGGAGAAGGCGCCACTTTCCCCGGCGGCATGCGCACCGCGGCGAATTCGTTGCCGCTCGGCCGCCAGTCGCGCGGAATGGGAATTTCCTACAGTGGCGCGTCCGTCGGCGCAATTTTCGCGCCGCTGATCATCACTCCGATCGCGCTCAAGTTCGGCTGGCGGGCCGCATTCCTCGTCACCGGCGCGCTCGGGGCGCTCTGGTTGATCGTCTGGTGGTTCGTCGCGCGCCCGCCGCTGGTGCGCGCGGCCGAGCGAAAGGCATCCGGAGTGGCGTGGCCGAATTTGTTCGAGCGGCGATTCTGGCTGCTCGTGGCCGGCATGGGGCTCGGAGGAGCGGCGCTCGGGCCGACGCTTTACCTATGTCCTCTGTATTTGAATCGAGCGCTGGGCCTGACCCAGGGGAAACTTGGGAAGATTCTTTGGATACCGGCGGTTTGCTGGGAGATCGGCTACTACTTCTGGGGCTGGGTGGCTGACCGCTGGGTTCGAGACAATCCACGGCCGGTGAGACTTTATGTCGCGCTCGCGTTTTTGGCGCTGATTCCGTCGGTCGTGACGCGCACGACTTCGTGGATCGCCGCACTGGCGCTGTTTTCGTGGGGAATGTTCATCGCGGTCGCGTTCATCGTAGTGTCACTTCATTTGAGCAGGCGGAATTACCCCGATGACGAGAGCGGCAAAGTCGCCGGAATCGGTTCGGGAGCGTGGTCGGCCGTGGTGGCGCTCTTACTTCTGGCTTATGGACCTTTATTCGACCGGCACATGTACGCCGCAGTTTTCATCTCACTCAGCTTGGTGCCTATTGCGGGCACCGCACTGTGGTGGTGGATTGGCCGGCCGCAGGTGCCTATCCAAGCATGAGTTAGAAACGAGTGACTACCGAGGAAATCCGCCAATCGGGAGATTGGCGATCCCAGGGTTACCTCATGACAAAAGGATTCGGAACATTCCCCGCGATATCGATCCACACGCTTTTCGTCTGCAAATATTCGCGGATGGCGTCGATTCCGCTTTCTCGTCCGATTCCAGACCTCTTGTAACCGCCGAAGGGAGACATATAACTCACGGCCCGGTATGTGTTCACCCACACCGTGCCCGCTTCCAGCCGCTCGGACATCGTCAGCGCGCGGCGGATGCTTGTGGTCCAAACTCCCGCCGCGAGACCGTAGACCGTCCCGTTCGCGATGCGCACCGCTTCATCCTCGGTATCGAACGGAATGATCGAGAGCACCGGGCCGAACACTTCTTCCTGCGCGATGCGCATGTCGGGCTTCACGCCCGTGAATACCGTCGGTTCGACGAACCAGCCGGAGCCGCACTCCGGCCTCTTTGCGGGCGCGCCACCCAGCCGGCAGACGGCGCCTTCTTCTTTCGCGATTCGTATGTAGTCGAGCACCTTCTCGTATTGCGGGCGCGTCGTAATCGGTCCGACCTGCGTGCCCATGTCGAGCGGGTCGCCCATCCGCGCCGTCTTGGCCAGCGCCAGGAGTTGTTCAACGAATTTGTCGAGGATCGGGCGATGAATCAGTGCGCGCGACCCGGCGATGCAGGTCTGGCCGGTCGCCGCGAAAATGCCCGAGACGACGCCCTTCACCGCCTGATCGAGGTCGGCATCGTCGAAGACGATATTCGCGGACTTTCCGCCCAGCTCCAGAGTCACGCGCTTCAGGCCGCGCGCCGCCAGTTGATAGACGTGCTCTCCGGTCTTGTCTCCGCCCGTGAACGCAATCTTCGCGACGTCGCGATGCGTGATAAGAGGCTCGCCTACTTCCGCGCCATATCCGGTCACGATGTTGACCACTCCCGGCGGGAAACCGGCGCGCTCGAAAAGCTCTCCGAACGCGAGCGCCGAAACGGACGAAAACTCCGAGGGCTTCCAAACGACAGTGTTCCCAGCGGCCAGCGCGGGCGCAAGTTTCCATGCGGCCAGCAACAGCGGCGAATTCCATGGCGTGATCGCGGCCACTACTCCCAGCGGTTCCTCACGCGTGAAATTGAAGACGCCCGGCTTATCGATGGGAATCACGCGGCCTTCGATCTTGTCCGCGAGCCCGCCGAAATAATGGAACCATTGCGGAATGTAATTCAGCTGCCCCCGCATCTCGGCGATGAGCTTCCCGTTGTCCGTGGTCTCGATCTCGGCGAGCTTGCCCGCTTCCGCCGCGATCAGGTCGCCGAGACGGCCAAGCAAAGCGCCGCGCGCTGTGGCCGTCAGCTTGCGCCACTCGCCGTCATAGAAAGCGGCCTTCGCCGCGGCCACCGCGCGGTCGACATCCTCTTTCGTTCCGCGTGGGATCAGCGCCCACGGCGCGGCCGTGAATGGGTTCACCGACTCGAACCACGTGCCGGACGCAGGCTCCGCCCACTGCCCGCCGATCAGCATGCGATGTTTTTTCAGCTCGCTCATTCGATCCCTTAGGGGCTGAAGCCCCCTATTGTTCTGGGCCGGCTTTTGGCGGGGTTGAAACCCCGCCCTTCACCTCGGTCGCACGACTACTTCGCGAATTTCGGCGCTTTGTCCCCAAGCTCCGCAAACGCCTCGCGCGCGATGCGGAACGAATCGACCGCCGCGGGCACGCCGCAATAGATCGCGACTTGCAGCAGCACTTCGCGGATCTCGACCGGCGTGACGCCGTTGACCAGCGCTCCTTTGATGTGCGCCTTCAATTCATGTGGGCGATTCAGCGCGCTGATCATCGCCAGGTTCAGCATACTGCGCGTTTTCTTCGGCAGCTCTTCGCGCCCCCAGATCGCGCCCCAGCAATATTCCGTGACGAGCTCCTGGAGTGGGCGGCTGAACTCGTCGGCGGCGGCAATCGCCTTGTCGACATATTCTTTGCCCAGCACCGAAGTGCGAATTTCAAGCCCACGATCGAAAGTCTTCTTATCCATTTCAGTGTTCCTCTCTTTGTCTGGTGTCTTTGTTTATTTTCCGCCGACTTGCACGCCTGCCCACTTCTCAACCGTCCGCGCCATCGTGGTCATATCGGCATCGAGCCCTTCCGTCTGCGTCGCAATGGACAACAGCTGCCTCACCGCGCTTCCCACGATCATCGGCACGCCGAATGCGTCCGCTTCGGCCATGCACAATCGGATGTCCTTGTTCAGCAGCCCGATCCCAAATCCGTAGCTGAACGACCGCGAGATCACGTGCTGCTTGATCTTGTCCTGCGTAGCGCTGTTTCGCGCCGTTCCGGCGTTGAACACGTCAATCACCAGCGCCGGGTCGAGTCCCGCCTTCACGCCCATCACCACGGCCTCAGACGTAATCGCCATCGCGGTCGCCGACAGAAGATTGTTCAGCAGCTTCATCGTCTGCCCCTGGCCCGGTTGCGTCCCCACGAAGAAAATCTTCCCGATCACTTCGAGGACTGGTTTCACCTTTGCGAGCACGTCCTCCGGGCACGACACCATCACCGCGAGCGTCCCTTTCTCCGCTCCCGTGATCCCGCCGCTCACCGGCGCATCCACCGCCCGAATTCCCTTGGCCGCCAGCCCCTCCGCGACCGCTCGCGCGACCGTCGCACCCGTCGTCGAGACATCGATGAAAATCTTCACCCGGCTGCCTTCGATAACTCCCTTCGGCCCCAGTGCCACGGCCTGCACGATCGGCGGAGTCGGCACGCTCGCGAACACGATCTCCGCAGCCGATCCCACCGCGGCGGGCGAGTCGGCGCGCGTCGCCCCGATTTCCAGCAGCGGCGCCATCGCCTCGCTGCTCGTGTCGTAAATCGTGACCGGGTAGCCGGCTTGAATCAGGCGCCGCACCATGCGCACGCCCATTCGCCCGACTCCCACAAAGCCGATACTTTCCTTCGCCATGCGTCTTTCCTCCACCTGCCTGGCAACATCCGCTTCACCAACGACACGGATGCCGCGAATGTGCAAACCCGCAGCAGTGTCGTTGATTCCGCCGGTTAGACGTTTTCCGACGCCGCATTATGCCCTATGATAGCGCCCTCTCACAATTGACGTTCCGCACGCCGCTCGGCCACAAAGTGCGCGCGGCGGAGCAGGGAATCGCGCGAGGTACGCCGTGCCGATCGAACCTTTCGAAGTCCTGGCCATCCGGTATGCGCATCTGGGCAACCGCCACGCCGGAGAAAATTTCATTCTCGGTGATCCCCACGAGTCCGCTTCCGACCTCGACTATTTCGTGTGGGTCTTGCGCCGCAGCGACTGCACGTTTGTCGTGGACACCGGATTCGCCAAGGAGGCTGCCCTCCGCCGCCGCCGCGATTGGCTACGCTGCCCGATCGAGTCGCTGCGTCTGCTCGACGTGGATCCCGACAAGGTCACCGACGTCATCATCACGCATCTCCATTACGATCACGCCGGCAATCTCGACCGTTTGCCGCGCGCGCGCTTTCATCTCCAGGATCGCGACATGGCCTATGCGACCGGCCGCAACATGCGCCACCAGATGCTTCGCGGCCCGTTCGACCTTGAAAACATTCAAATGATGTTGCGGCACATCTATTCCGACAAAGCTGTCTTCCACGATGGCGATACCGAGCTTGTGCCGGGGCTGACCCTGCACCGCGTCGGCGGTCATTCGGCGGGCCTGCAGATCGCACGGGTTTGGACGCGCCGCGGTTGGGTTGTGGTCGCCTCCGATGCCGCGCACCTCTACGCGAATTTCGAGCAGCGCCGCCCATTCCCGGTTGTGTACAACGTCGCTGAAATGCTGGAGGGATTTAACCTGCTTTATTGCCTGGCCGATTCGCCCAATCACATCGTGCCGGGCCACGATCCGCTGGTGATGAAATTCTACCCCGCGGTCAAGCCGGAGCTCGAAGGAATCGCCGTGCGGCTTGATGTGCCGCCCGCTCGCTAGAAGAAAGCGATCGCGCGCCCCGCGAAGATCAGCGCAACCCACAGAATCAGCGACACGCCGGCCCATCGCCGCGCGCTTGCCGGCGCGATAGCGGCTTCGTCCCACGCCGCCACGCTGCGATACACGCCGTAGCGAAAGATCGCCGCATTCAGCCCGGCGACCGCAAGAATGCCGAGTGAAATCCACCACATGACGTTGCTGTAGTATTCCATCGGATCGGACATCGCAACCAGTGTCCCCGATACTAGCAGGATCGCGAACGCCACCCATTTCCATGCGCGAAACTGCCCGATCACCTGCGAAACAGGCACGCCGCGCATCGCCTTGCCCAGCACACGCAGATTGCCCATCACCACCATCCCGCCGAACAGGGCAACGCTGATCAAGTGTGTGATCATAAGCACCGGATAGGGATAGGCAGCCTCGCGCAGCCAAATGCTGAACGGTGTTTGGCTGAGCCATTGGCAGAAGTTCAGGAACGACATATCAGGATCGCCTCCCGCACGTCCCCATCATCTGTGCGCCCGCCACCTAGAGATTGCCAATCCACATCCCGGCGAGCATCACGCTCACCCAGAGTCCCAGCGAAACGACAGCCGCCGGCCTGCGCCATCCGAGCGGCGCGGAATCCCGCGACGGCGCCGTCGCCATCCGGATGACCGTGAAATGGAAAATCAGCGCGAGCAAGAACAGCAGCATCTTCACGCGAAACGCCGCGATCTGCACGTATTCGTACGGATCGCCCGAAAAAAGATACGGCCCCGTGGTCAGCTGCAAAATAAGTCCGGCCCAAATCCACGGCGATAATGCGCGCGCAAGCTGCGAAATCGGCTGCTGACGCAAGCGCAGCCCCAGCAGGCGCAGATCGAGTATCACGATTGTGCCGACCAGCAGCGTGAATCCGCAGATGTGAATCGACTCGACGACCGGAAACACCCATTCCCAGCGCGCGATGGGATTCAGAGGAATCGCTTCAGGGTGTGCCTGCAGAATGGCGTACGCCAGCAACATCCAGCCCAGCCTTTCGTGTCCGCTTTATCGCAACAACTCACTCACCGAACTGACCGACGTCGTCACATAGCCAAGCGCCCGGCCCCCGAGCCCCACGCCCGACCACAACAGCAGCGAAACAATCGCCACAAATACGCGCACCACCCGCCCGAACCGCCCGTCATCCGCCAGCGTCACTTTGCGATGGATCGTAAACGTATAAATCACCGCCAGCAGCAAAAACAGCATCTTGAATTGAAACGCCCAGTTCCCATACATCTTTACCGCTTCGGTCGAGAACAGCAGAAACCCCGAAACCAGCATCACCGTCAGGCTGCCGAGCATCCACGGCCGCACTTCTCCGGCCAGCTCCGCGGTCGATTCGCTCTTGAACACCAGCCGCATCAAGCGAAGATTCAAAATCAAGACCGTTCCGCCGAGTATGCCCAAACCCAGCAGATGAAATATTTCCACAAACGGAAACAGCCACGTCGAATGGCGAATTCCGTGGCCCCACCACGAGTTGTTGCACCACTGGCAGAAACTCAACAGCAGCGATCTAACCATGCGGGCCGGCCCTCCTCGCGTCGATCATTACGTTGCTCATGGTGGCGGCAACACGTACGCAATAGCGCGTCCGGCGGCGATGATCAGAACCCAGAGCACGATTGACACGACGGCTGCCGCTTTTGCCGCGCCCGGCGTCTTCGGATTCAAATCCCATTGTGCGACCTTGCGCCCGATTGTCGCGTTGAAGATCAGCACGTTCAGCCCGGCCAGCACGAGCATGATCATCTTGATTTTGAAGAACGGAGGATGCGTGTTGTAGAAGGAAACGGGATCGGCGGAAAACAGCAGCGCTCCGCTCAAGATCATCACGGCGAAGCCGCCAAAGAGCCACGGATTGAACTGCGCGAGCACTTCGGACATGCGCCGCCGCTTCAACACCACACCGAGCAGCCGCATGTCAAGCATCACCGCGAATCCCAGGAAAAGCGTCAGTGTCAGGACGTGAACCGATTCCACGATTGGTTCGCCCCACGTCGACTCGCGCATAAATATGCTGAATTGCGTGTTGGAGAGCCACTCGAGAAAACTAGCGAGAGACATCCGTCATCCTCGCGAGATTCGGGGTCGGCCAGACGATTGCCAATTGATTTACTTTGCTGCGCACGGCGTGGGATTCCAGCCCGTCGCGTCTGCTTGCTTCTTGAATTGCGAGCTTGTGAGGTAGCTTTGAGCAAGGTACTGCGGGTCGGTGACGATGGACGTTACTACGAGCCATGTGTCGCCATTGGGCTCCTTGAAGCTGTCGAAGTACTCCTCGACGACCGCCTTTTCTCCATAAGGAACGCCGTTCTTGCGCACGTACCCTGCGCGCAATTGAGTCGTCACAATTTTCAGATAACCTTCCTCGGCTGGCTTCACGCCGCTTGCTCCTGCGACTACCGGCAATACAAATCCCCGCGGCCTCAAACCCTCCCAGCTCGCGACGGAATACCCTTGCCACGTGGGCGCTCCGCCCGTCGGCGGCGCGTCCCCGAAATGAAAGAGACGGGTTTGCTGCCCGGCATCGGTCTCGACGCGCAGAGTGTTATCGTTATCCCAGGAGATGTGAAGCCGCGTGGGCACGCGCATAATGGCCCCAGCACCGTACGACTTGCATTGATCGCCGCTTGCTTCATCTTTGGCTGGATCCCACGCGTTGGCTATTCGCTGGCCCGTCGGCGTCAGGAAGATGCCCGGGAAATCACCCTTGTCCGGAGTGAGCATGCGATAGCGCCAGTCTTCCGTGACAACCGCTACCCAGTATCCTGAAAGGTCAAACGGGGCGCCCAGTTTGGCGTTGGCCGTGGTCGCCGAAGGGACCAACCCAATCTGGGCCCCGGCGGTCGCTGGCATGGCCAGCGACATCGTTGCCAGTACACAAAACAGCGTCGCAGCACTCTTCAGCGGAAATCTGCAAACCATTCCTCGCCCCCTACTCGCCCAGCCATCCGACTCATCCTTCACCGGTTGAATCCAGCGAAGGAGAGTCGCTTACATGATCACGCCTTCCCACTTCCATCCATCCGCTGGCCGCACGATCTTGTGCAGGCGAATTCTGTGCTCGGAAGGATCGCGCCCCGGATTCCCGGTCACGATCACGTGATCGCCCGGCTTCAGCGTGTCGCGCGTCACGTGCTCCTGTGTAAGCTGCGCGCCGCCGCCCCACTCAACCGACCACGTCTGAGCCGGCCCGCCTTTCGGATCCGGGACATCCACCTTCACGAACGAGTGTGGATTACGGTACATGAACTGGGTCAGCGTTCCTTCCACCGTGATTTCCTGGTCCACGAAATACGTCGCGGCGAACGAGTGATGGGCGTACGCGCTTCCGCCGGCCAACATCGCAACGGCGGCAATCGTCAGAGCAATCAGTGTGCGCTTCATTGAGTCTCCTCCAAAAAACTGAAAAGCCGTTTTCCCGCGGCCGTTCTGCCCGAACTACTTCTTCGGGCTTAAACTCTTGTACACGGCTTCGACGAACATATCGGTCGTCCAGAAGCCCGTGTCTTTGCCGTACCGGGGATCGTAATCGCTTGTGGGTTTGGCCGCCTTCACCTGTTCCAGCGTCATGCCCTTGTTCACCATGTCCTGAACGCGGTCGCGAATGATCGTCACCATTTCCTGGTAAAAGACCACGTCGGCCACATCGCACTGCCGCCCGTGTCCCGGAATTACCTGCGTGCCGCCTTCCTGCTCGTCGGCGGGAATGGCCAGCTCAATGATGCGATTCAGCCCGTCAATCACTCCCTGAATATTGCCGCCCCGCGAGAGATCCACGATCGGATAGCTGGTGGTCACGAAAATATCGCCGGTGCTGATCACGTCGGAGCGGCGAAAAAACACGATCGTGTCGCCGTCAGTGTGCGCGGCCGGCAGGTGAATCATCAGGACGCCCTCGCCGTTGAAGTACAGCTTTCTCTCCGGCGTGGTGTAAGTCTCCGTCGGCCAGGCGCCCTGCGGCATGGGAGGCTGTTTGCCGGTCGCCGCGCTCATCCGGTCGAGCACCCCTTGCGCCGCGATCACCGTCGCTTGATTTCCGGCGCTTGCGCCAATATCGCCCACCACGTTTCCTCCGGCGATCGTGTAACCCAGTTTGGCGAGCGCCTCGTTGCCGCCCACATGGTCCGGGTGGACGTGCGTGTCAATGATGTAGTGGATCGGCTTGTCGGAAATGGACCGGATCGCCGCGTAAACTTTGTCGCTCGTTCCCGCGAGCCCCGCGTCCACCAGCAAGACGCCGTCGTCGCCCGCTTGCACGGTGATGTTGCCGCCCGCGCCTACTAGCATGTACACGTTGCCCTGCACGTGCAACACGTGGATTTCCGCGTCGGCCGGATTTCGTTGCGCGCCGCCTGCAGGCGCTTGAGCGGATGCAATCCCGGCCGCTGCCAGCAGGGAAGCGCTTGCCAGCACCACGATCAGGCCCAGATTCTTCGAGGACTCGAAAGCTCCCTTCGCCAGGGTCCTCATCGGTTGTTCACTTTCTTCGCTGGGCGCGGCAGCGTTTTCATCGTTTTCATTTTGATCACATACTCCGGGTACATCGTCTCCGCGCCGCCTCTGGTTGCCTCCGGAGGAATCCCGTAGTTGGCCGGAAATTCGTTCAGGAACGTATTTTGTCCCGGCAGGTGCGCCGGGACCACGCCCGCCGGCCGGTCCACTTCGTCCACGGACTCGCACGGCCACGGAGCCATTGTCTGTTGGGGGCTGTACACGAAGTCGCTGGTGCGAATAAAAGGTTCCGTCAGATATACGGGGTCATACGTGATCGCCGCGACGGTCAAATAATTTCCGTGCCTCATGATGTGTGCGGTGGCCGTCGCCAGATCGCTGCGCGCTAATCCGTTTCGCCGCAGCCAATTCTCTTTCAGGTGGGTCGTCGTCACTACCAGGATGTCGCCTTCCCATTTCCCGGTGGAGAATCCCGCCCAGGTGTGCGGCGCGTAATCCGGCGGATGCGGGCGTCCATCCATCCAAATCGTTTGCTCCGCTCCATACGCCGAAAGGTGCGTGTGGTACGCGATCACTTTCTGCGACGCCTTGTCCACTTCCTTCCAAATGCTCAGATTCGACGGGCCGCGCCATCCGTAATCCGATCCGTGCGCGCGGCATTGATTTTCCGGCAGCTCCACGAGCGCTGCGTCCCAGGTGTCGCCTCGCAGCCGGTTTGCTTCGTTGATCGGGATTCCGAGGTAGTCGCCGATTTCCGGCCCGGGGATGCGCTCTTCCCAATCCTCGTCAAATCGCGGCGCCCACTGTCCGGACGGATCTTCTTGCGCCCGAGCTGGCCGGCCCATCATGGCCGACAGAAAAAGCAGCGCAATAAGTCCACCCGCGATATTGATTCGAGGGACCTTACCCATGGCACTCCCCCCGGACGACATGGCTCGGCACGGCATGCTCACTGTAGGAGTCAACTTTTATCATAAAAGAACCCCCGCTAATCATCAATCTCGCCTCTTCGGCGTTTCATGTCCGGCTTCGCCGGTGCTTGAACCGAACACCTTGCGGAAACTCAGCATCATTGGATAGAATCCGGGCCTTGCGGCTCGGAAATGGCACGCCGCGGCACGCACAGGCCGGCGGAATCTCTGCTGCAACTTGGTGCAAATGCATCTGTGCTAAACTTCCGGCGGAGGTAACGGAAAATGTCCCTCGTAAAAGGTATCCACCACATGACCGTATGTGTGGGCGGCGCGCAGGAAGACATCGACTTCCAGACGCAGGTTTTCGGCCAGCGCATGATCAAGCAGACCGTCCTGTTTGATGGCCGCTACGCTCACTATCATTTGTATTATGCGAACGCGAACGCCGAGCCCGGTTCCGTCTACACCACCTTTCCCTATGGACGGGTGCGAGGCCGCCAAGGTTCCGGACAAATCCAGTCGACCGCCTATTCGGTGCCGAAGGGCTCGATCAAATTCTGGCTCGAGCACTTGAATCGGCACAAAATCAAGAATGCTGGAATTCAGGAACGCTTCGGACAAAAGTTTATTCGTTTCGATCATCCTTCCGGAATTCAACTCGAAGTGATCGAGGACAACGCCGACAAGCGCACCGGTTGGACGACAAAGGAAGTTGGAGAGGATGTCACTACGCATGGTTTCCATGGCCCCGTCCTATCGGTCAGGGAAATTGCCGAAACCGAACGCTTCTTCGTTGACGCGCTTGGCTTCAAGAAGACCGGCCAGGAAGGCCCGTATTATCGCTTCGAAATCGGGGACGGCGGCGCCAACAAGACCGTCACTCTTCTGCACGAACCCGATCGCCCGTCTGGAAGCTGGATCTTCGGAGCAGGGACGGCCCACCACATGGCGCTTGAAGTTGAAAACGACGAGAAGCTTGCGGAACAAAAGGGCATCTACGAAGAACTCGGCTACACGGATGCGTCGGAGATCAAGGACCGCATGTATTTCCACTCCGTCTATTGCCGCTGCCCGGGCGGGATTCTTGTGGAATGCGCGGCCACGGTTCCGGCGGGATTCGCCGTGGATGAGCCCGCTGATCAGCTCGGCCAGAGCCTGCTCCTCCCGCCGTGGTTTGAAACCCGCCGCGCGGAGATCGAGGCGATGCTCGAGCCGATCAAGGTTCCCGAGAGCAATTTCCCGGGAGGCATGAAGAAGCCCGCCAAGATTCCGGTTCCAGTCGTCGCTGCCGACCAATCGGGCGGCGGTGCGTCGCGTCGCACGAGCGCGGTTTTTATCGGCGGCGACACTCCGCAGAAGAAGAACTGAGGGCGAGGTGTTAGGGGGTAGAAAAGTCTCTTCAGTTGGAAGGAACTGATCGTTCGATGTGGTGGCAATTTGGCCACTTAGGCGCCCTCAACGGGCGCTTAGGTGGCTTTTTCGTGCGCGTTCATATGGAGCGCGATTGATCTGGATTTAGTACGACGCTTCGAGCAGGCCGATGACCTCCGCCTTCGTGACCGGCCGGTCCACCACTCCCGATTTTTCGAGTTCGTGCATCACCGGAGCGACAATGTCGCCGATCTCCGCTCGCGGCACGCCCGCATCCTTCAGCGTGTGCGGTACGTCGAACGCTGCAATGAACTGCGCGGTGCGCTCGGCGCATGCGAGCGCTCCCACTTTCGGATTGCGCGCGTCGAACGGCAAACGAAAACCCTCCGCAATCGGCGCGAAGCGTTCCGGCGCGATTTCCGCCATGAATCGCATCGCGTGCGGCAGCGTGATGCACGACGTGACGCCGTGCGGCACATCCCACCTCGGCCCGATTTGATGTCCGAGCAGGTGCGAGATTCCGAATCGCGTGTTCATCGAGCCGTAAATCGAAAACCACGCCGCGAACTGGCAGAAGCCGCGGTGCGCGAGTTTTTCATCGCCGGAGGTGTGGATCGACGCAGCCAGATGTTCCACCAGGAGCGAAATCGCCTTGGCGGCCAGCGCGTCGCTGAGCGGATGATGCCGGATCGCGTAGCTCGTTTCGATGGCATGGTCGAGCGCGCGCATCCCCGTCGCCACCCACAGCCAGTCCGGAGTCGCGAGCGTCAGCTCGGGATCGTTCAGCACCGTGCGCGCTTGCAACCTCGGGTCAGACACGCCAGATTTCACGCGCGTGGTTTCGTCCGTCACTCCACCCGCGTGCGTGTACTCTCCCGCCGAGAGCGTCGTCGGGATGGCGATGTGGACGAGGTCGCGGCTGGTCAAGAACGCGTGGCTCGCCACCTTGCATGTATCAATTGGGCTTCCGCCGCCGAAACTGATCAGGCAGTCGCCGTCCAGCCTCGTGATTTCCGCTTCGAGCTGGCTCACCACGCTTCGCGGGACGTGCTGCCGCGCGCCCTTGAACACCGTCGCGCAACGCGTGCCCAGCGCTCCAGTTACTTTTTCGAGCACCGGAGAACCGCCCAGCGTCTTTCCGGTAACCACGATGGCGCGTTTCAGCCCGCGGCGTTCGAGCTCCTCACCCAGCGTGGCGATTTTTCCCGGCCCCGAGATCACGCGCTCAAGCCGGCTTAATGTGAAATCAACGTTTGGAGCTTTCACGGGGCGAAAGTATACCGCTGGCTGGGTGCGCGCGCGAGCACCATTGGGATGCAAGTAAGGTAAAGTCAGAAAATATCAGTGGCCGGAGGCGGTGGTAGAGCTGGTGAGATGTTGATCGACGAGTTGTCCGCTTGTCCAAATTAACCAGACACTAGCGTTGGTCCGTTCGGGTTGCTGACACTTGACGCGGTCCAGGTTGAATGGCCCCTAATTCTGTCTGGCACAGACTGTTCCCTTGCAAATCGCGCACGACATACTCTCCGGGCCATTGGAGGTTGAATGTTTCCACGACTTGCACGGCCTGTTCGAGTTCGTCACGCGATGTTACAAAGATGAATTCGCCGTCCCCGGTTTGCTTGAATACTCTATACACGGAAGCATCTCCGTTGGTCTTGGTGACTACAATGAAGATTATTACTGTTCGCCGTATATGGCTGTGATGGAGAGCACGGCTCCGCGTGACCGGGAACACATCGGGCATTTGACAAGAAGAATAGAAAGATTCCAGGGAGGAAGAAGGCGCTCAACGGGAGTGAGCACGAGGAGGCATGGGCAGAAACGTTGCCAACTCCCACCGCTCCGCCAAAGTGAGGTTCGACCGCTGAGCCGGCTTTCCTTCAATGGGCGTACGACCATAGGCGGCCCTCAACAGCGGGCCGCCTTCTTTCTGCCGTGGTCGTAGGACACTCGCTCCTGATACACGCGGTAACCGGAGAAGTGGATAAGTAGGAAAGGATTTGTCCGGCAATCCCACTAATCAGGGGTTAGCTGGGGCCTCCGGGTCTACAAGATCTTGTAACCCCTATTACCTCGAGGTGTGCTCGGCATCACAGCGCGACCTCGTTAAACCACCTACGCTGGTTTGGAGGGGTCTTTAGGAGGATTCCCATGATCGCGCGAATGGTTCAGGTCACAACCAAGCCAGGCCAACTCCAAGAATTCGTCAAGACGATGGCCGAGCGAAACCTTCCCATCCTCAAGCAGCAGCGGGGATTTGTCGATGCAGTGGTTCTCACTTCGGACACACAGCGTGATCAGTTCGTCGGTATCGCTATCTGGAAAAGCAAAAAAGACGCTGAGGAATATGCCAATGGTCAAGGACGGCAGGTCCTCGAGGCAATGAGGCCTTTGCTTGAGAAGATGCCGACGATCCGCACCTTCAATGTGGCAGCATCTACGGCGTATAACATCGGCATCGGGCGCGCAGCCTCGTCGACTTCCTGATGCGCAGTGGACGCATAGCGCGCTAACCGGACATCGCCGTCCTCATCCGAGCAACCGAATTGCCGATCTCGTTAGGGATGCCTGGCAAACGCGCCTACCAGAGCATTGGTCAGCCGGATCGGACACTTACGGTTGCGTAGTAGATGGGGTGACTGGCAGTCTCTGCGATGCGGCGAGGGACTGTTGGACTTGGTCACGCTGGAGTCGAGCCTGTTCAGCGAAGGAGCCTGTGGGCGCGAGCTTGAGGTAATGGTTCAGGTCGTCGAGCAGAGCGCGATCGTTTTGGAGTTGGATGTGGACGTTGGCGAGTATCAAGTACAGAGCTTCATTGTCGGGATTGAGTGTGACGGCAGCAATGGCGGATGTTTCGGCTTCGGAGGAGCGTTGGAGTCCGAGAAGAGCGCGAGCCAATTCTGACTTGGCCTGCCAGGAATTGGAATCAATCTCAGCAGCCTTGCGCGCAAGGGATTCGGCATCGGCGAAGCGCCGTCCGTTCAAGAAAAGTTCGGCAAGCCCGATATAGGCGCCCGGGTAGCGCTCCTGGCTCACTTCAATCGACTTGCGAAACGCTTTCTCGGAATTGCCGGCGTCAGCGAGTTTCATGTACGCGACACCGATCTGCGTGTAGGCTTCGTAGTAATCGGGATACTCCTGAGTGGCTTCTTCTAGTGGCTTGAGACTGCCCTGATAGTCGGATTTTCCGTACAACAGGGCCATTCCCTTTTCCATATCATCGTGCGCCCTGCGCGGGATGGAAAGCTCGCGCAGGGAGACGGTGTCTGGTCCGTTGTTGACTGGTGTGCTGGCGTCAGGGGGCCTCGGAAGGTCGACCTGAATCCCGTAGACGGAAGCGCCGTTGACTTCGACTTGCACACTGACGATTTGATATCCAGGTTTGTCCGCTACGAGAGTGTAATCACCGTCGCTGATACTGCTGAGCTGAAAGCCGCCGCTACCGCTGGTGAAAGCCGTCCCGACGACACCTCCAGTGACGGAATGAAGCTCGATCTTTACGTAATCGAGCTGAGCGTTGGTGGCGGCGTCAGTTACTGTACCGTTCACCGAAAAACTGCGGACTTGGTTACTACGAACAGGGGGCCGCGGGGGCGGCGTGCCTCGCTGCGCGGCGGAAGGCGCAGAACACAGCAATTGGGATGAGAGCAGGAAACACACTATGAAGGGAGCGAATACTGAAACTCGGCGCATAGTTCACCATCCAACTCGCCCCTAGTCTACTTCCCGTCTATGCGCATGGCAATGTGAGGTTCGAAAATTGGCTGTGGATGGACGCGAAACCAGCTTGCTCGTTTCTGAACACATCGTGATGATAAGGTCATCGGTCAAAGGGACACTTTTGGTCTGATTTGTGCTCGATAAGCGCGGTTACCGGTAAAGTTGGTACTGGGACCAAGATGTCCGGTAATCCACCGCTGCTTAGGGCGATTGCGGGTAGTAAGCGGATTTGTCGTCAGTCATCTGTTCCGAAGTTCATCTCAAACTGCAGCATGGAGTCTATACTGGGCGCTAGGGGTTTACTGTTACACGCCGGGTATATTGCAGACGTTGCCGTGCGATAACGGTCCGCCGCCCGAAGACGCGCTATGTTTCGCCCTTTGTTGCTCAGATCATGCTCTGGCGGTGTTGGACGCTCAATGTCCGGAGTTTGTCGAAACTCTACGACTTCCTACCAACTGTGAGAACGGGGGCAACTGGGTGCCACAGGCACGGCCAATAGCGCAGGAAGATATATTCGCGCGATTGCAGGAACGCCTCGGGCGAGTGCACGCGCGGCAGCGGCTCGGAATCGAGAGTGATCATGAGGCGCAGATATTTGGCCAGGGCATCAACTTCTTTCATCCGGAGAACTGGTATTCCGTCCATGCTGGGATTCGAACCCTCCTCAAGCTGACAGGGCTGTATTGGCGGGGGCAGAAGAACACGGAACGGATCGCGATACGGCACAACTACATCGAGCGCCAGGACGTTCCCCCGAAGTTTGAGGGATTCACGATCCTTCAACTCAGCGACCTGCACGCAGATATGAATCCAGGTCCGATGCGGCGCTTGGTTGAAATTCTCGGAAAGGTCAAGTACGACGTTTGTGTCCTAACGGGTGACTACCGAGGACAAACATTCGGCCCCTTTGACGCAGCCCTCGAAAGCGTGGCCCTTGTGCGCTCCTGCCTCAAGCAGCCGGTGTATGGCGTGCTAGGCAATCACGACACAATCCGTATGGTCCCCGCTCTGGAAGAGATGGGAATACGGATGTTGCTCAACGAGTCCGAGACGATCACATTAGACGGTCAGCGTATTCATCTCGCCGGCATCGATGACGCCCACTACTACCGGGCCGACAATATCCAAAACGCGGCGTTCAAAATCCCGCATGACGAGTTTTCCATCTTGCTCTCGCATACGCCGGAAATTTACCGCCAAGCCGCGCACGCTGATTTCAAACTGCTCTTGAGCGGCCACACGCACGGCGGTCAGATTTGCCTGCCCGGTTCGATTCCGATCACGCTGGATTCGGTTCTGCCTCGGCATATGGGGCGCGGACCGTGGAACTACCACAATATGGCCGGCTACACATCGGTTGGTGTCGGGTCGTCAATCGTTGCGGTCCGCTTCAACTGCCCCCCGGAGATTACGCTGCATCACTTGCAGCGCCCGTCCTTACTTCCACTGCGCTAGTAGGGCCGATCGCGAAGGTGGAAGTGGTAGAGCAGGCGCGAAAGAAGCAGCTCGCCAACAAAGAAGATGGCGATCCCCGCGACAATATCCAGGGCCGTCAACTTGAGCGTGCTCCGGCAGGCGAGAAGCGGAAACAGAGACTCCGGTATTTGATCGAGGCCGGTCGCCTTGCCGCCGGCGGAAAGATTCATGCGGCGCTTCAGGAAGCTGGAAAACAGGTCTCCAGCCATGGCCGCAATTGCTACCAGGGCTCCGATTTTCCAATCCAGACCGACAACGGGACCAAACGCCGACGTCATCAGGATCGAAAGGAAAATGCCCCGAACCGTCTTCGATGAGCCGAGTATGGGGCGCGCGTCAACAAATTTCGCGCCTCCATCGATTGGGATAGCAAACCGGTCTCCCAGGATGTCCTTTGCAAGCACCGGCGTCCCATTTGCTACCGCAAGGAGGGCCAAGAGCTGCAGGATGAGCACAAGCTGCATACATACACTCTACAGAAGCATTGCCGATCGTGCCCGAGTGACGGCGCACTCGGAAGTAATCTACATGCCGGATAAACGCGGCGAACTCAACAGGTCAACGCGACACCATCTAATCAGTTGATCCGACGATACTTCCCCTAGAGAACCGGTCTGTCCCGCTGTGCTCACTCAGAACTAAACCGAGTAGTGTTCCGTCTGAATCACCGCTCGCGAACGACTTTAGCTTTTGAGGCTCCTGCAAGTAGATTTCGAGCTAGCGTTGCGTCGACCCGTTAAGACCGCCTGACTTATCAGGCACGAAGACCCGATCACGCATGATGGAAACAGCACCGGTTCCGTGCGGCCGGTATCGCCAACGGTGTTTCTCAACACCTTTTCCCGGATCCGCTGGAGTCGGCAACCTCGCCAGGTCACGCGGAGCGGATCATCGTCAGCAACATTTTGAATTTTGTGACCGCTTTCACGGCGTGAGGTTGCTGTGCGGGCATGAGTACCGCTTCGCCGGCCTTTGTTGGCAGCGGCTTGCCAGAAACCGTGATTTCCGCTTCGCCCTCTAGGACGTGAGCCAGAGCATCGAAGGGGGCCGTATGCTCGCTCAGGCCCTGGCCTTCATCGAATGCGAACAGCGTAACGGTTCCGGTTGGCCGGTGTACGATCGTCCGGCTGACCACGGCTCCCTCTTGGTAATTCACGAGATCGATCAATGGAATCACTTCCCCCACTGCTATTTCGCGTTTGTTCCCGCCAGGCTGCGAACTCATTGAATGCCTCTCCGTCCGAGGTTGGCTTGTTTGCGACCCCGGTTTCCTGTATGACGCGCCGATTCCTAACTATTTCCGACTGCGGCCGCTCGTACTCTTGGGATGGGTCTTGCATTCCTTGATGTCTGCCGCCGCGGGCCACGATACCGTCAGCAAGAAGGCGCTCTCCTCGGTAGCCTCCACATCGTGAGGCACGCATTGATCTAACGCAAGCAAGTGCCCAGCCGGGAGATCCACCACCTGCTCCGGTAGATGGACTCGGATATGGCCGCTCAGCGATTGCACCGAGATTCTGGCCGTTGCCGTGTGCTCGTGCATGCGGGTGTTCGCCTTCATCGCGATCAGAACGATGCGAAGATCCGCATGCTTGACTAGCGTCTTTGAACTTCGCCCGGCGGATTTCACCCATGAGTCATCTTGGCGCAGTTGGTCGAGTTCACTGTTGAGGTCGAATTGGAGCAGCGGTCTGCTCAGCGTACCCTTGATGAATTCGTGCCCCGAACGGAGCCGTCGGGATTTCTTTGCTGTGGCGGTAGCCATATTATATTGTCCTCCTCAACTACTGGGTCCTCGTATATGCGCCCTTCGGAAATCAATTCAATCCGAATTCCCAAATTAAATTCTGTCTTGCATAAAGCAGTGCGCTAGTTGCCCTAACGTGTCAATCTCGGTTCGCCTTGGCCACGGTTGGGTGGGCAAGGGCGGCTCGTTTGGCAGTTCCGCTGTAATTGACAAACTAGAGCTAGAAGGTACACCTTAAACCTTCGGGGGGGAAACTGGGTTACCCCGAGGTGACGCGATCCCGTTGCTCTTCCAATCACCGGCGTCAATATTCCTCTGAGGTTCGGCCCGGTAAGCTCTTTTGGCAATCCAAAAGCGCCCAGTAGATCGCCCTGCGCACCCGCTCTAACTATAGCCCAGGCTTGGTTATTGGACACCTATGGTAAGGAGCAAGACTCCCTTTTTTGCTGGGCCTGACGTTGACGCCTGGGGCAATGATTCGTTCATTGTTAGGTGGAGTTACCCTTTTCCGCCCACGCAAGATTTCCCTGTTACGAAACGTGCGGGCACGGAAACGGTGAGCAGTTCGATTCGCGAGACGCCAGCACTCTCGAACCACGTGTGGCCGCGCTCTTTGGCGCGGGCACCCCGAGACAAAAGTTCTCTTTTGGGTATATCATTCCATTTCGTGAGCCTTCGTGTTGGGTGACACAAGGGTAAATTCAACGTCAGAACTAGGGTGAGCCATGAAATCAAGTTGCATGAATAGGTACATATGCTTGGCGGCCGTCCTGATGTCAGCAAGCCTGTTTCTTCCGGCGGTTTCGAACGCGCAGGGGCAAACTAACCCGATGGACAACCAGCTCACGCGATCGGACTCAAATCGCGCGAGCGAACAAATGGAAACAGCATACCTGCGCCAGACTTTGGGCGATCCGAGAGAAGAAGCGGCGTATCAGGCGTTTCACAAAGCTTCGGAGCAGGACCCTGACAAGAAGATCAAGCTCGGCGACGCTTTTCTGGCCAAATACCCGAAGAGCCGCTACAGCGCAGATGTCTACGAAGAGCTTTGTCAGACCTATTACGACAAGAAGGATCTGTCAGGCTTCTATACGTTTTCGGACAAGGGGCTGTCGCTTTACCCCGACGACGTGCACTTGCTGGCGCTGACCGGCTGGGTGATTCCGCGCGCATTTACGCCGGACGAGCCTGGTGCGGACCAGAAGCTCGACAAGGCGGAATCGGAGGCGAAGCACGCCCTCGATGTGATTGGCAAACTGGAAAAGCCGGCGACCCTCCCCGATGATCAATTCGCTCTGTACAAAAGAGGCGAATCGGCGATCGCGCATAGCGGGCTTGGACTCGTCTACTTTCGCCGCGAGAAGTACGACGAATCCGCGAAGGAACTCCAGATGGCCATCCCCGGTGAAGCAATTCCGGATCAGACCGATCTCTTCATCCTGGGCGCCGATTTCCAAAACATGAGCCGATTCAAGGAAGCAGCGGACGCCTTCAATCGCTGCGCGCAGATTGCCGGCGGCATGCAGGACAGGTGCAAGCAGTATGCGAGCGATGCTATGAAACGGGCGGCCGAGGCGAAGTAGACATCGTTCGGGCGCCGCGCAAATCGATTCTGTGGGCGGCGGGGTTCGCCGGTGCTATTGCCGTAGGATTGTTTGTTGCCAACGCCGGCTTTGCTTCGGCACAGGACACCGCCGCTCCGCCTGTAGAACTGACGGCCGAGCAGGACCACCAGCGCGTCCTGGAATTGCTCCACATTTCCTCCTTTAGGGCCGGACCAGACTCCGATCCCGCGTCTCGGAATGCCGCGAATTTCGATGAATCGAAGGCCAATCCGTATCCGAGTCTGCCGAACCCGCTCGTGCTGGAGAACGGAGAGAAGGTTACGACGGTCAGGATGTGGCGGGCGCGGCGACGGCCTCAGATCTTAGAAGACTTCGACCGCGAGATTTACGGGCGCGTGCCGAAGCAGGCACCCAGAGTAAATTGGGAAGTAACAGGCGCGACGCGGCAAGTAGTAGGCGGTGTGCCCGCGATTACGAAGAAACTGGTCGGGCACGTTGACAACTCATCGTATCCGGCAATCTCGGTTGATATTCAAGCGAGCCTGACGATTCCGGCGGATGGCAACCATCGCGTGCCCGTGATGATGGAATTCGGATTGGACCCCGCAGTGATGCGCCGGCTGCTTGACGAATTGGAGGCTCGCGGGCAGAAGATTCCGCCGCCTCCTCCCGGTCCGACGTGGCAAGAGCAGGTCTTGGCCAGGGGTTGGGGCTACGCGGAAATCATTCCCACGAGCTTTCAAGCGGACAGCGGAGCCGGACTCGCGCGAGGAATCATCGGCCTGTGCAACAAGGGGCAGCCACGGAAGCTGGACGACTGGGGAGCGCTGCGAGCATGGGCCTGGGGAGCGAGCCGGCTGCTCGATTATTTGGAGGCCGACAAAGCGGTCGATGTAAAGCGAGTCGGAATCGAGGGGCTGTCGCGCTACGGCAAAGCGGCGCTCGTCACAATGGCCTACGACGAGCGTTTCGCCGTCGCGCTGATCGGATCATCCGGAGCTGGGGGCGCGAAACTGCTGCGGCGCAATTTCGGCGAAACGGTTGAAAATCTGGCTGCGACCAGCGAATACCATTGGATGGCGGGAAATTTTCTCAAGTATGCGGGCCTGCTGACTCCCAACGACCTACCCGTGGACGCGCACGAGCTGATCGCTTTGGCGGCGCCGCGTCCCGTCTTCATCAGTTGCGGCTCGCCGCAAGTGGAGGGCGGCTGGGTCGATGACAAAGGCCAGTTCATGGCCGAGGTGGCCGCGGGACCGGTGTATGAGCTCTTTGGCAAGAAGGGGCTTGGCACCACCGATATGCCGCCGATCGGAACTTCATTGGTTGCCGGTACCCTTGCATTTCGCCAACACGATGGCGGCCACACCGACGGCCCGAATTGGCCCACCTTCCTGCAATTCGCCTCCCACCGCTTTCGCCGCGACCGTTAGCCAATACCTAAGCGGTTTCCTGCAAGGCCGGCGCGCGAACAGCGTCTTTCTCTGTTGCTTCTATTCACCTGTGTCACTTGAACTTGCTCGCCACTTATCGGTTCATCGGCGTTCACAAGGCTCGTCCGGCTGCGGCCCCCGAGGCCCAAGCCCATTGGAAATTGTGACCACCTAGATGGCCAGTGACGTCGACGACTTCGCCGACAAAAAATAATCCTGGCACTTTCCGGCTTTCCATCGTTTTGCTCGATAGCTCATTTGTATCCACGCCGCCAGCCGTTACCTCGGCTTTTTCGTAGCCTTCCGTATCTGCAGGTGTGAGAGTCCATTTGTGTACTTGACGCTCAAGCTCTGCCAATGTCTGGTTGGTCCAATCGGATGGTGCATGTAAGTCAAGCCAGCGCGTAGCGAAACGCTTCGGCAGGATCCGCTGAAAGACGGACCGGGCAGTCGCCATATTTCTTACCTTAACGTCGCGAATTGCCGCCGTCACATCACGATCGGGTGCTATGTCAATTTGGATCGGTTCGCCCTTATTCCAGTAGGAGGAGATCTGCAGGATGGCCGGTCCGCTCAAACCACGGTGCGTGATCAGCATCTTCTCCTTGAACGAGTGATGGTCGGTGGCAACGACCACCTCCGCCGACACGCCGGCCAGATCGCAATATTGGGTTCGTTCTCTTGATCCCAGCACAAGTGGTGCGAGCGCCGGTCGCGTCTCCTGAATCTTTAGCCCGAATTGACGCGCAAGCTCGTAGCCGAACGCAGTGGCGCCCATTTTGGGGATCGAGAGCCCACCGGTCGCAACCACGAGCGCCGGTGCGTGAAACTCAGCCAGTTCGGTACGAATCACAAACTCCGTCGTGCGCCGGACCTCGCGAATTCTGCTATTGAGAAACGTTTTTACTGCGGCCTTCCGACACTCGAGTTCGAGCATTTCTGTGATATCGCTCGCTGAGCGGTCGCAGAAGAGTTGTCCGAGAGTCTTCTCGTGGTAGGGGATGCGATGCTTCTCGACCAAAGCAATGAAGTCCGAGGCCGTATATCGGGCTAGCGCGGATTTCGGAAAATGCGGGTTCGACGAGATGAAATTATCCGGCTGGCAAAAGATGTTCGTGAAATTACAGCGTCCGCCGCCTGAGATAAGAATTTTCTTGCCGGCACGGTCAGCGCGCTCAATGATCGCGACGCGACGTCCTTGCTTGCCTGCCTCGGCCGCGCACATTAGTCCTGCGGCCCCGGCACCGAGAATTAAGACATCAAACTTGTGAATGACCATTGGATTCTGCGGCAGTCTCCTGAAACCAGCAACCGACACTAGCGCAGTCGGGGCAAGCTACGGCAGGGACCGATGCGTCAGCCCGCGCCGTTTGAGATCCTCGCCCAGGGTGGCGATTTTTCCGGGTCCCGAGATCACGCGCTCGAGCCGGCTTAGAGTGAAATCAACATTTGGCGCTTCCATGGGGCGAAAGTATATCGCTGGGCGAGTCTCTTCAATCGTGGAAAACTATACGGAATAGACCGACCATCTCCGCGAAAGCCAGGTCGGTTGCTTCCGGATCGAAACGCGGGCCTTCATCGCGGGTGAAGGCATGATCGGCAGGGTACAGAAGAGTTCTATAGCTAATACCGGAGTTTTGCAGCGCCCGATCAATCGTCGCCCGTCCTTCATCGGGAACGTGCGGGTCCTTGGTTCCGAAGATCATCAGAAGTTCACCGCGGATCTCTTTTGCGCGGGCGAGCGATCCGGCATCCGCGTCCTGGCCGAGCTTGCCGTCGTGGATGCCCGTGCCGTAGAAACAGACGGTCGCGCGGACGTCGGGCTGGAACGCAGCACGAAAGGCAAGGTGGCCGCCTATGCAGAAGCCGACGACACCGATTTTCCCTGGCGCGACTTTAGGATGTTTCGCCAGCCAGTCCAGACCTGAGCGGCAATCGGCGTCGAAATGGGCGACGGGAGTCTTTGCGGCGTCTTGCTGGCCGCGGACGCGTCCGGCGTCATCGAACGGAATCACCGTTCCCGGCGGTTCAATGCGACGATAGATTTCCGGGGCCGCGGCAACGAAACCATATCCGGCTAATCGTACGCAGAAACGCAGCAATGGCGGCGTGAGCTGAAAAATGTCGGAATAGCACCAGATGCCCGGAAACTGACCTTCGGCTCTCGGCGCAGCGACAAAGGTTCGCATCGGGGAACCCGATAGAGAAATGTCAGCGTATTCGGTAGTGACGATCATTTGGTTGTTCGGGGGAAATTCTGGCGGAGATGTCAGAGCCAGTCAACTCCTGATTAGGGTTTAGCCTCTGAGGCCTCAGCGGCTGAAGCCGTGGTTTCCTGTGATCCTGTGCGGCGCGACTGCCCTTCGACTCCACTTAGCGCAAAAAAGCGTGCCCTGATGTGTGTGGGAACCGTTCGCTGAAACTGAGACATTGCGCAGCCGGGTGAAAGCATCCGCTTTGCGGTTGCAACGTGATATCCTCGCGCGGTATTTTTTGCACGGCACTGATACCGATCACACTGGAAGGGGCCCTGATGAAGCTGAGCACCGATCGAATCCTTACGACGCATGTAGGCAGCCTTCCGCGCTCGCAGGAAGTTGTGGATCTGCTGTTCGCGCAGGACCGCGGTGAAGCTGTTGATGAGGCGCAATTCAACGAGGTGATGCGCCGCGCCGTCGCCGGCACCGTGAACCACCAGGCAGAAGTCGGCGTGGACGTGGTCAGCGACGGCGAGACAAGCAAGATCAGCTACGCCACATACATTCGCCACCGCCTCACAGGATTCGAGGGCGATTCCGCGCGCCCCACGCCTCAGGACCTCGACGATTTTCCCGAATATCGCGACCGGCTCGTCAAGGCGGGCCATTCGGCGACCTACAAGCGGCCCGTCTGCAAGGGCCCCATCAAGGTCAAGAATTTGAAGCCGGTCGAGCAGGACATCGCGCACATGAAAGAGGCGCTGTCGAAGGTTAAGGTCACCGAAGGCTTCATGAACGCCGTTTCGCCCGGCACGATCGCCGTCTTCCAGCCCAACGAATACTATCCGTCGCACGAGACGTACCTCGAAGCGCTCGCCAACGCCATGCGCGAAGAGTACGAAATGATCGTGAAATCGGGCCTGCTGCTGCAGCTCGATTGTCCCGACCTGGCCATGGGGCGCCACTCGCGCTTCAAGCATCTGAGCGACGAGGAGTTCCTGGGTTACGCCGAGCTGCAGGTCGAGGCGCTCAATCACGCGCTCGCCAACGTGCCCGCCGATCGCGTGCGGCTGCACGTTTGCTGGGGCAATTACGAAGGCACGCACATCAACGACATGGACTGCATGAAAATTTTCCCCATCGCCATCAAGGTGAAGCCGATGGCGCTGCTCATCGAAGGCGCAAACCCGCGCCACGAGCACGAATGGGAGGCCTGGACGCGCATCAAGCTTCCGGATGACAAAATACTGATTCCCGGCGTGGTCGCATCGAGCACCAACTATGTCGAGCATCCCGAGGTCGTAGCGCAAAGGCTGATGCGTTACGCCGGCGTCGTCGGGCGCGAGCGAGTCATTGCCGGCACGGACTGCGGCTTCGGCACCTTCGCCGGATTCGGCCCGGTCTTTCCAGCTTTCGCGTGGATGAAGCTGCGCTCGCTTGCCGAAGGAGCGCGAATCGCGTCGAAGAAATTGTGGGGCCGCGCGAACTAGCGGCAAGAGACATTTTTCTCAGGGGCTGAAGCCCCGCTCATGTTGCGCCGCTAATTTCGGAGCCAAAGCTCCGCCCCCCTACGGAACACCAAACGATGAAGGCCCAAAGTCCAGACGAGGACATTGCCCACCCGTGATTGCCTTTTACAGAACCTCAGCGAAAAAGGTAAACTCCGGGACGTTTGGGAAAGGTGCGTCGCGTTTTGAATCCGTTAAGCGTGGAGACACGGGAGGCATCATCATGGATCGGCGATCGTTCATCAGTTCAGGGATCGGGCTCGGAGCGTTGGCGGCAGGGACTCTGGTGAGCAGCAAGCTGGCCATGGCGCTGGGTCAGAATCCCGGCGCGGCGCCGGGAGCAACCGTCGAGACGACTTTGGGCAAAGTCCGCGGCACCACGCAGGCCGAGGTCCAGGCTTTCCGCGGAGTGCCCTACGCGGCGTCCACCGCCGGCGCCAATCGCTTCATGCCCCCCGCGAAGCGTCAACCTTGGACCGGAGTGCGCGACTGCATCGCATTAGGTTTGCGTGCGCCGCAGCGAGATTCAGACTTCTTCGGCCAGGTCCCGAAAGCACTTGAAGTAATGTGCCCGGCCGAGCCGATGGGCGAGGATTGCCTCGTGTTGAACGTGTGGACGCCCGGCACGACTGCCGGAAGAAAGCGCCCGATCATGGTCTGGCTGCACGGCGGCGGATACACGTCCGGCTCCGGTGGTTTCCTCTGCTATTCCGGCCAAGAGCTCGCGCGAAAACATGACGTCGTCGTGGTCACGGTCAACCACCGCCTCACCGTTTTTGGCTACCTGTATCTCGCGGGAATCGGCGGAGAGAAGTTCGCGCACGCGAGCAACGTCGGCCAGCTCGATATCGTTGCCTCCCTCGAATGGGTTCGCGACAACGCCGCGGCTTTCGGCGGCGATTCCGGCAACGTCACGATTTTCGGCCAGTCCGGCGGAGGCGGCAAGGTCAGCGTGTTGATGGCTATGCCGTCTGCCAAGGGGCTTTTTCATCGCGCGATCGTCGAGAGCGGCGCGAATGTAAAGGGTGTGCCGGTGGATGTTGCCAATAAGTCGGCAGAAGCCTACCTGGCGAAGCTCGGGCTCAAGCCCGACCAGGCCGATCAGCTGCAGACGCTTTCGACGGATCAGTTGCTCGCAGGAGTATTCGGAAGTGGATTGCCCGGCGCGCCCGGACTGGCTCTCGCCCCGGTGACGGACGGCAAGACGCTTCCGACCGACCCGTTCGATCCCACGGCGCCTGCGATGTCCGCGGATATTCCGCTGTTGATCGGCACCACCGAAACCGAAGTCACATTCTTCCCAAATCAGGTGCTCGACCCGATTGACGATGCCGGCCTGCACACGCACGTGAAGCAAACGCTTCGCAACGCCAGCGATGCGAAGGTGGACGAGGTGATCGCCGCCTATCGGAAGGGCCGGCCTGGCGTCGCCAACACGGATTTGTATCTGGCGCTTGCTTCCGACGCGACGTTTCGCGCGGGAGTGGTCCTCGAAGCGGAGCGCAAATCCGCGCAAAAGGCGGCGGTGTATCAGTATTACTTCACCTGGAAATCGCCGGTCGAGGGGGGCAAGCTTCGGTCGTTCCACACTCTCGAGATTCCATTCGTCTTCGACAATGTGGATGTGGCGAAGTCCATGACCGGTGACGGCCCGGAACGGCAGGCGCTTGCCGACAAAGTGAGCGGAGCGTGGGTAGCCTTCGCGCGCAGTGGCAATCCGAATCACAAAGGATTGCCAACTTGGGCGCCCTTCGACACCACCAAGCGCGCCACCATGGTGCTCGACAACGAGTGCAAGCTCGTCAACGATCCGCACGGCGAGGAACAGCGCCTGCTTCACACCATTCAAAATGCCTAGGAGGGAATCGGGGCAAGTGGTCGCGCGCTAGTGGCCGGCCACAACCGGAGCGTCAGCGTAGGCGCTCACGCGGCCACCCATTCTCTTGCTCAGAAAAATCGCGAGCCACGCGAGGCCCGCCGCCAAGGTGGCGGAAAGGAGAATTTGCGCGGGCTTCCATCCCATGGACAAAAACATTCCGCCCACCAGCGGCCCGACGATCGACCCGATGCGGCCAATGCCCAGCGCCCAACCGATTCCGGTGGACCGTACCGCAGTAGGATAGTAACTCGCCGCCAGCGCATTCAATCCTGCCTGAGCCGCGATCACCATGAATCCCAGAACAAAAGTCACCGCGAGCATCAGCGAAAAGGAGCTGGGGATCTTTGAAAGCCCGGCGATGAACGCGGTTGCCAATCCAAATTCGAACAGCAGAATCAAATACGCGCCGCGACGCTTGATCAGCCAGCCTTCCACGAGACACCCGAACACGCCGCCGAAATTGAAGAACGCCGTCGCCGTGACTCCCGCCGCGATCGTCAAGCCCGATGCGCGCAACAGCGCCGGCAGCCAGCTGGTGATGAAATAGATGATCAGCAGATTCATGAAGTAGGGAATCCAGAGCAGGATCGTTCCGAAGGCGCGGCCCTCGGTGAACAGGTGCTTCACCGGCACGCCTTCGTGCTCGGTGTCGCGCGCACTCGCGAGGATATTGGCGGAAGCGAATTCCGGCGCGATCCGCGCCACGATCGCGGATACTTTTTGCGGGTTCTTCCCGCGCACGGCCAGAAATTGAACCGACTCAGGAAGCCGCGCGATCAGCAGAATCGAAATCACCAGCGGCAATGTGCCGCCAAGATAAAGGACCGACTGCCAGCCCCACTTCGGTATCATCACCGCGCTCAAGAAACCGCAGGTGACTCCGCCCAAAGGCATCCCGACGAACAACATGGTGACCACCGTGGCCACCGTCCGCTTCGGAACGTATTCCGACGCCAGCGCGACGACGTTGGGCATCGCACCGCCGAGACCTAGGCCCGTGAGGAAGCGGAGAATGAGGAGCTCGCGGAACGTCGTCACGTGGACCGTGAGCAGTGAAAAGACCGCGAAGCTGAGCGTGGAAAAAAGCACGGGCCATTTGCGCCCCACGCGGTCGGCAATCGGGCCGGTAGTCATCGCCGCGATCATCAAGCCAAAAAGTCCGCCGGAGAATATCGGCCCGAACGTGCGAATGGGAATACCGGTGCTATCCGCGATCGAAGGCGCGATAAAGTTGATGGCTTGCGAATCGAAACCCTCGAGAACCAGCACGAGGCCGCACAGAACCACCGTCCCGATTTGAAAGCTGCCCAGCGAACGTCGATCGATGATCTCGGCGACGGTGAGCGTTTGCGATTCCGTGGTGGTCATGGCTTCGGCGCGGCCCCTCGCAGCATCCGGAAATCCCGGCGCCGAGTGTACACCGGCCGGGCGCAATTCGCGACGAGCCAGCGAAAAGTGCAGGTAGAACTAGAATTGGCCCAAAGGACAGTAGATGCCCG
Organism: uncultured Acidobacteriota bacterium; assembly: GCA_963752925.1. Classification (GTDB taxonomy): domain Bacteria; phylum Acidobacteriota; class Terriglobia; order Acidiferrales; family UBA7541; genus Palsa-295. The sequence continues at coordinate 35,312 of CAVVZY010000001.1, read as the reverse complement.
AACAGCAATCTGCCACGTTGTACGTGACGGGCAAGTTCCGTCCGCTCTCCGAGCGAGAGTCGAACGCTCTTTGACAACTGACGATCCGACAAGGATCGGCATCCCGAGCGACCAACGGGAGCCGAGGGATCTCTCTGCGCACCAGGACCGCGCAAGGTTTTGTAGGGGCACGATATACTTGCCGCGCCGATTGTTGGCGGGTCGCGCCCGGCGCAGTTGCTTGGCGCTGTCCCGGCCATTCGCTGGCCGTGATGATCCGCGAAGAAGTTTGAATGTGGCGCCGCGGCCTTCAGCGCGGCACATTCGGAGCCGGAATTGATGAAACAAAGTGACACACCATGCCAAGTAATTTCGGGCGTAAGTCACTGAATACAAAGAAAAGGGACCCCCACAAAGTGACACACTTTTTCGAGGCCCAATGTGGCCCGTCAGGACGGCTTCTTGGCGAACGGTTTGCGCAATCCGGCCTGCTCGAGCAGCGGTAGGACGTCCCGAATGAACCGCTCCACGCCATCCACGTAATCAACCCAGGTCATGATGACTCCGTCGATGCCCACGCGGGAGATCTCTTCGAGCTCCTTGGCGATGCTCTGGGCCGTGCCGGTCAACGGGTGTCCGGCGCCGGTCGCCATGCGCCGGCGCATGAACGCCAGGCGCTCCGATCCTATGGGAATATTGTTTTCGGTGCTGATGGTCCGCATCAGGCTGTCCATCACTTCCGTGTCGAGATACTCCTCGGAGTAGCGGTGCAGATATTCTTCCGCCGCCTTCTGCGTCTCGCGCTGGACGACCGAACAGTTCGTCCAAAGCTGGATCTCGCGGCCGAATTCCTGGCGAGCCATCTTCTTGTAATTCTCGATGTCGGTACGCCATTCCTCGGGCGTGGCTCCATGGGGACTGATCAATCCGATGTCCGAATGCTTTGCCGAGAACCGCATACCCGTCGGAGAAAGGGCCGCGTTCATCACCGGCACGCCTCCCCGTTGAAGCGGCTGGGGGCGCGAAATCGCTTTCTTCATGCGGAAATACTTTGATTCGTAATCGAATTCCGTCGGGCTGGTCCACAGCCGCCGCAGCAGGTGTAGCCACTCCTCGAGATAGACATAGCGCTGGTCGTGCTCCATCAGATCGATGCCGAACATATCGAACTCGCGGCGATTCCAGCCGCCGACGATATTGAGCGCGAAGCGGCCGCCGCAAATGGCGTCAATCGTGGCGGATTCCTTCGCGACGAGCATCGGGTGCATCGTGGGCGCGTGGGAGGTGGCGAAGACGGCGGAGTATTGCGTCGCCGCGGCGAGACCCGCGGCCCACGTGAAGGTCTCGAACACGACGTTGGAGGGGTGATCGGCCTTATCGTCCAGGTAGCCTTTCCAGCGCGCGATGGGGACGATCGCTTCGAGGCCCGCGTCATCCGCGAGGCGCGCGCACGCCAGCGTGTTCGCCCACGTCGGTTGGCGAACCTCCGGAACGAACGTCATGTTGGGAATGGTGTTGGTGCAAAAGGTGCCGAGTTTCAGCTTGTTGTCGTTGAAGATCGGGTTCGTCGGTCGGTTTGTCACGCCGGCAATTTTGCCAGAGAATCCGCGAATTACACAGCGACGATTCGGATGTCGAACTCAGTGGAGCGGACCGTTGTCGAGCGAGCGGAACGTGGCCTCGATCGTAAGGTAACCGAGTCGGATTGACGCGGGACGCGTGCGGTAGTAGGTTCCCGAGCGTGCGGCATGAAGGCAGGGTTCTCGAAGGCGTCCGGCCCCGGAGGGAATTGACATGGCGAGATACGCGCACCTGGTTGGCAGCATCGGTCTCGATACGGTGGACGAAGTTTTTTCCGCGGTCGGGCAAATCATCGGGCCGCACGTGAAGCGGTGTCCGGACGGCGAGCCGGGCGGCCGCAGAGTCTGGATTGTCTGGCAGTATCCGCTGCTGCGGGCGAACACGCATCTTCAGCTCGACGAGAAGAGCCCCGCGCACCGCGAGATCGGAGTGTCCCTACTACGCGTGGCGGATGGCGCGAAGCCCGAGGACATTCATTTCGGGGAACTCGGCTATGCACGTGAGGCGCGCGCCTCCTATCAGGATTTTCTGAGCGCGCGAAACCGCGGCGCTCTGCCGCGGGACGTGCGTTTCCAGGTGTGCCTGCCGACTCCCTACGCGGTAGTGCGCCCGTTTATTTCTCCCGATTCGCTTGCCGCGGTGGAACCGGCATACGAGAAAGCGATGGTTCGCGAAGTAGAGACCCTCTGCGCCGCCATCCCTCACCAGGACCTGGCCATTCAGTGGGACATATGCATCGAGATGCTGGCGTGGGATGGCGGTTGGACGGGAATGCCGCCTGCCGCCGGACTCGAGAAGGAGTTTGCCGAGCGATTTGCGCGCCTGGGCCAGATGATTCCGGCCGACGTGGAGATGGGCTTTCATTTGTGTTACGGCGACCTGGACGGCAAGCACATGGTCGAACCGCAAGACACGAGTAAGGCTGTGTCACTCGCCAATCTGCTGGTTGCGAGCGTGAAGCATCCGGTTTCGTGGGTCCATCTGCCGGTTCCCGTGGGCCGCGACGACGACGCCTACTTTGCTCCGCTCAGCCAGCTGCGGCTCGGTCCCGACACCGATCTCTTCCTCGGCCTAGTCCATTTGGACGGAGTAACGGGGACGAAGCGGCGCATGGCCGCAGCGGGCAAAATTGTGAAGGAATTCGGCATCGCGACCGAGTGCGGCTTCGCTCGCGGGAAGACAACGGAGCAGGTGCGGGAGCTGCTGCGCATCCATGCGGGCGCACTCACCGCAGCAGCGACTGCATCAGACGACTAAAGGAGCAATTCAAGACGATTTAGTCCGTGCACAAAGGCGCCGTAAATTCGTGACGTGCAAGCAATCGCAAGGCCCTGCGAGCTAGATACCCGTCGGGCCGGCACGCCGTTCAGCTTGTGACCCGAGCTATCTGGCTGGGGCCACGGAGTCCACACTCAGGGTGTCGCCACGGAGCTTGCCCTTCAAGGTAACTTTTTGTGCGGCGTACTTGTCCAGTTCGGCCGAATCACCGCGCAGGTGGTAGACCTTGTCGCCCACAACGAGAGCAAAGCCTTGTCCGCCCTTGACGCACATTCGCGTGCAATCGGCGGCGCTCATGCTGGTCATCGAGTGTTTCGCGCCGCACAGCGCGTCGCTCACGATCCCCGTTAGGGTCGTGTCCGTCGCCGTCTCCTGGGCTTGTGCGTGAACTGCCATCGAGCCGGACATAACCGTTGCTGCCAATACGACAATCGCCTTTCGTAGAAACACTGCATTCATCAGGCTTCTCCTTTTTAGGTCGTTTTGCATCCATGCTTTCTAACGATGTGCAGGTGCTAAAAGAAAACCTTCACCACGCTACGCGTCCGGCGGTTCCCTGAGCCGCAAAGTGCCGCGGCGGAGCGCTCGCTCCTTCATCAGCGCAAAGAACACGGGCACGAGAATCAGGACGTGAATCGTGGATGTGATCATGCCGCCGACGATGGGCGCAGCAATCGGCTTCATTACGTCCGAGCCAACGCCGGTCGCCCACAGGATGGGCACGAGGCTCGCAAGAACGACGCAGACGGTCATCAATTTCGGGCGAAGGCGATGCACCGCACCTTCGATAACCGCTGTCTCGATGTCCTCTTTCCGCAGCGGAACGTCTGACTTAAGCCGGTTATCCAAAGCTTCGTGCAAGTACACCACCATGACCACGCCTGTTTCGACGGCGATGCCGAACAGCGCGATGTAGCCGACCCACACGGCGACGCTGAAGTTGTAGCCAAGTAGCCGCTGAAGAATCAAGCCGCCGGTCAGCGCGTAAATCGTGGGGAAGATTAGAACAGCAGCTTCGGTCGCCGAATGAAAGACCATATAAAGGAGGATGAAGATCACGAAGAAGACAACGGGCAGAATCAATTCCAGCCTCTGTTTTGCGCGTAACTCAAACTCATATTCACCGGACCATTTGTAGCTAAAGCCGGGTGGCAGGGCGAGCTTCTGCTTAAGGAGATCGCTTGCCTTCGAGACAAAGCCGCCATAGTCGCTTGTGTTCAGGTCGACGTACACGTAACCGGTTAGCGCTCCATCTTCGTCGCGGATCATGGAAGGACCTCGCGAAAACGTGAGCGTCGCTACTTCGGAGAGGGGAATTTGCGCGCCAGAGGGTGTGCCGATTAGGACGCGTTGCAGCTCTTCGATGTTGTCCCGAAAGTCGCGGCCATAACGGACGTTCACGGGATACCGCTCGCGGCCCTCAACGTTTTCAGCAACCATCTCACCGCCGATTCCCGAGGTCACCGCCTGTTGGACGTCTCCGACCGTCAGGCCGTAGCGGGCTGCCTCGGCCCGGTTTACTTCGATGTTCAGGTAGAACCCCTGCGATACGCGTTCGGCAAAAATAGACCGCATCTCAGGAATCGTTGACAGAATCTGTTGTACCTGCGCGCCAACCTGCTGGACGCCGTCGAAGTTTGGCCCTTGAATCTTCAAACCGAGAGGTGTCTTGATTCCGGTCAATTCCATGTCGAGGCGATTTTCGACTGGCATCGTCCAAGTGTTCGAGAGGCCCGGAAATTGGAGCTTTGCGTCCATTTCCTGAATCAACTTCTCGTAGGTCATCCCCGGTCGCCACTGATTGCGGGGCTTGAGCATGATGGTCGTGTCGTACATGTCGAGGGGGGCGTTATCCGTCGCACTGTCCGATCGGCCGACTGAACCGAAGACGGTCTCGACCTCCGGGAACGTGCGGATCATCTTGTCTTGCTCCTGGAGCAACTGCGATGCCTGCGTGATGGAAATCCCCGGTAGAGCGGTAGGCATGTAAAGGGACGACCCTTCGAAGAGCGGTGGCATGAACTGGCTACCGATGTGAAGCGCGAGAGGCAGAGTAACGACAAGAAACAGCAGATTGAGCAGCAACGTAGTCTTGCGAAAACGCAGGCACAGCCGCAGAACCGGCAAGTAAATGGCCTGAGTGATTCTCGAAATCGGGTTCCGTGATTCAGGCGTCAGCCGCCCACGGATAAACAGGACCATCAGCACCGGCACAAGCGTGATGGCCAAAATCGAGGAGAAGCCGACCGCGAGCGTTTTCGTCCACGCCAGCGGGCGAAACATACGCCCTTCCTGAGCCTCCAGAAGAAAGACGGGCAGGAAAGAAACCACGATGATTACGAGTGAAAAGAAAATCGCCGGGCCAACTTGTTTGGCCGAGTCGAGAAGTATCCGGCGTCTCTCCGCTTCGGGGATCTTTATCTGCGTTCGGGCAGGTTGCACGACAAGAGGGCTCGTAGCGGAACCAACAGAAATGTCTTCACGGGGCGGCGGGGCCGGCGCAGATTGACGCTCGGAAAGATGCCGGTAGCCGTTTTCGACCATCACGATTGCGGCGTCCACGAGCACGCCAATCGCGAGCGCCAATCCGCCGAGCGACATGATGTTCGAGCTGACGTGCAGGTAATACATGGGGATAAATGAGGCGACTACCGCGATGGGCAGAGTCAAAATTGGGATCAGTGCCGAGCGAAAGTGGAAGAGAAAAACGATGATTACCAAGCTGACGATGATTGCCTCTTCCAGCAAATCGTGCTGTAGCGTTTCGATGGATGTCCGAATCAATCCCGAGCGGTCGTAACCGGCGACAACTTCTACGCCTGCCGGCAGCGATGGCTTGATCTCTTGCAGTTTCTGTTTAACTCCATTGATGACATTTAGAGCATTCATCCCATCGCGCATTACAACGATCCCGCCAACGGTCTCTCCCTCTCCCTGCCATTCGGCGACTCCTTCGCGAATGTCCGGTCCGAATGTGACCGTCCCCAGGTCGCGAACCAATACTGGCGTTCCATTCTTGGTTGCAACAGGAACGGTCTCCAGGTCGCTTAACGACCGCAGATAGCCGAGGCCGCGGATCATGTATTCGGCCCCACCCATTTCGAGCAGGCGTCCGCCGACTTCGTTCGTGCTGCCTCGAACTTTCTCGATGACCGTCGAAAGCGGAATACCGTACGCGCGAAGTTTTTCGGGATCGAGATTGACCTGATACTGGCGGACGAATCCGCCGATGGTGGCTACTTCAGCGACGCCGGGAACGGTCTCAAGTTGGTAGCGTAAATACCAGTCTTGAAGGCTGCGCAGGTCCGCCAGACTGTGGCGATGGCTGTGGTCTACGAGAGCGTATTCATAGACCCATCCCGCTCCCGTCGCATCAGGCCCAATCACGGGATTCACTCCCGCCGGAAGCCGTCCAGTGATCTGTTGCATGTACTCCAAGACGCGCGACCGGGCCCAATAAAGATCGGTCGAGTCCTCGAACACGACAAAGACGTAAGAATCCCCGAACATGGTTTGTGCGCGCACAGCCTTTACGTGCGGGGCTGCGAGCAGCGTTGTGACGATGGGGTAAGTGACCTGATCCTCGATGATGCTGGGAGGTTCACCAGCCCAGGGCGTGTGGACGATAACTTCGACATCGGAGATATCTGGCAGTGCGTCGAGTGGGATTTGGCGCAACGACCAAATCCCTACCAGGACCAAGAGCAGTGTCCCGGTGAAGACGAGAAAGCGGTTTCGAGCGCACCAATCAATCCATCGGGAGATCACGTTACATCCCTCCTGCGGCGTTGACGCTCAGTTGCTTGGTGACTACTACCTGTCCGCTTTTCTTGGCCAGGATCGTGACCTGCCAGGTTCCGCCACTTTCGAGCTGTCCCGAGCCCTGATAAAGACCGTTGCCTTTGTCGCTCAGAGTAACTGAAGTGCGCACCGCCGCCATGCCCATTGCGGGCATTGCTGCCATGAAAAACGTCACGCTAACGTCCGCTCCTGAAATAGGCGAGCCACCGCTATCCGTCAATTTCACGCGGAAGATGTTGCTGCCTTTGCGCGGTGGGCTAGGATCCGAGCTTAGTTCCGCACTCGCTTGGGCAGCATTCATCGCTGACGCTGTGCCCGCGCCAGGAGGAGGCGGAACGAAGGAACCCAGAGCGGCCTGAAGCTGACTTTCTGAATCAATCAGGAAGTTTGCGGAGGTTACGATCTGTTCTCCCGCCTTCAGTCCTTTCAGTACGACAAAATCATCACCAACGCGCGCACCCAACTGCACCTCGCGCGGCTCGATATAGCCGTCACTCCGATTCACAAAGGCAATCTGGCGAGTACCGGACTGCAAGATGCCGGTCGCGGGAACGACGAGTTGCTGTCCCATTGGTACTTTCAGGGCCACGTTTACAAACATTCCGGGTTTGAGCTGGAGTCCAGAGTTAGAAAAGACCACCCGCACCTTGGCGGTCCGCGTGTCCATGTCCACCTGAGGGTAAATGAAGTCCACGCGCCCACTGAAGGTCCGGCCAGGAAATGAATCTACGGTGAGCCTCGCCGGATCGCCGGCTTTGATTCGTCCAAGGTCGTCCTGAAAGACTTGGGCCTGAACCCAAACGGTCGAAAGATCGGCAATCGTATAGAGGCGCATATCAGGCTGGACGGCAACGCGAGGCAGCGCATTGCGTTCCGTGATGTAGCCGGAAGCTGGAGAATCGACTTCCAGTTCCTGTTGCACCTGGCCGGTGGATTCCAGCCTGGCGATTTCCTGTTGCGGGACACCCCATTGCCTGAGTCGTTCGACGGATGCATCGAGCAGAGAGGCCGCGCCGGAGGCGACACCTGGGACCGTGCTCTGGGCTACCTGTTGCTGATTTTGCTTTGCCACTAAGTATTCGCGTTCGGTCGCCACGAGATCAGGGCTGTAAATTGTAAGCAGAGGCTGTCCTTTGCGAACGTACTGATAAGTGGCATCGGCAAAGACCTTCTGGATGTAGCCGGAGAACCGAACTTGGACGTAAGCCAGGCGGGTTTCATCCACAGCGACATTGCCCGTGGCGCGAATTTCATCTTCGATGGGCTTCCGCTCGACCACGCCGGTCTTCACTCCGATGCTCTGCAACCGCTGGGGAGAGATTTGCACCGGCACCAACGGCGTCTCGGCTGTGCTGGAAGCTGTGACCGAACTCTCGGTCGAATCTTGCGCCGCGGAGGCAGCCATTCCTTGTGGCTTCGCGTCCATCTCCGGCTTCGGACTTCGGTAGTGCCACCAGAGCCCCGAGAGAATCAAGGCGAGCACGATGTTTCCGCTCACTGCCAGCAAGAAACCGGTGCGATAGGTTTTCATCGTATTGCTCCTTCCTCGCGCAATGACAATCCGGTTAGTTCTTCAAGGCGAGCCAACGCCGTCTCACGCTCGGCGATGCTCTGCCAGTACTCCTCGTCCAAATTGAGAACATCCAGGAATGAAGCCAACAACGCTTGAAAATCCTGCCGGTTGTTCTGGTACGCAGCTAGGCCCGCCTGGAATCCAGCGCGCGTCTGTGGGAGCAATCCCTCGCGATAGATTTTCAGAAGCTCGGCGGTTTTCTGCGCGGTGTCGAATTCAGTCCGAAGCTCATAGGCCACGCGCTGCGTTTGCGCTTCTTCCTCACTGCGCGTGCGATTCAGGTCCGCTTCCGCCTGGGCGAGTTCGGGCCGCTGTTTCCGCGTCCGGTAGATAGGTACTTGGATACCAACGGTGAGCATGTAGTAGGCACGAAATTGGGTGGGATCGGTGCGTTGCCACATATATTGCACATTGAAATCTGGATAAAAATCTTTATGCGCGAGATCAACTTGAAGCTTCTGCTTTTCAACCAGTTGCTTTGCGCCCGAAATCTCCGGGTTCTGATCCCTGGTGGCAGAAAGGAGTTCATCGAATGTGTATGGAAGCGGCGTTTCGGGTAGGTCGGAGGTCTCAATATCCTGCGAGGATTGCGGTCGATTGAGGAGTTGCTTGATTTGTGCCTGAGCCTTCGCTACTTGGAGATGGTGCATGGTAATTTCGCGAATAATTTTGGTTTGTTCCACCTGCGTCCGTAACAATTCTTGTTGATTGCCCAACCCGGACCTGTAGCGTGCGTCCGCCGCTTTTTCAACTTGCTGGAGCAGTTGTCCGTCGCTCTCAAGAATCCCGAGGGTCTTGGAAAGGACGGCAAGTTGAAAGTAGGCTGATTTGACTCCGGCCAGGACGGAGCGGCGCATGGACTCGTACTGCTGCTGCGTCACGTCCGCATCTCGTTTCGCCATTTCTCCCCGAAGGCGCAGCTTTCCTGGATACGGGAAGTCCTGCGAGATACCGAGGCCGAAGTAGGCGAAGTCGCTGTTCGTGTATCCAGCGAATGGCCGTGGGCTGCCCACGTTGACTTGCTGCACATTGAATTGAGGGTCAGGCAGCGTCGAGACTTGGGAGGGAACTTGCTTAGCGGCTAGCCAGCCCTGTCGCGCCGCCTCAATCTGCGGATTGTTCCGCTCCGCCTCGGTCAGCAACTCCTGCAGCAAAATGACCGCGTCAGGATGCGCGTGTTCCTGCGACGGAGATGCAATCGGGGCTTGTCCATCGACTTGCGCCTGGCCGAACGCCAGATGTGCGGAAGCAAGAAGAACGAAAACGAGACTGAAACGGAGGGCGCACTGTGGAAACAACTCACGTTGCGGTTTTTCGCCACGCAATAAAAACATTTTATCGCCTCCTGAGAAGGCCAGAGAATTCAAGTGCTCGGGATTTGTGCTCGGAGCTCTGACAGCGAATACCTGCGCAGACTCCAGGCTAGGGACAAGAATAGAGAGGGGTGTGCGGGACGCACACCGATAAGTAGGTCTAAATCAGGAGGGAAGCGTTGAGCGTGTACAGTTCGGGAGGTGAATATTGCTGGGCGTTAATTGTGACAGTCGGTGCTCCATTCGGGCGAATAACTTCAAGCATTCGCGCGTATTCGGCGGACGAGACTGTCGGCACGTGCAGCGAGATATGCCTCGCCGGCAGCATGTTAGGTGTCTGCGGGGAAGTGGTCTCCTTGCAGCAACCTTGGCTGTGATGCGCAGGTGTGCAAGGCATCGAACCGCAGCACTTCATGGTCTGCTGTTCCGGCGTCATCGCAGACATACAATCTGCGAACGGCAGGAGCAACAACGCTCCTGCTGCTAACATCAGGAATATTCTCTTGCCCATCATCCTGTCTCGACTCTATGCGTATAGGACGCGTGAGTCAAGAATTCGGGTACGGAAGAGGTTGCACTGTAAACAACTTGTCTAAGCATTTTGGCGAAGACGCTGCAGGCCGGGGGGGGAAACTACTTCTTAAGTGGGGACCCAAATTGCCCATGCCCGAGCGTCGGATTACCGTCTTTGGAACGAAGATTCATATTAGATGCTGTTGCATCGACCGGTTGAGACCGCCGCGTTAATCAGGACTTAGGCGAACGAAAGCGAAATCGGGCGGGTTATTCAACAGGCGAGGAATGAGGTGTGGGTGTTCACGCCAGCGTGCGGAACGCCTTGGCCGAACGCGTCTCGCCGGACGAGATTCGCTACGCCATCTTGCTATCCATCACTACAGTTGGATTTCCGAATGGTCAAGCGGCGCTTAGTTGGGCGGAAGATGTGATGCGCAGAAAATGAGAGTCTGCCCAAGACAGGTGTAGTTTGCCGAATGGCTCTGCGTCATTTCTTGCGAGCTTGTCTCCCGTGATGCAAGAGATCGTGCTTCCTTGAGACGGCTGTTGCCATGTCGTCCAGCGTCGTGGTCTCCAGGTAAGTCATCAACTGCGTGCGCAAGCCCTTCCACGTGTCGTGCAGCGGGCACGGGGAGTTATCGGAGCAACCTTCCAAACCCACTGCGCATTCAGCGAACTGATCCAAGCCGTCAATCGCCGCGACGACATCGCGCAACGTAATCAGTCGGGGATTTCGCGCTAATCGAAAACCGCCGCCGGGGCCCCGGCGCGACTCCAGCAGTCCTTTACGAACCAACTCCTGTAATACCTTGCCCAGAACGGGCGCCGGGAGGCCTTCCGCCTTGGCGATTTCCACTCCTTGCGCCGCGCCACGGTCGGGAAACCGAGCGAGGAACACGAGGGCGCGGATCGCGTATTCACATGGCTTTGAGTAAATCACAAAAGAATACGGACTCTATTTTCCTCAGTTCGTTGATTAGCGTCAAGTGTCGCTTCTCCGACACAGGCATGATACGGCCATTCCATTGGGAACTCCCTAGGGAGCAAAGAAAGTGCTTGACAAAGTAGCTATTACGGAATACAAGGTCTTTATATCTGTTATTGGGTGATGCAATGCTTTACGGACATGCTGCCGAGGTTGCTATTCGCGCGGCTCTTTACTTGGCCGCCCGGCCACCAGGGGAACTCTCCCCTGTCCACGAAGTTGCCAAAGCGACGAAGCTCCCCAGCGCATACCTCTCTAAGGTGATTCAGCGCCTGGCGCAGGCTGGTCTCGTTCGGACATTTCGCGGACCGGGCGGTGGTATCGAGCTGGGCAAATCTCCGGAAGTGATCACTTTGTGGTCTCTGGTGCGTGCAACCGACGGCCCCTCAGACGTTGACCGGTGCGCCCTCGGAATCGGCAACTGTTCGCCCACCACCCCGTGCCCCCTCCACGGCAGATGGGCGCCTCTTCGGGAGAATTTCCAGACGCTGTTGGAAGGGACGACCGTTGGTGCGCTAGTGCGTGAGCTGGAACAGACTCCGGGCAAGTACCAGTCCGGCCATCAACGTCACACCCGTGGGACCGGTGCTTTTTCCAAAATCGAAGTCACTCGTGAAAGGCAGGATCGGCCATGAGATCAGCTTGGACCGTAAGAATCGGCCTCTTGGCGATCAGCACATTGGCATGCCTGGGCAGTCCGGCCGTGACGCGAGCTCAGGTGCCGGCGGACTATTTTCGGCAGAACTGCTCAATGTGCCACACGATAGGCGGAGGCCACCTCATCGGTCCCGATTTGGACGGCGTCACGAAGCGGAAGGATCGAGCGTGGCTCATCAAGTTCCTTCAGAGTCCGAAGGCCATGATTGATAGCGGCGACCCGTATGCCGCTCAGCTCCTGCAGGATGCGCATGGTCTAGTGATGCCCAACATCGGGGGCATGACGCCCGATCTGGCTGGTGCCCTGCTCGACGTAATTTCAGGGGCGCCGGGTCCTGCGAAATCTGAATTGGCTGGCGTCACCATTAGCGACCGGCCATTCACTGCAAGTGACGTCGTGATCGGTCGGCAAATCTTTCTTGGCGAACGGCGGCTCGCCAACGGCGGTCCCGCATGCGCCTCATGCCACACACTCGGAACAATTGGTGGCCTGGGCGGCGGGCGGCTCGGCCCAGATCTAACGCAAGTATTTGATCGGCTCGGTGGACGGAAGGGCCTTGGCGCGTGGCTGTCTGCTCCGCCGACGCAGACGATGCAATCCGTCTTCCGCAACTATGCGCTGCAACCTGAGGAAGTTCTTCCTCTGCTCGCAGTGATCGACGACGCGAACAACCGCAGCCGGCCTGCGGATTCTTCTTTGGTAGTGAAATTTGTCCTGTTCGGCTTCGGCGGGATGCTGGTTGGACTTGCCCTGCTCCAACTTGCGTGGCGAGGACGATTCCGGTCCGTCCGGCGAACCATGGTCCGGGCACAAGTGCGAGGTGAGCAATGAAGCGCAAAGACGCTCTTTCATGGATTCGCGATGAATCGAACCCGCAACTGCGGGGATGGGAGGAGTTCTATCGCAACCGCTGGCAGCACGACAAAATCGTACGCAGCACGCACGGCGTGAACTGCACCGGCGGATGCACCTGGCAGATTTATGTGAAGGACGGAATCGTCACATGGGAAATGCAGGGTCTCGACTATCCCATGCTCGAATCCGGACTACCTCCTTACGAGCCACGCGGTTGTCAGCGCGGCATTTCTTACTCTTGGTATCTCTATAGCCCGCTGCGCGTGAAGCATCCCTATTCGCGCGGAGTGCTGCTCGATCTGTGGAAGGAAGCGCGCGCCAAGTACGCTGATCCGGTGGAAGCCTGGGCGTCGCTGGTGGAAAATCCCGAGGCTCGCCAACGCTGGCAGCAGGCAAGGGGCAAGGGAGGCTTTCGCCGCGCCGAGTGGGACACGGTTCTCGAACTGATCGCTGCGTCCTGCATATACACGATCAAGAAACATGGTCCCGACCGCATCACCGGGTTCTCACCGATCCCAGCGATGTCCATGATCAGCTACGCGGCAGGTTCGCGGCTGTTGCAACTGATGGGCGGTGTTTCGCTTTCCTTCTACGACTGGTACTCCGACTTGCCGAGCGCTTCACCGGAAACCTGGGGCGATCAGACCGACGTCCACGAATCCGCGGACTGGTACAACGCGAAGCTGCTCGCTGTGATGGGCTCGAACCTGAACATGACGCGCACTCCCGACTGCCACTTCGCCGCCGAGTCGCGCCACAACGGCACCAAGATGTGGGTGTTCTCGCCGGATTTCAGTCAAGTGTCGAAATACGCTGACGAGTGGGTGGAGATCAACGCCGGGCAGGATGGTGCGTGGTGGATGGCCGTGAACCACGTCCTGCTCAAGGAAGCACACCACGAAAAGCAGACGCCCTATTTCCTCGACTACACGAAGAAGTATACGGACGCCCCGTACCTTGTCGAGTTGCATGAAAAAGAAGGCTTCTTCCAGCCGGGCCAGATGCTTCGCGCCAATCGGCTCGAGGGCTATTCAGGAGTTGAGAACGGCGCTTGGAAATTCCTGATGTGGGATGCAAAGGATCTGCGCCCGAAGATGCCCATGGGCAGCTCGGGGTTCCGCTGGGGCAAGGAGAAGGGCAAGTGGAACCTGATTTTGAAAGACGGCGTGGATGGGAGCGAGATCGATCCCACGCTTACATTCCTCCCGGCAAGTGACGGAGTGGTTCAGGCGCGGTTCGACGATTTCGGCGAGGGCCGCACGATATTGCGCGGCATTCCGGTCAAGAAGATCCGCACGGCCGATGGCAAGACCGTGACAGTGGCGACCGTATACGACCTGCTGATGGCGCAGTACGGCGTTTCGCGCGGCCTGCCCGGCGAATATCCGCGAGACTACGACGACGAGTCGCAACCCTACACACCGGCCTGGGCGGAGAAATATACCGGCATGGGCCGCGACGTGGTGATCCGCTTTGCGCGCGAATGGGCGAAGACCGCCGAGCTGACGAAGGGCCGGTGCATGGTCATCATCGGAGCGGGAGTCAATCATTGGTACCACGCAAATTTGATGTATCGCGCCGCGATTCACGCTCTGATGTTTTCGGGCTGCGTGGGCGTGAATGGTGGCGGCTTGGCGCATTACGTGGGTCAGGAGAAGCTCGCGCCGATGGAACCGTGGTCGGCGATCGCGTTCGCGCGAGATTGGTTCCCAGCCTCTCGCTTGCAGAACGCGCCGAGCTGGCACTACATCCACACGGACCAGTGGCGCTACGAGAAGAGCTTCACCGATTACCACACGGTGCCGGCGGATCAAAAGCCGGGTTCGCTCGCGACCGGCCACACCGCTGATACGCAAGTGCGCGCCGTGCGCAACGGTTGGTTGCCGTTTTATCCGCAATTCAACTTGAACCCGCTCGAGCTGGTAAAGCAGGCTGAAGCGGCGGGTGCGAAGAATCAGGATGAAATCAACGCCTACGTCGTGCGGCAGCTTTCTGAGAACAAGCTGAAGTTTTCTGTTGAGGACCCCGACGCCCAGGAGAATTGGCCGCGGATCTGGTTCATCTGGCGCGGCAACGCGCTGCTGGCGAGCGCAAAGGGCCATGAGTTCTTCCTGAAGCACTATCTCGGCACGCATACGAACGCCATCGCCGAAGACATGGCCAAGGATTCCGTTCAGGAGATCGCGTGGCACGAGACGGCGCCCGTTGGAAAGATGGATCTGGTCGTGGATTTGAATTTCCGCATGGACACGTCGGCTCTCTATTCGGACATTGTCTTGCCGGCCGCGACCTGGTACGAAAAGGCCGACCTGAATACCACGGACATGCACAGTTTCATTCATCCGCTGTCAGCCGCCGTGCCCCCGTGCTGGGAATCGAAGAGCGACTGGCAGATTTTCGAGGCCGTCGCGAAAAAGTTTTCGGAACTCGCGCAGCCGCACTTTCCGGCGCCCGTTTGGGATTTGGTGGCTTCGCCGCTCGCGCACGACACGCCCGCGGAGATCGCACAGCCGTCGATCGCGGACTGGAAACGCGGCGAGGTCGAACCGATTCCCGGCAAGACGATGCCCGGATTCAAGCTCGTCGCCCGGGACTACCGCAATCTCTACAACCAGTTCATTTCCTTCGGGCCGCTCGTTCGCGAAAACGGTCTCGGCGTTCATGGCACGAGCTATGCCGTGGACGATCTTTACGACGAATGCGTTCGGACGCTGCCGACGAGTTCTTGGGGAGGGAAACGGTATCCATCACTTGCCGATGATGAAGACGCGTGCAACCTGATTCTGCAATTCGCGACGGTTACGAACGGAGAACTTGCCTACCGCTCCTACAAAAACATGGAAGAAAAGGTCGGACTCCCGCTCGTGCAGCTGGCCGAAAAGAACCGCGGCGTTCGAGTTGACTACAAGGGGCTGCAAGGTCTGCCGCAGCGTCTCATCAACAGCCCGATGTGGTCCGGCTTGACCGAAAACGGGCGCGCGTACTCCCCTTTTACCTACAACGTGGAATGTGGCGTGCCTTGGCGCACGCTGACGGGACGTCAGCATTTCTACCTGGACCACGAAGGCTACATACAATTCGGGGAGCACTTGCCAACCTACAAGCCAAAGCCGTCACCCGCCCAATACGGTGACCTGCGCCTGAGCCAAGAGGCCGGACCTACAAAGATGCTGAGCTATCTGACGCCGCACGGGAAGTGGCACATCCATTCGACCTACGGCGACAACCACCGCATGACCACCCTTTCCCGCGGCGTCGAGCCTCTCTGGATGAACGACAAGGACGCGACCGACATCAGCGTCGTGGACAACGACTGGGTCGAAGTACACAACGACAACGGCGTGGTCGTGACTCGCGCCGCCGTCAGCGCGCGTATTCCGCGCGGCATGTGCATTCAATACCACGCGCCGGAGCGCACGCTTTCGGTGCCAAAGTCGCCAATGCGGAAGGGTCGTCGCGCCGGGGGCCACAACAGCCTGACACGCACGCGGCTGAAGCCGAACTTGATGGTTGGCGGCTACGGCCAGTTTACGTACCACTTCAACTATTGGGGCCCGACCGGAAGCAATCGCGATACGCATGCCTTCGTGCGCAAGCTGCCCGAACTGAAATGGTAGGGAGAGGAGCGCTGCAATGAATGTTCGCTCGCAGATTTCGATGGTTTTTCATCTCGACAAATGCATCGGCTGCCACACATGCAGCATCGCCTGCAAAAACATCTGGACCGACCGCAGGGGCACCGAATACATGTGGTGGAACAATGTCGAGACGAAGCCGGGCACCGGCTTTCCCACCGATTGGGAGGACCAGGAGAAATACCATGGCGGCTGGGAGATGCATAACGGCAAGCTTCGACTGAAATCCACCGGCAAGGCAAAGACGCTCTTCAATATCTACCACAACCCGTCGATGCCAACGATGGACGACTATTACGAGCCCTGGACATACGATTACCAGCACCTGTTCACCGCTCCGGCAGGGGACGACCAACCCACCGCCCGGCCGAAATCGATGGTGACCGGCGAGCTCATCAATATCGAAGCTGGGCCGAACTGGGACGACGACCTCGGCGGCTCTCCGATCTATGCGGCGAACGACCCCAATCTAAAAGGCCTGAGCCACGACACGCAGCAACAACTCATGGCCGTAGAGCGGCTGGTGTTCTTCTATTTCCCGCGCATCTGCAATCACTGCCTGAATCCTTCCTGCGTTGCGTCATGCCCGTCGGGGGCGCTGTACAAGCGCGGGGAAGACGGCATCGTGCTCGTCGACCAGACGCGCTGCCGCGGCTGGCGCGCGTGCGTTGCGGCATGCCCCTACAAGAAGATGTTCTTCAACTGGGACACCGGCAAATCGGAGAAGTGCATTCTCTGCTTCCCGCGACTCGAAACCGGCCAAGCGCCCGCTTGCTTCCATTCCTGCGTCGGCCGCATCCGCTACCTCGGCGTGTTGCTCTACGACGCGTCGCGCATCGAAGAAGTGGCCAGCCTGCCAAACGATCAACTGATCGAAGGCCAGCGCTCGCTGATCCTTGATCCGAACGATCCCGAAGTGATCGCTGCGGCGCGCGCGAACGGCGTGCACGACTCGGTCATCGAGTCGGCGCAAAAGTCGCCCGTCTACCGTTTCGTCAAGGAATGGAAGCTGGCGCTGCCGCCGCACCTGGAATATCGCACGATGCCGATGCTGTTCTACGTGCCGCCGATGTCTCCGGTGATGTCGAGCCGGACGGACGGCGCGATCAATCACGTCTCGGATGATCTCTTCCACGACATCGAAGACGCGCGCGTGCCGATGAAGTTCCTGGCGAATCTTTTCGGAGCGGGCGAAGAAGGCCCCTTGCGCTACGCCTTGCGCAAGCAGAAGGCGGTCCGCTGGTATCGCCGCTTCAAGACAGTCGGCGACGTGGATGAGAAGACCGCCATGCGCATGCTGAGTGAGGCAGATTGCTCGCCGGCGGAGGCCGAGGCGATCTACGAGCTTACTTCGCTCTGCACGTTTGACGACCGCTTCGTCATTCCCCCGATGCACCGCGAAGAAGCGATCGAGATGATGGAAGACCCGCTCGAGCACAAGCAGAGCGTGGGGTTTGGATTCCTTTCCGGCCCGAAGAGAGGAATGTGATGACGGAAGCGAATGAATTCGACCTGCTCGCTTCGCTGGTAGGTTATCCGGGAGAGGAATATCTGAGCAAAGCAGTGCTTTGCCTTGAGGCGCTTGCTGAAAGTGATCCGGAAGCAGCCGTGCCGCTTGGCGAATTCCTCGAACAGACGCGGAGTTTTACTGTCGAAGGGCTTCAGGAGCTTTACGCGGCCACGTTCGATCTCGATCCGGCTTGCTCGCTTGAGGTCGGCTGGCATCTGTTTGGCGAAAATTACGAGCGCGGCGAGTTCCTGGTGAAAATGCGCGTAGAATTGCGCCGGCTCGGCGTTGCCGAATCCACTGAGTTGCCGGATCACCTCACGCACGCTCTCGCGGCCCTCGGCCACATGGAACCGCAGGAAGCTGCCGACTTTGCGACGGCATGTTTGTTCCCGGCATTGGACAAGATGCGCGCGGCACTTAAGGGGAAGTCGAACCCTTTCGAGAACGCCTTGTTGGCTGTCAGCCACGTGCTCGAGCACCGGTATCCACGGCCCGATCCTGAAACAGTACCGGCGGAACCCGCATTTCGCATTCTGAACTCAGGAGGACGGTGATGACTTCCGCTCTGCCTTTTGCTGACGGGTTGTGTTTTATGGTTTTCCCCTATCTTGCGATGTTCGTCTTCTTTCTGGGCACCATCATGCGATACCGCAAGGCTCCGTTCACCTATTCGAGCTTTTCGTCGCAGTTTCTCGAAAACAAACAGCACTTCTGGGGGCTCGTGCCGTTCCACTATGGCGTCGTCGTCGTTCTCCTGGGGCACATCGTCGCTTTCCTGATCCCGCGCGAAATTCTTGCCTGGAATAGCCGGCCGCTGCGTCTCTACGTACTGGAAATTTCCGCGCTGATCTTTGGCTTGCTGACACTGATTGGTCTTTGCGGTGCGATCCATCGGCGGCTCACATTCTCGAAAGTCCGTGCGGTCACGACCGGAATGGACTGGGTCGTCTTTGTGCTCCTCCTTGCGCAAGTGGTGAGCGGCGTGTACGTCGCCGTCTTCCATCCGTGGGGTTCGTCGTGGTTCGCGGCAGCGGTGACGCCGTATCTCTGGTCGCTCGTCAGGTTCAACCCGGATCTGGGCTTTATCGCGATGATGCCACTGATCGTGAAATTCCACATCGTGATGGCTTATACGCTGATCGCAGTCGCGCCGTTCACGCGTCTGGTGCACATCCTCGTGGCGCCGAACCCCTACTTCTGGCGCAAGAATCAGGTCGTGCGCTGGTATCGCGCCCCCGGCGAATCCTTGTGAGCAGGTGGCTGCATTTGTCGAAAGAGGCTCGGTACGATTGTGTCCGGCCCTGCGGCGCCGCCACCGCAGCGGCCCTGTTTGGTCTCGTGCTTCTCTGCGCGGTCCCAGGGTGGGGGCAATCGCAGCTGGCATCGCAATCGGTTTCGCAGTCTCAGGCGCAATCGGGATCGCAGCCGCCGAAGCCTGACTCCACGCAAACCACCAAACACAAGCTGGGGCCGCTTGAGATTTCGGGCAATTGGCGCGTGCGCGTGGAAGGCTGGGATTGGTTCGAAGGTAGTTCAGGCCAGAATTCGTACGCCTTTCCTCATTCGCTTTTGCGTGTCGCGATCGGGCAGGAAAGTAAGCGTCTCGACTGGCAGTTGGAGGCTGCTCAGGACGCGATACTCTTCCTGCCCAGAAACGCCGTCGTCGCGCCGCCGCAGGGGCAACTCGGGCCAGGCGGCACATACTATGCCGCGAACGGGAATGGCCGCAACAACGTCAACGCATTCGTAAAACAGGCCTACGTCCAATTCAATCAGCTTGGGCAAGGCAGATTGAAGCTGGGACGCTTCGAATATTTCGATGGCGCTGAGGTGAAACCAAAAGACGCCACGCTCGCCGCAATCGTGCAGACCCGCATCGCTCAACGCCTGATCGGCAACTTTAGCTTTTCGGCCGTCCAACGGAGCTACGACGGCGCGCAATTCCACTATGCCTTGGGCAAGGGTGATGTCACCGTATTCGGCGCTCGAACGACGCGGGGCGTCTATCAAATTGATGGCATGGGCGAGCTGGATGTGGATGTCTACTATGGCGCCCTGACCTTGCCGACGGGGGCCGAGCACAGCGCTGGCGAGCTGCGATTATTTGGCTTGGGCTACATCGATCACCGCACGAGCGTGCTCAAGACGGACAACCGTCCCCAGGCAGCGCGCTCGGCGGACCACGGGGAGATCCAAATCGGAACCTACGGTGGAGATTATCTCCACGTGTTCAATACAGGGACCGCCGGCAAGTTTGACTTCTTTGTTTGGGGCGCAGTTCAGACGGGCGCTTGGGGACGGCTCACGCAGCGCGCCGGCGCATTTGTCGGTGAATTCGGCTGGCAGCCGCCGGTGAAGACCTTGAAGCCGTGGCTTAGCGCAGGATACTCCTACGGGAGTGGTGACGGCAATTCCAGCGACTCAGTCCATGGGACTTTCTTCCAAGTTCTTCCGACTCCGCGCCTCTATGCGCGCACGCCGTTCTACAACATGGAGAACAACGAAGACTTCTACGGATCGCTCAATCTTCGTCCCCATTCAAAGCTCGCGCTCCGCAGCGAGTTGCACGCATTGCGTCTGTCCAGCCGAAACGATCTCTGGTATCTGGGCGGAGGCGCTTTCCAGCCGCATACGTTCGGATACACGGGGCGCCCCAGCAACGGCAACCGTAGCCTGGCCAACGTCTGGGATATCAGCGCCGACTATCAGATGACGCGAGACTTCGCCGTCGGGCTCTACTACGGACACGCTTGGGGTAAGGCCGTGATCGCCAGCATCTATCCCAAAGATCCCAACGGTCAATTCGCTTTCGTCGAAACGAATCTTCGCTTCTGAAGCAGGCGTGGAGGGAGGAGCACCATGAACGACATCGTGGGATCACCCCGGCGAGCCCTGTGGAGTGCGACGCTGGGCTTCTTCGTCGGCTTCGCCGCAGTCGCTCTTTTTGGACCGTCCGCGAACCTCTTCCAGAAGGTCATGGGACTGGGCCCACTGGCTCTTGGTTTTCTCGTTGCCGCGCCCTCGCTTTCGGGTTCGCTGCTGCGGATTCCGTTTTCGGCATGGGTGGACACCAGCGGGGGGCGCAAACCGTTTCTCTGGCTGCTGAGTCTTTCCGTGGTTGGCATGGTCGGCCTGTCGTTGGTCGCTCGCTTTCTCTATCCCACACATCTGAGTTACACAAGCTATCCGCTGCTGATGGTCCTTGGCGTATTGAGCGGCTGCGGAATCGCAACGTTCTCCGTTGGTATCAGCCAGGTTTCGTATTGGTTCCAGCAACGGAAGCAGGGACGCGCTCTCGCCATCTTCGCCGGAGTCGGCAACGTTGCACCGGGCATTTTCCTGCTGCTTGTGCCATTTGCCCTGCGTCACTTCGGCCTTGCGTGGTCCTACATTCTCTGGCTGTGCATCCTCGCCGCTGGGACAATTTTCTATGAAGTCCTTGGCAGGAATAGCCCTTACTTTCAGCTGCTAGCGAAAGGCCTGGCGCCCGCAGATGCGCGGGTCCGCGCAAGCGAACTCGGACAGGACATATTTCCAGCCGGAAGCCTGAAGGACAGCCTGCGATTGTCTGCTCGAGTGTGGCGGACTTGGGCGCTCGTCTGGATCTACTTCACGACCTTCGGTGGTTTCATGGCGCTGACCGCATGGCTGCCCATCTACTGGACTTCTTTCTTCGGCGTGAGCGTGGGGCATGCCCTGATGTTGACCGCGGTGTTTTCGATTGTCGCCTCCCTGATTCGCGTCGCGGGCGGCGTGCTCTCCGATCGGCTGCAAGAAGGAGGAGAAAACACGGCGATTCTGGCGCTGCTAATCACGCTGGTCGGTGCGCTGGTTATGACGAGTTCGCGCCAGTTTGAACTTGCCGTTCCTGGAGAAATCTTGATGGCGTTCGGCATGGGAATTTGCAACGCCGCTGTCTTCAAGATCGTGCCCCAGGCCGTGCCACAAGCCGTGGGAGGCGCTGCCGGATGGGTGGGTGGGCTCGGCGCGTTCGGTGGATTCGTGATTCCACCGGTAATGGCCTTTGCCGTGCGCAATCTCGGTCAGCCCGGCTATGCCATCGGTTTCATCACGTTCATCTTTCTATCGCTGTTTTCGCTTTCGATGGCCTGGATTCTCAAATACGCGCGCGAGGAGACCTCGCCGCAAGCTTCTCCCGCACAAATCAATGAGGCGTCAGGCCCGCCGACATCAGCGCGAATGAGCCGCTAAGGAGCATCGCGGATGACTGCAGTGACGCACCTCCCCAAACCGGTGGCGATAACTCGCGTCACGATTTGGCCGCTGGTCCGGGAGCAGGTGCGCACGCTAAGTCCCGCGTACTTTGCGATGGTGATGGCGACCGGAATCGTGGCCATCGCCGCGCACCTTACTGGAATGTTTCTGGTGGGTCGCGTGCTCGCGGGAATCGGCCTTATCGCCTATGCGCTCCTAGTGGCCATGACCCTGGCCCGGATCGTCTTCTTCCCGCGGGCGGTCTTCCAAGACTTAATCGATCATCAGGTGGGTGTCGGGTTCTTCACGCTGGTCGCTGGGACAGCAGTTCTGGGAAGCCAGAACGTGATCCTGTTCGGTATGTACCGTCTCGGCGCGGCGCTGTGGATTGCTTCCTGCGCAATGCTGTTCGTGATCGTCTACGCGGTGTTCGCGGCCTTCACAGTTAAGGAGAAGAAGCCAACCCTGGCGGAGGGCATTCACAGCGGGTGGCTCGTCGCCGTGGTCGCCACGCAAGCTGTCGCCACGCTTGGTGCCCAGGTGATGCAGGCGTTCCCCGGCCAGATCGACAAGATTGCTTTTGTATCTGTCGCGCTCTGGTCAAGCGGGGGAATGCTCTATATTTGGATGATCTCTCTGATCTTTTACCGCTATACCTTCTTCCCACTCCAGGCACGCGATCTGAAGGCGCATTATTGGATCAACATGGGCGCGATGGCCGTCTCTGCCTTAGGCGGTGCCATGCTCCTGCGTTTTTCCGCCGGCGTGGACCTCTTGCAGCAGATCGCTCCATTTGTGAAGGGTTTCACACTGTTTTACTGGTCGACGGCAACTTGGTGGTTTCCGATGTTGGTGATCCTGGCGGTTTGGCGTCACGCATACAAAAGGCTGCCGTTCGTCTACGACCCGCTCTACTGGGGCATGGTTTTTCCCCTTGGCATGTACACGACCTGTACGTACCGCTTGGCTGAAGTGACCGGACTGACCTTCCTACGGCCGATTCCAAAGTACTTCGTCTTTGTTGCGTTATTCGTCTGGCTCGTCGTTTTCGCGGGGTTGGTCCGCGCCGTCATAGCCCGGCTGACCGGAAAGACGCTCCGCGAGGAAAGCGCCGTATGAGCGAGAAAATCGTCACGTCATCAGGGATTTGACGGATTGTGCACGCTGCCGAGTTCGAAATGGACGTAGTGGGACAGGAGAAGGTTCCATGCCCGCGGAATCAAGATCAAGATGGGCCCTATGTAAGCATTTTCCGATGAACCGGCGGGTCTGGGCGGTGATCGTCCTTTCTATCGCGCTTTTCGGATGTCGAAGATCAAAGGAACAAAGTGCCCCGCAATATACAGTGCAGGAACTACCGGGAAGCGTAGTGGAGGGCAGAGTTCAATTCCAGGGAGTGCCGCCGCCACCCAAGAGGATTCAAGTCGCACAGGATGTCGATGTCTGCGGGGAAACTCGTGAGGTCTATCTGGTGCGAGTGGAGAACGGCGGTGTAGATGATGCTGTTGTCTGGATCGATGATATCCAGCGCGGAAAGCCGTTTTCCTTTCCACCGGCCAAGATTGACCAGAAGGACTGCACCTATCTTCCTCACGTGGTGGTCATGCAGGTAGGCGACGTGAATATCACCAGTGGGGATCCAATCCCCCATAGCGTACACACCCGCGCCCAACACAATCGGGACTATAACGAGTCGATGAGCCCGTTGCAGCACGACATTTCCCTCAGCTTCCTGCGGCCTGACGTGATCAGCGTTCGCTGCGACTTGCACGGATGGATGGAAGCCTACGTGGTAGTTGCCAAAAATCCGTACTACGCAATCAGTGAGAACGGCGGGAAGTTCAGGCTGGATGGAGTCCCGACGGGTCATTACCACTTGAAGGTATGGAGCGAGAGTCTTGGCGAAAGCGAGCAGGAAATCGCCGTGGAAGCGGGTAAGCCAACAAGAGCTGATTTCACCTTGAAGAGCCAAACTGCACAGGCCTCCGGAGCAGACAAGCCATGACCACCGTCAAGGCAAGCCCAACTCGAAAGAGCTGGATCGCGAGAGTAGTTTGGGTAGTAGCAACTGTCAGCCTACTTGGCGCTGCTGCAGGATGCCAGGACTCCGCCAGTCAACAGGCAGGCCCAGCCGAGGTGGCCTTTGCACCACAAGTTCCGCCTCCCATCACCAGATCTCAGCCAGCAAAGGTAGTCGTCAATCTGGAGGTCACGGAGCAGAACGGCGAGTTAGCCCGCGGCATCACCTACAACTTTTGGATGTACAACGGACATGTACCTGGCCCCTTCATTCGAGTCCGTGTGGGAGATACCGTGGAAGTGCACCTGAAGAATCGATCAAGCGACAAGACACACACGGTCGATTTTCATTTTGTCAGCGGACCGGGCGGTGGTGCCCCGGTGCTGATGGCCGATCCTGGCCAGGAATCGGTGGCAGAATTCAAAGCACTCAAGCCGGGCCTATTCATCTATCACTGCGCGGCCAATCCCATGCCTGCGCACATGGCCAATGGGCTCTATGGTCTGGTGTTGGTCGAACCCGAGGGCGGCTTGCCAAAAGTCGATCGAGAGTTCTACGTGATGCAGAGCGAATTCTACACCGAAGGCGCCGTGGGCAAACCTGGCCTGCAGGCGTATTCTTCGCGCAAGGCCGCCGCGGAAACTCCGGAATACATTGTGTTCAACGGCAATGTTTCGTCCTTGATGGGCCATGGGGCGCTCAAGGCCCGGGTCGGCGAGACGCTGCGAATCTACTTCGGCAATCTTGGGCCGAACAAGATCTCCTCATTTCACATCATCGGGGTGATCTTCGATCGAGTCTACCGGGAAGGAGGTCTCACCGATCCGGCGCGTAACATCCAGACCACGCTTGTGCCGCCAGGCGGAGCTTCCGTACTCGATTTCCAGCCACAAGTGCCCGGGAATTACACGCTTCTGGACCATGCTATCTTCCGGGTTGACCGCGGCGCCATGGGCCTCCTCAGCGTGGAGGGGCCGGCCGCTCCCGATATTTACAAGAAAGTGAAATAAGATACCCTCTTACTCCACCGAATAGTGTAACTCCTGATTAGTCGGATGACCGGACGAGTGGTTCCTAGTACCCCGCCAGCTCCGTATCAGCCCGAAGGCACCCTATGCCGGGACCAGCTAGAGGGACTGACTAGCCCGAGTTCTTGTACTACGACGTGAGAGAGAATTCACGAGGAGGACGGCTGGATATGCCAATCAAGAGGTGCAAAGCGGAACAGATCGTGACGTTGCTTCGGCACTCGAACGTGAGCACGACCGAGCGGCATTACATCAAGGACGTGCCCGAAAACACCCTGGAGGCAATGAAGCAGTTAGAGGCGTTGTGCAATGACTGTGCAAAGGCTGAGGACTCGGTACGGGCGAACTGATTGAGAGAATTGGGGTGAGCGACGGGGATCGAACCCGCGACCCTCGGTGCCACAGACCGGGACCGATGAACTAAGTTCTGTTGATTGTGCGACACTTGTACCCCTGGAACATCAGAAAAGAGCCCCCAACGGGTAGATTCTGGACGCAAGTTGGACGCGATTATGGGCCTCGGTACCGAAAGAGTTTTTGAGAGAATCTTCTCGTACACGGGGAGAGCTCAAGCAGCCGAGAGGGTCCTCTTGTGCTCCGCAAGAACCGGCGCGTGCTCGCACAATTTGGCGCGGGAGGATTGGCGCGCCCAAGGGGACGATTTTGGAACTTTTCTCGGCGATTTCGTGGCAGCCCTGCCGCAGATTGAGTTGGCTGCCGGATTGGGTCGATAGCCTGTTTCAGGCCCGCGAAGGCACTTGTCCTGTAATCCGACTAATCGAGAGTTAGCCAGCCACCGCGCCGAGTACAGGCCCGACGACGGCAATTAGTGCAGCGCCCCGATTTGATAGTTGAGCGCCGAAAGCTGAGTCTCGTAATCGTATTTCGCGCTGGCGGATCCAAGCTCAGCCTGCGTCATGTTCAGCTGGGCTTGGCTGAGCTCTATAATGGAACTCAACCCCAGTTTGTATCGCGCCTGGGCGAGATCCATCGCGTCGGTCGCTTGCTTCAGGAGCTGATCTGTAAGTGCGAGGCGCTGAAATGCGGAATTTGCGTTCAGCCAGGTTGTGCGAACGTCTCGAACGACCCGGTTTTGCAGATCGCGCAGATACTGCTCCTGTGCGTTCGCGCGCGAATTCGCTTCCGAGTGCAGCGCTCCGAACAAGCGCCCGTTGAAAATTGGAATATTGACGTTCACACCCGCGGCCGCATAGCGTGGCGCGAGCTGATCTGCGCCATACGGAGTCAGTCCGGCGCTTCCCGCGGCCGATATTGTCGGAAACCACAAGTCGCGTTCGGCAGTCGCGTAGCTGTGTGCTGAGGCCGCGTCCAGTCGTAAGCTGATCAGATCCGGCCTGTCGTGGATTGCTTGCTGAAGGAGGCTGGAGAAGTCGGCTGGCGGGGCGGCATGCTGTGGCTCGTCCGTCAGTTCGTATGTTCTTTGGTCTCCGTAGCCGAGCGCCGCTGAAAGATCCGCGTAAGACGTGTCGAGATCATTTTGGGCTTGGAGCAGCAGGAGCTGAGCCTGGGCAAGATCCACGTTTGCAAAGCTCAAATCGAGACCCGACTTGATTTTGTTCTTTTCGAGTTCGCCTACCTGGTCGGCGACGAGCTGGCGCTCTTTGACGGTTTCCTGGGCGACAGTCAATACCGCCTGCGCCCTGAGCGCGACAAAGTACGCGCGATCCACCCCGAGTAGAACGTCCGCCCGCGTCGCGACCACTCTTTCTTGATTCGCCTGGGCATGCAAGTTTGAACTCTTGACCAGCTCATGGGTGCGACCGAAGTCCGTGACCAGTTGCGAGACGGTCAGGCCATTGGCGTAGCGTTCGTAGATGATGGGGTTATTCAATCCACCGGCCGTTATTCGGCTATTGTTTTCCGAATCCACCGCGGTGATGCTCCCGTAGACCGTCGGGTAATAAGAGGAGCGGGCCTCAGTCACCTGCGCCTTGGCCGCGGATGCTACGTCCGCTGCGGCCTGAATCTGCGGATGATTCTGAATGGCAATCTGCTCCGCATCCTTCAGACTCAATTTCTGTGCGCCTTGGGCGGCCACCGATCCGCAAACGAGCGCGGCGAAGCCGGTGATCGCCAGCAGGCGTTCCGACATTCTCATTGAGCGCCCTCCGCGACCGGGGAAGCTTGAGCACCTTTGCGGCTCTGGTAGATCAGCAGATAGGCAGCCGGAACCACAAAAACCGTGAGAGCCACCGAAGTAATCAGACCGCCGATGATCACACGTGCAAGCGGTGCATATTGCTCGCTTCCTGTACCCAATTTCAGGGCCAGCGGAAATAGACCGATGATGGTCGCCAGGGAGGTCATCAGAATGGGCCGCAATCGGATTCGGCACGACGTGATGATCGCGTCGCGCACGATCATTCCGTTCTCTTCCAGCCGGTGCGCGAATTCCACAATCAATATGCTGTTGGAGACGACAATCCCGACCATCATGATCAGCCCCATCAGCGACATGACGTTGAGCGTCGTGCCCGTGAGAAGCAGGGTCAGGAGCACTCCGATAACGCCAGTGGGTACGGCGAGCAATATTAGGATCGGATCCAAAAACGAGCGGAACTGAGCGACCAGGATTAGATAGAGAAGGACGAGCGACAGCGTGAGGCCCAGTCCGAAGCTCTGAAACGAAGCCTCCATCCCCTGAACCATTCCACGGAGATTCACGCGCGTGCCTTCGGGCAGATTTGTTCCAGCCACAATCTTGCGAACTGCGCTCGCGATGCGGCCAAGGTCCTCCGTGGACGGATTCACATACACGTCGAAGGATCTCTGAACCTGGTAATGGTCAATTTCAGTCGGAGCGTTGAAACGCGTGATCTTGCTGACGGCGTCAAGAAGCGCAGGGAACTGCGCTTTAGGCGAACGAAGAGGGATGTCTCGAAGATCCTGGAGGCTCTGAACGTTGCGTTCCGGATACTGAACCGTGAGCATGTAATCGTTTCCGGACTTGGGGTCAATCCAGTAACTGGGAGCAATCATTCCGTTGGAGGTGAGCGCAGTGATGACGTTGTCCACAACCTCCCTCTGATTCAGTCCAAGCTCGCTTGCTCGCAGCCGATCCACGTTCAGTTGAAGGGATGGGTAATCAAGATCCTGAGGAATGTACACGTCGCTTACGCCCGGAATCTTCCCAATTTCGCCGGCTAATCGTGTGGCCACCGCGTAGTCCGAATCGAGATTCGATCCGCTCACCTGAACATCAATGGGAGCCGGCAGACCTTGATTCAAAACGGCATCTACCATGCCTCCGGATTGGAAATATGTACTGAGCTCCGGCATTTCCTCTTCAACTTTGCGCCGCACTCGGGCGATGTACTCGAAACTACTGGTGGAATGCTGTTCGGCGAGAGCTACCTGCACCGTGGCCGTATGCGGTCCGGCATTTGACGTGTAAATCGAGGAAAACCCGGAGACCACGCCGATGTTTGAAACGATCAATCGCAGGTCTTTCGGATCCACGGTCTTGCGGATAAGGTCCTCGAGCCGCCCGACCTCCTGATTCGTGATCTCGACGCGGGTGCCCGATGGTGTCTTTACGTTTATGACAAACTGGCCCGCGTCGGTTCGTGGGAAAAATGCCAGGCCGAGAAACGGAAATAGCCCGAGGCTAAGAACGAACGCGACCAGCGTGCCGACGAGGACCCTTCTAGGGTGTTCGAGGGCCTTGTGCACATAGCCGTCGTACACCTGAAGGAAGCGATGAAAGCCTTGGCCGAACTTGTCGTTGAAACGGGCGCCCCAAGCAAGCAGCGCCCCGGTACGCACAGGGGACGATTCGAGCGACACACCGTCTTCGACTTTTGACTCATGCGATGGCGCTTTTATGAATCGCGCGCAAAAAAGAGGCACAACGGTCATCGCAACTACATACGAAGCGAAAAGCGCCAGGACCACAGCCAGCGCGAGAGCGGAGAATAGAAAGCGGCTAACGCCGTAGAGAAACGTGACGGGGAAAAACACCACCGCACTCGTCAAAGTCGCCGCCAGGACCGCGAGCGAAACCTCCTGCCCACCCTTTTCCGCCGCGACATCGGGCGATTCGCCAAGCTCCAGATGGCGGAAAATGTTTTCGAGCACAATCACGGCATTGTCGATCAATCGCGAGAAAACCAGGGCGAGACCAGCCAAGACCATGGAGTTGATCGAGCTGCCGCCGAAATACAGCCCAATGATCGCCGCGAGGGCCGATAAGGGAATTGACAGGAAAACAGCCACGGTGGCGCGCGTGCTGCCCAGGAAGATCAATACCATGAATGCCGTCAGGATCAGCCCGAGCCCGCCCTCGTGCAGCAAATTTTCGATGGCCCGTTTAACGTAGAGCGACTGATCGAATACCACTCGAGTTGTGAGCGCCTTCGGGACATCCACTAGTTTTGTTACCAGCTGTTTGACCCCATCCACGACCTGGATCGTGTTGGTGTCGCCTCCCTGCTTGAGAATCGGAAGGTAGACAGAGCGCTGGCCGTCCACTCGCACCACGTTTGTCTGGATCTGCTGCGAGTCTTCCGCGTGCCCCACGTCGCTGACCGTTACGCTCGATTCGCCAACAGTCTTCAGGGGGAGGCCGTTAATGCCGTTCACGTCTCGAAACTGACTGTTTGTATAAATGTTGTAGTCGTAGGGGCCGATTTTCACGTCACCAGCGGGCAGGATGAGATTGGAATTGTTCACGGCCCGAACAATATCCATCGGGCTTAACTGATACGCCTGCAATTTCGCGGGATCGACGTACACCATGATCTGGCGGTACTTGCCTCCGAACGGTGGCGGAACGGAAGCGCCGGGCACGGTTGCAAGCTGGTTGCGAACCTGAAATTGGCCCAAATCGCGGAGCTGCGTCTCGCTCAGCCCCTGCCCTTGGAGCGTGATCAGGCAAACGGGCAAGCTCGATGCATCGAATTTCTCAACCACCGGCGGCAGAGTTCCCGGAGGCAATCGCCGCAAATCTGCCATGGAAAGATTTGAAATCTCATTGACGTCGGCGTCAGGGTCGGTGCCCGGTTGAAAGTAGACTTTGATGATGCTAACGCCTGGCAGCGATCTCGACTCCATGTGCTCGATTCCGCTGCCCATGGTGAAAAATCGCTCGAAGCGTCCTGTAATTTCCGTCTCGATTTCTTCGGGAGGCATGCCGTTGAAAAACGTCGCCACGACAACTTCCGGGATCTTAATCGCGGGAAACAGATCAACCGGCATGCGCACCACGCTCGTGGTACCTACGACCGTGATGATCAGACAGACGACCACAATGAAATAGGGATTTCGGATCGAGAAACCCGACATTACGTACCTCCGCCGGTCAAACCGCTTGAAACCAGCTTTGGTTGAATTGTAGTTCCGGCGCGGAGTTGGCTCCGATTTCCCACGACGACAAGGTCGTTCTCGTCGAGACCGGATACAACTTCCACAAGGTTGGGCGTCTCGATTCCGGTCTGCACCTGCCGCTCCTCGATCTTGTTGCTCTTGTCGACCGCGAAAACGGTCACACGTCCTTCCTGTCGATCGAGCGCCTGCACTGGAACTGCCAGCGCGCCGTGCTTCTCTTTGAGGACCAAAGAAGCCTCAGCGTACATTCCCGGAACAATGACGAAGTTGGCGTTAGGGACGTCAATTTCCGCGTGCATCGTTCTGGTAGAGAGATCCACCTGATCGGAAACGCGCGCAACGATTCCCTGAAACACTTTCGCCAGGACCGGCACTCGCACCTCGACCGAAGTGCCGGACCGTATGTCGGGAACCGCGGATTCGGGGACGGGAATCACCAATCGTAGGACGCGGTCCTCAGCCAGATGGCAGAGTGCCTGGTCTCCCTTATTTGACGATGTGCCCGCCGGCAGGAGCGCTCCCGTATAGGCGTCGATCTCGGTCACGACCCCATCGAAAGGCGCAGTGATGCGCGAGTAGGAATACATCGCTTTGTCTCGTTCGAGCGCGGCTTTCGCGCCAATCAGCGCCTCGTCCGATGCAGCGAGTGAATCCTTCGCGCTGGAAACGCCGGCGCTCGCTTCGAGATCCTTTCCTTGCGCCACGTCAATTTCCTGCTGGGCGACAAGTTCGGGACGGGTCTTCTGGACATCCGCGAGTCGCGAATAGGTCAAATGAGCGACGTTGTAAACGGACTCGGCCCGGCTCAGTTCCTCCTTCGCGCGCGACACGTCCTGTTCGCTGCGTCGCGCGGCCGCTTCGTCTTGCTGAACCTGTTGCTGGAGCTCGGGGATATCCAGAACCGCGAGGAGCTGTCCTTGTCTTACGCGCGTTCCCCAATTCACATCGAGCTTCCGGATGTAACCGGAGACCTTG
The DNA here is from genome assembly GCA_963752925.1 of uncultured Acidobacteriota bacterium. Taxonomy (GTDB): domain Bacteria; phylum Acidobacteriota; class Terriglobia; order Acidiferrales; family UBA7541; genus Palsa-295. The sequence goes on along the minus strand of CAVVZY010000001.1, from coordinate 4,044 downwards.
GCATACACGGTGACTTCTTGGTTCGGCAGAAACTCTGAGGCGATGTTGAGAGTGCTGGCGAGGTCCTGGCGCGTCACTTTGGCCACGGCCACGTGCGGCGCGTTTGCGGTGTCGTTGGCAGCAGCCTTACCCGCGGAGTTACATCCTACGAGAAATCCCGCCGTGAAAAAAAGCAAGCAGAACTCCCGGGCATGTCTTCTCCAGCAGGATTTGTGGCGAGGTCTCATGGGTTCACCGAGGCTGGGTGTCAGTGGGCCGGGGCATCATTTCGCTAGTTGGTGGTCCGAGGCTGTATCACGAATAGCCTGGCGGAGTTTCTCGATTGTGAAGCCGGCCGAGCGGCGCAGCCCCACGAGGTCCTGCCGGCGCTGCCGAACTTCACGCGCGGCAACCGGAACCTTGTCGGCAATCTCCAGCGGGATCGTTTGAACTCCGTGACAGTCACCGTGAATCAGATCGCCCGGCTGTACTTTCAGGCCTCCTACCTCGACGGCCCCACCAAAATCGAAGACGTGGGCGTACGCGTGGGAGACAGACACATTGCCCGCGAACATCTGGAATTCCGTTGGCCGGATGTCGGGAAGGTCCCGCACCGCGCCGTTCGTGACGATCCCGATGCAGCCCAGCGCGAGGAGAATGTTCGCGTGGACTTCCCCGACGAATGCCCCCAGTCCCGGAGGATCGTCCACATCCTCGATCACAACCACTCGGGGTGCTGGGATTGAGAGGATGTGATTCCACCAATCGGTCCGGTCGTAATAATCGTAGGACTTGCCTGTCTCCATGCGTGGACTGGAACTTCGCATGCGAGCAGTCGCGGCGTATCCAGCCATCGCCGGCTGGTCTTCGAAAATGCACCGAATGCTCGAATCGGCAAATCCTGTGTTTGGTAGCCTCACACGGAAAGTTTCAATCGCGCTGGCAGCCAAACAGGTACTCAGTCGGCGGAACTGCTCCAATTGCGCAGGTTTCAGTGCTCTTGTTGTCATGAGATCATCCGCCCGGTAGTCGGCATTCCTCGCCGCGTCTCCAAAAATGCCACGCGGCAACCTCGAACGTAAACCGGGTGCCGCAGAAGCACCACTGAAGACATTCTGAAGATTTGGTGAAGCAGGGTCCATGTCGAAGGAGGTCAAATCCTGCGCAAATCTTGTTGAATGGGCTGCCCACGCTCGATGGAAGATATCTGCGAAGGATTCTACATACACGCCGGGGCAAGAAAGCAGATTCGTACGAACTTCAATTTTACGGTTTCGTGCTGGGAGAGGCGCATCCCACGGCCGGTAAACAAATCCAGAACGTTGCGCCGGTCCCCGAAGCACTTCGAACTCCGATTTCGCCGTCGTTCGCCTGCACCGCCCACTTGGCGATGGAGAGTCCTAAACCTGCCCCTTTGTCTTCTCCTGCTCGGGCTTCATCCACGCGGTAGAAACGGTCGAAAATCTTCGCGGATTGCTCAACGGGAATCCCAGGACCGGAATCGGTGATCGCGAGCTCAACCTGGGAAAGCCCCTTGCATCGAACATGCGCGGAAATTGTTCCGCCACTGGGGGTAAATTTGACCGCATTGTGCAGAATGTTCAGCACTGCCTGCCGCACATAGAGTCGGTCGGCCTCCGCGCCCAGGCTTTCGTCTCCAGCAAGAGTGAACGTAAGGCGCTTGTCTTCGATGAGAATCTCCAGAAGTGCGGCCGCTTCTCGCACCAGAGCCATCAAGGGGAAGACTGAAACTTGCAACCTGATCTGCCCGGCATCGGCTCGCGACAGCGTCAGCAAGCTATCGACGATGGCGGTGAGCCTGTTGAGTTCCTCTAGCATGCTTCCAATCGTGTCCCGGTATTCTTCCGCCCTGGCAGTCTCCTGCAGCCTCACCTCTCCGATACTCCGGATAGCTGCAAGCGGTGTGCGCAATTCGTGCGAGGCGTCGGCTGTAAATCGCTTCAACTGTTCAAAGGCCTGCTCGATTCGGGACAGCATCGCATTGAAGACTCCCGCAAGATGCCCGAGCTCGTCCGCTGGGTTTTCAACAGGCAGTCGTTCGTTCAGTCGTTCAGAGTTGATTTGCTCGGCCCGATCCGCCATCTTCGTGACCGGATCGAGCGTACGGCCAACCATCTTATAGCCTGCATAGGCAGTACCCGCGAGCACCAGAGGAGAAGCCAAAAGGAGAACGAAGAGTGTTTCCTTCAACTCATTCCATATCAAGTCCTGACTGTACCCAACTCGAATCAAGATCGTTCGGCCCTGTAGGCCATATTTCCGGCTGATGAGTATGATCGGCGTTCCATCAGACATTCTTTCGGAGCGCCCGGAGTACCCGTGTTCGCCCTCGCTCGCAAAGGGTGCTCCGCCAATGGTCCGGTCACCCAGCTTTTCATTGCGGTAGAGAATGGAGCCGTCCGGTCCGAGTACTTCGAGCAGCCGCTCTTGGACCTGCTTCCAATCCGTGTGGTGGTGATAGTCTTCCCGCACGCCAACTTGACCGTCGTCTTGCACGTACAAAAGTCCCTTGACGGTTTCCAAGTCTTCGGCAGCCAGCTCCTTCAAGACACCGCTCATTTGCCAGAACAGCAGCACCGATACGCCCGCAAAATAAATCGCAAGGATTCCGGCAAGCATGCCCACGTGCATTAAAGTGAGCCGAGTTCTCACCCGCTTGGGGCGAATCCACATCAGGGAGCCTCCTCGCGCAACACAAAGCCGACGCCGCGCACGGTGTGCAGAAGCTTCTTTCGGAATGGATCGTCCAGTTTCTTCCGCAGGTGGGCAACGTGAACGTCTATAACGTTGTCGAGTGGGGTGTAGCGCGTGGTTTCTTGCCACACGTCCCGCGCCAGCATCTCTCGCGAAATGACCCGGCCCTTTTGGCGGAGCATATACTCCAACAAATCGAACTCACGCGCGGTCAATCCGAGTTCTTTCCCGCCGCGAGTAACCACGCGCCCGGCGGTATCCATTTCGAGGTCTGCAAGCCTCAGTTTGTCGCCGGATTCCTGCTTGCCACGTCTCAAGAGTGCCCGAACGCGTGCCAACAATTCAGAAAACGCAAATGGCTTCACGAGGTAGTCGTCAGCGCCGGCATCGAGACCCTTCACACGGTCCTCGACGGTGTCTCTGGACGTCAATATAAGCACCGGAACGGAGACGTTTTTCTGTCGTAGAGCGGCCAATACTTCCATGCCGTCCCGATTGGGGAGCATCAAATCGAGAATGACCAGATCGTAGGTTTCAGTCGAGGCGAGGAAGAATCCATCCTCTCCCGTGTGTGCGACGTTCACGGAGAAGTCGTCCGCTTCGAGGCCAGTTCGCAGCGCCTTGGCCATTTTTACTTCGTCTTCAACTATTAAGATGCGCACGGCAGAAGTTTAACTCCTACCCCAGATCTTTCTTTTCCCTGGCGCTAGCGCCAGTGGACGAATTTGACTGTCTGCTTCTTGTGGAGGTCTGGGCATGGCTAAGAATATCCCGCCCAGACTGGGGAATATACACCTGTGACCGGAGATGGGCTTCCCGAATAGCTGGAATAAACGAACCATGGCATGGCGCTATCGAATATATAGATGTTAATGACGACGCGCAGAACGAGCTACTCGTACAGTATCCAACGGGGGCGCACGGCTCCGCGCTGAGAATTCTCGCATGGCAAAATAACAAATTTGAGGAATTGGCGAGCTTAGGCGTCGGCACGCCGTATGTTAGGGCACCTCGCTTAGTTTTGTTGTTCCGTTGGAACGGGGCCAAATTCGCGAAAGTGTCTAGAACGGGCCATTGTCATTCAGCCCCATCGCAGCAGGAATCAACAAACCCAAGCCCGCCACAGCTGTTATAGCAGCGCTCTTCAGAGAGCGGCCGCTGTGCGTCAGGGTCTTCTCCATCACCTGCCCGTCGTCGTATCCAGCACCGCCAGTGTTTGCTGGCGAGCGTGCAAATCGCATCCTATAATTCGCATCTCGGTCTCCTTCGGTCCGAGCACTGTTGGGGTGAACACCGAACAGTCTACTCGGGCCGTCGCGAGGCCGGCGTCGTTATGACATCAACCGGACA